>NZ_NTJD01000004.1 GCF_002358085.1 Pseudothioclava arenosa
GCGCAGCGTTGTAGTCGGACCAGTTCGTCGTGCGATAGCGGGCGGGCTTGGGCTTGCTCATACCACGCGTCTAACTGCATGGATTCGCGATGTGAATCCTTCGCAGCCAGAGTTCTGCAACAATGCCCCGCGGCACTGGAAGTCGGGTTCCTCGGCTTCGGCTTCTATCCGCGTTCGGGGTTCATCCATGTCGATCTTGGCCCCGCGCGTAAGTGGGGCGAGCGGTTCCCGGGCCGGGCGACGGCATTTGCAGCGGAGACGCCACCCGCGCGCGAGGTGCTGGCTGACAGCCGCACCATGAAGGGTGGAGGCGCGGCCGGAGTGGCGACACTGGGTGCTGCGGGCGTTGAGGTCGCGCAGAGCGTGTTGGCCGAGACCCAGACCGCTATCCTGCCACTCGTGCCGTATCTCGACACTCTGCGCTGGGTGTTCATCGCCGTCGCGCTCGGGGGCATCGCGGTCACGATCTACGCCCGACTCGACGACTGGCGCCGGGGGCGGCGGTGATCGGTGGGCTCCTCGCCGCGCTCGCCGGATCGGCATGGATGCGCACGGGGCTCCGCTACGGCGTCATCGCACTCGCGATCCTGCTGTTCCTGCTTTCCCTGCGTCGCTCCGGCGAGCGCGCCGGCCGACTGACCGAGCAGCTCGAAACCATGGAGAAAACCTATGACGCCCAAAAGCGAATGCTCGAGGCAGCGGCGCGCCGTCCTCGTTCTCGCGACGATCTGGCTGAGCGGCTGCGCGACGGTCGGTTCTGACGGTAGCGGGCCAGGGGCGTGTCCGCCGGTCGTCGAGTACAGTAGGAAGTTCCAGGCGCGAGCGGCAGGGGAGCTGGACCTCCTGCCGGAGGGCTCGGCGATCGCGGAGATGATGAGCGACTACGCGGTGTTGCGGGAACAGGCGCGGGTGTGCTGATCCTCCGGCACTTGTCGCGGATTACGCGTCGCGCCCGGCGCCGAACCCGGGGCTATCGGTCGGCAAAATGAGTGATGCCTCGAAACCGGAAGATGCACCAGGCCGCGGCGATCTCAGAACGAGAGAGCTTCCGATCCGGTTCGCGATGGCCGCGACGATGGCTAGGCCAAGCCCGCTGCCATCGGTGCTTGCGTTCGCCCGTTCAAAGCGTGCCGTCAGGCGGTCGAGCATCTCGCGCGCCACGACGGGACCATCGTTCGCGACAACAAGGCGGCCGTTCGCAGTCAGCGTCACCTCGACAGCCAAATCTCCGGCTCCGTGACGGAGAGCGTTTTCCACGAGGTTCCGGCACAGGATGGCGAAGGCATCGGGGTCAATGTCCGACATGACAGCTGCGTCGGGTAGGTTCAGCGCGATGCGCCCCGGCGCGTCCGCGCGTGCGATGTCGTCCACCACGATTCGCGCGACAGTGCGCAGATCCGCGCTGCGGTCGATCCGCAGGCGCCCGCCTTCCGCCCGCGCCAGCTGTAGGAGGCGTTCCGACAGCCGGGTGAGGCGCTTGAGCGTCGCTTCGATCTCCGCCGCGCGCGCCCCAGTGGCGGGATCGCGGGTCTCGGACCGGAGCCGCTGCGCCTGCGCGATGGCGCCCGCGAGCGGTGTCCTGAGCTCGTGCGCGGCGTTGGCGGCGAAACTGCGCTCGGCCTCGAAGGCCTCTCGCAAGCGGGCCAGAAGGCCGTTGAGCGTCTCGGCCAGCGGACCGATCTCGCTCGGCAGCCCCTCGGCGGGAACCTCCGACAGGTCGCGGGTGCCGCGCGCCTCGAGGCGTGCGCGGAACCGGCGCAGCGGGTCGAGGCTGAAACGGACGGCGAGAATGACCGCCGTCAGCGCGACCGGCAGGACGATCAGCAGCGGCAGGCCGAGGCCCATCTGGATCTCACGCGCGACCGACGCGCGATGGGCCAGCGGCTCGGCCACGGTGATCCGGATCGTGTCCTGAAGCGCTGCGTCGCTGTAGAACCGGTGGGTGGCGGTCTGCCGGAACCCGGGTCCGTCCCAGGGCGGGAATACCGCCGCATCGGCCGCGTGGGATTGCAGCAGGATACGCCCCTCGGCATCCCGCACGAGGTAGGTGAAGAACTCGTCGTGCTCCCGGATGGGCGCGAGCCGCTGCGTCACGCCCTGATCTTCCCGCCCGACGATATCGGTTACCGCAAGCGGCAGGATCCGTTCCGCAGTCTCTCGCAGGGCGCTGTCGAAGACCTCGTCCAGCTCGCCCCTGACGATGACGGCCGTCACCGTCGCCGCGACCAGCCACAACACCGTCAGCGCCAGGCCGAGCGACAGGCCGAGTCGGCCCTGAAGGCTGGCCGGCCATCTCATGGACGGCCCAGCCTGTAGCCCATGCCGCGCTCGGTCTCGATGACCGAAGCCCCGAGCTTCTTGCGCAGGCGGCTCACATGGACCTCGATGGTGTTGCTCTCCACCTCCGCGTCGAAGGCGTAGAGCTTCTCCTCCAGCTGCGCCTTGGACAGAAGCTGACCGGGGCGCGCGAGAAAGGCTTCGAACAGCGCCCATTCCCTTGCGGTCAGTTGCACCGGCTTGCCGTCGCGGTGAACGCTGCGGGTGGCGAGATCGATTTCCAGCGGCCCGTGGGTGACGATGGGGTTCGGGTTGCCGCTGTAGCGTCGAGCGACAGACCCGATCCGCGCGGACAACTCAGCGAGATCGAAGGGCTTCACGAGATAGTCGTCGGCGCCCGCGTTCAGCCCCTCGATCCGATCCGACACCTGGTCGAGCGCGGTCAGGATGATGACCGGGGTCACGTCTCCGCGCGCGCGCAGACCCTTCAGGAAGCCGATCCCGCGACCGTCCGGCAGCATCAGGTCGAGCAGGATCAGGTCGTAGGATGCGGATTTCACAGCGTCGCCGGCCGCATCGAGGCGCATCACCCAATCGACCGATTGCCCATCGGCCGCGATCTGGTCGCGCACCGCCGCCCCTAGCACCGTGTCGTCCTCGATCAGCAGGATGCGCATGCTTGTCCCCGTCCTCTTCCGATGACCCTCCATGATCCGTCTGGCTGACACGAAGCTGAAGCGGGTGGTCGCGTCCCTTCAGGCTGCCGTCAGCTTCGCCGCGCATGAATTTCGTCAAGATGGCCGCAGCGAGGAGTTTGGCCCATGAAGAAGACATTGACAATTCTCGGCTTTCTCGCGGTCTTTCCCGCCGGTGTCGCGCTGGCGGATGACGACTGCTTCGTGCCGATGGCCGACTGGCAGCCGCGCGACGCCGTCGCCCGGCTGGCCGAGGAGAACGGCTGGACGGTGCGCCGGATCAAGATCGACGACGGCTGCTACGAGATCGACGGTCGGGACGCCGAGGGGCGCCGGATCGAGGTGACCGTTCATCCGGCGACGCTGCAGGTGATCGAGTTCGAATACGAGGACGACGACGAGGACGACGATCGCCCCCGCCGTGAGCGCGAAGGAGGCGACGATGACTGATGCAATCTCACACCAGGCGCCAGAGATGAACACGGCGCCGAGCAGTAAGGTCCGCGTCTGGGATCCTCTGGTCCGGGTTTTCCATTGGGGTCTGGTCGCAGCCTTCGCGACCGCATGGCTGACAGCGGACGAGCTGCAACCTGTCCACGAGGTTGCCGGCTACACCGTCGCCGGACTTGTGGCCTTCCGGCTGGTCTGGGGACTCGTCGGCAGTCGCTACGCGCGCTTCGCCCAGTTCCTGAAAGGCCCCGGCGAGACGCTGGCCTATCTCGGGGACATGACCCGCGGACGCGAGCGGCGCTACCTCGGCCACAACCCGGCGGGCGCCGCGATGATCGTGGCGCTGCTGGTCACGCTGTCCGGGACGGCTTTCACCGGCTGGCTCATGGAGGATGAGGCCCGTCTGGCGATGCTTCCGTCCATGCCCGCAATCGTGGCACCCGCATGGGCCGACGACGACGGCGACGAGCGGGAATACGGCGCGCGCGGCGAGATCGAAGGACCGCTGAAGGAGGTCCACGAGACGCTTGCCAACCTGATGCTGCTGCTCGCCGCGCTGCATGTGGGCGGTGTCGTGCTGGCCTCCTTCCGGCACCACGAGAACCTGGCGCGCGCCATGGTGACGGGCGACAAGCGCGGCCCCGGTCCCGCCGACATCGCCTGACAGAACCCATACCCAAGGCCGACCGTCCCTTCGGCCCCGCCTGGCCTCGCCCTCACGGGCGGGGCATTTTTCGTTCGTCGCCGCTCTTTTCCTGACGCCAAGCTGAAGCGGGAATCGCCGACGCGTCAGGAAGCCCTCAGGTCGGATCTCCAGATTGTCTCCAGCAGACAAAAGGAGACCCTGCCATGAAGAAGACCCTGACACTTCTGGTCGCGTCCACGGCGCTGACCGCCGCGATCGGCGTCCCCGCCTCGAGCGCGATGCAAGCCCCGTCCGACTCCCTTCGGCCTGTCGCTGCGCTCTTCGACGACGCCCCGGAAACCATGCCGCTCGTTCTCGCAAGCGACGATGACGACGACGACGATGACGATCGCTGGCGGGGCGGTTCGCGTCGCGGCAACGACGACGATGACGATGACGATGACGACGATGATGACTGCGACGACGATGATGACGACGACGATTGCCGCGGTGGCGCTCGCAATCCCGCGCCCGCCGGCACGGTCGCCCCTCCCCAGAACGGCCTCTTCGGCAACGGTGCGCCGCCGCAGGTTCAGGTGAACTGAACCGCTCCGAAGCCCCTCTCCGAACAAGGATCATCCCGATGAAATCGCTTCTCGCCACGCTCGCGCTCACCACCGCGCTGACGCTTCCCGGCTTGGCCGCGGCACGGCCGGTGACGCTCACGACGACCCTCAACAATTACGGCGGCGACGGGGCCTATCTCGCGCTCTACGTCACCGACTCCTCGGGCGCCTATGTCGGCAGTCTCTGGATGGCTGGCGGCAAGTCCAAGTACTACGAGCATCTCAGCGACTGGTACCGCGCCACCGGCGGCGACACCGCGCAGGTGAACGGCATCACCGGCGCCAGCGTCGGCGCGGGCCGCACGCTCGAGATCACGCTCGACCTGGCCGACGCGCTCTTCGACGCGGGCTACACGCTCCACATCGACGCGGCCGTCGAGGACATGCGCGACAGCCCGAACGAGGTGGCCGTCCCGCTCACGACCGATGGCGCCGGCACGCCGGTGCAGGGCCGCCGCTACATCGCCAGCTTCGCCTACGACATGTGAGGAGCGGGGCCATGATCCGTGCACTCCATCGCTGGCCGGGTCTTCTGGCCCTTGCGCTCGTCACCATCCTGAGTCTGAGCGGCGCGGCGCTGTCGGTCTTCCCAGCGGCCGAACGGCTTGCCGCACCGCAGGCGGAAGCCGGACTGACCGTCGCCGCTCTCGCGGACCGCATCCAGGCCGTCTATCCGGGCGTCGAGCAGATCCGCCGATCACCCTCGGGCCGGATCACCGCCTACTGGTTCGACCAGGGCGCGCCGGGCGCTGCCGTGATTGACCCGGTGACCGGTGAGGGCGTGGCCTCGGCCGACCCGAACCAGGCCGAACGCTGGCTCACCAACCTGCACCGGTCGCTGTTCCTCGGGGACGGCGGGCGCATCGCCATGGCTGCAGGGGCTGCCGCGATGCTGATCCTCTCGCTCTCCGGTGCGGCGCTGGTCGCGCGGCGGGCGGGCGGCTGGCGGCACTGGTTCGCGCGCTTGCGTGGTCCGCTCGCGGGCAGACTGCACGTCGAGATCGCCCGGATCGCCGTCGTCGGCCTCGTTCTGTCCTCCACGACCGCCCTCTGGATGACGGCGTCTACCTTCGATCTCCTGCCGGATGGGGGCGCCATATCGGCCGCCCCGACCGAAGTCAGTGGAGAGACGGGGTCCGCGCTGGACCAGATACCCACGCTGCAGCAGACGCCCGTCGCCGAGTTGCGCGAGCTGAGCTTTCCCTATTCCGGCGACGCGACGGACGTCTTCACGCTCAAGACCGACCGGGGCACTGGATATCTCGATCAGGGCAACGGGGCGCTCCTCGCCTGGGCAGACCTGACGGGATGGGAGCGCGTCTCGGAGACCATCTACATGCTGCACACCGGACAGGGTGCGGCGACGCTCGGCCTCGTGCTCGGGCTCATGGCGCTCGGCGTACCCGCAATGGGCGCGACCGGCGTGCTGGTCTGGCTTGTTGGGCGACGCGGTCGGCCGCGCATCCGGGGCAACCAGTCCGCGGGGCACGCCGAGACGGTCCTGCTTGTCGGGAGCGAGGGCGGCAGCACCTGGGGCTTTGCCGCGACGCTTCACGCCGCGCTGACGCAAGCCGGGCAGAGTGTCCATGTCGGCCCCATGTCGGGCTTCGCTCCGGAGCGCTACGCTGCGGCCCAGCGGATCATCCTGCTCGCCGCGACCTATGGCGACGGCGCGGCGCCCGCCTCGGCGAAGGGCTTTCTCGACCGGCTGAACGCTTCCGACCGGGCGCCGGACATTTCTCTGGCGGTGCTCGGCTTCGGCGACCGCAGCTTTCCGGCCTATTGCGCCTTCGCCAGGGACGTCGCGGCAGCGGCGCACGCGAAGGGTTGGCCCGAGCTTCTGCCGCTCGACACAATCGACCGGCAATCGCCGCAGGATTTCGCGCGCTGGGGCCGGGCGCTCGGAGACGCTCTCGGGATCGAACTCGAACTGTCGCACCGGCCTGTCCAGCCGCAAACGACCACGCTGACCCTCGTCTCGCGCCGCGACTACGGCGCCGAGGTGCAGGCCCCGACAGCGATCCTCCACTTCGCGCTTCCCCGAGTTGCGCTCCGGCAACGGCTACTGGGGAGCGGGTTCGCCCGGTTCCAGGCCGGCGACCTGATCGGTATTGTGCCCGAGGGCGGGACCGTCCCGCGGCTCTACTCGCTTGCCTCCGGACGCCGCGACGGCTTCATCGAGATCGTAGTCAAGAAGCACCCCGGCGGCCTCTGCTCGGGTCAGCTCACGGCGCTGGAGCCGGGGGACACGGTGAGCGCTTTCCTGCGCCCCAACCCCGGTTTCCGTCCGGGGCGGAGCCGTGCGCCGCTGATCCTGATCGGCGCTGGGACCGGCATCGGGCCGCTCGCGGGCTTTGTACGCGGCAACACGCGCGGCAGGCCCGTCCACCTGTTCTTCGGCATGCGCCATCCCGAAAGTGACTTCTTCTACGGCGAGGAGTTCCCCGGATGGCAGGACGAGGGGCGTCTGACACGGCTGGTCACGGCCGTCTCGCGCGGGGCGCGTCCCCATTACGTCCAGGACGCGCTGCGCGGCGAGGCCACTCAGGTCGCGGAGCTCATCCGAAATGGGGCGCGCGTGATGGTTTGCGGCGGGCGGGACATGGCCGCCTGCGTGGCCGAGGCGCTGGCCGAGATCCTCGCACCAGCCGGGCTGACGCCGGCGGTCCTGAAGGTGGAGGGGCGGTATGTCGAAGATGTCTACTGAGCGCGCGCGGATCGCCCTGAACGGACCGACCATGGGCACGCGCTGGTCGGCGCTGTTCTTCGCGGAGCCGGACTTCGACCCGGCCCCGATCCGCGCGGCGCTGCAGGCGGCCGTGGAAGAGGTGGACGGACAGATGTCGACCTGGAACGCGGGCAGCGACCTGATGCGGCTCAACGCGGCGCCGGTGGGAGAATGGGTGGCGGTGCCCGCGCACCTCGCTGCGGTCCTGCGCCGCGGCCTCGAGATCGGGCGCGCCTCGGGCGGTGCGTTCGACATCGGCATGGGCGATGCGGTGACGGCCTGGGGCTTCGGGCCCGGGGACGCCGCGCCGGATGGCATCCGCGCCGCGATGACCGCCTCACGCCGCCCGGCACATGAGGCGCTGGAGATGGACGACGCCCGCGTGCGCAAGGCCGCGCCAATCGCGCTCGACCTCAACGGCATCGCCAAAGGCTATGGCGTCGACCGGCTCGCCGAGACCCTGCGCGATCATGGGATTTCAGATGGACTCGTCGGGATCGATGGCGAGATGCGTGCCATGGGTTTCCGGCCGGATGGCGAGACCTGGACCATCGCGGTCGAGGCGCCGGACGCCGAGCGCCGGACGCCGCATTCGATCCTCGCGCTGCAGGATGCCGCCGTCGCCACCTCGGGCGACTACCGTCACTGGGTCGAGGTACAGGGGCGCCGCCTGTCGCACACGATGGACCCGAGGCGGGGCGCGCCGCTGATCGCGTCGCCGGCCTCCGTCACCGTCGTGGCTCGAACCTGTGCCGAAGCTGATGCGTGGGCGACGGCCCTCATGGTGCTTGGGCCGGACAAAGGCGCGACGCTCGCAAGACGAAGCGGGCTCGACGCCCTGTTCCTCTTGCGCGATGATACTGCCAGCGCACGGGGCGTGGGAGTCGGACGACTATTTTCCGAAGAGCCAGCGGCAATCGCCTCAGCCGAGGGGAGATAGGCCGCATGGAGACGACACGGACTGATCGCTTCAAGACCGCTATCCTGCTCATTGCCGCGACCGGCCTGATTGCGGGACTTGTCTTCTACTTTTCCGGACGCCCCGAAGCAGCGAACCTGATCTGGATCGCCGGCGTCGTTCCAGCGCTCGCCGCGCTTGTGGTCGAAATCCTGCGCAGCCTGCGCTCCGGCGAGGTGGGCCTCGATATCGTCGCAGCGCTGTCGATGTCGGCGGCGCTCGTCTTCGGTGAGACCCTCGCCGCGGCGGTGGTCGCGGTGATGTATTCCGGCGGCACATTCCTCGAAGCCTTCGCCGAAGGCCGCGCCCGGCGCGAGATGCACGACCTCCTCTCCCGCGTGCCGCGGACCGCGACCCGGCACCGCAACGGCGGGCTGGAGGAGATCCCGCTCGACCACATCGCGCCCGGCGACCGCCTCCTGATCCGTCAGGGCGACGTGGTGCCGGTGGACGGCACGGTGGCCTCGGAGACGGCCTTCGTCGACACCTCCGCGCTGACGGGCGAGTCCCTGCCAGTGCGCCTCGCCCACGGCGCCGAAGCCATGAGCGGCTCCACAAACGCAGGCGAGGCGTTCGATCTGACGGCGACGAAAGAAGCCAAGGACAGCACTTATGCCGGGATCGTCCGGCTGGTCGAGGAGGCGCAGGCCTCGAAGGCGCCGATGTCGCGGCTGGCCGACCGTTGGTCGCTGGGGTTTCTGGCGGTCACGGTCAGCATTGCCTTCGCTGCATGGTGGTTCACCGGCGACCCGATCCGGGCCGTCGCCGTGCTCGTCGTCGCCACGCCCTGTCCGCTGATCCTGGCCGTGCCTGTGGCGCTGGTGGCCGGGCTGTCGCGTGCCGCGCATTTCGGGGTGCTGATCAAGGGCGCGGGACCGCTCGAGACGATGGCGCGCATCCGAACGCTGATCCTCGACAAGACCGGCACGCTGACGGACGGCCGGCCGCAGATCGTCTCGATCGATAGCCACGACGGGATGGCGGAGGACGACATACTGCGCCTCGCTGCAGCGCTCGACCAGGCGTCCAAGCACCCCGTGGCGCAGGCCATCGTTGCGGCCGCGAAGGCGCGCGGCTTCACGCTGCCGGTTCCGTCGGACGTGGCTGAGATCCCGGGTGAAGGCGTCGTGGGCCATGTCGAGGGCCGGAAGGTCATCGTCGGCGGCGATGCCTTCGTCGCCTCCCGCGTCGGACGGAGGCCCGGCGATCATTCGGCCATTGCCGCCGGGTCGGTCCTCGTCGCGGTCGCGGTCGACGGGCGCATGGCGGGGCATCTCGTGATGTCCGATCCCCTGCGCGACGGCGCGGGCGCCATGCTCGACGGGCTGCGCCGCGAGGGGATCGCGCGAATCCTGCTCGCCACCGGCGACCGCGCTGACGTGGCCGAGCGCGTGACCGAGGGGCTTGGCCTCGACGGGCTGCGCGCCGGGCTCACGCCCGACCAGAAGGTTCTGCTGGTTCTCTCCGAGCGCAAGCGCGGGCCCGTGATGATGGTTGGCGATGGCGTCAACGACGCGCCGGCGCTCGCGGCGGCCGATGTGGGTGTCGCGATGGGCGCACGCGGGGCCGCTGCATCGGCGGAGGCGGCAGACGTCGTGCTGTTGGTCGACCGTATCGACCGGCTCGGGCCGGGGATCGAGATCGCGCGCGGCGCGCGCCGCATCGCTGTCGAAAGCGTTGTCGCCGGGATCGGGCTGTCGGTCATGGGCATGATCGCGGCGGCTTTCGGCTATCTCACTCCGGTGCAGGGTGCGCTCCTGCAGGAGGTCATCGACGTTGCAGTTATCCTGAACGCCCTCCGTGCGTTGCGCATCGCGCCCCATGAACCCACCACTCCGAAACCAAAGGCTGTCTCCTCCGGGCAGGACGACATCGCGCAAGGAGCCACGCCATGAGCCGCCTCTCGCATTCCGAAATCCACATGGTGCATCGCATCGGCTGGCTGCGGGCCGCCGTTCTCGGCGCCAACGACGGGCTCGTCTCGACCGCGAGCCTCGTGGTCGGCGTCGCCGCGGCAGGATCGGGAAAGCCGGAGGTCCTGATCGCGGGGCTGGCTGGCCTCGTGGCCGGTGCGATGTCCATGGCGGCAGGAGAATACGTCTCGGTCAGTTCCCAGACTGATGCGGAACAAGCCGATCTTGCCCGCGAGACCCGCGAGTTGGCGGAAACGCCTGAGGCGGAGCTCGAGGAGCTCACCCGGATCTACGTAGACCGGGGGCTGGATCGCGACCTAGCGGAAAAGGTGGCCCACCAGCTGACCGAACGCGACGCGCTCGGATCGCATGCCCGCGACGAACTCGGCATCTCCGAGACCGTGACCGCGCATCCGATCCAGGCTGCCCTAGTGTCGGCGGCGACCTTCGCCGTCGGGGCGGTCATCCCTCTTATCATTGCGGGGCTCGTACCTGCGGCTCAGATCACTCTCATCGTCGCGGTCACTACTCTGGTGGCGCTGTCGGTGCTGGGCGGGCTCGGCGCCTCAGCCGGAGGTGCCCGCATCGTCAAGGGAGCCATTCGTGTCACCTTCTGGGGCGCGCTTGCCATGGCCGCGACCGCAGCGGTGGGTATGATCTTTGGTGTTACTGTCGGCTAGGCGAGGTTGTGCGGAGTCTGTAGTGCAGTCGCCCGAAGGAGTGAATAAACTCAATAACTTAAAGTGGAGAAGGTTGGACGTCAGGCCCATCCCCTCCGCCACAATCCGCAAATTTCAAACCGATTAACGTGATGTTTGATCAGCAATTTTATGTTGCTGTCGAGGTGGCTGGTCTGAACCGTCCTCGTTTGCTGTGCATTTCGCTGAAGGCCTCGCGATTCCATCGGCTTAAACGAGTGCCATGACGTTAAGCTGGCGCTCAGGGACTGACGACACAAACCCACGCTGGTTCATGAGCCTTGCGGATGCACGCGAAAAGCTGGAGGATCGGCGCAGACACTACAACGAGGACAGACCCCACAGCGCAATCGGACACACCGTCCCGTTTGCCGTGCATTCTCCCGATGGCGTCACCAGTCCGTCATCCTGAGGCAGTCGGAAAACGGCTTCCGGAGGCCCATGATTGGGGAGCGGTGCAGGACAAGCTGCTCAGCGCAAGGTGGGCACATAGAGCCGGGGGGGCTGTAGAATGTCACAATCAAACGACATCAAGAAAATTCAAACGCAAGGCGTTCATCACATCACCATCATCGGGGCAGACCGTCAGACCTCTATTGATTTCTGGGAGGGCGTTCTGGGAATGCCGCTGATCTTCGATCAGCCGAACCTCGACAATCCGAATGAGGGGCATCTGTATTTCGACCCCGGTGATGGCCGACTGATCACCATCTTCACCAACGAAGAACGCAAGCCTGACAGCGCGCCGGTGCCAGAGGCGACCGGCTCTTTGCACCACCTCGCACTCAATGTCAGTCAGGCCACCTTCTGGCAGGTGGCCGAGCGTCTCGACGCCCGCGGTGTGAAACATTCCGGACCGGTGGACCGCGGTTTCATGGATTCAATCTATTTCCGCGATCCGCTGGGCCTGCGGCTTGAGCTTGCAAGTTACAGGTTCGTCCCGCCCGAAGGCTGCCGCCATGCTGATGTGATGATCGAGGCCCACAAGATCCGCCTGGCGCGTGGCGATCATCATATCGATCGCGAGCATTTGGCAGATGCAATCGAGTTGCTGGTCGCGTGTCGGCAAAACTCTCTGTCGGAAGACCGATCCCCGCGCAGGTCCTATTGAATGCCTGGATGACGTTGTGCCGCATGGTGTCCTTTTAAGGGGCTGAAAATAGGGGGATCTTCTTGTTAGGCTCCCTTTGCCGCCACGGAACGCTGACGGTTTTTCGCGCGAAAGCGTCCGATCTCTTGCATAGGTCGTTTCGGTCTATGGGGCATCGGTGCGGACCGGGCTGCGCCTCCGGTCATTCGCGCATTCCACCCATTTCCATCGCGCGCGCAGCCGCTCTTGCCGGGTGGCCAGAGCATTCTGCGGCGCGAAGCCCGTGCCGACGGGGCAGCGACTGCGTCGAATTCGGCTGCCGGCAGCCCGACGAGTGATCCGATCCGGTGCGCCGTGCGTAACTAACCCAATGGCGCGCGAAAAGGCGCCTTCGACGCAGCCGATGCCGCTTGGGCCATGTTCGAGCGGCGCGCAGACAGACAGGGGCTGCGGCCCGGACAATGCGAGACACTGGCGCGGCCAGACCCGCCCAACGGATGGAGAGACACGATGCTGGACCGTTCCCTGACCGACCCCGCCCCCCGCGACGCCGCCCCCCGCGACGCCGCCGAAGTGGCCTCGGTGTCCGAGCGCATCCGCGCGCGTCTGATCGAAAGCGGGCAGCGCTTTCACGCCAATGACAATATCTCGGCGGTCCTGCGCGAGGGCGAACTGGAGGCGCTGCGCGGCGAGGTGGCGGAGCGGATGCAAGCGGTGCTGAGCGCGCTGGTGATCGATACGGCCGCCGACCACAACACCGCCGAGACCGCCAAGCGTGTCGCGCGGATGTTCGTGGATGAGGTCTTTGGCGGGCGCTATCGGCCTGCGCCCGAACTCACCACTTTTCCCAATGTCTCGCGGCTGAACGAGCTGATGATCATTGGTCCGATTGCCGTGCGCAGCGCCTGTTCGCACCATCTGTGCCCGATCATGGGCCGGGTCTGGATCGGCGTGCTGCCCAATGCCGGTTCCGAGCTGATCGGGCTGTCGAAATATGCCCGCCTGACCGATTGGATCATGTCGCGCCCGCAAATTCAGGAAGAGGCGGTGGTGATGCTGGCCGACGAACTCGAGGCGCGCATCCGCCCCGACGGCCTTGCGGTGGTGATGGAAGCCGAGCATTTCTGCATGCACTGGCGCGGGGTCAAGGACGACCAGTCCGTGATGACCAATTCGGTGATGCGCGGCGCATTTCAGACCAATGCGGATCTGCGGCGTGAATTCCTGAGCCTGCGCCGTACCGCGCGCGACTGATCCGACCTTCGCAACGGAGAGACCCGATGCTGCACTACGCCCCGCTTTACCTGATCACGGCTGCCGCCTTTCTTCTGACCGATATCGTCGGCATCCGCCTGCTGATCCGCCCGGTGTTTGAGCGTCATGTCGGACATCTGCTGGCCGATCCGATGCGGCTGGCACCGGCGGCGGTGTTCTATCTGGCCTATGTCGCGGGGGTTCTCTGGTTCGTCTCTATCCCGGCACTCAAGGCAGGCGCGCCGATGCAGGCGCTTGTGGGCGGCATGGTGCTCGGGCTGTTGTGCTACGGCACCTACGAGATGACGAATTACGCAACCCTTCGCGACTGGTCGGTGCAGCAGGTGGTGATCGACGGTCTGTGGGGCATTGCGCTGACGGGCTTTGCGGCCTGGGCAGGCGTTGCCGCGCTCAGCGGCAAGCTTGCCTGATCCGCGCGTCAGCCCAGCCGTCGTAACAAGGGCAACGACAGGGCGTAGGGCAGAAGCCGCAGCAGCTTGATGGCCAGCGTGAAGCGGCGGGGGAAGTGAATCTCGAAGCCGCGCCGCGCCATCCCCCTTAACACTGCTTCTGCCGCCTCCTCGGCGGTCACGATCGCAGGCATGGCAAAGCGGTTCTTCGCGGTCAGGCGCGTGGCGACAAAGCCCGGGCAGACCAGGCGCACATCGACCCGGGGGGCCAGTTCGACGGCAAGGGTTTCGGCGAGGTTGTTGATCGCGGCTTTGGTCGCGGAATAGGGCTGGCCGCCCGGCAGACCGATATATCCCGCGACCGAGCCAAAGAGCACAAGCTGACCCCCATCGCGGATCAGCGGCGGGCAGAGGCGTGCGACGTCGAGCGTCCCCAAAAGATTGACCCGCACCATCGCCTCGACGCGGGCCGGGTCCAGATCGCCGACCCTGCCGGGATCATAGAGCGCCGCGGTGCAGATGATCGCGTCGAAGGGCGCCGAGGCCCTCAGCCGATCGCAAAGCGCGGCCAGGTCGCCTGTCTGCGCCAGATCGAGCGGGGCGACCTCGGCCCCGCCGCACTCGGCCGCAAGCGCGTTCAGGGCCGCGTCGTCGCGTGCCGAGAGCACGAGCTTCGCCCCGCGCGCCGCAAGCGCACGCGACAAGGCCGCGCCGATCCCTGCGCTCGCCCCGATGATCCAGACCCGCTGTGCCGACCCGGCCATCATATCCGGAAGATCGGCTGCAACAGGCTGGGCAGCATCGCATGGAAACGCAATGGCGCGTCAGTCGCGGCCAGACAGATACAGGGTTCGCCGGGGCCAGCGACCGGCTGGTGGTCGATGTCGTCATGCGCCGTCTCGACATCGCCGCGCCGGAACGCGCCTTCGCTGTCGGCGAAGCTGCCCTGAAGCACCAGCGTCAGTTCGAGCCCGCGATGCCCGTGTTCGGGCACCGCCTTGCCCGGCGGAATGTAGAGAAGCCGCAGGGATCCCTCGCGATCGGCCGACAGGATCTGCTGGCGGATGCCGCCGCCCAGCATGCGCCAGCGTGGCGGGCGCCCACCGAGCTCGGCCATGACCGGGGCGGGAAACACGCCCGAGCCGCGCGGCGCGGGCGGTGGGGGCGGGGCCTCAAGCGCGGCCATGATCCGGTCCCGCGCGCCGCTGCTGATCGCGGCCGTGCCAGCACCGGCCAGCAGCGCCCCCCCGATCATGTCGCGCGCCTCGTGCCGGGCGCGGCACTCGTCGCAGAGCGAAATATGCGCTGCCACCACCACCGAGAAGGCATGTGGCAGCGTCCCGGTGCGATACGCGTCGAGAAGGTCGTCGGAGATGTGATGCTGGATGTCTGTCTGTCTGTTTGTCATGGGGCGATGCTCCTCAGCTCGTGTCTGAGGCGGTCGAGGCCGAGGCGGATGCGGGATTTGATGGTGCCGAGCGGCAGGCCGGTCATCTCGCTGATGCGGCTGTGAGGGATTTCGTCGAAATAGGCCGCGCGCAGGGCCTCGGCCTGTTCGGGGGTAAGACGCGCGAGGGCGGCCGCAAGGTGCTCGGCCTCCTGTTGCAAGGCCAGAACCTGTCCGGCATCGGGTTCGACACTGGGCAGTTCGGGCATCTCTTCGGGCTGCGAAAGCGGCTTGCGGCGCGCGAGGTCGATCCGGCGGTTGCGGGCGATGCCATAGATCCAGCCCGCGGCATCCGCACGGTGCGGATCGAACTGGGCGGCCTTGTGCCAGACGGCGAGCATGACGTCCTGCACCACGTCCTCGGCGCTGCCATCGCGCAAGCCGCTGCGCAGCAGCTGGGCTTTCAGGCGCGGCGCGAAATAGTCGAAAAGCCGCCCGAAGGCCTCGCGATCGCGCAGGTCGCGCACCGCGATCAGGTCACGGCTAAGATCCGAAAGCTCTTTCGTCACCGACGGCTCCACACTGACAGCTGCGCGCTGCGCACACCCGGGCCGGGGCGGGGGCACGGGCTCCGCCACGGTATGAGGCTTGGATCTGACAGGCGCTAAGTCGGTTTGCATAAGAAGACTACGCGCCGCCAGCCTCTGCGGATCATTTCACGACAAATATTTTTTGGCAAAGTGATCTGCGGCCGCATGTCCTGCGTAATGAAGGGAAAGCACTGAGGAAAACTCCATGCCCTTCGACCTGACAAAAGGCGCCCCCCAACGCATCGCCGTCATTGGCGGCGGTATTTCGGGCCTCGCATCGGCCTGGCTACTCGCCCGCGACCATCATGTGACAGTGTTTGAGGCCGAGCCCCGCCTTGGAGGGCACGCCCGCACCGTCGTGGCCGGGCGCCATGGGGATCAGCCTGTCGATACCGGCTTCATCGTCTTCAACTATGCCAATTATCCGCATCTGACCGGGCTCTTCCGCGATCTCGACGTGCCGGTGATCCGCAGCGACATGAGTTTTGGCGTTTCGCTGAACGGCGGGCGGATGGAATACGCGCTGCGATCGGCCAACTCGCTGTTCGGGCAGCGCCGCAACATTGTCGATCCGCGCTTTTACGGAATGATCCGCGATATCCTGCGGTTCAATGCCGGGGCCGAGGCGGCGGTCGCGGCCGCGCCGGACCTGACGATCGGAGAGCTGGTGGCGCAGATGCGCCTTGGGGGGCGGTTCCGCGACGCCTATCTCTTTCCGTTCTGCGGCGCGATCTGGTCGACCCCGGATCGGGGCATATCGGACTTCCCGGCGCTCGCGCTCGTGCGGTTCATGCGCAATCACGGCCTCATGTCGAAGGGCCAGCATCATCAGTGGTGGACCGTCGAGGGCGGCTCGATTTCCTATGTCTCACGGCTGCGTACGGCGCTCAGTCAGGCCGGGGTCACGCTGCGCACCGGCGCGCCGGTGCGGGCCGTCAGTCGCAACGATGCGGGCGTGCTGATCCGTGCAGAGGGTGGCACGCCCGAGCCGTTCGATCATGTGATCCTCGCCACCCATCCCGATCAGGCGCTGCGGATGTTGGGCGATGCCGATACCACCGAACGCTCGGCGCTCTCGGCCATCCGGTTTCAACCCAACCGCACCGTGCTCCATGCCGATCCGCGCGTGATGCCGCGCCGCCGCCAGTGCTGGAGCTCCTGGGTCAGCCGCGGCGATACCGGGTCCGGCGCGGTGGATGTCAGCTACTGGATGAACCGGCTGCAAAGCATCCCCGAGGATGACCCGCTTTTCGTCAGCCTGAACTCGACACAGCCGATCGACGAGCGGCTGATCTATGACGAGGTCGAGTTCCATCATCCGGTCTTCGATAGCGCGGCCCTTGCGGCGCAACAGCGGATAGCGGCGATGCAGGGCACGCGCAACACCTGGTTCGCCGGGGCATGGTTGCGCAACGGGTTCCATGAGGACGGCTTTGCCAGCGCCTGGCGGGTGGCGCGGCGCCTGCGGTTCGACCGGGTGCGGGCATGACGCTGGCGGAGCGACTGGCCAAGGGCGAGGTTCTGGCGCTGAGCGCCGAGATCACCCATGCCCGCCGGGGCACGCTGCGCCACAGCTTTCGCAGCCGGGCCGATCATGTGCTCTTGGCGCCGGAAACCGCGCGCCCGCCGCGGGGCCTGTCGCTCGACCGGTTCAATCTGCTGGCTCTGCACCGGCGCGATCATGGCGGCGCGCGCGGGGCGGGGCAGGGCGCCGACTGGGCCTGGGAGAAATTCGCGCAGGCGGGCCTGCCGCGCGGCCCCGGCCGGGTTCTGGCCTTGCTGACGCAACCGCGCTTTCTGGGCTATTGGTTCAACCCGGTCAGCTTCTGGATGCTGATCGAAGGCGACGCGCTGCGCGCGGTCATCGCCGAGGTCAACAATACCTTCGGCCAGCGCCACAGCTATCTGCTGGTGCGGCCCGACCTGGCCCCGATCACCCCCGACACCCGGCTGAGCGCGCGCAAGGTGTTCCATGTCTCGCCGTTTCAGGACATCTCCGGCGACTATCGTTTCCGATTCGCGCTGCGGCCCGACGGCCTTTCGATCCGGATTTCACAGATCGACGGCGAGGCCGGTGTCGATACCGCGATGACCGGCGCGCTCGCCCCCCTGACCACCCGAGCCATCCTTGGCGGCGCCTTGCGCCGGCCGGGCGGGGCGCTGCGGGTCATTTCCCAGATCTACTGGCATGCGCTGCGCCTGAAACTGAAGGGCGCCGCCTATCGTCCCTGTCCGCCCGCCCCACATGAGGAGATCAGCCGATGACCATCGCGACCCGTGCGCTTCAGACGCGCTTTTTCTCAGCCCTCGAAGGCATCGGAGAGGGGCGGCTGATCGTCACCACACCGGACGGTGCGCGCCTGAACTTCGGCTCGCAGGGGCCCGAAGCCGAGGTGCGCATCCGCGACTGGCGGTTGTTGCGGCGCCTGATGCTGCGCGGCGATGTCGGGCTGGCCGAGGGCTGGATCTCGGGCGACTGGCACAGCGATACGCTGGAGGGCGCGCTGTCGATCGCGATGCGCAATCAGGCGGGCCTCGCGCAGTGGTCCGAGCCCTCGCGGCTGCAAAGCTGGCGGATGCGGCTGATCGACCGGCTCTTGCGCGCCAACAGCCTGCGCGGCGCGTCGCGCAACATCCGCGCGCATTACGATGTGGGCAACGAATTCTACCAGCTCTGGCTCGATCGCGGCATGACCTATTCTTCGGCGATCTTCGCGGGCGATGACGATCTGGAACAGGCGCAGGCGCGCAAGAACGACCGTATCCTGTCGCAGCTTGCCCCCGGCGAAAGCCTGCTGGAGATCGGTTGCGGCTGGGGCGGGTTCGCCGAGGCCGCCTCCGAGCATGGCCACCGCGTCACCGGCATCACGCTTTCGCCCTCGCAGAAGGGTTATGCCGATGCCCGCCTGGACGGGCGCGCCGAGATCCGGCTTCAGGATTATCGCGCGGTGACGGGCCGCTTCGACAACCTCGTGTCGATCGAGATGGTCGAGGCGGTGGGCGAGCGCTACTGGCCGACCTATTTCGCGACCCTCAAGGCGCGGCTGGCCGAGGGCGGCCGCGCCGTGCTTCAGGCGATTACCGTGCCGGATGCCGAATTCTCGGTCTATCGGCAGCGCTCGGATTTCATCCGCCAGCACGTGTTCCCCGGTGGCATGCTGCCCTGTTCGGCCAGCATCTCGCATGCGGCGGCAGAGGCGGGGTTGCGGGTGCAGGACAGCTACGCCTTCGGTCAGGACTATGGCCGTACCTGCCGCATCTGGGCGCAGCGCATGATGGATGAGCGGACGCGGATTCACCGTCTGGGCTATGGCGAGGCGTTCCTGCGCAGCTGGCAATTCTATCTTGAAGGCTGTGCGGCGGCCTTTGCCACGGGACGCTGCGACGTCGTGCAGGTCACGCTTCGTCACGAGGGGGCGTGAGCCGCAGGATTGGGCGCCGGGAACCCAGCGGTTTCGGGCTGGAACAAGGGAAACTGAAGATGAATGACCGCATCGTGCGGCTCGCGATCCTGATCCTGGCGATAGGTTTTGCGGTTTCGCCGATCTTCTCGAACGGGTTTGGCGGCTTCTACCGGGAGAGCTTTCCCGTACAGGTGGCGCGCTGGCCAGCGCAGCCGGTGGGCTGGGCGTTTTCGATCTGGGGTCTGATATATCTGGCTCTGATCGCGACCGCCGCGCAGGCGGTGCTGCGGCCCGCGAGTACGTCCGGCTGGAGCCGCGCCGCGCTTCCGTTGGGGCTGAGCCTGTTCATCGGCCTGTTCTGGATCGAGGCGGCCATGCGCGCGCCGGTGTTGGCAACGGGGATGATCCTGCCGATGGCTGCGGGCGCGGTTGCGGCGATGTGGCGGGTGGGGCCGACGTGGCGTGAACATGCGGCGGTCGGGCTTTACGCGGGCTGGCTGACGGCGGCCTCCGGGGTGGCGGTGTCGGTGGTGCTTACGGGCTATGGCCTGCTTGCGCCCCGGATCGCGGCGATTGCGCTGATCGGCGTGGTTCTGGTTGTTGCGGTGGCGGTCGCGGCCCGGCGTCCGGCGATCTGGAGCTATCGCGCCGGGGTGATCTGGGCGCTGGTTGGGGTGATCGTCGCCAACCTTTCGGTGGGAGACTGGCTGATGGCGGGGATTTGCGCGCTGGGGGTCGTGATGATGAGTGTCGCACATCGCCTTGCCCCCGCCAGTTCGATGCGGGGCTAGGATGAGCGCCGTCGGCCATGTTCCGTCAAAGGGCCCAGACAGGGCCTCGGGCCTCTCGTCCGGATCATTTGACGGGCGAAGCAATGACGGTGGCATTCGTATGGTCTCCGTCATGCGAGGCCTCTGTCTTGGCCGAGGTGATCTCTGCGCCGATGATCCTGACGGCTCTTGCGGGCACCGCGCCGGGGCGCGCGCCGCGGCCTTTTCCCCGAGCATGGAGCGATGGCGATGAAGGCGCTGGTTCTGGGAGCGAGCGGCGGGATCGGCGGCGCATTGACACGAGAGCTGCGCGCGCGCGGGGCGGATGTGATCGGCCTTTCGCGGCGCCACGACGGGCTCGACCTGACCGACGAGGCCAGCGTCGCGCGGGCCGCTGCGGGTCTTCAGGGAGATTTCGATCTGATCGTGAACGCAACCGGAGCCTTGCAGATCGGCGCGGATCGCCCGGAAAAGACGCTCAACGCCGTGACCGCGCAGGCCATGGCGGCGCAATTCGCGCTGAACGCCACCGGGGTCGCGCTGGCACTGCGCTATTTCTCACCGGTGCTGCAGCGGTCTGGGCGGGCGGTGTTTGCCTCGCTCTCGGCGCGGGTCGGCTCGATCGGAGACAACCGGCTGGGCGGCTGGATCAGCTATCGTGCCGCCAAGGCCGCGCAGAACCAGATCATCCGCACCGCCGCGATCGAGATTGCCCGCAAGCGTCCCGAGGCCGTTGTTGTGGCACTGCACCCCGGCACAGTCGCGACGAGCCTGAGCGCCCCCTATGCCGCCAATCACCCGATGATCTCGGCGCAACACGCGGCGCGGGCGCTGCTTTCGGTGATTGATGGCCTGACCCCCGCTGACACCGGCACCTTCTGGGACTGGAAAGGCACGCGGGTGGAGTGGTGACGGCGCGGCGCAAATCGCGCTGGCCGCCAAGATCCGGGCAGGGGCCTGCCAGCGGGCTTTGTCTTGGCGGGGCCGCAAGGTCTCGCGGCTGCCCCGGACGCCGAAACGATCGCCCGTCCGCCCGCGTCACTGGCTGTAAAGCTGGGCGGTGGTTCGACTGAGCCTTGCGGCCATTCGCTTTCCGAGGATCGACAGAAGCTCGGCGGCCATGTCGGGGCGTTCGCGGCGCAGGGTGTCAAGCGCCGCCTGGGGCACGCGCCGCACGACCGCATCCGTCCGGGCGCGCACCGTGGCGCTGCGGCCAGCGCCGGTAAACACCGCCATCTCGCCGACAATCGCGCCCGGCAGGTAGCTGGCGATCTGCACGTCCCGGCCCGCGCGCCCCGCAGTCAGCGCCACGAGGCGACCGGTTTCCACACAGACAAAACCGTCGGGCGCATCGCCCGCCCGGAACACGTCGGTGCCCGCCGCGAGATCCGTGGTCGGAAAGCTCACCCCCGGCACGTCCCGCTCGATCCGGTCGAGCAGCGTCCCGATGGTTTCGTCCGGGCGGTCGCCGGGCTGGACCTCGCCCAGCATCAGATCCTCGACCCAGGTGAGGGCTTCGTTGAGCGTGGCGAAGCTGTGATCCGCGATGTCTTCGCCGCCCAACTCCTGTTCGCGCGTCAAGGCCTCTGGCAGAGCCGTGACGATCAGTTTGGCGCCATTTTCGCGGATCGAGCGGGCGAGGCGCACCACCATCAGCGTGGCGGATACCTCGGTGCCGAGGACGCGCCGGAAATCGAGGATCACATGGCGAATCCCGACCTCGCTTTGCTCAAGGTCCTGGCGCACCTCCTTGTACATCCGCGTGACGGTGCCGAAGAACAGGTAGCCTTGCAGCTCGTAGATCAGCGTCGCCTTGCCGGTCTGGTCGAGGATCTTTTCGGCCTCGGCGGAGCGTTCCGTGGTCGAGCGCTTGATCTCGCCGGTGCTGCGGCTGCGGAAGATCGGCAGGCGCGAATAGCTGATGGTGAAATTCAGCGCCGCCAGAGCGACCCCGACAATCACCGCCAGCAGAAGGCTGTGTAGCAGGGTAATCGCGACAATCACCACGATGGTGATGATATCGCCAGAGGTCAGGCGTGGCAGCTCCGAGACGAACCAGCGCTGGAGCAGGCCGAAGCCGAGGTAGGAAAGCAGGAAAACGATAAGCGCAGCAGGCACATAGGCCAGATAGGGCACGCCGAAGGCGCCGATTGCCACGGCTGTGAGCCCCGCCGTGATCGGCAGGAGGCGCCCGGCATTGGGCGCCAGCTCGCGCGACAGAAACGACAGCGTTGCCGATTGATAGGCGACGATCCCGCCAGTCATCCCGGCCAGAAGGTTCGACAGGCCGGCGCGGCGCACCTCTGCATCGAGGTCGACGGTGCGCCGGCTCGACAGCTCGGCCGCCGACAGGTTCAGCAGCATGCCCAACAGCGACAGCACGGCGACGACGAGAAGGTTGGGAACCTCGCGCAGGAAGACGGCGAGGGGAAAGGCCTCGAACAAATCAAGGCTCGGCAGGCTGATCCGGGTGCCCAGCGGCACCTGGCTTTGCAGGAACATCCCGCTGTGCAGCGCCGCAGGGAGCCCGCCGTCCGAGAAGGCGCCGACCAGATAGGTGACCCCTGCCACCGCCGCCGCCGCCAGCGGCACCGAAATCTCGATGCCGCGATAGGCGCGCAAGACGACGATCGCCCCGGCCAGGAGCGTCGGCAGGCTCCAGCGCGCGAGCGTCTCGGGGGCGAGAAGTTCGGCCCAGCCCGGATGGCGCGGCAGCACGAGCCCGGCCGCATTGATCAGCAGCAAGACGCCCGTCGCGGTCAGAAACCCGCTGACCACCGGAAACGGCACGTTTTTCACGAAGCGCGCGCTTTGCGTCCAGCCGACAATCAGCATTACAAGCCCGGTCGCGGCCGTGGCCAGCATCACCGCCGCCAGGATCAGCGCGGTGATCTGTGCCTCGGAGAGCGCGGGCTCGCTTGCGGCATAGCGCGCGGCGATCCCGGCCAGCGTTACCACGACGATACTCTGTGCCTGCCAGATCATGTTGCTCTTGTGCCAGGCGACGACCGCGATCACCGCCGCAACTGTCTGCCCGGAGAAATTGATCCAGAAGCCGATCGGAATCGCGCCCGGCGCGGCATGCGCGAAAATCAGGAACGAAAACGAGATTGCATAGAATGACACCAGCACCCCGGCAATCAGCCCGGCCAGAATGGTCTTCGGAATATGGGTGGCTCCGTCGCGCAATGGGGTCATCTACTTGGATAGCTTGGTGCAAAAGCGGGGATCGGGTGGGTCCCCCGTTGATTTAGGACAGCAGACCGTTTCTAGGTCAATATGCTGGTAAGGGATCGGGGTCTGGAAGGTGACCTCTGCCGCATGGCGCCCAAGGGCGTGTGGGGCGATCCGGTCTCGTGTGTCTGGCGCACATGCGGCGTCTCCGTTCGTGTCGCTCCATCGCATGGGCCCGTTTTCTGTCGTCTCTCATGCAATGCGAATGTGACCGGTCGGTGACAATCCGGGTCTGCGATGCGGGTTCTGCAAGGCTGCCCCGCCGCGCCAGCGCGGCAGGGGGCGGGGCAGTCGAGGGGCACGCCGTCAGTTGATCCCGTTGGCGCGCTGTAGTTCGCGCACATAGGTCACGAGATTGGCGACATCGCTGCGGGTCAGCCCGTCTTGCGGCGGCATGTCGCCGAAGCGCCAGTGATGGGCGCGTACGCCGTTCTGGACGGCTGCGAAAAAGGCCATGTCGCCGTGGTGCGAGGGCTCATAGATCTTGTGCACGAGCGGCGGGCCAAAGCCTGCGCGCCCGGTGGCGTTTTCGCCGTGACACTCCAAACAGGCCGCATCGAAGGCGCGCTTGCCCATGTCGGCTTGCGCCGAGAGCGTTGCGGGCAGGGTGATCGCCACCAGCGCCGCGCCCTCCGCGGGCGCTGCGGCCTGTGCCTGGGCTTTCGGATCTGGGCGCAGCGACAGCCAGGTGCCGCCGGCGAGGGCCACCGCCACGGCGGCCGAGAGAAGATAGGGTTTCATCAGATATCCAACTTGATCGGGCGCCCGGTTCGGGCGCGAAGAACGGGGTTCATGCCGGGGTGGCAGAACGCAGAACGGGTCGCGATCAGTCAGAGACGGGGAGGCGGCAGGTCGAGCTGTGGCTCATGCGCCAGGGGCTGCGGGCTTTCCAGCGGGCGCAGGTTCATCGCCATATCGGTCTGCGCGGGGGCAACTCCAGGCAGAACGGGCAGCGCGGCCGAGAGCATCTGCGCATGTGGGCAGGACATATCCTGCGCGGGCTGGCCTTTGTGATGGCTCTCGGGGCAGGCTATACAGTCGGCCATGTCATGGGCCTCCATCGCGCGGGCATGGACCATGGCCGCAGCCGGAGCCCCCAGCTGCGACAGGGCGGTCAGCAGGACCAGCCCGATCACGATGATCTGCAGAACGCGGCGCATTCGGCCTCCGGTTGCGGATGGCTGAGTTCTGCGCCTCGCCGCGGCCCCTGTCAAGAAAAGCGCCCCCGCAAGGGGCCCCGTTCACGCGATCGCGAAGGGGTGGTGCCTCAGTCCAGCGTCGCGATGCGGCGGGCAAGCTCGGCCACGGCCTGCGATTGCGCGCGCGCGATCTGTGCAGGCGTCGCCTGTGCGCCCTCGGTCCCCGCGATCGGCACGCGCACGTCAAAGCGGCGCACGATATCGCGCCCGCCCGCCAGCGCGTCGGGCCGGATGTAATAGGTGCCGCTCAACTGCATCTGGCCATCGGCGCGGGCAAGGAACTGCTCGATCCGCACCTCGATACGCCGTTGCGGCGCCTCACCGAGCGGCCAGGGCTCGGCGATCACGATTGCGCCGGACAGTTCCGAGATCTGCCGCGCCAAGGCCAGCGTCACCGCGCGCGGCGGGTCGTCGGCCCAGATATTCTCGGGCGACGAGCGCAGCGCGCCATCGGCGCTTTCATAGGCGATTTCCTGACCGGCGGCATATTGCGGCAAGGAGATTTCGCGCATCTCGGCGCTGCCCAGCCGGTTCGGCAGGCTTTGCGTCGCGGGCAGGGGTTCGATCCGGTAGCGCGCGGTCGCCTCGGGCGCCGAACAGGCCGCCAGCGCGAAGCCACCGATCAGGAGCGGCAGGGCAAGGCTCGGGAAGGGGCGTTTCATCGGCATCTCCTGTCAGCGGCCCAGAATGAAGGCGCGGGGGTTGCGTTCGATCATCCGCGCGAGCGACCCGAAGGCAGAGGTCGCCCGGCGCAATTCGCGCATCGTGTCGAGCACCTCGGCATTGAAGGCCGAACGCTCGCCATACGAGGCCACCAGCCGCT
The DNA here is from genome assembly GCF_002358085.1 of Pseudothioclava arenosa. Lineage (GTDB taxonomy): Bacteria > Pseudomonadota > Alphaproteobacteria > Rhodobacterales > Rhodobacteraceae > Pseudothioclava > Pseudothioclava arenosa. The sequence continues at coordinate 25,132 of NZ_NTJD01000004.1, forward strand.
CGGCGGTGGTGACCAGGGTTTCGAGCTTTGCGGTCAGCTCGGGCAGGCGCGCGGTGGCGCCTTCGAGCGCGCTGGCCGCGCCCTCGGCGGCGACCAGCGTGCCGTTCAGCTTTTCGGCCGCGCCGCCTTCGCGCAGCTCGGCCAGCAGGGCGGCCGATTGTTCCAGCGTGTCCGACAGGGCGCGCGGCAGCTGCTCGGCATCTTCCGAGCCGAGCATCGTGCGCAGGTCGGCCAAGAGCCCGTCGATCTGGGCGCCGATCTGTTCCAGCGGCATCGCCGCCACCGCCTGCGCTGCCGCATCGGTCGAGGCCAGCGCCGCGCCCAGCCCTTCGATCTCGGTCTGCACGCTCGTGGCGGCGCTGCTCAGCCCGTCGAGCGCGGTGATGGTTTTCGCCGCCGCCTCGCCCTCGTTGAGCCCGTCGGCCAGCTCGCGCAGTTCCGCCATCAGCCCGGTCAGCTCGCCGGGCAGGGCGCGGGTCTGTTCGCTCTCGGCCAGCGCCGAGACGCTGTCGAGCGTGCGGATCGCAGAGGCCAGAAGCTCTTCGATCGGCAGCGCGCTGATGCGGTTGAAGACGCCCTCGGCGGTGGCGGCCAGATCGTTGGTGGCGGCGGCTGCGGTCGGGATCGTGGGGTAGGGCACGGCCGACAGGTTCATCTCGGCCTCGGGCAGGTCGGGCACATCGGTCAGCTCGATCACCAGCGTCGAGCCCAGAAGCCCCACGCCCGCGATCCGGGCGCGCATCCCGTGCAGCACCTCACCGGCGAGGAATTCGTTCACATATTCCTGCTCGGTTCCGGGCGCGAGGCCGAGCCGTTCGGGCGCGAGCGCGATGGTGATCTGCTGCTTGGCGAAAGGCGTGCCGGTGGTGTCGGTGAACATGCGGATCGAGAGGTCCGTGACCTCGCCCGCCTCGATGCCGCGAAACTGCACCTTGGTGCCGCGCTCGATCCCCTCGACGGCCTCGTCGAAGAGCAGGATATAGCGGGCAGGCTCGGAAATCCCGGCGCCGAAGATCGAATTGCGCGCAGCCTCGGCGCCCGGATAAAGCCGGAAGCCCTGTCCGTTCTCGACCTGGGTTCCGCCGCTCGCGAAGGTGGCGAATTCGACGCCGCCCTGCACCAGTGAGGCGAGCGAGCGGATATCGAGGCTGACGCCGGTCGCATCCAGAGACACCGAGACGCCCGAGGTATCCCAGAACCGCGTGTTGGTGGTCAGCCGGCGGTCATGCGGCGCCTCGATGAAAGCGTCGAGCGTGACGCCGCTGTCGGCCTCGTTCAGGCGCAGGTTCTGCAGCCGCCCGACGGTGACACCGCGAAACAGCACCGGCGCGCCCTCGGCCAGCCCGCCCGCGTCGTCGGCGCGCAGCTCGATCCAGGTGCCCTTGCTTGGATCTAGAGTCACCGGCGGGCGGTCGAGCCCGGTGAATCGGCGGGTGGATGCCCCCGGGGTGGCATCCCAATAGCCCTCGATGAACGTGCCCGACAGCACCGTGTCGAGCCGCGAGATCCCCTGTGCCGAGACCTGCGGGCGTACCAGCCAGAACCGCGCCTCGGCGTCGATGAAGGGGGCGACATCCTTGTTCACGCGCACGCCGATGCGCACCGAAGCCAGATCGGGGGTGAAGCCGATGGTCTCGATGCGGCCGACCTCGACCTCGCGAAAGCGCAGCACGGTTTCGCCCGGGCGCAGGCCGGTGGCATCGGCAAAGTCGATCTCGATCAGCTCGCCGCGGTCGGAATAGCTCTTCCACGCCACGCCCAGCGTTACCGCCAGCGCGAAAAGCGGCACCAGCCAGATCACCGAGAGCCGCGTCCAGATCGGATCGGGCGCGGGCTCGGTCACCAGTTCGGCGGGGGGGCGTTGGTCGGTCATGGTCCCTCGGTCCTGGCAGGGCCGCGCCAGATCAGGCGGGGGTCGAAACTTTGCGCCGACAACATCGTCAGCGCGACGGAAAGCGCGAATGAAACGGCGGCCGGTCCGGGGTGAATGGCCGCGACCGCCCCCAGTTGCACCAGCGCCGACAGGATCGCAACGACGAAGACGTCGATCATCGACCAGCGGCCGATGAATTCCACGATTTCATAGAGCAGCAGGTGGCGATGCCCGCCCGCGCGTTGCTCATTGCCCACGGCAAGCGCGAGATAGGCGATGGCAATGAATTTCGAGACCGGAATCAGCACCGAGGCGATGAAGACGATCGCCGCCACGAGGTAATTGTGATGGGCGAAAAGCTCGATCACCCCGCCGAGGATGGTGTTGGTCTGTTCATGGCCCAGCGTGGCGGTGCGCAGCATCGGATAGAGGTTAGCGGGGATGTAACAGATCAGCCCCGCGGCCCACCACGCCCAGACCGCCTGCAGCGCACTCCGGTCGACCGGGCGCAGCCGCGCGCCGCAGCGCCCGCAATGCTCCGTGCCCATCGGCCAGACCCGCCCGCAACTGGTGCAGCCGGTCAGCCCGGCATCGCGCGCGGTCGGCACGCTCAGCTCTGTCCGATTGCGTCCCATATCGTCCATTGGCTCAGAAAGGCGTTTTTCAATGCGGTCACGATAATCAGCGCGCCAAAGGCCCAGAACGCAGGCCCGAGTGACACGGTGGCGAGGCCTGCGAGCTTGACCAGCGCGACGCCGGTGCCGATCACGAAGATCTCGGCCATCGACCAGGGCTCAAGCTGATCGGCCAGGCGAAAAATGCGCCGCGCATGGGGCCAGGCCGGGCGGCCGTTGGCCAGCGGCCAGAGCGTGTAGATCAGTGCCGAAAACCGCAGCACCGGCAGCCCCACGATCAGCGCCATGACCGCGAATGACAGCGGCGCCAGCCAGCCCTCGGAAAAGGCCATCGCCACCTCGAAGACCGAGCTGGCATGCGACATCCCCTGCGTCGAGATCTTGAGGAACGGAAAGAACACCGCCCCCACCATCAGGATCATCGCGGTGAACGAGAGCGCGACCACATGCAGGAAGGACCGAACGCGCGGCGCGATCAGCAAGGCGCCGCAGCGCGCGCAGGTGGCGCGCTCTTGCGGGGCCAGATGCCGCGCGCGGTGCAGCGCGTCGCATTTCGGGCAGGCCATCAGCTCGTGGATCGGGGTGTCGTTCATGCCCGGCAGAATATAAGGGTGGGGGCGGATCGCAAGCGCGCTGCGCGGACGCTCCCGCTTAGCCTGCGTCCGCCGCGCCGTTGCCGATCGCCTTGCCCAAAAGCGCCAGAAGCGTGTCGCGCTCGGTCGGATCGAGGTTGCTCAGCATCGTGTCCTGCGCGCGGCGCACCGCCGGCCAGACCGTGCGCAACAGCGCCGTGCCCCGCTCGGTGATATGCAGGCTGCGCGCGCGACGATCGGATTTGGAGACACAGCGCTCAAGGAAGCCGCGCGCCTCGAGCCGCGTGATCACACCGCCGATCGTCACCCGGTCATAGGCGATCAGCGCCGCCAGCGTCGCCTGTTCGATGCCCGGGTTCTTTTCCAGCGTCACCAGCGCCGCGAACTGCACCGGCGTCAGATCGAATCCCGCCGCATGCGTCTCGGCGGCGAAGGTCGCCACCGCGAGTTGCTGCATCCTGCGGATCAGATGGCCGGGGAGTGTCTCGATCGTGTCCATGATTTCCCTTTATGCCACAGGGCCTGCGCGCTCAAGCGCGGAAAGGCGCGCAGAAAAGATGATATGCGCACTCATCATTATTGACACGTATACTAATGATACGCATGCTACCTAAATAGCGAATCGTTGCGGTTAGGGAGGCCCACGATGGACAACGTCATGCAGCCGGAGGACACTCCGGAGCTGCGGCAGCTTTATGCCGATTTCAAAACTCAGCACCTCAACCCGCTCTGGACGCAGCTTGGCGACCTGATGCCGCGGCATCCGAAGCCGAAGGCCGTCGCCCATGTCTGGAAATGGGCCGATCTTTACCCGCTGGCGAAAACCTCGGGCGAGCTGGTGCCGGTGGGCCGGGGCGGCGAGCGCCGCGCGATCGGCCTGGCCAATCCGGGGCTGGGCGGTGAGGCCTATATCTCGCCCACGCTCTGGTGCGCGATCCAGTATCTCGGCCCGAAGGAAACCGCGCCCGAACATCGCCACTCGCAAAACGCCTTCCGCTTCGTCGTCGAGGGCGAGGGCGTCTGGACGGTGGTGAACGGCGATCCGGTGCGGATGTCGCGCGGCGATTTCCTGCTGACGCCGGGCTGGAATTTCCACGGACACCACAACGAGACCGACCAGCCGATGGCCTGGATCGACGGGCTCGACATCCCGTTCTCGTTCCAGAACGACGTGGGTTTCTTCGAATTCGGCTCGGACCGGGTGACCGATTACGCGACGCCGAACTATTCGCGCGGCGAGCGGCTTTGGTGCCATCCGGGCCTGCGCCCGCTGTCGCAGCTGGAAAACACTGTCTCCTCGCCGATCGGCGCCTATCGCTGGGAATATACCGACGCGGCACTGACCCAGCAGCTCTTGCTGGAAGAAGAAGGCTACCCGGCCACGGTCGAGCAGGGCCACGCGGCGATCCGCTACGTGAACCCGACCACCGGCGGCGACGTGATGCCGACGATCCGGGCCGAGTTCCACCGCCTGCGCGCGGGCTGCGAGACGCCCACGCGGCGCGAGGTCGGCTCGACCGTGTTCCAGGTCTTTGAGGGGCGCGGCGCGGTGGTGATGAACGGCGTGACCCAGAAGGTCGAGAAGGGCGATATCTTCGTGATCCCGTCCTGGGTGGCCTGGTCGCTGCAAGCGGAAACGCAGTTCGACCTGTTCCGCTTCTCGGATGCGCCGATCATCGAGCGGCTGCAGTTCCAGCGCACCCTGATCGAGACCGCCTGAGACCATGGGCGATCTGGATCTGGCACGGGCGGCGCTGCGGGCGCGGCAAGGGGCGGGTGCGCGCTATGAGGCGGCCACGGCCCCGGCGCAAGAGCTTGCGCTTGCGCGCCTTGGCGCGGCCTATTTCGCGCGCAAACTCAACGAGTTGAGCGATGCCGAACTGGCCATGCCCTCGGCCCGGCCGGGCTGGACACGGGCGCGCGTTGCGGCTTCGGTCGCGCTGCAGGCGCGCGAAATCGCGCAGGCGATCGAAGACGCGCTGGGGCTGGAAAGCGACGAGCGGGCCGAGACCGACAGGGCCGCGCTTGATCTGGCCGAGACCCTGCCGCCGCGCGCGCTGCGCCACCTTTGCGCCCATGCCGATGTGCATCTGGCGGTGGTCTGGCGCGACGTGCCCGAGGCGGGCTGGGCGGGGCAGGTGGCTCTGGCGCGGGGCACGACCGATATTTGCGCCACGCCGCGCCAACGCGCGATTGCGCTTTGGGCCGGGGCGCTGGCTCTTGGAAACGGCGGACGGCTGCGCGACGTGCCGCAAGATTTGCGCGACGAGCTCGCGAAACAGGACTGAAAGGACAGGACAATGACCAATCTCTTCCCCTCGCCGCAATGGCCGACCGTTCCCGTCAAGGGCGAGGCCGCGGCCTATCCGGTGCATCGCATCTTCTGCGTCGGGCGCAACTATGCCGCGCACGCCGCCGAAATGGGTGTCGAGGTCGACCGCGAGGCGCCCTTCTACTTCACCAAATCGGCGCTGATGACCGAGCAGTCGGGCGCGACCGTGCCCTATCCGCCGGGCACCGAGAATTTCCACTATGAAATGGAGCTGGTGATCGCGATCGGCGCGCCGGTGTTCAAGGCCGATACCGAGACCGCCGCCAAGGCGATCTACGGCTATGCCTGCGGCCTCGACATGACGCGCCGCGATCTGCAGTTGAAGGCGCGTGCGACGCAGCGGCCCTGGGATCTGGGCAAGGATGTCGAGCAATCCGCCGTCTTCGCGCCGATCACCAAGGCGGCCGATTATGCCGCCATCGGCCCGCAGCGCATCCACCTCGAGGTCAATGGCGAAATCCGTCAGGATTCGAAGCTCGAAGACCTGATCTGGAAGGTCGAAGAGATCGTCTCGCACCTGTCGCATTACTACCACCTGCAGCCGGGTGACCTGATCATGACCGGCACGCCGGCGGGCGTGGGCGCGGTGGTCGCGGGCGACAAGATCACCGGCGGCATCGACGGGCTCGACCCGATCGCGCTGACCATCGGGGCGGCGGAATGATCCGCTTTCACGGATATTTCCGGTCCTCGAGCGCCTATCGCTGCCGGATCGCCTTCAATCTCAAGGGCATCGAGACGGAGTTCGTCTCGATCCACCTGAGGAAGGACGGTGGCCAGCAGAAGACGCCCGGATACCGCGCGCTGAACCCGCAGGCGCTGGTGCCCGCGCTGGAAGAGGGCGATTTTCGCCTGACCCAGTCGCTCGCGATCATCGAATGGCTCGACGAGGTGAAGCCGGGGCCGAAACTTCTGCCCGAGGAGGCCGGTCTGCGTGCGCAGGTCCGCGCCTTCGCGCAGGTCATCGCCTGCGACGTGCACCCGCTGCAGAACCTGCGCGTGCTCGATTACCTCAAGGCCGAGTTCGGCGCCGATCAGGCCGCGCTCGATGCCTGGTGCGGGCGCTGGATCACCGATGGTCTGGCCTCTTGCGAGGCGCTTCTGTCGGCGCGCGCGCCCTCAGAGTTCTGCTTCGGGGACACGCCCTCGCTCGCCGATATCTGCCTTGTGCCGCAGGTGTTTTCGGCCGCGCGTTTCGGCGTGGATCTGGGCGCCATGCCGGGCGTGCGGGCCATCGCCGCGCGCTGCGAGGCGCTGCCGGCCTTTGCCGTGGCGCATCCAAAGAACCAACCGGACTGGGAGGCCTGAGGAGAGGCCTTTCGGACTTATTTCAGGGAGATCGTCATGCAGGGAGGACACGCTATGACATTCACCAAACTCACCCGCACCGCGCTTGCCGCGATGCTTCTGACTTCGGCCGCGATCAGCGTGGAGGCGCGCGAACTGCGCCTCGGGCTGATCACGCCGCCGAGCCACGTCTGGACCAAGGTCGCCAACCGCATCGCGGAAAAGCTGCCCGAGGCGACCGGCGGCGAGTTGACCGTGGCAGTGTTCCCGGCCGGGCAGCTGGGCTCGGAACAGGAAATGTTCCAGCAGATGTCGGCGGGGCTTCTGGATGCGGGTCTGATGACCGCTGCCATCACCTCGCTGCGCGCGCCCTCGATGCAGGGCTGGTTCACGCCCTATCTCTTTGCCGATGTGAGCGAAGCGCAAAGCGCCGCGGCGCTGCCCTCGGCGGCGAAGATGCTTGATGAGCTTTCGGCCGCGAACCTGCATGGCATGGGCTACACCTTTGCCGGCATGCGCCAGATTCTGATGAAGGACGCGCCCGCCACCGCGATCGACGACCTCAAAGGCAAGAAGATCCGCATCGTGCCGTTCCCGGCGATGAAGGTCTGGTGGGGCGCGATCGACGCGGTGCCGACGCCGGTCAACCTGACCGAGGTCTATCAGGCGCTGCAGACCGGGCTTCTGGACGGCATCGACATCGACCTCGACGCGCTGGTCGGGCTGAAGTTCGGCGAGGTCGCCAAGGGGCTGACCGTGACCAACCACATGGCCTTCCCCTCGGTGATGATGGTCTCGAACCCGACCTGGCAGAGCCTCTCGGAAACCGAGCAGGCGGCGTTCCAGGCGGTGGTCGACGAGGCGCTGGCCTGGGGCTCGGCGCAGCAGATCGAGGCCGAGGCGAACAACCTCGCTTCGCTGCAGGGCACGCTTGATATCGTCACGCTCGAAAACGGTGCCGAGGTGTTCGGGGCGGCCAACGCGGCCGTGGCCGAAAGCTTTGCGCAGTATCCGCTGATCGCGGAATTCCAGCAAGAAGTGCTGGCGGAGCAGGGCAAGTGAAGCTCCTTCCCGCTCTTTCGGGCGGGCTGGTCCGGCTGGAACGCTGGGCCAGCCGGGCCCTTGTCGCGCTGTTCGTGGGGCTGATCGTGGTGAATGTCGCGATGCGCTACCTCGCGGGCAGCCCGCTGGTCTTCGCCGAGGAACTGGCGGCGATCCTGCTGGTCTGGCTGACGCTGGTGGCGGTGTCGATCTCGGTCCGTGACAAGGCGCAGATCGGCGTGACCCTGATGGTCGAGCAACTGCCCCGCCAGGTCCGGCAATGGATCGAGGCGCTGGTCTGGGCGCTGATCGCGGGGATGCTGGCGCTGTTGCTCAAGGCCGGGATCGGCTGGGTGACCTCGCCCTCGGTCGGCTTTGAGCAGGTGATCACCACCGGATGGCAGAAATGGCCGTTCTTCGTGATCTTCCCGATCTTCTGCGCCACGGCGCTTGTGCATGTGCTGGCCCATCTGCGCGAGGCGATCGTCAAACTCTCGGGGAGGCTCGAATGACGGGCGGAGTATTCCTTGCGCTGATGCTGATCGGCATGCCGATCGCCTTCGTGCTGATCGGCGCGACCCTCGCCTTTGTCGCGATCACCGGCAATACCGCGATCCTGAACGCGATCCCGCAGATCGCCTTCGGCTCGGTCGAGAATTTCGACCTGCTCGCGATCCCGCTGTTCGTTCTGCTGGGCGAGATCATGAACGAGAGCGGTCTGACGCGGCGGATCATCCTGGCGGTGCGGGTCTGGCTGACGCGGCTGCCGCATAACCTGGTGATCGTGAACCTGATCTCGAACCTCGCGCTGGCGGCGATCATGGGATCGGCCACGGCGCAGATGGCGGTGATGAGCCGCGTCGTCGTCCCCGAGATGGAGCGCGACGGCTACAAGCGCGGCTATGCCGCCTCGATCACCGCCTCGGCGGGGCTGTTGGGGCCGATCATTCCGCCCTCGATGGTGTTCATCATCTATGGCGTGATCGCGCAGGTCTCGATTGCCGACATGTTCACGGCGGGGATCATGCCGGGGCTGATGCTCTTCGTGCTGATGGTCGCGATCGCGATGTGGCAGGCGGGGCGCAACCACGACCCCAAGGCCGAAGGGGCGGGGCTGCCCGACATTCCGCGCTGGAAGGCGACGCTGCCGGGGCTCGCGACGATGCTCATTCCGCTGACCATCGTGGGCGGGATCTCGGCGGGCGTGTTCACGCCGACCGAGAGCGCCGCCGCCGCGATCGTCGTCGCGCTGGTCTTCGGCGGGCTGGTGTTTCGCGAGCTGCCGTTTGCCTCGATCCTGCGGATCATCGACCGCACGGTCTCGAACTCGGCGATCGTGCTGTTCCTGATCATGGCGGCGAAGGTCTTTGGCTGGGTGCTGACCTATAATCAGGTGCCGCAGGCGGTTGCGGCCTTCATCACCTCGCTTTCCGACGATCCGACGGTGTTCATGCTGCTGATCATGCTGGCGCTGACCGGCGTGGGGATGTTCCTCGACGGGATCGCCGCGCTGATCATCCTGACGCCGATCCTGCTGCCGGTGGCGGTGGGCCAATATGGCATCGACCCGATCCAGTTCGGCGTGATGATGAGCCTGACGCTGGTGCTGGGGCTTCTGACGCCGCCGGTGGGCACTGGGCTTTATATCGCGGCCGCGCTGTCCAACGTGCCGATCCTGCAATTGTCGCGCCTCGTGATGCCTTATGTGGTGGCGACGGTTCTGGTGATCCTGGCCACGATCTTCATTCCCTGGATGGTCCACCCGTTCTGAGGCGGTCCAGCCACCCAACCCTGACTGAAACGAACACGGCCCGGCGCTTTGCGGGCCAACGGAGGAGAATTGCCATGACCCAAGACCTTCCCATCCTCATCGCCGGTGGCGGCATCGGCGGACTCGCGACCGCGATCGGCCTTGCGCAAAAGGGGATCCGCTCGCTGGTGCTGGAAAAGGCGCCGGTGCTGGGTGAGATCGGCGCGGGCATCCAGCTCGGTCCCAACGCCTTCCATGCCTTCGATTATCTCGGCGTGGGCGACGCGGCGCGCGCGCTGGCCGTCTATATCGACAACCTGCGCCTGATGGATGCCATCGACGGCACCGAGATCACCCGCATCCCGCTGGATGACGCCTTCCGCGCGCGCTTCAAGAACCCCTACGCGGTGATCCACCGGGGCGATCTGCACAAGGTCTTCCTCGATGCCTGCCTCGCCCATCCGCTGGTCGAGCTGCGCACCAGCGCCGAGGTCACCGATTACACCGAAGAGGGCAGCGCCATCATCGCGACGCTCGCGGGCGGCGAGATCGTGCGTGGCCGGCTCCTGATCGGGGCGGACGGGCTTTGGTCGAACGTGCGCAAGAAGGTCGTGGGCGACGGCATGCCGCGCGTCTCGGGCCACACCACCTATCGCTCGGTGATCCCGACCGAGGACATGCCCGAGGATCTGCGCTGGAACGCGGCGACGCTTTGGGCCGGGCCGAAATGCCATATCGTGCATTACCCGCTCAAGGGCTGGAAGCTGTTCAACCTTGTCGTCACCTATCACAATGACGCGCCGAGCCCCGAGGCGGGCGTGAGCGTCACCCGTGACGAGGTGAAGAAGGGCTTCGAGCATGTCGCCCCCGTCGCGCGCCAGATCATCGACCGCGGTCAGGACTGGAAACGCTGGGTGCTGTGTGACCGCGATCCGGTGACGAACTGGGTCGACGGGCGCGTGGCGCTCTTGGGCGATGCTGCCCATCCGATGCTGCAATATTTCGCGCAGGGCGCCTGCATGGCGATGGAGGACGCGGTGGCGCTGACGCATTGCCTCGATGTCCATGCCGATCACGCGGCGGCTTTCGCGCAATATCAGGAGCTGCGCCGCCTGCGCACCGCCCGCGTGCAGCTGCAATCGCGCGAGATCGGCCAGCATGTCTATCACCCCGGCGGCGCCCATGCCGAGCTGCGCAACGCCGTGATGCGCGCGAAATCGCCCGAGAACTGGTATGACATCGTCGACTGGCTCTATGGCTCGACGGGGCTCGAGGGCGCGGTTTCGGCCGAGACCCACAAGGCCTGAGCGAACACGCCCTGCGGCCCGACGGTCGCAGGGCGCTCCGCGTTACTGAAGCGCGGCGATCTGGTCGTTCGCGGCGCGCAACCGGCTGGAGAGCGAACGCACCATGTTCGACAGCATCGCCTCCATGATCTGCGGGCGCGTCGCGGCCAGTTCGCGCACCTGCTCGACCGAGAACCCGTAGACCAGCACCGGCGTATCGGCGCGCGCATTGGCAGACCGCGTGCCGCCATCCAGCAGCGCCATCTCGCCAAAGGCCTGCCCTGGCCCGACCGAGGCGATCCGGCGCGCAAGATCGTCCGCCTCGCCGAGGTGAATGCTGACCGAGCCGCGCGCGACGATAAAGATCAGCCGCCCCTCGTCGCCGACCTTCAGGATCGTCTCGCCCGCCTTGAAATCGAACGGATGGATCAGCGGCTCAAGCGCCAGAATGTCTTCGCGGTTGAGCCCCGCGAACAGCTCCAGATCGGCGAGCTTCAGCTTTTCGACCTGATGCGGCAGGCCATGAACCTCAAGCAGGCGGTTCTCGGCCGCCTCCAGCGCATGATCGAGATCGGGCACGAAGCTGAGCTGCCCCGCCTCGACCAGATCCGAGAAAGCCTCGGGCAGGCCGCGCAGGTTTTCATTGGCGCAGGCCTCTGTGATGACCACCGCGCAGCCCTGCGTCGCCAGCTCCGCCACCAGCTGTTTCAGCAACATCCGCGCCGCCCGGTCGACATAGGCCACGCGGCGGAAATCGAGGATCAGCGTCTCGCTGCCCTGCGCATAGCTGCTGGCCTGCCGGATCAGCCGCTCGGCCGTGCCGAAATGCAGCGGGCCCTGTGCCTCGATCACCGAAATCGCCTTGCCCGCCTTCAGCAGGATTTCGATCTCGGGCTGGGTGCGGACCCGGTTCGAGGTCACCTCGTCGGCGTGATAGCTGCGATGCACCACCGCACGGGTATCGGTGCGGTCGACATAGGCATGCAGGCTGAAATCGCGGGTGAAGCGCTTGCAGATCTCGATCCCGCGCACCGAATTGCCGACGCTGTCGAGGCGCGGCGAATAGACCGCGATGCCGAGCTGCCCCGGCAAGACCGCGATGATCCCGCCCGAGACCCCGCTTTTCGCGGGCAGGCCCACGTCGAACATCCACTGGCCCGCGTAGTCATACATCCCGCAGGTCGCCATCACCGAGAGCACGTCGCGCACATTCCCCGGCGAGATCACCCGCTCGCCGGTCAGCACGTTGCGCCCATGCGCCGCCAGCGTCGCCGCCATCACCGCCAGGTCGCGCGCGCTCACCAGGATCGAGCATTGCCGGAAATAGAGGTCGAGCACCTCTTCAGTCGGGCCGTTGATCATGCCCGAGTTCAGCATCATGTAGGCGATCGCGCGGTTGCGATGCCCGGTCTCGCTTTCCGAGCGATAGACGGTTTCGTCCATCGTCAGCTCGCGCCCGGCCAAGCTGCTGAAGAACGTCATCTGCGCCGCCTCGCGCTCGGCGGCATCGGCGCCGCGCAGCAGTTCCGACATCGCGATCGCGCCGGCATTGACCATCGGGTTGAAGGGGCGGTTGTTCACATCGTCCAGCACGATCGAGTTGAAAGGGTCGCCCGTCGGCTCGACCCCAACCTTGCGCAGCACCGCCTCCAGCCCGTATTCCTGCAGCGCATAGCCGAACATGAAGGGCTTCGAGACCGACTGGATGGTAAAGGGCACATCCGCGTCGCCCGCCGCATAGACCTTGCCGTCCACCGTCACCACCACCACGGCAAGATGGTCGGGATTGGCCTTGGCCAGCTCGGGGATGTAATCCGCGATCTTGCCCTCGTCGATCTGCGAAATCTCGGCGATCAGAGTGTTGAGATAGCGTTCGACCGGAGACTGGCTCTGCATCAGCGTGGCACGCGTGGTAATCGTCATTCCCGGAAATCTCCCCTGGGGATAAGCTTCGGCGCGCGCCGGGGGCGGACACTCCGGGCGCTGCCCGGGTCGTGTGGTGAATTCCCTTTCCGGCACACACAGAAAGCGCCCCGGCGCGGCAGGCCGGAATTCATCGGAACTGAACAGCGCAGGCAAGGCCCGCTCGATTAGCGGAATATGAGAAACAAGGCCTGTCAACGCCCGCGCAGGCCACACCAGCGGTTCGGTTCCGTCGGGGAAGTTTTGGCGTGTTTTTTAGGCGAACCGTCCGGTGCTTTCGGGGCATTTGCCCGATGTTGCAGCAGGAGCAGCATGTGAATGCCCGGGATTGTCGCGCAGGGGGCTTTCGGGCGGGCAGGGCGGCGCGAAAGGTCACGAAGTGGCGTCGAAGAGTGCAGTCGTGCAACAATTCGGCGGGAAATAGCCCGAGATTTACGCATCTGTCGTCTCGCCGGGCAGTCTCGGGGTAACATGTTGAAATCGGGGGCGCCTTGCCGGTAGCCTCTGAGTCAATCGGGTCGGAGGGCGCGGAGACGGATTCTGCGCGCGCCGGTCGTGCTGCCGGTTTTCGAGGAGGGCCGCCTGGTGACGGACGCTTTGGATGTTCTTGCGCTCGTGCTCCTGTTGCAGGCCAAGCATCTGGTCGCCGATTTCTATCTGCAGAACGAGTTCATGCTGTCGGGGCGCAACCGCTATTTCCATGCGGGCCGCGCGCTGCATGTGTTGATCCATCTGGCCGGAACGCTGATCGCACTGCTTTTCGTGGGAAGCGGCATCGCGGTGATCGCGCTGGTTCTGGCGCTTGAATTCGTGCTCCATTTCAACATCGACTGGGCAAAAAGCGCGCTGACCGAAAGCCAGAAACTGACGCCGAGCATGCCCGAATATTGGCATGCGCTGGGGCTGGATCAGGCCGCGCATCAGGCAACCTACATCGGCATTGCGGCGCTTTGCTATTTCCTGAACTAACTTGTTCGTTTAGCAAAAATCGCTGCGGCGCCCCGGGATCGCACTGTAGAAATCCTGCAGGCCGGGTTCGATATGTTCTGCTTTTTCAAGGCATTCGCTGATTCGAGCGGAGATGTCGGTGTCGGTGCCCGCACGCAATTCGGTAACGAGCCTTTCATGCGATTTCACCAGATCGGCAAAGGCCTCGGACCCCGCCATCGTCGCATCCCCGACCACGATCCGGAGCTTTTCGCGCTCGGAAATCCCCTTGAGCGAGAGCGCACCGGCCTCCAGCGTCGCCGCCCCGCCAGCGATCATCGCGACGGCATGCTCCGTAGTGACGATGTCATACGCGATGCGGCGGCAACTGGTCTCGATCCGGGCTGCCGCGTTCACCGCCTCGCCGATCGCAGTATAATTGAACCGGTCGCGCGAGCCGATATTGCCGACGCAGACCACGCCCGTGGCAAAGCCGATGGCAAGGGCGATCGGAGGCCGGCCGCGCGCGGCGGCCTGCCGGTTGAAGCCCGCTAGTGCAGCACGCATCCGCAGCGCGGCGCGGGCAGCATGAAGCGCGTGATCTTCGACATCGAGCGGCGCATTCCAGAAGGCCATGATCGCGTCGCCGATGAACTTGTCGAGCGTGCCGCGCTCGCTGAGAATCTCGCGCCCGAGATCGGTGAACAGCGCGTTCAGCATCTCGACCAGCTCGGTCGCGGAAAGGGTCTCGCTCAGCGGGGTGAAACCGCGAATGTCGCTGAACAGCACCGTGACCTCCTTGGTCACGCCGCCGAGTTCCAGCTGATGCCCGCCCGCCTCGATGTCCGACAGAACCTCGGGCGCCACGTATTGCGCGAAAGAGCGGCGGATCATGCGCTTGTCGCGATCGACGGCGATGAACTGATAGGCGAGCAGGAGGAAGAAGTTCAGCGCGCCCCCCAAAAGCGGAAAGGTCGCGTCGAACAGGATGCCCTGGCGCGCGAAGGCCAGATAGCTCAGCCCGAGGATGAACCCGCCCGTCGCCAGCCCCGAGACCACCGTCACCACCGCGCCGCTGGAGGCCATCAACAGCGTCATCACCAGCCCCAGCGCGATATAGGCGATCAACTCCATCCCGGCGGTGAAGTCGGATCGCTGCAGGGTCACGTTGGAGAGGATCTGTTCAAGGATCTGCGCGTGGATCGACACGCCCGGCACGGATTCCCCCAGCGCCGTGGTGCGGATATCGAGAAGCCCCGCCGATGAGGTCCCCACAAGGATGATTGCGCCCTCAATCTCGGGGCGCAGGGCCGCGGCGGTCTGGTTGTCGAGCACATCCGCCGCCGAGATGTAAAGCCGCGGGTCGTCGTGGCGATAGCGCACCCAGAGCTGTCCGTTCGGGCCTGTGGGAATGGTGAAGGGGCCAAGGCTCACGCTGTCGATCGCGCCCGGAATCCCCGGCACGCCGTCGATGAAATAGGTGCTCTCGCCCAAGGCCAGCCGCAGCGCCTCGAGGCCGAGGCCGGGCAGGATGCCGCCGGGGGTGCGCCAGAACAGCGGCACCTCGCGCACGATGCCGGTGCTGGTGCCGGGCACCACATTGACGCCGCCGATCCCGGCCGCCGCCTCGCCCAACGGGGGGGCAAGCCCCGTCGTCGCACGCAGCTCGTAAAGCCCCGCATCCGGCGCTTCGCCCACCAGCACGAGCCCCGATTTCGGCGCGACGGGCTCTGCGGTCGCGGACTCGTGCCCCGAGGCCAGTCCCAGCACCACTGGGCCCGTCGCGATGGTCTGCGCCAGCCGCAGGTCGTTGTCGTGGCCTTCAAGCGCGTCCGGGCTGCGCAGCGCGCCAGCAATCAGCGGGTCTTCGGCCAGCCGGGCGGGGGAATAGCGGTCGGGCTCGGCGAACATCACATCGAAGGCGATCGAAGCCGCGCCCATCCCGATCAGCCGGTCGGTCATCTCGGCCACCAGCGAGCGCGGCCAGGGCCATTGTCCGAACCGCTCCAGCGCGCGATCGTCGATATCGACGACCCGGATCGGCAGCTCGGGGAACTCGCGCGGCATGGCGCGCTGCAAAGTGTCGAAATAGGCAAGCCGCAGGGATTGCACCGGGCCCGGGTCCTCGATCCGGATCGCCAGTCCGATCACGACAAGGCTGAAGCCGAGCACCAGAAAGGGCCAGCGGATGCGGGCGCCTGCGGGTTTCACTGCCATGGCGGGCCCCTTCGTGCGCGGTTCAGGCGGTGGGGCGGGGCGCTGTCGCGCAGCCCGCCCCGTCGTGGAGATCCGCGAGGATCAGTCTTTGCCGCCCTTGCCACTGCCGGTCCCGCTGCCGTCCTGGCCATCGGAGACGTCATTGCCCTTGCCGCCGCTGGGGCCGGTGTCGCCGCTGCTGCCGGGGAAGCCGCCCGAGGTATCATCCGGGGTGGTCGGGTCCTCGGGTTCCGGTTCAGGCTCGGGTTCCGGTTCCGGCTCCACAACCGGCGTCAGCGCGGGGGCCAGACGCGTTTCGCGGCGCGGCAGGGTATGTTTGTCGCAGCCCGCGAGGTCCGCGCGGAACTGATGCTGCAGGGCTTTTTGCGAGGCAAGGAACGGAAAACCGTCTCGCAGCGTGTTGCTCGCCTCAAGCTGTGAGGCGGGCGCGTCGATGGCACCACCCGGCCGGCTCTTGGCGATGGCGCAGCTGCCCGAAACCTCGGCGCAGCGCTGCGAGGTGCCGCACATCCGCACCTTGCCGCTCAGCAGCACCAGCGAGGTCTGCTTGTCGCTGTCCACAGACACGTCGAAAACGGTGCCCCGGATGCCCATGGTCGCGGTCGGGGTGCGGATCTCGTAGGCCGTCTTGTCGCTGTTGCCGGTGATGAAGCGGAAACTGCCCGAAACCGCGCGCACCGCAAAGCGGCTGGCGCTGGACTGGTTGCGCATCACCATCTTGTCGACCTTGAAGCGCGAGTTCGGCCCGACCGCGATGCGGGTCTTGTCGGCGAAGACAAGCTGCACCTGCCCCTTGGCGTCGGTGATGATCTCGTCTCCCTCGGCGATTTCCATCCCGGTCTTGAGTGGCGAAACCTCCCAGCCCGATTTGACGGATGCCCCCGGCTGCACGGCCACGGCCGAGGCAATGCCGCCAAGAGCGGGAAGGGCGCTTGAAATGGAAAGTATGAAGAGCGCCGCGAGGGCGCGTATGAATGAAATAGTCACGTCCAGTTACCCCCCAAGGTAAACCAGTATCTAATGCGTGAAGAAGCGGGCCGGCCAAAGGCAGCTCGGCCGGGATGCCACGCTCCCAAGTTAACGTTCGGTCAAGTGGCGCCTCGAAGCAATGATTATGTCCAAAATGGGGCGCAAAAGCGGCAGAAAACGGGTGCTTGCTGCATATTTTTGCGGGGGCCGCCGAAAAAATCGCCGGGCTGCGCGTAAAATCGGGAGTCGCTTCTTGCCGCGAGTTGTCGCATTCTCGTTTGCGAATATGACTGCGAACAGGAAATTTTCATGACGACGGGCAAGGTGGTGACGCGGGTGCTGGCGGTGGCGGCGCCTGCGGCTTTGGGGGTGATGGCGGTTCTTTTCTCGGGCTCGCTGCGGCAGTTGCCCGCGCCCAATGAGACCACGCGCCAGCCGACGCCGGTGCGGGTGGTGACGCTGGCGCCGATGCCGCTGGTGCCGCGCGTGAGCGGCTATGGCACGGTGGCGCCGGTGCGCGAATGGCGTGCCGTCGCGCGGATCGAGGGCGAGGTGCTCGAGATTGCGCCGGGGCTTGCAGCGGGCGACCTCGTGCCCGAAGGCACGGTGCTGTTCCGCCTCGATGACAGTGATTTGCGGCTCGATCTCGCCGCGATCGACGCGCAGCTTTCGGCCTCGCAGCTCAAGGATCAGACGGTGCAGGCGAGCCTCGATCTCGCGCGTTCGGACCTTGAGCTGGTGCAGCAGGACCTTGCGCGTCAGGAAAAGCTCAACCAGCAGGGCGTGGTGACGCAGGCGGCGCTGGAAACCACGCGCCGCCAGGAGCTGACCGCGCGCACCAAGGTGACCGAGCTGACCAGCCAGATCACCCTGAACGCGGCCGAGCGCGAGGTGCTTTCAACCCAGCGCGCGGCGCTGATGCGCTCGATCGGTTTTGCCGAGATCCGCGCGCCCTATGACCTGCGCGTGACCGATCTGTCCTCGGATCTGGGCCAATATGTCTCGCGCGGGCAGGTGATGATGGCGGGCGAAGGGGTCGATGCCGTTGATATCTCGGCGCAATTCCCCATCGGTCGGATCGGCCCGCTGTTGCGTCAGGCGGGCGAGGGGGCGACGGTTCTGGACCTCATCGCCAAGGTGAAGCTGCCCGCCGCCGATCATTCGGTGGTCTGGCCAGCGCAGGTCATGCGCATCGGCGAGGCGATTGATGAGCGCACGCAGAGCACCTCGATTGTCGTGCGCGTGACCGATCCGCAGGGCCAAAGCGTCGCGGGTCAGCGCCCGCCGCTACGCCGCAACATGTTCGTCGAGGTCGAGCTGTCGGCCCCGAAACAGCAGGCGCTTGTCGTCCCCGCCGAGGCCGTGCGCGATGGCGCTGCGCTGGTCGTAAGCGCCGAGGGCACGCTGGAAAAACGCAAGGTCGAGACCGGCTTCACCGCCGGTGAAATCGCCGTTCTGACCAAGGGAGCGGCCCCGGGCGAGCAGCTTGTCGTCACCGATCCGACGATTGCGGTGCCCGGGATGGCGGTGAAACCTGTCGAGGACGAGGCGCGTCTGCAAGAGGTCGCGGCCGCGGCGCTGGGGCAGGCGCCCGGCGCGCCGGTTCCCGGCTCGGGCGCGGGCGGCGGCCAGGGCAAGAAGAAAGAGGCGGCGCAATGATCCGTCTGTTTTCCGGCCACCCGACGGCGGCCAATATCCTGATGCTGGCGTTTCTGGGGCTCGGGCTGATGGCGCTGCCGCTGCTGCAGCGCGACACGTTTCCGCTGACGCCCCCCTCCGAGGTCTCGGTGCGCATCGCCTATCCGGGCGCCACGCCCGCCGAGGTCGAGCGCGGCATCTGCACCGTCGCCGAAGTGCCTCTGATGAAGGTCGAGAACCTCGCCGAGCTGACCTGTCTTGCGCGTGAAAATGCCGCCCAGATCACCGCCGAGATCGTCGAAGGCGCTGATATGACGCGCTTTTACAATGACATCAAGGATACGGTCGATGGCGTGACGACCTTCCCCGACAAGGCCGAAGACCCGGTTTCGACGATTGTCGAGCGGGTCGCCTCGGTCGCTTCGGTGGCGGTGACGGGGCCGGACGATCCGGCGGTGCTGTTCGCCTATGCCCAGCAGCTCGCCGACCGGCTCCGCGCCGATCCGGGGATCTCTCAGGTCGAGGTTAACGGGTTTTCCGACCGTGAAATCGCGATCGAGTTCGACCAGCGCGCGTTGGAACGCTTTGATCTCAGCATGACCGCGATCGGCACCGCACTGGCGCGCTACAGCCTCGATATTCCGGCCGGCACGCTCGAAGGCCGCGCGGGCGATGCGGCGCTGAGGTTTCTGGGCGAGAGACGCACCCCCGCCGAGCTTGCGCAGATCCCGCTGATCAGCGGCGAGGGCGGCTCGGAGCTGCGCCTTGGCGATGTCGCGACGATCCGCGCGGGGTTTGACGATCCGGCGCAGGCGACGCTGTTCAACGGCCAGCGCGCGGCGATTGTCGCGGTGTCGAAAACCGCCACGCAGGACGCGCTGCGCGTCAAAGCCGCGCTCGATCGCCAGATCGAGGCCGCGCAGGCCGAGGCGCCGGGCAATATCGTGCTGACGATCTCGCAGGATTCGACCTCGAACATCCGCGACCGGCTGCGCATCATCGCGGTGAACGGCGTGCAGGGGTTGATCCTCGTGCTGGTGACGATGTGGCTGTTCTTCGGGCTAAGGCTGTCGTTCTGGGTGGCAATGGGGCTGCCGGTGTCGTTCCTTGGCGCGATCTTCGCGATGCAGCTCATGGGCTACACGATCAACATGATGACGATGGTCGCGCTCTTGGTGGCGACGGGGCTGTTGATGGACGACGCCATCGTGATCTCGGAGAATATCGTGCGCCGGCGACAGGCGGGCGAAACCGCGCGTCAGGCGGCGGTCAATGGCGTGATGCAGGTGGGGCCGGGGGTTCTGGCCTCGTTCCTGACCACGGCGATGATCATCGGCCCGCTCGGGTTTCTGACCGGCTCGATCGGCGAGATCCTGAAATACATCCCGATCGTGCTGTTGATCACCCTCACCGTCAGCCTGGTCGAGGCCTTCCTGATCCTGCCCTCGCACATGCGCCACTCGCTGGTCGGTGACCTCAGCCCCGGCCCAGTCAGTCGCCGCGTGAACGGCGCGTTCGACCGGCTGCGCGACGGGGCGATCGTGCCTTTGGCGGGGCTGGCGCTGCGTCATCGTTACCTGACGATCGGGGTCGCGGCCCTGCTGATCTGCCTCTCGATCGCGCCCTTCACCGGCGGGTTCATCAAGTATCAAAGCTTCCCGACGCTCGAAAGCGATACGGTCGAGGCGCGGCTTTTGCTGGCCGAGGGGGCGCCCCTTGCCCGGACCGAGCAGCGCGTCGCCAAGGTGGTCAAGGCGCTCGAGCAGATGAATGCCGAATGGACGCCCGATCAGCCCGAGGGGCAGGCGCTGGTGCAAAGCTACACGGTCACCTACGGCTTTAACGCCGATGCGGCGAGCGCGGGGCCGAACATGGCGACGATCTCGGCGGCGCTGTTGCCGGCGGGGGTGCGCACGACCGAGGTCACCGACATCGTGGATCGCTGGAAAAAGCTGACCGGGCCGCTGCCCGACATGGCCGCGATCCGCTTCACCGACAAGGAGCGCGGGGCGGGCGGCAAGCCGATCGACCTGCGCCTCGTGGGCGAAGATCTGGACGAGCTGGCGCTGACCGCACGCGAATTGCGCAAGTTCTTCCGTGGCTTCGACGGGGTGCGTGACGTCACCTTCGACCTGCAGCCCGGCAAGCCCGAGATCGTACTGCGGATGCGTCCGGGCTCGGCCAACCTGCTTGGTGTCACGCCGCAGGCGCTTGGCGCCGAGCTGCGCGCGGCCTTCCGGGGCGATACGGCGGTTTCGTTCTCGGATGCCTACGGGCAGGTCGATATCGTCGCGCGGCTCGCCCCCGAGGCCCGGCGCACATTGTCCGACATCCTGTCGCTGCGCGTGCCCGGCGCGAATGGCACGCTGGTGCCGCTCTCGGCGGTGGCCGAGGTGACCGAGACGCGCGGTTTCAACACGATTACCCATGTGAACGGGCAGCGCGCGGTCTCGGTGCAGGGCTCGATCAACCCGGCGGTCGCCAATTCGCGCGAGCTGATGGAGGCGATGCGCGCCGATTACCTGCCGAATCTGGCCGAGACCCGCCCGGGTGTGCGTGTGATCGTGCTGGGCGAGGCCGAGGATACCGCAACCACGGGCGCCTCGCTCTTGCGCTTCATGGTGGCGGGGATCGCGGGCGTTTACCTTCTTCTGGCCTTCTACATGGGCAGTTTCATCCGCCCGGTCGCGGTGCTGGCGGTGGTGCCGCTGAGCCTTGTCGGCGTGATCTGGGGGCATATGGCGCTGGGGCTGCAGATCTCGCTGCCGAGCCTGATGGGGCTGGCGACGCTGGCGGGGGTGGTGGTGAACAACTCGATCCTGCTCGACGCCTTCATCGGCGCGCGCCGGGGCGAGGGGGCCGATATCGTCACCGCCGGGCAAGAGGCCGTGCGCGACCGCTTCCGCGCGATCTTCCTCACGTCGCTGACCACGGTGGCGGGGCTTGGGCCGCTCTTGTTCGAGCAAAGCACGCAGGCGCAATTCTTGCGCCCGATCGTGGCGAGCCTCGCCTTTGGTCTGAGTGCCGCGACCTTGTTGGCGCTGTTCGTGACGCCCGCGATGCTGGCGGTGCTGGATGATCTGGGTCTGCGCCTCGCCGAGCCAGAAGAGCCCCCGGCCGAGCCGGCTCCCACCGCGCCGTCGCAGGCATGAGGGCAGGGGCGTCCAGCCCTTTCCCATGGTTCCGATGAGTCGGCCCGGCAGCCACAGGCGCCGGGCCGTTCGGGTTTTTCCGGGCTTGCGCAGGGCCTCGGTAAAAAAGATTAACGCGCCGAAATCGCCGCATTTACCTGTATTAACGAGGCTTACGCCGCGTCGCAGCGGGCTGTCATGATACCTTCACAAAACTTCAATATCTCTGTCACGCAAGCTGCCTAGGAAGCCCGTGGGTCGCATCAAGCCGGCCAAACGAATATCTGGAGATTGACATGAAATCCGCCAAACTCATGACCTCGGCCCTCGCGCTGGTCACCTTCACCGCCGGTGCCGCTGCGGCCCGCGATCAGATCCAGTCGGCGGGCTCGTCGACGGTTCTGCCCTACGCCACCATCGTTGCCGAAGCCTTCGGCGAAAACTTCGATTTCCCGACCCCGGTCGTGGAAGGCGGCGGCTCGGGCGCTGGCCGCAAGAAGCTGTGCGAAGGCGTGGGCGAGAACACCATCGACATCGCCAACTCGTCGTCGCGCATCAAGCAGTCGGACATCGACACCTGCAAGGCCAATGGCGTCGAAGAGATCATGGAAGTCCGCATCGGCTATGACGGCATCGTCTTTGCCTCGGACGTCGCGGGCCCCGAATTCGCCTTCACCCCGGCCGACTGGTACAACGCTCTGGCCGCCAAGGTCATGAAAGACGGCGCGCTGGTCGACAACCCGAACAAGACCTGGGCCGACGTGAACCCCGCCTTCCCGGCGCAGGACATCCTGGCCTTCATCCCGGGCACCAAGCACGGCACCCGCGAAGTCTTTGACATCAAGGTTCTGGAAGCTGGCTGCAAGGCTACCGGCGCCGAAGAAAAATTCGTTGCTGAACTCGGCGAGAAAGACGGCGAGAAAGCCTGCCTCGGCCTGCGCACCGACGGCGTGTCGGTCGACATCGACGGCGACTACACCGAGACCCTCTCGCGCCTCGACGCCAACAAGAACGCGATCGGCGTGTTCGGCCTGTCGTTCTACGAGAACAACACCGACAAGCTGCGCGTCGCCACCATGGATGGCGTGGTCCCCTCGACCGAAACCGTCGCCAAGGGTGAATACCCGGTGTCGCGCCCGCTGTTCTTCTACGTGAAGAAAGCCCACCTCGGTGTGATCCCCGGCCTGAAAGAGTACATCGAGTTCTTCGTGTCGGACGAAATGGCCGGCCCGGCGGGCCCGCTGGCCGCCTACGGCCTCGTGTCGGACCCGGAACTGGCCGCGACCCAGGAAATGGTCGCCAACGAAGTCCCGATGGGCGAGCTGAAGTAAGCGACAAGATCTGCGGTGGCGCCACAAGGCGCCACCGTTTCCCTGAATTTGGAACGATCCATGAGCATTGGCCTTCTTTCCCTCGTCGTGATCGCCCTTGCCGCCGCTGGCTTTCTGGTCGGGCGGCGTCTTGCATTGTCGAAGACCGGCGGCGATCTGCGCCTGCTGCACTCGCTGCCCGGCTATTACGGGCAGACGGTGTTTCTGTTCACCGCCGTGCCCGCGCTGCTGGTCATGGCGATCTGGCTTTTGGCGCAGCCGCTGCTGATCGAGACGCGCGTGGGGGCGATGATCGGCCCCGACGACATCCCGCAGGGTAGCTCGGCCAGCCTGGTGATGAGCGATGTGCGCCGGATTGCGGGGGGGATCGACCTGATCCTCGCGCAAGCCGGGCTGAATGAGGGCGACCTTGCCGCGATGGGCGCCGATGTCTCTGGCGTGCGGGCGCGTCTGGGCGAGGTCGGCGTGGCTCTGGGTTCGGATGTGCGCCCGACGGTTTTCGAGGCCGCGCGCAGCTACCGCGACCTGATGGCGACGGGCCGCCTCGCGATGAGCGCGGTGGTGCTGGCGCTGGCGCTGGCTGGGTTTGTGTTCGCGCTGTCGCGGATCACGCCTGAGTTTCGCGCGCGCAATGTCTCGGAGACCTTCGTGCGGGTGCTGCTGATCGCGGCCTCGCTGGTCGCGATCCTGACCACGGTCGGCATCGTGCTTTCGCTTGTCTTCGAGACGGTCCATTTCTTCCGCCTCTATCCGGCGAAGGACTTCTTCTTCAGCATGACCTGGAACCCGCAGTTCCGCGGGGGCTCGGATCTCGGGATCTGGCCGCTGATCTGGGGCACGCTCTATATCTCGCTGATCGCGCTTCTGGTCGCGGTGCCGGTGGGGATCTTTGCCGCGATCTATCTTGCGGAATATGCAACGCGGAAGGTGCGCGCGGTGGCAAAGCCGCTGCTGGAGGTGCTCGCTGGCATCCCGACCATCGTCTACGGTCTGTTTGCGCTGATCACCGTGGGGCCGTTCCTGCGTGACTATTTTGCCCAGCCGCTCGGCATCGGCTCGTCTTCGAGCTCGGTGATGACGGCGGGTCTGGTGATGGGGATCATGCTGATCCCGTTCGTCTCCTCGCTCTCGGATGATATCATCAACGCGGTGCCGCAATCGCTGCGCGATGGTTCTTACGGGCTGGGCGCGACGCAATCGGAAACCGTGAAACAGGTGATCTTGCCGGCGGCACTGCCGGGGATCGTGGGCGCGATCCTGCTCGCCGCCTCGCGTGCGATCGGGGAAACCATGATCGTGGTGCTGGGGGCAGGGGCTGCGGCCAAGATGTCGATGAACCCGTTCGAGGCGATGACCACCGTCACCGTGAAGATCGTCAGCCAGCTCACCGGCGATACCGAGTTTGCCTCGCCCGAGACGCTGGTCGCCTTCGCGCTTGGCCTGACGCTGTTTGTCTTCACCCTCGGCCTGAACGTCCTCGCGCTCTACATCGTGCGCAAATACCGGGAGCAATACGAATGACCGCCGAGGCCACGAATATCCGCCCCTCGCTGTTCCAGACCGACGCGCGCACCAAGCGCCGCAACGCGGCCGAAAAGCGCTTTCGCCTCTATGGCGTGGCGGCGGTCAGCTTTGGCGTGCTGGCGCTGGTCGTGCTGCTCAGCTCGATCCTGGGCTCGGGGCTTGGCGCCTTCCGCCAGACCTTCCTGACCATGGACATCACGCTGTCGGCCGAGGCGCTCGACCCCAAGGGCAATCGCGATCCGGCCGAGATGGCCAAGCAGACGACGATCACCTACGGCAAGGTGCTGGGTGCCGCGCTCGAGGCCGACCTGGCGGCCAAGGGGCTCGCGACCGAGGGGCTCTCTGCTAAGGAAATCAACGGGATGATCTCGAAAGAGGCGCCCGCGCAGCTGCGCAACATGGTGCTGGCGGACCCCGATCTGATCGGCCAGACGATCACCTTCAAGGCGCTGGCCAACGGTCGCATCGACGGCTTCTTCAAGGGCCGCGTGACGATGGAAAGCGCGGCGCTCGATAGCAACGTCTCGCCCGCGCAGCTGGAACTGGCGCTGGCGATGCGTGACGCGGGGCTGATGGGGCTGGCCTTCAACCCCGGTTTCATCACCGCGCCCGATGCCTCGGAGCTGCGCCCCGAAGCGGCGGGTCTTGGCGTCGCGATCCTTGGTTCGGCCTATATGATGCTGATCGTGCTGGTGCTGTCGCTGCCGATCGGGGTCGCGGCCTCGATCTATCTTGAGGAATTCGCGCCCAAGAACTGGTTCACCGACCTGATCGAGGTGAATATCTCGAACCTCGCGGCGGTGCCCTCTATCGTCTTCGGTATCCTCGGCCTCGCGGTGTTCATCAACTTTGCGGGCATGCCGCAATCCTCGCCGCTGGTCGGGGGGCTGGTGCTGACGCTGATGACGCTGCCCACGATCATCATCGCCACGCGTGCCGCGCTGAAGGCGGTGCCACCCTCGATCAAGGATGCCGCGCTTGGGATCGGGGCGTCCAAAACGCAGACGATCTTTCACCACGTGCTGCCGCTGGCGATGCCCGGCATCCTGACCGGCACCATCATCGGCCTGGCGCAGGCGCTTGGCGAAACCGCGCCGCTCCTCTTGATCGGCATGGTCGCCTTTGTGCGCGACTATCCGGGCGTTCCTCCCGAGGGGCTGCTGGACCCGGCCGCCGCGCTGCCGGTGCAGGTCTATAACTTCACGCAACGGGCCGACCCGGCCTTTATCGAACGCGCGTCCGGAGCCATCATCGTGCTGCTCGTCTTCCTGCTGATGATGAACATCCTCGCGATCATTCTGCGTCGCCGTTTCGAGCGGCGCTGGTAAGGACGAACCCAATGAACGACATGCGACTGACGGAGAGAAGCGTGGACGCCAACGAGATCAAGATCGCCGCGCGCAAGGTGCAGGTTTTTTACGGCACGACCCATGCCATCAAGGATGTCGACGTCGATATCCTCGACAAGACGGTGACAGCGTTCATCGGCCCCTCGGGCTGCGGGAAATCGACCTTCCTGCGCTGCCTGAACCGGATGAACGACACGATCGACATCTGCCGCGTCGAGGGCGATATCCTGCTTGATGGCGAGGATATCTATGACCGCAAGGTCGATCCGGTGCAGCTGCGCGCCCGCGTCGGCATGGTGTTCCAGAAGCCGAACCCCTTCCCGAAGTCGATCTATGACAACGTGGCTTACGGCCCGAAAATCCACGGGCTTGTCCGCAACAAGGCCGAGCTGGACGAGATCGTCGAAAGCTCGCTGCGCAAGGCGGCGCTGTGGAACGAGGTCAAGGATCGTCTGGACGCGCCGGGCACCGGGCTGTCGGGCGGCCAGCAACAGCGTCTGTGCATCGCGCGCGCGGTGGCGACCTCGCCCGAGGTGCTGCTGATGGACGAACCCTGCTCGGCGCTCGACCCGATCGCGACGGCGCAGGTCGAGGAGCTGATCGACGAGCTGCGCACGCAGTTCTCGGTGGTGATCGTGACCCACTCGATGCAGCAGGCCGCACGTGTCAGCCAGCGCACCGCCTTTTTCCACCTCGGGAACCTCGTCGAATTCGGTGAGACCGCGGAAATCTTCACCACGCCTCGCGATCCGCGCACCGAGGCCTATATTACCGGCCGGATCGGCTGAGGAGGACCTGATGGAGCACGAACATATCCGTTCCGCCTTCGACCGCGATCTGGAAGCGATCCAGGCACATCTGATGCGTCTGGGCGAGCTGTCGGCAACCGCGCTGCATGATGCCACACTTGCGCTGATCAACCGCGACATGGCGCTGGCCGAACGCGTGCGCAAGGGCGATAAGGCGCTCGACGAGATCGACGAGCTGATCAATGACGAGACCGCCAAGCTGATCGCGCTGCGCGCGCCGGCGGCCAGCGACATGCGGCTGGCGCTTGGCGCGATGAAGATCTCGAACAGCCTTGAGCGGATCGGCGATTACGCCAAGAATATCGCCAAGCGCAGCGAGGTCGTCTCGCAGGCCGGGCGCATCGGTGACACCTCGGGCACGCTGCGCCGGATGTCGGACCTGGTGCAGCGCATGCTCCATGACGTGCTCGAGGCCTATATCAAGCGCGACGCCGCGGTGGCCCATGAGTTGCGCGCGCGCGATGAGGATGTGGACCAGATCTACAACGTTCTGTTCCGCACGCTGCTGACCCATATGATGGAAGATCCGAAAACCATCACCTCGGTCATGCACCTGCATTTCATCGCCAAGAACCTCGAACGGATCGGCGACCACATCACCTCGATCGCCGAGCAGATCATCTATCAGGTCGAAGGCCGCAGGCCCGATGAAGAGCGTCCGCGCTCGGATACGACCTCGAGCATCTCGGGGGCCGAGGGATGAAGCATTCGGAAGACGCCGCCTTCAACATGTCGGTGCAGCGCCAGCCGACGATCCTCACGGTTGAGGACGAATCCGCGCTGAGCGAGGTTCTGCGCTATAACCTCGAGGCCGAGGGGTTCCGCGTCGTACAGGCCGCCGATGGCGAAGAGGGGATGCTGATGGCGCTCGAGGAAGAGCCCGATCTGATCCTGCTCGACTGGATGCTGCCCAAGCTCTCGGGGATCGAGGTCTGCCGCCGCCTGCGCGCGCAGGCGCAGACCCGGCTGATCCCGATCGTGATGCTCTCGGCGCGCTCCGAGGATGTCGACAAGGTGCGCGGGCTGGAAACCGGGGCCGATGATTACGTCGTCAAACCCTATTCCATCGTCGAGCTGATGGCGCGCCTGCGCACGCAGCTGCGCCGCACCCGCCCGGCCACCGTGAACGAGCGTCTGGTCTGGGAAGACCTCGTGCTCGACACCGAGGAGCACCGCGTCTATCGCGGCGGCAAGCCGGTCGCGCTTGGCCCGACCGAGTTCCGCCTGCTGACGACCTTCATGGAAAAGCCGAAACGCGTCTGGACGCGTGAACAGCTGCTGGACCGGGTCTGGGGCCGCGATGTCTATGTCGAGACCCGCACCATCGACGTCCATGTCGGGCGCCTGCGCAAGGCGCTGATGAAACATGGCGACGCGGACCCGATCCGCACCGTGCGCGGCACCGGCTACAGCCTCGGTTAACCTTCGCGCGGTGCCGAAAGAGCCCGGATCGCGTCATCGACGGTGCTCGCATAATGCACCGCCGGTTTGCGCAGCCCATGCGTGAGCAGCGCGCGCAGGATGTCCCGGCTCGCGCCGGTCAGCCACAGTTCGACCCCGCGTTTGCGCGCCTTCTGCGCCAGCCCCTCGATCATGTGCGCTCCCGTCGAATCGAGGAAGGGCACGGCCGAGAAATCGACCACCAGCGCCTTGTAATTGTCCTGGATGCGGTCGAGCACCGAGCCGATCGAAGCGGTCGCGCCAAAGAACAGCACCCCCGTGATGCGATAGACCACGACGTCCGGATTGGCGGCGCTGTGCTCGTCATAGACCTGCTCGGGGTTGTCGGCGCGGTCGCGTGGTACCAAGGGCGATTGCGCGTCGATGGCGGTGGCGCGGCTCATGCGCTGGATGAAGAGCACCGAGCCAAGCGCGAGCCCGACCACGATCGCCTCGGTCAGATCGCGGAAGATCGTGAGGAAGAATGTGGCGCCAAGCACCGTCGCCTCGCCCCAGCCCGAACGCAGCAGGATCCCGATCGCGTGGCGCTCGATCATGTTCCAGGCGACGACGGCCAGAACGCCCGCCAGCGCCGCCAGCGGGATATAGACCGCGAGAGGCGCGGCAAGCAGCATGAACAACAGCAGGAACAGCGCATGCAGCATCCCCGCGACCGGCCCATGCGCGCCCGCGCGCACATTGGTCGCGGTGCGCGCAATCGTGCCGGTCACGCAAAACCCACCGAACAGCGATGAGCCGATATTGGCCACGCCCTGCGCCACCAGCTCGCAATTCGAGCGATGCCGCCGCCCGGTCATCCCGTCCGCCACCACCGCCGACAAAAGCGACTCAATCGCGCCCAGAAGCGTGAAAGACACCGCCGCCGGCAGCACCGCGCGGATCTGCGCCCAGCTCAGATCGGGCAGGGAAGGCGGGGGCAAGGCGTTCGGAATGCCGCCGAACTTGGTGCCGATCGTCGCGACCGGAAGCGCCAGAAGGGCGCTTGCCGCCGAGACCGAGGCGACCGCGATCAGCATTCCGGGCCAGTTCGGACGCAGCCAGCGCAGGATCAGGATCAGCGCGACCGTGCCGCCCGAAACCGTCATCGCCGCCACCGAGATACCATCGCGCACCTGCCAGAGGGCGGCGAGCTTTTCAATCAGCTCTCCCGGCTCCTGCGCCACTGGCAGGCCGAACAACTCCTTGATCTGGCTTGCAAAGATGATGACGGCGATGCCCGCGGTAAACCCCACCGTGACCGGGAAGGGGATGAACTTGATGAAGGTGCCGAGCCGCAGGAGCCCCAGCGCCGCCAGCATCAGCCCCGAGAGGAAAGTCGCCAGGATCAGCCCCTCCATCCCGTGCTGCGCCACCGTCGTCGCCACCAGCACGATGAAGGCCCCCGCCGGCCCGCCGATCTGAAAGCGTGAGCCGCCCAGCGCCGAGACTAGGAACCCGCCCACGATCGCCGTATAAAGCCCCTGCGCGGGCGTCGCCCCCGAGGCAATGGCAATCGCCATCGACAGCGGCAGCGCGATGATCGCCACCGTCAGCCCCGCAATCGCATCCGCGCGCAACTGCGCCGCGCCATAGCCTTCGCGCAGCACCGTCACGATCTTGGGCATGAACAATTCGGTGAAATCGGGCTTGGCCGAGGCGGGGAGTGCGCGCTTGCTCATGGCTGGTTTCCCCCTTGGCCTGAAGGCGCAACCTGCGCCGCCTTGAGCCGCACGCCGCGCCCGCTGCCGTAGCTTGGAACGCCCTCGGCGATCAGCTCGACGCCCGCGCGGTCCAGTGCCTCGACCACGCGGATCAGGCTCGCGGCCGAGCCGCGCAGATTGTCCGGGCTCGATTCCATCCGCTGGATCGTCGGCAGTGACAGCTCGGCCATCTCGGCGAGGGTTTTCTGGTCGATCCCCAGAAGCGCGCGCGCGGCACGCAGTTGCGAGGCAGTGAGCATGGCAAGACTCAGTCTGTAAAAGAGATGATTGATGCGGCGATAGTGATGCATAAAACATGACTTGTGAAGGATTATCTTTGTCCCTCAGGCAGTCTGCCAGGTTGTCGCGAAGCTGCAGCAAAAGGGTCATCTGGCTGTTTCAAACATTCGGGATGGTGCGCGCAGCTTCAAGAACGGAGGCCCGCCCGTGACCACGCCATCGCCCGCCCTTCGCGTGACCGCTCCGATCCGCACGCTGTTCCTCTCGGACCTGCATCTGGGGGCGCTTGGCTGCCGGGCCGACCTGATCCTCGGGTTCCTGCTGGCGCATCCGGCCGAGCGCTACGTACTGGTCGGCGACATTCTCGATCTCTGGCATCCGCTCTTGCCGCATTGGAGCGCGCGCGATCAGGCCGTGGTCGAGCATCTGAATGCGCGTCAGGCGGCGGGGGCCGAGCTGGTCTATCTGCGCGGCAATCACGACCCGCATCCCGAGCGCGCGCCCGAAGCCCGCCGCATCGCCGCCGAGCCGATCGCCGAGACGATCCACCATGCCCCCGACGGGCGGCGCTATTTCGTCGTGCATGGCGATCTGATCGACGGGCGGATGTTTCGCTCGCATGTGATGACGCGCCTTGGCAGTCGGATCGACCACCTGCTGCGCCGCCTCGACGGGGTGATCGACCGCTTGCGCCGTTCCGAGGCGGGGCATCGTCCGGGGCTGATCGGATCGGCGATCTGCGGGCTGAACGCGCTGCTTTACGCGCGCCGCAGCCACGAACGCCGTCTGGTCGCGCTGGCGCGGGCGCGCGGCTGCGACGGGGTGATCTGTGGCCATTTCCACATCGCCGATCTGCACGAGGATCACGGGCTGATCTACGCCAATTGCGGCGACTGGATCGACAATTTCACCGCGTTGGCCGAGGCCCATGACGGCTCGCTGCGCCTTTTGGGTGCGGGCGCCGAGGCCGGTGCCGCGCAAAGCTTTGAACTGGGACTGCTGAACCAATGATTTTCTGGATTTTCCTTGCGGGCGCGCTGGCGCTTTTGGGTCTTCACCTCGCCTCGGTGGCGATCACGCTGCGCCGCCTTGCCGGTCCCGCCCGCGCCGAAGGCTCGCTGATCGGGGTGCCGCCGATCACGCTGATCCGGCCGCTTTGTGGGCTGAACGCTTTTGAGGAGGAAACCCTCGAAAGCTCGTTTCACCTCAGCTACCCGGCCTATGATCTGATCTTTTGCGTCGAGGATGCGGCCGATCCGGTGCTGCCGCTGATCCGCGCGCTGATCGCGCGTCACCCGCAGGTGCCTGCACAGGTTCTGGTGGGGTTCGACCGGGTGACCGACAACCCCAAGCTCAACAATCTCTGGAAGGGCTGGCAGGCGGCGCAATCCGATTGGGTCTGTCTGGCCGACAGCAACCTGATGCTGCCCAAGGATTACCTTGAGCAGGTCGCGGCCTGCTGGGGGCCGGACACGGGGGCTGTGTCCTCGCCCCCCGTCGCGATCCGCCCCGAGGGCTGGGGCGGCGCGCTGGAGGCGGCGTTTCTCAATTCCAACCAGGCGCGGCTGCAATTGGTGATCGACAGCCTCGGCAACGGCTTTGCGCAGGGCAAGACACTGTTTTTCAACAAGCCGCTGCTCAATCGCGCGGGCGGGCTGAAGGCGCTGGGGCGCTGGCTGGCCGAGGATGTGGCGACGACCCATGTCGTGCGTGCGCTTGGCGCGCAGGTGCGGCTGACGCCCCATCCCTTCGCGCAGCCGATCGGGGCGCGCCACTTTGACGAGGTCTGGGGTCGGCAGCTGCGCTGGAGCCGCGTGCGCCGCGATGGCTTCCCGGTTCTGTTCCTCGCGGAGCCGCTGAACGGTGCACTGATCCCGGTGACGCTGGCGGGGCTGGCGGCGGCGGGGTTGGGCCTCGGCGCGCTGCCCGTTCTGACCTATCTGGCGTTCTGGTATCTGGCCGAGGTTGTGCTTTTGTGGCGGGCCGATTGGCCGCGCGGGCTGCGCACGCTGGCCTGCCTGCCGCTGCGCGACCTGCTTTTGCCCGCGCTTTGGGGTGCGACCTTCCTGCGGCGCGGGTTCGAGTGGCGCGGCAAGGCGCTGGAGAAGCCTCATGCCGCGCCCGATGCCGCGCAGCATTCTGCGCCGCAGCATGGTCCTTCCGGTGCGCCGCGCGCTGCCGTCGCCGCTGAGTAGACGCAGATGGAGGATGGCTCCGCCCTGATCGCCCTGATCGAGACCTACTCGTTAGCAATCTTGCTGCCGCTTGCGGTGGTCGAGGGGCCGGTGGTTTCGGTGCTGGCAGGATATCTTGCCGCGCAGGGGCTGGTGGGGGCGGGGGCTGCCGGAACGCTTCTGGTGCTGGCCGACCTTGTGGGCGATGCGCTGCTCTATCTTGTCGGGCGGCGCAGTCGCTCGATTGCGCCCGACGGCATCCTGTCGCGGCTTGGTGTGACGCGGCGCAGGCTGGCGCGGGTTGTGCGCCGGTTCCGACGCGACGGGCTGCGCTATCTGCTGGTCGGCAAGCTGACCCATTCGGCGGGGTTTGCGGTACTGATCGCGGCGGGCGCCGCGCGCGTGCCGCCGCTGTCCTTCTTTGCGGTGAACCTTGCCGCGACCATCCCGAAAACCGGCGCTTTGCTGGCGCTTGGCTGGTTTCTCGGTGCGGCCTGGCAAAGCGCCGACAGCCTCCTGCCGAAGCTCAGCATGGCGGGCCTCGCCCTGTTCGCCCTGTTTATCCTGATCCTGTTCTGGAAACGCCACAAGGAGCCCGCATGACCCTCCGCATCGCCTGTCTGATCCCTGCCCACAATGAGGCGCCGCGCATCGCGGGCGTGCTGGGCGCGGTGCTGGGCCATCCGCAGATCGCGCGGGTTCTGGTGGTCGATGATGGCTCGGGCGATGGCACCGCCGAGGCGGCGCGCGCACTTGGCGCTGAGGTGCTCGAACTGCGCCCGAACCGGGGCAAGACCGCAGCGCTGGCGGCGGGGCTGGCCTGCCTTGATGAAGAGCATGTGCTTTTGCTCGACGCCGATCTGGAAGGGCTGAACGCGGGCGCGATCAGTCGCCTTATTGCGCCGGTCGCGGCGGGGCAGGCGGATCTGGCGATTTCGCTGCGGGGGAATGCACCCTTCGCCTGGCGTGCGATCGGGATCGACTACATCTCGGGCGAGCGGGTGCTGCCGCGCGCGCTGGTCACGCCGCATCTGGGGCATCTGAACCGCCTGCCGGGCTTTGGCTTCGAGGTGTTCCTGAATCGGCTGATCCTGCGCCGCGGGTTGCGCCCCGCGATCGTGCGCTGGCCCGAGGTCGCCAGCCCCGCGAAATCGCGCAAACGCGGGGTCTGGCGCGGGATTGCAGCCGATGTCGGGATGCTGGGCGACATGTTCAGGACCATCCCGCTGCCCGAGGCGCTGGCGCAGATCGCGCGGCTGCGCTGGCGCGCGCGGGTCTAGACCGACACGGCGGCCTGCTCGACCACCGCCTCCATCGCGACATAGCTTGAGGTCGCGTGGATGTAGGGCAGGGCCGAGATTTTCTCGCCCATGATCCGCCGGTAATCAGCCATGTCGCGCGAACGCACCTTGAGCAAGTAATCGAAGCCCCCCGCGATCATGTAGCATTCCTCGACCTCGGCGATCTGGCGCACGCCCGCGTTGAACTGCTTGAGCGCGCTTTCGCGGGTGTCGGACAGCCGGATCTCTACATAGGTGACATGGCTCAGCCCCAGCTTGATCGGGCTGAGAATGGCGCGGTAGCCGGTGATCAGTCCGGCCTCTTCCATCGCCTTGATCCGTGCCGCCACGGGCGTTTTCGATAGCCCGACCTTGCGCGCCAGTTCCGTCACCGGCAGGCGCGCGTTCTGTTGCAGCGCGTCGAGGATCTTGCGGTCGGTGGCGTCGAGTTCAATCATTTCCTGCAGAACCTTCAAATTTAGGTCGGATCACCTGTCAGAGTGCCAATCATTGGGCGCTCTGGCTAGAGACTTTGCGCTAGCATCAAGCTCTAGCCCCATTGTTCGCAGGTTTGCCATGTCTGACTTCGCCCCGTTCACCCTTGCCGCGAAATACGCCCCCGAGGCGCCTCTTGTTGCCACGCTGGCGGCGCAGGCCGCGTTGTCGCCCGAGGCGCGGGTGCGGATTTCCGACCGTGCCGCAGGGCTGGTGCGCCAGATCCGCACCGGCGCGCGCCCCGGGTTGATGGAGCAGTTTCTGGCCGAATACGGGCTTTCGACGCGTGAGGGCGTGGCGTTGATGTGTCTGGCCGAGGCGATGCTGCGCGTGCCCGACTCTGACACCATCGACGCACTGATCGAGGACAAGATCGCGCCCTCGGACTGGGGGCGCCACCTCGGCGCGGCCTCTTCCTCGCTGGTCAATGCCTCGACCTGGGCACTGATGCTGACGGGCCGCGTTCTGGAAGACGAGCGCCCGGGCCTTGCGGGCGTCTTGCGCGGCGCGATCCGGCGGCTGGGCGAGCCGGTGATCCGCGCAGCCGTTTCCCGCGCGATGAAGGAAATGGGGCGGCAATTCGTGCTGGGGCAGACCATCGAGGCGGCGCTCGATCGTGCCTCGGGGATGGAGGCGCGCGGCTATAGCTACAGCTACGACATGCTGGGCGAGGCCGCGATGACCGCGCGTGACGCGACGCGCTACGAGACCGCCTATACGCAGGCGATTGCCGCCATTGCCGGGCGCTGCACGCAGGGCTCGGTCGCGGCCAATCCGGGGATCTCGATCAAGCTTTCGGCGCTGCATCCGCGCTACGAGGTCGCGCAAGAGGCCCGCGTTCTGAAAGAACTGGTACCCGTGGTCACGCGTCTCGCCCGTGCCGCGCGCGCGGCCAATATGGGGCTCAATATCGACGCCGAAGAGCAAGACCGGCTGGTCCTGTCGCTCAAGGTGATCAAGGCGGTGCTGTCCGACCCCGAACTGGCTGGCTGGGACGGGTTCGGTGTGGTCGTGCAGGCCTATGGCAAGCGCGCGGGCTTGGTGATCGACTGGCTGCATGCTCTGGCCACGCGGCTTGATCGGCGGATCATGGTGCGGCTGGTCAAGGGCGCCTATTGGGACAGCGAGATGAAGCGCGCGCAGGTCGAAGGCGCGCCCGATTTCCCGCTGTTCACCTCGAAAATCGCGACCGATGTCGCCTATCTGGCGCAGGCGCGCAAGCTCTTGGGCTATGCCGACCGGATCTATCCGCAATTCGCCACGCATAACGCGCATTCGGTGGCGGCGGTGCTTGAGATGGCCGAGGCCGCTGGCAACCCGCCCTATGAGTTTCAGCGCCTCCACGGCATGGGCGAGGCGCTCCATGACATCGTGCTGTCGCAGACGCGCGGGCGTTGCCGGATCTATGCGCCGGTCGGCGCGCATCGCGACCTCCTGGCCTATCTGGTGCGCAGGCTTCTGGAAAACGGCGCGAATTCGTCTTTTGTGAACCAGATCGTCGATGAAGATGTCAGCCCCGAAGAGATCGCGCGCGATCCGATTGCGGCACTCGACGAGGCCGCACCGCCCGCCGGGCTGGTGAAGCCCGCGGCGCTCTTTGGCGAGGGGCGCGAGAATTCCGTGGGGTTTGACCTCAGCGATGAAACCAGCCTCGCGCGGATTGGCGATGCGCGGGCGGTCGATCTGCCCGAGGCGCGGCCCCTGATCGCGGGCGCGACCTCGGGGGAGACGCACCCGGTTCTGAATCCCGCGACGGGCGCGCAGATCGGCGCCGTGACCGAGGCCGATGCCGCCACGATCGAGGCCGCCCTTGCCGCAGCCGCGCCTTGGGCCGCGCCGGTGTCGGAGCGCGCAGCCACCTTGCGCCGCGCCGCCGAGCTCTACGAGGAAAACTTCGGCGTGATCTTTGCCGCGCTTGCCCGCGAGGCGGGCAAATGCCTGCCCGATGCCGTGGGCGAGCTGCGCGAGGCGGTCGATTTCCTGCGCTATTACGCCGCCGAGGCCGAACGGATCGCGCCCGCGCCCTTGGGCGTGGTCAGCGCGATCAGCCCGTGGAACTTCCCGCTCGCGATCTTCACCGGCCAGATCGCGGCGGCGCTGGCGGCGGGCAATGGCGTGCTCGCGAAACCGGCCGAGCAGACCCCGATCATCGCGACCCTCGCCGTCGAACTTCTGCACCGCGCGGGCGTGCCGCGGGCGGTGCTGCAGCTCTTGCCCGGGCAGGGGGCGACGGTGGGCGCGGCACTCACTTCGGACCCACGCGTCGCGGGCGTCGTGTTCACCGGCTCGACCGAGACCGCCCGGCTGATCCGCAGCGCCATGGCCACGCATCTTGCGCCCGGCGCGCCGCTGATCGCGGAAACCGGCGGGCTCAATGCGATGATCGTCGATTCCACCGCGCTGCCCGAGCAGGCCGTGCGCGATATCGTGGCCTCGGCCTTCCGCTCGGCCGGGCAGCGCTGTTCGGCGCTGCGCTGCCTCTATCTGCAGGAGGATATCGCGCCCCATGTGATCGAGATGATCCGCGGCGCGATGGACGAGCTGCGCCTTGGCGACCCCTGGGATCTGGAAACCGATGTGGGCCCGGTGATCGACGAAGAGGCGCGCGGCCCCATTCTGGCTCATATTGAGGCCGCCCGTGCCGAGGGGCGTATCCTGCACGAGCTTGCCGCGCCTGCGTCGGGCACCTTTGTCGCCCCCACGCTGATCCGCGTGCCGGGCATCGCGGCGCTCGGGCGCGAGATTTTCGGCCCGGTGCTGCATCTTGCGACCTTCCGCGCCGAAGAGCTGTACGATGTCATCGGCGCGATCAACGCCACCGGCTACGGGCTGACCTTCGGGCTGCACAGCCGCATCGACACCCGTGTGCAAGAGGTGGCCGATCTGGTCCATGCCGGCAATCTTTACATCAACCGCAACCAGATCGGCGCGGTGGTGGGCAGCCAGCCCTTCGGTGGCGAGGGGCTTTCGGGCACGGGTCCGAAGGCGGGCGGGCCGCTTTACCTGCCGCGCCTGTCCGCGCCGCATCCTGCGGGCGCCGCAACGCAGTGGACGGCCCCGGCTGACACCACGGCACTGGCCGAGCGCCTGCGCGCGGCCGCAGCCCAACCCCGCGCGGTTCTGGAAACCCGCGAGATGCCCGGCCCGACCGGCGAGGCGAACCGGCTGTCGCTCAGCCCGCGCGGCCCGATCCTGTGTCTCGGTCCGGGCCCCGAGGCCGAAGCCGCGCAGATCGGCGCTGTCGAGGCGCAGGGCGGCATTGCCATCGGGGCGGGCGGCGCGCTTGCGCCCGAAGTGCTGGAAACCCTGCCGGGCTTTGAGGGCGTGATCTTCTGGGGGGCGGGGGCGCAGCCCTTCGTGCAGGCTCTGGCGCGGCGTGCGGGGCCGATCGTCTCGCTGATCACCGCCATGCCCGACCGCGCCCATATCTGCCATGAGCGCCATCTGTGCATCGACACCACCGCAGCGGGCGGAAATGCGGCACTTCTGGCCGGGCAGGGCGGCTGAGCCGCCCCCGCTTGCCAAAGCCCGCGCGCCATGCCTTGATCGGGCAAAACCGACAGGGGGACATCATGGCGGGACATGGCTATCAAACCGGGCGGCTCAATCTGCCCTTCGTGGGGATCTGCACCTTCGGCAAATACCCCTATGTCGAGGATTGGGACGCGATCGAGGCCGATGTCGCGGTGCTGGGCGCGCCTTTTGACTTCGGCGCGCAATGGCGCTCGGGGGCGCGGATGGGGCCGCGCGCGATCCGCGAGGCCTCGACGCTTTTCGCCTTTGGCCATGCGGGCGCCTATGACCACGAAGACGACGTGACCTATCTTGAGCCCGACAAGGTTCGCATCATCGACATGGGCGACGCCGACATCGTCCATACCGACACGGTGAAATCGCATGCCAATATCGAGACCGGCGTGCGCGCGGCGCTGGCGGCGGGGGCTTTGCCGGTGGTGCTGGGGGGCGATCACTCGGTGAATATCCCCTGCATCAACGCCTTTTCCGACCAGCAACCCATTCACATCGTGCAGATCGACGCGCATCTGGATTTCGTCGATGAGCGCCACGGCGTGCGCTATGGCCACGGCAACCCGATGCGCCGCGCCGCCGAGAAACCCTGGGTCACCGGGCTCAGCCAGATCGGCATC
The DNA here is from genome assembly GCF_002358085.1 of Pseudothioclava arenosa. Lineage (GTDB taxonomy): Bacteria > Pseudomonadota > Alphaproteobacteria > Rhodobacterales > Rhodobacteraceae > Pseudothioclava > Pseudothioclava arenosa. The sequence goes on from NZ_NTJD01000004.1 coordinate 63,224, forward strand.
CGCAATGTGTCCTCGACCGCGCGCGACGGCTACGAGGCCGCGCGCGAGATGGGCTCGGATATCGTCTCGGTCCGCCAGGCCCGCAAGATGGGCACCGAGGCGCTTTTGGCGCGTATCCCCGAGGGTGCGCGCTATTACCTGACCATCGACATCGACGGGTTCGACCCTTCGATCGCGCCCGGCACCGGCACGCCGAGCCATGGCGGGTTCCTCTATTACGAGATCCTCGAGCTGATCGACGGGCTGACGAAACGCGGTGAGGTCGTGGGCATTGATCTGGTCGAGGTCGCCCCCGATTACGATCACACCGGCACCACCGCAATCCTGGCCGCGCAGCTTTTGCTGAACACGATCGGGCGGGTGATGCATCAGCGTGAACTGCGCAAGGGCGCGGCGTGAGCGTGCCCGACCCAACCGATCCGCGCGCCTTCCTGCGCGCGCTTTTCGACCGCGCCGTTGCGGTTGCCGACCCGATGCGGGCGCTGGCCGCGCATCTGCCGCCAAGGCCCGCGGGCCGCGTCGTGGTGGTGGGCGCGGGCAAGGCCTCGGCGCGGATGGCCGAGGCGGTCGAGGCCGTCTGGGGCCCCTGCGAGGGTCTGGTGATTACCCGCTACGGTTACGCGCGGCCATGTCAGGGCATCGAGATCGTCGAGGCGGCGCATCCGGTGCCCGATCAGGCGGGCGCCGAGGCGACGCAGCGGATGCTGCGCCTGCTGGCGGGGCTGGACGAGGGCGATTTCGTGCTGGCGCTGATTTCGGGCGGGGCCTCGGCGCTGCTGGTCGCGCCCACCGAGGGCGTGAGCCTCGCCGAGAAACAGGCGGTCAATGCGGCGCTTCTGGCCTCGGGGGCGCCGATCGGGCAGATGAACATCCTGCGCAAGCACCTGAGCGCGGTGAAAGGCGGCCAGCTTGCCGCCGCGGCCTTCCCGGCGCGGATGCTCGCGCTGATGATTTCCGACGTGCCGGGCGATGACCCGGCCTTCATCGGCTCGGGGCCGACGGTGGGGGATGGCTCAACCCCCGCCGACGCGTGCGCGGTGCTGGAGCGCTGGAACATCGCTGCGCCGGACAGCGTGCGCATGGCGCTCGCGCGTCCGAGCGGGGTGATCGCGCCCGGCGATGCACGGCTGGCGCGCGTTGAAAACCGGGTGATCGCGGCGCCCGCGCAATCGCTGGCGGCGGCGGCCGAGCTGGCGGAGGCGGCGGGCTGCGACGTGCGGATCCTCGGCGATGCGCTCGAAGGCGAGGCCCGGGAAGAGGCCGCGCGGCAGGCGGCGCTGGCGCTGGCGGAACAGGCCGCGCGCGGGGCAGGGGCGCGGCCTTTGCTGCTCTTGTCCGGGGGCGAATTGACGGTGACGCGGCAGGGCGACGGTATCGGCGGGCCCAATGCCGAGTTCTGCCTGGCGCTTGCGCTGGCCTTGCAGGGCGCGCCGGGCCTTTATGCGATCGCTTGCGATACCGATGGCGTCGATGGCGCGGCAGAGGTGGCGGGTGCGATCGTCACGCCCGACTCGCTGGCGAGGGCGCAGGCCAGGGGCGTCGATCCGCAGGCGGCTCTGGCGCGCAATGATGCGCACGGGTTCTTTGGTGCTCTTGGCGATCAGGTCGTGCCCGGTCCGACGCTGACCAATGTCAACGATTTCCGCGCGATCCTGATGGGCTGAAACGGAAACGGGGGACCGATCCGGCCCCCCGTCCTCCTCCTTGCTGCGCCTCCCGTGCCGACCAGCCATGACACGAACCCGGGACGCGCCTCTCCGGGGATTATTGCAGCGACACCAGAACCCCCGCCACATCCATCGCCGAGCGGCCCGAGGCCCCCGCGATTTCGTCAAGCGACTGATCGGGCGAGGTGACCGCATAGCCCTGCGCTTCAAGCGCGCCGCTCAGCGTTTCGGGGCTGACATCAAGGATCGCCGCCATCTCGGCCACCGAGCCCTTCATCACCGAATTCGCCAGCGCGAAAGCTGCCGGACGTCCGCCCGGACCCGCGCCTTCGCCGGTGCCCATCGACGGGTAGACGAAGGCCACCGCCGCCACCGTCGAGACCGCCAGCGCGATCCACATCGGCGCGCGCTTGAGGTAAACGGTGATCGGGCGCCAGTTCTTCCAGATATGCAGGCCGAAGGGCACGATCAGCACCATCGAGAGCCATTCATGCATGCCGTGGAAATAGGCGCTGCCCCAGTGGAAGAACAACGCCACCCCCGAGATCAGTGACACGAGAAACAGCCCGGTGATGAACGGGGTTGCGAAGCGGTCGAAGACGGCACGCATGAGAGGCTCCTTGATCGGAAATTCAGCAGATTCACTGGAAAAACGCGCAGGCCGCGCGCTTCCGTCGCTAACAGTCTGCGCATGCGCAGAAGATGTGCTATGATACCAGTGCATAACGAAGAGAGAGGGTCTGTTATGGTGAAAAAGACGGAGACGAAGACCGGGATGGCAGGCGTTTTCGCCGTTCCCGATGATATCGGTCTGGGTATGGTCAACAAGATGCTGCGCCCGCAGATGGCGATGGCGCAGGCGATCATCGACCAGCATATCGAGACGCTCGAATTCCTGAAAACGCGCTTTGAGCGTGACCGCGAGATGCTGGGCGTGCTGTCGCAGACCGTCGACCCGGTGCAGGCCGCGACGCTCTGGTCGGAGTTCTGGCAGCGCAGCGCCTCGGATTACGCGATGGAAAGCGCCAAGCTCAGCACCTCGCTGCAGCATGTGACCGAGCAGGCGATCAAGTCCGCGACCGAGGAAAGCGAAGCCATCGCTCAGGCGATGACCGGCAAATCCTGATCCGGCCCTGATCTCAAGGCCCTGAACACGAGGGGCGCAGGGTATTAGCCTGCGCCCTTTTCTTTTGGTGGCTTATTGCGCGTTGGCCGGCGGCTGGATCACCGCCATCACCTTCGGCAAGAGCACCGGCATCGTCGACTGGATCAGCTGCATGATCTGCGGCTGTTGCGCCTCCATCACCTTCGGCAGCTTGCTCATCACCGAGCGCCCGGCGTCGGTCGAGTAGAAATCGCGCAGCGCGACCAGCTCTTCCATCGTCATCAGCTCGGCCATCAGCGCGTCCTGCCCCAGCATCAGATCGGTCATCGGGCCGCGGAAGGTTTCGAGATACAGTGCGTTTATCTCGGACTTTTGCGCTTCGCTCAGCGGTGTGCCGCGCGCCGCCGCCTGATTGGTAATCGGCTTCCACATCGTCGCGATCAGCGCATCGAGGTCGATCGCTGCCAGGGACACCTCGGCGACCTCCTTGGCGACGGCCACACGATCGGCATAGTCATCCGCGCGCAGCGGCGTCGACAGGATCAGGGCCGGCAGGATCGCGGCGGCGAGGGTCGGGAAAAGGCGCATGGAAATCTCCGTTCTGGATTTGTGGCGCCAGACCATCGGAAACCTGCCGGGAGGTCAAGGTAAGGAAACCCGTCAAACGCCTCAGCCGCGCCCGCGCCAGATCCAGCCGCCGCCCAGAATGCGGCTGCCTTCCGGCGCGTAGAACACGCAGGCCTGCCCGGGGCTGACGCCCTCTTCGGGATCGAGCAGTTCGACCTCGGCCTCGGTCGCGGAAATCGGCCGGATCACTGCCTCGCGTGGCGGCCGGGTGGAGCGCACCTTGACCCGCACCGGCCATTCGGTGCGCGCGGTAAAGGGCTCATCGCCCAGCCAGTTGATCTCGCGCACCGGGATGATCCGCGTCGACAGCGCCTCTTTCGGGCCGACAATCACGCGCCGCGCATCGGGGTCGAGTTTCACCACGTAAAGCGGATCGCCAAGCCCGCCGATACCAAGCCCGCGCCGCTGGCCGATCGTGTAATGGATCACGCCGCGATGTTGACCCAGCACATTGCCCTCCATGTCGACGATCTCGCCCGGATCGGCCGCGCCGGGGCGCAGCTTTTCGATCACCGAGGCATAATTGCCGTTCGGCACGAAGCAGATGTCCTGACTGTCGGGCTTGTCGGCCACCACCAGCCCGTATTTCGCGGCGAGCTTGCGGGTCTCGTCCTTTGACGGCAGGTGGCCCAGCGGGAAGCGCAGGTAATCGAGCTGCTCGGGCGTGGTCGAGAAGAGGAAATAGCTCTGGTCGCGATTGGCATCGGTCGCGCAATGCAGCTCGGGTCCGGCATCGCCCATCATGCGCTGGATGTAATGGCCCGTCGCCATGCAATCGGCCTCAAGGTCCTTCGCGGTTTCCAGCAGGTCCTTGAACTTCACCCGCTCGTTGCAGCGGATGCAGGGCACCGGCGTCGCGCCCGCCAGATAGGCATCGGCGAACTCGTCGATCACCGCCTCCTGAAAGACGTTCTCGTAATCCAGCACGTAATGCGGGAACCCCATCGCCTCGGCCACGCGGCGCGCGTCGTGAATATCCTGTCCCGCACAGCAGGCGCCCTTTTTCGCCAGCGCCGCGCCGTGATCGTAAAGTTGCAGCGTGACGCCGATCACGTCATAGCCTTCCTCCTTCAGCTGCGCCGCCACCACCGAGCTGTCGACACCGCCCGACATCGCCACGACGACGCGGGTTTCTCTGGGAGGCTTGGCAAAGCCGAGGGAATTGAGCTGGGTCACGGGGGGACTCCGGGCGCTACGTTAAGAAGAACCGAAGAAATAGGGAAAATGCGATCTACTCTCAAGGCCCGGTTTCACCCGTCGTTAAGGCAGTGCCGTCATCGTGACCCCGTTCCGACCAAGGGGAATGCCGATGTATCTGAAGAAAGTTGATGGGCCGCGCGCGGTTACCTTGCCTGACGGCACGATTCTGACCCGCGCCGACCTGCCGCCCAAGGAAACCTACCGCTGGGTCGCCTCGCGCAAGGCGGTGGTGGTGCAGGCGGTGGCCTATGGGCTGGTGCCGCGCTCCGAGGTGCTCGAACGCTACGATCTCTCGGAGGAGGAGCTGGATCTGTGGACGGAGGCGGTGCGCAGACACGGCATTTCCGGCCTTAAAGTGACGGCAATTCAAAAAAACAGAACAACCGAAGGTTGATTCATTTACAATTTATGCGAGAGTAACCGGGTATTAACCAGTCCATGCAAGTCTCGTTTCTGATCGAGGGATTAACGCGGAGAACCCGGTATGAGGATTTTGTTAGTCGAGGATGACCCGACCACGTCGCGCAGCATCGAATTGATGCTGACGCACGCCAATCTCAATGTCTATTGCACGGACCTTGGCGAAGAGGGGATCGACCTCGCGAAATTGTATGATTACGATCTGATCCTGCTCGATCTGAACCTGCCTGACATGAATGGCCATGAGGTTCTGCGCCAGCTCCGGCTCGCGCGCGTCGATACGCCGATCCTGATCCTGACCGGGGCCGACGATACCGAGAACAAGATCAAGGGCTTCGGCTTCGGCGCCGATGATTACATGACCAAACCTTTCCACCGCGAGGAACTGGTCGCGCGCATTCACGCGATCATCCGCCGCTCCAAGGGTCATGCGCAGTCGATCATCCGCACCGGCAAGATTTCGGTCAATCTCGACGCAAAGACCGTCGAGGTCGAGGGCAAGCCTGTGCATCTGACGGGCAAGGAATATCAGATGCTCGAACTGTTGAGCCTGCGCAAGGGCACGACGCTGACCAAGGAAATGTTCCTTAACCACCTCTACGGCGGCATGGACGAGCCCGAGCTCAAGATCATCGACGTGTTCATTTGCAAACTGCGCAAGAAGCTCGCGGATGCCACAGGCGGCGACAATTACATCGAGACGGTCTGGGGCCGCGGCTACGTGCTGCGCGATCCGATGCCCGCCACGCTCGAACAACGTCGCGCCGCCGTTGGTGCCTGATCCACTGGACGCCCTCGCGCGCTGACCCTATTCCTTGGGTCAGCCAGGGGGAGTCCATGAGCGAAACGCCGATCGAAAACCTGACCCGCGCTGAGGCGGCGACCGAGCTGCCCGATCTGATCCGCCAGATCGAGGCGGCGAATACCGCCTATCACACGCTCGATGCGCCCGATATTTCGGATGCGGAATATGACGCGCTCAAACGCCGCCTTGCCGCGATCGAGGCGCGATTCCCCGATCTGAAATCTTCGGACAGTCCGACGGAAAAGGTTGGCGCCGGGCTGGCCGAAGGATTCGGCAAGATCCGCCATGAACAGCGGATGATGAGCCTCGGCAATGCGTTCGACCCCGAGGAAGTTTCCGATTTCGACCAATCGATCCGGAAATTCCTGAAACTTTCCGACGACGCGCCGCTCGCCTATACCGCCGAACCCAAGATCGACGGGCTGTCTATGTCGCTGCGCTACGAAGGCGGCGTGCTGATCTACGCGGCGACGCGCGGCGATGGCGAAGAGGGGGAAAACGTCACCGAAAACGCCCGCACCATCACCGACATTCCGCAGCGCCTTGAAGGCGCGCCCGAGATACTTGAGGTGCGCGGCGAAGTTTACATGAGCCACGCGGATTTCGCCGCGCTCAATGCCGCGCAAGAGGCCGCGGGCGACAAACGCTTTGCGAACCCCCGCAACGCCGCCGCGGGTTCGCTGCGCCAACTCGATCCGCGTGTGACCGCCGCGCGCCCGTTGCGTTTCTTTGCCTATAGCTGGGGCGTGTTGTCCGAACCGCTCGCGGCCACGCAGTTCGATGCGGTCGCGCGGCTCCGGGCGCTCGGCTTTCAGACCAACGACCTGATGGCGCGCTGCGATGGTCCCGAGGACCTCCTGCGCCATTACCGCCAGATCGAGGCGCAACGCGCCACGCTTGGCTATGACATCGACGGTGTCGTCTACAAGGTCGACGATCTGGCGCTGCAAGCGCGGCTCGGGTTTCGCTCGACCACGCCGCGATGGGCGATTGCGCATAAATTCCCAGCCGAGCTGGCCTGGACGCGGCTCGAAAAGATCGAAATTCAAGTCGGGCGCACCGGTGCGCTGTCGCCGGTCGCGCGGCTGACGCCGGTGACGGTTGGCGGCGTCGTGGTCTCGAACGCGACCCTGCATAACGAGGATTACATCGCCGGGCGCGATTCCCGCGGCGCCGAGATTCGTGGCGGCAAGGACATCCGCGAGGGCGACTGGGTGCAGGTCTATCGCGCGGGCGACGTGATCCCGAAAGTTGCCGATGTCGATCTGGGCCGCCGCCCGGATGGCGCGCAACCCTTTGAATTTCCGCATATCTGCCCGGAATGCGGCTCCGAGGCGATCCGCGAAGAGGGCGACTCGGTGCGCCGCTGCACGGGCGGGCTGATTTGCCCCGCGCAGGCCGTCGAGAAGCTCAAGCATTTCGTCTCGCGCGCGGCTTTCGACATCGAGGGGCTGGGCGCCAAGCAGATCGAACAATTCTACAAGGACGGCTGGGTCCGCGAGCCCGCCGACATCTTCACGCTGGAAGCCCGCTTTGGTCCCGGCAACCTGCAACAGCTGAAAAACCGCGAAGGCTGGGGCGAGAAATCCGCCGAGAATCTCTTTGCTGCGATCCGCGAACGCCGCCGTATCCCCTTGGCGCGGCTGATCTTTTCGCTAGGTATCCGTCATGTTGGCGAGGCAGGCGCGGCGCTTCTGGCCAATCATTACCTCAACTGGCCTGCCTTCGAGGCTGCGGTGACCGCCGCGCAAATCGGTGAAGGGCCCGAGTGGGAGGATCTGCTGTCGATCGACGGCGTGGGCACGACCTTTGCCACATCGCTCATTTCCGCCTTCCATCAACCGGCCGAGCGTGCGTCGATCGACCGGCTCGTCGCGTATCTGGACGTCCAAGAAGCCGAGCCGCGCGCGACCGACAGCCCGGTCGCGGGGCTGACGCTCGTTTTCACCGGCACGCTGGAAAAGATGACACGGGCTGAGGCGAAGGCGCGGGCCGAGGCGCTTGGCGCCAAGGTCGCGGGCTCGGTCTCGGCCAAGACCGACCTGCTGATCGCGGGGTCGGGGGCGGGCTCCAAGGCGAAAAAAGCTGCTGACCTGGGCATCAAGGTGATCGACGAAGACGACTGGATCGCACTTCTGGAGGGGGTATGAGCACGCGCCCACCGATCCTGTTTCCGCTGTTCGCGGGGCTGGAAACCCTGCCGGGGATCGGGGCCAAGACGGCGCCCTTGTTCGCGCAGATCGGGGTTGAGCGCCCGCGCGACCTCTTGTTCACCTTGCCGCACGCGGTGATCGACCGCCGCCCGGTCCCGACGGTGCAGGGCGTGGCGCCGGGCACGGTGGTTTCGGTCACGGCGACGGTGCGCGCGCATTACCCCGCGCCGCGCCGGGGTGCGCCCGCGCGCGTGCTGGTGGAGGATGCGCGGGTCGAGATCCAGCTGGTGTTCTTTCACGCCAAGGGCGATTGGCTCGAACGGCAGTTGCCGATCGGCCAGCGCCGGGTGATTTCGGGCAAGCTCGAATATTTCGACGGGCAGGCGCAGATCGTGCATCCCGATCACATCCTGCGCGAGGATAAGGCTGACGAGTTGCCGCGTTACGAGCCGGTCTATCCGCTGACGGCGGGGCTCTCGCAAAAGCTGGTCGGCAAGGCCGCGGCTGCGGCGCTTGATCGCCTGCCGGACCTGCCCGACTGGATCGACCCGAGCCTGAAGGCGCGCGAGGGCTGGCCGGATTGGGCCGATGCCGTGCGCGCGGCCCATGCGCCCGAAGGGCTTGATGACCTTGCCTTGCAGGCCCCGGCGCGCGCGCGCCTCGCCTATGACGAGCTATTCGCCCATCAGCTGACGCTTGCGCTGGCACGGCGCCGGACGCGGCGGGCCAAGGGCCGGGTGAGCCGCAGCGACGGGCGCGCGGCCGCGCGCGTTCTGGCCGCGCTGCCCTATCGCCCGACCGAGGCGCAGACCCGCGCGGTTGAAGAAATCCTTTCCGACATGGGCTCCGAGCGGCGTATGCACCGGCTGCTGCAGGGCGATGTCGGCTCTGGGAAAACGCTGGTTGCGTTCCTGTCGCTGCTGGCGGCGGTCGAGGCGGGCGGGCAGGGGGTGATGATGGCCCCGACCGAGATCCTCGCGCGCCAGCACCTTGAAGGCCTAGCGCCGCTTGCGGCCCTCGCGGGGATCCGGCTTGAGATTTTGACCGGGCGCGACAAGGCGGCGGAGCGGCGCGCGAAACTTGCCGATTTGGCCGAGGGGCGGATCGGTATTCTGGTCGGCACCCATGCGGTGTTCCAGAAAGACGTGGAATTTCAGGATCTTCGCCTTGTCGTGATCGACGAACAACACCGTTTTGGCGTGGCGCAGCGGATGGAGCTGGGCGCCAAGGGGGCGGCGGTGGACATGCTGGTGATGACCGCGACGCCGATCCCGCGCTCGCTCGCGCTGGCGCAATATGGCGACATGGATGTCAGCGTGCTCGACGAAAAACCGCCCGGGCGCAAACCGGTCAAGACCGCGCTGGTCAGCGCCGAGCGGCATGACGAGGTGGTCGAGCATCTGCGCCGCGCCGTGGCCGAGGGGCGGCAGGCCTATTGGGTCTGTCCGCTGGTCGAGGAAAGCGAGCTGGTCGACCTGATCTCGGCCGAGGACCGGTTCCGGTCCTTGCGCGCGGCTTTGGGCGAGGGGGTCGTGGGGCTGGTGCATGGCCAGCTGCCGCCCGCCGACAAGGATGCGGCGATGGCCGATTTCGTCGCCGGGCGCACCCGCGTTCTGGTCGCGACGACGGTGATCGAGGTCGGGGTGAACGTGCCCAATGCCTCTATCATGGTGATCGAGCGTGCCGAGACCTTCGGGCTGGCGCAGCTCCATCAGCTGCGCGGGCGCGTGGGGCGTGGCGCAGCGCAATCGACCTGCCTGATGATCTACAAGCCGCCGCTGTCCGAGGGCGGCGAGCGGCGATTGCAGGTGCTGCGCGATTCCGAGGACGGATTTCGCATCGCGGAAGAAGACCTCGCCATGCGCGGCGCGGGGGACATGATCGGCACCGCGCAATCAGGGCTGCCGCGGTTTCGCGTGGCGGATCTGGAACGTCAGGCCGGGATGATGGCCGTGGCCCAGACCGATGCGCGCAACCTCTTGGAATCCGACCCGGAACTGGCCGGTCCACGCGGGCTGGCAGCGCGGGTGATGCTCTGGCTGATGGAGCAGGATCGGGCGATCCGGCTCATGGATGTGGGCTGAATGTTCTAAAGTGTTCTCAAAAAGTTCTTTACATGGTTAACGCGATGTGAGAACAAAAGAGCAACAGAGAAAGGAGAGCCCCATGCGTAACGATCTCAAGGCCATCATCGCCGCGAAACCCGAGCAAATGCTGCGCGACGCTTTCGGGGCGCTCGCGATCTGCGTCACCTTCCTCGCGGCTCTGCACCTGCCGAGCCTGTTCTGAATTCTGTCACTGCCTCGCGCTTCCGGTTGCCGCCTGTCCCCAATTGCGGCCCTGTCCTGGCCAATCCGGCCCCCCGAGAACGCGCTCCTTGGCCGCCATCGCAAGATGGCGGCCTTTTTTCAAAACCGATAGCCGATCCGGAACCCGCCCCAGTGGCGCCCGTTGACCTCGATCGGGGCGGAGATGTCCTTCATCAGGGCGAATTGCCCGCCGCCCATGTCACGGCGATAGATCTGCAGCACGAAGGGCGCGGTTGAGCGCCCCGCGCGCAGCCCGACGCGGTCGTCAAAGATCCGGCGGTTCCGGCAATTCGCTGCGTTCCAGGCCGGGTCGCGCCCCTGCGGCTGCGAAAACTTGCGGTTATGCGTGGGCAGGTAGCCGTTGCGATCGACCGCCGCGCAAAACACGATCCGCGCGTCGGAGGCGAGGATCGGCTCCTGAATCTCGGGCAGGAGCCGATCCGTTAACTGGGTGAACGGCGCCAGCACCTGCGGCGGGTCGCTCATCGGGATCGGATTATAAATCCGGGTGAAGAGTTCGGCCTCGGTAATGCGCCTTTGCGTGATCGCGCGGGCAAAGGCCGCCCCGATCTCATCGGCGCCGCGCTTGGCCAGCGCGATCATCCGTGCATCCTCGATCGCGCCGCCCAACTGGACCGAATCCTGTACGATGGTTTCGCCCGCCGTGATCAGCGCGGTCGCACGTTGCTGCGCGCTGCGGATCTGCGTGACCGTGTCATCGGTGGCCGAGGCCATGCGCGCAACGGCCGGGGCAAAGCGCGTATTGGCGGCGGCAACCTTTGCCGATTGCGCGGTGATCGCCTCGATCACGCCACGGGTCTGGCTGACGGCGCCGGTCATCCGGCCCATCGCGCGGTCGGTTTCGCCAGCCGTGTCCAGCACCGCATCGGCACGGGTCGAGATGCTCTCCGCCTCGCTGCGCAACTGTTGAATACCTTCGCTCAGCCCCGACACGGCGGTGCCGATCCCCCCGGCGGCGCCGGCGGTCTTGCGGGACAGCTCGTTGATCGCTTCGGCGACCACGGCAAAGCCCCGCCCGGTATCGCCCGCCCGCACCGCCTCGATTTTTGCGTTGATTGCCAATATGTTGATCTGCGTCGCGATCGAGCGGATCGCGGCATTCTCGCTGCGCACAGCCTCAAGCGTGCGCGTAACTTCGGTCATGTGCCCGACCACAGATTGCACCCAGACCGCGATCCGGCGTGCATCTTCGCCGGTTTCGCGCATCCGCGTGACGCTGTCCTGCACCGCCTCCTGCGTGTCATCAAGCGCGCCTCGCACCGCGTCCGCATGGCCCTGCACGGTGGCATTGGCAGCCTCGATCGTCGCGGCGGCGGTGCGCACCTCGGCCAGATGCGCAAGCTGCCCTTCGGAGGCCTGCACCAGCGTATCGAGCACCGCCGCCACCTCGACGATATCGCGGCCAAGGCAAACGGCCTCGCGCGTGACGCGGTTCAGGAGCGTTTCTGACGCGGGCGCCTCGGGCGGGCGCGAAAGGTCGTTCATGGGGCCTCCGGGCGGGTGATCGGAGGCAGCATGGCAGAGCCGGGTTTCGCGCGGGTTAATGCACCTCGGCCAAGGCCTTCAGCGTGGCCGTCGGCGCCAGCAGGATCGAGGCATGGCGGTTCGGGTAGTCGCGCGCCGGGATCAGCACCTCGTAGTCTGCGAACGGGGCCGACGGCACGGGGCCGCCCTTGAGCATGGCCTCCAGTTCGGTGCGCAGCTGCGCCACCTGCGCCTCGGTGCAGCCGATCACATGACGCCCGAAGATCGAGGCCGAGGCCTGCCCAAGCGCACAGGCGCGCACCTGCTGGGAAAATCCGCTGATCGTGTCGCCGTCAAGCGTCAGCGCGACCTTGATCGTCGAGCCGCAAAGCGGCGCGCGCGCCTCGGCCTGCGCATCGGGGGCGGGCAGCGGATCGGCGCCGGGGATGTCGGCCGCGAGCGCAAGGATGCGCTGCGAATAGAGCTTCATCAGATCGGCGTCGCTCATGTCTTTCCTCCGGCGGTCTGAGCCCGTAGATAGGGGCAGACCCCCGGAAAGGAAAGAGCGATGTCCTTCGATCCCGCGAGCCTGAAATACGATGCGAACGGTCTGATCCCGGCGATTGCGCAGGATGCGGCCTCGGGCGAGGTGCTGATGATGGCCTGGATGAATGCCGAGAGCCTCGCGCGCACGCTGGAAACCGGCCATGTCACCTATTGGTCGCGCTCGCGTCAGAGTTTCTGGGCGAAGGGCGAAAGCTCGGGCCATGTGCAGAAGCTGATCGAGCTGCGCGTGGATTGCGACCGCGATTGCCTGTTGCTTCTGGTCGAGCAAGCCGGGCCCGCGTGCCACACCAACCGGCGGAGTTGCTTTTACACGGCGGTTCGGAGCGGCGAAGAGGTCGAGATCCTGAAGCCGATGGAAGGCTAATCCTGCGCCGCCTCCGGTAGGAGTATTTATAGCTCAGTGAAGGACTTAGAGGCCGATCTTTGCGCGAATTTCGGCGGGGGTGGCGCCTTGCGCGCGGTAGGTCGCGATCGCGCGTGCGTCGTCGCGCTTGGCCAGGCGCTTGCCGGCCGCGTCGCGGATCAGGCGGTGATGGTGATAGGCGGGCGTGGGCAGGCCAAGGAGCGCCTGCAGGATCACGTGGATATAGGTAGCCTCGAACAGGTCTTCGCCGCGCGTGACCTCGGTGATGCCCTGGGCTGCATCATCGACCACGACCGCAAGATGATAGGCGGCGCCCATATCTCGACGCGCCAAAACAACGTCCCCACAATGGGTTAAAAGCCAATCTTGATTTGCTTGGTAGTGGCCGGGCTGGGTGCCGCTTTCGTCAAATCCGGGCAGGTTCGGACCGAGCAGGTCAAGCGCGCGCGCCATGTCGAGGCGGATGGTGTCGCCGTCTTGCTTGCCGCGACAGGTGCCGGGGTAAACCAGCCCGTCGGGGCCGAGGATCGGAGCACCTTCCTGTGGGGCGTCAAGCGCCGCGCGGATGTCGGCACGCGAGCAGGAGCAGCGATAGGTGACGCCAAGATCGTATAATTTATCAAGAGCTTGCTGATATAAGCTCATGCGTTCCGACTGACGCAGAACGGGCGTGGGCCAGTCCAGCCCGAGCCAGTGCAGGTCGTCGAAAATCTGCGCCTCCCACTGCGGACGGGCGCGGGATTGGTCGAGGTCTTCGATCCGAAGCAGGAACTCACCCGGATCGGCGCGCTCGGCGGCGATAATCGCGGCCAGCGCATGGCCTAGATGGAGCGGCCCCGTGGGCGATGGTGCGAAGCGCGTGCGTCTTAGCTTTGAGCCGCAAGCCATTGGGCGAAATCCTCTTTCGCGCGGTCGGTATAGCCTTTGTAGCGATCCTTGCGGCCCTTGCGGCCGCCACGTGCCTCCTCCAGCGGCGGAAACAGGCCGAAGTTCACGTTCATCGGCTGGAAGGTTTTCGCCTCCGCGCCGCCGGTGATGTGGTTGATCAGCGCGCCCATCGCGGTGGTGAAGGGCGGCGGCGGCAGGTCGCTGCCCTTGATCTCGGCCGCGGCCATCCGCCCGGCCAAAAGCCCCATCGACGCGCTTTCGACATAGCCTTCGACGCCGGTGATCTGTCCGGCGAAGCGGATATTCGGGCGCGCGCGCATCCGCATCTGCACATCCAGCAGTGTCGGCGAGTTGATGAACGTGTTGCGATGGATCCCACCGAGGCGCGCGAAGCTTGCATTCTCAAGCCCAGGAATCATACGGAAAACAGAGGCTTGCGCGCCGTACTTCATCTTTGTCTGGAAGCCGACGATATTATAGAGCGTCCCCAGCGCGTTGTCGCGGCGCAGCTGCACCACCGCATAGGCCTTTTCCTCGGGCTTATGCGCGTTGGTCAGGCCGACGGGCTTCATCGGCCCGTGGCGCAGCGTCTCGCGACCGCGCTCGGCCATCACCTCGATCGGCAGGCAGCCGTCGAAATATTTCGCGGTCTCGCCGTCGTGGAACTCGGTCTTGTCGGCGGCCAGCAGCGCGTCGATGAAAGCCTCGTATTGCGGCTTGGTCATCGGGCAGTTCAGATAGGCCTTCTGCTCCTCCTCGGTCTCGCCCTTGTCATAGCGCGACTGGCGCCAGGCGACCGACATGTCGATGCTTTCGGTGTAGACGATGGGCGCGATCGCGTCGAAGAAGGCGAGGCTCTCAGCGCCGGTCTCGGCGCGGATCGAATCGGCCAGCGCGCCCGAGGTCAGCGGCCCGGTGGCGACGATCCAATGCCCGTCGCGGGGCAGCTCGGTCACTTCGCCTTCGGCCACGGAAATCAGCGGATGGGCGCGGAGCCGGTCGGTCACGGCCTGCGAGAACGCCTCGCGGTCGACGGCCAGCGCGCCGCCCGCGGGCAGGCGGTGCTGCCGCGCCATCTCCATGATCAGCCCGCCGGCGGCCGCCATCTCCCAATGCAGCAGCCCCACGGCATTGCGCTCGTCATCGTCCGAGCGGAACGAGTTCGAACAGACCATCTCGGCGAAATTGCCGGTCTGATGCGCGAAGGTGCCGACCTGCGGGCGCATTTCATGGAGCACGACCGGCACGCCGGCCTCGGCGGCTTGCCAGGCGGCTTCGGAGCCCGCAAGCCCGCCGCCGATGATATGGAGTTCTTGTGTCATGGCGCTGATCTAGTCGAGGAGGGGCCGGTTGAAAAGGGCGCAAAAGAAAAGGCGCCCGAAGGCGCCCTTTCGCATCCCTTTGGGACGACCTTAGTTGATCAGCAGACCCGTGGGCGAGATCGCGGTATAGGCGTCTTCCATCACGGTGCGGGTCTTCAGCTTGCGATCGCCGGTCTCGAAGGTCAGCTCCAGCGAGAAGCCGTCGACGAACTTGTCACCCTCGACGCGGATCTGCGAATAGCCGATGTCGGCCCAGACGTTCTCGGCCAGCTTGTAGCCGCCGCCGATGCCCAGCTCGACAACGTCGGTGTTCTCGAACTGACCGATCAGCAGGCGGCCGTTCGCGCGGTAGGGCGCGTCGAAGTAGTAGGTCGCGTCAACCGAGGCGACGGTGTAGTCGTAGTCGTTCGAATAGCCGAAGCCCACATCCGCCTCGTAGCGGTCGTTCTCGTGGCTGGCGACCAGCGCGAGTTCCTTGCCGTCGTCATCCAGCGAGAGCAGAAGCGAGGCCGAGTAGGGGCCTTTTTCGACATGGGCGAACGCCAGCGGGATGGTGTGGTCATAGCCATCGTAGCTGTTTTGCGCGCCGGCCAGGCCGAGGGTGTAATCGGCGAATTTGTATTCGACGCCGAGCAGGCGGTCCGAGAAGTCGCCCGGGCCTTCGACCTGGTAGTTGTCGAGGGCGGCGACGACGCTGAGCGAGTCGGTCACGTCATAGCCGAAGGTCACGCCGACCATCGAGACATCGCCCTTTTCGCCCGGAACCCAGATGCGGGTGCCGTCGATCGCGAGACCGAAGGTGAAACGGCCAAAGCTCTCTTCGACTTCGCCGCCGATGTTGAGCATGTCGATGTCGACGTTCTCGATCGAGTAGGTCCCGGCGATGCCATAGACGGTCTGGTAGTTGGCTTCGGCCTGGGCGACGCCGGCGGTCAGCGCGAGCGCGGTGGTGACGGTAAGAAGGCTGCGGATCTGCATCTGTGGTTTCCTGCCAAATAGATGATTTTCACCAGATTATAGCGATTGCTGCGCTGCGGAAAGATTGCCCCGAGAATTTCCGGGTCACTGTGGCTTTCCGGCATGCCTCGGTATGCAAAAGGGCGCCCGGTCGGGCGCCCTTGAGCGATGTGATCTGGGGTTGCTCAGGCTTCGGTGCCGTCCGTAACCGGGGCGGCGATCTCGGCGCCGTCCTCTTCCTCGGTGTCAGCGATGCGCGCGACCGAGACAACCTCTTCGCCCTTGGCGGTGTCGAAGACCTTGACGCCGCCTGCCGACCGCGAGCGGAACGAGATGCCCGCGATGGGGCAGCGGATCGACTGGCCGGTCGAGGTGGCCAGCATCACCTGATCGCCGGTTTCGACCGGGAAGGAGGCCACAAGCGCGCCGCCGCGCATCGATTTCTCGAAGGCGGTGACGCCCTGGCCGCCGCGCCCGCGCACCGGGTAGTCGTGGCTCGACGAGATCTTGCCCAGACCCTTGGCGGTGATCGTCAGGATCAGGTCCTGCGCCTCGCGCATCTCGCGGAAACGATCATCCAGAAGAACGCCGTCGCCAGCTTCGGTCGCGGCCTCGTCATCGGCTTCGATCGCCTCGTCCTCGATGCCTTCGCCTTCGATCTCGGCGCCAAGCTCGGCGCGGAAGCGACGGATGAAGGCAGCGCGTTCCCAGGGCTCGGCCTCGAAATGGCGGATCACCGACATCGAGACGACCTTGTCGCCCGCGCCAAGGCGCACACCGCGCACGCCGGTGGAATCGCGGCCCTTGAAGATGCGCACCTCGGTCACCGGGAAGCGGATCGCGCGGCCCGCCGCCGTCACCAGCATGATGTCATCGGCCTCGGTGCACATGCGCGTGTCGACCAGCGTCACGCCCTCGGGCAGGCGCATCGCGATCTTGCCGTTCTTCATCACGCGGGCGAAGTCGGACAGCGCGTTGCGGCGCACGTCGCCCTCGGAGGTCGAGAAGAAGACCTGATAATTGTCCCATTCTTCCTCGGGGGCATCGACCGGCATCAGCGAGGCGATCGAGACGCCCTGCGGGATCGGCAGGATGTTGACGATCGCCTTGCCCTTGGCAGTGCGCCCGCCGGACGGCAGCCGCCAGCATTTCAGGCTGTAGACCATGCCATCGGTGGTGAAGAACAGAAGCTGCGTATGGGTATTGGCGACGAAGAGCGTGGTGACCACGTCATCCTCTTTCGTGGCCATCGACGAGAGCCCCTTGCCGCCGCGACGCTGCGCGCGGAACTCGTTGAGGGGCGTGCGCTTGATGTAGCCGCCCGAGGTGATGGTGACGACCATGTCCTCGCGCTCGATCAGGTCCTCGTCCTCAAGGTCGCCCGCCCAGTCGATGATCTCGGTGCGGCGCGGCACGGCGAAGGCCTCTTTCACCTCGCGCAGCTCGCCCGAGATGATCGCCATGATCCGTTCGCGCGAGCCGAGGATTTCCAGGTAGTCCTTGATCTTCGCGGCCAGATCTTCGAGCTCGTCGGTGACTTCCTTGACGCCGAGCTGGGTCAGGCGCTGCAGGCGCAGATCGAGGATCGCGCGGGCCTGAGCCTCCGAAAGGTTGTAGGTGCCGTCCTCGTTGATCGGGTGCAGCGGATCGTCGATCAACCGGATGTAGGGGGCGATGTCATGCGCGGGCCAGCGCCGCGTCATCAGCCGCTCGCGCGCCTCGGACGCATCGGCCGACGAGCGGATCGTCGCCACGACCTCGTCCACGTTCGAGACCGCCACCGCGAGCCCGCACAGGATATGCGAGCGCTCGCGCGCCTTGCGCAGCTCAAAGGCGGTGCGGCGCGCGACGACTTCTTCGCGGAAGGTGATGAAGTTGGTCAGGAAGGCGCGCAGCGTCAGGGTCTCGGGGCGGCCGCCGTTCAGCGCCAGCATGTTGCAGCCGAACGAGGTTTGCAGCGGCGTGAAGCGGTAGAGCTGGTTCAGCACCACATCGGGCGTCGCGTCGCGCTTGAGCTCGATCACCACGCGCACGCCGACACGGTCGGATTCGTCGGCGATATGGGCGATGCCCTCGAGCTTCTTTTCGCGCACGAGGTCGGCGATCTTCTCGATCATCGCCGCCTTGTTCACCTGATAGGGGATCTCGTCGATGACGATGGCAAAGCGGTCTTTGCGGATTTCCTCGACGCGGGTTTTCGAGCGGATAATCACCGAGCCGCGGCCTTCGAGATAGGCCTTGCGGATGCCGCCGCGGCCCATGATCTGCGCGCCGGTCGGGAAGTCGGGGCCGGGGACGATCTCCATGATCGCCTCGTCCGACATGTCGGGGGTCTCGATCAGCGCCAGCGTCGCGTCGCAGACCTCGCCGAGGTTATGCGGCGGGATATTGGTCGCCATGCCGACCGCGATGCCGCCCGCGCCATTGACCAGCATGTTCGGGAATCGCGCCGGCAGGACGGTGGGCTCGCGGTCCTTGCCGTCGTAGTTGTCCTGGAAATCGACCGTGTCTTTTTCGATATCGGCCAGCAGCGAGGCCGCGGCCTTCTGCATGCGCACCTCGGTGTAGCGCATCGCCGCCGCCGAGTCGCCGTCCATCGAGCCGAAGTTGCCCTGACCGTCCAGGAGCGGCAGCGACATCGAGAAGGGCTGGGCCATCCGCACGAGGGCGTCATAGATCGCCGCGTCGCCATGCGGGTGGTATTTACCCATAACGTCGCCGACCGGGCGCGCCGACTTGCGATAGGGCTTGTCATGCGTGTTGCCGGTCTCGTGCATGGCGTAAAGGATGCGCCGGTGCACGGGCTTCAGACCGTCGCGCAGATCTGGGATCGCGCGGCTCACGATCACGCTCATCGCATAATCGAGATAGGCCGTTTTCATTTCGGAAGAGATGTCGACCGTGGGCCCGTCGTAATGCGGGCGCTGCGGCGCGTCTTCAGTCATTTCCGGCGGTTCGGGCGTATCGGTCACGCGGGCTCTCGCAAGCTAGATCTAGGTGTTGCCCGGTTATAGTGATCCTAGGCTTGGGGTGCAATCGCCAAGGCCCTTTCCGGGCGATCAGTCTTCGCGATAGGCCGCCGCGGCGCCCTTGTGGGCGTGCAGGAAGGCCAGAATCCAGACCAGCGCGAGGCCGAAGGACAAAAGCACGTTCATATTGGCCATGGTGAGGCCAAAGATCTGCCAGGTGATCTCGTCGCAGCGTACCAGCGGCGCGCCGTTGATCTGCGCCATCAGCTCGTCGACCGACAGATTCGCCACCCCGTTCGAGGTGCAGCTGTCAGGGCCTTCGAAGATGTGCAGCTCGACGCCCGAGTGATAGATTCCGATCGCCCCCGAGGTGGCCGCCGCCGCCGCGCCAAAAAGCGCGAAGATGCGGGGCAGGGGCAGGCTCAGCATCGCGCCGCCGATCAGCACCGCCGCCACATGCGGCCAGCGCTGCAACAGGCACAGATCGCAGGGCGCATAGCCAAGCGCCTGGAACATGAACGCCCCCGCCAGAAGCCCGGCCGAGCCGAGCGTCGCCAGCGAAACCAGCCGAACCGTGTTGAAGCGTTCCCAAAGCGTCTTGGTCATCAGAGATATTTCACTGCCATAAATCCGCCGAGCAGGATCACCACAAACAGGGTAAACATCAAGCCCAGGCGTTTCTCGATGAAATCACGGATTGGTGCACCGAACCGCCACAACAGCGCGGCAACGATGAAGAACCGCAGCGCCCGCGCCAGCACCGAGATCCCCATGAACAGGGTGAAGTCGAGCTGGGTGACCCCCGAGAAGATCGTGATCACCTTGTAGGGGAAGGGCGTCACCCCCGCGATCAGCACCGCCCAGCCGCCCATCTCGTTGAACCGCGCGGCGAGCTGGTCGAAGCTCTCGGTCTTGCCGTAGAACTCAAGGATCGGCGTGCCCACGGCATCCATGAAGAAGAACCCGATCGCATAGCCAAGGCAGCCGCCCGCGACCGAGGCCAGCGTCGCCACCGTCGCGATCCAGAAGGCGCGTTCGCGCGCGGCCAGCACCATCGGGATCATCAGCACATCGGGCGGGATCGGAAAGACCGAGCTTTCGATGAACGATACGGCGACCAGCGCCCACATTGCGTGGCGATGCGAGGCAAGCCCCATCGTCCAGTCATAGAGACCCCGGATCATCTCCGCTCCTTGCCGTTTCACGCGTCCCCGCGGGTTTGCGGCTTTGCTTCCGCGCCGTCAAGGGCGTGAAGGGCGCGGGCCGCGCCCGAGGGGGATTGCCGCAGGCCCGCCGCCGGCGCTAGTTTGCATGCGGAGTGATCGGTGGAGGGCGTTCGGCGTGAAATGGCAGGGACGGCGCGGCAGCGCCAATATCGAGGATCGGCGCAGTCAGCGCGGTGGCGGCAAGGCGCTTGGGGTTTCGGGGTTCGGTGCGATCGCGCTGTTGCTGGCGGGCTGGTATTTCGGCATCGACGTGACGCCGCTCCTGCAGGGCGGCGGGCAGAGCGTGCAGACCACCGGAGAGCTGTCGGAACGCGAGCAGGCCTTGGGTGACTTTGTGTCCGTAACCCTTGCTGATACCGAAGAAATCTGGACCACGATCTTTGCCGACGAGCTGGGCCGGCGCTACAATCCGGTGACGCTGGTGCTGTTCAGCCAGGTCACTGCCTCGCCCTGCGGCAATGCCTCGGGGGCGACGGGGCCGTTCTATTGCCCGGGCGACAAGAAGGTCTATCTCGACACCGCGTTTTTCGACACGCTGTCGCGTCAGCTCGGGGCGGGGGGCGATTTTGCCTATGCCTATGTCGTGGCCCATGAGGTCGCCCATCACGTGCAGGACGAGCTGGGCATCCTTAGCAAGGTCAACGCGATCCGCGCGCGCGCCAGCGCCGCCGAGAGCAACGCGCTCTCGGTGCGGATCGAGCTGCAGGCCGATTGCCTGTCGGGGGTCTGGGCCAGCCATGCCGCCGAGATGTTCGACTCGCTCGAACCGGGCGACGTGGCCGAGGCGATGAATGCCGCCGAGAAGATCGGCGACGATACGCTGCAGCGCAATGCCGGACGCCGCCCGATGCCCGACAGCTTCACCCATGGCACCTCCGAGCAGCGCCAACGCTGGTTCGCGCAGGGTTTTGAGAGCGGCGATATCGGGACCTGCGATACCTTCTCGGCGCGCAGCCTGTAACCGGCGCCGAAGCGGGTGAGGGGGGCGGCGAAACCCTCTTGCCCCCCGCGCGCGGGCCGGATAGATCGAAGCGGCTGGCCCGCATGGCGGAATTGGTAGACGCAGCGGATTCAAAAGCACCTGCAGCATGCATGCCTACCACACTTTGCATCGAATGAACCAATAAAACCTAGCCTTTCGGGGCTGGGTTTTTCTTTTGCCCGAACCGATGCCATCTGGCATCAGATACTTTCCCGCCGCAACAAATGTTGCAGGCGTGTTGCGGGAGAGGGTCGGAGTTAGGTGCCACCATTACTCGCGCCGCAACAAGCGCCGCAACAAACCAAGAGGAAATGCACATGGAACTGAGCCTTCGTCGTGACCGTGAAGAACTGGTCGAAGCCTACGGTGAGGAGCTGCTGAACGCAGAGCTGGAGCTGGAAGCCCGCATGGTCAGCCTCGGTCGTGATCAGATCAGGAAGCAGATCGCCCGCAGCCGTGAGCTGGGCAACGAGAGCGGCACCGCATACGGCAAGACCCTCATCGCCAAGTCGGTGGACACCATCAGCGCTGCCATCGGTCGCTTCATCCAGAAGGCCGAGGGCGCACCCGGTCGCCAGCACATTGCTGTCCGCTACCTCAAGCAGGTTGACAGCGACGTGGCTTCCTACATCGCCCTGCGCATGGTGATCGACGGCCTGACCGGGAAGAAGCAACTGCTCCAGCGTGTGGCTGTCGTGATCGGCAAGCGAATCGAGGACGAGGTCCGCTTCTCCCAGTTCAAGGACACCTACAACCGCGCCTATGTCCGCGCTCTGGAGAAGGCCAAGAAAGGCACCACCTACCACCGCAAGAAGGCAACCATGTCGGGCTACGAGCGCCGCTTCTCGGACGACGAGTGGAATAACTGGCCTGAGCAGGACTGCCTGCACCTCGGCATGAAGCTGATCGAGATGATCACGCAGACCGGGCTGATCGAGATCGGTGACGAGATCAACACCCGCCGCGACACCGTCAAGGTGATCCAGCCGACCGCCAAGCTGATCGAGTGGATCGAGCGGGAGATGGCCAAGTCCGAGCTGCTGCACCCCATGAACATGCCGATGGTGGTCAAGCCTCTGGACTGGACCGATCCCTACAACGGGGGCTACGTCACTCAGGATGCGCAAGGGAAGCCCGATCTGACGCTTGCCAAGCTGGCCAGCATCACTGGCTGGACCGTGAAAGAGCTGAAAACCCTGCTGATGGAGTGCTGAGACATGCCCGCATTTGACGTGACCTATACCACCATGACCGGGCGTGAGCGCAAGCTGACCGTGATCGCTGCCACTGATGCCGACGCCCGCGAGGAAGCTGTGGCGCAGCTGCAGATCGACTTTGGCAGCATCAAGAGCGTTGAGCCTAAGCCGACCGTAGGTCAGTTCCCGCACTGGATGGACAAGACCGAAGCCCGCATCGCTAACAAGCTGCTGACCGCGATCCTCTCGGACAAAGAGCTGTTTGTGAGGGTCTATGACGGCGAGGACTGGGTGACCGAGTGGACCCGAGACCGTGCCGCGATCCAGCGAGAGACCGCCCAGACCGAAGTGACCCGCTACTACATCGCCCGACAGCCTGAGGGCGGTGGAGCGCAGCGTGTGGGGTCTTTCCTGCTGATCCACGGCAACGGCGAGGACGTGCTGAGCGATGGCAGTTGGAACCCGCGCTGTGATGGTGCAGAGGCATTCATCGACGGTATGTGGAAGCGTCTCGGGCTGATCTGACGTGACGCATTGGTGACCGCCTCAGCTGTGGGGCGGCATCCCATGCGCCAACGCATGAGCTTAAAGCGAAAGGAGAGACCATGAACAAACACGACGATAGCGACCTGATCCCGCCGCGCCTGCCACCTAAGACGCCGCTGCAGAAGCTGCTCGACGAGGTCTTTGGCATCATCATTGCTGCTGCAGTTCTGGTCGTCATTGCGCTGATCGCAGCGCTCTTTTCCCTTGGTGGGATGGATGGCGTGATGCCGCACCAGCTGCGCTAAAGCCTGACCCTACAGCCTGACCCTGCAACCAAGCCCCTGCCGACACTGGCGGGGGCTTTTGCTTTTCACTGGAGAGACGATCATGGACTTCAACTGCCTGCCGCATGGCACCACGCTTGCTGACTTCGCCAAGGCCGAGGGCTTCACTTGGCTGGACGTTAGCCCCTGCCGACACGACGAGAGCGAGGGCTGCACTGTCCGCACCACGCCGGGATGGGTCGAGTTCTGGACCATCTACGGGCGCACTGATGCTGGCGAAGCAATGGCTATCCACGACGCATGGGACGAGGAAGCACTCGCCCAGGCACTGGCTGAGGCTGTCAAGATCACCGGGCTGGAGGTCGGATACTCGGACGAGGACCGCGCCTTGCCTGCCGTCGAGCTGCTGGCTCTGGCTGAGGACATGACGTTCCGCATCCACGAAGAGCTGGACGAAGAGATCGAGGACGAGGACCGCCGCGACGACGATTTCGACCACCATGAACTGACCCCGCTGCGTGAAGCGCTCTGCGAGGTCTCTGGCTACTACGGGAGGGAGTGATCCCATGACCATCCAAACCTTCGACCTGACCCCGAGCTGGAAAGCAACGGCTGACCTTCTGTTCACCCTCGCCAAGGATGGGACGCCTGAGGGCCAGCGTCAGGCACGGCAAGAGCTGATCCGCATGGGCGAGCTGCTGGACACCCTGATCGCAGAGCGCCAGAGCGAGCCAGAGAGCAGCTATGACGATTGGCAGGTGTGTGACACCGTGGACGAGGCGTTCCGCCGCTCCTGCCTCAGCACAGGCGTTCCTGAGGGCTACGAGACGGTGATCGGCTACTACGCACGGCACAATCCTTGGGCGCTGGCGATGCAGCTGGACGACCCTGAGGCCACCCTGCGCGATGGCTTCTGGTGCAAGCATCGAGCGAATGAACGTGGCATTGCTGTGGTCAAAGTTCCTGCCCCTGAGATTTTCCGCTCACAGGGTATTGAACAGGTCAATGCCTATCCCCTATCTCTCCTGCGTGAGCGGATGGAGGGCTAAGCCAATGCAAAGCCTGCGTTATTCAGCCGACCCATCCCTCCTTCACCAGTTGGCCAAGCGCATCCGCAGGGAGCGCCTAATGAGGGAGCGAGGTCATGGACGCTGCAAGCTAAGGTCTGTTCGCCGGATGGCGAGGGTAGTGGACTCTCTCGTCTCGGACCTGTGACCACAAGCCAGAACACCGAGGCCGAGAGCCGAGCAAGAAAAAACGACGTTGTTGGACACCAAGAAACCATGAAAACGTATCAACTGGACATTCCCTACATCGGCTCTATCACTGCCGAGTGGCATAACAGAAACTTTGCTACTATGATGCCTGTCGTGGAGTGCTTGAACTGCGAGCTGATGATCGACTGCGGCAGGTTCAAGCTCTACCTGACCCCGTGGTCTACCAAACGGAAGGAGAGAGACCATGAATGTGACGACGAAGACTATGATCCGGGTGACTGCCTACTTGCTCAACGCTGACCCTGACATGACGGTGTCCCGCCTGAACGTCTTCCTGCACATCGCTTCGAGCAAGGACGGTGACGTTCTGGTTCGTGACCTGTGCAAGAAGACAGGGCTTGGGCAGTCCACCGTCGCCCGCACCTTGGCTATCCTCAGCGACAAGCCGATGCGTGGCAAGAAGGACGGGCTTGGGTGGGTTCGCACTGACCCTGACCCCGAAGACCCGCGCCGGGTGTTGGTCAACCTGACCAGCGTAGGCGTCAAAGTTGTGGCTGACCTCGAAGCTCTGGGCGATTGAGGTCACCCACCAACACCAGACCATGGAGAAAGGAGAGAGACATGGCCAAGAAGCAATCGCTACCCCGAGGCATCCGCTTGAGGAGCGGGAAGTATTTCGTGGACGTGACCGTGGACGGCAAGCGCAAGACTGCCACCTGCGACACGCTCGACGAGGCGATCATCCTGCGCAGCCGGGTGCTGAACCAAGACGGGCGCAACCTGTTCCCCTACAGCTACAACGAGCTGCGCCACAAGTGGGACAACGTGCGTGGTCTCATGGGCTTGAGCGAAGACCAGTCGTTCACGATCCACTGCTGCCGTCACACCTGCTGTTCGCGGCTGGTCCGCAAGGGTGTGCCTCTGCCGACCGTCCAGAAGTGGATGGGCCACAAGCGGATCGAGACGACCATGCGTTACGCCCACCTGATGCCGAGTGACCTGTTCTCTGCGGTCGCTGCGCTGGAGGGTTTCACCGATGCAGCGTGACGCCCTTGCTAAGCTCGACAAGCGGATGCCTTGGCTCATCCTTCTGGGGTTTGGGCTTGCAGCGTATGGTCTCTATGGCTTCGGAGCTGCAGCCTTTTTCTTCGGACTGGGCTGGTCGATCCGGGCCAGAGCCTGACGCTTGCTCTTGCCTGCCACGGCGACTCGCCTTAGTGACAGGCTCAGCCCCCTGTGGCGGAATGGTAGACGCGAGCGACTCAAACTCGCTTGTCGCAAGACGTGTCGGTTCGAGTCCGACCGGGGGGACCAAGCCCACGCAGAACACCCGTATCTACCTGCGGGAAATGTTGCGGGAGTTGTTGCAGATGTTGCAGCAACACGTTGCGGATCGAAGCAGCAGCAACAGTTAAAGCCAATGAAATCAAAGGCTTAACCTACTGCTCAATGGATTCAAAATCCGCCACCGCAAGGTATCTCGGTTCGAGTCCGAGTGCGGGCACCAGCCTTTCCCATCCTGTTTTCACGCTTCGCGGGGCAACGATTCGGAGCTGGAGCGTCGCCCAGAGGGAAAATCAGGGTTTCAGCCCGGCATTGTTGCCTTTTCGGCGGCAATCCAGGTCCGTCGGATTATTCCCGAACTGGATACAGTGCGTCTTAAGCGCGCAGATGGCTCGGTTGAAATCGCTCTTCGGGGTGGGCCTGCGCGCGTGCTCTGCATATTCCCGGAATTGCCTTGAAACATTGGGGATGCGTCGTTTCGGCATGACGCTTTCGTAAGCGGAAGAACAACTTTAGCGCGAAATTTAACTATTTAACGTTTTGGCGTCCCGGAAACGCTCACGGAAGAATTAACGATCCCATGGGAAAATAAGGGAAAACTTCCCCGCGAATGTACGGCTGGGACTGATATTTTTCTTGTGCCGCAGTGCAGAATTGTGCTTTTACGTAAGCGTCATGTTCCACATCGAATGTCATCCGGGCCTCGTCCCTCGATGACGGTCGGAGGCGGCGGCGAAAGCCCTGCCAGCCTGCGTCGCGGGGCACGGTTGATTGTGCCGCAAGATCGGGCGGAGCCTCGGCGGGTGCCGGGCCGATGTTGAGGGCTGACGTGGATGGCTGGAGCGCGTGGTGGGGCGCTGAAGGCTGCGTAAAAGGTTGAAGATCAGGCTAACCGCCTGAAAAGTCGTGGAGTTGTAAGCGTGTACGGTCACCTGTTTCCAATCTCGACCCAAGATGATGCTCAGGGGCGCAAGCCGGTCGTGCGGCATGTCGCCCCCGATATTCTCCTGCAGTTGCCCGGTGCGGGTAAGGCCTCGGGTGGATGTGCGCGGGGGCTGATGGCTTCGCATGTCGCGCCCGCCAATTTCGCGCAATCTCCGTTGACCGCCCGTTGCGAAGGAGGCGTCGATGAGTAACGACACGATCATCGGGACCTCTGGCGACGACACGATCACCACGGGCGAAGGCAACGATTCCGTTCGCGGTGAGGCCGGCAACGATTTCATCGACACGTCAAACTACGTCGATCCCGGATACGATGCGCAGTATTGGCCTTATTACCTGGCCGACCCCGACCCGAACGACGACAAGGACACGGTCTTTGGCGGCGATGGCGACGACACGATCTATACCGGCGACGACGCTGACTACATCTCGGGTGGCGAAGGCGCGGATTACATCGACGCGGGCATCGACAACGACAGCGTGTTCGGCGATGGCGGCAATGACTTCATCATCGGCTGGGCGGGGAACGACACCATCGACGGTGGCACCGGCGATGACACGATCTATGGCGACGGCACGCCCGACAACCCGATCCCCTACGAAGGGACGAACAGCCCGGGCCCCGACAGCGAAGCCAACAACAACAAAGACCTGATCCATGGTGGCGACGGCAACGATGTCATCTTCGGCGGGGACGATTCCGACACGATCTATGGCGACGCGGGCAACGACTATCTCGATGGCGGGCTCGACGGCGATTACATCTATGGCGGCGCGGGCGACGACACGATCGTCGGCGACGGCAACAACGACTATCTTTACGGCGAAGACGGGTCGGACCGGTTCATTCTCGACTACTCGGGCTATGTCGCGAACCTGACGGTCGACGGCGGCACGGGCGGCACCGACTTCGACACGCTCGATTATTCGGACTTCCTGAAGAACGGCTGGGTCGTCAGTTCCATGACCCAGAACCCGTCCGGCGACGGGACGGGTTGGTCCGGCCAGATCGTGCTCTACAACGCGAGCACGGGTCAGTATTTCAACTTCAATTACAACGACATCGAGAACTTCGCGCCCTGCTTCACGCCGGGTACGATGATCGCGACGCCGAAGGGCGAGCGCCCGGTTGAGGAACTACGTGCGGGCGACAAGGTGATCACGCGCGACAACGGCATTCAGGAAATCCGCTGGGCCGGGCGTCGCGACCTGAGCAGCGCCGAACTGGCTCGCAAACCCGCGCTGAAGCCGGTTCTGATCCGCGCGGGCAGCCTTGGTGGCGGCCTGCCCGAGACCGACCTGCTGGTCTCGCCCAACCATCGCATGCTCGTCGCGAATGCCCGCACTGCGCTCTATTGCGAAGAGCATGAGGTGCTGGTCGCAGCGAAACACCTGATCAACGGGCGTGACATTGTCGCGACTGATCCCGACGGCGTGAGCTATGTGCATTTCATGTTCGATCAGCACGAGGTTGTCCTTGCCAACGGCGCCTGGAGCGAAAGCTTCCAGCCGGGCGACCAAGCGCTGATGGGTCTTGGCAAAGAGCAGCAGGCCGAGATCTTCCAGCTCTTCCCCGAGCTGCGTGAGGCACGGGGCCGCGTGGCCTACCCGGCCGCGCGCCAGACGCTCAAACGTCACGAGGCGCAGTTGCTGTTGGCGGGGTAAGGCCGGAAGGCCCAGTTTCCTTCGACCGGATTTTTAAGCCGGGCGGCGGATGAGACGATCGGGTTGAGGGTTGCACCAAGGGGAGGTCGCAACGCTAACCCAGCAAGGCGGGCAGCGGGCCGATCGGCCCCTGCCGGGGCAAGCTCGGCGCAGAACGCGTCAGCCCGGCCCAGTATTTTTCAACAAACCTCTTGTTTGGAACTCTTTGCTGTGCGCCCGTCACATGGCGTTGCATCAGGGGGTGAATGCCGTGCCGTAAAGCCGGACCAACGAGGGGAGGAGCAGTTTCCGGGGGGAGACAGGCAATATGGCGATCTACTCGGGAACGAGCGGTGACAATATCTACACCGGCACCACCGGAGCGGATTCGATCAATGGGGGCGCGGGGAACGACTCTCTCCTCGGCGGCGACGGCGACGATACGATCAACGGCGGCGGCACGATCGACACGGTCACGCAGTTCCTGAGCTGGTCGCAGCAGGCGCAGATCAACAGCAACCTCGCCGGCGGGTTCGTCCAGAACACCGGCGGGATCAATGTTGCGGTCAGCTATACCGATCTTGGGCTTGGGACCGGGTTTACGGCAAGCAACACCAATGTTGGCTATGTCGCCCCCGGCGAGAGCTTCTCGTCGAGCTCGGCCTCGACGCTGACCGCGACCGCGGGCACCGGGCTCAGTTCGCGCGTGACGATGAACTTCTCGGCGGCCTCCGGCTCGGGCCTTGAGAACTACGTCTCCGATGTGTCCTTCCGGCTCTGGGATGTCGACAACAGCACCTGGACCGACATCATCACGATCCGCGCCTACGACGAGAACGGGCAAGAGATTCCGGTCACGCTGATCGCGACGCAAGACAGCGTCTCGGGCCAGACCGTGACCGGCGTTGGCGGCAATAACGTCTCGGCCGATCTGGATGGCTCGGTGCTGGTGACCATCGCGGGGACGGTCTCGCGGGTCGAAATCACCTATGCCAACCAGGGCACGGGTGGGCAGGTCGTGCAGATCTCGGACGTGTATTTCACCGCGATCCAGTCCGATGACGACACGCTCGATGGCGGGGCGGGCAATGACCTGCTGGTTGATGACGCGGGCAATGACCTGCTTTTGGGCGGCACCGGGAACGATACGCTGATCAGCGGCGTGGGCAACGACACGCTCGATGGCGGGGCGGATAATGACTCGCTCGACGGCGGGGCGGGCAATGACACGCTCTATGGCAACACCGGCAATGATACGCTGCATGGCGGGGAGGGCGGCGACCTTCTCAGCGGCGCGCAGGGCATGGATTATGCCGATTATTCGGATTCGGATGCCGGGGTCAGCATCAACCTCTCGACCGGCGCGGCCTCGGGCGGCGATGCCACGGGCGACACGCTTTCCGGGATCGACGGGCTCTATGGTTCGAGCTTCGACGACACGCTGATCGGGTTTGATGGCTCCTCCACCTCGCCCACAGATGCCTATACGAACATCTTCTACGGCAATGACGGCGAGGATTACCTCGATGGGCGCGGCGGCGGGGATTCGCTCTATGGCGGCACCGGCGACGACACGATCCTTGGCGGCGCGGGCAATGACTATCTCGAGGGTGGCGAGGGGCTGGACTCGGTCGTTGGCGGCACCGGGTCTGACACGATCTCGGTCACCGAAGGGTTGGATATCGGCGAGCATATCGACGGTTCCGAGGATCTCGATAACAGCGATATCGACACGCTGATCATCAACGGGCGCGCCAAGATCATCTACGATCCGAACGATCCCGAGGCGGGCACGATCCGCTGGGCGGATGGCAGCACGACCACCTTCGATAATATCGAAAATATCGTTCATGTTCCGTGCTTTACGCCCGGAACGCTGATTGAGACGGCAACCGGATCGCGGCCTGTGGAGAAGATCGTGGCGGGCGATCGGGTGCTGACGCGGGACAATGGCTATCGCACCGTCCGCTGGGTCGGTGTGAAGCGCGTTGATGGCGCCTGGCTCGCGTCGATGCCAAAGCTTGCGCCGGTGTTGATCCGTGCGGGTGCGCTGGGGCCCGCGCGGCCTGAGCGCGACATGATGGTCTCGCCGCAGCATCGGATGCTGCTGACGGGCGCGCGCGCCGAGATGCTGTTCGGCGAAAGGGAAGTGCTGGTTCCGGCGATCCATCTGGTCGGCCAGCCCGGGGTTTCACGCGCTGCGCCGCAAGAGGTGACCTACATTCACCTGCTTTTTGACCACCATGAGATTGTTCTGTCGGATGGCTGTTGGAGCGAGAGCTTTCAGCCCGGAGCACGCGCGCTGGCCGGGCTTGGAAGCGCGCAGCAACAGGAATTGTATGCCTTGTTCCCCGAGCTTGAGGCACAAATCTGCGCCGGGCGCTGGCCGGGCGCGCGGCGATCATTGCGGGGGCACGAGGCGCGGGTGCTTCTGGCCGGGAATTCCCCGCGGGTAGAGGGGCACAATTCGGCGCGCTTGTAACATTGTGCGTGTCATGGCGCGGTACAAAATAGTGTGCGCCGCGTCACCGCCACAAGCGCCCGAGGCACGCGCAAAGCATGAAAAAAGGACCGGGCAGAGCCCGGCCCAGGAAGAGGGCCGACAGGGGACTGCGGCGCCCGTTACTGCCAGAAGGGGCGCGCGGATTCGCGCTTGGCCTCGCCTTCGGTCATTCCGATATCTTCAAGCAGGTGTGCGTCCAGCGCCCGCAGCGCGACGCGGGTTCGGCGTGCCATGATCCAGCGCGCAAGAACACCTTTCTGCGCCGGATTCCGGCGTGAGGCGCGGGCAAAGGGGCTTTGGGTGGACAGCGTCGAACCGAACATAGGTCACCTGCATTTTGTTATTGATACAATCACCATTCATCTGGTATTGAATTAATACAAAGCTGCAACAAAACTCGCCAGAGAAACATTGTGTCTGATACAAGCTGGAAGCCTGACCTCTCCGCCCGTTCCGGGCCGAAATATCTTTCGCTGGTGCGTGCGGTGCGCGAGGGCGTTCGCAGCGGGGCGCTTCCGGCGGGATCGCGGCTTCCGACGGTGCGCGATCTGGCCTGGCGGCTGAGCGTGACGCCGGGCACCGTGTCGCGCGCCTATCAGATCGCGACGCAAGAGGGGCTGCTGGAAGCCGTGGTGGGGCGCGGCACCTTTGTCGCCTCGCGCACACAACGGTTTGGCCCGACCGAGCCCCTCTATTCGCAACCCTCATCGCTTTACGGCGAGATGCCCGGCGTGGTCGATCTGCGCTCGCCGCAGCTCCCTGATGTCGGCCAGACCAAGGCGCTGGCCCATGCCATGGCAGAGGCGGCGGCGGATCTGGATGCGCATTACCTCGAATATCCGGGGTTGCGGCGCGATTATTACTGCCGCGAGGCGGTATTGAACTGGTTTCCCGAGGCTTGTTCCCTCGATGGTGTCATCACGCCCGAGGATATTGTGCTGACACATGGCGGTCAGAACGGGATCAATGTGGTGATGCAATGCTGCCTGCGCGGTGATCGCCCGGTGGTTTTCGTCGAAGAGCTGGCCTATCCGGGGTTCCGCCACGCGGCGCGGCTCAACCGGGCCGAGGTCGTGGCGGTGGCGCTCGACGATCAGGGGATGATCCCCGAGGCGCTCGATGCGGCCTGCCGGCGCCATCGCGGCCAGATTGTCTGCATCACGCCCGACGCGCAGAACCCGACCGCGGTGCGCATGAGCACCGAGCGACGCGAGGCGATTGCCGAGGTCGCCCGCCGCCATGACCTGCAGATCATCGAGGACGATTGCTATACCGCGCCGGTCACCGGGCTTCCGAGCCTGCGCGCGATCGCGCCGGAACGCGCCTGGCATGTCACCTCGATCTCCAAGACGATCTCGGCGGGGCTGCGCTTTGGCTTTGTCGTCGCGCCCGAGGGCATGGGCGAAGCGGGGCGGCTGGCGGCGCAGCATGGTTTCTTTGGCCTGTCGCGGCCGGTGACCGATATCGTCACGCGACTGATGAATTCGGGCGAGGCGATGCGGCTGCGTTATTCGGCGCAGGAGGAGATGGGGCGGCGGTTGCAGATGACGCTGCAGGCGCTTGGCGATCAGGACCTGAGCTGGCTGCCGGGCCTGTCCTTCGTCTGGCTCAAGCTGCCGCTGGGCTGGCGCGGCTCGGTTTTCGCGCGCATGGCCGAGGCCGAAGGGGTGCTGGTGCGCTCGGCCGATGAATATGTGCTCCATGACGGGCATGCGCCGAACGCGGTGCGCATCGCGATGGCGGGCGGCGTGCCCGAAGAGCAGTTCAATCAGGCGATCCAGCGCCTCAAACGCCTGCTGGAACGTCAACCCACCGATCTGCCCGTCTGAACAGCGCCTTATTTTCGGGCGGTTGCGTGAAATTCACGCGCCGCCCCTTACGGCCCCTCTTTTCACTTCCCGAACCATGTGCTTTCGTCGGCTCCGCGATCTCGTTTGGGCGCAGAAGGGGGCGGACATGGCGCAATCGGCTTGGAGCCGGATCAAGCATTCCGAAGCGGCGAACGGCCTTGCGCTGGTCAGCCCGACGGCGATCTATGCGATCTTGCTGTTGGCGGCGCCGCTGCTGACGATTTTCGCCTTTTCCTTCTTCAAGGATGGCTATCTGACGGTCATTCGCGAAGTCACGCTGGAAAACTACATCGCGGTCTGGAGCGACCCGATCTTTCGCTCGATCCTGCTGCGTTCGCTGATCGTGGCGGGTCTGGTGACGCTGGCCACCGTGGCGCTGGCCTTTCCGGTTGCTTATTTCCTGTCGTTCAAGCTGCGCCCCGAGCGCAAGTCGCTCTGGCTCTTCCTGATCACCATCCCGTTCTGGACGAGCTACCTGATCCGCGTGTTCCTGTGGAAGGTGATCCTGGGCTACAACGGTGTGATCAATTCGGGGCTGAAATCGCTGGGGCTGATCGGTGACGGGCGGCTGATTGAAGACCCGATCCAGATGCTCAATACCGTGGGCGCGATCACGGTGACGCTGGCCCATGCCTATGCGCCCTTCGCGATCCTGCCGATTTTCGTGGCGCTGGAAAAGATCGACCGCTCGCTGCTGGAAGCCGGGCAGGACCTTGGCGAATCGAAGGCGATGACCTTCCTGCGCGTGACCTTGCCTTTGGCGATGCCGGGCGTGGTGGCGGCGGTGCTGATCGTCTTCATCCCGACGATCGGGGATTATGTGACGCCCGAACTGATCGGCGGCGGCAAGCTTCCGATGGTCGCGAACATGATCCAGGCGCAGCTTTTGCCCCTTGATAACAAGCCGATGGGCTCGGCGATCGCGATCTCGGCGATGGCGGTGGTCGCGCTGATCTCGCTTGGCTTCGTCGCGATGAACCGGCGCTATCTGCGAGGTGCGAAATGAAGCTGCCCTCGCTGCGCATCTACGCGCTCGCCTATCTGCTGTTCCTCTACGCGCCGATCCTCTTGCTGCCGATCTTTGCCTTCAACGATGGCACGATCATCGCCTTCCCGCTGAAGGGCTTCACGCTGGAATGGTTCGGCCAGATGTTCGCCAATGACACCTTGCGCCGCGCGGTGGGCAATTCGCTCATCATCGCGGGCTCGACGGCGGTCTTTGCCACGGTGCTGGGGATTTTCGCGGCGCGCGCGGGCTCACGCTTTCGCTTTCCGGGCAAGGGGCCGATCATGGGGCTGATCATGCTGCCCCTGGTGCTGCCTGAAATCATGGTCGGCGGCTCGCTTTTGCTGGTGCTTCTGTCGGTTGGCATCGAGCTGTCGGTCTTCACCGTGATCCTTGGCCATGTGCTGATCGCCACGCCCTACACGATCGCGATCCTGAACACGGCCTTTAGCTCGCTCGATGTCTCGCTCGAAGAGGCTGCCTATGATCTGGGCGAGGGCAAATGGTCGACCTTCCGGCTGATCACGCTGCCGCTGGTGCTGCCCGGCATCATCTCCTCGATGCTGATCGCCTTCACCATCTCACTCGATGAATTCATCATCGCCTTCTTCCTTGCCGGGAATGAGCCCACGCTGCCGACCTATATCTTCTCGCAGCTGCGCTTCCCGAAACAGATCCCGATGATCATGGCGCTTGGCACCTGCCTCGTGGCGCTGTCGATCATTCTCCTGACCATCGCTGAATATTTCCGCCGCCGCGGCATCGCGAAGACCGGCGGCAAGGATACCGGAGGCTTCCTGTGATCGACGTCAAACCCGCCCCGCGCAACGTGATTGCGGCCAAGGTGCCGCTCGATCAACGCAAGACGATGATCGAGTTTCAGGACGTGCATAAATATTACGGAGATTACCACGCGCTGCGCGGTATCACCGCCACCATCCGCGAGGGCGAGTTTTTCTCGCTCCTCGGTCCCTCGGGCTGCGGCAAGACCACGCTTCTGCGCACCATCGCGGGGTTCGAGGGGATTTCCTCGGGCGCGGTGCTGATCGACGGCAACAGCATGGAAAACGTGCCCGCGAACAAGCGCCCGACCAATATGGTGTTCCAGAGCTACGCGATCTTTCCGCATCTGACGGTCGCCCAGAACGTGGGTTTTGGCCTGCGCCGCGATCCGCGCTCCAAGGCCGAGAAAGACAAGCTCGTCGAGGAATCGCTCGAGATGGTTGGGCTGAAGGGCTATGGCGCGCGCGCCGCGCACGCGCTTTCGGGCGGCCAGCGCCAGCGCGTGGCCCTGGCCCGCGCGCTGATCCTCAAACCCAAGGTGCTGCTGCTCGACGAGCCGCTTTCCGCGCTCGACAAAAAGATCCGCGAACAGATGCAGGTCGAGCTGATCAAGCTGCAGCGCGAGGTCGGCATCACCTTCGTTCTGGTGACGCATGACCAGGAAGAGGCGCTGGTCATGTCCGACCGGATCGCGGTGATGTTCGAAGGCGAGATCGCCCAGCTCGCCGATCCCGAAACCCTCTATCGCCGCCCCAATTCGCGCCGCGTCGCGGATTTCATCGGGGTAATGAATTTCCTGCCTGCGCGCGTCCTGGGCGAGGGCAATGGCCATATCCAGCTGGATGTGCCGGGCTTGGGGCCGCTCGACGTGACCGAAGAACAGGCCTCGGCCGCCCCGAATGGCGGCGAGGCGGCGGTGGGCTTCCGCCCCGAGACGCTGACGCTCCTCTACGATGGCCAGACGCCCCTGGACCGCGAAGCGCCCGGCACGATCGACGAGGTCGTCTATTACGGCGACATGACCTATTACGACGTGAAGCTCGACGGGGTCGAGAAACCGGTGCGGATCTCGATGCGCAACGTCTTTGGCCGTCCGGTTCTCGATGTCGGCACCCGCACCCGCGTCGCCTGGTCGCCGGGCGCACTGGTGCTCTTCCGCTAAACCCCTTCATTTTGCCGGAAATATCCCGGGGGGGTCTTTACGAAGTAAAGAGGGGAGCAGAGCCCCCCTTTTTTGTCTCAGCTTTCCGCGCGCGCCTGACGCTTGCGCTCATGCGGGTCAAGGTAGCGCTTGCGCAGACGCACGATCTTCGGCGTCACCTCGACCAGCTCGTCGTCGTTGATATAGGCGATCGCTTCTTCGAGGCTCATCCGCACCGGCGGCGTGAGGCGCACGGCCTCGTCGGTGCCCGACGCGCGCACGTTGGTCAGTTTCTTGCCCTTGAGCGGGTTCACCTCGAGGTCGTTATCGCGGGAATGCTCGCCGATGATCATGCCCTCATAGACCTGCTCCTGCGCGCCGATGAACAGCTTGCCGCGTTCTTCGAGGTTCCACAGCGCATAGGCGACCGAGACGCCGTTCTCCATCGAGATCAGCACGCCCTGACGGCGACCCTCGATCGCACCCTTGTAGGGTGCCCAGCTGTTAAAGATGCGGTTCAGCACGCCGTTGCCGCGCGTGTCGGTCATGAACTCGCCCTGATAGCCGATCAGCCCGCGCGAGGGCACCAGCGCGACAATGCGCGTCTTGCCGCCTTCGGCCGGGCGCATTTCGGTCAGCTCGCCCTTGCGCACGCCGGTCAGTTTCTCGATCACGGCGCCCGAATATTCGTCATCGACATCGATGATGACCTCTTCGATCGGCTCCATGCGCTGGCCGTCTTCCTCGCGGAAGATCACCTTCGGGCGCGAGATCGACAGCTCGAACCCTTCGCGGCGCATGTTCTCGATCAGCACGCCCATCTGCAATTCGCCGCGCCCCGAGACGACAAAGGCCTCGCCGCCGGGGGTGTCCTCGACGCGGATCGCAACGTTGGTTTCGGCCTCTTTCAGGAGACGCTCGCGGATCACGCGCGATTGCACCTTGGTGCCGTCGCGGCCGGCCAGCGGGCTGTCGTTGATGCCAAAAGTGACCGAGATCGTCGGCGGGTCGATCGGCTGCGCGTCAAGCGCGGTGTCGACCTCGAGCGCGCAGAGCGTATCGGCCACAGTGGCCTTCGACATACCCGCGATCGAGACGATGTCGCCGGCGACGGCTTCGTCGATCGGCTGCTGCGAGAGGCCGCGGAAGGCGAGGATCTTGGTGCAGCGGAACTGCTCGATCTTGTCGCCCTTGCGCGACAGCGCCTTCAGCGGGTCGCCGACCTTGAGCGTGCCCGATTCCACGCGACCCGTCAGGATGCGCCCGATGAACGGGTCGGCGCCCAGCGTGGTCGCCAGCATGCGGAAGGGTTGATCGGCCTGAAACTCCTGCTTCGGCGGCTCGACATGCTCGAGGATCAGGTCGAACAGCGCCGACAGGTCCTTGCGCGGGCCGTCGAGGTCGCGATCCGCCCAACCGCCGATGCCCGAGGCATAGACATGCGGGAAATCGAGCTGCTCGTCATTGGCGCCGAGGTTGGCAAACAGGTCGAACACTTCATCCAGCGCGCGATCGGGCTCGGCGGCGGGCTTGTCGACCTTGTTCAGCACGACGATGGGCTTGAGCCCCAGCGCCAGCGCCTTTTGCGTGACGAACTTGGTCTGCGGCATCGGGCCTTCGGCCGCGTCGACCAGAAGGCAGACGCCGTCGACCATCGACAGGATGCGCTCCACCTCGCCGCCGAAATCGGCGTGGCCGGGGGTGTCGACGATGTTGATCCGCGTGCCTTTCCATTCGACCGAAGTCGCCTTGGCCAGAATGGTGATGCCGCGCTCGCGCTCGATGTCGTTGCTGTCCATGGCCCGCTCGGCCACGGCCTGATTTTCCCGGAACGCGCCCGACTGGCTGAGCAGTTTGTCGACCAGCGTGGTCTTGCCGTGGTCAACGTGCGCAATGATCGCGATATTGCGAAGGTCCATGATATCCGCCTGTTCGTGGTTTGGGGCGGCCATACAGGCAAAAGCGCGCCTTGGCCAGCCTAATGCGTGCCCGATTTCGAGAACAGGTTGATGACAAGGATGCCCGTGATGATCAGGCCAAGCCCCAGAAAGGCCGCCGGATCAAGTTTTTGCCCAAACAGCACCCGCCCCGAGACGGTGATCAGGATGATCCCGATCCCCGACCAGAGCGCATAGGTGATGCCAAGCGGCAGCTCTTTCAGCACCAGCGTAAAGAACCAGAACGCGCCCGCAAACCCCACCACCACGCCGAGCGAGGGCCAGAGCCGGGTGAATTGCTGGCTCGCTTGCAGGCAGGACGAGCCGAAGGTCTCGAACAGCACCGCGATCAGCAGGAACAGATAGGTTTTCATGGCGAGGCTCGCTTTAGCTCACGACATACCAGTCGCGACGGTGGTTGAACGCGATCACCGCATTCAGGATCACCGCCCCGAGAAGAGACCACGCCACGCGGTCGGGGGGCAAGAGCCAGAACGCCACGGCAAAGAGGCAAAGATCGTGGATCAGCTGCGTGTAGCCCGCCTTGAAGCCAAAGCGGTCCTGCAACACCAGCGCCACGATCGAGACGCCGCCAAGGCTGCCCGAATGCCGGAACAGCCCCAGCAGCCCGACGCCCGCGCTGATCCCGAAGAGCGCGGCCGCGATGCCGGGATGGATGTTTTGCAGCACCAGAACCGGCTTCAGCCCCTCGGCCATCAGCGACACTAGCGTGACCGTGGCTAGGCTTTTCAGGCAAAACGCCAGCCCCCGCGCCATATAGGCAAAGGCATTGAAGGGGATGTTGATCGCAAAGAACACCACCGAGAAATTCCAGCCCAGCGCATAGGCGAGGATCAGCGAAAGGCCCGCCGTGCCGCCCGTCACCAGCCCCGCGGCGCGCAGCAGGTGAATGCCCAGCGCCGCTTGGGCGGCAGCGATGATCAGCCCCTGGATATCCTCGAGCAGCGAGTAATGCGGCTCGGGCGGAGGGGATGGGGCAAGGGTATTCGGGTCAGCGGTCATGACCTAAATTTCGCGCGAAATGACGCGCCGGTCAAGACCGATTGCGGGGCCGGATCAGGTCGCGATATAGCGGTCGCGGCGGTGGTTCATGGTGATGACGAGGTTCAGCACGACGGCGCCAAGGAACGACCAGGCCACCGTCTGCCCGTCGCGCAACAGAAGCGCGACGCCAAAGACGCAGGCATCGAACAGGAGCTGCGTCAGCCCCGCGCGAAACCCGGTCTTGTCCTGGAGATACAGCGCCACGATGCCGACGCCGCCAAGGCTCGCCCCGTGGCGAAACAGCGCCAGCAGCGCCGAGCCCGAAATCACCCCGATCAGCACCGCGCCCAGCGCCGGGTGCAGCGTCTCGAAGCTCACATAGCGCGGCAGCACCATCGTCAGCCCCGACAACAGGCTAACCGCAGCGAGCGTCTTGATCACGAAGGCCAGCCCCAGCCGTTTATAGCCGAGCCAGTAGAAGGGCAGGTTGATCACGAAGAACACCGGACCAAACGCCCAGCCCGTCGCATAGGAGATCAGAATCGCAAGCCCCGCCGTCTGCCCCGTCACCAGCCCCAGATGGGTCAGCATCACCACGCCGAAGGCCGCCATCAGCGCGCCATAGGCAATGCCTTGGGCGTCATCGAGGGCGGAGTGGCGGGCAGGGGTCTCGGCAATGATCTCGGTCATGGCGCGAGATCATCCGAAAACACCCGCCGACGCAAGAGGGGGCTATTGCAGTGTGTAGGTGAAGGATTTCACCACCGGGCCCTCGCGCCCGATCTGGATACATTGGTGAATGTCGATCCCGTCCTTCTGCGTCAGGAAATGGATCTGGTCGATCAGCGCGTCGCGCTCGTCGAACCAAAGCCGGACATCACTTTCCCAGTCGCATTCGGGTTTCTCGGAGCGCAGGAGTTGCAGGATCGCCAGATCCGCGATCGGCGGGAACTTGTAGAAAATCTCGTCGGGGGTCAGATCGTCGAACTTGGGCTGGCGGGCATAGCCGATCTCGGTTTCGGTGCGCACGCGTGGGGTGAAATAGATCAGCAGGCGATTGGGTTTTGGACCGCCTATCGTGATGTTGTTCTCTTCAAGGCAGATCATCGCGCCCTTGCAGCGTTCGGCGCGGGCGGCGGCCTTGGCGCGTTCTTCGGCCTGCGTCTTCACCCAGTCCGGGTGGTCATTCACGCTGTTGCGCACCCAGCCTTCTTCGTTGAGCCGCAGCATCAGCCGGTAGGTCGCGTTCAGGTTCGGCAGGGCTGAATTGAGCTTGGGCGTGTCGCCGGTTTCGCTCCAGCGCCGCGCGATGCGAAAGCGCAAGACCTGCCCGACCTGCCCCTTGATCAGCGCTTCGACATCGGTCTGTGCCGAAAAGACCGGGGCGGTGGTGGCGATCAGCGCCAGCAGGGCGGCGGCAAGGAGCTTTCTGACCAAGGTGAACCCTCCAACGAATACAAGTGCAGTCTGCCGGGCAGCCCGCACGGGGGCAAGCGTTAAGGCATAAAAAATGGCCGGGCGCAGGGCCCGGCCAGTCAGGGGAAAACAAGTCGATCACATCGCCTTGTTGAGGTATTCGTCGACCTTCTCGAGGAAGCCCATCGTGGTCAGCCAGCGCTGGTCGGGCCCGACCAGCAGCGCGAGATCCTTGGTCATGAACCCGTCCTCGACGCATTGCACGGTGACGCGCTCGAGCGTCTCGGCAAATTTCATCAGCTCGGCGTTGCCATCGAGCTTGGCGCGGTGCTTGAGGCCACCGGTCCAAGCGTAGATCGAGGCCACCGAGTTGGTCGAGGTCGCCTCGCCCTTCTGGTGCTGGCGATAGTGGCGGGTGACGGTGCCATGCGCGGCCTCGGCCTCAACGATCTTGCCGTCGGGCGTCATCAGCTGCGAGGCCATCAGCCCGAGCGAGCCGAAGCCCTGCGCCACCGTGTCCGACTGCACATCGCCGTCATAGTTCTTGCAGGCCCAGACAAAACCGCCGTTCCATTTCAGCGCGCAGGCCACCATGTCGTCGATCAGGCGGTGCTCGTACCAGATCCCAGCCTTCTTGAACTGCTCCTCGAATTCCTCTTCGTAGACCTTCTGGAACAGGTCCTTGAAGCGGCCGTCATAGGCCTTGAGGATGGTGTTCTTGGTCGACAGATAGACCGGCCATTTCAGCGCGAGGCCGTAGTTCAGCGAGGCGCGGGCAAAGTCGATGATCGAGTCGTCGAGGTTGTACATGCCCTGGAACACGCCCGCCGAGGGTGCGTCGTAAACCAGCTTCTCGATCACGGTGCCGTCCGCGCCCTCGTATTTCATCGTGAGCTTGCCAGCACCCGGGAAGGTGAAGTCGGTCGCCTTGTACTGGTCGCCAAACGCGTGACGGCCAACGACGATCGGCTTGGTCCAGCCCGGCACGAGGCGCGGCACGTTGCGGCAGATGATCGGCTGGCGGAAGACCACGCCGCCAAGGATGTTGCGGATCGTGCCATTCGGCGATTTCCACATCTTCTTCAGGCCGAATTCCTCGACCCGTGCCTCGTCGGGGGTGATCGTCGCGCATTTCACGCCGACGCCGTATTCCTTGATCGCAAGGGCGGCGTCGATGGTGATCTGGTCTTCGGTGCGGTCACGCTCCTCGATGCCGAGGTCGTAATATTTCAAGTCGAGATCGAGATAGGGAAGGATCAGTTTCTGCTTGATGAAATCCCAGATGATCCGGGTCATTTCATCGCCGTCGAGTTCGACGACCGGGTTTGCAACTTTGATCTTGGACATGGGTGCCCCTCCATGGCGCAGATGATTCATCTGAGCTTGCTTTTAGCGGATCGGAAGGCGGAAATCCAGTTCGGTATGCGACTGTATACCAAAAATATTCAGAGCCGCTCCCGCGCCGCGAACCAGGGCAGGATGCGGGCGCGCACGGCCTGCCAGACCTCGGGCAATCCGCGCGCGATTTTCGCGCCCACGCGGGCTTCGAGCTGGGGCAGGGTGACGTTGAATTCCTCCCACGAGCCTCCGCCCGCGCGCAGGTTCAACAGCACCGGCTGCGTGCGATCGAGCGATTTGGCGAAAACGGCGGTCGGGGTCTCATTGGCTTCGAATTCCTGCCAGAGCGCCAGAAGCTCGGCGCCCTGATCCTCGGGCAAGAGGCCAAAGATCCGCTCGGCCGCCGCCGCCTCGGCCGCCAGCAATGCTGGCGCATCATGCGCCGCGCCGCCCTGCGCGTGGATCGGCACATCGCCCACGTCGATCTCCACGAGGTCATGCAGCAACAGCATCCGGATCGCGCGGGAAATATCGACGCCGTGCCCCGCCTGATCGGCCAGCACCAGCGCGTAAAGCGCCAGCGACCAGCTGTGCTCACCCGAATTCTCGGGGCGCGATCCGTCATGGATCGGGGTCGCGCGGGTCACCGATTTCAGCTTCTCGGCTTCGAGCAGGAAGGCGAATTGCTGCTCGAGCCGCGTCGTCATGCCTGACCCTTCGCGGCCCTGGACTTGGCGATCTGTTCCTCAAGGAACTTGCGCCCGCGCCGCTCGGCCAGATGGGTGCGGCAGGCCGTGTTATAGGCCTCCTGCAGCGAAGGCGAGGAGGTGCCGATGTAATTGCCCACATCGACCCAGAGCCGGTCATTGCCGGTCTCGTCCATCGCCTTCATCGTGTCATAGGCGAGCTTTTCAGCCAGTTCTTCGAGCAGCGCCATGCCAGCCTCCGTTAGCGCGTGCCCTCGGTCAGGCGGCGTTTCACGTAATCCTGCACCGTCGAGATCAGCGGCTTCATATGCGCCTCTTCATCCTTGAAGAAGTGATCCGCGCCTTCGATCTCGGTGTGGGTGATGGTGATGCCCTTCTGCTCGTGCAGTTTCGAGACCAGTGACGCGGTCTCGGCCGGCGGCGCGATGCGGTCTGCGGTGCCGTTGATGATCAGCCCCGAAGACGGGCAGGGCGCAAGGAAGCTGTAATCGTAATTGCCCGGCCCCGGCGACGAGGCCCCGGGCGGTGCGACCGACACGAAGCCGGTGATCTCGGGGCGGCGCATCAAAAGCTGCATGCCGATCCAGGCGCCAAAGCTGTGGCCCGCGACCCAGCAATGCTTGGAGTTCGGGTTCATCGCCTGCAGGTAATCCAGCGCCGAAGCGGCGTCCGACAATTCACCCACGCCCGCGTCATACTCGCCCTGGCTGCGGCCCACGCCCCGGAAGTTGAAGCGCAGAACGGTGAAGCCGATCTGGTGGAAGGCGTAATGCAGGTTATAGACGACGCGGTTGTTCATCGTGCCGCCGAATTGCGGATCGGGGTGCAGGATGATCGCGATCGGCGCGTCGGGATTGGCTTGCGGATGATAGCGGCCCTCGAGGCGACCTTCGGGACCGGGGAAAATGACTTCGGGCATCGTTTCTCGCTTGTATCGCTCTCGCGTGGCCTTTGCGGACCTGCGACCTCTTGAAAACTTGACGGTTTCACTCAGGGGTCGTAGGACGAGGCCAGGCCCGGCACCACGCCGGAAAACTGCTGGTTCCGAGTTAAGCGGCCAAGGGCGCGGCGTCAATGCCCGCCCCCCTGTAAATGCGGCCCGGGACGCGCTTTCTCGGGGGAGGGGCGATGAAACTTTCGACCAAAGGGCGCTATGCGATCGTGGCGTTGGTGGATATGGCGACGGTGCGCCCGGGCGAGCGGACCTCGCTGGCGGCGATTTCCGAGCGTCAGAGCATCTCGCTGCCCTATCTCGAACAGCTTTTCGTGCGGTTGCGCCGCGCGGGCCTTGTGAATTCGGTGCGCGGCCCCGGCGGCGGCTATCGGCTGGCGCGCGCGCCGCACGAGATCCGCATCTCCGAGGTTTTCGAGGCGGTCGACGAAACCGTTTCGGCGATGGAAATGGGCGCGGGCGCCTCGGGCGGTGTTTCGGGAACGCGGGCGCAGTCGTTGTCGAACCGGCTCTGGGAAAGCCTGAGCGCGCAGGTCTTCGTGTTCCTGCACCAGACCTCGCTGGAGGATGTGGTGAAGAACGGGCTGAAACCCTGCCCGGCGGTGCCTTCGCTGTTTTCGGTGGTGGACGAATGATGCCAAGGCGCGCCCGTGGTGAGGACTGGACGCCTCCGGCGGGGGCGTATTTGCG
Source organism: Pseudothioclava arenosa (assembly GCF_002358085.1). Taxonomy (GTDB): domain Bacteria; phylum Pseudomonadota; class Alphaproteobacteria; order Rhodobacterales; family Rhodobacteraceae; genus Pseudothioclava; species Pseudothioclava arenosa. The sequence continues at coordinate 106,654 of NZ_NTJD01000004.1, forward strand.
CCAAGAAGAAACGGGCGGCCTTGCCTTCTTCTTGGCCGAAATACGCATGACCCGCTCGGGGGCCGCGTGCGCGGGGCGGAGGGCGTGATGGTCGAGCGGCTTTATCTCGACTGGAATGCCACGGCGCCGATGCGCGCCGAGGCGCGCGCGGCGATGGTCGCGGCGATGGATCTGGTCGGCAACCCGTCCTCGGTGCATGCCGAGGGGCGCGCAGCGAAATCGGCGCTGGAGCGCGCGCGGGCGCAGGTGGCCGAGGCGCTCGGGGCCGAGGGGCAGGATGTCGTGTTTACCTCGGGCGCGACCGAGGCGGCGGCGCTCGCGCTCGAAGGGCGGGGCGCGCACTGTGCCGAAATCGAGCATGAGGCCGTCAGCGCCTGGTGTGCGCCCGATCTGCCGGTCGATGGCTTTGGCCGTGTGACGGTGGCCGATCCGGCGCAAAGCGCGCTGCAACTGGCCAATTCCGAGACCGGCGTGGTGCAGGATTTGCCGCCGGGTCTTTGGCTGAGCGATCTGACCCAGGCCTTCGGCAAGATACCCTTTGCCTTCAACTGGCTTGAGGCGACCTGCGGGATCGTGTCCGCGCATAAGCTCGGCGGGCCCAAGGGCGTTGGCGCGCTGGTCCTGCGACGGGGCACGGATATTGCCGCGCGGCTCAAGGGCGGCGGGCAGGAGATGGGGCGCCGCGCGGGCACGGAAAACCTGCTTGGCGCGGTCGGGTTCGGGGCGGCGGCCGAGGCGGCGGCGCGCGATCTGGACGCCGGTGTCTGGGATGAAGTCGCAGAAATTAGAAATATTCTAAAATTGGCTCTGGAAGAGGCCGACCAAACGCTCTATTTTCCGGGTTGGGAAACAACGCGCGACAAGGACGGGGCGGGGGCCGACAGGCCCGCGCTCCTGCCTAACACGCTTTCGGTGATCGCGCCCGGATGGAAGGGCGAGACGCAGGTGATGCGCATGGATCTGGCGGGTTTCGCCATTTCCGCGGGCTCGGCCTGTTCCTCGGGCAAGGTGCGCGCAAGCCGCGTGCTGCGCGCGATGGGCTGGCCGGAGGAACAGGCGGGCAGCGCGATGCGCGTCTCTCTGGGCCCGGGCATTTCCCGCGAGCAGGTCTTGCGGTTTGCCGCCGAGTGGGGCAAGGCCCGAAAGAAGGCGCTGGAGCGCAACGGATGACGAGGGGCGCGCGCGCCCCAAAGACTGAGGAACGAGAACGTGACATCTGATCTGGAAATCCGCGAGGGCGTCGACCGCGAGACGGTCGAGACCGTGCAGAATATGGGCTCCTACAAATACGGCTGGGAGACCGAGATCGAGATGGAGTTCGCCCCGAAAGGGCTGAGCGAAGAGATCGTGCGGTTGATCTCGGCCAAGAATGACGAGCCGGAATGGATGCTGGAATGGCGTCTGGCGGCCTTCCGTCGCTGGCAGGAGATGCCCGAACCCGATTGGGCGATGCTGAACATCCCGGCGATCGACTATCAGGACATCTATTACTACGCGCGCCCGAAAAGCATGGAGACCAAGCCGAAGTCGCTGGACGAGGTCGACCCCAAGCTGCTGGCGACCTATGAAAAGCTGGGCATCCCGTTGAAGGAACAGCTGATCCTCGCCGGCGTCGAAGGCGCCGAGGATTTGGTCGAGGGCGAGCGTCAGGTGGCCGTCGATGCGGTGTTCGACAGCGTCTCGGTCGGCACCACCTTCAAGGACAAGCTGGCCGAGGCGGGCGTGATCTTCTGCTCGATCTCGGAGGCGATCAAGGAACACCCCGAGCTGGTCAAGAAATACCTCGGCACGGTGGTGCCGCAGTCGGACAATTTCTTTGCCACGCTGAACTGCGCGGTGTTCTCGGATGGCTCCTTTGTCTACGTGCCGCCGGGCGTGAAATGCCCGATGGAGCTGTCGACCTATTTCCGCATCAACGCCGAAAACACCGGCCAGTTCGAGCGCACGCTGATCGTCGCCGACAAGGGCGCCTATGTCAGCTATCTCGAAGGCTGCACCGCGCCCAAGCGTGACACCGCGCAGCTGCATGCGGCGGTGGTGGAAATCGTCATCGAGGAAGATGCCGAGGTCAAATATTCGACCGTGCAGAACTGGTTCCCCGGCGACGAGAACGGCAAGGGCGGGATCTATAACTTCGTCACCAAGCGCGCCGATTGCCGCGGCGACCGCGCCAAGGTGATGTGGACCCAGGTTGAGACCGGCTCGGCGATCACCTGGAAATACCCGTCCTGCATCCTGCGCGGCGCGGATACCCAGGGCGAGTTCTACTCGATCGCGATCACCAACAACTGGCAGCAGGCCGATACCGGCACCAAGATGATCCATCTGGGCAAGAATTCGAAGTCGCGGATCGTCTCCAAGGGGATCTCGGCAGGCCATGCGCAAAACACCTATCGCGGTCTGGTCAGCATGCACCCGAAGGCCAAGAACTCGCGCAATTACACGCAATGCGACAGCCTTCTGATCGGCGATAAATGCGGCGCCCACACGGTGCCCTACATCGAGGTCAAGAACAACTCGAGCCGCGTCGAGCACGAGGCCACCACCTCGAAGGTCGATGACGATCAGCTGTTCTACTGCCGCGCCCGTGGCGTCGGCGAGGAAGAGGCTGTGGCGCTGGTGGTGAACGGCTTCTGCCGCGAAGTGCTGCAGGCGCTGCCGATGGAATTCGCAATGGAAGCGCAATCGCTGGTGGCGATCAGCCTCGAAGGCAGCGTTGGTTAATCTGCCCGCAGGGGCATGAACGGAATTGGATTTGGGCCGGAGGGCGCGCAGACGGCGCCGGGGTCCCGCAAGAGACGGTGAAATAAATGCTGGAAATCAAGAACCTGCACGTCAAACTTGAAGAAGAGGACAAGGTCATCCTGAAAGGGGTGAACCTGACGGTCGAGACCGGCAAGGTGCATGCGATCATGGGCCCGAACGGCTCGGGCAAGTCGACGCTGTCCTATGTGCTTTCGGGGCGCGACGGCTATGAGGTGACCGACGGTTCGGCGCTGCTCGAGGGCGAGGAACTGCTGGAGATGGAGCCCGAAGAGCGCGCCGCCGCGGGCCTGTTCCTCGCGTTCCAATATCCGGTCGAGATCCCGGGCGTCGGCAACATGACCTTCCTGCGCACCGCTCTGAACGCGCAGCGCAAGGCGCGCGGGCAAGACGAGCTTTCGGCGGGTGAATTCCTGAAGGTCGTGCGCGAAAAGGCGAAAACCCTGAAAATCGACGCCGACATGCTGAAACGCCCGGTCAACGTCGGCTTCTCTGGCGGCGAGAAAAAGCGCAACGAGATTCTGCAGATGGCGATGCTCGAACCCAAGATGTGCATCCTCGACGAGACCGACTCGGGGCTTGACGTGGACGCGATGCGGCTTGTGGCCGATGGCGTGAACGCGCTGCGTGACGCGGGCCGCAGCTTCCTCGTGATCACCCACTATCAGCGCCTGCTCGATCACATCAAACCGGACGTGGTGCATATCATGGCCGATGGCCGCATCATCCAGACCGGCGGGCCGGAGCTTGCGCTTGAGGTCGAACAGAACGGCTATGCCGATATCCTCAAGGCGCATGGTCTGACGGAGGCGGTGTGATGGGCGCGGCCGTTCAGAAATCCACGCTCGAGGCGCGGCTGGAAGGGCTGAGCACGACGGGCTTTGCCCCGGCGGCGCGCAAGGATGCGCTGGCGCGGCTGGTCGCGATGGGCCTGCCCGGGCGGCGCGACGAGTATTGGCGCTGGACCAACCCCGCCGATTTCATCGCTGCGACGCCGGTGCCTGCGCAGGCCTTCGACGACAGCGACGAAGCGCCCGTTTTCGAGGCGACCGACCGCGTGAAGCTGGTCTTTGTCGATGGCGTTTTCGATGCCGATGCCTCCGATGATCTGGCGCTGGCCGGGGTGGAAATCACCCGCCTCGCCGAAGCGCCCGATCTGAACTGGGCGAGCGGGCTTTACGGCACGCTGGAAGTGGCGGGCCAGACCCCGGTCGCGCGCCCGCTGGCGGCGCTGAACACGGCGGCGGCGACCGACGGGCTCTTGATCCGGGCGACCGCCAAGGCCGAAAAGCCGATCAACCTGATCTATATTCACCGCTCCGAGGTTTCGGACCCGATCCTGCATCACGTGATCCGCCTCGAAGAGGGCGCGGAGCTGACGATCCTGGAAAACGGGCCGGCGGGCGCGCGCTTCAACAAGGTGATGGAAGTTGACGTGGCCAAAGGCGCGCGTTTCCATCATGTCCGCGTGCAGGGCCGCGATCACGAACGCCGCGCCGCCACCGCGATTTTCGCGCGCGTGGCCGAAGAGGCGCTGTTCAAGAGCTTTACGCTCACGGTGAACGGGGTGCTGACGCGCAATGAATGCGTGATCGACATGGTGGGCGACGATGCCGTGGCCCATGTCGCGGGCGCGGCCCTTGGCGATGGCGCCTCGGACGCGTTCCTGCATGACGACACGGTGTTCGTCACCCATGGCGCCGAGCGCGGCGAGAGCCGGCAGGTGTTCAAGAAGGTGCTCAAGCACGGTGCGGTCGGCACTTTCCAGGGCAAGATCCTGGTGAAACCCGGCGCGCAGAAGACCGATGGCTATCAGATCAGCCAGTCGCTGCTCTTGGATGACGACAGTCAGTTCCTCGCCAAGCCCGAGCTCGAGATCTACGCCGATGACGTGAAATGCTCGCATGGCTCGACCACCGGCGCGATCGACGAGACGGCGCTGTTCTATCTGCGCTCGCGTGGGGTGCCGATGGAAGAGGCGCGCGGCCTGCTGGTCCTGTCCTTCCTGGCCGATGCGATCGACGAGATCGAGGACGAGGGCCTGCGCGACGATATCGTCGGGCGGCTTGAGGCCTGGCTGAACCGTCACCGCGACTGAGGGCAAGATGGCTGCGACCGAAGACATCCTGCGCAGCTACCGCGCGCCGCGCGCGGTGGTGCGTTCGCATCTGGCGCGCAAACGCTCGGAAATGCGGGTGTTTTCCTTCCTGATCGCGGGGCTGATCGTGATCTTCATCGCGCAATGGCCGCGGCTGTCGCGCTTTGCCTTTGAACATCCCGACCAGCCGCTGACCGGGCTGATGGTGGGAACGGGGTTGGGGCTCTTGGCCGCGATCCCGCTGTTCTACCTGATGGCGGCGGGGGCGGTGCTGCTCTCGCGCGGCTTTGGCGGCGCGGGCAACTGGTATGGTGGGCGGCTGTCGCTGTTCTGGGCGATGCTGGCGATCTCGCCCCTGATGCTGCTGCAGGGGCTGGTGGCCGGTTTCATCGGCGCAGGGCCGCAGCTTGGCATCGTCTCGCTTCTGGTCTTCGCGGTGTTTTTCGCGATCTGGATCGCGGGGCTGCGGGTCACCCAATTCGAGACGGAGGCGGTGTGATGCTTCCGTTCGACCTGCGCGAGATGGTCCTGCGCACGCTCCTTGCCCCGCGCGAGGTGGCACGCGAGCTGATCGCCTGGAACCCGCCCAATGACGCGCGATGGATCGGTCTGGTGCTGGTCGGCGTGGTCTCGGTGATCCTCGGCACGATCGGCGAGGGCATGATGACGATGCTCTCGCGCGGCAAGATCCCGTTCGAGAACATGGCCTTCCTGCTTGGCCCGCTGCAGATCGCGATTCCGCTGGTGATCGCCTTTCAGATGGCCTTCATGGGCCGGCGCTTCGGCGGGCAGGGGAGCTTTCGCGACGCGCTCTTGCTGACGGTCTGGATGCAGGGCGTCTTGACGATCCTGCAGGCGGTGCAGGTCGTGGTGATGGTGTTCTTCCCGATGACGGCGATGTTCGCGCTGACCGCGATCACCATCGGTCTGCTGATCTATCTGCTGGTCAATTTCACCGCCGCGCTGCACGGGTTCGAGAACCTTGCCGCCACCGCTATGGGCGTGTTGCTGACGGGGTTTTTCACCGTGCTGCTCACCGCGCTGATCGTGACCAATATTCTCGTTTCGCTGGGGCTTGTGCCCCCCGAGATGATGCAGCCCTGAGGACATCCGATGTACGATCTTGCCAAGGTGCGCGCCGATTTCCCGATCCTGAGCCGCGAGGTCAACGGCAAGCCGCTGGTGTACCTCGATAACGGGGCCTCGGCGCAAAAGCCGCGCGTGGTGATCGACGCGATGACGCGGATGTACGAGGAGGAATATTCCAACGTCCATCGCGGGCTGCATTTCCTCTCGAACCTCGCGACCGACAAATATGAAAACGTGCGCGCGATCGTGCGCCGGTTTCTGAATGCACCGAATGACACCGATATCGTTTTTACCACCGGCTCGACCGAGGGGATCAACCTGATCTCCTACGGCTGGGCCGCGCCGCGCTTGCAAGCGGGTGATGAGATCGTGCTGAGCGTGCTGGAGCATCACGCCAATATCGTGCCCTGGCATTTCCTGCGCGAGCGGCAGGGCGTGGTGCTGAAATGGGTCGAGCCCGAGGCCGACGGCAGCCTTGCGGCCGAGAAGGTGGTCGAGGCGATCGGGCCGCGCACCAAGCTGGTCGCGATCACCCAGATGTCGAACGTGACCGGCACGCGGGTCGATGTGAAGGCGATCTGCGCGGCGGCGCGGGCGAAGGGCGTGGTGGTGCTGGTCGATGGCTCGCAGGGCGCGGTGCACGGGCCGGTCGATGTGGCCGATCTCGGCTGCGATTTTTACGCGATCACCGGGCACAAGCTTTACGGGCCTTCGGGCTCGGGGGCGATCTACATCCGCCCCGAACGTCAGGCCGAGATGCGCCCCTTCCTGGGCGGTGGCGACATGATCGACACCGTGACCCGCGAAGGCGTCACCTACAATAGCCCGCCGATGAAGTTCGAAGCGGGCACTCCGGGCATCGTGCAGCAGGTCGGGATGGGCGTTGCGCTCGATTACCTGATGGCGCTGGGGATGGAGAATGTCGCCGCCCACGAGGCCGATATCGCCGCCTATGCGCAGGCGCGTTTTGCCGGGCTGAACTGGTTGCACCAGCAGGGCACGGCCCCGGGCAAGGGGGCGATCTTCTCGCTCACCATCGAGGGGGGCGCCCATGCTCATGACATCTCGACGATCCTCGACAAGCGCGGGATCGCCGTGCGCGCGGGCACGCATTGCGCCATGCCGCTGATGGAGTTCTTCGGGGTTTCGGCCACGGCGCGCGCGTCCTTTGGCCTTTACAACACCCGCGAAGAGGTCGACGCGCTGGTCTCGGCGCTGGAACTTTGCCACGAGTTCTTTGCCTGATTTCGCCCGTTGCCCCGGCGCGACGAGTCGGGTAAGAGCAACGCAACGCACCCATAGCTCAGCTGGATAGAGCGCTGCCCTCCGAAGGCAGAGGTCAGAGGTTCGAATCCTCTTGGGTGCGCCATTTCCAAAGATAGACATCAAAGCAACGCCCTGGGGTGGTGATCGTCCCGCTTTCGCATGGCGTTTGGCCTGCGGTCTGGCGATGACATCGCGGCCGTGTGCGGCATTTGACCAAACCTCCCGCGCGACCCCAAAGACAAAATGCTTGCCGGATTAGGTCATGTGTCCTAATTTTGATTGGATTGCACCTGTGAGCGGTCGCTTGAGCCAGCGAGAAAGAGGGCTGCAATGGCCAGAAATTCGACCCGTGAAAACATCATCACCGCGGCCGACCGGCTGTTTTACGAGCGGGGTTTCGAGAACAGCTCTTTCGCCGATGTTGCGCAGCTCGTCGGTATCTCGCGCGGAAATTTCTATTACCATTTCAAGACCAAGGACGAGATCCTTGATGCGGTCATCCGGCGGCGGATCGAGGAGCGCGCGAGGATGCTCGACGCTTGGGTCGATACCAGCCAATCCCCCAAGGAGAGCATCGCGCAGTTCATTCGTATTCTGCTGATGAACGAAGAGAAGATCCGCCGTTATGGCTGCCCCGTCGGCAGCCTGTTTGCGGAGCTCGCCAAACTGAACCATCCCGCCGAAGGGGGCGCGCGCGAGGTCTTCAACCTGTTTCGGATCTGGTTGCGGCGCCGGTTCGAAGAGATGGGAAAAGGGCAGGCGTCGGACCGTCTGGCGCTGCATCTTCTGGCCCGCAGTCAGGGCGTGGCGATGCTTGCGCGCGCCTATCCGACAGAGCCATTTCTGGAGCGAGAGGCCGAAGAGCTGCTGGCGTGGCTCGAAACCGTTGCCGAGGGCTGACATGGCAAGATGAAAGGGGATTGCATGTTCATTATCTATTTGAGGTTTGGGGCCAGCAGATCGAAGGCCCCCGCGCGCACCGATGCGCGCCTTTCGTTCCTGCTCGACACGGAGGCGACATGACCAATGACGCATATATCGGCCCCGACGGGCGGCCTCGCTGCCGCTGGAGCGGGGCGGCGCCCGAGTTTCTCGACTATCACGATGAGGAGTGGGGCTATCCCGTTGCACAGGATGTTCGCCTGTTCGAAAAGATCTGCCTTGAAAGCTTTCAGTCCGGGCTGAGCTGGCGCACGATCCTCGCAAAGCGCGAGAACTTCCGGGCGGCTTTTTGCGGTTTTGATTTTCATAAGATGGCCGGTTTCGACGAGGGCGATGTGACGCGCCTTTTGGGAGATGCGGGCATCGTGCGCCATCGCGGCAAGATCGAAGCCGTCATCAACAATGCCGCGCGGGCGGTTGAAATGCAGGATCGGGAAGGCTCGCTCGCCGCCTATTTCTGGCGGTTCGAGCCCACGCCCGAGGAACTCGGGACGCCGCAGTCCAACACGACCTGTCCAAACGCGATCGCGCTCTCCAAGGACCTGAAGAAACGTGGCTGGAAATTCGTGGGGCCGACCACGGTTTTCGCCTTCATGCAGGCGATGGGTCTGGTCAACGATCACAGCGAGGCCTGCGTTTTCCGCGAGGTCGCCGAGGCGTCGCGCAGGTCATTCCAACGCCCGGGATAAGCTTGCGGCTCCCGAGATCGGCGGGCAGCACAAGCTGATCCCAATGCCGCGCCCCTGCGCGCGAAGCCCTTTGTTCTTTGGAATTCGTCCAATTGTATACCATGGGGTGCGACGGCCTGTCTCAGGGGGTGGTCGGAATGTCGCAGGGGCCGCAGATCATATTCATGTTACCAAATGTGATCCGATCCAGCCATATCGCCAGATTTTTGGGAGACCTGATGAAACTCAGAACGCTACGGGTGACTGCATTCGTCTCGGCAGTCGTCTTGGGGGCAGGGGGTGCTTTCGCGCAAAGCACGCCTGCCGGGGAGGAGACGCCCGCAGCCGGAGCCATGTCCATCGCGTCCGATCTGGCCGCCAAGGCTGCGCATATGAGCGATCCGGTGGTTGAGTCCACCGCCGATCACAGCAAATTCGACGTGCTGAAAGGCCCGTTCAAATCCGGCCCCGAGGTCACTGCGGCCTGTCTTTCGTGCCACACGGAAGCCTCGAACCAGGTGATGCACTCGGTGCACTGGAAATGGGAATATCAGAACGAATCCACCGGCCAGACGCTGGGCAAGGCGCATGAGCTGAACGCGTTCTGCGGCAACGTCGCCTCGAACGAAGTGCGGTGTACCTCGTGCCACACCGGCTACGACTGGGAGGATGTGCGCGCGCCGATGCCGGACGATCCGACCAAGGTCGACTGCCTCGTCTGCCACGATACCTCGGGTCAATATGCCAAGCAGGACAACCTTGCCGGCAACCCGCCGCTCGAACCCGTCGCCGAAAAGGCCAAGACGATCACCGGCAAGGCCGCCTGGGCGGTTGACCTGATCAAGGCCGCGCAATCGGTCGGCCCCGAGCCGTCGCGCGAAAACTGCGGCAACTGTCACTTCTATGGCGGCGGCGGCGATAACGTGAAGCACGGCGACCTGTCGTCGGCGCTGTTCGATCCCACGCCCCATGTCGATGTGCACATGTCGAAAGACGGCGCGAACATGCAATGCGCCGATTGCCACGTCTCGGACAAACACGTCTTTGCCGGTTCGCGCTATGAAACCGATGTGGTCGATCCGCATGCGGGCGATATGAAGCCGGGCCAGCCGCGCGAAGTCGCGAGCTGCACCTCGTGCCACACTGACGCGCCGCACAAGGGCCCGAACCCGATCCTCGGCATGAAGCTGAATGATCACACCGATCGTGTTGCCTGTCAGACCTGCCACATCCCTGAATTCGCCAAGGGTGGCGTTGCCACCAAGACGGTCTGGGACTGGTCGACGGCCGGCAAGCTGAAAGACGGCAAGCCCTATTCCGAAGAGGAATTCGTGCAGTCGGACGGCAAGCATCTGCACACCTATCTCTCGACCAAGGGCGATTTCGAATGGGGCGAGAATGTCACCCCCTACTATGCCTGGTCGAACGGCGTGATGACCTACACGCTGCCCGAAACCGAGATCGACCCGACGCAGACGCTCGAGATCAACTCGATCGGCGGCGGCGCCGAGGACCCGAACTCGCGGATCTTCCCGTTCAAACGGATGATCGGCAAGCAGGCCTATGACGCCGAACGCAAGGTGCTCGCCTATAACAACGTCTACGGGCCGGGCAACGGCACGGCGCTGTGGTCCTATTTCGATTGGGAGAAATCCCTGAAGGCGGGCATGGACTACGCGGGCGTCGAGTATTCCGGCAAGTTCGACTTCGTCTCGACCTATATGTACTGGCCGATCACCCACATGGTGGGGCCGGAAGACGAAGCGCTGAAATGCGATAGCTGCCACGCGAAGGACGGCCGTCTGGCCAATATCGCCGGCGTCTACATGCCCGGCTCGGGCATCGGCATCGGCGGCAAGCTGGGTCTTGTGATCTTCCTGCTCGCGGCCCTCGGCGTTGCCGGTCACGGCGTGCTGCGTCTCTTTGGCAAGAAAGGAGCCCACCATGGCTGAGCGTTACGTCAAGGTCTACACCCGCTTCAACCGGGTCTGGCACTGGTCGCAGATGGTCTCGATCATGCTCCTGTTCTTCACCGGCGCGCGGCTTCTGGGGCTGCATCAGATCGGCCCGTTCGGGCTGGCGGTGACGGTGCATACGGTGGTGGCGCTCGCGCTTCTGCTGCTCTGGGCCTTCGCCACCTTCTGGCTGTTCACCACCGAGGGCTGGAAACAGTTCATCCCGCGGATCGCCGGGTTCGCGAAGGTCGCGCGCTTCTACGCTTACGGCGTGTTCAAGGGCGAAGAGCACCCCTATCACAAGACCTATGAGCGTCGGCACAACCCGCTGCAGGCGGCCGCCTATTTCGCGCTCAAGATGGCGCTGTTCCCGGCGATCTGGATCTCGGGGCTGCTGTATCTGACCTACGGGGTCTGGGGCGCGAATGATCTCGGCTCGGCGATGCTGACGCTGATCGCGAATATCCACGTGCTGGCGGCCTTCGCGATCGCGAGCTTCGTGGTGGTCCACATCTACCTGCTGACGATCGGCCATGGCTTCCGTGAGCATGTGCGCCCGATGATCACCGGTTACGACAAGATCGACCTCTGCCCCGAGGGCGAGGCCTATTTCGCCAAGCAGGGCAAGTTGAAGCCGCTGGAAGACTAAGCGTCAGGCTCCGGCCCGACCTTGAAAGGCCCCCGGTGTTCCGGGGGCCTTTTGCATTGCCGGGGCAGGGTGCCGCGCCCCGCAGCTTCGGCGCGCAACGGCTCGGGGCAAAAGAAAACGCCGCCCGAAAGGACGGCGCAAAGACAGGAAAGAAAGAAGGGCTCAGGCGCCCCAGGTGCGGATCGGGCCGCAATCCATATGCACGAAGTTCGAGCGCGAGTATTTGCCGACGCCACCCGCATTGCAGGCCGAGGCCGCGCGATAGATCTGGCTGACCGAGCGCGACTTGAGGCGTAGGTCGGCGGCTTGACCGACCATGTGCAGCGAATTCTTGGCAACACCGCGCGATTTCGAGCGCAGCATGGAATTGGTCTGGGGGGAACGATAGCCCGACAGCATCATGTAGGGCTCGTTGACATCCATCAGGTGATGGGCGGCGGTCGCGATGTCGATGGTGCGCGGGTCGATCGTTTTGACCTGGTTCGTGCGCCAGTCGCGCATGAAGTAGCTGATCTCTTTCAGGGCTTCCTTGATATACTCGCCTTCGATCCAATACACGGTGTCGATGCTTTCGCCAGTGCGGCCCGAGTACATGCGAATGCGGCGGATATCACCTGCGCCCCGAAGGATACCGAATGCGTTCGAGGCGGTCGGTGCTGCGGTTACGACGCTCGCAGCAAGAATACCCAGCAAACCACGGCGGGTAAAATCGGAGGTGCTCATTCTTCGTTCGCCTGTCCTGAAGTTCCTGCCATTCTTAGAGTGGCTTAACGGATCTCTTACTTTGGTTGTGCCCAAGTTATGCCACATGGCGAATCTCGTTCCAACCGAAGATTTCCCTCGCCGCACTGGCAAAAGGGGAAATCGGCAGGTTTTTGCTCAGATTTGTCGGATGTGTCGGCTCTGCATCGCTTTGCTGCTCGATCGGGGGATGCGGCAGGCCGTGGGCGGCAGGCTCTGGACATGGGGCGCGAATTGCTAGACCCTCGGAACCTGTTGATTTTTACGGTTTCAGGGGGGCTCATGTCGGCTTCGATCCGGATGCGCGCTGGTCTGTCCTTGGTTTCTGCCGCGGTTCTCGCCGCGTCTCTGGCAGCGGCGCCGCAGGCGCGCGCCGAGGCGCCGGTGCTTGCCGGCTACACGCAGGCGATTGCGTCGGCCGCCTCGGACGATGCGGCGCTTGCACGGTTCTACGCCGAGCGTGACTATGCGCCGATCTGGACCTCGGCTGCAGATGCCGACCGCCGCGCGGCGCTGTTTCGCGCGCTCGACGGGGCGGCGGCCCATGGCCTGCCCGCCCGCGCCTATGATGCCGCGGGGCTGCGCGCCGCCTTTGCCGCAGTAAAATCCGAACGCCAGCGCGGCGAACTAGAGGTCGCCGTTTCCAAGGCGTTCCTCGCCTATGCCCATGACATGTCCTCGGGCGTGGTCGATCCGCAAAGCGTCGACTCCGGTATCGTGCGCGAGGTCGTCCGCAAGGACCCGCTGAGCTTCCTGCAAGGCGTCGCCTCCGAGCCGCCGGGGCTTTATTTCCGCAGCCTCGCACCGCAGGCCCCGCAATATGCGCAGCTTCTCAAGGCCAAGCTCGACCTTGAGGCGCGCATCGCGCAAGGCGGTTGGGGCGCGACTGTGCCGGGCGGCAAGCTGGAGCCGGGCGATATCGGCCCGCGCGTGATCGCGCTGCGCGAACGGCTGCGTGCGATGGGCTATCTCGGGCGCTCGGCCAGCGCGCGCTATGATGGCGCGATCCAGAAAGCCGTGCAGCAATTCCAGTTCGACCTCGGCCTGGCGGCTGACGGCGTCGCGGGTGAGGCGACGCTGACCGAGATCAACCGCGCCCCCGAGGATCGGCTCGAAAGCCTGATCGTCGGGCTTGAACGGCTGCGCTGGATGAACGGGATCGACCTTGGCCAGCGTCATGTCTGGGTCAATATCCCCGATTTCACCGTCCGCATCGTCGAGCATGGCAAGGCGATTTTCGAAAGCGTCACCGTCGTCGGGCAGAACCAGAGCGACCGTCGCACGCCGGAATTCTCGGACGAGATGGACCGCATGGTCATCAACCCGACCTGGCATGTTCCGCGCTCGATCGTCGTCAAGGAATACCTGCCGATGATGCAAAAGAACGCGGGCGCGGCGGGGCATATCAAGCTGATCGACGCACGCGGGCGCACGGTGTCGCGCGACGCGGTGGACTTCAGCCAGTTCAACGCCCGCAATTTCCCCTTCGATATGAAACAGGCCCCGTCCTCGAGCAACGCGCTGGGGCTGGTGAAGTTCCTGTTCCCGAACAAGTACAATATCTACCTGCATGACACGCCGTCGAAATCGCTGTTCCAGCGGGATGTGCGCGCCTTCAGCCATGGCTGCGTGCGGGTGGGGCGGCCGTTCGATCTGGCCTACACACTCTTGGGCATGCAAAGTGCCACGCCCAAGGATGACTTCCACAAGGTTCTGAACACCGGACGCGAAACCACGGTGATGCTTGAGCATCCGCTACCGGTGCATCTGGTCTATTACACCGCCTGGCCGACCGCGCGCGGGCATATCGAGTATCGGCGCGACATTTACGGCCGCGACCGCGCGCTCTTTGCGGCTTTGCAAAAAGCCGGGGTGGATTTGCCGCGTCTGACCCATTAAATCGGAAGGGAGGCGCTATTCCCGCGCCCCCTCCGAGGATAAAGATCATGTCGCAAACCATTGAAGCCATTGCGAAAGCCCTCTCGGCAGAGGCCGAGGGCGATCTTGGCATCAAGGTCACGTCCGCCTCCGAGCCGCCTTCGGCGCGCGCCGATCAGCTCGCGCTGGCGATGGATGCGAAATATCTCGATGGCATCGCGAAGGGCGCCGCGCGCGCGGCGATCGTGCCTGCGGGCACGGATTGGCGCGCGCTTGGGCTTGAGGCCGCGATTTTTGTCACGCGCCCGCGCCTTGCGATGGCGGGGCTGTCGCGCGCCTTCGATCCGGGTCCGGAAATCGCGCCCGGATTTCATCCGACGGCAGTGATCGACCCCTCGGCGACGATCGGCATCGACGCTGCGATCGGGCCTTTCGTGGTGATCGGGCGGGGCGTGGTGATCGGTGCCGGGGCGCGGATCGCCTCGCATGTCTCGATCGCCGAGGGCACGCATATCGGTGCGGATGCGATGATCCTGCAAGGCGCGCGGATCGGCGCACGGGTGCGGATCGGGGATCGCTTCATCTGCCAACCCGGCGCGGTGATCGGCGCGGACGGGTTTTCCTTTGTCACGCCCGAAAAATCCGGAGTTGAAGAAATCCGTGCAACCCTCGGAGTTCGCGGAGAAATTCATGAGCAGAACTGGACGCGCATCCACTCGCTCGGCACTGTCGAGATCGGCGATGATGTCGAGATCGGCGCGAATTCCACGATTGACCGCGGCACGGTGCGCGCAACCTCGATCGGCAGCGGCACCAAGCTCGATAACCTCGTTCATATCGGCCATAACGTGCAAGTCGGGCGCGATTGCCTGCTGTGCGGGCAGGTCGGCATCGCGGGCTCGTCGAAGATCGGCGACCGGGTCGTGCTGGCCGGGCAATGCGGTGTCTCGGACAATATCTTTGTCGGAGACGATGTGATCGCGGGCGGCTCGACCAAGATCTTTTCCAATGCGCCCAACGGCCGCGTGCTTTTGGGCAGCCCCGCGACCAAGATGGAAACCCAGGTCGAGATTCAGAAAAACCTGCGCCGGCTCGGGCGACTTTTCACGCAAGTGGCCGAGCTTCGGGAAACTGTTACACGACTCACGCAAAAGGGTGACGTCTAACAGCAACCAGATGAGGCCCGCCGTGCAAGACCGTATCCTCGATATCATCGCCCGCGAAGCCCTGCGCGATCCGTCCGAACTCACCCCCGAGATGACCTTGGAAGAGCTGGGGCTGGATAGCCTCGGTCTGGTCGAGGTGATTTTCGCGATCGAAGAAAGCTTTGGCATCTCGGTGCCGTTCAACGCCAATGCGCCCGATGCCTCGGGGTTCGACCTCAGCTCGATCGGTGCGGTCGCGCGGGCGGTCGAGCGGCTCGTGATGGGTCAGCCGACGGCACAGGTCGCCTGATCCATGCGAAGAGTTGTCATCACCGGAGCCGGCACGATCAACGCGTTGGCTCTGGATGTGGCGGGAACCTATGCCGCGATGCGCGACGGGCGCTCGGGGATCGGCCCGCTGGAATTTCCCGACGCCGACCGCCTGCTGATCGGCATTGGCGGGCAGGTGCGGGGCTTTGACCCGGCGGCGCATTTCGAAGGTTCGAAACGCGCGCTCTATGATCCATTCACCCAATTCGCTCTGGTCGCCGCGCGCGAGGCGATGGCCTCGGCCGGGCTTGAGGCCTTGCCCGGTGCGGCCGAGCGCTGGGGCTGCATCATGGGCACGGCGGGCGGCGGCAATGCCACCGTCAACGAGGCCTTCCGCGCGGTTTTCGCCGAGGGGCGCAACCGCGTCCACCCGTTCACCGTGCCGCGCCTGATGCCCAATGCCGCCTGCTCGCATATCGCGATGGACTGGGGGATTTTCGGGCCGAGCTTTACCGTCTCGACCGCCTGCGCCAGTTCGAACCATGCGATCGGCCTTGCGTTCCAGATGGTGCGCTCAGGGATGGTCGACGGGATGCTGGCTGGCGGCTCGGAATCGATGCTGAATTTCGGCGGGCTGAAGGCCTGGGAAGGGCTGCGCGTGATGTCGCCCGACGGTTGCCGCCCGTTTTCCAGGACCCGCAACGGCATGGTGCAGGGCGAGGGCGCGGGTGTCTTCGTTCTGGAGACGCTTGAGGCAGCGCAGGCGCGCGGCGCGCCGATCCTGGCCGAGATCCGCGGCTTTGCCATGAGCTCGGACGCGGGCGATATCGTGATGCCCTCGGTCGACGGCGCGGCGCGCGCGATCCGGGGCGCGCTGGACGATGCGGGGCTCGCGCCCGACCAGATCGGCTATATCAACGCCCATGGCACCGGCACGGCGGCCAATGACCGGATTGAATCGCTGGCGATCCGGCAGGTTCTGGGCTCGGCGGCGGATCGGGTGATGGTGTCCGCGACCAAGGCGATGCATGGCCACCTGATTGGCGGCACCGGCGCGGTCGAACTGCTGGCCTGCCTGCTGGCGCTGAACGAAAGCATCATCGCGCCGACGATCAATTTCGATGAACCCGACCCGGATTGCGACCTGGATATCGTGCCGAATGTCGCGCGCCGGGCCGAGGTCGAAGCGGTCCTGTCCAACGCCTTCGCCTTTGGCGGGCTGAATGCGGTTCTGGCGCTAAGCTCCGTGAAATAAAAAACCGCCCCCGTGGGGGCGGTTTCAAACCGTGAAGGCCGGGCGCGGATTACTGCGCGTTCGCCTTGCTCGCCGCGTCATAGGCGGCGGTGAAGCCCTTGAGCGCGATCGTCAGCAGCACCTTCTGATCGGGGGCGACCGCGGGCACCACGACCATTTTCGCTTCGTTGCCGCGCTTGAACGCGTTGATCTCGTTGTCGGTGATCGCGAGGCGTGCGGCACAGCCCGAGGCGGTGCAGAACGTGTAGGGGTAGACCATCGGATCGGCGCCATCGACCGAGATCGCGAGGTTCTGGCTGAGCAGCGTGCCGAGCGGCGTCATCACCGTCGCGGCGGCCTTGACCTTTTCCTGGCCATTCAGCGGCAGCATCGAGATTTGCGCCACGCGGGTGCCGTTGTCATCGGTCAGCAGTTGCAGGATCTGGCAAGGGTCCTTGCCGTCTTCGGTACGGATGCAGACCAGTTCCCAGGACTCGAATCTGTTGGCGATATATTCGGCGCCGATGACGGGCTCGGTGGGCTCGGCCGGGGCGGCTTCAGGCGCAGCTTCGGGGGCGGCCGCCTCGGGCGCTGCTGCTTCGGGTGCTGCGGCTTCCGGGGCCGGTTCGGTGCTCGGGGTCGCCGTGTCCTGCGCCTGCGCCATGCCGGCCATCACCAGCAGGGCCGCGATCAGGAGGGGGGACTTGAACTGTGCCATTCGATACTTCCTTCGAGTTGGGTCGGCGCAGCGATACCACGCCGCCGACGCCCTGTCAGGCCCGTTTTTGGAAGCCGGCAGTCACGCTTTGGTGGCTGGCAACTCCTTGCCGACACGCCAAAATGACGAAAGCGGCCCCGAGTGGAACCGCCTTCGATTATTCTCCCTGTCGGACTGGCCGACTTCGTTATGGCGCGAACGCTAATCCGAAGATTTCGGGTGGTCAACAGGGTTTTTGCGCGCACCCCACGGGTCGCCGAGCGCCCCATGAAAAGAGCCGCACCCGAAAGTGCGGCCAGTTTGCAGGGAGGAAACATCCGAAGGCCCGAAACCCGGGCGTGGACAGATAAACTCTGGCATGGATTGGTTAATTTAGTATTGTCTCGCCAAAGATGTGATCTGCGTGGAGCGTGAAATGACCGGGGTTCTGACCGAAGCGGGCGTGTTCGTGGGCGGGGGCGGCGAAGGTTATGCCGAGCCGCAGGAACTGCTGATGAAATTCGGCAACCGGCACGGGCTGATCGCGGGGGCGACGGGCACGGGCAAGACGGTGACGCTGCAGATCCTCGCAGAGGCGTTTTCCGCCGCCGGTGTTCCGGTGTTCATGTCCGATATCAAGGGCGATCTTTCGGGGCTGGCGAAATCGGGCTCCGAGACCCACAAGCTGCACGAGCCCTTCATGAAGCGATCAGCAACGATCGGGTTTGAGTTGTCCTATACCGCGTTTCCGGTCACCTTCTGGGACATGTTCGGCGAGCAGGGCCACCCGGTGCGCACGACGATTTCCGAGATGGGGCCGCTGTTGCTCGCGCGTCTGATGGGGCTGAGCGAGGCGCAGGAGGGCGTGCTGAACATCGCCTTCCACCTGGCCGATTCCGAGGGGCTGGCGCTTCTGGATCTGGCCGATCTGCGCACCATGCTGACCTATGTCGCCGAGCAGGCAGATGAGCTGACCAAACGCTACGGCAATGTCGATGCACGTTCGGTGGGGGCGATCCAGCGGCAATTGCTGGTGCTCGAAAATCAAGGCGCGACGAGCTTCTTCGGCGAGCCGGCGCTCGATCTGGCCGATATGATGAGCCATGACAGCGACGGGCGCGGGCGGATCAACATCCTTGCCGCCGACAAGCTGATGGGCAGCCCGCGGCTTTACGCGACCTTCCTGCTCTGGCTGCTGTCCGAGCTGTTCGAGGAGCTGCCCGAGGTCGGCAACCCCGACAAGCCGAAATTCGTGTTCTTCTTCGATGAGGCGCACCTGCTGTTCGACGACGCGCCCAAGGCCCTGCTCGACAAGGTCGAGCAGGTCGCGCGGCTTATTCGCTCGAAAGGGGTGGGCGTTTATTTCATCACGCAGAACCCGGCCGATGTGCCCGATGATATCCTTGGACAGCTCGGCAACCGGGTGCAGCATGCGCTGCGCGCCTTCACCGGCAAGGACCAGCGTGAATTGCAGCGCGCCGCCGAGAATTACCGCCCGAACCCGCGCTTCGATACCGCCGATGCGATCAAGGAGGTTGGCACTGGCGAGGCGGTGACCTCGTTCCTCGAGGCCAAGGGCGTGCCGGGCGTGGCCGAGCGCACGCTGATCCGTCCGCCCTGTTCGCAGCTTGGCCCGATCACCCCCGAGGAACGCCGCGCGGTGCTGCAATCCTCGGCGCTCGGGATGAAATACGACACCGCGATCGACCGCGACTCGGCCCATGAAATCCTGACCCGCCGCGCCGAGGCCGCCGCACAGGAGGCCGCCGAGGCCGAGGCCCGCGCGGCCGCCGAGAAGGCCGATGAAAAGCGGCTGCGCGAATTCAACAAGGCGCGCCGCTACGATCAGGGCAAGACCGTGACCAAGACCAGCACGCGCAAGACCAACTCGTCGCGGCGTTCCGACAGTCTGGTCGAGACCTTTGCGAAAAGCGTGGTGCGCCAGCTTGGCACGAAATCCGGGCAGGCGATCGTACGTGGCGTGCTGGGGTCGTTGTTCAAGTCGCGCTGATCAGGCGCGCATCTCGCCGCGCGGCAAAAGCCGGCTTTCGCCCATCAGGGCGATCAGCACCTCGATATGGCGCAGGAAGGAATACTCCGCCGCGCCCGCCTGTCGCGATTCTTCCAGCAGGCGCTCTTCGGCCATCAGCCGGGGCAGCGCGGCCTCGGGAGCAGGCAGATCGTTTGTGCGCATCAGCCGCGTCAGGTCGCGCTTGCGGTTGTAATCGGCCTGCCCGAAACGGGCGGCGCGGATCAGCAGGCGCGGGCGGCGAATGGCGGCAATCAGGTCGGTCAGGTCGCTCATGACAATCCCCTTAAAGTGAGTCTGTCAATCACGATAATGCAACCGAAGCGAGTGTTGCGTCCGGCCCCGTTCTACCGAACGGAGGGGTTGGAAATATTTATCTTTTGTTAGGAAACCTCATTCTCGCCCAATTCATTAACGAACGGGTAATCAAAACAACCCACGGTTGTGTGTATCTGAATTGCCCGGCCTGACCGCCGGAGCTCTGGGGGAGCAAATGAGACCGAGTGCAACGGCTTCGATGGGGCTTCCGTCGTGGCTGCCCGATTACGCCCTTCTTTACCTGCGCCATGTCGAAGAGGGCATTCCGATCCGGCAACTCGCGCGGGCCGAAGGCTGCCATGCCTCGACGATTTTGCGCCGTGTCCGTCGCGTCGAGGCGCGGCGCGACGACCCGCTTGTCGACGAGGCGCTCTCGACCCTTGGCCGCCTCGCCGCGCCTGCGCCCAGACAGACCGCACCAGCCGTCACATCCAAAAAGGATATGTCGATGAGTGCTGCGATCCGCAATGTAAGCCTTGGCCCGGATGACGAGACCATCGAGACCGAGGCGCGCCGCGTCCTGCGCCGCCTGGCCGAACCAGGCGCCGTCCTGATCGTCGCGAGCGAGATGGACAAGGCTGTGGTGCTGCGCGGCACCGTGCGCACTGCCGTGCTGGAGCGTGCGGTGGCGCAGGCCTTCGCCCTCAAGGAATGGATCCAGGTCACCCATTCGAACCGTGTCACCAGCTATGAAATCGCGCCGGGTGGCCGCGCTGCGGTGAAGCGCTTCATTGAGGAGGAGGCCCGCGCACGGGGCGATTACGAAGCCGAGGAGGATGCCGGCCCGGTCCATGCCAGCCAGCACCGCGACTGGGGCCGGCGCGAAACGGTCGAAGACGGCCAGCGCCGCCGCCTGCGCGCGAACCTTGCCGAAAGCCCGCTCGGCGTGCTCGCGCGGCGCCGGGATCGCGACGGAAAGCCGTTTCTCAGTGCCGAACTGGTGGCCGCGGGGGAGCGGCTGCGCGAAGATTTCGAACTGGCGCAGATGGGGCCGCGCGTCGCGCAGAACTGGGAGCGTTTCATGACCGGCGGCGCGCGCGGGCAATATAACGCGCAGGGCACGCTGAACGGCGGCTCGGAAAGCGCGCGCGAACGTGTCGCCGCTGCACTGCGCGACCTTGGTCCGGGGCTGGGCGATATGGTGCTGCGCTGCTGCTGTTTCCTCGAAGGGCTGGAAGCGGCCGAGAAGCGCATGGGCTGGTCGGCGCGCTCGGGCAAGATCGTGCTGCGCATCGCGCTTGAGCGGCTCAAGCGCCATTACGACGAGGTCTATGGCGGGCGCGCGCCGCTGATCGGATAGGCGGGCAGGGGGCGCTGCCCCCTCTGGCCTGCGGCCATTCACCCCCGGGATATTTTTGGCAAAATGAAAGCCCCTTCACCGAGCTGAAAATACTCCGGGGGAGTCCGAAGGACGGGGGCGGAGCCCCCAATGAAAACGGGCCGGAGGTTTCCCTCCGGCCCGGCCGCGCGTTTCCTGGGGGCGTGCCTCAGGCGGCCTGTTCCTTGTTGGCTTCGATCAGCCAGTTCAGCACGGTTTCGGGCGAGGAGACGCCGTAGGGGTCGGCGCCGTGGTTGTCCGCAAGGCCGGGCTCTTCGAACCAGGCTTCAATCACGCCGTTGTTCACGACCGCCGCATAGCGCCACGAGCGCAGGCCGAAGCCGAGGTTATCCTTGCGCACCAGCATGCCGACGCGGCGGGTGAACTCGCCCGAGCCATCGGGGATCACCTGGACGTTTTCGAGGCCCTGCGCCTTGGCCCATTGGTTCATCACGAAGCTGTCGTTGACCGAGAGGCAATAGATCGCGTCGATGCCCTGGGCTGCGAAATCGCCAAAGCCCTTCTCGAAGCCGGGCAGCTGGTAGGTCGAGCAGGTCGGCGTGAAGGCGCCGGGCAGGGCGAAGAGCACCACGCGCTTGCCCGCGAAGTAATCCGAGGTGGTCTTGTCTTCCCAGCGGAAGGGGTTCGGGCCGCCGACGCTTTCGTCGCGCACGCGGGTGTGGAAGGTGACTTCGGGAAGTTTCGAGCCGGGCTGCATGGGGCCTCCTGAGCGGGGATGGAAAGACAATCTGGAATCTTTCTAACCTTTTTTGAGGCGCGTCACAATGACTGACCTAGCAATTGCAGCAAGAAATTGCCGCGCCGCCGCATGCGAAAAAGCAAAGGGCCGCGCGCGTGGCACGGCCCCTCGGGAAGTCGATAAGGGTCGGCTCAGGCCGCGGCATTCGCTCGCGTGAGGCCCGCGCGATGGAGGGCGCCCGCCAGCGCGCCGCCCGCCAGCGGCGCCAGCACAAAGACCCAGAGCTGCGACAGCGCGGGGCCGCCGACCAGAAGCGCCGGGCCGAAGCTGCGTGCGGGGTTCACCGAGACGCCGGTGACATTGATCCCGACGAGGTGGATCGCCGCCAGCGTCATCCCGATCGCGAGCCCGGCAAAGCCCGCAGCCGCGCCGGGGCCGGTCGCGCCAAGGATCACGGTGACGAAGACAAAGGTCGCCACGGCCTCGAAGATCAGCGCCGCGGTGACCGAATATTCGCCCAGATACCCCGGCCCGAAGCCGTTCTGCCCGAGCCCGTTCTCGGCCAGCGAATAGCCCGCGCGGCCCGAAGCGATCAGATAGACCACCACCGCGCCCAGCAGCGCGCCCGCCAGTTGCGCCAGCACGTAGCGCGCGAATTCCGCCCCCGACATCCGCCCGGCCACAAGGCAACCGAGGCTCACCGCCGGGTTCAGATGCGCCCCCGAGATCGCGCCCAGCCCATAGGCCGCGGCCACGATCGACAGCCCGAAGGCCCAGGCGATGCCATGCAACCCGATCGCCTCTCCCATCAGCACGGCCGCGCCGCAGCCGAAGAAGACGAGGATGAAGGTTCCGAGCGTCTCGGCCATCATCTTTTTCATAGTGTTCACTCCTGTACTCTTGTCCTGAACAGATTTCACGCGGGGATTGCCCCGCCGTCGCATTGGGCGTATTGCAGGGCGGATCGAAAGTTAGGGGGAAATTCCCGTGCGCGACCTCAAGATTCCCGGCCAGCGGCATCCCGAAAAGGCGCATCGCGCCGATCAGGCCCAGCCCAAGAAGCCCGACTGGATCCGCGTCAAGGCGCCGGTCTCGCAGGGCTACAAGGACACGCGCGACATCCTCAAGACCAACAAGCTGACCACGGTCTGCGAAGAGGCGGGCTGCCCGAATGTCGGCGAATGCTGGTCGCATGGTCACGCGACGATGATGATCATGGGCGAGATCTGCACGCGCGGCTGTTCGTTTTGCAACGTCGCGACGGGTCGGCCTGATGCGCTCGATACGTTCGAACCCGGCCGCGTCGCGCATGCGGTGCAGACGCTCGGGCTGAAGCATGTGGTGATCACCAGCGTCGACCGCGACGATCTGGACGATGGCGGCGCCGAGCATTTCGCCCAGACCATCCGCGCCGTGCGCCATCGCAGCCCCGAGACCACGATCGAGGTGCTCACCCCCGACTTCCTGAAATGCAGCCCGCGCGCGCTTGAAGTCGTGGTCGAGGCCAAGCCCGACGTGTTCAACCACAACCTCGAAACTGTGCCGGGGCTTTACCCGACGGTGCGCCCGGGCGCGCGCTATTTCCACAGTCTGCGCCTGTTGCAGCGCGTGAAGGAACTCGACCCGACGATGTTCACCAAATCGGGCATCATGGTCGGCCTTGGCGAAGACGCGCAGGGCGTGCGCCAGACGATGGACGACATGCGCTCGGCCGATATCGATTTCCTGACCATCGGCCAGTATCTGCAGCCGACGCCGAAGCATCACCGCGTCGATCGCTTCGTTACCCCCGAAGAGTTCAAGGAGTATGAGAAGGCCGCCTACGGCAAGGGCTTCCTGATGGTTTCGGCCACGCCGCTGACGCGCTCCTCCTATCACGCGGGCGACGATTTCGCGAAGCTGCGCGCCGCGCGTCTGGAAAAGCTCGGACGGCTCTGAGCCGATGACGTCCTGGTCCGACAGCCCCGTGCGCCATGCCACGCGCCTCTCGGTCGCGCCGATGATGGACTGGACGGACCGCCACTGCCGGGTGTTCCACCGCCAGATCTCGCGCAACGCCCTGCTTTACACCGAGATGGTCACCGCGCCCGCCGTGATCCATGGCAAGCGCGCGCTCCTGCTCGATTACAGCCCGGCCGAGCACCCCGTCGCGCTGCAACTGGGCGGATCGGACCCGGCCGAACTGGCCGAGGCCACGCGCATCGCCGCCGATTGGGGCTATGACGAGATCAACCTGAATTGCGGATGCCCGTCCGACCGGGTGCAATCGGGGGCCTTCGGCGCGGTTCTGATGAAATCGCCCGATCTGGTCGCGCGCTGCGTCGAGGCGATGCAGGCGGCCAGCCCCGTCGAGGTCACGGTGAAATGCCGCATCGGCGTTGATGACGACATCCCCGAGCAACGTCTGCCAGGGTTTATCGACACGGTCGCCGCCGCTGGTGTCAGGCGTTTTACCATTCACGCGCGCAAGGCCTGGCTGCAGGGCCTCAGCCCCAAGGACAACCGCGAGATCCCGCCGCTCGACTACGAACTGGTGCATGCGATGAAGGCCGCGCGCCCCGATCTGCATCTGTCGCTGAACGGCGGCGTCACCTCGCTCGACGAGGCCGAGGCGCATCTGGCGCGGGGCCTTGACGGGGTGATGATCGGCCGCGCCGCCTATCACGAGCCGATGAACGCGCTGGGTGCCGCGGATGCGCGGATCTGGGGGCAGGGCGCCGAGGCCGACCCGTTCACCGTCGCCGAGGCGATGAAACCCTATATCGCGGCGCATCTGGCTGCGGGTGGGCGCCTGCATCAGATCACGCGTCACATGCTGGGCCTGTTCCACGGCCGCCCCGGCGCGCGCGGCTGGCGGCGTGTTCTGTCCGAAGGCGCCACCCGAGACGGAGCGGGCCTTGCCCTTTACGACCAAGCCCTTGCCCAAGTGAAAGCCTGACCGATGCCCGACCTCTCGACCCTTCTGCCCCTCGTCGCGATCCTGATGGCGGTGGGCGCCTTCGCAGGCGTTCTGGCCGGGCTTCTGGGCGTGGGCGGCGGGATCGTTCTGGTGCCGGCCTTCTTCTACCTGTTTTCCGGTCTTGGATATGGCTCGGACGACCTGATGCAGATCTGCGTCGCTACCTCGCTGGCGACGATCATCGTTACCTCCGCGCGCTCGGTGATGGCGCATCACCGCAAGGGCGCGGTCGAATGGGGGATCTTGCGCCAATGGGCGCCGCTGATCGCGATCGGCGCGATCTCAGGGGTGCTGGTCGTGGCGCAACTGCGCACTGTCACGCTACAGATCTTCTTCGCGGTGATGGTCTTCGCCATCGCGCTTTACATGATGCTCGGCAAATCCAGCTGGCGGCTGTCCGACCACCTCCCCGGAGGCCTGTTTCGCGCGTGGTTCGGCCCGCTGATGGGGCTCGTGTCGGTGCTGCTCGGGATCGGCGGCGGCTCGATCGGCACCCCGATGCTCACGCTCCATGGCGTGCCGATCCACCGCGCGGTCGCCACCTCGGCGGGGGTTGGCATCACCATCGCGCTGCCCTCGGCCATTGCCTTCCTGCTCACCCCGGTCGAGACCGCACCGCCCTATAGCATCGGCGCCGTCAACATCCCCGCCTTCCTGATCGTGATCGCGATGACCACCTTCACAGCCCCCTTGGGCGCCACGCTCGCGCATCGCCTCGACGCCAAGAAACTCAAGCGCGTCTTTGCCGGCTTCCTGATGCTGGTCGCGCTGAACATGCTGCGCAAGGCGCTGTTCTAACCTTTCATTTTGCCCCAAATATCCCGGGGGGAGGCCGCAAGGCCGCGGGGGCAGGGCCCCCGTCCGTCATTTCACACCCGCAGCCTTCGCCGCGTTCCAAAGCGCGTCCATCTCTTCCAGATCGCTGTCACTGGGCCCCTTGCCGTGCGCCTCAAGCTCGGCCTCGATGAATTCGAAGCGATTGGTGAATTTCCGGTTGGCCGCGCGCAGGGCCGCCTCGGCATCCAGCCCAAGGTGGCGCCCGAGGTTCACCATCACAAACAAGAGGTCGCCATATTCCTCGGCCAGTTCGTCGGGCCCCAGCCGGTCGCGCGCCTCTTCGAGCTCCTGCGCTTCTTCGACGATCTTGTCGATCACCTCCGCCGTCGAGGGCCAGTCAAAGCCCACCCGCGCCGCGCGCGCCTGCAATTTCAGCGCGCGGCTCAGCGCGGGCAGCCCGAGCGCCACCCCGTCCAGCACACCCACGCGCGCCGTGATGCCCGCCGCGGCCCGCTCGGCCGCCTTGATCCGCTCCCAATCCAAAGTCTGCTGCTCGGCCGATTTGTCGCGGCTTTCCGTGCCAAAGACATGGGGGTGCCGCGCGACCATCTTGGCGTTGATCGCCGCCAGCACCGCGCAAGCATCGAACAGCCCGGCCTCCTCGGCCATCTGCGCGTGATAGACCACCTGCAACGCCAGATCGCCCAACTCGCCGCGCAGCTCGTCCCAGGCCTCGCGCGCGATCGCATCCGCGACCTCATGGGCTTCCTCGATCGTGTAGGGCGCGATCGATGCGAAATCCTGCTCGATATCCCAGGGACACCCGGTTTCGGGGTCGCGCAGGCAGGCCATGATCGCGCAAAGACGGCGAAATTGCTGCGCAGCATCGCCGGTTTCGTCAAAGATCAGCGGATCGGTCGGTTTCACCATTGCGCAAGGGCCCTTGTTGCTGTGATGGTGACCGAGTATCGCCACCGGCGCCTCGGAGTAAACCCATGCCTGTGAATAACCGCATTGCCGCCTTCGCTCCCGAGATGAAGGACTGGCGGCGCTGGTTGCACCGGCATCCCGAGCTGGAATTCGACCTGCACGAAACCTCGGCCTTCGTTGCCGAACGCCTGCGCGAGATTGGCGTCGACGAGATCCACGAGGGAATCGCCCGCACCGGTATCGTCGCGCTGATCAACGGTCAGGCGCCCGGGCCGACGATTGCGCTGCGCGCCGATATGGATGCGTTGCCGATCACCGAAGAAACCGGCGCGGATCATGCCTCGGAGGCGGCGGGTAAGATGCATGCCTGCGGCCATGACGGGCACACCACGATGCTGCTGGGCGCGGCGAAATACCTGACCGAGACGCGCAAGTTCTGCGGCCGGGTGCTGTTGATGTTCCAGCCCGCCGAAGAAGAGGGCGGCGGCGGTCAGGTGATGGTGCGCGAAGGCGTTCTGGATCGGTTCGAGGTCGAGGAAGTCTACGGCATCCACAATGCGCCGGGCGTCGGCTTTGGTGTGTTTCGCACCACGCCCGGGCCGCTGATGGCGGCGGTCGATACGGCCTATGTCACGCTGCGCGGTCGCGGTGGCCATGGTGCCACGCCGCAAGATACGATCGATCCGATCCCGGCGATTGCCGCAATGGTGCAGGGCCTGCAGACGATCGTGTCGCGCAATGTCGCCGCGCAAGATGAACTTGTTGTCTCGGTCACCCAGATCCATGCGGGTTCCGCCAATAATATCATCCCGGAAACCGGCTGGTTCTGCGCCACGATCCGTTCGTTCTCGCCCGAGATCCGCGATCTTGCCGAAGAACGCTTTCGCGCGGTGGTCGAGGGCATGGCTGCAAGCTTCGGCGTCGAGGCCGAGATCGACTATGAGCGCGGCTACCCGCCCACCGTCAACGACCCCGATTGCGCGGCCTTCGCCGCCTCGGTCGCCGCCGATATTTCCGGCAAGGACGCGGTCGATGCGCATTGCGCGCGCGAAATGGGCGGCGAGGATTTCTCCTATTTCCTGCAGGCGCGTCCCGGCGCCTTCCTGTTCATGGGCACGGGGCCGGGGGCAGGGCTGCACCATCCGGCCTATGACTTCAACGACGAGGCCGCGCCCGTCGGCGCCTCGTTCTTTGCCCGGCTGATCGAGCGCCGCCTGCCGCTGCGCTGACAGCTTTCGGGCGTCTTGCATGCACAAGCACGTGTGTCTCGGCCTGCGATGCCTTGCCTTCGCGGGGGGGCGCCGCTAGGGTGCGCGCCGATGAGGGGCCATGCCCCAAGAAGGCCCGCAAGAAAGGACCCAAGACATGTTCGTGACCCCCGCATTCGCCCAAGCCGCAGACGGTGCCGCCGGCCCGGGCCAGCTCGGCCAGTTCCTGCCGCTGATCCTGATCTTCGTGATCATGTATTTCCTGCTCATCCGCCCGCAGCAAAAGCGCGCGAAAGAGCATAAAGCCATGGTCGAGGCGGTGCGCCGCGGGGACCAGGTCGTGACCCAGGGCGGCATCGTCGCCAAGGTCACCAAGGTGCGTGAAGACGGCGAAGTCGAGGTCGAGATCGCCCCCGGCGTCAACGTCCGCGTCATCAAGCAGACCATCGTTCAGGTTCTGTCGAAAACCGAACCCGCTGCTCCTGCCGGGAAATAACAAGGACCGTCGCCTGCCATGTTGCAGATTCCGCTCTGGAAGCGCGTGCTGATCATTGCCCTCTGCCTTGCGGGGCTGGCCATGGCGGCGCCGAACCTGTTTTATCCGCGCGTCGAGGCGCATAACGATGCCCTCGCCGCTTTCGAAAAATCCGGGGCGCTGACCGCCGATCAGGCCGCCGCGCGCGACGCCTGGCCGTCGTGGCTGCCCTCGGGTCTGGTGAACCTTGGCCTCGATCTGCGCGGTGGTGCGCATCTTCTGGCCGAGGTCCATGTCGACGAGGTCTATGCCGCGCGTCTCAAGTCGCTCTGGCCCGAGGCGCGCCGCGTGCTCGCCGAGGAGCGCGCGACTTTGGGCGCGGTGCGCCGCGTCGAAAGCCCCGCCGACGAGCTGCGCATCCAGATCGGCGAAGCCGCTGAGATCGCGCGCGCCGTGGAGCTGGTGCGCACGCTGGCCTCGCCGGTTGTCTCGCTGACCGGGGTCGGGCAGAACGATCTCGAAGTCACGGGCGAGGGCGATATCGTCACGATCCGTCTCTCCGAGGCCGAGCGCACCGCCACCGACGACCGCACCATGCAGCAATCGCTGGAAATCGTGCGCCGCCGCGTCGATGCGGCCGGTACGCGCGAGCCGACGATCATGCGTCAGGGCACCGACCGGATCCTGATCCAGGTGCCGGGCATCGGCTCGGCGGCTGAACTTAAGGCGCTGATCGGCACCACCGCGAAGCTGACCTTCCATCAGGTCATCGGACGCGCGGGCGACGCGAATTCGCCGGCCGGTGCCGGCAATATCATCGTGCAGGGCCAGGACGAGCGCGACGGATTTTACATTCTGGACGAGGTCGCCGTGGTCTCGGGCGATGAGCTGACCGATGCGCGCCCCGATACCGACCAGAACGGCTATCCGGCCGTGGCCTTCCGCTTCAACCCGACGGGCGCGCGCGCCTTTGGCGATTTCACCGCGAACCATATCGGCGAGCCCTTCGCCATCGTGCTCGACAACAAGGTGATCTCGGCTCCTGTCATCCAGACCCATATCAGCGGCGGCTCGGGGATCATCACCGGGCGCTTCTCGGTGCAGGAGGCGACCGATCTGGCCGTGCTGCTGCGCGCAGGCGCCTTGCCCGCGGGCATGACCTTCCTCGAAGAGCGCACGATCGGCCCGGAGCTCGGGCAGGACAGCATCGAGGCCGGGCGCATCGCCGCCATTGTCGGCCTGATTGCGGTCGTGGCCTTCATGATGCTCAGCTACGGGCTGTTCGGCGTTTTCGCCTCGGTCGCGCTGCTGGTGAACATCGCGCTGATCTTCGGCATCATGTCCTCGATCCACGCCACGCTGACTCTACCCGGCATCGCCGGGATCGTGCTGACGATCGGTATGGCGGTCGATGCCAACGTGCTGGTGTTCGAGCGTATCCGCGAAGAGCTGCGCAAGGTGAAGGGCCCCGCCCGCGCCATCGAGCTGGGCTATGAAAAGGCGATGTCGGCGATTGTCGACGCGAACGTCACCACCTTCATCACCGCGCTGATCCTCTTCGTTCTGGGTGCGGGCCCGGTGCGCGGCTTTGCCGTGACGCTGATCATCGGCATCGCGACCTCGGTCTTCACCGCAATCTTCGTCACGCGCCTGTTGGTTGCGGTCTGGTACGACCGCCGCCGTCCGAAGCAGCTCGAGCTTTAAGGGGAAAGACCATGGCATTCCGTCTCAAACTCGTCCCCGATCACACGACCTTCGACTTTTTCCGTCACCAGGTCCTGACCTTCGGGTTCTCGGTCTTTCTGGTGCTGGCCTCGATCGGGCTGGTGCTGACGATGGGGCTGAACTTCGGGATCGACTTCAAGGGCGGCACCACGATCCGCACCGAGTCGACCCAGCCGCTGGACGTGGGCGCCTATCGCACCGCACTGGCGCCGCTGAACCTTGGCGATGTCTCGATCACGCAGGTGTTCGATCCGAATTTCGACGCCGATCAGCATGTCTCGATGATCCGCATCGAGGCACAGGCCGGGGATGAGGCGATCACGCCCGAGCAGATGGTCTCGATCGAAGAGGCGCTGAAGGCCGCGGATGGCGCGGTCAAGATCGTCTCGACCGAATCCGTGGGCCCGAAAGTGTCCGGCGAGCTGATCTGGACCGCGATCTGGTCGGTGCTGGCCGCCACCGCCGCGATCCTCGTCTATATCTGGCTGCGGTTTGAATGGCAGTTCTCGGTCGGCGCGGTCGCGGCGCTGGTGCATGACATCACCGTCACCGTGGGTATCTTCTCGCTGTTCCAGATCAAGTTCGACCTGACGATCATCGCGGCGCTGCTGACCATCCTCGGCTATTCGATCAACGATACCGTGGTCGTCTTTGACCGCCTGCGCGAGAACCTCGTCAAATACAAGACGATGCCCCTGCGCGACGTGATGAACATCTCGGTCAACGAGACGCTCTCGCGCACGGTGATGACCTCGGGCACGACGCTGATCGCGCTGATCGCGCTTCTGGTGCTGGGCGGCGATGTGATCCGTGGCTTCGTCTTCGCGATGACCTGGGGCGTGGTCGTGGGGACCTATTCCTCGGTCTTCGTGGCCAAGAATATCGTGCTCTTCCTCGGCGTCGATCGCGACAAGGACAAGAAGGACCCCGCCGACAAGTTCTTTACCGAGAAGGTGGCCGATGCCGATAACTGAGGCGGAATTCGGCGCATCGCTTCCGGTCGATGGCTACGGACCGGGCTTCTTCCGCGTCGGCGGGCAGGTCTATCGCGGCGCCGTGGTGGTCGAAGCGGGCTCGGTGCGCGAATGGGCGGGGCTGGACGATCCCGCACCGCTCCTTGCGCTCGAAGGCAAGATCGACGTGCTGTTTCTGGGTATGGGCGGCGATATCGCGTTCCCGCCCAAGGCGCTGGTGCAGGCGCTTGAGGCCAAGGGGATCATGACCGAACCGATGAGCTCGCCCTCGGCCGCGCGCACCTATAACGTGCTCCTTTCCGAGGGCCGCCGGGTTGCGGCAGCGCTCCTGCCGGTGCCGGAAAAGGCGGAAGGGTAAGCCGATGGAAATGCTCCGCGTGGACAATCTGGCGGTGACGCGCGGTGGTTTGCCCGTGCTCGAAGGCCTGAGCTTCACGCTGGAGGCGGGCCATGCGCTGGTCTTGCGCGGGCCGAACGGTATCGGCAAGACGACGCTTTTGCGCACGCTCGCCGGGTTGCAGCCGCCCTTGGCCGGCACGATCTCGATGCCGCCCGAGACCATGGCCTATGCCGCCCATTCCGACGGGCTGAAATCGACGCTGTCCGTCGCCGAGAACCTGCAATTCTGGGCCAGCGTCTATGGCACCGGCTCGATCGAACCGGCGCTTGAGCGGATGAACCTGCGCCAGCTGTCCGAGCGCGCGGCGATGAGCCTTTCGGCCGGGCAGAAACGCCGCCTCGGCCTCGCGCGGCTTCTGGTTACGGGGCGCCCGGTCTGGGTGCTGGACGAACCGACGGTTTCGCTTGATGCGGCCTCGGTCGTGCTGTTCGGCGAGGCCGTGCGTGCCCATCTCGCCGCAGGCGGCGCCGCGCTGATGGCGACCCATATCGATCTTGGCCTTCACGAGGCCCGCGTGCTCGATCTCGCGCCCTTCAAGGCGCGCCCGCCCGAGGAGGGCGGCATCAAGGGCTCTTTCGACGAGGCCTTCGCATGAGCGCGCGTTGCATCAGCTTTGCCTTCGGGACGCCTCCGGCGGGCGTATTTGCGCCAAGAAGAAACGGCTCTTCTTCTTGGATGAAATACGCAGGCGCGGCCTGTCAGATCGCGGAGGGCCGGGCATGATTGCGCTGTTGTTGCGGGATTTGCGGCTGGCGGTGCGCGCGGGTGGGGGCTTTGGGCTCGGGCTGGCGTTCTTCCTGATCGTGGTCACGCTGGTGCCCTTTGGCGTTGGCCCCGAGGGGCAGATCCTGGGCCGCATCGCGCCCGGCATCCTGTGGCTGGGTGCGCTGCTGGCCTGCCTTCTGTCGCTCGACCGGATCTTTGCGCTCGATTTCGAGGATGGATCTCTCGACCTTCTGGCCACGGCGCCGGTGCCGCTTGAGGGCGTGGTGACGATCAAGGCGCTTGCGCATTGGATCACCACCGGCCTGCCGCTGGTGGTCGCCGCGCCGGTCTTCGGCCTGTTGATGCATCTCGAGAGCACCGCCTATTTCTGGATGATCCTCGCGCTCGCGCTCGGAACGCCGGCGCTGTCGGTTCTGGGCACGTTCGGGGCCGCGTTGACGGTTGGCCTCAAGCGCGGCGGGCTTTTGCTGTCGCTTCTGGTGCTGCCGCTTTACGTGCCGACGCTGATCTTCGGCGCGGAACTCGTGCGTCGCGGCGCGCAGAACATGGATACGAATGTGCCGCTTTTGATGCTTGCGGGCATCACCGCGGCGGTGATCGCAGTCGTGCCTTTTGCCTCGGCCGCCGCGATCCGGGTCAATTTGCGGTGAGCGTTTGACACGCGTCAAGTCGCGCTAGGGACTTTGCTGGCAAACGTGCTAGCAAGAACCGCGCAAGAACAGGAGTGAGCCCCCGCCCATGTCGATCTGGGAATATGCCAACCCCGTCAAATTCATGAAGACCTCGTCCTGGGCGCTGCCCTGGGTGAGCGTCGCCACCGTGATCAGCCTCGCTGTCGGGCTGATCTGGGGCTTTTTCTTCACCACCGAGGCGATGAATTTCGGCTCGACCGTCAAGGTGCTGTTCGTCCACGTGCCCTCGGCGATGATGGCGATCAACATCTGGGTGATGATGCTGGTGACCTCGCTGATCTGGCTCATTCGCCGCCACCACGTGAGTGCCCTGGCCGCCAAGGCCGCGGCGCCGATCGGGGCGGTGATGACGATCATCGCGCTGGTGACGGGCGCGGTCTGGGGCCAGCCGATGTGGGGCACCTGGTGGGAATGGGACCCGCGGCTGACCTCGTTCCTGATCCTGTTCCTGTTCTACCTCGGCTACATGGCGCTTTGGGGCGCGATCGAGAATCCTGATACCGCCGCCGATCTGACCGGCGTTCTGTGCCTCGTGGGGTCGGTGTTCGCGCTTTTGTCGCGCTATGCGGTGAAGTTCTGGAATCAGGGCCTGCACCAGGATTCGACGATCCTGAAGGTTGGCGAGAAAGACCCGCTCGACCCGTCCTATTACATTCCGCTGGTGATCTGCATCGTGGGCTTCGTGCTGCTGTTCGTGACGCTGCTGCTGCTGCGCACCCGCACCGAGATCCGCCTGCGTCGCCTGAAGGCGCTTGAACAGAGGGAGCGCATGGCATGATGCCCGAACTTGGTAAATACGCCCTCACCGTGGTGCTGTCCTATATCGGTACGCTGGGGCCGCTGGCGGTGCTGACGATCTGGACGCTCTGGCGCGGCGCGAAGGTGAAAGCCGCGCTGGCCGCACAAGAAGAACGGATGAAGAAAAATGGCTAAGCCCTTGATGTTTCTGCCGCCGGTGATCTTTGCGGCGCTTGCGGGCATGTTCGTCTGGGGCATGGCGCGGGAAAACCCCAAGCAGTTGCCCACCGCCTTCGCGGGCAAGGAGGCGCCGCCGGTTCAGCTTGAACAGCTGGCCGATTTCACGCCTTTTACCGATGCCGATCTGCGCGCGGGTGAGATCAAGCTGGTGAACTTCTGGGCCTCGTGGTGCGCGCCTTGCCGGGTCGAGCACCCGAACCTTGAGGCGCTGGCGCAGGAGGGCATCCAGATCCTCGGCGTGAATTACAAGGACAAGCCCGATCAGGCGCTTGGGTTCCTGTCCGAGCTTGGCAACCCCTATGCGCGTCTTGGGGCCGACAATGCCGGGCGGATGGCGCTGGATTGGGGCGTCTACGGCGTGCCGGAAACCTTCGTGGTCTCGGGGGACGGCAAGGTGCTGTTCCGCTTTGCCGGCCCGGTGACGCAGCGCGTGATCGAGGAAAGACTACGCCCGCTGCTGGAGGGTGCGCCCGCCGAATAAGCGGGCAGGGTGCCTAGTTCACCGTCTTGATCCGGATCGGATTGCGCTCGGCCTCTGCCCAATCGGGCCAGAGGCCGAGTTTTTCAATGCCGACAATCGCCAGCGCGATCGCGATCACCGCCAGCACCAGCTTGACGCGCCCCGCCGAGGGCGGGTTGCGCGCCCAGCGGGCCATCCGCAGGAACCAATGCGGTGAAATCACGATTGGGCCTCGTCGAGAAACCGCACCTTGCCGATATAGGGCAGGTTGCGGTTGCGCTGCGCAAAGTCGATGCCGTAGCCCACGACGAACTCGTCGGGAATGGTGAAGCCGATCCAGTCCGCCGTCATCTCGACTTCGCGCCGCGAGGGTTTGTCGAGCAGCGCGCAGCTTGCGAGCCGGCGCGGTTTGCGCGCGCCCAAAAGCCCCATCACATGCTGCAGCGTAAAGCCCGTGTCGACGATATCCTCGACCACCAGCACGTCGCGCCCCTCGATGCCTGCGCGCAGATCCTTCAGAATGCGCACCTCGCGCGAGCTTTCGGTGCCGTCGCCGTAGGACGAGGCCTCGAGGAAATCGACCTCGACGGGCAGGTCGATTTCACGCACCAGATCGGCGATGAAGACGAAGCTGCCGCGGAGCAGTCCCACCACCACAAGTTTCTCGGTGTCGGCGAAATGATCGGTGATTTCATGGGCCAGCGCCTCGACACGGGCGGCGATGCGTTTGGCCGAGATCATCTGGTCGATGGCATGGGGGCGGTGCGGCATTTCGGCGGGTCTCCGGGGTTGCACTTTCCCCCAGCTTTAGCGCATCTAGAGCGCGGAGAAAACGGAAGAGCCATGCCTACCCATTCGGAAAGCCGGAACATGCCCTACACGGCGGCGCAGATGTATGCGCTGGTCTCGGACGTGGCGCGCTACCCCGAGTTTCTGCCGTGGAATTCCGCCGCCCGCATCCGCAAGCGCACCGAGCGGCCCGACGGCTCGATCCTGCTTGAGGCGGATCTGGTGATTTCCTTCAAGGTGTTTCGCGAGAAATTCGGATCGCGCGCGACGCTTTGGCCTGCCGAGAACCGGCTTGATGTCGAATATCTGGACGGGCCGTTCAAATACCTGAAAAGCTGGTGGCGCTTTGCCGATCTGCCCGAGGGCGGCTGCAAGGCCGAGTTCTTCGTCGATTTCGAGTTCCGCAACGCGATCTTGCAAAAGGTGATCGGTGTGGTCTTTGACGAGGCGATGCGCCGGATCGTGCGCGCCTTCGAGGAGCGCGCCAAGGTGCTCTACGGCCCCGCCGCCTGACCCCACCACTGCAACGCAAAAGGCCGCCCCGAAGGGCGGCCTTTGTGGTTCCGATCCGCGCGGGATCAGGAGTTCATGTCATAGGCGCGCTCGCCATGGGTCGACAGGTCGAGCCCGTTGGTCTCGCTTTCCTTGTCGACGCGCATCGGGAAGAACAGCCCGATCGCCTTGGCGAGCACATAGGTCAGCACCAGCGTGTAGATGCCCACGATCGCCAGCGCGCCGAACTGCGCGATAAAGGTGCCATCGGCAAAGACCGCGACCATGATCGTGCCAAAGATCCCGCCGACACCGTGCACGGCGAAGACATCGAGCGTGTCGTCGATGCCGATCTTTTCGCGGATCAGCACCACGGCTTCCTGACACAGGATCCCTGCCACGAGGCCGATCACCAGCGCCTCCAGCGGGCCGACAAAGCCCGAGGCCGGGGTGATCGAGGCAAGGCCCGCGATCGTGCCGGTGACGATACCCACCAGCGACGAGCGGCCGAACTTGACGCGCTCCCAGAATGCCCAGCTCAGCGAGGCCGCCGAGGCCGAGATATGCGTGACCGTCAGCGCCATCGCGGCGCCGCCATCGGCCGCAAGCTGCGAGCCGCCGTTGAAGCCGAACCAGCCGACCCAGAGCAGCCCCGCGCCGATCGCGACCATGCCCGGGTTATGCGGCGGCGTGGTACGGTGCTTGCGCGGCCCGATCATGATCGCGAGCAACAGCGCGGCCAGCGCCGCGGTCTCGTGCACGACGATGCCGCCGGCGAAATCCTTGGTGCCCACCGCGCCGAAGATGCCGCCATCCGCCATCATGCCGCCGCCCCAGATCCAATGCGTCACCGGCGCGTAGACCAAGAGCATCCAGGCGCCCGCAAACACCATCACGAAGGCGTAGTTGATGCGCTCGACGAAGGCGCCGATGAACAGCGCGGGGGTGATGATCGCGAAGGTCATCTGGAAGGCGAAGAACAGGATCTCGGGGATCGTGTTCCACAGATCGTCGCCGGTGATGCCGATCAGGCCGAACTTGCCGAGCCCGCCCCAATAGGGGTTCGCATCGCCAAAGGCGATCGAATAGCCCAGCAGCAGCCAGAGCACGCTCATCAGCGCCGCAATCGAGAAACACTGCATGAAAATCGACAGCACGTTGCGCGCGCGCACAAGCCCGCCATAGAACATCGCAAGGCCCGGAAGGGTCATCAGCAGCACCAGCGCGGTGGCGGTGATGATCCAGGCGGTATCGGCACCATTCATCCTCGAATCCTCCTCAGAAGTGGTCGAGAGGGGCAAAACCATTCCCGGGTCGCCCATGAAAGCGCCAATCTCTTTCAGGGCCGCCCTGAAAGCGGGCAGTTTTCAAAAAGTGCACTGAATGGGCGAAATATGGGCAAAATGCCCATGGAATGTGCGGATTGGAAACTTCAGCCCAGCGCGCGCAAGAGCAGGCCCAGCGCATGATCGCGGGCGGCGCTGCGCACCTTGTCGCGGCCAGGGGCGCCGAATTCGACTGTCTCGACGTTGGTTTGTGCGCCCGCCTGCGCAAGACCGAAGCAGACGCGCCCCTCGGGTTTGAACTCAGACCCGCCGGGCCCTGCGATACCGGTGATCGCCACGGCGAGCGTCGCATGGGAATAGACCAGCGCGCCCTCGGCCATCTCGCGCGCGACTTCCTCCGAGACCGCGCCATGCGCCGCGAGTGTTTCGGGGCGCACGCCCAGCATCTCGGTCTTGGCGGCAT
The DNA here is from genome assembly GCF_002358085.1 of Pseudothioclava arenosa. Taxonomy (GTDB): domain Bacteria; phylum Pseudomonadota; class Alphaproteobacteria; order Rhodobacterales; family Rhodobacteraceae; genus Pseudothioclava; species Pseudothioclava arenosa. The sequence goes on from NZ_NTJD01000004.1 coordinate 143,748, forward strand.
TGGTGTAGGTGACAAAGCCGCGCTCGACCACCGCCGACGAGCCGGGAATATCGGTGAGCGCGGCGGCGACCATGCCGCCGGTGCAGCTTTCGGCCGTGGCGATCATCACGCCGCGCGCCTTGGCGGCGGCCAGAACCTCGGCAGCGAGGCTCACATCAGCACCGCGTGATAGAGCCCCGCCAGCACCAGCGTGCAAAGCCCGGCAAACAGCCCTGCCCAGAGGTCATCAAGCATCACGCCCGCCGCATCGCCGCGCCGATCCGCGCGCCCGACGAGCCAAGGCTTGCTGATATCGAACAGCCGGAACAGCAGGAAGGCCGCGACAGGGCCGGGCCAGACCATCGACATGTCGCGCATCCAGAACCCCGCCGCCGGGAACAAGAGCGCCAGCCACATGCCGGCCACCTCGTCGATGACGATCTCGGAGGGGTCTTCTTCGCCGGGGCGCAGCGCCAGCTCCGCCTTGATCGTGACGAAGCCGATCGCGGTGACGATCACGGTCGCCACGACCAGCGGCCAAAAGCCCAGATATCGCTCGATCCCCCAGCCGATCACCAGCGCCGCAAGCGAGCCCCAAGTGCCCGGCGCGGGCTTCATCAGCCCGACGTTGAAGAAGGTGTTGATCAGCTGCAGGGTTTCGCGGTTCATCGGTTTACTCCGCAATCAACGTGGCGGTGGCGATCGCGGCGATACCTTCTTCGCGACCGGTGAAGCCCAGCCGTTCCGAGGTGGTCGCCTTGACCGAGACGCGCTCGGGCGCGATGCCCATGATCGTGGCCAAGATCTCGGCCATGCGCAGCGCATGCGGCCCGACCTTGGGGCGCTCGCAGATCAGCGTGACATCGGCGTTGGAAATCCGATAGCCCTTTTGCTCCGCCAGCTCGGCGGCATGGCGCAGGAAAATCTCGGAGGCCGCGCCCTTCCACTGCGGATCGGAGGGCGGGAAATGGCGCCCGATATCGCCCTCGGCCAGCGCGCCATAGATCGCGTCGGTCAGCGCGTGCATGCCGACATCGGCGTCGGAATGGCCCTTGAGCTTGCGCTCATGCGGGATCTCGACGCCACAGAGGATGACGTGATCGCCCGGCTCGAAGGCATGCACGTCATAGCCATTGCCCAGTCTCACATCCATGTTTTGCCCCATCAGCTGCTCTGCCCGCAGGAAATCCTCGGCATATGTGATCTTCAGATTGCGCTCCGAGCCGGGCACGATGCGCACCGCGATGCCGGCCGCGCGGGCGACCTCGACATCATCCGCCGCCTCGCCCGGATGGGCGCGATGCGCGGCGAGGATTGGCGCAAAGCGAAACCCCTGCGGGGTCTGCGCGCGCCAGAGACCCTCGCGCGATTGCGTGCCGCTGACCGCGCCATCTTCGCCGCGCCAAAGCGCATCCGAGACGGGCAGGGCGGGCGCGGCGGCCTCGTCCTCGTCCAGCGCCGCGAGCACCCGCGCGATCAGCCCGGGCTCGACCAGCGGGCGCGCGCCATCATGGATCAGCACCCGCTCGACGCCCGCGCCCTCAAGCGTCTCCAGAGCGTTGCGCACCGACTCCGCGCGGCTTGCGCCACCCGCGATCAGCGTGACCGCACCGCCAAAGAATTCCAGCCCGCGCGCCATGTCGTCGGGATGCAGCACCACGACCACCCGCGCGAAACCTGCAAAAGCCGCCACGGTATGGGCCAGCACGGGCTTGCCGCGCAGCATCTGCCATTGCTTGGGTTCTGCGCCGCCGGCGCGCGTTCCGCGCCCTGCGGCAACGATGATCGCCGCCGTGCTCATGAAACCTCCGGTTTCTCACAGGCTTAGAAGATCGCGCGCGCCTGTGCAATTGCGCCCGGGTTGCCGTCGGGGAAGTTGAGCCGATCTGGAATGGCGCGAAAATCGGGCGTATTGCATAATATTTAATCTAGTGCTGATTTTCGCACCGATTTTACCCGTCGGTGAATTGTGATTCCTGAACCAAACGGTTAATTCGGAGGCAATCGAAGAGGAATTCCCCCGTGACCCTGACCTTGGGAGAGACCAGAATCGCCCCAGCGGTGCTCTTGGCGCCAATGGCGGGGATCACCGATCTGCCGTTTCGGCGGATGGTGGCGCGTTTTGGCGCGGGGTTGGTGGTCTCGGAAATGGTCGCCTCGGGCGAGATGCTGACGGCGAAACCCTCGGTGCGGGCGAAGGCGCGCAGCGAGCTGGGGCTCGATCTGCCAAGCTCGGTGCAGCTGGCGGGGCGTGCGCCCGAGCCGATGGCCGAGGCGGCGAAGATCGTCGCCGACATGGGCGCCAAGATCATCGACATCAACATGGGCTGCCCGGCGAAAAAGGTGACGGGCGGGGCCTCGGGGGCGGCGCTGATGCGCGACCCCGATCATGCGCTCAGCCTGATCGAGGCGGTCGTTGGCGCGGTCGATGTGCCGGTGACGCTGAAGATGCGTCTGGGCTGGGATGACGAGAACCGCAACGCCGCCGAGATCGCGCGCCGGGCCGAAGCCGCGGGCGTGCAGATGATCGTGATCCATGGCCGCACGCGGATGCAGTTTTACAAGGGCCAAGCCGACTGGGCGGCGATCGCGCCGGTGCGGCAGGCGGTGTCGGTGCCGGTCGTGGCCAATGGCGACATCATCGACGCAGCCTCGGCCGCCGAGGCGCAAAGGCTCTCGGGGGCGGCGGGCGTGATGGTTGGGCGGGGTGCGCAGGGTGCGCCCTGGGTTCTGGCCGAGATCGCGCATGCGCTCCATGGCACGCCCGCGCCGCAGGTGCCGCAAGGCGCGGCCCTCGCCGATCTGGTGGCCGAGCATTACGAGGCGATCCTCGGCTTTTACGGCGCCGAGCTGGGCCTGCGCCTCGCGCGCAAACATCTGGGTTGGTACGCCGAGCGCGCCTCGGCGCCGCTGCGGGCGGAAATGATGGTTTCGGACACGCCGCGCGCCACGCTCGCGCTGATCCGCGAAGCCTTTTGCGAAAGGATTGCCGCATGAAATTGCCGACGCTCGGCATTATCTGGACCTCGCTGCCGATCCCCGCGCTGATCATCGACAGCGAGGACAGGATCGAAGAGGTGAACTCGGCGGCGGAGCTGTTCCTCAATATCTCGTCGCGCGCGCTGCGTGGAAAATCGGTGCTGGAACGGCTTTCGATCTCTGCGCCGCTGGAAGAGATTTTCTTCCGCGTCCGGATCAACCGCGCCGATTTGTTCGTGAATGACGTCGATGTCACGACCGGGGAAAAGGCGCCGGTGCAGTGCAACCTACAGGCCGCGCCCTTGGGCGAAGACCCCGATCGGGTGCTGCTCCTGATTTCGCCGCGCGAGATCGCCGACCGGCTCGGGCGCGCCTCGATGGTCAAGACCGCTGCGCGTTCGGCGATCGGCATGGCCGAGATGCTCGCCCATGAAATCAAGAACCCGCTGGCCGGGATCGCGGGGGCGGCGCAGCTTTTGTCGATGAACCTCGCGGGCGATGACCTCGAACTGACCGACCTGATCGTCGATGAAACCCGGCGCGTGGTGAAGCTGCTTGAGCAGGTCGAGCAATTCGGCAACCTGCGCCCGCCCGAGCGGCGCGCGGTCAACGTGCACGACATTCTCGATCGCGCGCGCAAATCGGCCGAGGTGGGGTTTGGCGCGCATATGCTGATCGAGGAGGATTACGACCCCTCGCTGCCGCCGACCTGGGCCGACCCCGATCAGCTGACGCAGGTGTTCCTGAACCTGCTGAAGAACGCCTCCGAGGCGGCAAAGGGGCAGGGGCGGATCAAGCTGCGCACCTTCTATGACTATTCGCTGCGCCTGCGGCGCGAGGATGGCTCGGGGCAGGCCTTGCCCCTGCAGGTCGAGATCATCGACGACGGCCCCGGCCTTCCGCCCGATATTGCCAATTCGATCTTTGAACCTTTCGTTTCCGGGCGCGAGAACGGCACGGGGCTTGGCCTCGCGCTCGTGTCCAAGATCATTTCTGACCACGATGGCTGGATCAGCGTGGATTCGGTGCCGGGCCGCACCGTGTTCCGCGTCTCCCTGCCGCTTGTCCCCAAGGAGAACAGCTGATGGACGGTACCGTACTTGTCGCAGACGACGATCGCACGATCCGCACGGTTCTGACCCAGGCGCTGACGCGCGCGGGATGCAAAGTGCATGCGACGGCTTCGCTGGTAACGCTGATGCGCTGGGTCGAGGAGGGCAAGGGCGACCTGGTGATTTCGGATGTGATGATGCCGGACGGGAACGGGCTCGAAGCCCTGCCCAAGATCGCCGAGCTGCGCCCCGGCCTGCCGGTGATCGTGATTTCGGCGCAGAACACGATCATGACCGCGATCCAGGCCGCCGAGGCCGATGCTTATGATTACCTGCCCAAGCCCTTCGACCTGCCCGACCTGATGAAACGCGCGGCCCGTGCGCTCGACCTCAAGCGCCGCTCGCGCCCGGCTGTGCGCGCCGAGGGCGGCGCGTCGGCGGGGCTGGGCGAGGATCTGCCGCTGGTCGGTCGCACCCCGGCGATGCAGGAGCTTTACCGCCTTGTCGCGCGGGTGATGAACACCGATCTGCCGGTGCTGATCGCGGGCGAATCCGGCACCGGAAAATCGCTGATCGCCCATGCGATCCATGATTTTTCGGACCGTCGCACGCTGCCTTTCGTGGTGGCACAAGCCGCTGATCTGCAAGGGGCGGATGGCGCCTCGACGCTGCTCGCGCGGGTCAAGGGCGGCTCGCTCGTCTTTGACGAGGTGGGCGATTACGACGAGGAAACGCAAGGTCGGCTTGTGCGGATGCTCGATGCGCTGCCCGAAAGCGCGCCGCGGATCATGGCGACGACGCTCGTGGACCTATCGGCGCAGATGGAAGAGGGCAAGTTCCGCCAGGATCTCTACTATCGGCTTTGCGGTGTGACCCTGCAGGTGCCCGCGCTGCGCGAGCGCGTCGAAGACATCCCGCTCTTGGCCGAGCATTTCCTCGCCCGTGCCGAGCGTGAAGGCTTCGGCCATCGCAGGCTTTCGGCGGATGCGCGCAACCTCGTGCGGGCCTATGCCTGGCCGGGCAACGTGCGCCAGTTGGAAAACACCATCCGCCGGCTCGTCGTGACCTCGTCCGAAGAGGAAATCAGCCGTGCCGAGGTGGAATTCGTTCTGGGCAACCAGCCCGCGATGGAGCCCCTGCGCCAGACCGGCGAGGGCGAGAAGCTCTCGGCGGCGATCGCGCGCCACCTGCGGCGCTATTTCGACCTGCATGGCGGCAACCTGCCCGCACCGGGGCTTTATGACCGTATTCTCAAGGAGATGGAGGCCCCGCTGATCGAAATCGCATTGGATGCGACCGGCGGGAACCAGGCCAGATGTGCTGATCTCTTGGGCATCAACCGCAATACCTTGCGTAAAAAGATCACGGATCTCGATATTCAGGTGACACGGCGCCGCAAGCTGATGTAAAAGCGCAACAGGGGGCTGTTGCGAATTTATCGCCCGGAGTCGTGCCGGAAGCGCCCTTGTGTTGTGGGGGATTTTCGTGCTCACGCGGCCGAGAAGGTCAACTTGGGAGCAGCTGGTTCGGCTGCGCCGTCAGCGAAGGGTTCAGAACCTTGTCACGCTGGGGCTGGTCGTGCTCGGGCCGCTCCTGGCGGTGGCGACCTTTGTCGTCATGGGGCCACTCAAGCTGGGCGCGGATTCGACGCTCCTGCGGCTGATCCTGCTGGCCGATTTCATCTATTTCCTGCTGCTCGCGGGCCTGATCCTGATGCGGCTGGCGCAGATCATCGCGGCACGGCGCGCGCGGTCAGCCGGCTCGCGTCTGACCCTGCGTCTGACCGGCGTGTTTGCGGGGATCGCGCTGATCCCGACGATCCTTGTCGCGATCTTTGCCGGCCTCACGGTGAACATCGGCCTTGAGGGCTGGTTCTCGGACCGGGTCCGCGAGGTGGTGGGCTCGTCGCTTGCCGCCGCCGAGGCCTATCAGGAAGAGCATCGCAGCGACCTGTCCGAAGACACCGAGGCGCTTGCGGCTTTTCTCAACCTGCGTCGGCAGGCGGCCAATTTCATGGATGACGGCGAGCTGCGCGAGATGCTGGTGCTGGGCCAGTCGAGCGTGCAGCGGGGTTTGAAAGAGGCCTATGTCATCGACGGTCTGGGGCAGATCGTGGCGCGTGGCGATCGCTCTTATCTCTTTGATTTTGAACAGCCCGAGAGCAGCGAACTGGTGCGCGCGCTGCAAGGCGACATCGTTCTCGTCGAAGATTGGGACAACTCGGAATTCCGCGCGATCAAGCATCTCGACGCCTTCGTCGACCGCTATCTTTACGTGTCGCGCACGGTCGATGGGCAGCTGTTGTCGCTTTTGGATGACACGCGCGAAACGGTGGGGCTTTACCAGCAGCTTGAGGCCACGCGCGGGCGGGTGCTGTTTGAATTCGGCTTGGTCTATATCGGTTTTGCGCTGATCCTGATCCTCGCGGCAGTCTGGCTGGGTCTGTGGTTCGCCGAGCGTCTGTCGCGCCCGATCGGGCGGCTGGCGCAGGCGGCGGAGCGGGTCGGCGCGGGCGATCTTGATGCGCGGGTGATCGAGGCCGAGGGCGACGATGAGATCGCCACGCTCGGCGCCTCGTTCAACCGCATGACGCGCGAGCTGAAGCGTCAGCGCGAAGAGCTGGTCGCCTCGCACGAACTGACCGAAGAGCAGCGGCGGATGTTCGACTCGGTGCTCACCTCGGTGACCTCGGGGGTGATCGGGCTGGATGCCGAGGGCACGATCGAGTTCCTGAACCGCTCGGCGACCCGGCTGCTGGAGCTCGACGAGGGGCGCGATCATGGCTGTGCGCTGGCGGGCACGGTGCCGGAATTCGCCGGGCTTTTCCAGCGGTTGCGTGATGGCATCAGCGAGGTCGTGCAAGAGGAAATCCGGGTCTCGCGCAGCGGGCGGCTGGAAAGCCTGCTGGTGCGGATGGCCCTGCGGCGCAACGAGATGGGCGCACCCGAAGGCTACGTGGTCGCCTTTGACGACGTGACCGAGCTGGTCTCGGCGCAGCGCATGGCGGCCTGGGGCGACGTGGCGCGGCGCATTGCGCATGAAATCAAGAACCCGCTGACGCCGATCCAGCTGTCGGCGGAGCGCATCAAGCGCAAATTCCAGCGTGTCGAGGGCGTCGATCACGAGGCGCTCGATCAATATACCGGCGTCATCATCCGCCAGACCAACGACCTGCGCCGGATCATCGACGAGTTCTCGCGTTTCGCCCGCATGCCCGAGCCCGACCGGCGCGATCACGATCTTGCGCGGCTGATGCGCGACGCGGTTCTGTTGCAAGAAGGCGCGCTGCATGGCGCGAAGCTCGTGGCGGACCTGCCCGAAGACGAGGTGATCGTCGAGCTCGATGCGACGATGATTTCCCAGGCGGTCACGAACCTCATCAAGAACGCGGGCGAAGCGATTGAAAGCCTGGAGGAAAAGGGCGCGCCCGAGGGCTGGGCGCCGGAGGTGCGCGTGGCGATGAGCGTCGCGCCCGAGCAGGTGCTGATCCGGATCGCGGACAATGGCATCGGCCTGCCGCCCGATCGCGCACGCCTGTTCGAGCCCTATGTCACGACGCGCGCAAAGGGCACGGGGCTTGGCCTGCCGATCGTGAAGAAGATCATCGAAGAACATGGCGGGACGCTGGTGCTGACCGACGCGCCCGCCTTTGCCGACGGGGCGCATTCGGGCGCCCTCGCCGAAATCCGGTTGCCGCGCGCCCGCACGGGCACGCGCGCGATCACCGAAAGAGCGAGCGACCTCGCAGCGGGGATGAAATGAGTGACATTCTGATTGTGGACGACGAAAAAGACATCCGCGAACTGATCGCGGATATTCTGGGGGACGAAGGCTATCAGACGCGGATGGCGGGCCATTCCGACGAGTGCATGGATCAGCTCAACACCGCCGAGCCTTCGCTGATGATCCTCGACATCTGGCTGAAGGACAGCCGGATGGACGGGATCGACATCCTCAAGCACGTCAAGCGCAACAACCCCGATGTGCCGGTGATCATCATCTCGGGGCATGGCAATATCGAGATCGCCGTCGCCGCGATCAAGCAGGGCGCCTATGACTTCATCGAGAAGCCCTTCAACATCGACCAGCTTCTGGTGGTGGTCTCGCGGGCGATGGAGACGGCGCGGCTGCGGCGCGAAAACTCGTCGCTGCGTCGGCAGGGCGGCGAGTTGGGCGAGATGATCGGCCAGTCGCTGGGTTTCAAGAAGCTGCGCGACCAGCTCGACAAGGTGACGAAATCGAACGGTCGGGTGATGCTGACCGGCGAGCCGGGCTCGGGCAAGGAGGCGGCGGCGCGCTTCATCCATGCCAATTCGAACCGCGCCAGCGCGCCTTTCGTCACTGTGAATTCTGCCTCGATCGAGCCCGAACGCATGGAAGAGGTGCTGTTTGGCCGCGAAACGGCTGAGCGCGGCGTGGAAAAGGGGCTGCTGGAGCAGGCCCATGGCGGGGTGATCTATTTCGACGAAGTGGCCGACATGCCGCTGGGCACGCAATCCAAGATCCTGCGCGTGCTGACCGAGCAGCAATTCACCCGCGTCGGCGGCGCCGACAAGGTGCGGGTCGACCTGCGGGTGATTTCCTCGACCACGCGCGACCTGCGCACGCAGATCGCCTCGGGCGAATTCCGGCAGGAACTGTACGACCGGCTCAACGTCGTGCCGATCCCGGTGCCCGCGCTGGCCGAGCGGCGCGAGGATGTGCCGCTTCTGGCGCGCCATTTCATCGAAGGGTTCAACCGCGCCCAGGGCCTGCCGCTGCGCGATATCTCGGAAGAGGCGGCGGCGGCGATGCAGACGATGGACTGGCCGGGCAACATCCGCCAGCTGCGCAACGTGATCGAGCGCGTGCTGATCCTCGGCGAGGGCACGGGCCCGATTGAGGCGCGCGAATTGCCGCGCGAGAATGAGGCCGAAAGCGACGAGGGGCGGCTTTCGCTCAGCGGGCAGCTCGCGACTTTGCCGCTGCGCGAGGCGCGCGAACTCTTCGAGCGCGAATACCTGCTGACCCAGATCAACCGCTTTGGCGGCAATATCTCGCGCACCGCGGCCTTCGTCGGGATGGAGCGCTCGGCGCTGCATCGCAAGCTGAAATCGCTGGGCGTGGTAACCAGCCAGAAGGCGGGTGCGCGGGTCGCGCATCTGGAAGACGACGAAGAGGCTGACGATTGACCCTGTCGCCGCCGCGGCATAGAGATCAGGGCAAGCCGAGCGTGGAGGGCATCCGATGAAGGTCATCATCTGCGGGGCAGGGCAGGTCGGTTGGCAGATCGCGCGCCATCTGGCCAGCGAACGCAATGACGTGACGATCGTCGACAGCAATCCAGAACTGGTGCGCCGCGCCGCGGATACGCTTGACGTTCAGGGGATCGTGGGCTTTGCCTCGCATCCAGACGTGCTCGAACGCGCCGGCGCGCGCGATTGCGACCTGATCATCGCCGCGACCTATTCGGATGAGGTGAACATGGTCACCTGTCAGGTCGCGCATTCGGTCTTCGGGATCACCCGCAAGATCGCGCGGGTGCGCTCGCAATCCTATCTGGCGGCGCAATATTCCGACCTTTACCGGCGCGAGCACCTGCCGATCGACGTCATCATCTCGCCCGAGCGCGAGGTGGCCGATGCTGCGCTACAGCGCCTTGCGGCGCCCGCGACGTTCGATACCGAAAGCTTCCTCGGCGGCGAGGCGCAGCTTCTGGGGATCGTTCTGGACGAAGATTGCCCGGTGCTGAACACGCCGCTCAATCAGCTGACCGACCTGTTCTCGACGCTGCGCGCGCGGGTGGTGGGCGTGCGTCGCGAGGGGCGTCTGTTCGCGCCCGAGCCCGCCGACCAGCTTTTCGAAAATGATCAGGTCTATTGCTTTGCCCATGCCGAGGACGTGGACCGGACGCTGGAAATCTTTGGCAAGGCGACCTTCAAGCAGGAGCGCGTCGTCATCATCGGTGGCGGCAATGTCGGGCTGGCGGTGGCGCGCGCGCTCGAGGCGCGCACCAGCCGCGTGCGCGCCAAGGTGATCGAAAAGAACCGCCAGATGGCCGAACGTGCCGCCGATGCGTTGGAACGCACGATCGTTCTGAATGGCGACGGGCTTTCGTCGGAGCTGTTGGAGGAAGCCAATATCGACCGTGCCGACGCGGTGCTGGTTGTGACCGACGACGACAAGACCAACATCCTCGCCGCGGTGCGCGCCAAGCAGGCGGGCTGCAAGCTGGCGATCAGCCTGGTGAACGACCCGACGCTGGTGCCCCTGATGGGGCCGCTGGACATCGACGCCTATATCAACCCGCGCGCGACCACCGTGTCGTCGATCCTGCGCCACATCCGGCATGGCCGGGTGCGCGGCGTCTATTCGATCGGCGATGCCGAGGCCGAGATCATCGAGGCTCAGGTCATGGGCACCTCGCCGATCACCGGCAAGCCGGTGCGCGACGTGCCCTTCCCCGAGGGCGTTCTGGTCGGCGCGCTGAAAAAGGGCGACAAGGTCGTCACGCCGCGCGGCGACACCCGGATCGACGAGGGCGATATCATCGTGCTCTTCGCGCTCTCGGCCGACATCCCCGAGGTGGAGCGCCTGTTGCAGGTCTCCATCGACTTCTTCTGAGGCGCAGATGCTTGCGCTGCTGCATAGGCTGCCGATTTTCGTGATCCTGATGGGGATCGGCGCGCTGGCGATGTATCTGCCGGCGGCCCATGCTCTGGCGGTGCGCGAGCATGACGTCGCGCGACCATTTTTCTACACCGGCACGCTGTTCCTGTTCGTCTCGGCGCTGATCGGGCTGGCGACGGCGGCGAACGCGCCCGGCCATGTCGCGCGCAACCAGTTGCTGACGCTCCTGGGGGCGTTCACGCTTCTGCCGCTGATGCTGGCGATCCCTTTCAACGAGGCGGTGCCCGACACCGGGCTGTTCAACAGCTGGTGGGAGATGGTCTCGGCGCTCACCACCACGGGCGGCACGCTGTATGCGCCCGAGCGGCTGGAGCCCTCGCTGCATCTTTGGCGCGCGACGGTGGGCTGGCTTGGCGGTTTCCTGATGCTGGTGATGGCGATCGCGGTTCTGGCGCCGCTGCGGCTTGGCGGCTTCGAGGTGTTTGCAGGCACCGAGATCGGCTCGAGCTCGTTTTTCTCTGCCGCGCGGCGCGATGGCGTGGCCGATACCTCGGTGCGGCTGGGCCATTACGTGCTGCGGCTTTTGCCCGTCTACACCGGGCTGACGCTGGTGCTCTGGATACTTTTGCTGATTGCGGGCGATCCCTCGCTGGTGGCGCTGTGCCACGCGATGTCGGTGCTGGCGACCTCGGGGATTTCGCCGATCGGGGGCGTTGATGCCGCGCCCTCGGGCTTCGCTGGCGAGGCATTCCTGCTGGTGTTCTTTCTTCCGGCCCTGTCGCGGCGGTTCTGGCCGGGCGGGGGCGAGCTGCGGGCGTCGGACAAGCTTTGGAACGACCCGGAGCTGGTGCTGGCCGCAACCCTCGTGCTCAGCGTGAGCCTGCTTCTGGTGCTGCGCCACTGGATCGCGACGCTCGAGGTCTCGGGCGCGCAGCCCGCCGCCGCCTTCAGCGCGTTCTGGGGCGCGCTGTTCACCGCGCTCTCGTTCCTGACCACAACGGGCTTCGATTCCAGCGCCTGGGGCGAGGCGCGGCAATGGTCGGGGCTTCCGACCTCGGGGTTGGTGCTGGCGGGGCTCGCCATCGTCGGCGGTGGGGTTGCGACCACCACCGGCGGCGTGCGCCTGCTGCGGGTCTACGCGCTTTTGCGTCACGGCGAGCGCGAATTGCAAAAGATGATCTACCCGCGCTCGGTGCTCGGCGGCGGCGCCGTGGAGCGCCACCTGCGCCGTGAGGGAGCCTATATCGCCTGGGTGTTCTTCATGCTCTTCGCGCTGGCGATCGCGGTGGTGATGGGGGCGCTGTCGCTGGCGGGGCTCGATTTCGAACCGGCCACGATCCTGACCATCGCCGCATTGTCGAACACCGGGCCGCTCGCGGACCTCGCCGCCTCGGTGCCGCTCAGCTGGGCCGAACTGGACACCAGCACCAAGTTCATCTTGGCGATGACGATGGTGCTGGGCCGGCTCGAGACGCTGGCCATCGTCGCGCTCTTCAACCCCGAATTCTGGCGCAGCTGAACGCGCGCCGGAGCCAAAGCCCTAACAGGCTGAATTTGGGGCTGGAATCTCGGTATGAAATCTTCATACTGAGTTAAGGGCGGATTTCCGCCCGAAACGCGCGACAAAAATAAAGGCAAGAGCAATGGCTGCCGATAAACAAAACTTGCAGGACGCATTTCTTAATCATGTGCGCAAGGCGAAGGTTCCGGTCACGATCTTTCTGATCAACGGGGTCAAGCTTCAGGGCGTGATTACCTGGTTTGATAATTTCTGTGTGCTGCTGCGCCGCGACGGGCAGAGCCAGCTGGTGTACAAACACGCGATCTCGACGATCATGCCGGGTCAGCCGATCTCTCTGTACGAGGGCGACGACTGAGCGAGCCGGTTTCCTCTCGCGAGCGGCCCACGCGGGCCTGGGTGCTCCACCCCGCCATGAAGGCGGTGGCGTCTCGACGCTTGCCCGAACACGGGCTGGCCGAGGCCGTGTCGCTGGCCGCGGCCCTGCCGGATCTGGACGTGGTCGGTTCCGAGGTCGTTTCGCTCCCCAAACCCCATGCCGGGCATCTTTTCGGCACCGGCAAGCTGGCCGAGTTGAAGGAACGCCTCAAGGCCGCCGAGGTCGACCTTGTGCTGGTCGACGGGCCGGTCAGCCCGGTGCAGCAACGCAACATGGAAAAGGAATGGGGCGTCAAGCTTCTGGACCGGACCGGGCTGATCCTTGAAATCTTCGCCGATCGCGCCCGCACGCGCGAAGGCGTGCTGCAGGTGGAACTCGCGGCGCTCAGCTACCAACGCACCCGCCTCGTGCGCGCCTGGACCCACCTCGAACGCCAGCGCGGCGGGCTTGGCTTCGTCGGCGGCCCCGGCGAGACCCAGATCGAGGCCGACCGCCGCGCCATCGACGAGCAAGTCATCCGCATCCGCCGCCAGCTTGCCAAGGTGGTGAAAACCCGCGAATTGCACCGCGCCGCGCGCCGCAAGGTGCCGTTCCCAATTGTTGCGCTCGTGGGCTATACGAACGCCGGAAAATCTACGCTTTTCAACCGCATGACCGGCGCCGAGGTGATGGCGAAGGACATGCTTTTCGCCACGCTCGACCCGACTATGCGCGGCGTCACGCTGCCCTCGGGGCGCAAGGTGATCCTCTCGGACACGGTGGGCTTCATCTCGGATCTGCCGCATGAGCTGGTCGCCGCCTTCCGCGCCACGCTCGAAGAGGTGCTGGAGGCGGATCTGATCCTGCATGTCCGCGACATCGCCCATCCCGAGACCGAGGAACAGGCCGAAGATGTCGGCGAAATCCTGGAATCGCTCGGCGTCGACGAGGATGTCGCGCTGATCGAGGTCTGGAACAAGATCGACGCGCTCTCACCCGAGCTGCGCGCTGCGCTTCTGGTGCAAGACGCGCGGCGCGGCGACATTCAGGCGGTGTCGGCACTGACCGGCGAGGGGCTCGACCCGCTCCTGGCCGCGATCGAAGAGCGCCTCGCCGAGGAACGGATCACCGAAACCCTGCATCTGCCCTTCGCCGCCGGCCGCCAACACGCCTGGCTCCACGAACAGAATGTCGTGCGCGAAGAAACCCAGGGCGAGACCGGCTGGGAGATTGAACTCAGCTGGACGGAAACCCAGCGCGCCCGCTTCCGCGCGCTTTGACGCCTCCGCCTTCTTCTTGGCAAAAATACGCGAAACCAAGGCCTTGCAAGGCGATGCTTAGTTTGCCTCCGCGGCTTTCGGTTGCAACCAGGTGATGCCCGCCGCCGCCGCGCGCGCCAGATCGGGGTCCAACGACATCGGAATATACTCGCCCCGGCGCCACAGCTCCGACAGATCGTCGTAATGGCGCGACAGCGGGTGGCCCGACTGGCCGGTCGCGGTAATGAAAACCGAGCTGTCTGGGTCGGCGAAATCGTACACCGCCCGGTAGCCCGCCGCATGGACATCGGCATAGGGGTTCGGGCCGTCGCCCGCCATCAGCCCGCGATTGAGCGTGAAATCCCCGCCCGAGGTCGATTGCCGGATATTCACGATCCAGTTCAGCACAGGCGTGCGCCCCAGCACCGCATGATCGTGATGCGCCTCATGCGCGTCGCCCCAGCGCCAGCTTTCGACATTCGGCCCATATTGCGCCTCGAGCCCCAACAGCGCCTCATCCAGCGCCATGCGCGCGATATCGGTGCAGGTCTCGATCGGGGCCGATTGCATCACATCACACCAGCGCGCGGCGCCTTCGGTGTTGCGATAGACGCGCTCGATGAACAAGGGCTCCAGATGGGTGAATTCCGAGGCCAGCGGCCCCAGCTCGTCGCGGATCAGGCGGCTTTGCAGCGCGTTCATCCAGGCAACGAAGATCAGGGGTTCGGGCAGATGCTCGTTCATGTCACCGTCCCAGGCCGCCAGCAGTTCAAGCGCGCGCTGGCGCTGACGCTCGCGCGTGCCCTCGGGGGCGGGCGAGCCGGTGAACCACAGATCCGCGCCGACCAGCGGCAACAGCCCGCGCGCGGCGGGGCTGACGGTATCAAGCTGCGCCGCGATGAAGCTTTCGCGCGTATGCACCTCGCGCTCGCCCATCAGCCGGGTCAGGCGCTGCACGCGCTGGCTGTCGCCCCAGTCATAGCTGAGGTGATAGGGGAAGGGGCGCTCGACCAGCTTGTTGTTGGTATTGATGACGATCCCGCCCTCGGGCTGCACGAAACGCGGCGCCTGAGCGGCGGGCAAAAGCCCCGTCCAGCGGTTTTCCGGCAGCCAGCCCTGCGCGGGCATCCGGCCCTGCGTCACATGGCGCAGATCGCGCGCGGGCATCGCGCCCAGCATCGCCAGCGCCACGCCGTCGCGATCGGCCAGCGTCAGGTTCTGCGCCGGGGCGACAAAGCCGCGCGTGCCTTCCAGTGCGGCCGCGATCGAGGGCGCATGCATCAGCGCCATCGCCGCGCTCATCGACGGGTCGTCCGCGCTCAGCGCGGTCCAGCGGATCGCCGCAACATGGCCGGGCGGGGTGATTGAGGCCAGGTTGAAATGGCTGCCGGGCAGAACCGGGCCGTTTTCGCTCCAGCGCAGGGTCAGCGTGACGGGCTCGGCGTCTTTCACATTGATGATGACGCGGCGGGTGTCGAATTCGGCCCAGCCCTCGGGCGTGCGGTAGCGCGCGGTATTCTCGGGGTCGAGCTCTTCGATCAGCACGTCGAGATCGTCGAGATAGGCGTTGGTCACGCCCCAGCCCAGCGCGTCCGAGCGCCCCGACAGGATCAGCGGCATCCCCGGAATCGTGCCGCCAATGACGCCGCCCGAGGCCAGTTCGAGCCGCGCCAGATACCACAGCGTCGGCGCCGAGAGCGGCAGATGCGGGTCATTGGCCAGAAGCGAACCGCCCGCCGCCGAACGCGCAGGCGCGGCGGCAAAGGCGTTCGAGGCGCCCGCCAGCGCGCGCGGCGGCACCGGGTAAAGCGGCGGGCGCAGCGCGGCCGTGTCTTGCGGCGCGCGCGGCGTCGACGGGAACAGCGCGGCGTAATCGGGCAGGGTGGCGACACCCGTTCCGGGCATCTCGGGCAGGATGTCACGCGCGAAATCCTGGCCCAACATCGAGACGCGGGCGCGCAGCACCTCGGTCTCGGTCTGGGTGGAAAGCTGCAAGGCCATCAGTTTCAGGATCGCCAGCGAATCCGCCGGCGTCCAATAGGAGATCTCGCTGGAGAACATCCAGAACTCCGGGGCGCCACGGCCGCGCGCGCCGTCGTTAACCAGTTCGATCCATTGGTTAACGCCGCGCGCATAGGCCTCGAGCGCGGCCATGGTGCGCGCGTCCTGCGCACTGAGCGAGGCCACCGCCGCACCGTAAAGATCGAGGCGCCGCATCAGTTCGTCGGTCCGCAGCGTCTCGGGTCCGAACATCTCCGAGAGCCGCCCCTGCACCGTGCGCCGCATCAGCATCATCTGCCAGAGCCGGTCCTGCGCATGCACGAGGCCAAGACCATAGAACACGTCCTCGTCGCTCTGGCCAAAGATATGGGGCACATCCTCGGTCGAGCGCACGATCTCGACCGGCGCGGAGATGCCGCTGACTTCGTGGGTTTCATCGTAATCGGGCAGCGACCGGGCGGCGAAATAATAGGCGCCAAGCCCCAATCCGACACTCGCGAAAATCGCCAGAGAGACCAGTCGAACCAGCCATTGGAAGAAGGTGATCATCGCGCCCCTGTCGATCTGTCGCGCCCTGCCATCGGTTGACGGGCCCCTGCCGTTGGTTACTAAGTCAGGGCAGAAGGATTTTCAACGCGCCAGCGCGCGCATGAGCGGAGGAAGACAGATGGCGAAAGTGGCGTTTCTGGGGCTGGGCGTGATGGGCTATCCGATGGCGGGGCATCTGGCGGCGAAAGGCCATGAGCTGCGCGTCTATAACCGCTCGACCGCGAAGGCCGAGGCCTGGGTCGCGCAGCATGGCGGCTCGCTTGGGCGTACGCCCGCCGAGGCCGCCCATGGCGCCGAGTTCGTGATGACCTGCGTCGGCAATGACGGCGATCTGCGCGCGGTCTGCGCGGGGCCGGACGGCGCCTTTGACGGCATGTCCGAGGGGGCAATCCTTGTCGATCACACCACGGTGTCGGCGCAGGTCACGCGCGAGCTTTACGGCATCGCGAAAGAACGCGGCTTTGGTTTTGTTGACGCGCCGATTTCGGGCGGGCAGGCGGGGGCCGAGAACGGGGTCCTGTCGGTGATGTGCGGGGGCGATCAGGCAGATTATGACGCGGCCGAACCGGTGATCGCGGCCTATGCCAAGATCTGCCGTCGTCTGGGCCAGAGCGGCGCCGGGCAGCTGACCAAGATGTGCAACCAGATCGCGATTGCCGGGCTGGTGCAGGGGCTGTCAGAGAGCCTGCATTTCGCGGAAAAAGCGGGGCTCTCGATCTCGGATGTGGTCGAAGTCATCAGCCAGGGCGCGGCGGGCAGCTGGCAGATGGCCAATCGCTACAAGACGATGGAAGAGGACCGTTTCGATTTTGGTTTCGCGGTGGATTGGATGCGCAAGGATCTGGATATCTGCCTGCGCACGGCGAACGAGAATGGCGCGAGCCTGCCGGTCACGGCGCTGGTCGACCAGTTCTACAAGGATGTGCAGAAGATGGGCGGCAACCGCTGGGATACCTCGTCGCTGATCGCGCGGCTGCGCAAGCTGGGCTGAGAAGGCAGGGGGCTCTGCCCCCTGACCCCCGACGTATTGATGCCAGGAAGAAACGAAAAGGGGGCCGCGCGGGCCCCCTTGGTCGTTGTGTCGGGTCGGATCAGAACGGGATTTCGTCGTCGAAATCCGAGCGCCCGCCACCCGAGGGCTGGCCGCCGCCCTGATTGCCGCCGCCATAGCCCGGATCGTCGTAACCGACGCCATAGCCGCCGCCCGAGGATTGGCCGCCACCGTAGCCGCCGCCCTGGCCGCCGCCTTGCGGGCCGTCAAGCATCGTCAGCGTTCCGTCGAAGCCCTGCAGCACAACCTCAGTCGTGTAGCGATCTTGCCCCGACTGGTCCTGCCATTTCCGTGTCTGCAGCTTACCCTCAAGATAGACTTTGGAACCCTTGCGCAGATATTGCTCCGCAACCTTTATCAGCCCCTCCGAAAAGATCGCCACCGAATGCCATTCGGTGCGTTCCTTGCGCTCGCCGGTGTTGCGATCGCGCCAGCTTTCCGAGGTGGCAATGCGCAGGTTGCAGACCTTACCGCCGTTCGAGAAGGAGCGCACCTCGGGGTCGCGCCCGAGATTGCCGACCAGAATGACCTTGTTGACGCTGCCTGCCATGAATTCCTCCGCCCTGCGTGCCAGCCGGGTCGATGCCCGGCGATTCTGAATACCGTGGGCACGGGTATAGACCAAGCGGCCCGGCCCTGAAAGCGCCACGCGGGGGCTCAACCTTAGGTTTGGGATCGTGGTTTTCAGCCTCCGAGACGATAGCGCGGCACGGCTGGCGGCGCGAAATTCACCCCAGAGGCCGCGGCGAGGTGCCGGGCCGAATTTCGGAGAGAGACGAAATGACGATTGTTCGCACGATTGCCGCCACTGCGCTTCTGATGGGCTTCGCCGGCATGGGCATGGCCTCGGAAAAGGTCGATCCGGCGACCAGCGCGGCCGTGACCGAGAAACTCACCGCCGAGGGCTATGATGTGCGCTCGGTGCAGATGGAAGACGGCATGATCGAGGTCTACGCGATCAAGGATGGCGCCAAGCTCGAGATCTACCTGAACGACGCCTACGAGATCGTTAAGGTCAAGAACGAGGATTGATCGGATCGCGGGGCGCGGGGCTGATCGGCCCGCGCCTTGCTCCCTCGCCAGGAAAGGAGCCTGTCATGACGCTACAAGATCACATCGGCGCGCAGCACGCCGCGACGCCCGGGCGTCACTATGTCTGGGACCCGCTGGTCCGGCTGTTCCACTGGTCGCTGGTCGGGGCCTTCGCGTTCGAGGCGGTGCTGTCGGACCCGGAAAGCAAGTTGCATCAGAACGTGGGGTTTGTCGTGCTGGGGCTGGTTCTGGCGCGCGTTCTCTGGGGGCTGATCGGCACGCGCCACGCGCGGTTCAGCGATTTCCCGCCGTCGCCCGCTGCTGCGATCGGCCAGCTTGAGGACATGGCGCGTGGCCGCCGCCGCATCCATCTTGGCCACTCGCCGCTGGGTGCGCTGATGATTTACAACCTGTTGGCCACGCTGATCGCGATCGGTGTGACCGGTTACGCGATGACCACGCTGACGTTCTGGGGCGCGGAATGGCTCGAAGAGCTGCACGAGGGCCTCGTCGGCTGGGCCGAGATTTCGGTTGTCGCGCATATCGCCGCCGTGTTCGTGGAATCGCGCCGGTTGCGGATCAACCTTCCCCGCGCCATGGTCACCGGCTATAAGCAGATCGACCCGCAAGATCGCGTCTGAGAGGAAGATCCCCGCATGCCCATGACCAGCCGACGCCTCGAACTCGGCCTGCTCTTGCTGATCCTGGTGCAGGCCGCCTGCACCGGGTTTTTCATCGTTGACGTGATCGAGGATTTCTCGGCCTCGGGCAGCGAGGCGCTGCATCTGGGGCTGGAAACCATCGCCAACCTCGGGCTGATCGCGGGGATCGTCGTCGAAAGCCGCGTGCTCTGGGTGATGCTGCAACGCGAGGCGCGCAGCGCCGAAGCGCTCTCGGTGGCGCGCGGCGCGCTTTCCGAGGTGATCGAGCAGAAATTCCGCGCCTGGGGCCTGACGCCCGCCGAAGCCGATGTCGCGGGCTTCACCATCAAGGGCTTCTCGATCGCCGAGGTGGCCGAGCTTCGCGGCTCGTCCGAGGCCACGATCAAGACCCATCTGAACGCCGTCTATCGCAAGGCCGGGGTCAGCGGGCGCACGCAGCTTGTCTCGGTTTTTGTCGAAGACCTGCTGACCGCGGGCGACCTGACCGAACAGCGCGCCTGAGCGGCTTTTTGCGCAGGCCTGCGATGCGCTTGGGCTGCGGCATGAAATCGCGCTTTGTCCCGCGCGGGTTTTGCCTATAATGCCGCGCGTATCAACGGTTTGGATGTGTGAGAATGACGAGACGGGCAGGGTTTCTGCAAGGCGCGGCGAGCTTCGTGTTGATCGCGGCGCTGGCGGTGCCGGCTGCGGCCGAAGGGTTGCGGCTGAGCGGGTCGTCCAGCAAATCGAGCGCGGGCGCCGTTCTGGCGGGCAAGATGCGCGTGCTCGATACGCGTGCCGCCGGGCAATATGAGAACTCGACGCGCCTCCAGCCGGGCGGCGCGAAAGCCGCGCTGAGCACGGCCTCCTTGCCGAGCTACAAGGGCAATTATCGGGGCGCCTATCTTGGGGCCGCGAAAGAGGCGGCGGCGCGCCATGGTGTGCCGGCGGACCTGTTCCTGCGGCTTGTGCAGCAGGAAAGCGGCTGGAACCCGAAAGCGCGCTCGCACGCGGGCGCATTGGGGCTTGCGCAGCTGATGCCGGGCACGGCGGCGAAGCTCGGTGTGAACCCGCATGATCCGCATCAGAACCTTGATGGCGGGGCACGCTACCTGCGGATGATGTACAATCGCTTCGGCAGCTGGCGTCTGGCGCTTGCGGCCTATAACGCCGGGCCGGAAGCCGTTGCAAAATATAACGGAATCCCGCCTTACCGCGAAACGCGCAATTATGTGCGTGCGATTCTCGGTAGCTGACCGGACTTTTATCAATAACATCAAATGATTGTGGCGCGAATTTGATTCTTCGCGCCACTTCTGATTCTGCGTTAGGATTGGCTCTTATTATCCTGATATTATGGGATAATCCGCGTGTACTTCGTGCCGGCGAGCGTTGCACCCGCGATCAGCCCCGCCTGGCCATAGACCAGCGCGATCACAGGCGCGCGCGCGGTGGTGGTGTCGGCGCCGATTGCGCCGCCACGATCGGGCAGCGCGTAACGCGCATCCGCGCCCAGTTCCCAGCCATCCGCGCGGCGGAAATCGGCCAGCGCCTCGGGCGTCATGAAGAACAGTGCGTGGGCATATTGCTGCACGCCGATCTGGAAGCCGATCGAGGCCGAGGTTGCAGAGTAGTAATCGACGGTCACATTGTTAATCCGCAGCGCGCCGCGTCCGTAACCGCCGCCAAGGCCAAAGCCCGCTTCGGTCATCAGCGGCATGTAAAGGGCGCCGACCGACTTGCTTTCAAGCTCGCGCGTGCCGGGGTATTTCGTCTGCAGGAAATTGCGCGCCGCATCGACACGCGAGTCAAGCCGCTGTGCGCCATTCGTGCCAATGCCGTTGCCGCAGGCCGCAAGACCGATCCCGGCCCCGCCCAGCACGAGAAGATTGCGTCTGGTAAGATTGCTCATGGAACTGCTCCGCTCAGGTGGTCGGGCCTTATTTTGGCCCGTTCCCACAATCTATAGGGCAGGACAGGCGGTTTGTCACTTGTTCTTGCGGGCATGGCCGCAAAAAGCGCGAATTCCCGCCACCCGGTTTCAGCCCTGAATCAGCCGCGCCGCCGCCGGGGCGAAATAGGTCAGCACCCCGTCGCAGCCCGCCCGGCGGAAGGCCATCAGGCTTTCCAGCATCACCTTCTCATGGTCGAGCCAGCCGTTCTGCACCGCCGCCATCAGCATCGCGTATTCGCCCGAGACCTGATAGGCATAGGTCGGCATGCCGAACTCGGATTTCACGCGCTGGCAGATATCGAGATAGGGCATGCCGGGCTTGACCATCACCATGTCGGCGCCCTCCGCGATGTCGCGCGCGATCAGGCGCAGCGCTTCCTCGGTGTTGGCGGGGTTCATCTGATAGGTCTTCTTGTCGCCCTTGAGCGCGCCCGACGCGCCGACCGCATCGCGGAACGGGCCATAGAAGGCCGAGGCGTATTTCGCCGCATAAGAGAGGATCGTCACCTCCTTGTGCCCCGCCGCCTCGAGCGCGTCGCGCATCATCCCGATCCGCCCGTCCATCATGTCCGAGGGCCCCAGGATATCGGCCCCGGCCTCGGCCTGCGCGATCGCCATTTTCACAAGGCATTCAACGGTTTCGTCGTTGAGGATGATCCCTTCGCGGACCAGCCCGTCATGGCCGTTGGCATTATAGGGATCGAGCGCGATATCGGTCATGATCGCGACCTCGGGGACGCGCTCCTTGATCGCGCGGATCACCCGGTTGACGAAATTGTCGGGGTCCCAGGCCATCTCGCAGGTCTCGGTTTTCACGCCCGGATCGGTGTAGGGAAACAGGCAGATCGCCGGAATGCCAAGCTCGGCGGCCTCTTCGGCGGCGCGGATGGCGGCGTCGAAATCACGCCGCACCACGCCCGGCATCGAGGAAATCTCGACATTGGCGCCGGGCACGTCGGTGATGAAGATCGGCCAGATCAGGTCCTTGACGCTCAGGCGATGCTCTTGCGCGAGGTCGCGCAGCGCGGGCGTGCGGCGCATGCGGCGCAGGCGGGTGCGCGGGAAGGGCGGCAGGATCGGGGTCATCTTCGGTCTCCTTCTGGTCCCGCTTTCGGTGCCACGGATCGCCGCCCGCCGCAAGCATCGCCTATGCCGCAGGGCAGCGCGCCGCCCCAGACGGGCCTTGCAACAGCACGCCATTCCGGACAAAGCTGGTTCTATTGGGCAAAGAGGCGCGCGTGACCGTTTTCCAGACCATTTTCGACCTGATTGCCATTCGGTCCTTTTCGAACCTCTGGTATTGGATTGCGCTGGCGGTGACCTGGTCGACGGCCTCGCATTGGGTGCTGGGCGTGCCCTATGACATGGTGCTGCGCGCGCGGCGGCGCGGCGGCGTGGCCGGCGAGGATCTGCATGACATCACCCGCGTCAACGTGCGCCGCATCATGGGGATTTCGCGCGAGGCGGGGCTTGTGCTGGCGGGGCTGGTGCCCGCGATCCTGAGCTTTCTGGCCGTGACCGGGTTCCTTTACGACTCCGAGCTGGCGCAGGCGGTGTTCCTGCTGGCATGTCCGCTCTGCATTGTCTGGCTGGCCTCGCTGCGGCTGGCCAAGCGGCTGGAGCCGGGGCTGGAAACCGGGATGCCGGTTGAGCTGCTGATCCAGGTGCTGGCGCGTCATCGGCTGACGATCCAGTCGGTCGGGCTGGTGGCGATCGTGGTGACGGCGCTTTGGGGGATGTATCAGAACCTGCGCTATTCGGTGTTCTGACGCTTGACACCGCCGCCGCCTCCGATACCTCGGAGCCATGGAGCATTTTCTTCTTTCGGGCGCCCCCGAGGGCTTCGACGCGCGGCTGGTGGCGAAGGAGCTTGGGCGCGGCAAATCCGTCATTCACATCGCGCGCGACGATCGCCGGCTTGAGGCGATGCGCGCGGCGCTGAGTTTTTTCGCGCCTGACGCGGTAGTGCTGAGCTTCCCGGCCTGGGATTGCCTGCCTTATGACCGCGTCTCTCCGAACCCCGATGTATCCGCCGCGCGGATGGCCTTGCTCGCAGGGCTGCAGGCGGGGCTGCGCGGGCCGGTGGTGTTGCTGACCACGCTTTCGGCGGCGATGCAGCGGGTGCCCGCGCGCGACCTGTTGGCTAGCGCAAGCTTCTCGGTCCGCGTCGGCGAGCGTGTGGACGAATCCGCGCTGCGTGCCTTCCTCGTGCGTATGGGGTTCAGCCCGGCCTCGACCGTCTCGGAGCCCGGCGATTACGCGATCCGCGGCGGCATCATCGACATTTTCCCGCCGGGCGAGGGTGGCCCGGTGCGGCTGGACCTTTTTGGCGATGTGCTCGACGGCGCGCGCCGCTTCGATCCGGTCACGCAGCGCACCACCGAAAAGCTGAAGGCGGTCGATCTGGCACCCGTCTCCGAAGTGATCCTCGACGAGCCCTCGATCACGCGGTTCCGGCAGAATTACCGCATCGAATTCGGCGCGGGCGGCGCGGAAGACCCGCTCTACGAGGCGGTCAGCGCCGGGCGCAAACACGCGGGGATGGAGCATTGGCTGGGCTTCTTTCAGGAACGCCTTGAAACGATCTTCGACTACCTGCCCGAGGCCTCGGTCATGCTCGACGACCAGATCGAGGCGCAGCGCGAGGCCCGCTGGATCTCGATCTCGGACCAATATGACACGCGGCGCGAGGCGATGACGCGGCGCGACCGGCTCGACAGCGTCTATAAACCCGCGCCGCCGGGGCTTCTCTATCTTGACGAAGCGGGTTGGGCAGGCGCGCTTGCGCCGCGCCGCGTCGTGCGGCTGCAGGTGCTGGCTGCGCCGCCCGGACCCAATATCCTGAACGCGGGCGGGCGGATCGGGCGCAATTTCGCGCCCGAGCGTCAGGTCGAGAACCTCAGCCTGTTCAGCGCGCTGAAAACCCATGTCGAGGCGCGGCTGGCGCTGGGCCCGGTGGTGATTGCCTCTTGGTCCGAGGGCGCGCGCGAACGCCTCAAGGGGCTGATGGAGGACGAGGGGCTGTTGGGCGCGCGGCTCATCCGCGACGCGCGCGAGCTGGGCGCGGGGGTGAACCTCGCGGTCTGGGCGCTCGATCAGGGCTTCGAGGTCGAGGGCAGCGCGCCGATCACCGTGATCTCCGAGCAGGACGTGCTGGGCGACCGGCTGGTCTCGCGCCCGAAGCGCCGCCGCAAGGCCGAGAACTTCCTGACCGAGCATCAGACGCTCAGCCCCGGAGATCTGGTGGTGCATGTCGATCATGGCGTCGGACGCTACAAGGGGCTGGAAACGATCACGGCGCTCGGCGCGCCCCATGATTGCGTCTGGCTCGAATATGCGGGCGGCGACCGGCTGTACCTGCCGGTCGAGAACATCGAGTTGCTTAGCCGCTTCGGCCATGAAGACGGGCTTCTGGACAAGCTCGGCGGTGGCGCCTGGCAGGCGAAGAAGGCCAAGCTCAAGGAGCGCATCCGCCAGATCGCCGACAAGCTGATGCGGATCGCGGCCGAGCGCCACCTGCGCAAGGCGGCCGTTCTGGACGTGCCCCATCACGACTGGGAAGCGTTTTCCGCGCGCTTCCCCTATTCGGAAACCGACGACCAGATGGCGGCGATCGAGGATGTGGTGCATGACCTCGGCTCGGGCACGCCGATGGACCGCCTCGTCGTGGGCGATGTCGGTTTTGGCAAGACCGAGGTCGCGATGCGCGCGGCCTTTGTCGCGGCTTCGGCGGGCCAGCAGGTCGCGGTGATCGCGCCGACGACCTTGCTCGCGCGCCAGCATTACAAGACCTTCGCGGACCGCTTCCGGGGCACCGCGATCAACGTGCGCCCGCTCTCGCGTTTTGTCTCCGCCAAGGCCGCCGCCGAGACCCGCGCGGGGCTGGCCGACGGCTCGGTCGATATCGTGATCGGCACCCATGCGGTGCTGGCGAAATCGGTGAAATTCGCGCGCCTCGGGTTGATGATCATCGACGAAGAGCAGCATTTCGGCGTGAACCACAAGGAGCGCCTGAAAGAGATGCGCTCGGAAATCCACGTGCTCACGCTGACCGCGACGCCGATCCCGCGCACGCTGCAGATGAGCCTCACGGGCGTGCGCGACCTCTCGATCATCGGCACGCCGCCGGTCGACCGCCTCGCGATCCGCACCTATGTCAGCGAGTTCGACACGGTGACCATCCGCGAGGCACTGTTGCGCGAACATTATCGCGGCGGCCAGAGTTTCTACGTCGTGCCGCGCATCTCGGACCTGCCCGAGATCGAGGAGTTCCTGCAGACCCACGTGCCCGAGGTGCGCTATCTTGTGGCGCATGGGCAGATGGCGGCGGGCGAGCTTGATGACCGGATGAACGCGTTTTACGACGGCAAATACGACGTTCTTCTGGCCACGACGATCGTGGAATCCGGCCTCGATATTCCGACCGCGAACACGATGGTGGTGCATCGCGCCGACATGTTCGGCCTGTCGCAGCTTTACCAGATCCGTGGCCGGGTGGGGCGCGCCAAGACCCGCGCCTATTGCTATCTGACCACGAAGCCGCGCCTGCCTCTGACGCCGCAAGCGACGAAGCGGCTGCGGCTTCTGGGCTCGCTCGACAGTCTGGGCGCGGGTTTCAGCCTCGCTTCGCAGGACCTTGACCTGCGCGGCGCCGGCAACCTTCTGGGCGAGGAGCAATCGGGCCATATCAAGGAGGTCGGCTACGAGCTTTACCAGGCGATGCTGGAAGAGACGATCGCCAAGCTGAAATCGGGTGCGCTGGGCGAGATCGAGGCCGACGGCCAATGGGCGCCGCAGATCAATCTGGGCGTGCCGGTGATGATCCCGGAAAGCTATGTGACCGATCTGGATGTGCGCCTCGGCCTCTATCGCCGCCTCTCGGGGCTGCAGAAGAAGGTCGAGTTCGAGGGCTTCGCGGCCGAGTTGATCGACCGCTTCGGCCCGCTGCCGCGCGAGGTGAACACGCTCTTGGTGGTGGTGCGGATCAAGGCGATGTGCAAGCGCGCCCATATCGCGCGGCTCGACGCCGGGCCGAAGGGCGCGACGATCCAGTTTCACAACGACAAGTTCCCGAACCCCGCGGGGCTGGTGGAGTTCATCACCGCGCAGGCAGGGCGCGCGAAAATCTCGGGCAACAAGCTGTCGCTGCTGCAGGACTGGACGAACGAGGCCGAGCGGCTCAAGGGCGCCTTTGCGCTGGCGCGCGATCTGGCGGTAAAAGTGGCGGCGCCGGGCAAGGGGTGACCCGCCCGGCGTGCGGCCTTAGCGCTCGGTGCGCTTCATCATCAGCCAGGCAAGCGCCGAACAGATCAGCGTCGCGGTCACGATCGGCCGCGGCGTGCCGTCGAACAACAGCCCCACCGGCGCCGCGATTGCCACCGCGCCCAGCGTCGAGATCGCCGTGATCACCGAGGCCGCCATCCCGGCGATATGGCCGAGCTTCTGCATCGCCAGCGCGTTCAGGTTGCCGAAGGTCACGCCCGCCATGAAGAACACCGTCACCGCCCAGGCAAAGACGAAATAGAACCCGTTCGCGGCCTCGGTCACGCCCGACCAGGCCAGCGCGAACATGATCGAGGAGGAGACGATCTGCATCAGATAGGCGCCCGAGGCGATGCGATGCATGCCCAGCGTCATCACGAACTTGATGTTGAAGATCGTGCCCGTGCCCGCCAGCAGCGCCATCGCCGCGAACCAGAGCGCGAAATTCTCGGTCACGCCATGGGCCGCGAAAAGTTGCTGCGCCGAGGACAGGAGCGCGAACATCTGCCCGAAGCCCAGCGTCAGGATCGCGATGTAGAACCGCACATTCCGGTCGGACAGAACCTCTTTAATCGCCTGCCAGAGCGGGCGCAGATGCAGCGGGCGGCGACGCTCGGGCGGCAGGGTCTCGGGCTGGCGCAGGAACAGCCAGCTGACCCCGATCAACCCGAAGCCGACGAAGGACCAGAACACCCCGTGCCAGCCCGCAAAGGAAATGAACACCGCCCCGATCGAGGGCGCGAGTGCCGGCACGAGGATGAAGATCATCATGATGAACGAGGTCACCCGCGCCATCTCGCGCCCGGCATAAAGGTCGCGCACCAGCGCCATCGACACGATCCGCGCGCCCGAGGCCCCCAGCCCCTGCACGACCCGCGCGATCAGGAGCGCCTCAAGCGTCTGCGCGTAAACGGCGGCCACCGAGCCCGCGATATAGATCGCAGCCCCCAGCAGGATGATCGGCCTGCGTCCGAACGTATCCGACAGCGGCCCAACGATGAACGTGCCGCCCCCCATGCCCAGCATGAAGGCCGTCAGCACCAGCTGCGCGCGGTTCGGATCATCGGGCGAGAAGGTTTTTGCGATCTCGGGGAAGGCGGGCAGCATCGAGTCGATCGAATAGGCCACGGTCGCGACCAGCATCGCGAGCATCATGGTGAATTCGGCAAGCGAGAGCGTGCGCTCGGGCGTCGAGCTGGCAGGAGAAGAAGGGGTCACGTCAGTAAATCTCTTGAACGGGTGCGCGCACCATAGGCGCTGGCCCGCGCAGGGGCCATTGGTAAGAAACGCGCAGCCGGCTGTGCGTCTGTGCGCCGAACCCTATTGGCGCGGCGCGCTTGGCGCAGCCCCGCGCAGCTCGGTGATGACCTCAAGCCAAAGCTGCGTCGGCTGCGCGCCCTCGATCGCGTGGGTGTTCGACAGAATGAACGTCGGCACAGCCTTGATCCCGCGCTCGCGCGCATGGGTGTCGCGCAAGAGCACCTCTTCGCGGTCGGCATCCGAGGCCAGAAGCCGCTCGATCAGCACCGCATCGAGCCCGACCGATTGCGCAATCTCGACCAGTTCGGCACGCTCACCGATATCGCGCCCCTCGACCCAATAGGCCTGCATCAGCGCGCTGACCACGGGCGTCTGCACCTCTTCGAGCCCCGCCCAGTGGATCAGCCGATGCGCATCAAGCGTGTTCGGCTGGCGTCCGACGCCGAGCATGTCGATCGGAATGCCGTCTTCGGCGCAGATTTCCATCACCTGCGCCGTCATGCCGACCGCACCATCCTGGCCGAACTTGGCCTTAAGGTAATCGGCGCGCGCCATGCCGCCCGCGGGCATCGTCGGGTTCAGCTGAAACGGATGCCAGGCCAGCGAAAACCCGTGATCGGGGCGCTCGGCCAAGGCGCGATCCAGGCGGATCTTGCCGATGTAGCAAAACGGGCAGACCGGATCGATGAAGATGTCGAGGGGCGTCATGGCTTACTCCTTCTCGGGCCAGTCGAGGCGCAGCGCGCGGCGGTTGATCTTGCCATTGGCGTTATGGGGCAGGGCGGGCAGATGCGCGTAGATCCGCGGCTGCTTGTAGCGCGCCAGAACCGCCTCGGCATGGGCGCAGAGCGTAGCATCGCTGGCCGTCCCGGTATAGGCCAGCGCGATCACCGAGGCGTCGTCTTTCACGCGCAGCTCGATCGCCGCCACCTCGCCCGCGCCGGGGCAGGTCGCCATCGCCGCCTCGACCTCCAGCGGCGAAACCCGGAACCCGCCCGCGTTCATCATGTCATCGTCGCGCCCGAGATAGGCGATTGCGCCATCCTCGGCCATCGACACCGTATCGCCGGTCACGAACCATTCGCCAAAAAAGCGCGAGGCGGTTTCTTCGGGGGCGTTGAAATAGCCCAGGAACAGCCCCGGGTCCGAGGCATGCACTGCCAGCGTGCCGGGCTGGCCGCGATCGACCACCGCGCCCTCGACATCGAGCACCGCGATCCGGCGCCCGTCCTGCGGATAGCCCGAGGTGCCTTCGGGGGCGGGGCGCGCGGGCGAGCCCGAGATGAAGGTCGAGCATTCGGACATGCCGAGCGCCTCGTAGATCATCGTGCCGCTCGCCGCGTTCCAGCGGCTCCGCGTGGCCTCGGGCAGCTTTTCGCCCGCCGAGAGCCCGTGGCGCAGGCGCGGCAGGGCGAGCCTGTCGTGGTGCTTGAGGATCTGCCGGTAAACGCCCGGTGCGGCAGCAAAAATCGTCGCGTCAAAGCGTTTCAGCAGCAGCGGGATCTGCGCGGGCTCCACGCCCGCGCCCGGGATCAGCGCCGAGGCGCCCACCGCCCAAGGGTCCATCAGCCCGGTGCCCAGCGTATAGGTCCAGTTGAAGGCGCCCGCGTGCAAGAGCCGGTCGGCCTCGGAAATCCCGTACCAGCCCTGATACATCATCTGCCGCGCCCAGATCGCGCGATGGGCATGTGCCACGGCCCGCGCGCGCCCCGAAGTGCCCGAGGTAAAGACCAGATAGGCCAGCCGCTCGGGATCGCCGAGAACATAGTCGCAAGGCGCCAGCGCCTCGAAGCCGCGCAGCTCGGCCTCGGTCACGACCGGGGCGGGGTGGTCGGGCAGCGCGATACCTTCGCCCGCAATCACCAGCGCGGGCTCGACATCGCGCGCCATCTTGGTGATCTCGGCCTGCGTCAGCTGCGACGAGGTCGGCACCGGCACAAACCCCGCCGCGATCGCGCCGAGGAAGGCCACCGGAAATTCGGGCGTATTGCCGAGCCGCAACAGAACCCGGTCGCCCGGCGCAAGGCCCCGCGCCGCCATGCCCGCGCCCGCGCCGCGCACGGCAGCTTCAAGGCGCGCGTAAGACCAACGTTCGGCCCCGGTCGGGCGCACCACCTGCAGCGCCAGCTTGTCGGGCTGCGCGGGCGCATGTCGCAGCACATGGGCCGCCATGTTGAACTGGAGCGGAGGGGGCGGAAGCGGGGTGGATCGGAACTCGGCGCGCATGGGATGTTGCTATGCAAGCGGGCAGGGCGTTGCAAGAGCGGCAGGGCGCCCATCACGCAACGGTGCGTGCCCTAGCCCTCGTCGCCAAAGCGCGCGTCGTCGTCATATTCATCCTCGCCCTCGGGGATGTATTTCACGGAATTGGCGATCGAGTGATTGTCGTGGCTCGGGTCCATCACCACATCGGCGGGCAATTCGCCCATGATCCAGTTGCGGATTTCCTCGCGCGCGTCGGTTTTGCTCTGGCCGGTGATCTCGGCGATATAGGCGACGAAGGCGTGCTGGTCGCCGTCGATCTCGTCGAGCGCGTCTTCCTCCGCCTCGTCCCAGCGATCCTGGATCGCCTCGTAGAACGCGTGCCAGTTTTCCTCGATGTGATGCCATTTCATGGACGTCTCCTCCCGGGACGCGGGCATGCCCCGACCCCTAGAGTTTGCGCCCCAAGGCGCGGAACGGCAATGATTTTTTCGATGCCGCGGGGGGCGATGCCGGCTTAGAGCCAGCTTTGCACGGTGCGCGCACCCGCCGAGACATCGTCACCCACGCCCGCGACCGTGTTGCAACCGGCCAGAGCCGCCGCGATTGCCACCAAAAGAACCAGTTTCTTCATGTCAGTCTGCCTCATACCACCAGACATCGGGCTGAAAGCCCGGCCAATCCCCGTATAGCGGAAGCCGCTCGGGGAAGTGAAGTTCACGAATATGTGCCAGCCGCGAGACCCGCGCATACCAGATCGGGATCACATAACGCCCTGCCGTCAGGATGCGGTCAAGTGCCTGCACCGCGGCCACGAAATCCTCTTGCGAACGCGCGTTCAGCATCGCGTCGATCATCGCCTCGGCGGCGGGCACATCCATGCCCATCAGGTTGCGCGACCCCGGCTCGGTCACGCCGCGCCGGCCCCAGTAAAGATACTGCTCATTCCCCGGGCTGAGCGAGGTCGCCACCCAATGCCAGGTCATGTCGAAATCATAGGCGTTGCGGCGCGCGGTATATTGCGCGTCATCCACCATCGCGACCGAGGGAACAATGCCCAGCCGCCGGAGCGCCTCGACATAGATATCGACGATCGAGGAGGTCTCGGCTGTGCCTTGCTGCAGCAGAATTTCAAAGCGGAACGGCGCACCGGCGGCGTTTTTCAGAACCCCGTCGCTATCGACTTTCCAGCCGGCTTCCTCCAGCAGCGCGATCGCCTTGCGGGTGTTCTTGCGGTTCAGTTCCGAGCCGTCCGAGACCGGCAGCGTGTAGCCCGCGATCACGCCCGGCAACAGGCTGTCGGCATAGGGCGCCAGCAGTTCGGCCACCTTGCCGGTCGCGGGGCCGGGCTGCATCGCCAGCGACGAGTTCGCGAAATAGGAGCTGATGCGGGGCTCGACGCCATCATTCAGCGTCGCGTTGATGAATTCGAAGTTGAACGCCAGCATCATCGCTTCGCGCACGCGCCAATCGGCAAAGATCGGATTGCGCGTGTTCATCACGAAGCCCTGAATACCTGAGGGCCGGGCGTGCGGGATCTCGCTCTTGATGACATCGCCCGAGAGCACCGCCGGGAAGTCGTAATTGCGCGCCCATTTGGCAAGGTTGGTTTCGCGCCAGCTGTCCAGTTCACCGCCTTTGAAGGCCTCGAAGACGACGCTGCCATCGTTGAAATAATCAAAGCGCATCTCGTCGAAATTATGCCGGCCCCGGTTGAAGGCCAGATCCTTGCCCCACCAGTTCGGATCGCGTTCGAGGCTGATGTATTTGCCGGTCTCGACGCGCGCGATCCTGTAGGCGCCCGAGCCGATCGGCGTGGTCATCGTATCCTCGGCGAAGTCGTGCGCGTCCCATTGCGCCTTTTTCAGCACCGGGCGCATCCCCATGATCAGCGCCAGTTCGCGGTTGGGCTCGGAAAAGGTGAAGCGAACCGAGCGCGGGCCGGTCTGCTCCATCTTGGCCACCTTGCGCCAGGCGTTCTGATAGCGCGGATGGCCCTGTGTCCCGAGCGTCTCGTAGGACCACATCACATCCTCGACGGTGACCGGGCTGCCATCCGAGAACCGCGCCTCGGGGCGCAGCGTGAACTCGACCCATTCGCGCGCGTCATCGGTCTCGATGCTTTCGGCAAGCAGCCCATAAAGCGTGAACGGCTCGTCATAGGAGCGGCCCATCAGCGATTCGGCGACGAAATTCGAGATCGCAACCGGCGCGCGGCCTTTCAGGATCCAGGGGTTGAGCGAGTCGAAGCTGCCCGATTCGCCCAGACGAATCCGTCCGCCCTTGGGCGCATCGGGATTGGCATAGGGCAGATGCGCGAATCCCTCCTCAAGCGCGGGCGCGCCATACATCGCGATCGCATGCTGCGGCTCGGCGCTCGCGACCCCGCCAAGGAAAACAGGGCCCAGAGCCAGAATCGCTGGCGCAAGGGCATGCAGGAGCTTCGGTCGCATCATGGAAACAATTCCCAGTTTGGCTGTATTTTCAGTCGCAAAGCTAAACATGCTCACGAGGCTGCGCAAACTTTTCCCTTTCGCCTTGGCGAGGAAGCGCTTATAAAAGACTCACTGCTCGATAGGTTTCTTGCCTGTATGAAACCTGCCTCATGACTTGGCGCCCGCTCTTTAGCGGGCGCTTTTTTTATGCCCGGGGCTTCCGCACCGGCAACTCGTCATGGACCTTTGCGCGCGCATGGCTAATGTCGGGGGCGAAATGACCAAAGGAGAGGTTTTCATGACGCTCAAGGGCAAGACGGCCGTAGTGACGGGATCGAATTCGGGCATCGGCCTGGGCGTGGCGCGCGAACTGGCGCGGGCAGGCGCCGATGTGGTGCTGAACTCCTTCACCGACCGCGACGAAGATCACGCGCTCGCCGCCGAGATCGGCCGCGAATTCGGCGTGACCGCGCGCTACATCAAGGCCGACATGTCGAGCGCCGAGGAATGCCGCGCACTGGTGACCCAGGCGGGCCAGTGCGACATCCTCGTCAACAACGCGGGCATCCAGCACGTGGCCCCGGTCGACGAGTTCCCGATCGACAAATGGAACGCGATCATCGCGATCAACCTCAGCTCGGCCTTCCACACCAGCGCTGCCGCCCTGCCGATGATGCGCAAGGCGGGCTGGGGCCGGATCGTCAATATCGCCTCGGCGCATGGCCTGACCGCCTCGCCCTACAAATCGGCCTATATCGCGGCCAAGCATGGCGTTGTTGGCCTGAGCAAGACGATCGCGCTGGAAACCGCGGAAGAGCCGATCACCTGCAACGCGATCTGCCCGGGCTATGTGCTGACGCCCTTGGTCGAGGCGCAGATCCCCGACCAGATGAAGGTCCATAACATGGACCGCGACACCGTGATCCGCGAGGTCATGCTGACGCGCCAGCCCTCGAAGCAATTCGCCACCGTCGAGCAACTGGGCGGCACCACGGTGTTCCTGTGCTCGGAGGCGGCCGCGCAGATCACCGGCACCACGATCTCGGTCGATGGCGGCTGGACTGCGCTCTGATCGCGACGCGACAGACAGACTGCGGCGGGGTTTCGGCCCCGCCGTTTTCGTTTCAGGGGAAGCGCGCGCGCACCTCGGCCACAAGCCCCGTGCCCGCCGCGCGCAGCGTCCCGGCAAGGCCGGTGAACCAGTCGTCCTGATCGGCGTCGCGCCGCCGCACGAGGCGGATCTGGCGCGAGGGTTCCTTGTCAAAGCGCATCAGCGCAATCTCGGGCGTGGTTTCGCGCAGACAGGCCAGCTCGGGCAAAAGCGTCAGCCCCATGCCTTGCCCGACCAATGCGCAGAGTGTGGCGAGCGAGGCCGCGCCAAGATCGAAAGGCTGCGCGCGGCGCGCCAACCCGCAGAGCGCCAGCGCCTGATCGGCGAGGCAATGGCCTTCATCCAGCAGCAACAGCTCTCCGGGATCGAGCGCCTCGGGCGGCAGCCCGCGATTGAGCGCAAGGAGCGCCGGCGCCCCCGCCAGCAGGAACCGGTCTTCGAACAGGATTTCCTCGGCCACATCCGGCTCAGCCGT
The DNA here is from genome assembly GCF_002358085.1 of Pseudothioclava arenosa. Classification (GTDB taxonomy): domain Bacteria; phylum Pseudomonadota; class Alphaproteobacteria; order Rhodobacterales; family Rhodobacteraceae; genus Pseudothioclava; species Pseudothioclava arenosa. The sequence goes on from NZ_NTJD01000004.1 coordinate 177,476, forward strand.
GGCGATCAGCGCGGCATCAAGGCGACCCGCTTCCAGTTCGGCCAGCAGCGTCTCGGTGCGCGCCTCGCGCAGCCGCAGCCCGGGGCCAAGCGCGGGCAGGGCGCGCGGCATGAGGTAGGGCGCAATCGTCGGGATCACGCCAAGGTTCACCTGCCCGCCGCCGCGCCGCACCTCGGCCTCAAGCGCGGCCAGTTCCGCTTCGATGCGCTGGGCACGCGCCACCACCAGCCGCCCCATCCGCGTCAGCCGCACCGGGCGCCGCTCGATCAACGGTTGGCCGATCTGGTCCTCCAGCTCGCGGATCTGCATCGAGAGCGCCGGCTGGGTCACGCAGACCTCTTCGGCCGCGCGTGAAAACGAGCCCGTGCGCTGCAGCGCCAGCAGGTAGGACAATTGGCGGAAGGTGATGTTCATCAGGCGAAGTTATCGCATCGCGCCCGTTTGGCAAGCGTCGCTGATTGTCTGGCGTCAGGCGGATTTCTTGCCCTTCGCGGGGTCGGGCTTTTTCTCGCTCGGATACACCAGCCCCGCCGAAATGATCAGCTTGGCGGCATCCTCGACGCTCATGTCCAGATAGGTGATCTGCGAGCGCGGCACGAAGAGCAAGAACCCCGAGGTCGGGTTCGGCGTGGTCGGCAAAAACACCGAGATCAGCGGGTCGCCGTCATCGGCCAGCCGCGCTACCTCGCCCTTGGCGCTGGAGGAGACGAAGGCGATCGCCTTCAGGCCGGGGCGCGGGTATTCGATCACGCAGGCCTTGTCGAATTTCTCTTCGCCCTGGTTGAACACGGTCTCGGCGATCTGCTTGATCCCCGAATAGACCGAGCGCACCACCGGCATCCGGTCGACGATGCTTTCGCCCATCCGGATCAGCGCGCGGCCAAAGATGCCCTTCGCCATCCAGCCCACGATCACCGTGAAGATCAGGAAGATCAGCACGCCGATGCCGCGCAGGTTGACGCCGATATAGCGCTCGGGGTGCAGCTCGGCGGGCACCATCGGCAGCACCCAGCCATCGACCCAGCCCGCCACCGTCCACATCAGCCAGAGCGTCAGCCCGACGGGGGCGACGACCACCAGCCCGGTCAGAAAGGACGACCGAAGCCCGCCCAGCAGGCTGCGTTTGCGTTTGGCGGGATGGGGCTCGGGCGCGGACGACATCGGGGTCCCTCAAGGTCAATGCATCTGACCTTACGAAGCACCGCCCGCCCGCGCAATGGGGATCAGCGCTGGCTCACGATTTCGCGCGCGATTGCCGCGGCGAGGCGCGCATTGTTCAGGACAAGCGCGATATTCGACGCCAATGAGCGCCCCTCGGTCAGCTCGAAAATCCGCTGCAGCAGGAAGGGCGTCACCGCCTTGGCGGCAATACCCTGCGCCGCGGCCTCGGCAAGGGCGGTCTCGATCACCGGCGTGATCTCGGCGCGCGCGATCTCGGCCTCGGGGGGGATCGGGTTGGCGACAAGCTGGCCGCCGGGCAGCCCGAGCCGCTTGCGCATCAGATGCGCCGCCGCGATCGTGCCCGCGTCATCGGCGCGCAGCGGCGCCGCCAGCCCCGAACTGCGCGACCAGAAGGCCGGAAACTCGGCCTGCCCGAAGGCGATAACCGGCACGCCATTGGTTTCCAGCACCTCGAGCGTCTTCGGCAGGTCGAGGATCGCCTTCGCGCCCGCCGCCACCACCGTCACCGGGCTCGCGCCCAGCTCGGCCAGATCGGCGGAAATGTCGAACGTGTCCTCGGCGCCGCGATGCACGCCGCCGATGCCGCCGGTGGCAAACACGTCGATCCCGGCCAGCGCCGCGCAGATCATCGTCGCCGCAACCGTCGTCGCCCCGGTCGCACCGGAGGCGAGGCAAAAGGCCAGATCGGCGCGGCTGAGCTTCATCACACCCCGCGCCTGCGCCAGCGCATCCAGCGCATCCTCCTCAAGCCCGATATGAATGCGACCGCCCATCACCGCGATCGTCGCCGGCACCGCCCCCGCAGCACGCAGCTCGGCCTCGACCGCGCGGGCGGTCTCAAGGTTCTGCGGATAGGGCATGCCATGGGTGATGATCGTCGATTCCAGCGCGACCACGGCGCGCCCCTCGGCAAGGGCCGAGGCGACCTCGGCGGAATGGGAAATCAGATCGCGCAGATCCTGGGTCATGAGGCAAGTTCTCCGGAAACATAGCGCGCGGCGGCCTCGAGCGCGCGGGCCAGCGCCGCCTCGCGTGAAAGCCCCGCGCGTTCGGCCACGATATGCGCGGCCATGAAAGTGTCGCCCGCGCCGGTGACGCGCGTCACCATGACCGCAGGCGGGGTGGCCGCGATCACGCCCGCGCCAGCCAACCCGTCGGCGGCCGATTGCCCACCATCGGTGACCAGAACGCGCCGCGCGCCGCGCGCCAGAAGCCCCTCGGCCGCAGCCTCGGCCGAGGCGAATTCGGCGTGGCACAGCAACCCCGCCTCTTCGAGATTGACGTAGAACGTGACCTGCGGCGCGGCCAGCAGCGGCGTCAGTCGCTCCGCCTTGCCCGGGCTTGCCGGAGCCACCCGCAGATCGGCCCGCGCAAAAAGCGGCGAGCGCACGATCTCGGCGATCAGCGCCTCGGTCAGGTTGCCATCAAGCGCGATCGGCCCGGCCCATGGCGCGCCCGCCGAGCCCAGCCGCCCGTCCTCCAGCGGCCGCAATATCCGCGCGCCCGCCTGTTCCAGCGAATGCGCATCGGCAATCGCCGCGATCAGCCCGTTCGCCCCCTCGATCGCCATGTAACGATCCGTCGGCAGATCCTCGGAACGATAAAGATAACGGCAATCAATGCCCAGCACCTCCGCCGCGCCGATCAGTTCCTGACCCTGCACATCGCGCCCGATCGCGCTGAGCACAGCCGGGCGCAACCCGAAGCGCGCCAGCGTCATCGCGATATTCATCGCAACACCCCCGGGCACTCGCGTGATCCGTCCCGGCACATCCGAGCCCGCCCGCATATGCACGGGCGCGCGGCCGATGATGTCCCAGAGCACCGAGCCGATGCAAAGAATGTCGGGGGTCTTGTCCATACCCCTTGGTGCACCGATCCGCGCCCCCGCGCAAGCGGCTGTTGCGGGACGCCTCCGGCGGGCGTATTTGCACCAAGAAGAAGGGGCTGGCGCCGTCATCCGCGGGAAAAGCCATGCTTTTCACTTCTTCTTGGCAAAAATACGCGAATTCCGCCCGAAAAGCCGGTGCAAACCGCGGGCAGGGGGCTTGCCAGCGCCGCGGGTGCCCGCTATATCGCGCGCACTTCACAGGCGGAGGCGGGCCGTTGAGGGAGACATCCTCATCAGTCCACCGGTTGGGGCACATGCCCTGAAATCCTCCGCTCAGGCGCAAACCGGAAAGGAAATGGACATGGCGCTTCCCGATTTCTCGCTGCGTCAGCTGCTCGAAGCTGGCGTTCACTTTGGTCACCAGACGCAACGCTGGAACCCGCGCATGGCGGAGTTCATCTACGGCGAGCGTAACGGCATCCACATCATGGACCTGACCCAGACCGTTCCGATGCTGGACGCGGCTCTGAAAGTCGTGCGTGACACCGTCGCCAAGGGAGGCCGCGTGCTCTTCGTCGGCACCAAGCGTCAGGCTGCCAAGCCGGTTGCGGAAGCGGCCGAAAAATGCGCGCAGTTCTACATGAACCACCGCTGGCTCGGCGGCACGCTGACCAACTGGAAAACCGTCTCGCAGTCGATCAACCGTCTGAAAGAGATCGACGAGCGTCTGGCTTCGGGCGCCGAAGGCCTGACCAAGAAAGAGCGTCTGGGCCTCGACCGCGAGCAGGCCAAACTGCAGGCCTCGCTGGGCGGGATCCGCGAAATGGGCGGTCTGCCGGACCTGCTGTTCGTGATCGACGTCAACAAGGAAGACCTCGCCATCCTGGAAGCCAAGAAGCTCGGCATCCCGGTCGTCGCCGTGGTCGACTCGAACTGCTCGCCCAAGGGCGTTGACTACATCATCCCGGGCAACGACGACGCCGCCCGCGCGATCAGCCTCTACTGCGACCTCGTTTCGCGCGCTGCTCTCGACGGCATGGCCGCCCAGATGGGCGCCGCCGGCGTGGACATCGGTGCTCTGGAAGAAGCTCCGGCGGAAGAAGCCGCCGAAGTCGAAGCCTGATCCGGGGGCTGCCCCTCGGGGCGTCACTGAATTGACATGGAGGGCGGGGTAAACCCGCCCCCGAAGCATAATTCGAGGAGAATTCCGATGGCGATCACCGCTGCGATGGTGAAAGAGCTGCGCGACATGACCGGCGCAGGCATGATGGATGCGAAAAAAGCGCTGACCGAAGTTGACGGCGACATGGAAGCCGCGGTCGACTGGCTGCGCACCAAGGGTCTGGCGAAAGCCGCCAAGAAATCGGGCCGCGTGGCTGCCGAAGGCCTCGTGGGCGTTGCCGTGACCAACGGCAAGGGCGTCGCGATCGAGCTGAACTCGGAAACCGACTTCGTCGCCAAGAACACCGACTTCCAGAAACTGGTGTCGGACATCGCCGAAGTGGCGCTGGAAGTGGGCGAGTCGGTCGAGGTGGTGAAGGCCGCCGCGCTGAACGGCAAGACCGTCGAAGACGTGCTGACCGACGCGATCGCGCGCATCGGCGAGAACATGACGCTGCGCCGCATGCACCTGCTCGAAGGCGACACGCTGGTGCATTACGTGCACAACGCCGCCGCCGAAGGCATGGGCAAGATCGGCGTGCTGGTCGCGCTGAACGGCGCCGACAACGGCATCGGCAAGCAGATCGCGATGCACATCGCCGCGACCAACCCGGCTTCGCTGAACGAGGGTGACCTCGATCCGGCGATCGTCGAGAAAGAGCGCAACGTGCAGATCGAGATCGCGCGTGAATCGGGCAAGCCCGAAGCCGTGATCGAGAAGATGATCGAAGGCCGCATGAAGAAGTTCCTCGAGGAAGTCACCCTCGTGAACCAGAAATTCGTGATCAACCCCGACATCACCGTGGCTCAGGCCGCGAAAGAGGCGGGCGTCGAGGTCACCGGTTTCGTCCGCATGGAAGTCGGCGAAGGCATCGAGAAGAAAGAAGAAGACTTCGCTGCTGAAGTGGCGAAGACCGTCGCCGGCAACTGATCGGATCGACAGAGCTTCAAGGCGCCGCCCCTCGGGGCGGCGTTTTTCATTTCCGGGCCGGACTGGCCGCACCCGGAGAGACAAAGATTTCCTGCTGCATCGAGGCCTTGAGCACCGCCTGCGCGGTGGTCTCGACGCCAAGCGCTTCGCGGGCGCGGCGCAGGTGCTTTTCGATCGTCGCCGCCGAAAGCCCCATCTCCTGCGCGGTTTCCGCGATCGTGCGCCCCTCGGCCACGCCTTCCAACACCTGCCGCTGGCGCGGCGACAGCACATTGCGCGCGAAGGGCATTGACGAGACCTGTAGGTGGAAAATCGTGTTCAGCAGGTGGATCTCGCGGCCCTTTTCGGCCCAGAGCGCATCGACCTCGTGCTGGCGCATCCCGGCCCGCGCACAAAGCCCGATCCCGCCCTGACTCGGGCGCGTGTTAGGGAATGAAATCGAATAGCCCGCACAGACGCCGTGCCGCAGGTTGAATTCGGTCGCGCGGCGCTCCCCCTCGGTCATCGTGCCGCTTTCCATCAGCTCACCGATCATTCGCCAGGAAAACGCCCCCGACTGCGCCGCCGCGATCCGCACCATCGGCGCCTGCTCGAACAACCGCTCACCGATATAGCCATCAAGATAGTCCTGCGAGAAATTGCTCAGGATCAGCATGTCGTCGAGCTTGCCGAAACCACTGGGGCGGGAAAACCGGGTGAAGCCATAGATCAGCCGGTCGAAACCGTAATCGGCCATACAAGCGCAATGGAGATTCCAGACGGCGTCTATCTCCCGCAAGCTCAGGATCTTTTCGATATGGTCAAACATGCACTCACCTACGCTACTCAGTGTTTTAGATCATTTCTAGACAAAATGATTTTTTCAATGATTCGAGCAGGTTGTATAAGGGATGCGCGGCAATGGGTCGCTTAGCGCGCGGTTTCGCGGCGCAAATCACGCACCGTGGCCCCCGTCAACTCGGGCGCCAGCGCGGAAAGTGCATCAAAATGCGTCAGATAGACATTGCCCGTCATGTGGGTGATCAGGTCCGAGCGCACGAGCCGGTCCATCACCGGGCCTTTCACCTCGGAGAGATGCAGCGCCACGCCCGCATCGCGCAGCCGCTCATTGATCGCCTCCAACGCCTCCAGCGCCGAAAGGTCGATAAAGTTGATCGCCGGGCAATTCAGCACCACATGCGCCAGCGACGGGTTCGCAGCAACGCGGTCATAGATCATGTCTTCCAGAAACCGCGCATTCGGAAACCACAGGCTTTCATCGACGCGGATCTGCAGGATGCCCGGCGCTTCGACGACCTTGTGGCGCAGGATATTGCGGAAATGCTCGGTGCCCGGAACCTGACCCAGCACCGCGTAATGCGGGCGCGAAGAGCGCCACAGATGCAGGAGGATCGACAGGCCAACACCGGCCGAAATCCCGGTCTCGACGCCAAACAGAAGCGTCGCGGCGATCGTCACCACCGTCGCCGAAGCATCGGCCTTGCTATAGGCCCAGGCGTGTTTTATCGCGCCAAGATCGACCAGCGACAGCACCGCGACCACGATCGTCGCCGCCAGCGTCGCCTGCGGCAGGTAATAGAGGGCAGGGGTCAGCACCAGCGTCGCCAGCGCCATGCCGATCGCGGTAAAGGCGCCAGCGGCGGGCGTCGCGGCGCCCGCGTCGAAATTCACCACCGAGCGCGCAAAGCCCCCGGTCACCGGAAACCCGCCAGAGACCGCCGAGCCGAGGTTCGCCGCGCCAAGCGCCACCAGCTCCTGATCGGGGTCGATGCGCTGACGCCGCTTCGCGGCCAAGGTCTGCGCGACCGAGATCGTCTCGACATAGCCGACGATCGAGATCAGTAGCGCGGGCACCGCCAGTTGTGCCCAGAGTGCAAGATCGAGGGGCGGCAGCGTCGGCATCGGCAGGCCGCGCGGCACCTCGCCAACGATGCGCACGCCATGCTGGTCGAGCCCCAACGCCCAGGCCAGCAGGATCGTCACCAGAACAGCCGAGACGGGCGCGGCCCTGAGCGCCAGACCCGAAAGCCGCGGCGGCACGCCGCGCGCTTCAAGAAAGCCCTTCAAGCCTTTGCGTGTCCAGAACAAATAGGCTGTCGCCGCGACCCCGATCACCAGCGTCGGCAGGTTGATCTGGCCAATATTCTCGACCAGCGACGTCACGATGTCGGGCAGGGTCTTGCCATTGGCCGAGACGCCCAGCAGGTGCTTGATCTGGCTCGCCGCGATCAGGATGCCCGAGGCGGAGATAAACCCCGAGATCACCGGATGGCTGAGAAAAGACGAGATGAATCCGAGCCGCAGCACCCCCATTGCCAGAAGCATCAGCCCCGACAGAAACGCCAGCGCGATCGCCGCGCCCAGATATTCAGGCGTGCCGCGCGCGGCAAGCTCTCCGACCGCCGCCGCCGTCATCAACGAGGCCACCGCCACCGGCCCTACCGCAAGCGCGCGCGAAGTGCCGAAGACCGCATACAGAACCAGCGGCAGCATCGAGGCGTAAAGCCCGACCTCGGGCGGCAGGCCGGCCAGGAGCGCATAGGCCAGCGACTGCGGGATCAGCATGATCGTGACGATCACGGCGGCAACAAGATCGGCCTCAAGCGTCGTGCCATCGTAGCGGCGCGCCCAATCCAGGATCGGGAAATAGCGTTTGAAACGGCCGAGTTGCATCCCGTTCTTATCTTTTCCCGTGATGGATCAGCAAAGGCACCAGCGCCGAATGGTCATAGCCCCATTTCGCCGCGCGGCTGACGATTTCCTCGATCGGCATCTGGCCCGCCTGGCTCATCGCCCAGAGATGCGAGCTGCGCGTGCCCGAGCGGCAATAGGCCAGCACCGGCGTCTCGACCTCGGCCATGACGCGCTCGAATTCGGCGACCAGCTCGGGGGTCATTTCGCCGGGATAATAGGGCAGGTGATAGAAGGCCATGCCCGCCGCCTCGGCCACCGCGCGCATGCGATCCGAGTGCAGATCGGGCGTGATTTCTTCGTCGGGGCGGTTGTCGATCAGCGTGCGAAAGCCCATCCGCGCGGCCTCGGCCACGTCTTCGGGGGTGATCTGCGGCGCCACCGCAATCGCGGGCGTAAGCTGGCGAAGGTCCATCAATGTCTCCCTGTGCCCCGTCCCACCGGGTCTCCCGTGCATAGGCGCGCCGCGCGCGAAAGAAAAGCCCGATCAGAGCCCGTTCACGGGCACCTTGAGATAGACATGCCCGTCATCCTCGGCGGGCGGCATTTGGCCTGCGCGCATGTTCACCTGAAGTGAGGGAATGATCAGCCGCGGCATCGCCAGCGTTGCATCGCGCTCGGTGCGCATCTTGACGAACGCCTCTTTCGAGGCGCCGCCGCCGATATGGATATTGCGCGCCTTTTCCTCGGCCACGGTGGTTTCCCAGGCATAATCGTCGCGCCCGGGCGCCTTGTAGTCATGGGCGACGAAAATCCGGGTCTCGTCGGGCAGGGTGAGGATCTTCTGGATCGAGTCGTAAAGCACCTCGGCCGAGCCGCCGGGGAAGTCACAGCGCGCCGTGCCGAAATCGGGCATGAACAGCGTGTCGCCCACGAAGGCCGCGTCGCCGATGACATAGGTCAGGCAGGCGGGGGTGTGGCCGGGCGTGTGCAGCACATGGCCTTCAAGGCCTCCGACGGTGAAAGTGTCACCCTCGACAAAGAGCTTGTCGAATTGCGAGCCGTCGCGCTGGAACTCGGTGCCCTCGTTGAAGATCTTGCCGAAAGTGTCCTGCACCACCTTGATCCGGTCGCCGATGCCGATCTTGCCGCCGACGCGCTCCTGAATATAGGGCGCGGCCGAGAGGTGGTCGGCATGGACATGGGTTTCGAGGATCCATTCGACCTCAAGCCCCTCATCGCGGACATGGGCGATCACTGCATCGGCCGAGCGCGTATCGGTGCGCCCCGAGGCATAGTCGAAATCCAGAACGGAATCGACAATCGCGCAGGCCTGGCTTTCAGGGTCTTTCACCACGAAGGTCACGGTGAAAGTGGCCTCGTCGAAGAAGGCTTTCACATCGGGCTTCAGCATCTGAAATCTCCTTTTCCTTACGCAGGATATGGGGTCGATCATACCCCGATCAAGCGCGACAGGCAGCACAGGTTCGGCATCAGCCAATCCGCGCCGGTAAAATCCTCGCCCGTAGTATAGGCCGAGGGCGTCAGCACTACTTTCAGCCCCGCCGCCTTGGCCGAGGCCAGCCCGGGCAGGCTGTCTTCGAAGGCCAGCGCGGTTTCTGGCGGCAGGCCAAGACGCTCAAGCGCGAGCAGATAGACATCGGGCTCAGGTTTCTTGGCGGCGACCTCATCGCCCGCCGCGATCACGTCGAAAATCTCGGAGGCGGGCACACCCAGCGTCGCCTCCACCAGCCGGTCCACGTTCGGGCGGTTGGTGGTGGTGGCGATCGCCAGCCGGATGCCTGCCGCCCGGGCCTGCCGGATCAGTTCCTCGACGCCCGGACGCAGCGGAACGCCACCCGCGTCGATGATCTGGCCATAACGCGCGGTCTTGCGCTTGTGCAGCTCGGGGATATCGGCATCCGAGGGGCCAAAGCCCACCACGTCGCGATGCGCGCGCATCCGCTCCTTGCCGCCGGTGGTGCGCAGCAATTCGCGATAGGTGTCCGGGCTCCAGTGCCAGTCGATCCCCTCGGCGGCGAAGGTTTCGTTGAAGGCTTGACGATGGGCCTCTTCGGTTTCAGCCAGCGTGCCATCGACATCAAAGATCAGCGCGCGCAGGTCCATTACGCGCCCCAATGCCAGTTGGCGACGATCGCGGGCAGCATCTCGAACTCCGAGAAGGCGACCTGGTGGCGCAGGTCATGAACGTCGGATTTGCGGTAGCCCTCGGTGTAAAGCGCGAAGGGCGCGCCGGCATTGGCGGCGGTTTCCGCGTCGATCTCGCTGTCGCCCACGTAGATCATCGGCCCGCCGCCAAGGCGCTCATGCGCGGCATGGAGCATCGCGGGTTCGGGCTTGCGCGTGGGCAGGCTATCGCCACCGATCACCACGTCGAACAGGTCAAGAATGCCAAGGTGGAACAGCACCGCCTCGGCCGGGCCATAGGGTTTGTTGGTGCAGATCGCGAGCCGATGCCCATGGTCGCGCAGCTGGTCGAGCGCCGCACGCACGCCCGGATAGAAATGGTTGCCCTCAAGCTGGGTTTCATAGCGTTCGATCAGCGTGGCACAAATCTCGCCATGCAGCGGCCCGTCGGCGTTCTCGCCCGAGGTTTCCAACAGGCAGCGCACCAGATGCGGCACGCCGCGCCCGACGAAGCTGCGGACCTGATCGAGCGTCAGCGGCGCAAAACCACGCGCCACCAGTTCGGCGTTCGACACCGCGTGAATGGCTGGCGCCGAGTCGATCAGCGTACCGTCGAGGTCGAAAATCACTGCGGTCATCAGGCATCCTTCCACTTGATCGAGCAGCCCATCGAGGCGACTTGCTCGCGCGGGCCTTGCCCGGTTTCGGCCACTTGCAACATCGCCTCGTAAAGCTCGCGCCGCGCGTCGGTGGGCCCGGCCTGCTTGCCTGAAGCATCGAGCCGCCCGCGATATTGCAACGCGTCCTCTGCGTTGAAGCCAAAGAAATCGGGTGTGCAAACGGCCCCATAGGCGCGCGCGACCTCTTGCGTGTCGTCGCAGAGATAGGGGAAGGGAAAGGCCTTTTCCTTGGCCAGCCGCACCATGTTGATGAACCCGTCCTCGGGATAGGCCTCGGCGTCGTTCGAGGAAATCGCCGCCACCCCGATCCCCGCCGCCTGCAAGGCTTCGCCGTCGCGCAGGATGCGATCAAGGATCGCCATCACATAGGGGCAGTGATTGCAGATGAACATGATCAGCGTGCCCTTCGGCCCGCGAATGTCGTCAAGGGAATAGATCTTGCCATCCGTTCCCCCCAACCGAAACGCCGGGGCTTTCCAGCCAAAGTCACAGATCGGGGGGATGGTGGCCATGCTCTACTCCTTTATTCCCAATCCATTTCCTCGAACACGACACCCGCGTTCTTGGTGGCAAGCTCCTCGAAGGTATCGAGATGCTTGTAGGGGCTTTGATCGACATAATAGGCATCCGCCAGACCGCCGCCATTGTCGATATGGTCGCGGATCTGGCCGCGCAGATAGACGAGGTAATCGCGCGTGTAGCGGGTGACCTGAGCAAGGTTCGTCGGGTGGCCGTGGCCCGGGATCACATAGGTCGGGTTCAGCGGCATGAACTTTTCTTCCCAGGTCTCGATCCAGCAGCTGGTGCAGGTGCCCGAGAAGATCGGCGGCATACGCTCGGAAAAGGCGATGTCGCCCGCGATCATGAAGCCTTGCTGCGGCAGCCAGACCTGCGTGTCGCCCGGACTGTGAGCGGGGCCGAGATGCAGCACATGGATCTCGAAATCGCCCATCGTGATGATTTTCTCATCCTCGAAGGTCTCGGTCGGGCCCATCGGATCGGTGCCCTCGGCGTTTTCCTTGGCATAGCCCTTCAGCGCGGTCCAGGCGCCCGCCATCGAATGCTCGAACTCCTCGGCCGCATCGACATGGGCCAGCACCGGAACGCCCTGCGCGATCCAGTAATTATTGCCCAGCATCGCGTGGCCCTGACCGTTTTCATTGATCACGAGCTTCACCGGCTGATCGGTCACGGCCTTGATCTCGGCATGGAGCGCCTCGGCCAGCTTGTAAGACGCGCCCGAGTTCACCACCACCACGCCATCGCCGGTGACGATGAAGCTCAGGTTGTTGTTATGGCCCGCGTTTTCATAGGTCGGCGGTGCGGTGGCCCCGATCGAGGAATAGACCCCCGGGATCACCTCATAGGGTTTCGAGTAGAGCACTGATTGCGGGTACTGATCGGGGATGTCCTCGGAGGCCAGCGCGGGCTGCGTCAGAGTGGGCAGGGCCATCACGAAGGGCAGGGCAGCAAGAAACTGTTTCATCCGCTTACACCTCCGGCTCGAAGCGATAGGCGCCATTCGCCGCCTCGACCATGCCGATGCCGCCGCCGGGCAGGTGATAGCCGATCATCGCCATCTTGCGTTCGGCCAGCATCGACAGAAGCGACAGCCGCGTCGCAACGCCCATCTCGGCATCCTGATCCGAACCCGACACCCAATCCGGCACGGCAAAGGCCAGATGCCCGTTGCCGATCGCGTCGCCCACGATCATCACCGAATTGCTGCCCTGCGCGACCTCGAAGGCCATGTGGCCCGGCGTGTGGCCAAAGCTCGCATGGGCACGAATGCCGGGCAAAAGCTCAGCCTCGGGCTCGAAGGTCTCGATCTGATCCTTGAGGATTTCCAGCCGGCGCAGCGCACCCGCGGCAAAGCTCTGACGCTCGGTGCCGATCGTGTTCACGGTTTCCGGGTTCAGCCAGTAATCCATCTCGGCCGCGCCCATCATATGGGTCGCATTGGTGAACAGAGGCTCGTCGAAATCGTCCAGCACGCCCCAGAGATGGTCAGGATGGGCATGGGTAAAGATCACATGGGTGACCTCTTCCGCCGAGACGCCAAGCGCATCCAGCGCCTCGCCCAGCTTGCCCGCCGTCGGCATGAAATCGGGGCCCGCGCCCACATCGAACAGCACCGTGTTGGTGCCGTCGCGATAGAGCGTGACGTTGCAGGGCGGCTCGACCTGATCGCCGGTCACGCCCAGCTCGGCCAGCTTCGCCGCCGCGCCGTCATGCGGAGTGACAAAGGACAGCGGCAGCACCAGATTGCCATCTGAAAGCGTGTCGAGCATCGCAGAGCCCAGAGCCAGCGTCGAAGCCGCAAAGCTGCGGCGCGGCAAAAGGCTTGAAGCGCCCAGCGTCAGCGCGCCTCCCATGGCGCCACGCAGAATCGTCCGTCGCGTGAGATTCATCGTCCTGTCCTCCCTACAGGTATATTCACGCATGCGAATATGAATGACGGATTGTCGCAGGGCAAGCGGTTAGGGCAGGCGCCTCCCAACGCCGGGGCCCGAACGCGCGGAAATCAGCCTTGGGCCGCCTCGGCGGCGGCGCGGATCGCGCGGATATTCTCGCCGTAGACGCCGGGGTTGGAGACCGAGCCGCCTTTGAACACGGCCGAACCCGCGACCAGCACATCGGCGCCCGCCGCCGCGACGAGGGGCGCGGTTTCGGTGGTGACCCCGCCGTCGATCTGGATGTGGATCGGACGATCGCCGATCATTTGCCGGATCTTGCGGGTTTTATCGACGCCGGAATGGATGAATTTCTGCCCGCCGAAGCCCGGGTTCACCGTCATCACCAGCACCATGTCGACCAGATCCAGCACATCGGCCACGGCCTCCGCCGGGGTGCCGGGGTTGAGGCTGACGCCCGCCATTTTTCCAGTCGCCTTAATGGCTTGCAGCGTACGGTGAATGTGCGGACCGGCCTCGACATGGGCCGTGATCATGTCGGCGCCCGCCTCGGCATAGGCCTCGATATAGGGGTCCACCGGCGCGATCATCAGGTGGACGTCCATGAAGGTCTTCACATGCTTGCGGAAGGCCGCGACGGCGGGCGGGCCGAAGGTCAGGTTCGGGACGAAATGCCCGTCCATCACATCGACATGCACCCAATCGGCGCCCTCGGCCTCGATGGCCTGAATCTCGCGGCCGAAATCGGCGAAATCGGCGCTCAGAATCGAGGGCGCAATCTTGATCTTGCGGTCGAAAGCGGTCATCGGGCGGTCCTTTCGGTCGGGCCTTTGGGGCAGGGCGGCGGGCGCAAAAACGCCCGCCTGTCATGGGCTTATGCGGCGGAGTTGATGCGAAGGGCCTCGCGCCAGCCGGGATAGAGCTTGTCCGCATCCTGCGGGAAGCTTTCAAACGCGCGGGCGAATTCCTTGTGATCCTTGGCGAACTCCACCGGATCTGCCCCCTGTTTCCAACATTGTTCGGCCTGACGCAAGCTGGTCGCGCCCGCCGCCGGCCCGTCAATATGCCCGAACGAGCCGCCGCCCGCCGTCATCACCAGGTTCGAATGCCCGAGGTTGGCAAAGAAGCCCGGCATCCGCAGCGCATTCATGCCGCCCGAGATGATCGGCGTCGTGGGCTTCATCCCGTGCCATTCCTGGCGGAAATAGGGCCCCTCGGCCACGTCGTCGGTGATCATATAGGCCATCAGCTTGTCGGCGGCCTCGCCCTCCATTTTGCCAAAGCCCATGGTGCCGGTGTGAATGCCTGAGGCGCCCTGCAGCCGTGCCATTTTCGAGAGCACAAAGGCGGTGTAGCCGCGCATCGACTGCGGCGAGGTCACGGCGCCATGGCCCGCGCGGTGGTAGTGCAGGTACTGGCGCGGGAAGCGGCGGCGCGCGGTGGTGATCGCGGCCGGGCCGGTGACGTAGCCATCGACCAGGAAGGCCACGTGATCTGCGTTTTCGCCAAAGGTTTCGAGGATGAACTCGCCCCGCGCGATCATCTCGAACGGATCGTCGGCGGTGATATTGGCCGAGAACAGCTTGGCCTGCCCGGTCTTGTCCTGCGCGCGCTTCATCGCATCCGAGACCAGCCGGATCGTCTCTTTCATCGGGGCAAAGGTCTGGTTGCCCTGCGGCTCGTCATTCTTGATGAAATCGCCGCCCAGCCAGAAATCATAGCAGGCGTCGGCAAAGGGCTGCGGGCGCAACCCGAGCTTGGGCTTGATGATCGTGCCGACGATGAAGCCACCATCCACATGCGGTCGCCCCAGCACGCGCCACATGTCGGCGATCGTGGTCGAGGGCCCATCGAACAGGCGCAGGTAATCCGGCGGCACGTAAAAATCGTGCATCTTGGCATATTCCACATCGCCCATGCCCTGATTGTTGCCGATCGCGAGGGTCAGGAACGAGCAGATCATCGCGCGCCCGTCGGTGATGTTGCGATCAAAGAGATCAACCGGATAGGCGATTTTCATCAGCTCTTTCTCAGGGTCGATCTCATAGACCAGCGCATCGACGCCGCGGGTGAAATCGTCGGTGGTGGAGACCTCGACATTGGTGCCCGTCGAGCTTTCGGCGGCGAAATGCGCGGCCGTTTCCAGATAGCCATAGCCGGCTTTCGGGCGCATGACATAGGCCACCAGCACATGCCGGCCACCGGCGATCAGATCGGCCTCATTCAGGTCGAGGCGCGCGTAGCGATTGGATTGATCCATGATTTTCTCCCTTCAAATCAGGCGGTTTTGGGGTCGAGCGCGCCGCTGGCGT
Source organism: Pseudothioclava arenosa (assembly GCF_002358085.1). GTDB lineage: Bacteria > Pseudomonadota > Alphaproteobacteria > Rhodobacterales > Rhodobacteraceae > Pseudothioclava > Pseudothioclava arenosa. Next base: position 192,766 of record NZ_NTJD01000004.1, read on the forward strand.
AGCGCCGCGCCATGTCGTCCATCGGGATGACGGAGATCTTGTGGGCCTGGCCGGCGGTGCCGAAGGCCTCGAAGCGGGTTCGGCAGAGGTCGCGCAGCGCGTCCATCGCCGGGATCAGGAATTTGCGCGGATCGAACTCGCGCGGGGATTGGGTGGCGACGCGGCGGAACTGACCGGCCATCGCCATCCGGCAATCGGTGTCGATATTGACCTTGCGCACCCCCATCCGGATGCCGCGCACGATTTCCTCGAGCGGCACGCCGAAGGTCTGGGGCATCTCGCCGCCGAATGCGTTGATGATGTCTTGCAACTCCTGCGGCACCGAAGACGAGCCATGCATCACCAGATGGGTGTCGGGCAGCTTCGCGTGGATCGCCTCGATCACGCCCATGGCGAGGATCTCGCCATCGGGCTTGCGGCTGAACTTATAGGCGCCATGCGAGGTGCCACAGGCGATGGCCAGCGCGTCCACCTTGGTCTTGCGCACGAAATCGGCGGCCTGATCGGGGTCGGTCAAGAGCTGCGAATGATCGAGCTTGCCCTCGGCGCCGCTGCCATCCTCGGCGGCGGCCTCGCCGGTTTCAAGGCTGCCCAGAACGCCCAGCTCGCCCTCGACCGAGGCACCGACCCAATGCGCCATCCGGCTCACGCGCTCGGTGATGGTGACGTTGTAGTCATAGCTCGCTGGGGTCTTCATGTCGGCCTCCAGCGAGCCGTCCATCATCACGCTGGTAAAGCCATGACCGATCGCGCTCATGCAGGTGGCCTCGTTATTGCCGTGGTCCTGATGCATGCAGATCGGGATCGCGGGGAACATCTCGGCCAGCGCGGCGACCATGTGGCGCAGCATGATATCGCCCGCGTAGGAGCGCGCGCCGCGCGAGGCCTGCAAGATCACCGGCGCGTCGCACTCCGCCGCCGCCTGCACGATCGCCAGCCCCTGTTCCATGTTGTTGATGTTGAACGCCGGCACGCCATAGCCTTGGTCGGCAGCGTGATCGAGCATCTGGCGAAGGGTGATCAGGGCCATGTTGTCCTCATTCGTTCAGCCATGCGGGCAGAGCCCGCGGAAAGCGGTGCGCGCGGATCGGGCCGCACGGGGCAGGGGCCGTGGCCCCCGGGTTCTTCGGTCAGCCGAGCCGCCCGCGCCTTGCGTCGCGCACGAGCCGCTCGATCAGGGGCGTCAGGATCAGCTGCATTGCCAGGTCCTGCTTGTTGCCCGGGATCACGATGGAATTGGCGCGGCTCATCCACGAGCCGTTGATCATCTGCGTGAGATAGGGGAAGTCGATGCCGCGCGGGTTCTTGAAGCGGATCACCACGAGGCTTTCGTCGGGCGTCGGGATCCAGCGCGCGATGAACGGGTTCGAGGTATCGACCACAGGCACGCGCTGGAAGTTGATGTCGGTCTGGGTGAATTGCGGGCAGATGCAATTCACATAGGAATGCATGCGGCGCAGGATCGTGTCGGTGACGGCTTCGGTGGTGTAGCCGCGGCTGGCGCGGTCACGGTGGATCTTTTGGATCCATTCGAGGTTGATCACCGGCACGACCCCGATCTTGAGGTCGGCAAGCGCCGCGAGGTTCACCTCGTCATTCACCACGCAGCCATGCAGCCCCTCGTAGAACAGCAGATCCGAGCTTTCGGCAAAGGGCCCCCAATCGGTGAAATTGCCGGGCGCGACACCGTATTTCTCGGCCTCCTTGTCGTCATGGACATAGTGACGCGTGCGGCCCGCGCCGGTTTCTCCATAGTCGCGAAACACCCGCTCCAGCTCGCCCAACTCGTTGGCTTCGTAGGAGAAATGCGAGAACCCCGCATCCCCCGCCGCCGAACGCCGCTCCAGCTCCGCCTTCATGTCGGCGCGGTTGAAACGGTGGAACGCATCCCCCTCGATCGAGACCGCCGAGATGCCCTCGCGGCGAAAGATCTGCTCGAAGGTGGTCTTCACCGTCGAGGTGCCCGCGCCCGAGGACCCGACAACCGAGATGATGGGGAATTTCGTCGACATGGATCAGCTCCGGAACAGGCCGCGGGTGGAAAACAGCGCCGAGGCTTCATCCTCGGGCAGGTCGTGATAGGCGGCGACGCGGGCGACCTTGGCCGCGGTACCAAAGACAAAGCCGGTGCGCGCGTGCAGACCGTCGGGCACGGCGCCGAGGATCGGGTCCGCGCCATCGGTTGCGGCGCCGCCCGCCTGCGTGATCAGCATCGCGATCGGCGCGCATTCATAGAGCAGCCGCAGACGCCCGCGCTCGTAGCCCTTGCGCTTGTCGGCGGGGTAAAGAAACACGCCGCCGCGGGTCAGGATGCGATGCGTCTCCGCCACCAGCGAGGCGATCCAGCGCATGTTGAAATTGCGCCCGCGCGGCCCGTCGGCTCCCGCCACCAGATCGTCGATGAAGGCGCGCACCGGCGCCGGCCAATGGCGATAATTCGACGCGTTGATCGCGAATTCCGAGGTTTCGAGGGGCAGGGGGCGCACGTCGTGAATCCGCACGAACTCGCGCCGCACCGGGTCCAGAACCCATTGCTGCACGCCCTGTCCAAAGCTCGCGACCAACATCACCTGCGGGCCATACAGGATGTAACCCGCCGCGATCTGCTCGTGGCCCGGACGCAGGAAGTTCGCCTCGGGCGTCGCCGCCACCGGGAAGATCGAAAAGATCGTGCCGATCGAGATATTCACGTCGATATTCGACGAGCCATCGAGCGGGTCGATCGCCAGCGCCAGCGTGCCGGTGCCCATCGCGACGATGTCGTCCTGCTCCTCGGAGGCATAGAACGCCACCGCCGAGCCACGCAGCGCCGCCATGAACGCCTCGTCGGCAATCACATCGAGCGCCTTCTGCCCGTCGCCGCCCGCATTCGTCCCGGCACTCGCCGCCAGATCGGCTTCGATCGAGCCGCGGGCGATCCGCAGGGCAAGCTCGGCGCCGGTCGCTGCCAGCCGGGTCATCACATCGGCCAGATCAGGCGCCAGCCCGAGACCGTCAAGATCAAGTGACATCGCTCCTCCTCCTAAAAAACGATGTGAATTTGAACCGAGCATTGCCGGAGATGGAATTTTATGAAATTTAATAATTCAGAATATCCATTCAGGTTTCTCGAAATGCCCCGGATCGACGCCCTGACACTCAAGCAATTGCGCGCCCTCGATGCGGTGGCGCGCGGCGGCACGATGGCCGCGGCGGGCGAATTGCTGGGCCTCTCGACGCCTGCAATTCATGCGCAAATCAAGGGGATGGAGGATTTGCTGCAGGTGAAGCTCCTGCGCCGGGCCGAGGATGGCGCGGGGTCCGAGCTGACCGAGGCGGGGCAGGCGCTGCGCGAGACCGCGCACAAGATCGAGGACGCTTTGTCGCAGGCTGGCGCCAATCTCGCGGCGCTTTCGCGGGGGCAGGCGGGCCGGGTGACGCTTGGCGTGGTCTCGACGGCGAAATATTTCGCGCCGCGCCTGGTCAAGCGGCTGCAGGAACGCCACCCCGACATTGAGATCACCCTGCGTGTGGGCAACCGCGAGGCGACGATCGAGGGGCTTGAGCGCGGCGCCTTTGATCTGGCGATCATGGGCCGCCCGCCGCGCCGCCCCGAGGTCGAGGCCGCACCGCTTGGCGCGCATCCCCACGGGCTTGTCGCCGCGCCCGATCACCCGTTGGCGGGCACCGATATCACGAAGGAGGCGCTCTTTGCCGAAACCTTCCTGTCGCGTGAAGAGGGCTCGGGCACGCGCATTCTGATGAGCCGCTGGCTCGATCGGATCGGCGACGGGGCGACCTATGACACGTTGGAGATGGACTCGAACGAGACGATCAAACAGGCGGTGATGGCGGGGCTCGGCATCGCCTTTCTCAGCTTGCACACGGTAATGGACGAGCTGGCCACCGGACGCCTTGTCGAGCTGTCCGCGCCCGGGTTGCCGATCGAGCGGCACTGGTTCCTCGTGCGTCCGCTGAACGGTTATCGGCGTGCGCTCGCCGAACGTCTCTGGGCCGAGATCATCGCGCTAGGTGGCAGCTATCTTCCGGGGGCGATTGACGCGGGTAGGGCGGGCTGACATCCTGCGCGGCAAAGGAGCGACCCATGGCCACGATCAAACCGCCTTCCGACCCCGAAAAAGACCAGAAAGTCAAAGCCGTATTCGATGATATTCGTGCGACCCGCGGGACCGATTTCATCAACAACGTCTGGCGTTACCTGGCCTTTGACCCGGATCTTCTGGCGGCAACCTGGGCCGAGGTAAAAGCGGTCATGGCGACGCCTTCAGCGCTTGAGCCGAAGGTGAAGGAAATGATCTATGCCGCTGTTTCCATTTCGAATTCCTGCGACTACTGCACGCATTCCCACCTCGCCGCCGCGCGCTCCAAGGGCATGACCGAGGCAGAATTCGCCGATTTCCTGCGCGTGGTCAGCTCCGCCGGAAAAACCAACCATCTGCTCAACGGGCTGCGCATCCCCGTCGATGCCGCCTTCCTGAACGAAGAGGAGTAAGCCATGGGCTACGCGATCGCCATTTCAGCGCCGGGCGGCACCGAGAATTTCCGCCGCATCGAGATCGATCCGCCGCAACCCGGCGCTGGCGAGGTCACTGTAAAACATTCCGCTATCGGATTGAATTTCATTGATGTTTATTTTCGGACAGGACTTTACCCTTGGCCGGTTGAGCGTGATCTGGTTACCGGATGCGAGGCCGCGGGCGTGATCGAGGCCGTGGGCGAGGGCGTTGATCTGCAGGTTGGCCAACGCGTGGCCTATACGCTGCCCAACGGTGCCTATGCGACCCATCGTGCGATCAAGGCCGCGCAGGTCGTGCCGATCCCGGATGAGATTTCCGACGAAACTGCCGCAGCAGCGATGCTCAAGGGCCTGACCGCGCATTATCTTCTGCATCACTCTTATCCCGTAACCAACGAAGAAACCGTACTTTTTCACGCAGCAGCCGGTGGCGTTGGTCTGATCGCCGGCCAGTGGCTTGCGGCGAAGGGCGTGCGGGCCATCGGCACGGCCGGAGGCCCCGAGAAATGCGCATTGGCGGCGGCGCATGGCTATGCCGAGGTCATCGACTATCGCAGCACGGATTTCGCGGAGGCGGTGATGGATATGACCAAGGGGGCTGGCGTCGCCGCCGTCTATGACTCGGTTGGACAAGATACGGTGTCGAAATCACTGAAAGTCTTGCGCAAATTCGGAACGCTCGTGTGCTTTGGGCAAAGCTCCGGGCCGGTCACGGATTTCAAGATCAACGATCTCTCGGTCGGCTCGCTGCGGCTGACGCGTCCGACGCTGTTTCATCACATCGCCGAACCTGGCTGGCTGCAAGCAGCCTCAGCGGATCTGTTTGGTATGATCGCATCGGGCAAGGTCAAGATTGAGATCGCACAGCGCTTCAAGCTGGAAGACGTGGCCCAGGCCCATGCGGCGCTGGAGGGGCGCAAGACGACCGGAAGCACGATATTGCTGCCGTAACAGCCGCTGGATTGGCGTTTATATGACATAACATAGATTATACGACATACGTTGACCTTGTGGCCGAACCGCTTTCACGCACCCTGTAACGGGCTTGCGGAACCTGTTCCTCCGCCCATGCGGAAACGCCCAGACGACACATTACAAACTCGTCGGGTTTCGAGCATGTGGTCTGCGGCGCCCGGCACGGGCGACATCTCTCAGCCGGCCCCGAAGTCGGAGCGCCCGCGCGAGCGACACCGCCAGATCCACGCGTCGCATCCCTGCCCCGCGATCTTCGCGGCGCCGTCGGTCGAGACGACTAAGCCGGCAAACCTGAAACCCCGAAGAAATCGCGTATCCGGTGCTCCGCGGCGCTGAGGGCGATGTCGAATGCGCGTGCCGCACCGCCGATAGCGTTCTCTTCTGGCGCGCGCCGGTCGTTTTTTGTGCTGCAAACGCCGGTTGGACCATAGTAGCGGTCCTGTCCGGGAATACTCTGAAACCCAAACTCCTAGAACGACTGGAATCACACATGTCTTCGTTTCCTGAACGCGCAAATGTCGTCATCGTCGGTCTTGGCGGCATCGTCGGCGCCTCGGTCGCGCACCACCTGATCGAGCGCGGCTGGGACAATATCGTCGGCATCGACAAGTCCGCCATTCCCACCGATATCGGTTCGACCGGCCACGCCTCGGACTTCTGCTATTGCACGAGCCACGACCTGCTGAGCACCTGGACCACCATGTACTCGGTCGATTTCTATGAGAAAATGGGCCATTACTCGCGGATCGGCGGGCTCGAAGTCGCGCGCGTCGGCGATGACATGCGGATGCAGGAACTCAAGCGCCGCTGCGACTCGGGCCGCGCCTTCGGCACCCGCGTGAAGATGATCAGCCCGGCCGAGGCCAAGGAAAAATTCCCGCTGCTGGAAGAAGATCAGATCCAGGGCGCGATGTGGGATCCGGATGCGGGGCTCGTGATCCCGCGCTCGCAGACGGTTGCGGGCAAGCTCGTGGATGCGGGCGAAAAGGCCGGCAAGCTGAAGGCTTTCGCCAACACCCCCGCGCTGTCGCTGATCGTCGAGGATGGCCGCATCAAGGGCGTAAAAACGACCCGCGGCACGATCATGGCCGATTATGTCGTCGTCTGCGCCGGTCTCTGGGGGCGCCTGATCGCCGAGATGGCGGGCGAAGACCTGCCGGTGATGCCGGTCGACCACCCGCTAACCTTCTTCGGGCCCTATGACGAGTTCGCCGGCACCGGCCTCGAAATCGGCCGCCCGCTGCTGCGCGATCAGGGCAACTCGGCCTATATGCGCGACACTGGCGACCCGGCCACGACCGAAGGCGGCCAGATGGAATGGGGTTACTATTACGAGAAAGACGTGCGGATGGTTCACCCGCGCGACATCCTCGAAAAGGAACAATCCCGCCTCTCGCCCTCGATGCGCGATCTCGTGCTGGACGATGTGATCGAGCCGCTGGAACGCGCGATGGAGCTGACGCCGATCCTGGCCGAGCTTGGCTTCAACGAAAGCCACTCGTTCAACGGGCTGCTGCAGACCACCACCGACGGCGGCCCCTCGATGGGCGAAAGCCGCAAGCTGCGCGGGCTGTGGTATGCCGTCGCGATCTGGGTCAAGGACGGCCCCGGCATGGGCAAGCTGATCGCCGACTGGATGACCGACGGGCGCACCCATATCGACCATCACGCCATCGACTATTCGCGCTTCAACGACTTCCAGCTGAAAGAAGATTTCATCTGGGGCCGCTGCGAGGAAACCGCCGCCAAGATCTACAACCCGCCGGTGCACCCGCGCGAGCCTTTCGGCAACGGTCGCGGCATCCGTCGCTCGCCCTTCTATGAGCGCGAGGTTGAGCTGGGCGGCTATTTCATGGAACTCGGCGGCTGGGAGCGCGCGCATGGCTACGCCGCCAACGAGCACCTGCTGGAGAAATATGCCGATCAGGTTCCGGTTCGCGAAAACGAGTGGGACAACCGCCACTTCTGGCGCGTATCGAACGCCGAGCAACTGGAGATGAGCGCGGATTGCGCGATCATCAACCTGTCGCACTTCCATATGACCGACATCGCGGGCCCCGATCACGTGGCGCTGATGGAATATCTTTGCGCGGCAAAAGTCGGCGGCGACAACAACATCGGCAAGGGGATCTACACCCACATGCTCGATGACGAAGGCAACGTGCGCGCCGACTTCACCGTGTTCCGCATGGAAGACCGCTGCCGCCTGGTGAATGGTGCCGATGCCGGCCCGCGTGACCTGATCTACATGCAGCGCATGGCGCAGGACATGGGGCTTGACGTCACCATCACTGACGTGACCGAAGACTTCACCACCATCGGCATCTGGGGCCCGAACGCCCGCGAGAACCTGAAAAAGGTGGTCGCGGACCCGGAGATGCTGGAAAAAGAGAACTTCCCCTTCGCGGCGATCAAGACCATCGAAATCGCGGGCAAGAAGGTCTCGGCCTTCCGCATCTCTTACGTCGGCGAACAAGGCTGGGAGCTGCACATGCGCTACGAGGACGGCCTTGCCGTCTGGGACGCGCTGCGCGGCGTTGGCGTGATGGCCATGGGTGTCGAGACCTATGCGAACTCGCGCCGTCTGGAGAAATCGCTTCGCCTGCAAAACGCCGACCTGCATACGCAGTACAACCTTCTGGAAGCCGATCTTGCGCGCCCGAAGGTCAAGGAGGCCGATTTCCGCGGCAAGGCGAAGCACCTCGAATACCGCGCGCGCGAGCACCAGCCCGCGATGCTCTGCACGCTGGTGATGACCGACAATATCGACAGCAAGGGCGTCGCGCGCTACCCGGTGAACACCATGCCGGTGATGGACCCGGAAACCGGCGAAGTTCTGATCGACGAACTGGGCCGGCGCTCCTACACCACCTCGCAGGCCTTCGGTCCGACGATCGGCAAAAATATCATGCTGGCCTATCTGCCCTGGGATTACTGCCAGGTCGGCCGCAAGCTGAACGTCACCTATTTCGACGAGACCTACCCGGTCGAAGTCGCGGGTGTCGGCTACGCGCCGCTCTACGATCCGGAAAACCTCAAGCCGCGCAGCTAAGCTGGCTTCGGGATATATGGGCTAAATCAACTCCGGCGGGCTTCCGCCGGAGTTTTTCATTGCGCGCGGTGCGCACCTTTTAAGAAACGCATGGTTGCTCCGATCCCGGGCGTCCTCAGAGCAGCCAAGTCTCACCATCCGCGAAGATCAGCTCGTCAATATTGTAGAGATCGATATACCGCCCATCGCCCGCGGTCAGGGAAATGCCCGACCGACCGGATTCATCTGTCACAGCGGCCATGGTAAGATCCGAGGCATTCAGTTCGAGCAGGATCACCCTGTCATACTCGTCTGCGCTATCCACATAGCTCCCATAAACAGACAGACGCGATGTCGAGCCCGGAGCCGGGGCGTTCAGCGCCAGCGACAGGGTGTCGTCGCCTGCTCCAAGCGAAATGACGCCTTCGGTGCCTCCTGGGTAGAATTGAGTCAGATCGTCTCCCGGCCCCTCAAACGGCGGAATATAGAGCGAGGTGATCGTCGAGGTATCAACATGGATCACATCATCACCATCTTCACCAAAGATTTTCAGGCTCACCTTGGTCGCCAGTTCGACCGACGGGTCGCTTTCCAGAACGAAACTCAGACGGTCGTCGCCGCTCCCGAGATAAATGCTCGCGTCCGACCTCAATTCACCCGACAACGCGCCGTTATAGGTGAGATGAAGGTCCACCACGTCATGGCCCGAGTCGGTATCGATCTCGGGACTGAACCATGCACGGGTCATGGCATCAGCCCGGATCACCACCTGATCGCTCTGCGCGCCGGTGTCGATGGAACTGCCGTAGAAAAGCATCTCGTCAGCGCCCAGCATCTGCAGGATCACGACATCCTCGCCCCAGCCGGTGTCGATCTCATTCAGGGCGAAAAACTGTTGGAGCGGATTAGTCAGCTCGAAAACCAGCGTATCGGCACCCAGCCCCAGTCGACTTTCGGCTGTTTCGTCAGTATTGAGCGTATAGCCCCCAATCCCCCCGGCGCTGATATAGCGCGTGTCATCCCCGAGCGTGTATTCCAGCATCGGCGCGACCTGTGCCGGGTCGGTGTAGAGGATGCCAAATAACGTTTTGGTCCCGTAATCGAGAATATCCGCGGGATCGAAACTGATCGAGGATAGGTCGATCTCGCCATCTGGCCCCAGGACAGAGGCGCGCACCGAGCTCGTCGCGGTTCCGTGCATGGTCACATCAACGGTCACAGTGCCTGCGGAAACCGCCCCATGGCTGTCGACGGCACGCAATTCCACCTTGGCCCAACTTTCTTCGTCAGAGGCAAACCCGACAGGCAGCCCCTCAGGAGAAATGACCAACGAACTGCCTTCGGTCGAAATGCCGAAGGGGAACCTGTAATTACCGTAAGTCTGCGTGATCGAAACGACCTCGTAATCGAGCGTCGAACCGTCATCGTCACTGTCGATATCAGACCCGAGCGCGGACAGATCGAACCGCCATTCCCCGGTATCGTCGGCCACGAAGGATGCAGTGCCGCGAATTGTCGGTGCGTCATTCACGCCGGTGACGACCAGATCGAACGTCACCTCGCGGGTCTCCGTGGCCGTGTAGCCAAAGAAATCCTCGGTCGAGGTGGTGGTCACATAAAGCGTCACCGTCTCGATCCAGACCTCACCCTCGGCCAAAGACGCGCCCGCCTCGTTATATTTGAAGGTGAAGTCATAGACTATCTGCTTCGACTGTGGGCCCGATTTGTAATCGCCGTTGGTAAAGCTGTCAGTGTTGTAGTCAACAGTGATCCGGCCGTATTCGGTCGTTCCGGTCGAGGTCCCAATCGGCGAACCCACCTTTACTGCAACTCTATTATCGTCGAGATCGCGGACCATGAACGAAAAGGTTCCACTCTCATCCTCGGTCACCGCGAAGGTTTCGGGCACCCCGGTGATTTCCATCGGCAGGTCTTCGCCCAGAACGATGGTCGCGTCGTTGAATTGCAGGATTTCGATGCCGCTCAGAAGGTCGACCCCGGTGCCGCCCGAAGTATCGGTCAGCTTCCAGTCTATGCCCTTCTCGATCGAGCGCGACCAGTCGTAATCCCAGACCGAGCCATCGAGGACCAGCGTATCCGTTCCCGACGATCCCCTGACGATGTCATCCCCCGCCGTCGAGATCAGCGTATCGTCGCCGCGCGTGCCGCGGAGCGTGGTGCCTCCGGTATCGCTTCCGGTGTCATTCCCACCCTTCGTCGGTTTCGGCATGGCAAAATCCTTTACGCTCAATACACTTTGGACAATTACGTATGGAAACCTTAGGCGATGCAGCCGCCTATCTCAAGGTTTCAGCCCGACTTCCGAGCGCTAAAAGCTTCCGCCCAAATCGACGGCCTTCGGGTCCGGCGCAGTCGGTGCTACGCGCTGATCCCGTGCATCATTTTCGTGATCGCCGCGTCGTAGACCGGGTGATCCAGGGGCGAGCTGGCCTGAACCTCAAGCGTGAACTGGCCATTCGTCAGCCAGGCCTGATGCAGAACGGTCTCCGGAGCCTCCTCGGATCTGGCAGCCTGCGCCCCCGGCCCGAGCCGCCGCAGCGCAAAGCCGCGATAGCCACCGGGCAGAACAAGGTCGGGCTCCTGGTCGAGCAGGCGCAGCCCCGCAAGTCCGCTCCAGCGATCACCGACGATCTCTTGCAATGTCTTCTCGATCCCGCCCGGGCGCAGATAGAGGTTGAACAGCACATCCGGCGCGCCCTGCGCGCGCAGCAGGTTCCAGCCTGCGGGGCCGCTATAAGGCTGCGGCTCGCTTTCATTCATCACGGTCCCGAGCAACGGCACTTTCTTCGCCGTACGCTGGCACACGGTGACCTCCCATCCCTCGGGCACGCGCAGCGACACGCCGGTTTCGCCATGCAGATACCAACCGGGTTCGGTCTCGGTCTCGGGCGCGGCAGCCGGCGTCGCGGCTTCGGCAGGCATCGGTGCGGGCTCTGGCGCTTCCGTCAGAAACGCCTGCGTCTGTGCGACCTTCGACGCCGTCAGCCCCGTGCGCCACGCCCTGATCCGCTGGCGCAACGCGTTCGGGTCGTCCTGGCCATGAAAGCCGATCAGCGGATGATCCGGGCCGCGCCGAAACCCGTCCGGCACGCCATGATCGTCGGATTTGCGCGGCGAGCGCGCCCAGTAAACCGTATCGCCCTCGATCTCCAGCCGCGTCTGGTCGAGTTCTGCGGGCGTGAGGCTGCGCACCACCCTGCCCCCAAGGATCGACAGCAGCCGCCGGTCGGTGATCGCATAGCTCCAGAGCGGGCCGCGCCGCATCCAGTCGCGCTGCGCGATCAGCGCGGCGGCCACAATTGCGGCCAAGGCGGGCAGGTAACGCATTGCGTCGCTCGACCCGGCAAGCGCGGGAAAGGCGCCATCCAGAAGCCCTGCCGCCAGCGCAACCCCAACCGCCACGAGCCCGCCCAAGACCGCGAATTGCGGCGGGCCAAAGAAGGTGCCCTTGCGCGGCGCACCCTGCCAGAGCACCTGCTCTCCGGGCAAAAGATGCGCGGCGATGCGCGGGTCGATTTCGGAGGTCGGGATCATCGGGGTACCTCGTTCATTGCGCGAAGTAGCGTGGCGGCAGCGCGGCGCCCGGACATCCCGCGGCCAGGCCTTCGGCCAGAACCGGCCCCTCGCGCCGCAGCGTTTGCGCGGCAAAGACCGCATCGAACGGGCCGCCTTCGGGCCCTTTCGCGGCCGCCGACACCGCGCGAGCCGAGGGCTTGCTGCGCGGGTCGGGCCAGCTGTCGCGCGCATCCGAAATGCCAAGCCCCGCCTTCGTCGCCGCCAGCTTGATGCGCAGCATATCGACCTGCGCGACGGGCGTGCCCACCTCGTCGCGGCTCAGCGCCTCGTCGATCTGTTGCAGCAGATCCTGCAGCGTCGCGCAGGGATCGACGGGCGCGGCGCTCAGGGGCAGGCCGAGGCCAAGCGCCAGCACAAGGGGCATGAGTTTCAGCGCGCCCCTCATGGGTTCGCCCGGTTCAGCAGCACCGCCCGGCGCGCGACGACCGGAACGCCATTGGCCACCACATCGGCCTGAAACGCCCCGTAAAGCGTATTCGGGTCCAGCAGCATCAGCCGCATGGTGAAGGTCATCTGCGCGCCATCCACGGTGGCGGTCGAGTTGCCGATCACGCGCGGCAATTCGAGCTGGTCGCAGCCCGCGACCGCCAGCGCCGCATCGTCGGGCTTGAGCAGCGGGTCCTTGGCACCGGGCGCCGGGCGCGCCTTGTCCGACCCCGTCCAACGCGGCTCCTCGGCGCGGCGCATCACCATCGGCTGCTGCGCCTCGGGGTGATCCAGAACCATCTCGGCCCCTTCGACCGAAATGAACACCTCATCCGCCGCAGGGTCGGAAGGGAACGGCATCACCATGCCCCCCATCTCGACCCAGCCCGCCATGTGCCGGATCGTCCAGGCCCCGACCATCGCCTGCGCCTGCGCGGGCCAGACATCCGACCCGGTCTCACCGCAGAACGGTGAGGTCTCGGCCAGGGCCGGGCCACCAAGCGCCCCACAGAAAACCAATGCCGCCGTAAACCGTCGCATCACATTCCCCCGCCCTGACAGGAAAGCCTTATCAACCGTGCTCATTCGATCCGCGGCACCACCGCCTCGACGCGCAGCGACATCGGCATCGTCACCGAAGCATCGCGCTCACGGCTGTACAGGGGGCCGCGCGTCAGCGTGCCTTCGAGCGTCCCGGAAACAGCCATCATCTCGCCGTCGAAGCGCATTTCCTCGGGCGTCCAGACCAGGCCGCTTTCCAGTTCCGCGTAATAGGCGGTGCCCTGCTCGGTCTTGCTCAGGACGATCACCGTCACGTTGTAATAGGGACCATTGGCGAAGTTGGACGCCTCGATCCCGATCGCGGTGGTGCCAAACCCCGCCGCAGGCAACAGATCCGCGGCCATCAGAGAAATGCTCCCGCCGGTGCCGCCGGTGCCATAATCGTCGTAATCCGACTGGCCCGCCCAAAGCGCCGCCTCGACGGGCTGGCCATCGACCGCGCCCGAGATCGTCCCGCCCGGTTCAAGCGCCACGACGGGGCCGGCAAAAGCCGCAAGAAATACCAGAGAAATCAATGCAGCCTTCATGCTGCGGGTCTCCTTACACACAGCTCGACCGAGTCCACGCAAGCGACCCAGAGTTGTTCCGTGACGCCCGCACAGGAAATGCACCGATGCTCCAACCGACCCTGTTCCCTGCTCCTGTCGCCGCGACCCAAGCCGACACAAGGCCGACGCGCGCCGCAAATTACAACAACAGGAAAGGGACCGACTGGAGCATCAGCCCGATATCATCTGAAATCGAGATATCCCACATGTGAACATCCCGTGCCGAAGCACTTCTGAAAAGTCTCGCAACGCGGCACTCGTTACCTGAATTCACGGGTGCTCATTGCCGCGCTGCCTCAATACGACTCAGGATGGCATGAACCGGGGCGGTGCGCCCCCCCTGTTCAGAGGGGAAGCACCGGCGGAAGCGACAGGATCAGGGCGATCAGGTCGCTTTGCCGGTTGGTTTCCGTCTTGGAAAACAGGTTCTTGAGGTGAAACGTGACGGTCGTCCCGGAAATGCCCAGCCCGCGCGCGATCTCGTCGGGGCGTTGGCCGTGGGCCAGAAGGCTGGCGATCCGCGCCTCGGTCGGGGTCAGCCGAAAGGCCCGTGCGAGCAGGTCGCTATCGGGCACGTTGCGCTGTGCCGGATCGACGATCAGAACCAGCACCGCCGCCTGCCCTTCGGCCTTTCCGGCAAGCGGTCCGACCAGCAAGATCAGATCGCGCGCACCATCGCTGCGCGGCACGCTGACCGGCTCGACGCCGCGGATATCGCCACGCAGGCAGCCGTCGACCACCTCGCGCAGCTGAGAGTTCTCGGCGCAAAGCAGACGTGTGCCGATGCGCAGGCCGCTCTCGTCATTACACAGCGCGCGCGCCGCGGCATTGGCCTGCAACACCATCCCGTCACCGTCCAGAAGAACGATCCCCGGCGCCAGCCGATCGATCGCGGTGCCCCCGGACGCAACCGCCGCGCGCAACGCCGAGCGCGCCTCGTCAAGGCGCGCTCCGACCGCCGCCCGCACCCGTTCCACTTGCCGCAGATGCGCCGCGATCGTGGCGAGCATTACCTCGTAATCCACTGGTTTTACGAGATAATCATCCGCACCCGCGCGCTTGCCGGCAAGGATATCCGTGCGCGCGCCAAGCGCGGTCAGGAACAGGAATGGCACATCCGCCAGATCGGGCCGATGGGTCCGCACATGCGCCATCAGCCCCGGCCCATCGAGCCCGGGCATGCAGATATCACAGAGGATCAGGTCGGGCCGCGTATCGTCCAGCAGGGCCTTCGCCTGCACCCCGTCGACCGCGCGGACCACCTCATAACCGGCCTCGTGCAGCTCGGCCGCGATGTCTTCGCGCAGCGAGGCCTCGTCCTCGCAGACCAGAATGCAGGGCGTCGTCATGCCGCCTCCTCAACCGGGGCGCGCGCGCGCAACCAGAGCGTGAACACCGACCCGACCCCGGGCCAGCTTGCGACCTCGATCGTGCCGCCTTGCAACTGCGCCAGCCGCCGCGCCGTCCAGAGCCCGATCCCGCTGCCATCGCCCCCGGCATGCGGCCCACGCCGGAACCGGTCGAAGATCCGTTCAAGATCCTCCGCCGCGATCCCCGGCCCCTTGTCGACCACCGCGCAGGCGACCCGCCCCTCGGCCTCGAATATCCGCAGCACCACTGCCTCCGAGGAATGGCGCAGCGCGTTCTCCAGCAGGTTCATCACCGCATGCAGCGTCAGCCCCGGATCGAACCAGGCCTCAAGCGGTTCCCGCTCAGCCTCAAGGCGCAGCGCACGCCCCGGATGACGCGCGCCCAGATCCTGCAACAGCAGCCGCAACGGCGCGACAAGATCATGACGCGCGCAATCGGCGACCTTCTGGTCATTGTCGATCTGCCCGCTCAGGAGCGCCGCATCCACCAGCCGCGTCAGGTCCGAGACGGTGTTTCGGATCGTCTCAAGTCGCGTGCTTTGCTCAGTGGGCGTGATCGTGCCCTGCCGGCGCATGATCCGCTGCGCCGCGCTGTCGATCACCGCCAGCGGCGTGCGGAACTGATGCGAAACCACCGCCGCGAAATCGCGCCAATAGGCGCCTTGCGCGCGTTCCTCGCGCAGATCCTGCTCCAGTCGCACCGCATTCAGGCGCAGCTCTTCGGCGCGCAGCAACTCGCGCTGGTCACGTACCAGCCGCCAGCCCAGATAGCTTGCCATTGCAAGCCCCAAAGCGAGCGACAAGATCACCTGCGTCACCGCCCCGCGATAGGTCTCGAGCCGCTCCGAAACGCCTTCCCATTCGAACATCATCGCGCGTGTCGCCGAGCGGTGCAGCGGCTCGCGCAGGGTTTCGAGCGCCTGCGCCAGCTCGGTCGCACGTGCCTCGGTCAGGGGCGCGCGGTTCGGGTCGAACGCAAGCACCGCAGCAGAGGGCGCCGCCACCGCCTGCGCCTGACCGATATCCTCAAGATAGCGCTGCTGCGGCCCGTCTTCGAGCAGGTGCAGACGGCTCGCCAGAAGGTCGAAACGCTCAGCGATGGCCGGGTCCGAGGGCGGCAGCCGCGCGAGCAGCGCATCAAGGCGCAGCAGTTCAATCTCGGCCTGCCCGACGACCCAGAGCATGTTCACCTCAAGGCTCAGCCGCATCGACTTTTCAATCGTCGTCAGCCGCACCAATCCGAAAATCAGCAGCCCCAGGCTGAGCAGCACGATCCCGAAGGGAAGGCCCGTATGGAGACGCCGTTTCGGCGTCATTGCGCCTCGACGCGGGTCAGTTGCCAGACCCAGCGGAAGTCATAACGGATATCTTCGAGCTCGGGGAAATCGTCGCGCGGGTAGACGATCCAGACCGGCCCCTTGTCGCGCGGGGTCAGCGCCTCGCCATTCATTGCCGTGGCCGCGAGAACGTCGAAGCGGGTGAAATCCGTGGTCGGGATCTCGATTTCGTAATCGTTGAGCGCGATCGCCAGAACGGATTTCGCCTCGACCCCGGCAGCCTTAAGCACGTCACGCATCAAGGGGCCGGTGAACCGCTGCGGCCCGTCGGTGACGCTGGTATGTGTGACGATCTCGTGCTGGGGCAAGGCCTCGAACGCGGCCACGTCAAGCTCCGCGACGCTGCCATCGGCCCGCAGGAAAGTCAGCAGATGTTCGGCCCGCGCCGCCGCGCCGCTCGCCATCAGGCCCAGCACGACAACCCCCGAAAAGACGCTCCTGATACCTGCCACAAACACACTCCGGATCGCTGAGATGATCTCTGCGACGAAGATGAAAGCAATTTGCCGCAACGGCAATGCAAATCTTAACACTTTTTCCCGAGGTCGCCTTAGCGCGCCGCCTGCGCGAGGCTGATCTGCTCGGTGCGCGCGCCTTCCGAGACCGCTTCAAGCACCGCCCGCCCGATCGCCTCGCCAAGCGCGGTATGCAGCCCGGCAAAGGCCAGTTCGGGGCCGGTTTGCGCCGAGGCGAGCGCGATGCAATCCGTGCCCGTCCCCGAGGCGATGCCACCGGGCAGCTGGTGCCCCTCGGCCAGGATCGCGGCGGTGCGCGCCTCGGTGATGATCGAGAGCGCCTCGAGCTGCGCCGACTGGCTCAGCGCGGCATGGACCTGCACGGCGATATTGATCGTGCCGTAGCTTGCGGGCGGCGCGGCGCGGCGCGACCCGACCGCCTCGATATTGCCCAGCCCGACCGTGGCCAGCGCCTCGACCGTCACCCCCTCGACCGTGACCTTGCGATAGTGATGATGGCGAATGTCGCGCGAGGTCAGGAAACAGACCGCCGGCGCCGCGCCCTGCCCCGCGACCTCTTCGGCGAGCCAGGTTTCGGCGTCGAATTCTTCGGTGAGGTCGGCATTGCGCACCTCGCGCCAAAGGATGCGCTCGGCCAGAACCAGCCCCGGCCGATAGGGGCACCAGGACAGAACCTGATGCGGCGCACCCAGATCCGCCGCAAGCCAAGGCTGCGCGCAAGAGACCTTCATCGGCCGATCACCGAGAGCGGCTGAAAGATCGGGCCCTCGTCGCGCCAGTCGACATGGGCGCGCAGGTGGAACACCTCGGCAAGGTTTTCCGGGCTCAGCACATCGCGCGGCGCGCCATCGGCCACGATCCGCCCGCGCGCCATCAACACGAGCCGCGTGCAATGGCGCGCGGCCAGCCCGAGGTCGTGAAGCGAGGCGATCACCGTGCCCCCCGCGCGCGCATGGGCGGCAAACACCTCCATCACGCTGATCTGCGCCGCAGGATCGAGCCCCGCAGTCGGCTCGTCCGCCAGCAGAACCGGCGCCTCTTGCGCCAGCGCCCGCGCGATCAGCACGCGCGCCTTTTCGCCGCCCGACAGCTCGGTCGCGGGGCGGTGGCGCAGGCCTTCGAGCCCCATTTCCGCGATCGCGCGTTCGATCGCCGCGCGGTTCTGCGCGGGCGTCGCCGCCGGATGCGGCATCCGGCCAAGCGCCACCACATCCTCGGCGGGCATCGGCCAGGCGATCTCGCGCTCTTGCGGCAGGAAGGCCGCGTGGCGGGCGCGTGCCTCGGGGCGAAGCGCGCGTAGCGAGTTTTCACCGCTCGACGGCAAGAGCCCGAGGATCGCGCGCATCAGCGTGGTCTTGCCCGCGCCGTTCGGGCCCAGAAGCCCGACGAACTCACCCGCCGCGACCGAGAGATCCGCTCGATCGACGACCGGGCATTCGCCGCGCCGCACGCTCAGGCTGGAAAGCTGGAGGACCGGGCTCATGCGATGTCCTTCCGGCGGCGCAGGATCAGGTGCAGGAAGAAGGGCGAGCCAACCAGCGCCGTCAGCACGCCAAGCTTGAGGTCGCGGTCGGGCGCGATCACGCGCACCACGATATCGGCGGCCAGAACCACCGCCGCCCCGCCAAGCGCCGAAGCGGGCAAGAGCCGGGCGGGGCTTGCGCCCACCGCGCGGCGCAACAGATGCGGCACGACAAGACCCACGAAGCCGATCGCGCCCGCGACCGCCGTCGCCGCCCCCACCATCGCCGCCGTCGCGAACACCACCCAGAGCCGCAGCCGCATCAGGTCGACCCCCATCGAGGCCGCCGCATCCTCGCCCAGCGTCAGCGCATCCAGCCCGCGCCAGGCCCGCGTCATCATCAGCATCCCGCCCAGAATGAAGGGCGCCGCCAGCCCCACATGCAGCATCGAGCGATCGGCCAGCGAACCCATCATCCAGAACATGATCTCGGAGGCGGCAAAGGGGTTGGGCGAAAGGTTCAGAACCAGCGAGGTCAGCGCCGAGGCGAGCGCGGAAATCCCGATCCCGGCCAGGATCAGCGTCTGGATCGCGCCGCGCGGCCCCGCGAGCGCGAGGATCAGGAGAACCGAGATCAGCGCGCCCAAAAGCGCCGCCAGCGGCAGCGCCAGCGCGAAGGCCGCGGCAAGGCCGGTCTGCAAGGCCAGAACCGCGCCAAGCGCCGCCGAGGCCGAGGTGCCGATCAGGCCGGGCTCGGCCAGCGGGTTGCGCAACAGCCCCTGCATTGCCGCCCCCGAAAGCCCCAGTGCCACGCCCACCAGCACGCCCAGAATGGCGCGCGGCAGGCGCACCTCGCGCATCACCAGCGTGACCATCTCGCCCTCGCCGCGAAACAAGGCGGCCAGCGAGTCGCCCAGCCCGATCGCCGCCGGGCCGACCAGCAAAGACCCCGCGAACAGCACCAGCACCGCCGCAAACAAGGCCATCAGGATCAGGGAATAGCACCGCGTCATGAGCCCGCCTTTTCCAGTGCTTTCCGCGTGTCTACAAGACCGCGCAGCGCGTGGATCACCTGCGGCGTGCCACAGATCCAGTCGTTATCGCTCAGGTCCGGGGCGGCGACGCCCTGCCCCAGCGCATCAAGCGCCGGATGGGTCAGGATATCCTCGGAGCGCGAGCGCCCCGGATAGGGCGTGCCGCGCACCACCAGATCGGGCATCGCCATGATCAGAACCTCAAGCGGCAGGTTGCCGCCCCCCGCCAGCCCCGCCTCGGCGGCGGCATTGCGATAGCCCGCAGCCTCCAGCACCTGCCCGGCCAGCGAATTGCTGCCAAGGCTGTAGCCATTGGCGTAGTAAAGCGCGGCCAGCGGCAGCACCTGATCTTCGGGCACCGAGAGGGCTGCCAGATCGGCCTCGAACCGCGCAACCAGCGCCTCGGCCTCAGCCTCACGGCCGATCGCCCCTCCGACGATGCGGATATGATCGGGAATTTCGCTCAGACTGCGCGCAGGCTCCAGCGTCACCACCGGCACGCCCAGACGCTCGAGCAGGTCAACCGTGGCCTTGGCGGTATAGCGCCCCGCCAGCACCAGATCGGGCCGCATCAGGAACACCTCTTCGGCCAGCCCGTGATTGACGGGATAGGCCTCGGCCTCCTTGGCCATGGCCGAGGAATAGGGATCGGCGGCAAGGTTCGACACCGAGACCAGCTGCCCTGGCGCGGCCATCATCATCGCCAGCTGATCGGTGCAAAGGTTGATCGAAACCACCCGCCGCGGCGCATCCGCCGCGACAGGCTGGGCGAGGCCAGCGACAAGCGCCAGCCCCGCGAGCATATGTTCAGAACGACGCACGGACCCCAACATAGAGCGCGCGGTCCGAGGTGCCATAGCCGGAGGTCAGCTGATATTCCTCGTCAAAGAGGTTCTCGACGCGGAGATAGGCCTCTTTGCCCTCGGCGAATTCATAGCCAAGCGCGAGGTTCGCGACGGTGTAATCCGCGAGCCCGTTCGGACGGTCGGCGACATGCTGCAGCGAGAGCGTCGAGGACAGCGCATCGTTGATCGCGTAATCGGCGAAAAGGCTCAGGTCGTGGCGGGCCACCGCGCCCCAGCCCGTCGAGATCGAGCTGTCGGTGTAGGTGTAGCTGCCACCCAGACGCAGCTTCGGCGCAACCAGATAATCGCCCGAAATCTCGACGCCCGAACGCTCCGAGTCGCCGTCGACCTGATTGTAGCAGCCATAGTCCTGGCCGCAGACCGTCGCCGCGCTGTCAAACCCGATCAGGTTCTCGGCCTTGAGGTGGAACGCCGTGAGGCGCAGCGCGGCCTTGTCGCCAAAGCGCTTCTCGATCCCGATCTCGGCCGAGCGCGATTCTTCGCGTTCGAGCAACGGGTCGCCATAGGGCCCGTAAAGCTCGTAAAGCGAGGGCGCGCGGAACCCGTTGCCGAGCGAGGCGCGCAGCAGCAGGTCGTCGCTGAAGCGGTAAACCGCCGCCAGCCGCCCCGAGGTGAAGCCACCGAAATCGGAATGGTCATCGTGGCGCAGCGAGGCGGTGACATCGAGATTATCCCCGAAGGCATAGCTCAGCTCGGCAAAGACGCCATTGGTGCGGGTGCTCTCGCCATGCGCCTCTTCCTCTTCGGTATCGGCACCGAACACGAGCCGCCCGTTCAGGCCCAGATCGGTCGCGCCCTGCCAGGCGAGCTTCTTGCGGGTGCCGAAGAAATCGTCGCACCAGCCGTTCGAGCACGAGGTCCGGTCGATGTCATAGAAGGTGAAGTCGAGCTTCTGATCGACCGCGCCGGTCGCGAATTCGGCAAAGAGGCGCGCGCCCTTGGTGTCACGGATCGTGTAGTCGTCGCCCGGCGTGCCGGCCACGAACATCGGCTCCCAGACGCCCGGCGAGGTTTCTACCCACGAGGTCGCGCCGACATCGCCGACGAAATCGTCGAACTCGCCATGGGTATCCTCGACAAAGCCGTTCACCCCGATCTTGAGGTCCGGCGTGACCTGATAATCGGTGTAGAAGCTCAGCCGGTTGGCGCGGTAGCCATCGGCCTCGAAATTGCCGTCGTTCTCATCGCGCGCCGAGAACCCGTCGGTCGACAAATGCGAGGCGGTCAGCGCGATCTCGCCCTTTTCGGTTTTCGTCGCGTAGCTGTAGCTGAGCTTGCGGGTGTTGTAGCTGCCGACCTCGGCGGTGGCCGATTGCTCGGTGCCGATCTCGGTCGCGCGCTTGGTGGTGATCGAGATCGCCCCGGCCACGGCCTGCGAGCCGTAAAGCGCCGAGTTCGAGCCCTTGAGCACTTCGATGCGGCTGATGTCCGAGGTGGTCAGCGTGCCGAAATCAAAGGCGCCCTGCCCGGCCGCCGGGTCGCCCACCTCGATGCCGTCGACGATCACCGGCACGTATTGCGCGGGCGCGCCGCGCAGGTAGAGCGAAGCGGTGGTGCCGATCGGGCCGCTCATGCGGATCGAGATACCCGGCAGGGTTTCGAGGTAATCCGCGACGCGGGTCTCACCCGATTTCTCCAGCGCTTCGGCGGTGATCACCTCGACCGTCGCGCCCGAGCGCTTGATCTCGGTTTCCTCGCGCCCGGCCGAGAGGGTGATCTCGTCCAGCTCGTAGATTTCCTCGGCCAGAACCGGCGCGGCGGCGATCAGCGCGGTTCCCATCAGCAATGCGGCGTGCATGGCTTTCATTGTCTTCGTCCTTCCAAAACCCCGGTGAACGGGGCCAAACAGTGAATGATCTGGAAGGGGGACTCCCTCCGCAGACGGTGACATCACCTCTGCGGATGCTCCGCCGCCCGTGCGCGCCCCGCGCCGGACAAGGGTGATCGCTGCGGCAGGTCTCCTGGCTTGCGGGTCGTCGATCAGGCGGCCTTCCCGGGTTTCCCCAGTGGCATGTCGCCGTCACTCACCGCTTACAGTTGCGGGGGCAGCCTCGGACTTGCCCAAAGATGGGCGCACCGATGTTCCCTTGAACCGGCACGAATGCCGGAGCCGTAGCGCCCCCGCTCTAGCCAGAGCGGGGCAGAGTCGTCAAGGAAAATGCCCGCTCAGGCCGCTTGCGCCGCCAGAACCAGCCAGATTGCGGTCTCGGAGAGGATCTGCGCGGCGCCCAGCACATCGCCGGTCTGCCCGCCAAGGCGGCGTTTGGCGCTAAGGCCGACAAAGCCGGCCGCAAGCCCGCCCGCGACCAGCGCAGGCAGCCCCGCACCGCCCACGATCAGCATCAGCGCAACGCCCAGCACCGCGCCCGGCACAAGCACCGCCCCCGCGCGCCCCGCCGCCAGCCGCCCCATGCCATCGGCCCGCGCGGGCGGCAGCCAAACCAGCAGCACGAGCATCGCGAACCGGCTCAGCCCGCCCGCCAGCAGGAAGGCAGCGAAATCGGCTCCCGCCTGCGCCATCGCCAGAACCTGCGCCGCGCTCACCACGATCAGCGCCACGACGCCGTAACTGCCGATCCGCGAGTCGCGCATGATCTCAAGGCGCCGCGCCCGGTCGCGCCCGCCGAACCCGTCGGTGAAATCGGCCAGCCCGTCCAGATGCAGCCCGCCCGTCACCAGCGCCAGCGCGCCAAAGGCCAGCACCGCCGCGAGCTCCGCGCCAAGCCCGACCTGCCGCGCCAGCGCAAATGCCGCCCAGCCAAGCACCCCGGTCAGCACCCCCACCAGCGGAAAGGCCCATCGCGCCGCCTCAAGCCCCGGCACGGGCTCGGCCAGCTGCCCCGCGGGAACCCGCGTCAGCAGCATCAGCGCAAGCCGCGCCTCGGACAGGCGGCGCGCGATCATGCGTCGGAGACCCCCGCCTCGGCAAAGGTCGCCATGCCGTTGTGGCATTCGAGCGCCGCGCGCAGGATGCCAAGCGCCAGCGCGGCGCCCGAGCCTTCGCCAAGCGCCATGCCCAGGGACAGGATCGGCGCCTTGCCGATCGCATCGAGCAGCTTGGCATGGCCCGGCTCGGCGCTGACATGGCCGATGAGGCAATGGTCCAGCAGCGCCGGGTCGAGGGTGAACAGGGGCGCGACGGCGGCGGTGCAGATGAAGCCGTCCAGCAGCACCGGAATGCGCCGCGCGCGCGCCTCAAGCACCGCGCCGCAGAGCGCCGCCTGCTCGCGCCCACCAAGCGCCGCCAGCAACTCGAAGCCCAGAGCGCCTGCGTGTTTCGCGACGCCGCGCGCCACGACCTCGGCCTTGCGCGCGCGGCCCGCCGCATCCGAGCCGGTGCCGCGCCCGACCCAATCGGCCGCCGCGCCACCAAAGGCCGCATGCGCCAGCGCCGCCGCCACCGTCGAATTGCCGATGCCCATCTCGCCCAGCACCAGAACCTGGGCGTTGGCATCGACCACCGCCGCCCCACGGCGCAGCGCGTCGAGCGTCTCGGCGGCGCTCATCGCGGGGCCTTGGGTGAAATCTTCCGTGGGCCGGTCAAGGTCGAGCGCCACGACCGAGAGATCCGCGCCCGAGGCCCGGCACAGCTGGTTGATCGCCGCGCCACCGGCCTCGAAATTCGCCACCATCTGCACGGTAACTTCTTGCGGATAAGGGTTAACGCCCTGCGCGCAAACCCCATGATTTCCTGCAAAAACAACGGCCTGCGCATGGTTAATGCGCGGGCGGGCGTCGCCCTGCCAGGCCGCCATGAAACAGGCCAGGTCCTCCAGTCGTCCCAGCGAGCCCGGCGGCTTGGTCAGGCTCATCTGACGGTCCCGCGCCGCCGCTTCGGCGCCCGCATCGGCCTTGGGCAAGCCGGCAAGCGCCTCGGTCAGCGCGGCAAGATCGGTCACGTCAGAAAGAATGCTCATTCGGTTTCACCTTGATTGGATAGCCCGCGACGCAAAGAAAAACCGCCTCGCAGGCGCCCGCGACGGATTGATTGAGCCACCCCGCCGCGTCGCGGAACTCGCGGGCCAGCCTGTTCTCCGGCACGATGCCCGCGCCGACTTCATTGGTCACAAAAAGAACCGGCGCTTGCTGGCGCGAAAGCGCCACGACCAGCCGGTCGGCCTCGACGCGCCAGTCATGCCCGCCAAGCATCAGATTCGTCAGCCAGAGCGTCAGGCAATCCACCAGCCGCGGATCGCCACCGTCGCTGGCCTCAAGCGCGCCAACCAGATCGAGCGGCGCGGCGAGGTTGTGCCATTCCGGGCCGCGGCGCGCGCGATGCTCGGCGATGCGCGCCTCCATCTCGGCGTCATAGGCCTCCGCCGTCGCGATATAGACCGCCCGGCCCGTCGGCCGCAGCGCCAGACGCTCGGCCAGCGTGCTCTTGCCCGAACGCGCGCCCCCGGTGATCAGTATCGACTTTTCCATGGTCTCGTGAGAAAGCAAAATCGGAGTGGGAAGGGAAGAACGAATTTGGCACCCCCGACGACAGAGCGGCCGCAGCGCGCCGAACTGGTGCTGATCCGTCATGCACCGATCGCAGAGCCCGGGCGGCTTTGCGGGCGAACCGACCTGCCCGCGCGGATCGAGCCCGAGGCGATCGCGACCCTCGCCCCCGAGCTGCGCCAAATCTGCGCCCGCGTCGTCAGCCCCGCGTTGCGTTGCCGTCAGACCGCCAGCGCGATCTGGCCGAACGGCGCCCCGCCCGCCCAGGACGAACGGCTGTGGGAGCAGGCTTTCGGGATGCACGACGGGCTGCACTATGGCGAGCTGCCCGATCTGGGCGTGCTGAGCGATGCCGAACTAGCCGCGCATCGTGCGCCCGGCGGCGAGAGTTTTGACGATCTTTGTGCCCGCGTGACCCCGGCGCTGACGGCCTATGCGCTACTCGCGCTGACGCAGAATGCGCCGGTCGCGCTGGTCGTGCATGCCGGGGTGATCCGCGCGGCTCTGGCGACGGCGCTTGGCATCGGCCCCGCCGCCCTACGCTTCGAGATCGACCCGCTCTCGGTCACACGGCTGCGCGTGCTCGACCGCACCAACTGGTCGGTTTCCTGCGTCAACCGGACCCCCGCGCCATGACGGTTCTGGCACGTGCGGCGGGCCATTTCGGAGAATGGCTGCAAGGCCGGCTTGGCCCCGACGGGCCTGTGGCGCTAGTGACGCTTGCCTGTCCGGTGCTGGAGGCGCGCGTCCTCGACGAAGCCCCGGACAACCTTAACATCGCCGCGCAACACAATGTTAAGAAGGTAATTTCGGAATTTCTTGATAATCTTGGACTGACAGCCCCCGCGGCTTTCTCATTCGACCTCGACATGCCACTTGGCGCCGGAGCCGGCGCCTCGACCGCCGCTTTGGTGGCGCTGGCCCGAGCCGCCGGGTTTTCAGGCCCACCTGAAACCCTTGCCAAGGCCTGCCTGAGGGCCGAAGGCGCGACTGACCCGCTGATGTTTCCGCGCCCCGATGCGCTGCTTTGGGCCTCGCGCGAGGCACGCGTGCTTGAAACCCTGCCGCCACCGCCTGCCTGCGAGATCGTCGGAGGATATTGGGGCGATCACATTAAGACAGACCCGCAGGATGCTGTCTTCAGTGATATTTCAGACATTTTGAATGACTGGCGGGATGCCTGTTTCGCGCAAGATCTGGCGACCGTGGCCCAGCTCGCCAGTACCTCAGCTGAACGCTGCACCAGATTGCGCGGACCCGAAGACCCGATGGCCGAGCTTGCGCGCACCCTCGGAGCGCTGGGCCATGTCCGCGCCCACACCGGCTCCGCGCGCGGGTTGATCTTTTCGCCCGGAAACATCCCACCCAATGCAGTTTCTGTGTTAAACAACAGTGGCTTGCGAGTCGTTTTTAGCTTCCGAACAGGCATCACCACATGAGCTTCTCGGCACTCATGCTGATCGGGGCCGCGATCGACCTTGGCCTTGGCTGGCCCGCCGCGCTTTTTGCGCAGATCGGCCATCCGGTGACCTGGCTCGGTCGGCTGATTTCTGCCCTCGAAACGCGGTTGAATCGGGGCACGCGCGCCCGGCGTCTGTTCACCGGAGGCCTGACGGTGGGCCTCGTGTTGCTCTGCGCGACGCTTCCTGCGATGGCGATTCAGGCGGCCCTTCCCTCAGGGTGGCCCGGGCTGCTGCTGGGCGGTGTGCTGGCCTGGCCGCTGATCGCACTGCGCTCGATGCACGACCACGTCGCCGCCGTCGCCCGCCCTCTTGCGGTCGGCGACCTGGAGGCCGCGCGTCAGGCCGTTTCGATGATCGTCGGGCGCGACCCGAAGCGCCTTGATGCCGCCGGGATCGCCCGCGCCGCCAGTGAAAGCCTTGCCGAGAACAGCTCGGACGGGATTGTCGCGCCGCTGTTCTGGGGCGCCGTCGCGGGGCTGCCCGGGATCGCCGCCTATAAGGCGATCAACACGATGGACTCGATGATCGGGCATCGCAATGCGCGCTATGAGGCCTTTGGTAAAGTTGCCGCGCGGCTGGATGACCTTGTGAACCTGATCCCGGCGCGGTTGACGGGCGTGCTGTTCGCGCTGGCCTCGGGGCGGCAGGCGCCGCGCGCGCTGCGGGTGATGTTGCGTGACGCGGGCGCGCATCGTTCGCCCAACGCGGGCTGGCCCGAGGCGGCGCTCGCGGGCGGGCTGGGCGTGCGGCTTTCCGGCCCGCGCATCTATGACAGCGGCGCTACCGACGAGCCCTGGCTCAACCCCGGCGCGCCCGACCCCACGCCTGCCGATCTTACCCGTGCGCTCGCAACCTATCGCCGGGCCATGGCGCTGATGTTGCTTGCGCTTCTGGCGATTGCGCTGCACTAACCGGGCATGAGCCCGCAGACGCCCCCTCGCGATCACGGCGGCAATCTGGATGCCGCGATTGCCCGCCTTGGCGGCACACGCGCCGATTGGATCGACCTCTCGACGGGCATCAACCCGATCCCTTACCCGCTGCCGCCGATCCCGGCCGATGCCTGGGCCGCGCTGCCGCGCAAATCCGAGATGGCGGCCTTGGCGCTGGCCGCCGCGCGGGCCTATGGCACAGCGCTTGCGGTTGTGCCACTCGCCGGCGCTCAAAGCGCGATCCAGCTGGTGCCGCATTTACGAGTGCCGGGCTGCGCGCGCGTGCTGGCGCCGACCTATAACGAACATGCCGGCGCCCTGCGCGCGATGGGCTGGCAGGTCGAAGAGGTCGCGCAGCCCGAAGGCCTGGTAGGGGCCGATCTGGCCGTGGTGGTGAACCCGAACAACCCCGATGGGCGCACGCATGCGCCCGCCGATCTGCGGACGCTAGCGGGTCAGGTCGGGTTTCTGGTCGTCGATGAAAGCTTTGCCGATCCGGAGCCTCACCTGTCGCTTGCAAATACATCATATATACCAAGCAACGTCTTGATATTGAAGTCTTTTGGAAAGTTTTATGGCCTTGCCGGCCTGCGTCTTGGCTTTGCGCTGGCGGGCCCCGAGATCGCCGCGCGACTGCGCGATCTGGCGGGGCCGTGGCCGATCGCGGGCCCTGCAATCAGCGTGGCGATACAGGCACTGGCGGATGACGCCTGGAAGGCCGACACCATCGCACGGCTGGCGCGGGATGCGGCGCGGCTCGATGCGCTGGCGCTGGCGGAGGGCTGGGACGTCGTCGGCGGCACGACGCTGTTTCGTACCTACGCCACCCCCGACGCGCAATCCGCGCAAGAGCGCCTTGCGCGCGCCCGGATCTGGACGCGCATTTTTCCCTATTCAGCGCACTGGATCAGGCTTGGCCTGCCCGGCCCAGAGGTCGATTGGCTACGTCTTTCCAAGGCCTTAGCGGGCGAGCGCGAGTAGACCCGGAACGTCGAAATGCACCTCGAGATGATCGGCCAGCGCGTCAAGCGTGGCCTCGACCGCGGCCTCATAGGCAAGATCCGAAGCCTCCGCCCCCATCGTCGCTAGCCAGGCGCGGCGAAACCCGTCGTCTGAAAACATCCCGTGCAGGTAACTGCCCGCAACGCGCCCATCGGCCGACATCGCGCCCTCGGGCTGGCCGTCAATCTCCGCGAAGAGGCGCGCGCGATCGGCGCCCTCGGTGCGACCAATGTGGATTTCATAGCCGGAAAACGCCTGCCGCGAAGCCGCATGGATCGCGCGCACCTCGGTCAGGCGTTTGTCGCCCGTCATCACCGTATCAACCCGCAAAAGGCCAAGCCCCGGCGAGGTTCCGGGCGCGCCCTCAATCCCATCCGGGTCTGAGATAGTGGCGCCAAGCATCTGATATCCTCCGCAAATCCCAAGCACACGCCCGCCGCGCCGGTGATGCGCGATCAGGTCCACATCCCAACCCTGCGCGCGCAGAAACTCCAGGTCACCGCGTGTCGATTTCGTGCCGGGCAGGATCACCAGATCGGCATCCGCCGGGATCGGACGCCCCGGCCCCAGCATCGTCAGCCGCACGCCCGGCTCTTGTGCCAAAGGGTCGAGATCGTCGAAATTCGCGATCCGCGACAGGCACAGGCAGACGATGTGAAACGCGCCACCCCGTAGCGGACCTACAAGATCAACTGCATCCTCGGCGGGCAGTTTCCACGCATCGCGAAACCAGGGCGCGATTCCGAAACCGGGCCAGCCGGTCTGTTCCGCAATCAGTGCATAGCCGTCGTGGAACAGATTAACATCGCCACGGAACTTGTTGATCAAAAACCCTTTGATCATCGCATTGTCGGCAGGGTCCAGCACCGCCTGCGTGCCGACGATCTGCGCGATGACGCCGCCCCGGTCGATATCGCCCACCAGAACCACCGGGCAATCAGCGGCACGCGCAAAGCCCATGTTGGCGATGTCATTGGCCCGCAGGTTGACCTCGGCGGGCGAGCCCGCGCCTTCAACGATCACCAGGTCATGCGCGGCCTGAAGGTGGTGGAAACTCTCGAGTACCGCGCCCATCAGCCGCGGCTTCAGCGCGGCGTAATCGGCCGCCGCAGTCGAGGTCAGCCGCCGCCCCTGCACCACCACCTGCGCGCCGACATCGGTCTCGGGCTTGAGCAACACTGGGTTCATGTGAACGCTCGGACGCAGCCCGCAGGCGCGCGCCTGCAAGGCCTGCGCGCGGCCGATCTCGCCGCCATCCTCGGTCACGGCGGCATTGTTCGACATGTTCTGCGGCTTGAAGGGTGCGACGCTGAGGCCGCGCCGCCGTGCTGCCCGGCACAGACCCGCAACCAGCATCGATTTGCCGACATTCGAGCCCGTGCCCTGCAGCATCAGCGCGGGCATCAGAATTCCACGCCTTTCTGCGCCTTCACCCCGTCCTTGAACGGGTGCTTAACCAGCGTCATCTCGGTCACAAGATCCGCCGCCTCGATCAGATCGGGCGCGGCGTGGCGGCCGGTCAGGCAGACATGGGTCATCGCGGGTTTCTCGGCGAGCAGGAAATCCACCACCTCGTCGAGATCGAGATAACCGTATTTCAACGCGATGTTGATCTCGTCGAGCAGCACGAATTTATAGCGCGGATCGCGGATGATCTCCTTGGCCTGTTCCCAGCCGGCGCGGGCGGCGGCGATGTCACGCTCGCGGTCCTGGGTTTCCCAGGTAAAGCCTTCGCCGGAAATGACAAAACGGCATTCTTCGGGGAAGCGTTCCTTGAGCAGAAGCGCCTCGCCGGTCAGCCAGGTGCCCTTGATGAACTGCACCACGGCGCAGGGCATCCCATGCCCGATCGCGCGCATGATCATGCCGAATCCCGACGAGCTCTTGCCCTTGCCGTTGCCGGTATGGACGATGATCAGGCCCTTTTCCTCGGTCTTCGTGGCCATCAGCTTGTCGCGGGCGGCCTTGATCTTTTTCATCCGCTCGCGGTGGCGGGTGTTGATATCGGTTTCGTCGCTCATGGTCTCTCCTCTTCGCGCGTGTCCGGTTTGGCACAGCGCGCGGGGCGGCGCAATCGGCGCTCAGCTGACGGGGCCGAAGAGGAAGGTCGAAAGCGCGGCGGGCAGGATTGGCTTGGCAAGGATTTCGGCGCCAAGCACATCGGCGCGCGCGCGCATTTCCGGCGAGCGATCGGCGGTGACAAGCCGCGCGGGCAGGTCCGGACCGAAACGCGCGCGCAGGGCTTCGAGGCAGTCGAGCCCGTCCATCCCCTCGCCCAATTGATAGTCGATCAGGCAGCGGTCGGGGGCGATGCCCGTGGCCTCGACCAGCTCCAGCGCTTCTTCGCCCGAGGCGACATCGAGCACCGTCACCCCCCATTTTTCCAGAAGCTGCGCCATCGCGCGCGACAGCCCCTCGTCATTCTCGACCAGAAGCACCAGAAGCCCGCCCGGATAGGCACAGATCCCCGCCCCCATCGCCGTGCCCTGCTCGACCATCGGCGGGGCTTCGCGCGCGGGGCGCAGGCCCAGCGAAAAGGTCGAGCCGCAGCCCGGCGCGGAGCGCAGCGACAGCGGATGCCCCAGCAGCGAGGCCGCGCGTTCGACAATCGCCAACCCCAGCCCCATGCCTTCCGAGGCCGAGGCCTTGCCGTTCACGCGGTGAAATTCCTGAAAGATCAGATCCTGATCCGGCTCGGCGATACCCGGACCGGAGTCGCGCACCTCGGCCACCCAGAGCGGCCCGCGCCGGCGCAGCCCGACAAAGACGCGCCCCTTTTCGGTGTAGCGGATCGCGTTGGAGATCAGGTTTTGCAGGATGCGGCGCAGATAGGCGCGGTCCGAGAGCACGCTGGCCTCGACCGGGCGGATCACCAGCTCCAGCCCCTTGAGCGCGGCCAGCGGGGTGAATTCATCGCGCAATTGCCGGAACAAGGGTCCGAGCGCAATCGCCTCGACCGTGACCGAGGCATTGCCGGATTCGAGCCGTGAAATATCAAGGAGCGCGCCCAGGATCGCCTCGACCGAGCCAAGCGCGCTTTGCGCCTTGTCGAGCGTGCGCGCCGAAGATCCGCTCTCGATCTCGTCCGAGAGCGAGGCGAGGTAGAGCTTGGCCGCCGAGAGCGGTTGCAACAGGTCATGGCTGGCGGCTGCCACGAACCGCGCGCGCGAAGCATTGGCGCGCTCCGCCTGCGAAAGCGCGTCTTCGAGTTCGAGCGTGCGCTCCATCACCCGCGCCTCCAAGGTCTCATTCGCGCGCGACAGCGCCGCCAGCGCCGAACGCTCGGCCGAGACATCGTCGAGCGACATCACGAACCCGCCGTCTGGCAGTTCCTGCGCAAAGATCGCGTAGATCTGCGCGCCGCCTTCGCGTGTCACCTCGATCGAGAAATTCTCTTTCCGGCGCACCGAGCGCACCCAATCCGCCAGCCGATAGGCCGAAAGCCCGGGCGGGAACACAAACTGCCCCTGCACCTGTTCCAGAAGATGGTCGAAATGCATGCCTTCGCGCAGCCGCGTGCGCGGCAGCGTCAGCATCTCGGAAAGCCGCCCGTTCCACCCCAGAAGGTGCAGCCGCGCGTCGAAAATGCACACGCCCAGCCGCAGATGTTCGAGCGTCGCGCGCAGGATCTGCGCCTGATCGTCCAGCATCCGCCCGCGCGCGGCGCGCTCGGCCCGGATCAGGTCGGTCACCTCGGTCTGCAAGATCACCGTGCCGCCGTCGCGGGTGCGGTGTTCAGAAACCTGCACCCAGCGGTCGCGGCCCATCTTCTGGGTCAGGATGAAGTGATGCTCTTCATGGCGCCGCCGCCGCATCGCGATCCAGTCGGCGGGCGTCATCCCGTCGGCCATGCCCAGATGCATCGAGCCTGCCGCAAGGTCGAGATAGGATTCGAACGTCAGCCCCGGCACGAGATGGTCGCGAATATCGGGCAAGAGCGCGTTGAACCGCGAGTTGCACATCACCAGCACATCCTGCGCATCAAAGAGCGCAAAGCCCTCCTGCACGGTCTCGATCGCGGCGGCGAGGTTCTGGCGCGCGGCCTCTTTCTCGCGCGTGGCGTCAGCGAGCTGCGCGTTCGAGGCATTGAGCAGATCGAGCGCGCGTTCGAGGTCGCGGGTGCGCGCGCGCACCTGATCCTCGAGCATCGCGGCGCGCTGGAACTGCGCATAGGCCGCGCCGCGATCCTCGGTCATTTCCTCGGCATGGCGGATCAGCACCTCGGCGATGCGCAGCAATTTCTCGTTCTGGCGCGCGACGCTGTCGCCGGGCGCGATCAGCGCGCTGAGCGCGGGGGGCAACGGGCCGTTCATGCGACGCTCTCGGGCGGGTAGAAGGCGACGCCGGTCAGGGTCTGGTTGACATGCATCGCGCCGATCTGCTCGCCATAGGTCGAGAAGCCCGCGACCTGGTGGCGCGCGAGGATGCGCGAGACCTCGCCGGTCTTTTGCCGCCCCTCGGCCTCGATCCGGCGAAAGATGCAGTCAAACCCCAGGATCGCCGAGGGCGCGCGTTGCTGCGAGAGCCGCGCAAGCTCGGCCTCGAGATGGGTGGCGATGTCTTCGGGCTCGGCCAGTGTCAGCACCACGCCCTCGTCGATCGCGGCGAAGAAACACAGCGAATGATCGTCGCCCGCATGCTGGATCGCGCGCACATGGTGGCGCCCGCCCGCCCGCACCAGCACCGGATGCGCGGCGAAGACGACGCTCGAAAGCTGGTCGGCCGGCACGCCGACGAGGCGCGCATATTCCAGCGCGGCCGGCTCGTCATTGATCCGCGCGACGATGCGGTTGGCCGGATCGGCCGAGGTCACCACCATCCGCGCCTCGGAGGCATGCATGTGATCGAAGGAGAAGGACCGCGCCTCGCAGGCGCTGCGCAACAGGCAGAGCACAGCGGCATTTTCCAGAATGCGCCCGTCGCAGAACAGGAGCGTGCGCTCGAACGCGCCGCCATCGCCCGCCGAGCCCCCGACCATCGGCACCGGCCCAAGCCCGCCCGACAGCGCCGCGACCAGCGCGTCCTCCTGCCCCGACAGACCATCGACCAGAAGGATCGCGAGTTCATTGCGATGCTGCTCGGCGCGACGCGCGAGCGCCTGACGCGCGGTCAGCAGATCGGCGATCAGCGCACGGGTATCAAGCCGGTCGAGCCCCTCGATCACCAGCGTCTCGACCGCGAAGCCCGGCGCCGGGAAGGCGAAGGCCACGATCCGCCCCTGCACATAGCCCTCGCCGGTGATCTCGCCCGAGGTGGTGCAGCCGCAGATCGCCGCGCGCGGAAACCGCGCGCCCGCCTCGGACACCAGCGGCTCCAGCGGCAGCGCGGGCGTCACGAACAACAGCACCAGCGAAAACGGCCCCGGCCCCAGCGTCTCGGACAAGGCGCCCAGCGGGTCCGCGACATCGGCAGGCACGCAAGCGCGGCGCGGACAGAACGCCCGCGCCGTTTCCGAGTAACTCCCGGTGTCGGCTCTCTCCCTTTCGGTCACGCATTCCTCCTCTGAGTGACCCCCGGCTATCCTATCCCTCGCGCAGCCCCTCCGGCAATGGCCCCATCGCCTGCGCCTCGCGCGCGATCAGCACGGCCTGAGTGCGCGAATAGACCCCGAGCTTGCGCATGATCGCGGTGACATGCGCCTTTACGGTGGTTTCCGCGATCGACAGATCATAGGCGATCTGCTTGTTCATCTTGCCTTCGCAGATCTGCTCGAGGATCTTGGCCTGCTGCCGCGTTAGCTGGCTGACGCGCCGGATCGCCTCGTCCTGCGGGCTCATGCCATTGCCCTCGGCCAGCGCGTCGCCGGTGGATTCGGGCACGAAGATCTCGCCCCGCGCGATCACCGAAAAGGCAGTGCGGAACAGCTCGCGGCGCGAGTGCTTGGGCACGAAGCCCGCCGCCCCCGCCATGATCACCGAGCGGATCACCCGCGGCTCGTCGATCGACGAGACCACCACGATCGGGCGCTCGGGCGCGGCCTGCCGTAGCCGCATCAGCCCGTCGAGCCCGTTCACATCGGGCAGGTTCAGGTCGAGAATGATGACGTCGGGCGTGGCGCCTTCTTCGAGCCGGTCAAGCGCGACCTGAAGCCGGTCGGCATGCTCAACCGTCTCGATCCCGGCCACCGCCTGAAGCGTCATCGCCAGCGCATCGCAGAACAGCGGATGGTCCTCGACGATCAGCGCCGAGTGGAACTCCGCCTTGGTGCCGCTGAAGAGGGGCCGGTCTTGCATCTGCGTCCTCGTGAGGTTGATCTTTCTGTTCTCATGCTACTCCGGGCGGGGCTTGGGGCGATACTGTCCATAAGTCTAAGACCAGGAATTTCCGCCCATCGGCCTGCCGGAAACGAAAACAGGGCGCGGGTTTCCCCACGCCCTGTCCTGTCGCGCCGGTTGGAGGATCAGTTGGCCGAGGCCAGCTGGCGCGGGAGTTTGAAGGTCCAGACGGTGGCGCCCTGGTTCAGGTAGTTAACCTTCTTGGCCACTTCGCCACCCCAGAGCGGCACAGCGCCACCCCAGCCCGAGACCACCGAGACATATTGCTCGCCGTCCTGTTCCCAGGTGATCGGCTGGCCGACGATGCCCGAGCCGGTCTGGAACGACCACAGCTTTTCGCCGGTCTCGTCGTCGAAGGCGATGAACTCACCCTCGGGGGTGCCGGTGAACACAAGCCCGCCCGCGGTGGTCATCACGCCGCCCCAGAGCGGAGCCTCGTTCTTGAACTCCCATTTCACCTCGCCGGTCATCGGGTCCATCGCCTTCAGCGAGCCGATGTAATCCTCGAAAAGCGGCTTGATGGTGAAGCCCGCGCCCAGATAGGCCGCGCCCTTCTTGTAGGAGATCGGCTCGTTCCAGATGTCCATGCCCCATTCGTTCGAGGGCACGTAGAACAGGCCGGTCTTCTGGCTGTGCGCCATCGGCATCCAGTTCTTGCCGCCGAGGAACGAGGGCACCGCAAAGACCTGCTGGCCCTTGCCGCCTTCGGCCGCGGCATCGGGCGCGCCCGGACGGTTCTCTTCGTTGTAGATCGGGCGGCCGTTTTCATCGATGCCTTGCGCCCAGGTGATGTTCTTCACGAAGGGATGGGCCGAGATGAACTTGCCGTCTTCACGGTTGAGCACGTAGAAAAAGCCGTTGCGGTCGGCGGTGGCGAAGCGCTTGTTGCCGTCCTTGTCGACAAAGGCCACGACCTCGTTCACGCCGTCAAAGTCCCAGCCCTCGCGCGGCGTGGTCTGGAAGTGCCATTTGATCTCGCCGTTCTCGGGGTCGATACCGAGACGCGAGGCGGCATAGAGGTTGTCACCCGTGTTGCCTTCGACGGGCGTGCCCGCGTTGCGCAGATGCGAGTTCCAGGGTGCGGGGTTGCCCGCGCCAAAGACCAGCGTGTTGGTGTCGGCGTCATAGGAGCCGCCCAGCCAGGTCGCGCCGCCGCCGGTTTTCCACATATCGCCCGGCCAGGTCGCGTTCAGCGTGCCGGTCATCGTCGAGGGCTCGCCCTTGTAGGTGCCGACATGGCCTTCGATCACCGGACGGGTCCAGACCAGCTCGCCGGTCTCGGCGTCACGTGCCGCCACTTCACCGACGATGCCAAACTCACCGCCCGAGTTGCCGGTGATGACCAGACCGTTCACGATCAGGGGCGCCGCCGTGTAGGAATAGCCTTCCTTGTAATCGGCGATCTTCTTGTTCCATTTCACGTCGCCCGTCTTCAGGTCGAGAGCCACGATGCGCGCATCGAGCGTGCCGAAATAGATGTTGTCGCCATAGATCGCGCCGCCACGGTTGATCACGTCGCAGCAGGGCAGGATGCCCTCGGGCAGACGAGCATCGTATTGCCACAGCTCCTTGCCCGACTTCAGGTCGATCGCGAACATCCGCGAATAGGACCCGGTGACATACATCACCCCGTCATGCACCAGCGGCTGGCTTTCCTGGCCGCGCTGTTTTTCGCCGCCCATCGAGAAGGCCCAGGCCGGGACCAGGTTCTGGACGTTGTCCTTGTTCAGGATTTCGAGCGGGCTGAAGCGCTGCAGATCGCGCCCCATACCATTGGTCAGCACGTTCTCGGTGCTGGTCTGATCAGTGAGCAGGTCCTGCTCGGTCACACCGGCCTGAGCAACACTGCCCAGAGCGGTCATTGCCACGACAGTGGCCAAAACGAAACGGTTCATCGCTTCCTCCCCTTGTTCGGGCCACCGGCGGCAAAGGCCATGCCGGGGCTGTCCAAGAAGTATCGGCGCCGCGCCGCGGGCGTATATTGTCCATTGGTCTTACGACCCTGCCGGGGCGCCCTGACACGCGCCGGGCAGGCATGCGAAAGGGCGGCACGAAAGGTGCCGCCCTTGTCGAATGCCGGGGCCTTTTCGGAGACCCGCGCCTTACTTGAGGGTCGAGAGATAGGAGGTGATGAAATCCTGCACCGTCGGATCGGTGATGCCCACGTGGCGCATCTTGGTGCCCGGCACGAAGGCGTCGTTATCTTCCATCCAGGCCCGCAGCGCGCCCGTGGTCCAGACGAACCCCGCCCCGCCAAGCGCCTCGGAATAGTCATAGCCCTCGAAGACGCCCGCCTTGCGCCCGACGATCCCGTCAAGCAGCGGGCCATAGCTCGGGTCGGTCGCATCGACCGCGTGGCAGCGGCGGCATTGCGCGTCGAACAACGCCTCGCCCGCCTCCGCCTTCACCCGTTCGAAAGTGTCAGCCATCGCCGGCGCCGCCGCCAGCATCGCCAGAATTGCCGGTGCAATCAGTTTCTTCATCGCTCGTTCTCCTGTCGCTGAAGCTCGGCGCCAAGATCGCGCCCATCGCCCGCACCTTGCTTGACCTGCATCAACGGCGCCTTACGACTTTAGTCGCGAAACCCCCGAAATCAGGCCGATTTACGACCTATGGACAAGGCCCGCGCGGCTCAGGACAGCGGGATATAGCGCCATTCATCGGCGTCGGGCGTCACCTCGTCGAGGTCATAGCCCGCGCCCTGCAGCCGCCGCGCGACCGGCAACCCCGCCTCGGCCGCCCGGTCGATCAGCGCGCGCCCGGCCTCCTCGTCGCGCATCACGCCGCGCCCGCGCATCAGGTCGAGCCCGAAGTTGAACTGCCCGACCGGATCGCCCGCCTCGGCCGCGCGCCGATCCCATTCGGCGGCGGCTTTCGGGTTCATCGGCGCGCCAAGCCCGTTTTCATCGAGCTGGCTCATCCAGGTCATCGCCGCCGTCCAACCGTCATCGGCGCATTCCAGAAACAGATCGCGCGCCATCTCATGGCGGCCCGATTTGGTGATGAAATAGCCCGTTGCGCAGATCGCCATCGAGGTCTCGCCGCGCTCGATATTTTCCATCATGCGGTTGAGCGAAAGCTCCTCGCGGTTCAGATCGCCCAGTTGAGACAGATCCTCTTCGGCCATGGCGGGGCCGGCAAGCCCTGCGCAAAGGCATAGAAACATCAGCTGACGCATGATCTCCTCCCTCGATACGCGTTTCACAAAGCCTAGCACGGACCGGCTGGATTGCCGCGCAAGCTGTGGTCGCAAGGGGTGTTAGACATAGGTCGTATTGCGCCTGCGACCCCGCCCGCGCAGCATGGTTTTGCAGGGCTTTGCGCGCCCCGCAGCGGGAGGAATTATGCGCAAAATCACGATCTTCAGCGCCGTTCTTGCGGCATGTGCGGGCGTGGCGCAGGCCGAAGCCCTGCGCATCGACTGGCTGGAGCGGCTGGTAACGCCGCCGCCGGTTCTGTCGAATATGCAGGCCACACCCGATGATCTGGGCCACGCGGGCGTGGTGCTGGGGCTTGGCGATATCGCGACGACGGGGCGGTTTACCGGGCAGGACTATGAGCTGAGCAGCACGCGCATCGCCCCCGAGGATGATTTCCTGCCAGCCGCGCGCGCGCTTCTGGCGGATGGGGCGCGGGTGCTGATCGTGAAGGCCCCCGCCGAGGACCTGCTGGCGCTGGCCGATCTGCCCGAGGCCTCAGGCGCGCTGATCTTCAACACCGCCGCCCCCGAGGACGCGCTGCGCGGCACCGACTGCCGCGCGAACCTGTTGCACACGCTGCCCAGCCACGCCATGCGCGCCGATGCGCTCGCGCAGTTCATCGTACTCAAGCGCTGGGGCAAGCTGGTGCTGATCGCGGGCACGCATCCCGAGGATCAGGGCTTTGCCGCCGCACTCCGGAATTCGCTGGCGAAATTCGGGCTGACGCTCGGGGCCGAGAAGACCTGGGCCTATGACGCGAACATGCGCCGCGCGGCCGCCGCCGAGGTGCCGCTCTTCACGCAGGACCTGCCCGAGCACGACCTGTTGCTGGTGGCCGATGAGCTGGGCGATTTCGCGCGCTACATCGCCTATAACACCTGGTTGCCGCGCCCGCTCGCAGGCTCCGAAGGCGCGCAGCCCGTGGGCTGGGCGGGCGTTGTCGAGCAAAACGGCGCGGCACAGTTGCAAAACCGGTTTCGTGAATTGGCCGGGCGCGAGATGGCGCCCGAAGATTACGCCGCCTGGGCCGCGATCGCCGCGCTTGGCGAGGCCGCGACACGCGCAGGCGCCACCGATTCTGAGGCCCTGCGCGCCTATCTTCTGTCGGACCGGGCGCGGATCGGCGGCTTCCTAGGCCGCCCGCTGAGCTTTCGCGACTGGAACGGCCAGATGCGCCAGCCGATCCCGATCGTGACCGAACGCGCGGTGGTGGCGCTCGCCCCCTTCGAGGGGTTCCTGCACCCCGGGAGCGAGCTGGACACGCTCGGCAGCGACCGCCCCGAAACCGACTGCACCGCCTTTGGAGACCCGAAATGATCCGCGCGCTTTTGCTGACCACATTGCTGGCAGGCCCCGCCCTTGCTGACGAGATCTGGGTGA
Source organism: Pseudothioclava arenosa (assembly GCF_002358085.1). Taxonomy (GTDB): domain Bacteria; phylum Pseudomonadota; class Alphaproteobacteria; order Rhodobacterales; family Rhodobacteraceae; genus Pseudothioclava; species Pseudothioclava arenosa. The sequence goes on from NZ_NTJD01000004.1 coordinate 231,660, forward strand.
CCAACGAGATGGACGACACCGTCAGCGTGATCGACGCAGAAAGCCTTGATGTAATCGCCACCTACCCGACCGGTGAACGCCCGCGCGGGGTGACCTTTTCGCGCGATTTCAGCCGGCTCTACATCTGCGCCTCCGACAGCGATGCGGTGCAGGTGATGGACCCGGCGACGGGCAAGATCCTGCACGAGCTGCCCTCGGGCGAGGACCCCGAGCAATTCGTCGTCGCCCCCGACGACCGGCTTTTGTACATCGCCAACGAGGATGACGCGATCACCACCGTGGTCGATACGCAAAGCCGCAAGGTGGTCGCGCAGATCGACGTCGGCGTCGAGCCCGAGGGCATGGGCATCTCGCCCGACGGGCGGCTGCAGGTGACGACCTCGGAAACCACCAACATGGCGCATTGGATCGACACCGAGACCCACAAGATCGTCGCCAATTCGCTGGTCGATCCGCGCCCTCGCCACGCCGAGTTCAGCCCCGACGGGCGCCAGCTTTGGGTGAGTTCCGAGATCGGCGGCACGGTCACGGTCTTCGACACCGAAACCAAGGCCGAAATTGGCAAGATCGGGTTCGCGCTGCCCAATATCCGCGCCGAAAAGCTGCAACCCGTGGGCATGGTGTTTTCGCCCGATGCGACCCGCGTCTTTGTCGCGCTGGGCCCGGCGAACCATCTGGCCGTGGTCGATGCGCAAAGCTTCGAGGTCGAGCGCTACATCCTCGTCGGGCGGCGCGTCTGGCACATGGCGATCTCGCCCGACCAGACCCGGCTTTTTACCACCAATGGCGTCTCGGGCGATGTGACGGTGATCGACCTCGCCACGCTCGAGCCGCTCAAAACCATCAAGGTCGGCCGCTTCCCCTGGGGCGCCGCCGCCCGCCCGACCCCGTGAGGCCCCTATGAAACACGCCATCCTTTGCGCCGCCCTTCTGTCCGCCCTGCCCGCCCTCGCCGACGATCACGCCGCCGCCCCAGCGGGGCTTCTGGCGGGCTCGAACAAGACTGATCTGCCCGAGGTGATCCTGTCTGTGGGCGAGCCTTTGGGTGGCCCCTGGACGCTGAACTCGGGGCAGTATTACGAGGTTGAAATCACCGCCGACGGATCGGGCGAAATCGGGCTGGAGGGCGCCGGGTTCTTTCGCGCGATCTGGGTCGATGAGGTGGTGATCGAGGGGCTGGAGGTTCGCCCCTACGGGCTGCATTCGATCGAATTCGACCGTGCGGGCACGATGGAGATCGGTTTTGTCGCAGTGAAACCCGGCCGTTACAGCCTCGCCCTGCCGGGCGCCAGCGGCCCCGACCAGCGGCTGGAGATCGTCATTGAATGAGGTGCTGCGCATCCGGGGTCTGAGCCATGACTGGGGCGCAAAACCCGCCTTGCGCGACATTTCGTTCACGCTCGAACGCGGGCGCTTCACCGCGCTGCTTGGCCCGAATGGCGCGGGCAAATCCACGCTGATTTCGGTGCTGACCGGGCTGATCCGGCCCGCGCCCGGCGTCGTTACCGTGATGGGCCATGACATGAGCCGCCACGCGCGCCTCGCACTTGCGCGGATGGGCGTGGTGTTTCAGCAACCGACGCTCGACCTCGACCTGAGCCTGCGCGCGAACTTGCGGCTCTTCGCGGCGCTGCACGGGCTGTCGCGGCGGGCGGCGGATAGGCGTATCGACGAGGTGCTGGAGATCCTCGACATCGGCGCGCGGGCCGAGGAAAAGCTGCGCGCGATGAATGGCGGGCATCGGCGACGGATGGAGTTGGCGCGCGCGCTGATTCCCGCGCCCGAGCTGCTGGTGCTGGATGAACCGACGGTGGGGCTCGATGCAGCGGCGCGCGCGGCGATCACGGCGCATGCGCATCGGTTGGCGCAGGCGGGCACGGCGGTGTTTTGGGCCACCCATCTTGCCGATGAAATCGCGCCCGAGGATGACGTGATCTTGCTCGATCGCGGCCGGCTTCGGGCCAATGGCCAGGCCACTGAGCTGGCGGGCGATACCCCCCTGGCCGAGTGGTTCCTGCGCGAGACCGGAGGCGCCCCATGCCCCGCCTGAGCCACGCCCTGCGCGCACTTGCCGCCATCGTCTGGCGCGAGATCCTGCGCTTTGCGCTGCAACGCGGGCGGTTTCTGTCGGCGCTGGTGCGCCCGCTGGTCTGGCTCTTCGTCTTTGCTGCCGGGTTTCGCGCGGCGCTGGGCCTCTCGATCATCCCGCCCTATCAGACCTACATCACCTACGAGACCTATATCCTGCCCGGGCTCTGCGCGATGATCTTGCTGTTCTCGGGGATGCAAAGCTCGCTCTCGCTGGTGCATGAGCGAGAAAACGGCGCGATGCGGCTGATGCTGACGGCGCCCTTACCGCGTTGGTTTTTGCTGGCGGCAAAGCTGATCGCAAGCGCGGTGACCGGGCTCTTGCAGGTTTTCGCTTTTCTTGTGATTGCGTGGGCTTACGGGATAAAGCTCACGCTGACAGGCTACCTTCTGGCGCTGCCCGCGCTGGCGCTTGCGGCGCTGATGCTGGGGGCGCTGGGACTGTTTCTGTCGGCGACGATCCGGCAACTGGAAAACTTCGCCGGCGTGATGAATTTCGTCATTTTCCCGATGTTTTTCCTGTCTTCCGCGCTCTATCCGCTGTGGAAGATGCAGGAAAGCTCGCCCTTGCTGGCCGATATCTGCCGGGTGAACCCGTTCACCCATGCGGTCGAGCTGATCCGCTTTGCGCTTTACGGCCAGTTCAACGCCGCGGCGCTGGGTTGGGTCGTGCTGGCGCTGATCGTGTTTTTCGCTGGCGCGCTTTGGGGTTACGAGCCGACTCGCAGCCGCGCTTCGGGCTGAACCAGCCGCGCCGGACGGCCCTCAAGATGCAGGCGCCGCGTCGAGAGCGCCGCAAGCTCCTCTTCGCTATGCGAGGCAAAGATCACCGCCGGGCGGGTCTCGGCGATCAGCGCGCCGGTCAGCGTGATCAGCTCTTCGACGCGCTCGCGATCGAGCGATGCAAAGGGCTCGTCCAAAATCAGCACCTCGGGGCGGCCGACGAAGGCGCGCGCGATCGCCACGCGCCGCGCCTGCCCAAGCGAAAGCTGCCCCGGCCAGGCCCGCGCCTTGCCTTCAAGCCCGACACGCTCAAGCATCGCCTCGGCCACCTCGGGGCGGCATTGCGTGGGAATGGTGATGTTGTCGATCACGCGGCGCCAGGGCATCAGCGTCGGCGACTGGAACACCATCGCGCGGTTCTGCGGCGCCTCCAGTCGCCCGTTGAAGCGCGGGTCCAGCCCCGCCAGAATGCGCAAAAGCGTGCTCTTGCCGACCCCGGACGCACCCGACAGGCCCAGCACCTCGCCCGGCTCGATCCAGAGCCGCATCTGGCCGAGGACAAGCTGCGCGCCGAAGGTCTTTTCCTGCAAGTCGAGCGAAATCATGTCTGCCTCCAGGCCGCGACGCGCCGTGACAGCGGCGCCAGCACCAGCCATTCGACGCAGAGCATGACCGCGATGAAAGCCAGCGCATGGGCGATCACGCCAGCGATGTCGAACATTTGAAAATCAAGATGAAGTCTGAACCCGATCCCATTGGAACGGCCCAGGAATTCCACGACAAGAACGATCTTCCAGATCAATGATATCCCGCTGCGCGCGGCCGCCATGAGATGCGGCGCAAGCTGCGGCAAGATGATGTGACGCAGCCGCGCCATGCGGCCCATCCGGTGCACGCGCGCCATCTCGGAGAGCCCCGGATCGAGCACGCGGACACCCTCGCGCAGCATCACCGCCACCAGCGGGATCTTGTTCAAGGCAACCGCCGCGATCGCCGCCGTCTCGTTCAACCCGATCCAGAGATAGCACAGCACGATCGTCACCAGCGCGGGCACGTTCAGCGCCACCGTCAGCCAAGGGTCGAACCAGCGATCCGCGCGGCGCCAGAGGCCAAGCGCAAGGCCAAGCGCCACGCCCGCCCCCATCGCCAGCGCAAACGACAGGGCCACCCGCCCCAGCGTCGCGCGCAGATCGGGCAGCATCGCGCCGCCGACGATCCCGTCCCAGAGCCGGGGCAGCACGAGGCCCGGCCCCGGCGCGCGCAGCGGATCACCGACGAAATGGGAAGCCAGAGCCCAGAGCCCCACCAGCGCCGCAAGCGAGGCGGCCCCGCGCAGGACATCCGCGCGCGAGCGCAGGCTGAGCGCGGGCCAGGGCTTGCGGGCGGGGCGCGATGCGACCGGCGCAGCGAAAAGACCGCCCCGGGGGGGCGATCCATCGCAACCGGTGCTATCCGCGCCCCCGCCCATCGTCTCAGAACGACAGGAAGGTGCCCGAGGGCAGCGTCGGATCGGCGCCGACCAGATCGGCCCCGCCCAGCTCGGCCATCAGCGCGAGCATCTTGGCGGCGGCGGCCTCGTCAACCGGAGTCGCAGCCGGAATGCCGGCGACATAGCCCGCCTTCAGCGCCTCGAACTGGGCCTCAGACTTGGCGTTCATCATCGGGCGCAGGCGCTCGAAGGCGGCGGGGTCATTCGCCAGCATCTCCTTGGCGGCGCGCGACGCCCGCGCAAAACCCGCGACCAGATCGGGGTTTTCCTCGACCAGCTTGCCGGGCAGCACATAGCCCAGGAGCGGCGTTTCCGGGTCAAGCCCCAGCGCCTGCGAGGCCTCGGCCACGGGCAAGAGCGTCTGCATCCCGGCGGCTTCCATCTTGGCCATGAAATGCCAGAAGTTGATCGCCGCATCGACCTCGCCCGACAGCGCCGCCTGCATGATCAGGGGCGGCGCGCCAAAGACCTGCTCGGTCTCGGCGGCAAGATCAAAGCCGTCGCGCGCAGCATAGGCGCGCAGGATCAGCCAGCTTTTATCGAGCGGTCCGCCCGCGATGCCGATTTTCTTGCCCTTGAGGTCCGCAAGCCCCGAAATCCCCGCTTCGGGGCGCACCATCAGCCCGCCCACCGATTTCGAATAGGGGATAAAGCGGTAATCCTGCCCCTGCGCACGCATCCGCGCGACCCAGACCCAATCGTTCACGATCGCATCGACCGCCCCGGCCTCAAGCGCCACCGACGAGCCCGATTTACCGGCGACCGGCGTCACCTCGAGGGTGAAGCCCTCGGCCGCGTCCAGCCCGTAATGGCGGATCGTGTCGAGCTCCCAATTCACAGTGCCGCCTTCCAGCGCGGCAATCTTGATGACCGGCGTTTCAGCGCGCGCGGCGCCCGCGAAAAACGCCCCAATCGCCAATGCGGCCAGCGCATTGCTCCAGAACTTTCCCATGGTTTCCTCCCTTGGCGGGCCAGACCGGCCCTTGCCTCAGCCTAAGCCGCGCCCGCCCCGCCCGCCTATTCGACTAAAGGCCAATAAGCGGGGGGCCGACCCGCGACCAAGGTCGAATGGCGAGGCAAGACGCCCCCGCGTTAAGCAAGAGGCAAGCGATGAATTCAGGGAGGAAACCATGCCCAAGACCCGTCACACTCGCCTTCTCGGCACCGCTCTGATCGGGCTCATGCTGCCGCTGCAGGCGCTGGCCCATGGCGATGTCTCGCCGCAGCCGATCAACACCGACGCCCTGCCCGACGTGGGCGAGGAATGGCTGACCGAAAACCCCTATCGCGCCGCAGCTGTCGGCGATGAGGTCTGGGCCGCGGCGGTTCAGATCGGGGATTCGGGCTTCAACCAGAACTGTGCGCGTTGCCACGGTCTGGGCGCGGTTTCGGGCGGCCTGGCCCCCGACCTGCGCTATCTCGAAGCCGAGGAATATGGCGACGAGTGGTTCATGGAACGCTTCCAGCACGGCTACACTCAGGACGGCACTACCAAGATGCCCGCCTTCGGCGAGGTTCTGGGCCAGAAGGCTGGCTGGGCGATCCGCACCTATATCGAGACCCGCCCCGATGACGGCGCGCTCGACGATCACGCGACCCGGCTCAAGGCGATCCTGACCGAGCTGGAATCGGGTTCGGGCGATGGCGCGGCGCTGAAGGCCGAACTGACCGAGATTGCCGCGACGATCCCGACCGCCTCGGGCGCGCCGGTGGCCGATAGCGCGGTGTCGCGCGCGGCCCATGCCCTGAGCGAAGACAACGCCAGCTTCAAGCATGCGGCCGAACTGCTGACCATCGGCCTCTCGGCGGCGGAATAAACCATGGCGGGGCGCGGCTGGCAGATCGCGGCGCTTACAACGGCAGGGTGGCTTGCTGCCCTGCCCGCCTTTGCCGCCTGCGAAGACGTGCCCCCCGAACAACGCCTGCAAAATACCGCGCCGCGCGACATCGGGCGCTCGCTCGACCGGATCCGCGAAGAGGGCTGGATCGAGATCGCCGTCTATGAGGATTTTCGCCCCTGGTCCTGGGAAGAGGCCGGCAAGCCGCGCGGTATCGACGTCGAGCTTGGTCGCCTGATTGCCGAAGATCTGGGCGTCACGCCGCGATTTCGTTTCGTGCAGGCGGGCGAGACGCTGGATCAGGATCTGCTGAACTATGTCTACAAGGGCGCGACGGTGGGCGGGCATGTCTCGAACCTGTTTTTGCACGTGCCCTATGACGTCGATTACGCCTGCCGCTTCGATCAGGTCACCTTCACCGGGCTTTATGGCGAAGAGCATCTGGCGATTGCCTATCGCAGCGACGATTACCCCGAAAAGGGCCCCGTGCCGGCTTATTTCCGCTATGACACGGTGGGGGTCGAGAATGACTCGATCTCGGATTTCTACCTGACCGGCTTTGCGCGCGGCCAGACTGCCGACAAGATCAACCGTTACACCACGACCGGCGCGGCGATGGCGGGGCTCGCGGCGGGTGAGGTGATGGCGGTGATGGGCCCGCGCGCCGAGCTGGAGGCCGCGCTGGCGCCGGGGCTCACGCTGCACGAGCCACCCCTGCCCGGGCTTGCGCGCTCGAAATGGACGCTGGGGCTCGCGCTGTCGTTCCAGCATCGCCCGCTGGGCTATGCCGTCGATGACGCGATCGCGGCGGGGCTGGCGGATGGGCGGATCGCGGCGATCTTCGCCGATTATGGCGTGAGCTTCACCCCGCCGCTGCGCTAGGGTTACAGCCGCCCGAGGTTGCCCTCGAAATCCACGAGCCAGACCCGGCCAAGCCCCAAGGCCCGCGCCGCGCGCCGCATCGCGGGCCGTTCCAGCAGAATAAACCCCGTCGCCGCCGCATCAGCGAGCGCCGCGCTTTCGGCCTCGACCGTCACGCTCGACCAAAGCGGGCGCTGCCCACGCGGGCCGAGGATATGGCTCTGCCCGTTCGGGAAAATCAGCGCCCCGGGCGAGGAGGTTGCCAGCGCCCGGCCCGGCCCGAGGCTGATCTGCCCAAGCCCGCCCGCCGCAGGGTCCTCAAGCCCCAGCCGGAACGCGCCACCAAGGGCCTTTTGCTCGCCGATATCGACCAGCATCTCGCCCAGACCCGCGCGCGCCAGAAGCGCAGCAATCCGATCTGTCGCCAGGCCCTGCGCCAGCCCGTTGAAGGTCAGGGCGCCGCCTGTGGACAACTCTATTTCCCGCCCGATCTGAATGTCTTGAACGCAGCAAGTCATCCTCGATTCGCGCAGCATTGCACCTGCAGCATTTTCCGCCCAGAGCGGCTGCACGCCGGGCTCGAACGCGCCCTCGGTCGCGCGGTTCACACGCTGCGCCAAAGCCAGCGCGTCGCGCAGCATTTCCGAGCCCGAAACGACCCCGTCACGGTTCAGACGCGTCAGCTCGGAGTCGCGCTGAAGCGAGAACACCGCCTCGATCCGCGCGATTTCGGCGCGCACAGAGGCGATGACCTCGGCGGGCGCCGCATGGCCCCGGATCGCGATCCGCGCTTCGGCGCCAAAGGCGCGCCCGCGCCACTCGCTTGCGCGGGTAGCCGCTGGCAGCATCGCCCCGGCCACCGCGCCCGCGAGAATATTCAGAAACCGCCGCCGCTTCATGCCCGCCCCTTTTCGCGTTTTGCCTTGAGCACGAGCGGCACGCATTGCGCCGGGTCATCATGGATCGTCACGCAATCAAGACATTGGAAACATTCGGAATATCGGATTTCACCGCTACGCGCGATCGCGTCATAGCGACAGCGCACGCGGCACAGCTGACAGGGGCTGCCGCACTCGGCGCGGCGCGGAATCCAGCGGCGCAGGCGCAGCATGCCTCCGATCCGCATCAACGCGCCTAGCGGGCAGAGCGAGCGGCAGAACCCCTTGAACCAAACCGCCGAGGCCAAGACCCACGCCGCCGCCCAAAGCGCATAGGGCCAGGGCCGCGCGAATTGCATGGTGATCGCGGTCTTGAAGGGCTCGATCTCGGCCATCGCTTCGGCCTGTTCGGGGGCGACAAAAGCCGTCGCGATCAGCCCGATCAGCGCCACCGGCCCCGACCATAACAGCGCGCGCCGCAGCCGTGGCGGCGGCTCCCATTCGGGCAGGCGCAGGAGGCGGCCGAGATGATGGGAGAACTCCTGCAAGGCACCAAAGGGGCAGAGCCAGCCACAGAAGAACCCGCGCCCCCAGAGCACAAAACCGACAATCGCCGCCGCCCAAAGCACCAGCGAGAACGGGTCATAAAGCAGCACTTCGAGCCCGCCGCCCTGCACCACCCCCCGGATCACCGCCAGCGGCGTCACGATCGAGAGCTGCCCCTGCCCCCAGAACCCGACAAACCCCGTCATCACCGCCAGAATGCCGAGCCGGATCGGCGTGAACCAACGCAACCCCGCCAGCCACGACTGCCGTGCCAAAAGCGCGAACAGCAGCACCAGAGCACAGCCAAGCGCGATCAGGTCGGTGCGGCGATTAACCAGCGCGTCGGCCCAGGGCGGGCGCTGCACGGGGGCCTCGGGGCGCAGGAAGAACCGCTCGGGCAGGCCCATCGCAAGGGAGAAATGCTGCGAGCCGATCTCGGGCTGGAACATGCCATGGGCGCGCACGGCCTGCAGGCTCAGCTCCCAGTCGCGGGCGGGGTCGAAGCCCAGCCGCCGGTCGAGCCGCAAGATCATCTGCCGCGCGTCCTGCAGCTCGGCGGGCAAGGCAGGCGACAGCTCGGGAAGGATGTCGGCGTCGCGCAGCGCCAGCGGCAGCCCGTCTTGCGCGGCCGCCACCCGGTCGGGCGCGGTATTGCGCACGAAATCCTCCGACACCAACCCATGCCGCCCCGCCTCGATCAGCAAGATCAGCTCGTCATCGGGGGCGCGGGTCGCAAACCGCGCGATCTCGGCCTGCGTGTCGGGCGCGAGCACCAGCCGCGCCAGCGCCGGCGGGCCGATGTCGATCGCATAGAGGTCGAGATAGGGCGCCTCGGGGTCGGCACGGGCCTCGGGGTCGTCATCCGCCCATTTCGTGCCCGCGAAGGCCGCGTCCAGCTCGGCATTGGTCACGCGCAGATGCCGCACGAGGCCCTGCGCCAGCGCGCCTTGCCAATCGAGCGCCTCGTCGTGATCGGGATCGGGGCGCGCGGGCGGCCCCGCGCTGATGCCTTGCAGCTTTTCGCGCGCGACCGTAAGCGTCGCCGCCAGAATGCTTTCATGCGCGATCCGCACGCTCGCCGTCGCCTTGGTCACCCCGTCCAGATAGACCAGATCCGAGCCATCCCCGCCCGCGCCATAGGGCGTGCCCACGACCAGCGGCTCGTTGATCGAATGGCCGCGATACTGGCCGAGAAAGTCGCGCAGCGGTGCCTCACCCAGCCCCGAGACGAAGATCGGTTCATGCTGCGCCAGAAGCCGGGTGTCGATGAATCGGCCTTCGAGGTCGAGCAGCACGAGAATGTCGATCGGCTGGCCGGAAAACCCCGGCAAGGGCGCGAGCGGGCCAGTTTCAAACACATAGCCCGCCTCGCCACCGCCCGAATTCAAAAGCTGCCAGACGCCCTTGTCATTCACCGCCTCCCCCAGTGCGTAGGGCGCGACGATCAAGGGCTCGATCTGGTCGCGCGGCAAGGGCTCCGCCCGCAGCGGAGACACCAAGGCCAGAACAAGAAGAACCACGCGCAACATGCGCCCAGAGTAGCGCGCGCGTTTTGGGGCGATATTCGACCTAAGTCGCGGTCAGGTAATCACATCCGGGCCCGCGCGGCCGGTGCGCGCGCGAATGCCGACGATCTCTTCGGTGGCCACGATGATCGGGTCGAGCGCGGCCTGCGGGTCTTCGTCCAGACCCTCCGGACCCGGCACGTAGCGTTCGAGATAGACACGCAGCGTCGCGCCTTCGGTGCCCGTGCCCGAAAGCCGCAACACCACGCGCGAGCCGCCCTCGAACAGGATGCGGAACCCCTGCCGCGCCGAGACCGAGCCATCGACCGGGTCGGTATAGGTGAACTCGTCAGCCCCGGCGATCACCAGCCCCGAGACCGCCCGGCCCAGCAAGCCGGAAAGCCGGTCGCGCAGGTCGTCGAGCATCGCAGTCGCGACATCGGTGGGCAGCGCCTCGTAATCGTGGCGCGAGTAGTAGTTGCGCCCGAACCGCGCCCAGTGATCGGCGAGGATCTCGGCCACGCCCTGCCCCCGCGCGGCGATGATATTGAGCCACATCAGCACCGCCCAAAGCCCGTCCTTTTCGCGCACATGGTCCGAGCCCGTGCCGAAGCTTTCCTCGCCACAGAGGCTCACGCGGCCCGCATCCATCAGGTTGCCAAAGAATTTCCAGCCCGTGGGCGTCTCGTAGCAGTCGATCCCGAGCGCCTCGGCCACACGGTCCACCGCCGCCGAGGTCGGCATCGAGCGCGCAACGCCCTTGAGCCCGCCGGCATAGCCCGGCACCAGATGCGCGTTGGCGGCAATCACCGCGAGGCTGTCGGAGGGCGAGACATAGCACCCCGGCCCGAGGATCATGTTGCGATCGCCGTCGCCATCCGAGGCCGCACCGAAGTCGGGCGCGCCCTCGCCCATCAGCTCGGCCATCAGCTCATGCGCCCAGGTCGGGTTCGGATCGGGATGCATGCCGCCGAAATCCGGCAAGGGCGTTTCATGCACGACCGTGCCGGGCGCGGCACCCAGCCGGTTTTCAAAGATCTCGACCGCATAGGGGCCGGTGATCGCGCACATCGCATCCATGCGCATCGTGAAACCTTCGTGGAAAAGCCCGCGCAGGGCCTTGAAATCAAAGAGTGTCTCCATGAGATCGGCATAGGCCAGAACCGGATCGACAACCTCGACCACCATCGCGTCCAGATGGCTCTCGCCGATCGCGGTCAGGTTCACATCGGGCGCCTCAAGCTTGCGATATTCGGCGATCTCCTGCGTGCGGGCATAGATCGCCTCGGTCACCGCCTCGGGCGCGGGGCCGCCATTGGCCATGTTGTATTTAACGCCGAAATCCTCGTTCGGGCCGCCCGGATTATGGCTGGCCGAGAGGATCAGCCCGCCGTCGGCGCCGCGCGCGCGGATCAGGTTCGAGGCCGCCGGCGTCGAGAGCCAGGCACCCTGCCCCACGATCACCCGCGCAGCCCCATTCGCTGCCGCCATCTTCAGGATCACCTGTGCGGCTTCGGCGCCGAAATAGCGCCCGTCGCCGCCCAGAACCAATGTCTTGCCCGACACGCCACCGATCGCGTCGAAGGTCGCCTGCACGAAGTTTTCAAGGTAGTTCGGCCCCATGAACACGGGGGTTTTCTTGCGCAGGCCCGAAGTGCCGGGCTTCTGGCCGCCGATCGGCGCGGTGGAATAGGTTGTCATGATCCGTCCCAAGGGAAATTTGCCCGAGACTCCGATGGATTGCGGCGAAACGCAAGGACCGGCGCAGCGCCCGCTCCCTAGCCGCGCGGTAATATGACCGTGAAACGCGAGCCCTGACCCTTTTCGCTTTCGATCTTCATGCGCCCGCGGTGGCGGTTGATGATGTGCTTGACGATCGCCAGCCCCAGCCCCGTCCCGCCTTTCTCGCGCGAGCGGTGGGTGTCGACGCGGTAGAAACGCTCGGTCAGGCGCGGCAGGTGGATCGGGTCGATGCCCTCGCCCTTGTCCGCGACAGTGATGCGCAGCGCCGGGCCGCGCAGCACCGGCTCGTGGGCGACCTCTTCGATGGCGACGCTGACCTCGCCGCCCGAGCCGCCGTATTTGATCGCGTTCTCGATCAGGTTCGAGAACACCTGCGTGAGCTGGTCGGCATCGCCCTTGACGCGCAGCGGCCCCGGCACGCCAAGCCGTTTCAGCTCAACCTGCGCGGCTTCGGCGGCGGGTGCAAGCGACTGGAACGCTCCGGCGATCACCGCCGAGATATCCACTTCAGCAGCGGGACGGCGGCGCTCTTCGGCCTCGACACGGCTCAGCGACAACAGATCCGCGACCAGCCGCGTCATCCGCTTGGCCTCGCGCTCCATGATCCCCAGAAAGCGTTCGCGCGCGACCGGGTCATCCTTGGCCGAGGCCTGCAGCGTTTCGATGAAGCCGATCAGCGCCGTCAGCGGCGTGCGCAGCTCGTGGCTGACATTGGCGACGAAATCGCGCCGCATCGCGCCGGCATCTTCCAGCGCCGAGATATCCTCGATCGCCATGAGCGCGCGGCCCTCATAGGGGCTGACATGCACAAGCGCCGAAATCTCGCGGTCGCGCGCGGTGATGCGCACCGAAGCGGGCTCCGGACGCTCGCCCGCCAGCGCCGCCTCCAGCGCAAGCCCCAGCGCGGGCTGGCGCAGCCGCGTGACCAGCGGGCGACCTTCGAGGTCGGGCCCCAACAGCGCCAGCGCCAGCGCATTCGCCAGTTCGAACCGCTCGTTCCGGTCGACCAGCAGCACCGGCAGCGGCAGGGCCTCGATCAGGGCGCGAATATCGTCATGCATCATCGGGTTTCTCCTTGCGCCCAGAATGCGCAAACGCCCGGCACTGTAAAGCGGCGGCGTTCGGCGCGGATCGTTGCATCCTGCAAGACCGGAACGTTTGGTTCAGATTGCATCTTGAGAGCGACACAAAGTCGCGCTAAACTTTTACGTGTATTGCGAATGCGCCAATTCACGTCAACACGAACCCGAGAACGCAAAGAACATCTGTATGAGCCTTTTCCCCCGCGCTCCCTCTGCCGCAGAGGCCAGCCCGCGCTCTCGCGTTCAGACGGCTCTACAGGGGCGGCGTGTTCTTGCGCTTGATCCGACTCAGTCAATTCCTCGCCTTTTGAAGGATGTGCAAGGCATTCTTCTGAGTGTCGGCCAGTATGAGACGCTCACCGCCGAGGCATTGCGCCGCCTCGATCCCGAGGTGATCCTCGCGCCCCTCGTCGCGCCGCATTACGATATTCTCGATCTCGTGCGCGACCTGCGCGAGATGGATTACCGCGGCGCGATCCGCGCCTATTGCAATCCGCTCCCGAGCCTCAAGATGGTTCGCGCCGAGGTTGAACAGATCTGGGCAGAATGCGATTTCGAGATTTTCGAAGTGCCTCAGATGGGGGACAACCTGAATTAGCCGGGTGCCCTCAGGGCAGGAAAAGACGGCGGAAGGCGAAGCCTCCGGCAAGGCCGAAGATCACGCCAAGCGGCACGGAGCCCTGATCGAAACTCGCCGCCGAGGCGATCAGCGGAATCGCCACGATCACGCAGCGGATCCAGAGCGGGCGCAGGCGGGGGTGTTGCGGGTCCAGAAACATCTCAGAGCGCCTTCAGCCCGGCCGCATAGCGCGCGGCATTCGCGCGGTAATGCTCAGCCGATTTCAAGAGCCGCGCCTGCGCCTCGGCGTCGAGTTGGCGCACCACCTTGCCCGGCGCGCCCATCACCAGACTGCCATCCGGGATCTCCTTGCCTTCGGTAATCAGCGCCCCCGCGCCAATCAGGCAGCCCTTGCCGATCTTCGCGCCATTCAGCACCGTCGCGCCCATGCCAATCAGGCTGCCCTCGCCGATGATGCAGCCATGCAGCATCGCCTTGTGGCCGATCGTGCAATTCGCGCCGATCACCAGCGGATAGCCCATGTCAGTGTGGCAGATCACGTTTTCCTGCACGTTCGAGCCGCGGCCGACGCGGATTTCCTCGTTATCGCCGCGCAGCGTGCAGCCGAACCAGACCGAGGCCTCGTCCTCCAGCACCACCTTGCCGATCAGGTTGGCATCGGGCGCGACCCAGGCGCGCGCGCCCAGCACCGGGGCAATTCCGTCCAGCTCATAGATCATCTTGCGTCAAACTCCCTGTTCAGCCCGCGCACGAATTCAGTCAGCCCCGGCTGGCGGTCGGCGCGGGCGCGCTCGGCCTTCACGATCGTCACCAGCTCCTCGGTCGCCTGATCGGCGTCGTGGTTGATGATGACGTAATCATACTCGCCCCAATGGCTGATTTCATCGCGGCTTTTTGCCATCCGGCCCGCGATCACCTCGTCGCTGTCTTGCCCGCGCCCGCGCAAACGGCGTTCCAGCTCGTCGATCGAGGGCGGCAGGATGAAGATCGAGATCACGTCTTTCGCCAGAACCGAGCGGCGCACCTGCTGCCCGCCCTGCCAGTCGATATCCAGAAGCACGTCATTGCCGACGGCCAGCTGCGCCTCGACCGGCCCGCGCGGCGTGCCATAGAAATTTCCGAAGACCTCGGCATGCTCGAGCATCTGGTCGGTCACCGTCAGTTCGGCGAAATCGTCGCGGGACTTGAAGTAATACTCGCGCCCGTCCACCTCGCCCGGGCGCGGCGCGCGGGTCGTGGCCGAGACCGAAAAGCTCAGGCTCGGGTCCCAGGCCATCAGCCGCTTCGCCAGCGTCGATTTGCCCGCCCCCGAGGGCGACGAGAGGATGATCAGGAGCCCGCGTCTCTGGATCTCGCGCATCGGCTTACTCCACATTCATGATCTGCTCACGCATCTGGTCGATGACGTGTTTCAGCTCTAGCCCGGTCGCGGTCAAGGCCGCATTGCCCGCCTTCGAGCAGAGCGTATTGGCCTCGCGCACGAATTCCTGCGTGAGGAATTCGAACTTGCGCCCGACCGGGCCGTCATCGGCCAGAAGCGCGCGCGCGGCCTTGATATGGGCGCGCAGGCGGTCGAGTTCCTCGGTGACATCGGCTTTGACGGCGAGCATCGCAAGCTCTTGCGCGATGCGGGCGGGGTCGGCGCCGGGCGCGCCCTCCATCACTCGCGCAAGCGCCGCGTTCAACGCGGCAGCTGCCTCGGGGCGGCGCGCCTCGGCCTGTTCGGCGGCGGTCTCGGTCAGCTCGGCGATGCGCGCAAGCTGTGCAGCGACCACGGCCCCGATCTCGGCGCCCTCACCCGCGCGCATCTGCGCGAAAGCGGCGAGCCCCGCGCCCAGATCAGCAAGGATCAGGCCCACCAGTTCGGCCGGATCGGCGATCTCGGGCGCGCTCTGGTCGATCACGCCGCGCAGCGTCAGGATATCGACCGGCGTCGGCTCAGCCAGCGCCATGCCCTGCGCCTCGGCCGCGCGCCGCACCTGCCCAAGCGCGGCCAGCGCCGCCTCGAGGCCCGGCCCGCTCAGCCGCATCGCCTCGTCGCCCTGGCTGCGCGCGAGCTTCAGCGACAGCGAGATATTGCCCCGCCGCGCGACCTCGGCCACCGCCTTGCGCAGGCCCTGTTCCAGCCCCTCCAACTCGGGCAGCCGCAGCCGCAGATCGAAGGTCTTGCCATTGACCGAGCGGATATCCCAGCTCCAGTCATGGCCCGCACCCGAGCCCTGCCCCGCGGCAAAGCCGGTCATCGAGACCGTGCGGATCGCGTCGTGGTTGTTAACCATTTAAGACTTTATTTCCCACATTTGAGGCAAATCAGCGTATTAAGAGTTCAGTAAGCATTTCGCTCTCGGGGTCAACCGAAAGACCCGCATCCGCCAAAGGCAGAGGAGCTTTTCTGAAATCCCGCGGGGGAGCCCGCGCCGTGATGGAGGCCGGAATGGAACGCGAAACAGAGCCCCGCGACGAGGTGATCGCGCTGCGTGCGCCCGCGCCGCAGGCGCGTCAGGTCCTGAGCGAGCTGCGCGGCTATTGGGAGGGGCTGCGCAACGGTCGGCTGGTGCCTGCGCGCGCCGATGTGGACCCGCGCGGGATCGAACGCGCGCTGGAATATGCCTTTGTGCTTGAGCGCGTCGCGCCGGGAATGGGGCGGTTCCGGCTGTCGGGGATGCATCTGAACGACCTGATGGGGATGGAGGTGCGCGGCATGCCGCTGACCGCGCTGTTCACCGCCCCCGCCCGCCAGCGCATCGCCGAGCTGACCGAAACGATGTTCCACGACCCCGCCGTGGTCGAGATCACGCTGCGCGCCGAAGCCGGGATCGGCAAGCCGCCGCTCGGCGCGAAACTTTTGATGCTGCCGCTGACGTCCGATCTTGGCGATATCAGCCGCGCGCTCGGCTGCCTGATCGCCGAAGGCGCGATCGGCCGCGCGCCGCGCCGCTTCGAGGTCGCGGGCGCCGAGGTCGCCCCGATCCTGCAAGACCTGCCGATGCAGCGCGGCACCCGGCCCGAGCCGCAAGCCCCAAACCCGACGCTGGTCGCCACGCCCGAGTCATCCGCTCTGCAAGCGCTCAGCCCGGAAGAGCGGCGCGCGATGTTCCGCATCGTCAAAACCGGCGCGTAAACCACGCCCCGCAAAGCAAAAGGCCCGGCGCTGACGCCGGGCCTCTGGTCTTTCACTGCGCAACCGATCAGAGGCTGCTGACCGCCGCAAGCTGCTCGCGACGGCGGGCCTGAAGCTCTTCAGCCACGAGGAACGCCAGTTCCAGCGATTGCGAAGCATTCAGACGCGGGTCGCAGGCGGTGTGGTAGCGCGAGGACAGGTCTTCGTCCGACACCGCGCGCACGCCACCGGTGCATTCGGTCACGTCCTTGCCGGTCATCTCGAAATGCACGCCGCCCGGCACGGTGCCTTCCGAGGCATGGACGCCGAAGAAATCGCGAACCTCTTGCAGCACCGACTCGAAGGGGCGGGTCTTGTAGCCCGAGGCCGATTTGATCGTGTTGCCATGCATCGGGTCGCAGGACCAGACGACATTGGCGCCCTCTTCCTTGACCGCGCGGATGAGGCGCGGCAGGTGCTCGGCGACCTTGCCGGCGCCGAAACGCGCGATCAGCGTCAGCCGCCCGGCCTCATTGGTCGGGTTGAGCTTGGCCATCAGCACCTTCAGATCGTCCGCCGTGGTCGAGGGGCCGCATTTCAGGCCGATCGGGTTCTGCACGCCGCGGCAGAATTCGACATGCGCGCCATCGGGCTGACGGGTGCGGTCGCCGATCCAGATCATGTGGCCCGAGCCCGCGACCGGCAGGCCCGAGGTGGTATCGGTCCGGCACAGCGCCTCTTCGTATTCCAGAAGCAGCGCCTCGTGCGAGGTGTAGAAATCGACCGTCGACAGCTCATGCGCGGTGTCCGACGTCACGCCCGCCGCCGCCATGAAGGCCATCGCCTCCGAGATCTGGCCAGCGACCTTGCGGTAACGCTCGGCCTCCTCGGCATCGGTGAAGCCGGTGATCCAGCTTTGCACGCGGTGGATATCGGCGAAACCGCCGGTCGAGAACGCGCGCAGCAGGTTCAGCGAGGCCGCGGCCTGGGTATAGGCCTGCAGCATGCGCGACGGATCGGGCAGGCGCGCCTCCATCGTGGCGTCGAAACCGTTGATGATGTCGCCGCGATAGCTCGGGTATTCGACGCCGCCGACCATCTCGGTGGGCGCCGAACGCGGCTTCGCGAATTGCCCGGCCATGCGCCCGACCTTGATCACCGGCACTTTCGCGCCCCAGGTCAGCACGATCGCCATCTGCAACATCACCTTGAAGGTGTCGCGGATGTTGTCGGCCGAAAACTCCGAGAAGCTCTCGGCGCAGTCGCCGCCTTGCAGCAGGAAGGCCTCGCCGCGCGCGGCCTTGGCCAGGTCACGCTTCAGCCGGCGCGCCTCGCCGGCGAAGACCAGCGGCGGCATCTTGCCCAGCTGCGCCTCGACCGCCTGCAACGCAGCCTGATCGGGATAGTCCGGCATCTGCACCCGCGGTTTCGCGCGCCAGTCCGACTTCGTCCATCCCTTGCTCATAGTTCCCTCCAGAGCCGTCTCAAACGTTAGAGGGCGCTTATACGCGGGCGCGCGTGCATTCACAAACCCGTTTTTCGTGGCAATCGCGCCCCCGCGAGTGGAACAGCGCGGAAATCGCGCGAAGGGTGAGGCCCGTCGAAGCCCTCTTGCGGCAGGCGCAATTCCCTGCTTCTGTCGAAAGAAACCGTCATGTGAGTGTCGCAAATGCGCCCTGCAAAACCCGCCCGCAAAACGCCTCGCCCCGCGTCTTCGCAGGGCTCGCTGCGCGTCAATGTCCCAGCGCAACCGCGCCGCTTCGTGTTCCTGCTGCTTGAGCGGTTCACGATGATGGCCTTCACCTCGGCGGTGGAACCCTTGCGTCTGGCCAACCAGGTCTCGGGCGCGAAGCTTTACGACTGGAAACTGGCCTCGGAGGATGGCGCCGAGGCGCGCGCCTCGAACGGCGTGCGGCTGGCGGTGGACATGGGGTTGAGCGATGTCGGGCGGGACGATACCGTGCTGGTCTGCGGCGGTATCGACGTGGTCGAGGCCACCACCAAGCCGATCCTGAACTGGCTGCGCCGCGAGGCGCGGATCGGCGCGGGCGTGGGCGGGCTTTGCACCGGCGCCTGGGCAGTGGCCAAGGCCGGGCTTCTGGACGGCAAGCGCGCCACCATCCACTGGGAAAACCAGGACAGTTTTGCCGAGGATTTCGACGAGGTTCTGCTGACCAAATCGGTTTTCGTGATCGACGGCAACCGGCTGACCACGGCGGGGGGCATGGCCTCGCTGGACCTGATGCTGCGGCTGATCGCGCGCGAACATGGCGAGGCGCTGGCCAATACCGTCGCCGACCAGTTGATCTACAACGCGATCCGCACCGATCAGGACAGCCAGCGGCTCTCGATCCCGACGCGGATCGGGGTGCGCCATCCCAAGCTCGCGCAGGTCGTGCAGCAGATGGAGGCCAATCTTGAGGAACCGATCAGCCCGGCGCGCCTCGCCGAAGAAGCCGGCATGTCGACGCGTCAGCTGGAACGGCTGTTCCGGCGCTACCTGAACCGCTCGCCCAAGCGCTATTACATGGAGATCCGCCTGCAGAAGGCGCGCAACCTGCTGATGCAGACCGAGATGAGCGTGATCAACGTCGCGCTGGCCTGCGGGTTTTCCTCGCCCTCGCATTTCTCGAAATGCTACCGCGCCCATTACCAGACCACGCCCTATCGCGAGCGCGGCACCTCGGGAGGCCCGCATGACGAGGGCGCCCTGCCCGAGGACCTCCTGGAAATCGGGTTCCCGGCCGATTTCGACGATCTGGAGTAAGGCGGTGCCGCGTCGCGACGTCAGCCTGTTTTCGCAATATTCTTCGAGATATCTTGAAAAACGGATAGTTTTCTTCGAACAAACCGCGCGATCCGCCTCAAGGAAGCAAGCCTGTGCTATTTTCTTTTTACACAGCGCGCACTAACCTTGCGCGTCAGATAACATCTGCCAACACGGGAGTGAAACATATGAAAAAAATGCTGCTGACCACCACCGCCGCCCTGCTCGTCGCAGGCAGCGCCATGGCGGAGGACGTCAAGATCGGCGTTTCGCTGGCCTTCACCGGCCCGCTCGAATCGATGGCGCCGCACATGGCTGCGGGCGCGGAACTCGCGATGAAAGAGGTCACCGAGTCCGGCAAGCTGCTGGGCGGGGTCACCGTCGTTCCGGTTCGCGGCGACACCACCTGCATCGACGCCGCCGCCGCCACCGCGACTGCCGAGCGTCTGATCACCGTGGAAGGCGTGAAAGGGATCGTCGGCGGCATGTGCTCGGGCGAAACCGGTGCGCAGCTTGAGAACGTCGCGATGCCGAACGGCATGGTGATGATCTCGCCCTCGGCCACCTCGCCGGCACTGACCAGCAAGGAAGACAACGGCCTGTTCTTCCGCACCGCGCCTTCGGATGCGCGCCAGTCGGAAGTGATGGCGGATATCATCCTTGAAAAAGGTATCTCCTCGGTCGCCGTGACCTACACCAACAACGACTACGGCAAGGGTCTGGCCGATGCGTTCGAGGCCGCCTACACCGCCAAGGGCGGCAAGGTGACGATCAACGCGCCGCATGAAGACGGCAAGGCCGATTACGCCGCCGAGATCGGCGCGCTGGCCGCGGCCGGTGGCGACGCGCTCGTGGTGGCGGGCTATGTCGACCAGGGTGGCTCGGCGATCATCCGTGGCGCGCTCGATCAGGGCGCCTTCTCGACCTTCGTGCTGCCCGATGGCATGGTCGGCGCCAAGCTCGAAGAGAACTTCGGCTCGGAAATCGACGGCTCCTTCGGCCAGCTCCCGGACTCGATGGGCGACGGCAAGGCGAAATTCGCCGCCATGGCCGATGGCTTCGACCCGACCGGCGCCTATTCCGGCGAGGCCTATGACGCCGCCGCGCTGATCATGCTGGCCATGCAGGCCGCTGGCACCACCGACGCCAATGTCTACAAGGACAAGGTGATGGACGTCGCCAACGCTCCGGGCGAGCCGATCCTGCCGGGTGAACTGGGCAAGGCGCTCGAACTGCTCGCCGCTGGTCAGGACATCGACTATCAGGGCGCGTCCTCGGTCGAGCTGATCGGGCCCGGTGAATCGGCCGGCACCTTCCGCGAGATCGAGATGAAGGACGGCAAAGTGGATACGGTCGGCTACCGCTGATCGCATAACGAAGCGGAAACAGCCCGAGGAAACTCGGGCTGTTTCTTCATTATAACAATGCCATAAAGGCCAGACTTCATGCAAAACGCATGATCAAATAACGCTTGGGGACTGCATGATACGGGTCGAGAACCTGCACAAGCATTTCGGCGGATTTCGTGCCGTGGATGGCGCGTCGCTGGAAATCGCCACTGGCTCCATCACCGGGCTGATCGGCCCGAACGGGGCCGGAAAATCCACGCTTTTCAACGTGATCGCGGGCGTTCATAAGCCGACGTCCGGGCGTGTCACGATGGATGGCGAGGATATCACCGGCCTGCCGCCGCATGAGCTGTTCCACAAGGGGCTGCTGCGCACCTTCCAGATCGCGCATGAATTCCCCACGATGACCGTGCGCGAGAACCTGATGATGGTGCCCGGCGGCCAATCGGGCGAGACGCTCTGGAACGCCTGGTTCAACCGTGGCCAGATCGCGCGCGAGGAAGAGGCGCTTCGCAAGAAGGCCGACGAAGTCCTTGAATTCCTGACGATTACCCATCTGGCGGATGAATATGCGGGCAACCTCTCGGGTGGCCAGAAAAAGCTGCTGGAACTGGGCCGCACGATGATGGTCGAGGCCAAGATCGTGTTTCTCGACGAGGTCGGCGCGGGCGTGAACCGGACGCTTCTGAACACGATCGGCGATGCGATCGTGCGCCTCAACAAGGAGCGCGGCTATACCTTCTGCGTGATCGAGCATGACATGGATTTCATCGGGCGGCTTTGCAACCCGGTCATCGTGATGGCCGAGGGCAAGGTGCTGGCCGAGGGCTCGCCCGAAGAGGTGCTGGCCAATGAGGCGGTGATCGAGGCCTATCTGGGCACCGGCCTCAAGAACAAGATCAAGGCCGAGGAGGCGCTGGAAAGCCAGCGCCACGAAACCCACGGCGCGCAACCCGGACTGGGCGACGAAGCCGGCAAAGGGGGCGCGGCATGAGCTATCTCGACGCATCCGGCATGACCGGCGGCTATGGCGGGGCCGATATCCTGCACGACTGCACGCTCAAGGTCGATCTGGGCCAGATCGCGGTGATCGTGGGCCCGAACGGCGCAGGCAAATCCACCGCGATGAAGGCGGTGTTCGGCATGCTGAACCTGCGCGAAGGCAAGGTCCTGTTCGACGGCGAGGACATCACCGCGCTCTCGCCGCAGGACCGCGTGCGCAAGGGCATGGGGTTCGTGCCGCAGGTCAACAACGTCTTCCCGACGATGTCGGTCGAGGAAAACCTCGAGATGGGCGCCTTCATCCGCGAGGACGATTTCCGCGAGACGATGGAGCAGGTCTATGACCTGTTCCCGATCCTGCGCGAAAAACGCCACCAGAACGCAGGCGAATTGTCGGGCGGACAGCGCCAGCAGGTGGCCGTGGGCCGCGCGCTGATGACGAAGCCCAAGCTCCTGATGCTGGACGAGCCCACCGCAGGCGTCAGCCCGATCGTGATGGACGAGCTGTTCGATCGCATCATCGAGGTGGCGCGCACAGGCATCTCGATCCTGATGGTCGAACAGAACGCCCGCCAGGCGCTGGAGATCGCCGATATCGGCTATGTTCTGGTGCAGGGCGCGAACCGTTACACCGACACCGGCGCGGCGCTTCTGGCCGACCCGGATGTGCGACGCACTTTCCTGGGGGGCTGAGAGATGGATTTCCTGAACGCTCTGGTGGCTCTCACCAATTACATCATCATTCCCGCCTCGACCTATGGCGCGCAGCTGGCGCTGGGGGCGCTCGGCGTGACGCTGATCTACGGCATCCTGCGGTTCTCGAACTTCGCCCATGGCGACACCATGGCCTTTGGCACCGGGCTTGCGATCATCGTGACCTGGGGGCTGCAGGCGATGGGTGTCTCGCTCGGGCCGCTGCCGACGGCAATGCTGGCCCTGCCCTTTGCGATTGCGGGCACAGCGGTGCTGGTGCTGGTGACCGACCGGCTGGTCTATGCCCATTACCGGCGGGTCAAGGCCAAGCCCGTGACGCTGGTGATGGTCTCGGTCGGCGTGATGTTCGTGATGAACGCGGTGACGCGTTTCATGATCGGGGTCGATGACATCAAATTCGCCGATGGTGCGCGTTTCGTGATCTCGGCGCGCGGCTTCAAGGAGGCGACGGGGCTCGCCGAGCCCCTGGCCTTCCGCACCACGCAACTGCTGACGCTGGTGACGGCGGCGATCATGGTGGCGGCGCTGTTCTGGTTCCTGAACCGCACCCGCACCGGCAAGTCGATGCGCGCCTTCTCCGACAACGAGGATCTGGCGCTTCTGTCGGGGATCAACCCGAACCAGGTCGTGCGCGTGACCTGGATCATCGCGGCGGGGCTGGCGGTGACCGCGGGCACGCTTTACGGCCTTGATAAAAGCTTCAAGGCTTTCAACTACTTCCACCTGCTGCTGCCGATCTTCGCGGCGGCGATCCTGGGCGGGCTTGGCAGCCCCCTGGGCGCGATCGCGGGCGGCTTCATCATCGCCTTTTCCGAGGTCGGCGTGACCTATGCCTGGAAAAAGGTGGCAACCTACATGATCCCGGGCTTCGAGGCCGAGGGGCTGCTGCAGCTCCTCTCGACCGAATACAAGTTCGCAGTGAGCTTCGTGATCCTGATCGCGGTGCTCCTGTTCAAACCCACGGGTCTTTTCAAGGGGAAAGCGGTATGAGCGGCAACCGGACCTCGGCCTCGCAGAACATGGGGCTGCGTTACACGCTGGTGGCGCTGGTGCTGCCGGCGCTGTTCATCATCGAGTGGATCAATGGCGGGCCGAATGCGGCACTGGGGATCCTGAACATGGGGCTGATCTCGGCGATCCTGGCGCTTGGCGTGAACCTGCAATGGGGCTACGCGGGGCTGTTCAACGTGGGGATCGTGGGCTTCATCGCGCTTGGCGGGCTGGCGCCCGTGCTGGTGGCGATGCCGCCGACCGAGGGCGCAATGTCGGCGGGCGGCGGGCGCATCGCGCTGGCGCTTCTGGCCGGGATCGCGGCGATTGCGCTGGCGATTGCGGTCAACCGCAAGGCGCCGGGCAAGACCCGGATCATCGCCGTTCCCACCGTGCTGATCGCGGGCTTCGCGATCTTCCGGATGATCTTCGATCCGGGCGTCGAGGCGGTGCAGGCGATCAACCCCTCGGCCACCGGTTTCCTCGGAGGCATGGGGCTGCCGACGCTGCTGGCCTGGCCGCTGGGCGCCGCGCTGGCCGCCGGGGCCGCCTGGGCCATCGGCAAGACCGCGCTCGGGTTGCGCTCGGATTACCTTGCGATTGCCACGCTCGGCATCGGCGAGATCATCGTCGCGGTGCTGAAGAACGAGGAATGGCTCTCGCGCGGCGTGATGAACGTGAACGGCATCCCGCGCCCCTGGCCCGTGCCCTACGAGATCGACATCCAGGCCGATGCGGCCTTTATCGAGCGCGCGGCGGGGCTTGGGCTCGATCCGGTCACGGCCTCGACGGTGCTGGTCAAGCTGCTTTACACGGGGCTCTTCGGCGCCGTGCTGCTGGCGCTGATCTGGCTGTCGCAGCGCGCGCTGAATTCGCCCTGGGGCCGGATGATGCGCGCGATCCGCGACAATGAGATCTCCGCCGCTGCGATGGGCAAGGATGTGACCCGCCGCCACCTGCAGATCTTCATCCTCGGCTCGGCGGTCTGCGGGCTTGCTGGCGCGATGCTGATCTCGCTCGACGGGCAGATGATTCCTTCGGGCTACAACCCGCTGCGCTACACCTTCCTGATCTGGGTGATGGTGATCGTGGGCGGGTCTGGCAACAACTGGGGCTCGGTCGTGGGCGGCGTGCTGATCTGGTATCTCTGGATCAAGGCCGAGGTCTGGGGCCCGCAGATCATGGACCTCGTCACCGCCTCGATGCCGCCGGGCGACCTGAAATCGCATCTGCTTGATTCGGCGGCGCATATGCGGCTTCTGGTGATGGGTCTCGTGCTGATCCTGATGCTGCGTTTCTCGCCCTCGGGGCTCCTGCCCGAGCGCTGAGGCCGCAGCGCCACCGAAAATGCCATCAGAGCCCGGGGGCAGCGCCGCCGGGCTCTTGCTTTTGGCCCCCTGCCCGCCTATTCCCCGCACATGACCCAGCATCAACGCCTCCTCATCATCGACTTCGGTTCTCAGGTCACGCAGCTGATTGCGCGCCGCCTGCGCGAGCTGAACGTCTATTGCGAAATCCACCCCTATCAGAACGTCACCGACGCGTTCCTGCAGGATTTCGCCCCCCAAGCGATCATCTTCTCGGGCGGTCCGGATTCGGTGACCCGTGAAGGCTCCCCCCGCCCGCCGAAATCCGCCTATACGCTTGGCGTGCCGATCCTCGGCATCTGCTATGGCCAGCAGGTGATGATGCAGGATTTGGGCGGGTTGGTCGAAGCCGGCCAAAGCCACACCGCCGAGTTCGGCCGCGCCTATGTGACGCCCGGCGCCGAGCGGATCGACCTGTTGAACGGCTGGTTCATGGAAGGCACCGGCCGCGAGCAGGTCTGGATGAGCCATGGCGACCATGTCAGCCGCCTCGCGCCCGGCTTTGAGGTCTATGGCACCTCGCCCGGCGCGCCCTTCGCGATCACCGCGGATCTCGCGCGCAATTTCTACGCCGTGCAGTTCCACCCCGAGGTGCACCACACCCCGAACGGCAAGACGCTTTACGAAAACTTCATCCGCATGGCGGGCTTCACCGGCGACTGGACGATGGCGGGCTATCGCCAGCAGGCGATTGACGCGATCCGCGCGCAGGTGGGCGACTCGCATGTGATCTGCGGGCTTTCGGGCGGCGTCGACAGCTCGGTCACCGCGATCTTGCTGCACGAGGCGATCGGCGATCAGCTGACCTGCGTCTTCGTCGACCACGGGCTGTTGCGGCTGAACGAAGCCGAAGAGGTCGTGAAAATGTTCCGCGACCATTACAACATCAAGCTGATCCATGCCGACGAGAGCGATCTGTTCCTCGGCGCGCTCGAAGGCGTTTCCGACCCCGAGGTCAAGCGCAAGACGATCGGCAGGCTCTTCATCGACGTGTTCCAGAAATACGCCAATGACATCAAGGATGCCGAATTCCTGGCGCAGGGCACGCTTTACCCTGACGTGATTGAATCGGTCAGCTTCTCGGGCGGGCCCTCGGTCACGATCAAGTCGCACCACAATGTGGGCGGGCTGCCAGAAAAGATGGGGCTCAAGCTGGTCGAGCCGCTGCGCGAACTGTTCAAGGACGAGGTGCGCGCGCTGGGTCATGAACTGGGCCTGCCGGCGTCCTTCATCGGCCGCCACCCCTTCCCGGGGCCGGGCCTTGCCATTCGCTGCCCCGGCGAGATCACCCGCGAGAAGCTGGAAATCCTGCGCAAGGCGGATGCGGTCTATATCGACCAGATCCGCAAGCACGGGCTGTATGATGACATCTGGCAGGCTTTCGTGGCGATCCTTCCCGTGCGCACCGTGGGCGTGATGGGCGACGGGCGCACCTATGACTACGCCTGCGCGCTGCGCGCAGTGACGAGCGTGGACGGCATGACCGCCGATTACTACCCGTTCAGCCATGAATTCCTCGGCGAGACCGCGACGCGGATCATCAACGAGGTGAAGGGCATCAACCGGGTGACCTACGACATCACCTCGAAGCCCCCGGGCACGATTGAATGGGAGTGAGCGGCGGCGCCCCTCGGGGCCGCAAAATCCTTCCAGTGGAAGGATTTTAGCCGCGAACGCCTGAGGGCCAGGCCCGAAGGCTGCGGCCCGCGCACCCAAAGGTGCACCCAAATCCAAGCGGCGCGGATCTCTCCGCGCCGTTTTCGTTTAGTTGCTGTGCATCGGCGCGTGCTCGCAGGTGACGTTCGGGTTGAACGGCAAGAGCGGATCGCTCGGATGGTCGCGGAACAGCCAGACATGCTGGTCGTAATGCGGCATGAACCCATGCGCCTCATCGCCGGGCGTGTCGGGATTATCCGCCATATGGTCCCACATCCGCCCGCTCGTCATCGGCGGCCCGTCATTCCCTTCGGCTTTCCAGGCTGCCTCGAACACGAGGTTCTCGATCCCGACCAGCACCATCGACCCATCCGCCTGCGGTTCATAAAGAAGGATCGCGGGCTGCATGAAATCGGTATGCGTGCTCGCGCCATCGACACGCCCGCCGGGCGGAGCGAGCTTCAGCAGATCGGGGCGCAGATAGTGGATACCCATGCCGCCCCATTCGGGCGGAAGCCCCTCGGCGGCGGCATAAACGCACATCCCCGACGGGTCGGGAATATAGCCCTCGGCCAGGGCCACATTCACATCCTGATATTTCTCGGCATTGGCGCGCAATTCTTCAAGGTCATACTCAGCACTCAGAACCGGGCTCGCGGCCAACCCGAACAAGCATCCAAGCGCCGCGCCGAAAGCGCGCCGCATCGTTGATTTTCGTGGCATGTCTATTCTCCCTGTTCGCGGACAAACGCGTTGCCCTAAGGGAAAGTATCCGCCCGAAATCGCTGTTCACAAACAGTTTTCTTCACGCGCGCCAAAGCGTCCGCCCCGCACTTCGTCATGGAACGCGCCCGAGGGGGTATCGTGTGCCCTCTGTCAAATCCGCGCTGCGCGCATATGTCACATGTCACAGAAACACAACAAACCATTTAAATTCAATGTCTTGTCTGGCACCAAATTGCAGACTCAATGCCCGCGTGTTAACCTTCGTAAATAGGACATTAATGCATTTCTGGAGGGAAACATGAAACGCTCACTCACTCTGCTTGCCGCCCTGTCGCTCAGCGCGGCGCCCTTTGCGGCCGCCTATGCCCAAGACATCACCGGTGGCGCGACCCTCGGCTACGGGTTCTCGGACATCTCCGATCTTGACCTCGATGTCGACACCCTGACCTTCGACGGTCGCATCAAGGTTGATGTCGGCAATGGCATCAGCTTCGGCGCGCGTCTTGACGCTGCCCGCATCGACATCGACGGTGCCCCCGACACGATCGGCGCCTCGGTCATCGGTGCCGATGTGGCCTATGCCTTCGGCAACGGCTTCTCGTTCGGTGTCTATGCCGAACAGGGCAAGATCACGACCGACATGCTGCCCCTCGACATCACGCTGACCTCTTACGGCGTGAGCGGCGGCTATGCCTTTGCCAAGGGCGATGTCAGCGCCTTCGTCGGCGTCTCCGACACCAGCCCCGACCTGCCGGGCAACGTTGACATCCACGACTTCGGGATCGCGGGCAAATATGCGCCGATGCAGAACCTGGTTCTGGCCGGTGCTTTCACCCGCACCACGGTCAGCATCCCGGGCGACGATATGGATCTCGACTTCCTCGGCGTCGCGGCGGCCTATGATATGACCCCGAACTGGACGGTCTTCGCGGGCTATGCCAACAGCTCGATCGACTTCGGCGGGCTTGATGCGGATCTCGACAGCTACGGCATCGGTGTTAGCTATGACACCTCGGCGCTGATCAAGGTGAACTCGTTCGCCTCGCTCGAACTGGCCCGCACCGACCTGTCGGTGGACGGCATGGGCGATGGCGACATGGATACCGTGCGCATCGGCCTGACCTTCCCGATCGGCGGCATGGGCACCAAGGTTCCGATGAACAGCGTTGCCGACGCGATCATGAACCCGGCCCATAGCGCCGTGTCGCAAACGGTTCTGGCCGCTTTCTGATCGGTCTGTCCTGACGAAAACGGGCGTCGGCCAGTCCTTGGCCGACGCCCTTTTCTTTTGCTCTGCCGGGTTTTACGGACCGTTTCTGCCGCGCTTTAGCCGCGCGCGGCCAGCGCCTCGACCAGCACCGTTTTCAGCACGTCACGCGGCACGTCCGAGGTCACAAAAGCCTCGCCGATCCCGCGCGCAAGGATGAAGCGCAGCTTGCCATCGAGCACTTTCTTGTCTTGTCCCATGAGCTCGATCAATGCGTCGGCATCCGGCAATTCCCCGGGAATATCAGACAGATCCACCTTCATCTTCATGTCGCGCAAATGGGCGCGCACGCGGCTCGGCGCCTCCTGGCTGCACAGGCCGAGACGCTGGCTCAGTTCAAAGGCCAGCGCGCAGCCGATCGCCACGCCCTCACCATGCAACAGCCGGTCGGAATAGCCCGTGGCCTTTTCCAGCGCGTGGCAGAAAGTGTGGCCGAGGTTCAAAAGCGCGCGGTCGCCCTCTTCGGTTTCGTCGCGCGCGACGATCTCGGCCTTCATCTGCACCGAGCGCGTCACCGCATAAAGCCGCGCGTCCTTGTCACCCGCCGCCATCGCCGGCGCATTCGCCTCGAGCCAGTCGAAGAAAGCCGTATCACCCAGAAGCCCGTATTTCACCACCTCGCCATAGCCCGCGAGGAAATCGCGCTCGGGCAGCGTGTCGAGAATGCCGATATCGGCCAGCACGAGGCTCGGCTGATGGAAGGCGCCGATCAGGTTCTTGCCTTGGGGCGCATTGATCCCGGTCTTGCCGCCGACCGAGCTGTCGACCTGCGCCAGAAGCGAGGTCGGGATCTGCACGAAACGCACGCCCCGGCGCAGCACGGCAGCCGCGAACCCCACGAGGTCACCAATCACGCCGCCACCGAAGGCCACGACGATATCCTTGCGCTCGACCTTCTGTTCCAGCAGCCATTCGACCGCGCGGGTGAACTGCGGCCAGCCCTTGGTGGCCTCGCCCGCGGGCAGCGCGAGGCTGACCATCTCGATGTCGCCCAGCCCCTTGCGCAGCGCCTCCAGATGCAGCGCGCCGACGGTCTCGTCGGTGATCACCGCGACGCGCGGGCGGCGCAGCAGGGGCGCGATCTCGGCGCCTGCGGTCTCCAGCAGCCCGGTGCCGATGCGCACCTCATACGAGCGTTCGCCCAGTTCCACCCCGACCGTGTTGCGCATCATGCTTTCTCCTCGAACAGTCCCGGCGCGGCGGCCAGCGCGCGCGCCACCTTTTGCGCCATATCCAGCACGCTCAGCCCCTCTTCCGCCTCCACCGCGATCTGCGCCTGCGCATAGGCGGGCTCGCGTTGGGCCAGCAATTCATTCAACGTCCGGCGCGGATCGGCGGTGCGCAAAAGCGGGCGCGTGTTCTTGTGGCGCACGCGCTGCCAGAGCAGATCGGCATCGACCTTGAGCCAGACCGAAACCCCCATGCGCGCGATCATCTCGCGGTTCTCGGGCGAGATGAAGGCCCCGCCGCCGGTCGAGACGATCGCGGGCGGGCCAGACAGAAGCCGCTCGATCACCTCGCGCTCGCGGGCACGGAAAAACGGCTCGCCGTCACGCTCAAAAATCTCGGCAACCGACATCTGCGCGGCGCGCACGATTTCTTCGTCACTGTCCAGAAACGGCACACCCAGAAGCCGCGCGAGCGCCGTACCAACGGCGGTCTTGCCCGAGCCCATCATCCCCACCAGAACCACCGTCCGGTTGAGCTGCCCGTAGCGCTCCGTCTCGACTTGCTCCTGCCCTGTCACCGCATCGGCCCCCTCGCCGCCCCGCGCAAGGAACCGCCGATCGGCGGGCGCTTGCGCAATCGTGATCACCGGGCCCTTCAATGGCGTGAACTTCGGGGAATTGCCATATATAATCGACCCGATTACATCGAAGAGGCCGCGTCAGCGCGGTCAAATCAGGCAAGCGGCGCAAACCGCAAGACAGAGCAGAACCGAAAGAGAGATTATGGGGCGCATCCTCAAGGCCGTTTTCCTCCTCCTCCTTCTCGCCGCGATCGGGACGGTGATCTACGCCTATATCGGCAACATGGCGCCGGTGACCTCCGAGCAACGCATCGAGGTCGATCTGACGGGGGCCAAGAGTGGCGGCTGATCCGCGCCTGCGCCTGCGCGGCCTGTGGCTGAGCGCGGCGCTTTTGCTTGGCGTGCCTGCCGCCGCGCAGGACAATCCGCTTTCCGCGATCGACTGGCTGTCGAACTCGGTGCTGACCGGCACGACCTATCGCGACCAGCCCAATGCCTCGCGCCCGGTGCTGCCGCCGGTGATCGGCGAGGCACCGGTGTCTTCGGGGCTGCGCCTCGAGGATGTGGCGGTGTTTTCGCTTGATGCGCCGACGCCGGATGCGATCGGCTTGCTGAGCGCCCGCCGCACGGGTCTGCCGCGCGATCTTTGGGGCAGCTCGCCCGAGGCCGAACTGGCCGCGATGCTGCGCAAGGAGCGCGCCGATACCCTGCCCGCGATCCAGGGCCTGTTGATGGAGCTATTGCTGGCCGAGCTGGCGCCGCCCGAGCAATCGGACAAACGCGCCAGCGGGCTGCTGTTCCTCGCGCGGGTCGACAAGCTGCTGGACCTTGGCGCGCTGGAACCGGCGCTGGCGATGCTGGCCGAGGCGCCTGCGAACCATCCCGAGATTTTCCGCCGCCGGTTCGACGCGGCGCTATTGATCGGTGAAGAGGATCGCGCCTGCGAGGCGATGGCCGAAAGCCCGCTGATCGCGCCCTCGCTACAGGCGCGGGTGTTCTGCCTTGCGCGCGGCGGCGACTGGGAGGCGGCGGCGCTTCTGTTCGGCACCGGGCGCGTGCTGGAGCCGCTGCCGCCCGAAACCGACGCGCTGCTGGAACGCTTCCTTGAACCCGAGCTGGACGACGCCGGCCCCCTGCCGCCGCCCTCGCGCCCCTCGCCGCTGGTGTTCCGCATGATGGAGGCGATCGGCGAGCCCCTGCCCACGAACGACCTGCCGGTGGCTTTCGCGCAGTCCGACCTGCGCGCGAATAACGGCTGGAAGGCGCGGCTTGAGGCCGGCGAACGGCTGGCACGCACGGGCGTTCTGGATGCCAACCAGATGCTCGGGCTTTATACCGAGAATGACTCGGGCCCCTCGGGGGCGCTCTGGGACCGGGTGCGCGCGATGAGCCGCCTCGATGCCGCGATGCGCGCGGGCGAAACCGAGACCGTCGCCGAGATCCTGCCCGAAGCCTATGCGCTGATGGAAACGGTCGAGTTGGAGCCGCTCCTTGGGCGGCTCTGGGGCGAGGATCTGGCCAAGCTCGAACTGCCGCCCGAAACCCGCGCGCTGGCCTTCCGGATCGGGCTTCTGTCGCCCGCCTATGAAAAGATCGCGCAGGCCCATACCCCCACCGATCTCGACGAGCGGCTCCTGATCGGGCTCGCGCGCGGCTCGACCGCAGGCATCCCCGCGCAGGATCAGCTTGGGCTCTTGCTGAAGCGCGTCTTCGACCGCAACGCCACCAACCTTCCCGACGCCTATCGCGATCTCGTGCCCGGTCAGTTGGGCCTCGCGCTGTTGCGCGCGCTCGACGATGTGACCGAGGGCGCCAAGGGCGATTACACGCGGCTCGAAGCCGGGTTGCGGCTGTTGCGGATGTCGGGCCTTGAAGACGAGGCGCGGCGCGCGGCGCTGGAACTGCTGATCCTGGAGCGGCGCGGATGAGCGCGCCGCCCAACCTGCGCTGGGTCGCCACCTTCCTTGAGGCACAGGTCGCCGAGGTCGGAGCCTCGCCCAACACAGTCCTTGGATATGGTCGCGATCTCGCTAACTTCCTTGGCTTTGTTGAAGCAAAGAACCTGCAACTGGAAACGCTGGAACGCGGCGATATCGAGACCTATCTGATCCGCTGCGAGGCCGAGGGGCTGGCCAAATCGACCCGCGCCCGCAGGCTCTCGGCGATCCGGCAATTGTTCCGGTTCGCCTATGACGAGGGTTGGCGCGCCGACAACCCGGCGATCCGGATTTCGGGGCCGGGGCGCGCGCAGCGCCTGCCCAAGACGCTGACCATCGACGAGGTCGAAAGCCTTCTGGAGGCCGCGCGCGATCATGGCCGCACCGTCTCGGACCAGCTGCGCAACCGCTGCCTGATGGAGTTGCTCTACGCCACCGGCATGCGGGTGAGCGAGCTGGTCAGCCTGCCCGTCGCCGCCGCCCGTGGGCGTCCCGAGATGCTGCTCATTCGCGGCAAGGGCGGGAAAGAGCGGATGGTGCCGCTGTCGCCGCCCGCGCAGGCCGCGCTGGCCGATTGGCTCGCCTGCCGCGACGCCGCCGAGGAAGAGGCGCGGGTCCGTCACCGCACCCCGCCCTCGCGCTTCCTGTTTCCCTCCTCGGGCAAGGACGGCCACCTGACCCGCCAGAGCTTTTTCCGCCTGATCAAGGACTTCGCGGTCGAGGCGGGTGTACCCCCCGCACGCGTCACGCCGCATGTGCTGCGCCATGCCTTCGCGACCCATCTTCTGCAAGGCGGTGCCGACCTGCGCGCGATTCAGACGCTCTTGGGCCACGCCGACCTTTCCACCACCGAGATTTACACCCATGTCCTCGACGAACGGCTGAAATCTCTGGTGCTGGAGCATCACCCGCTGGCAAAGCCATCCAAGTCCTCTTGAACGGACCCGCAGGCGGCCCCATAACTCGCTCATGGATCAGATCATTCCCCTCCTCGACAGCGCCTTCTGGCTGACCGCGGGCGCCATCGCGCTGCTCTTGCTGATGTCGGCCTTCTTCTCGGGCTCGGAAACCGCCCTGACGGCGGCCAGCCGCGCCAAGCTGCGCGCGCGCGCCGACAAGGGCGACGCGGGCGCCGAAAAGGCGATGCAGGTCACCGAAGACAGCGAGCGCCTGATCGGCGCGATCTTGCTGGGCAACAACGTCGTCAACATCCTCTCGGCCTCGCTGGCGACCGCGCTGTTCACGCGGCTCTTCGGCGACTCGGGCGTGGCGCTGGCGACGCTGGTGATGACGGCGCTGGTGCTGGTCTTTGCCGAGGTGCTGCCGAAAACCTACGCGATCACCCTGCCCGAGCAGGTCGCCTCGCGCGTGGCCGCGCCGATCCGGCTGGTGACGCTGCTGCTCGCCCCGATCGTGAGCATCGTGCGCCAGATCGTGCGCGGCATTCTCTTTGCCTTTGGCGTGCGCACCGATGCCGACCAGCACATGTTCTCGGTGCAGGAGGAGATCGCCGGCGCGCTCGCGATCGGTGCCTCCGAGGGCAATATCGACAAGGAAGACCGCAACCGCCTTCTGGGCGCGCTGGATCTGGGCGAGCGCACGGTCGACGAGATCATGCTCCACCGCAGCCAGATCGAGATGGTCGATGCCGATGCCGACCCGGATGAAATCCTGAGCGTGGTTCTGGCCTCGTCGCATACGCGCCTGCCGCTCTATCGCGGCGAGCGCGAGAATGTCGTGGGCGTCATCCACGCCAAGGACCTCCTGCGCGCGGTCGAAAAGATCATGCGCGGCGGCGATGGCACGCTCAAAAGCATCGCCGATCTGAATGTGATGAAAGTGGCGATGAAGCCCTATTTCATCCCCGAAACCACGCCGCTTGATGAACAGATGCGCGAATTCCTCAAGCGCCACACGCATTTCGCGCTGGTGGTCGATGAATATGGCGACCTGCGCGGGCTGTTGACGCTCGAGGACATCCTTGAGGAAATCGTCGGCGAGATCGCGGATGAATTCGACCCCAAGGCCGAAAACCGCCTCAAGCCCACCGAAAGCGGCGATTATATCGTCGAGGGCGCGATGACGATCCGCGACCTCAACCGTGAGACCGACTGGTCGCTGCCCGATGATGAGGCAAACACGGTCGCGGGGCTGGTGATCCACGAAGCACAGACCATTCCCTATGAGGGCCAGGTCTTTGCCTTCCACGGCTTCCGTTTCGAGGTGAGCGAGCGCAAGGAAAACCGGATCACCCAGCTCAAGATCCGGCCCCTGATCCGCGCCGACTAGGGGCGCTGCCCCTCTGGCCTGACGGCCATTCACCCCGGCGTATTTCAGGCTCAGTGAAAGCCTGTTTCATCGAGCGGTAAATACTCTGGGGGGGCGCGAAAGCGCGGGGGGGCAACGCCCCCCTCCGCTCGTCTTGTTAGTCTGTTCAGAGGAAGGCGTCCGGAACGGCCGCCTTCTTGCGCGCGACATAGTCGGCCAATGCCTCGGCGATGCCGGGGTCAATGTCGGGCGCCTGATAGGTCTCGAGCATCTTGCGCACGCGTGCATGGGCCAGCGCATAGGTGTCGCGCGCGCCCTCTTCTTCCCAGGTTTCGAAGGGCTTGTAATCCAGCACCTCGGTTTTCCAGAAAGCGTCCTTGAAATTGGCCTGGGTGTGATCGCAGCCAAGGTAATGCCCACCCGGGCCGACCTCGCGGATCGCCTCCATCGCCTGACCGTTCGCGCTCACGTCGACGCCAGCGGCGAGACGATGCAGGTAGCCCAGCTGGTCGGCATCCATCACGAATTTCTCGTAAGACGACACCAGCCCGCCTTCCAGCCAACCACAGGCGTGGAGCATGAAGTTCACCCCCGCCAGGAGCCCGGTATTGAGCGTGTTCGAGGTTTCATAGGCGGCCTGCGCGTCGGGCAGTTTCGAGCCAGTGAAGCCGCCGGCCGAGCGATAGGGCAGCCCGAGGCGCCGGGCCAGTTGCCCCGCGCCCAGCGTGATCTGCGCGGCTTCGGGCGTCCCGAAAGTCGGCGCGCCCGAGTTCATGTCGATCGAAGTCACAAACGCGCCGAAAATCACCGGGGCGCCGGGGCGGATCAGCTGGCTATAGGCCACGCCCGCCAGCACTTCGGCCAGCACCTGCGTGAGCGTGCCAGCCACCGAGACCGGCGCCATCGCGCCGCCCACGATGAAGGGCGAGATGATGCAGGCCTGGTTCGCCCGGGCATAGACCTCCAGCGCGCCCATCATCGTCGCGTCAAAGGTCAGCGGCGAGTTGATATTGACCAGCGAGGTCATCACCGTATTCTGGTCGACGAACGCGTCGCCGAACAGGATCTTGGCCATCTCGACACTGTCGGCCGCCCGCGAAGGCTCGGTCACCGAGCCCATGAAGGGCTTGTCCGAGAGCGTCATATGCGCGTGCAGCATATCGAGGTGGCGCTTGTTCACCGCGACATCGGTCGGCTCGCAGACGGTTCCGCCCGAATGGTGCAGCCATTTCGACATCTGGCCGAGCTTCACGAAATTGCGGAAATCCTCGATCGTGGCATAGCGGCGCCCACCGTTCAGGTCACGCACGAAGGGCGGGCCATAAACCGGCGCAAGCACCAGGTTGCGCCCGCCGATCACCACGTTGCGCGCGGGATTGCGGGCGTGCTGGGTGAATTCATGCGGCGCGGTGGCGCACAGCTTGCGCGCAAGGCCGCGCGGGATGCGCACGCGCTCGCCGTCAACCTCGGCCCCCGCCTCGCGCCACAGATCCAGCGCGGCGGGGTTTTCAACGAAATTCACGCCGATCTCGGCCAGCACCGTCTCGGCATTGGCCTCGATGATCTCGAGTGCCTCTTCGTTCAGGATTTCGAGGTTCGGGATGTTGCGCTCGATATAGCGCGCGAATTCGACGCGCACCGCCGTGCGCTCTGCCCGCCGTGCAGCTCCGCCACCGCCACGACGTCCCCGACGATCAACCACTTCTTCCATTGCGCCCTCCGCAAGCGTTCCCTGATCCTTTTGTAGCCCGCCCCAAGGCACCACCATGCGCGGATTCCGACCTCCGAGGTTGAGAAGCGACCCTGCGGGCGTCAAGCCTATCTTAA
Organism: Pseudothioclava arenosa; assembly: GCF_002358085.1. Classification (GTDB taxonomy): domain Bacteria; phylum Pseudomonadota; class Alphaproteobacteria; order Rhodobacterales; family Rhodobacteraceae; genus Pseudothioclava; species Pseudothioclava arenosa. The sequence continues at coordinate 267,713 of NZ_NTJD01000004.1, forward strand.
CGGCTTGCCGCTAAGGCTCATGGATCGAAGCATGAAAGGGCGCTGGCGATGCGGGTTTCACTTTCTTCTCTGGCGGAGGGCGCACGATGGTAGAGTTGATGCTTGCCCCCCGTCTGGACATGGCCGCGGCGCGCCCCCTGGCCGAGGCATTGCGGGGCCACCGGGGCGGCGCCTTGACCCTCGACGCAGGCGGCGTGCAGTTCGTCGGGGGCCTTTGCCTGCAGCTTTTGTTGGCCGGGGCGCAAGATTGGCGTGACGCCGGCCTGCCCCTTACCTTCTCGGCCCGCAGCACCGCCTTCGACGCGGCGATCGCCCTCTTCGGCCTCTCTCTCGATCAGTTGCAAACCAAGGAAGCGTCATGAGCCTGACCGTTCTCGCCGTCGATGACAGCCGCACCATCCGCGACATGCTGCGGCTTGCCCTGACCAAAGCCGGGGTCGAGCTGCATCTGGCCGAGGATGGGGTGCACGGGCTTGAGGTTCTGGAAGGGCTGCGCCCCGACGCAATCATCTCCGACATCAACATGCCGCGGCTCGACGGTTTCGGCTTCATCGAGGCGGTGCGGCGGCAAGACCAGTATCGCGGCACGCCGATCCTTGTCCTGACGACGGAATCCGCGCCCGAGCTGAAGGCGCGCGCCCGCGCCGCCGGCGCCACCGGATGGATCGTCAAGCCCTTCGACCCCGAGAAACTGCTCAAAGCCCTGCATATGGTCGCCGGCTGAGCGGAGGGAGAGATGAGCAACGACCCGATGACCGAGATTCGCGCCTCCTTCTTCATCGAATGCGAGGAGTTGCTGGAAAGCCTGCAGGACGCGCTGGCCGATATGGAAAACGGCGCCAAGGACAGCGAGACAATCAACGTCGTCTTTCGCGCCGTGCATTCGATCAAGGGCGGCGCCGGGGCCTTCGGGCTGGATGCGCTGGTCGGTTTTGCCCACCGGTTTGAAACCGTCATGGACGAGCTGCGCGCGGGGCGCCTCGACGCGAGCCCCGAGGCGATCAAGCTGTTCTTCCACGCCGCCGACCTTCTGCAAGATCACGTCCGCGCAGCGCGCGACAACCAGGCCCCGCCCTCCGAGAGCGAGCCCTGCCTGCACGCCCTCGAAGCCTTGATCGACGCCCCTACGGGCACCGAGGAAGAGGTCTCCGATTTCCAGCCCATGGGGCTTGGATTTGATCTCGACAGCTTCGGCGCCGAACCGGACGCCACGAGCTACCTGATCCGTTTTCGGCCCCTCGACGGCCTCTATCAATCGGGAAACGAGCCGGGCTATATACTGCGCGCACTGGCCGCATTGGGCGAGACCGAGATCACCTGCGACAGCGATGATCTGCCGGACCTGCTCACGCTCGACCCCGAACGGCCCTATCTGTCATGGACGATCCGGCTGACGGGCACTGTCAGCGAAGCCGAGGTCCGCGAGGTCTTCGATTTCGTCGAGGACCTGTCCGAGCTCGAGATTTCGCTGGACGACCTGCCTGTTCTTGACCTGCCGGAGCCTGCCCCCGAGCCGCCCCCGTTCATGCCGCCCCCGCCCTCCGAACCAGAGGCGGTTCCTGCGCCGGTCACGACCCAAAGCGTGCCCGCAGCCACCGCCGAAAAGGCGACCGCCCCCCCCACAAGCGAGGCGAAATCGCCAACCGTCCGCGTGGATCTCGAACGCATCGACCGGCTCGTCAACCTCGTCGGAGAACTTGTCATCAACCAGGCCATGCTCGCGCAAAGTGTCAACGAGGCCGGCCTCGCCCCGAATTCGGCGGTGATGACCGGGCTCGAGGCCTTCATGATGCTCACGCGCGACATCCAGGACAGCGTGATGATGATCCGCGCGCAACCCGTCAAACCCCTGTTCCAACGCATGGCCCGGATCGTGCGCGAAGCCGCCGCGAGCACCGGCAAAGACGTTCGCTTCCGCACCGACGGCGAGACGACGGAAGTCGACAAGACCGTGATCGAGCGACTGGCCGACCCGCTCACCCACATGATCCGCAATGCGGTCGATCACGGGCTTGAAACGCCGCAGGCGCGGCTCGCGGCGGGGAAGCCTGCAGAGGGCAGCATTACGCTCTCCGCCCAGCACCGCTCCGGCCGCGTGATCATCGAGATCCGCGACGACGGCGCGGGCATCGACCGCGACCGTGTGCGGGCGATCGCCACCTCCAAGGGCTTGATCCCGCCCGAAGCCCAGCTTTCCGACAGCGAAATCGACAACCTGCTATTCTTGCCCGGGTTCTCAACCGCGACCGAGGTTTCCAACCTGTCGGGCCGAGGCGTTGGCATGGATGTCGTGCGCTCGGCGATCATCGCCCTTGGCGGGCGGATCGCGATCAGCTCCGAACGTGGCAAGGGCAGTTGCTTCTCGATCTCGCTACCGCTCACCCTCGCGGTTCTCGACGGGATGGTGATTTCGGTCGCAAACGAGACCCTCGTCATCCCGCTTTCTTCGATTCTCGAAACCGCGACCCTCACGCCGGACGACATCCGCATGCTGCACCCGGGCACGCATGTGGTTCATATGCGCGGTGACTTCATCCGCCTGCTCGATCTCGGGGCCGAGCTGGGCTACCGCGCCCCGAAACAGAGCTACGTGGGCGACATCGTCCTGTTCACCTCGAAAGAAGACGGAACCCGCTCCGCCCTGGTCGTCGATGCAATTATCGAGCAACGACAAGTGGTTATAAAAGGGCTCGAACGAAGCTACGGCCACATTCCCGGCATCGCCGCCGCAACGATCCTCGGCGATGGACAAATCGCCCTGATCCTCGATCCGGCAGACCTGGCCTCGCAAAGCAGCACCCGCCACAAACGTAATGATCTCTCTCTCGCAGGATGACTTCATGACCGACGACCTCAGCAAAACGACCAAAGCAGAAGTCGAGCTTCTTTCCTTCCGCCTCGGCGGAGAAGAATACAGCGTCGACATCATGTCGGTCCGCGAAATCAGGGGGTGGACCCGTGCAACCCCGCTGCCGCATGCACCCGAATACGTGCGCGGGGTGATCAACCTGCGCGCCACGGTGCTGCCGGTCGTCGACCTCTCGGTCAGGCTCGGCATGCCGCCGATCACAGGCGACGCCCGAAACGTCATCATCGTGGTGCAGAACAGAACCCATACCGCCGGCCTGCTGGTGGACGCGGTCTCCGACATTCTCGCGGTCAGCAACGAAGCCCTTCAGGCCCCGCCCGAAATTGCAGACGATCGCGCGGCCTGTTTCATCTCGGCTCTGACGATCGTCGAGAACCGCATGATCCGCGTGCTTGATCTTGGGGCGGTTCTTCCCGGAGAGAATTCGGAGGCCGCCGCATGAGTGGCATCACTCAAACCTCCGGACCTCCCCCCGCGCTAGATGCATCGGAATTCGCGGCAATCTCCGATCTCATCCAGCGGTCGGCCGGTATTGTGATTGCTCCTGGCAAGGCATCGATGGTTCAGTCACGCCTCGCCAAGAGGCTGCGAGCCCGCGGCCTTCGTGACTACGCCAGCTATATTGACCTGATCCGTTCGCCATCTGGGTCCGATGAGCTTCGCGAGATGATCTCGGCGCTCACCACGAACGTCACGCAATTCTTTCGCGAAAGCCATCACTTCAACTTTCTGAAGGACACCGCGTTGCTGCCCCTGATCGCGAAGGCCAAGCGCGGTGGCCGCCTTCGGATTTGGTCAGCGGGATGCTCCAGCGGGCAAGAGGCCTATTCGATCGCCATGGTTCTGGCCGAACTCGAGCCGGAATTTGCAAAGCTCGACATCCGCATTCTGGCAACCGACATTGATGCGTCCGTCATCCACGAGGCCAGAGCCGGTCTTTATGACCGCGCCGCCATCGAAGGCATCCCCGCCCCCTATCAGCACAAATACTTGATGCCCGAAGGGACAAATTTCAGGATCTGCGAACCGCTGCGCAGGCTGGTAAGCTACAGAGAGCTGAATCTTCACGAAACCTGGCCGATGAAAGGCAGGTTCGAGATCATCTTTTGCCGAAATGTCGTGATCTATTTCGCAGCGGAGGCCCAAAACCGGCTCTGGCACCGGTTCGAGGAGTCCCTCACGGAGGGCGGCTGGCTTTTTGTCGGGCATTCCGAACGTGTCCCCCAACGACCGGACAGCCGACTCCACACAGCCGGAATCACCACCTACAGACTTAGGGCCTCGCGGCCCGAAGGGAGCCAACCATGGCACTGAGAGACCAGTTGCGCATCATGGTGGTCGATGACATGTCGACCAGCCGCGGACTACTAACACAAGCCCTTGATTCTATGGGAATTCGACAAATCAGCAATGCCTCCAACGGCCCTGAGGCACTGGGCCTGATGTCCAAATCTCCGGTCCATCTGGTCATCTCAGATTACAACATGCCGGGGATGGACGGCTTGCAACTGTTGCACGCGCTGCGCAGCACTCCAAAGCTCAACCGCACCGGTTTCATTCTGATCACCGGGAGAGCAGAGAAGTCGATTATCGATCACGGGCGCAGCCTTGGAATGAACAATTTCCTGAAGAAACCCTTTACGCCGAACGAACTCCGCAGCTGCATCGAGGCCGTCGTAGGTCGCCTATGAAACGCCTCATGAACAAAGACAGCGACCCCGCCGAAACCATCGAATTGCGTGCGACACTGGAGCGCCTTGCAGAGGAACTGAACCGAATGGCGGCGTCCGCAGCACAGGTACAAGACGCACTGTCATTCGGGAGGCCAACAATTCAGCTATCGCCGCAATCGGTACGCGACATTCAGGCTCTCGATACAATCACCCAAAAGCTGGAAGATCTCGCGCACTTCAGTCTCGCGGCCGCGCACGCGATCCCATCGGCCATCTTGCTGGAGAAAACCGCAGTGTTTGGCGGGTTGCGCCTCCACGAACTGGTCAATACCCTAGATCCTTACGTCAACCTCTGCAAGAGCCATGCCGATCAGGGCGGGGTCGAATGGTTATAACTGTGTCGAAAGTCCTCTGGCGATTTCCACCTACTGGGCAACAGGCTCCCTACGGAAATTCCCCGATACGAGCGACCGCAAGGACAGTCAAAACAGTTCAATCTCGGGAATCTCTAGAGCCGGGGAAATGATTGGAACCAGCGGCTCCTGCTCCAGGAGTTTTTGGCGAACCCTGCCGCTTTCTGGCCAAAAGATGATCTTTCGCGCGGTCGTCCCGCCAAGACTGTGACTGACACAATCGATCGCTTCGCGTGCTAGGAACTCCTGAATAAATCGTGCGTTGCGCCGTCCGACATCCGATGCCGAAGAAATCATCCGCGCACCACCAAATACTTTGGCCCGCAAATTGCGTCGTTCGGCCCCGGCTTTGATGAGTTCGTTGATCAGGAGTTCCATGGCATGCGCCCCGAAACTCGCGGCGGACACGCTGCCTTTCGGCTGTTCTGGAAGCAGGAAATGGTTCATCCCCCCGACCCCGCGCACCGGATCGAACAGACAGGCCGAAACGCAGGACCCCAAGATTGTGGTCAGAGGGGTTGCTCTTGCGTCGCCTATCGCAAACTCGCCTTGCGACAGATAGCGGGGCGCCTGTTCGAAACCGTTCTTCTCAGGCCGCATTTCCTGCTCCAGAAAGTCGCGCTTGGCCAAAACTCCCGCATTCGGCCAAGACATGTTCGGCGACCCGCTCAAGAGGCAACACGACCTCGGCCGCGCCGCGCTCCTTGGCAACGCGCGGCATCCCGTAGACGATCGAGGTCGCTTTATCCTGTGCCGCACAATGGCCGCCAGCCTCTCGGAGCCGAAGGAGGCCCTCGGCGCCATCGCGGCCCATCCCGGTCAACAACACAGCCACCGCGCGCGCGGCATGCGGAATCGCAGACTTGAACAGAACATCGACCGAGGGCCTGTGACCGGACACTTTGTCTCCCGAGACAAGGCAGCACTGCAATGGCCCGCCTTGGCTGAGCGCGAGGTGATACGCTCCCCCGGGCGCGAGGTAGACGGTGCCGGGGGTTAACTGAGCACAATGCGTTCCCAAGCACACTCGGGGCCTGAAACGCTTATCAAGCCGCCCGGCAAAGCTCGCCAGGAAACTCGCCGGCATATGCTGCGTGATCAAGGTCGGAGGGCAGTTTTCCGGAAACGCCCCGAGAATGGTTTCAAGCGCGTCGACTCCTCCGGTCGAAGACCCCAGAAGCAGGAATTTTCCATTCGGCACATACCCGTTTTCGGGGGGGTAATGCTGCGGTCGCTCCCTGTCCCGGAATTTCACCTCCGACGCCGCAACCAAGAGTTCGGGAAGCTGTGCGAATGTGGATGGGGTCACCCCGCCAGCAGGCTTGCCGATGCACTCAATAGCGCCAAGGGATAGCGCCTCCAAAGCCGCGGCAGACCCTCGATGCGTTTCGGTGGAGATCATCACAACTGGCATCGGGCGCAGCCGCATCAGCTTTTCCAGAAACGCGAGACCACTCATCCTCGGCATTTCGACATCGAGCGTCAGGACATCGGGATTCAGAGCCTTGATCAGATCACGCGCCTGATACGGGTCCTCCGCCTCTCCGACGACCACCAAACGAGGGTCGGGCGCGAGGCGGGCCCGAATGAGCCGACGGATCGTTGGCGAGTCATCGACGATCAAAACCCGAACTCTAGGCATCACTGCTCCCACCTCGTCAGAAGTCCTGCCAATCGTCGGCTTCAACCTTGCGAAGCGTGTTTCCATCGGCAATCGCAGCTCGCGACGAGGCAAAATCGACGCGCGCCGGCGCGCTCGCCCTCCACTGGCTGTCCTGCTCCTCTTCGCGCGTCCGGCTGGTTGCGGCCTCTTCGCCACGCGGGGTTCGGAACTGGCGGGTGGTCGCGCGCAGGTTCTCTGCGCCTCGGCTCAGGGAATGGCTCGCGGCCGTGGTTTCCTCGAACATGGCGACGTTCTGCTGCGTCACCTGATCGAGCTGGTTCATCGCGTGGTTGATCTCCGAGAGGCCGGCAGCCTGCTCTCGCGAACTCGCGGCGATCTCTGAGACGCGCGTTGCGACGTCGGTCACCGCATTCAGGATGCCCTTCAAGGCCTGCCCCGTCTGATCGACAAGGTTAACCCCCCTGTAAACATGATTGCTGGAAGCGGTGATCAGCGTCGCGATCTCTTGCGCCGCGTCGGAGGAGCGCTGCGCGAGGGCCCGCACCTCGGAGGCGACGACGGCAAAGCCGCGCCCCGCCTCGCCCGCCCGCGCGGCCTCCACCCCGGCGTTGAGCGCAAGCAGATTGGTCTGGAACGCGATTTCGTCGATCACACTGATGATCTTGGATATCTGCTTCGAAGAGTCTTCGATTTCGCTCATGGCCGCAACGGCCTGCGACACAACCTCACCCGAAGCTTCAGCGCTCGCACGGGCCTCGGCAACGACCCGATCGGCCTCGATCACGCCCTCCGTGGCCGAATTCACCGAGGAGGTCAGCTCATCGACAGCCGCCGCAGTCTCTTCAAGCGTGGCGGCCTGCTGCTCGGTCCGGCGGCTGAGGTCCTCGGCCGCTTTCGAGATTTCCTGCGCCTCGCAGTCGATCGAGGCGGCATTGTCGATCACGGCCTGCATCGCCGCGCAAAGCTTTTCCACCGCTCCGTTGAAGTCCGCGCGCAGTTCTTCATATTGTTCCGGAAAACGCGTGTCGATCTGGGACGACAGATCACCATCCGAAAGTGCCGAAAGGCCAACCTGCAAGGCTTCGACGACCTTGCGCTGCTCGGCAATCATGGCCTCGTTGCGCTCGCGGGCCTGTGCGAGCGCCCCTTGCGCCTCGGTCACGTCGCTGCCGATCATAACAATCTTGAAGATCCGATTGTTCCGATCGGGAACCGGCGTGATCGAGCCTTCAAGGATGATCTCCGCACCGTCATGACGCGTAAAGTGGAAGCAGCCGATAACCGGCTCGCAGGCTGAAATTTTCTCGCGAAAGGCTCCGTCACCATCTACCATCCGGATCGACTCCAGAAGTCGGCGACCGATGATCGCATCCTCATCCTGCGCCCAGGCCCTGCGGAAATTCTCATTGCAGCGCATGACGCGGTTGTCGGGCGAAAACTCACAGACGCATTGCGTGGTGTCGAGTGCGTCGATCAGGGCGCGTTGCATGCGCAGCTCGGTGACATCACGCCACTCGATCACGTAGCCGATCATCTGCCCGTCCGCGCCATGAATTGCGCTGACATCGAGGCCGAAGCGCCCTTGGCCGACGATGATATCCGTCCGAAACGGCAGGTTGGCGGGGTCGGTCAGGACGCTTCGCGCATGGGCGGGCACACGGTGGAACACATCCATGTTCATCCCGATGATACGATCGGGATCCAGCTCTTTGTAGACCGTCTGGAAATCATCGAGATGGGTCGAGATCAGCTTGATCACCGACTTGTTGCAGTAGAGAATCTCAAAGTTCATGTTGACCATCATCATCGCCGCTGACGACGCGTTGAAGGCGGTGCTCTGCATCATGGTCTCGACCTGCGCGACATCGGCCTGCACCAGTTCGCTACGCAGATGATCGAGCGCGCGCGCGATGTCGCCCACCTCATCCCCGCGCTTAAGACCGGTCACCTCGATATCGCGCTGGCCTTCCGTGATCTGGATAATGCTGCGCACGAGGCGGCGCAGTGGTTCCGAAACCGTCCGTGCCATCAGTGAGGCCATCACCACCAGGACGGCGAGGTTCCAGCCGCCATGGAACAGCATGGACCCTGCAAGCCCTTTTGCCGGCGCGAAAACCTCGGCCGCGTTCTGCTCGGCAACGGCCGCGAAATGCTGGCCGTGAAAATCCATCGGGCGATAGGCCGCAACGGCCTCGACGCCGGAAAGCCCGGTCAACTCCAGAAAGCCGCTGTCCCCCGAAAGCGCCGCCTTGACCGCCGCATTGGTCGGCACGTCTTGCTGGACCGTGCCCCCGTCAGCAAAGCGCAACTGATTGGCGAGCTTGCCCGCAGCATCGACAAGATAGGCCTGCCCGGTCTCGCCCAATCCACGGGCCCGCGCCAGCACCTCGTTGATCCGGTCGCTGGAGACCCGGGCCACGACGACGCCGGATTGCGCTTTCGCCTTCAGTTCCATCGGGGCCGCGAGATAAAAAACACCATGCGCAGCCGACGCCTCGGCCACGAGCGGCGAGGCGAACACTTCGCCAGAACCGGCCCCCAGCGCAGCCAGAGCGGTCTGGGCAAGCGGCGAACCGGCAAGCGGCCCGGCCTTCAGGTCCTGAGCAAAGGCATCGCCCTTGCGCAGCGAATAGACCACCTGGCCCAGTTCATCGACCAGCAGCAGATCGTCAAACCCCATCTGCTCGGCCTGCGCGACGAGGCTGCGATTGAGCCGCGCATGGGTCATCGCGTAGCCATCGCGCAGATCCGCGCTTTCGGTCTTGCCGCGCTGCTCATCCGAGAACGGGTCCACCGGCGGATAGGCCCGGCGCAACGCCTCGCCCACACCCTCGCCCTTCATCCGCCAGGCCAGCCGGAATTCGCGCAGCGCCTGCAGGCTGCCATCACTCGCGGCGAAAGCGCGCAGATTGGCATCGACCTGATCCGACCATGTCTCAATCTCTTGCAGACGGGTGGCCAGCGTGCGTTCGAGCCGGGCCGATCCCTCATTGGCGAGCAACTCACGCGCATCGCGATAGGCCGTGCCCCCCATGATCGTCAGCGCGACCAGCGAGATCGCCACGAGCATCAGCGGCAGCTTCAGGGACAGCTTCAGGTTTCCGAAAAAATTCATTCCACAACTCCGGACCGGGATTCGCAGCCCCGGGCCGCAGACGGGGCCGCGGTGGGGCTTTGGTCAGGATCGTGGCGTGAACCTTTGAAGATTCACTTAAATGGAGAATTTTTCAGATCCGCCAGAAAACCGCCCGCAAAAGCGCGGCGCGGCGGGCGAATTCGGAGCCGTCAAGCTGCCCTTCGGCAACGCGCGACGGGTCCTGCGCGGCGCGCTTCAGCCGTGACGGCGCAAGATAGCCCGGCAAGAAGGCCGCCTGCAGCGCCGGATCCCTGCCTCCGCGTGCGCGGGCAATCCGCGCAAGCCCCTCTTGCGCAAGCCGCGCGACGGTTTCGGGGCGCCCGTCGGGCAAGGGCAGCCGCCCGCGCGCCTCAAGCTGGGGCACGGCCGAGAACAGAGCCGCAAGCCCCGCCGCCGCGCCGAAATCACGCGCGCGCGCCTCAAGCCCGGGCGCCGCACCAAGCGCCGATGCGGCGGCCCAGATCAGGTTGCCCGAGGTCTGGTCGAGATAGGCCCAGAGCGCGGCCTCGTCCTCGAAAGGCTCGCGCCAACAATCCCAGCGGCGCGCCTCGGCGATGGCCGAGATCAGCGGCGCCTGCGCGCGCAAGGGGAGCAGTGCCGGACCCAGCTCATGCTGCGGCTCGCGCCCGGTTTCCGCCAGCGCGTCAAAGGCATCGACCCACCATTGCAGGCGCATCTCGGCGACCATCGGCTCGGCCGAGGCCCAGGGCGCGCGCGCGATTTCGAGGTTCGCGGCATAGAGCGCCCAGAGCGGGCCGCGTTGCGCGGGCGCGCAGGCCATGGTCGCGGCAAACCGCTCGGGGTCGCCCTTTTGCACGGCCTCGGCGGCGGCCTGAAGGGCGTGATCGCTCATACCGGCTTGGCCCCGTCGCGGATCAGCTTCCACTGCACCGCCTCCAAGAGCGCCTCAAAAGACGCGTCGACGATATTGGCCGAAACCCCCACCGTCGACCAGCGCTGGCCCGAGCCATCCTCGCTGTCGATGATGACGCGGGTCACGGCCTCGGTGCCGCCCTGAGTGATGCGGACGCGGAAATCGACCAGTTTCATGTCGTCGATGCAGGCCTGATAGGGCCCGAGGTCTTTCGCCAGCGCCTTGGACAGCGCGTTCACCGGCCCGCGGTCACAACCCTGCGCATCGAAGCTTTCGGACACCGACAGCTTTTTCTCGCCGCCGATTTTCACGACGACCACCGCCTCGGAGGAGTTCACCATCTTGTCGTAGCGGTTCTTGCGCCGCTCGACGGTGACGCGGTAGCGCTTGACCTCGAAGAAATTCGGCATCAGCCCCAGTTCGCGCCGCGCGACCAGCTCAAAACTCGCCTGCGCGCCGTCATAGGCATAGCCCTGATCCTCGCGCTCCTTGATCGTATCAAGGATGCGCGCGAGCGCCGGGTCTTTCGGGTCGACCTCGATACCCATCCCGGAAAGCCGCGCGCGCAGGTTCGACTGACCCGCCTGATTGGACATCGGGATGAGCCGCGAATTGCCGACCAGCGCCGGGTCGATATGTTCGTAGGTAGACGGGTCCTTCAGGATCGCCGAGGCATGCAGCCCCGCCTTATGCGCGAAGGCCGAGGCCCCCACGTAGGGCGCCGAGCGCAGCGGCACGCGGTTCAGGATGTCGTCGAGCTTGCGCGAGAGTTTGGTCAGGCCCGCCAGTTGCTCGGCACCCACGCCGATCTCGAATTGCGAGCGGAACGGCTCTTTCAGCAGGAGCGTCGGGATCAGCGAGGTCAGGTTCGCATTACCGCAACGCTCGCCCAGACCATTGAGCGTGCCCTGAATCTGCCGCGCCCCCGCCAGCACCGCCGCAAGGCTTGCCGCCACCGCCATGCCGGTGTCGTCATGGCAATGAATGCCGATCCGGTCGCCCGGGATGCCCGCATCAATCACCGCGCGGGTGATCTCATGCACCTCGGCGGGCAGCGTGCCACCATTCGTGTCACACAGCACCACCCAGCGCGCGCCCGCGCGGTAGGCGGCCAGCACGGCTTCCAGCGCATAGGGCGCGTTCGCTTTGTAGCCGTCAAAGAAATGCTCGGCATCGAACAGCGCCTCGCGGCCTTGGGCGACCATATGCTCGACCGAGGCGGTGATGTTTTCGAGGTTTTCGTCCAGCGTGATGCCGAGCGCGGTGGTGACGTGATAGTCATGCGTCTTGCCAACGAGGCACACCGCCGGCGTGCCCGCGTTCATCACCCCCGCCAGCACCTCGTCATTCGCGGCCGAGCGCCCGGCCCGCTTGGTCATGCCAAAGGCTGTGAAGGTCGCGCGGGTGTCGGGGCGGGCCTCGAAGAACTCGCTGTCGGTCGGGTTCGCACCCGGCCAGCCGCCCTCGATATAGTCGATACCGAGCGCATCAAGCCCCTTGGCGATCGCGATCTTTTCGGGAACCGAGAATTGCACGCCCTGCGTCTGCTGGCCGTCGCGCAGCGTGGTGTCGTAGAGGTAAAGGCGTTCTTTGGTCATCTTTCGTTTCCTCTTACGACTGGACGCAGGGGCGGCGGCCGCCCGAGGGGGGCGCAAAAGCGCCCGCCGTGGGGGCGGGCGGGCGCTGCCCGTGCTGGCGCACGGGCCGGTGCATCTGACCGAGAGCCATCACAGCCCCTCCAGCTTGGACGCATCAAACCCGGGGCCCGGCAAAAGCTCCACCCCGGCCTTCGACATCCGCACCTCAACCCCCGCCGCGACCAGCGCCGCTTTCAACGCATCGACCGGGGCGAAATCCTTGGTGTCCATGGCGGTGGCGCGGAGGGAGGCCAGCTTGTCCGCCAGCCCCGACAGATCGGCGCCGCCGCCTTTCGAGGAGAGCCACTCACTACGCGTCATCGCCAATAGGCCAAGAAGATTTGCCGACCTCTTTAGCTTTCGGGCAACCTCATCACGTCCGTCTGTCATAATATGCCAAGCCACCGCAGCTCCATGAAGCTGATCAAAAGCGACCTTGGTATTCAGATCATTGCTAAGGGCTTCGACAAGCAGAGAGTCAGGCTCAATGCTTTCATCCAGCTCCGTGTCACCGACTGCTTCATAAAGATAATCCAGCATTTTCTCGGCCTGGCGCGCCTTTTCAGCCGTCCAGTCCATCGGCTTCGAGTAATGCGTCTGCAGGAAGACGAAGCGGATCACCTCGCCCGGGATGCCCGGCTCGCCGTCGTGACCATCCAGCAGGTCGCGCACTGTAAAGAAGTTGCCAAGCGACTTGGACATCTTCTTGCCCTCGACCTGCAGCATCTCGTTGTGAATCCATATCCGTGCGAATTCTCCCGGCCTGCCATCCGCATGTGAATGCGCGCAGCAACTCTGCGCGATTTCATTTTCATGATGTGGGAATTGCAGGTCTATGCCGCCGCCGTGGATATCGAAGACATGGGGGAATTTCTGGGCATCCTCAGACAAACGACCTTCTGCCAGAGGTTTCTTCCAGAGGAGTTCCTCGGACATCGCCGAGCATTCGATATGCCAGCCAGGCCGCCCGCGCCCCCAAGGGCTGTCCCAGCCCGGAAGCCCATCATCCGAGGGCTTCCAGAGCACGAAATCCATCGGGTCTTCCTTGAAGGGTGCCACTTCGACCCGCGCACCCGCGATCATGTCATCGACCGAGCGCCCCGAAAGTGCGCCGTAATTGCGATAGCTGCGCACGCGGAACAGCACATGGCCGTCCTTGGCATAGGCATGGCCCTTGGCGATCAGATCCTCGATCATCGCGATCATCGCGCCGATATAGTCGGTCGCGCGCGGTTCGACAGTCGGGCGCAGCGCGCCAAGCGCGTCCATGTCGGCGTGATACCAGCCGATAGTTTCCTCGGTGCGCTCGCGGATCAGGTCTTCGAGGCTGCCCTCGGCGCCCGCCTCTTTGCGCGCCAGTGCGGTCGCGTTGATCTTGTCGTCGACATCGGTGAAATTGCGCACATAGGTCACGTGATCGGCGCCGTAAATCTCGCGCAAGAGCCGATAGAGCACGTCGAACACCACCACCGGGCGCGCATTGCCCAGATGCGCCCGGTCGTAAACCGTGGGCCCGCACAGATACATCCGCACGTTGTTCGGATCAATCGGAGTGAAATCCTCGACCGTGCGGGTCTTGGTGTTGCGCAAACGGATCTGGGTCATAAGTCCCTCGCAGGTAGTCCCGGCGGGGCTTATCAGCTTCGAGGCTTCCTTGGAAACTCTGAAACGACCCGCCTGACGGATGTCAGCCGAAAATAATGCAAATCTGGGTGCGGATCGTCGTCATGGGGAGGTGATAGCGCGCGGGCGCCCGCTTGCCAAGCGTCAGGCGGCCGCAGCCTTGGCGCAGGGCACGAATTCCGAGATCTCGACCGCGTCGCGGGTAAAGCGGCAGAAGGAGTTGGCGGGCACCTCGATCCAGTCGCCCCCGTCGCTTTCCAGGGGCTCCGAGACCACGGCGCGGCCCGCGCGGCTGTCGGACCAGCGGTGATAGAGCGAAGGCGCAAACTCATCCGAGGCATAGCGGATCGCGTAAAGGCTTTCGCCATCGGAAAACGCCGCCGTCAGCCGCAGATGCGGGGCGGTGCCACGCGCGCGGCTGATCGCCTCGAACCGCGCGGCGGCGCGTTCCATCGCGGCTTTCGGGTCGGCATCAAGCCCCTCGGCCAGCGCCACCAGGAACAGCGCCTCGGAATCGGTCGCGCCCTTGCGGTGGGCATAAAGCGCCTCGCAGATCATCATCTCGGCGTCGCGGCGGAAGGCGTCATAGCCACCGATCTGGCCGTTATGCATGAAGCTCCAGCGCCCGACGACGAAAGGATGGCAATTGTTGCGGCTGGTCGCAGTGCCCGTCGAGGCCCGCACATGGGCCAGGAACAGCGGAGATTTCACCTGCGCGGTCAAGGACTTGAGGTTCGGGTCCGACCAGGCGGGCATGACATCGCGATACAGCCCCGGCTCAGCCCGCTCGCCATACCACGCCAGCCCGAAACCGTCGGCATTGATCTGGGTGTGGCATTGCGTGGCGCAATGGCTCTGATGGATCAGCGAGTGCCCCGGCCTGCTGACGATATCCTCAAGAAAGATCGGCTGTCCGATATAGGCGGCCCAACGGCACATGCTCTGCCCCAATCAGGCGGTTGGCTCCGCCCCGGTGTAACGCGAAAGGATCACCTTCACGTTAACCGATCCGGGGCGGCGCGAAAAGTCAGGCATTCGCCTCGATGATCACGAGGTCGCGCTCGGACGCGCCCTGCGCATAGCTCAGCGCCTCCTGGTATTCAGGCGAGTTGTAGCAGGCCAGCGCCGCCTCCATCGAGGGGAAGCGCGTCACAACATGGCGCTGGCGCTCGGTGCCCTCAAGCTGCTGATAGCGGCTGGCACGGGCGAGAAACTCGCCGCCATGGGCCGCAATCGCGCCCGTCGCGCGCTTGGCATATTCGCCGTAGCGCTCGGGGTCGGTGACGGTGACATGGGCGATCCAATAGGCTTCGGGCATCAGAGCTCTCCTGCGATGACGGCCTTGACCGCGGCGACGGCCTCGTCGGCCTTGGAGGGGTCGGCGCCGCCGGCCTGCGCCATGTCGGGGCGGCCACCGCCACCCTTGCCGCCAAGCGCGGCAGCCGCCGCCTTGACCATGTCGACCGCGCTGATCACCCCGGTCTTGTCCGCGGTCACGCCAGCCGCGACCGCGGCCTTGCCGCCGGTATCGGCCACGACCAGCACCGCGCCCGAGCCGATGCGCGCCTTCAGCTCATCGACGAGGGGCGGCAGGTCTTTGCCGGTGACGCCCGAAACGACCTGAGCAATGAACTTCAAGCCATTGATATCAATCGCTTCCGGCCCACCAGAGGCACCACCGCCCATGGCCAGCTCGCGGCGCAGTTGCGCGACTTCATTGGCCAGCGCCTTGCGCTCGTCGGCCAGCGCCTTGACGCGGTCAGCGACCTCGGCCGCCGAGGTTTTCAGCGTCGCCGCCACCTCTTGCAGCCGCGCATTCTGCGCGTTCAGGTGATCCAGCGCGGCCTGACCGGTCAGCGCCTCGAAGCGGCGCACACCTGCCGAAGAGGCGCTGTCGCCAAGCGCAACAAAGGCGCCAATGTCACCGGTGCGCTTCACATGGGTGCCGCCGCAGAGTTCGAGCGAATAGGTCTTGCCATCGGCGCCCTTGCCCGAGCCGAGCAATTCACCCATCGACACCACGCGCACCTCGTCGCCGTATTTCTCGCCAAACAGCGCCTGCGCACCGAGCGCGCGGGCGTCATCGGGGGTCATGATCCGGGTATCGACCGGGCTGTTCTGGCGGATGAACTCGTTCACCTCAGCCTCGACCTGCGCGATTTCCTCTGCGCTCATCGACTTGGCGTGGCTGAAGTCGAAGCGCAGACGGTCCTCCGCATTCAACGAGCCCTTCTGCGCGACGTGATCGCCAAGCGCGCGGCGCAGCGCCTCGTGCAAGAGGTGCGTGGCCGAGTGGTTCGCCCGGATCGCCGAACGGCGACGGTGGTCGACCTCAAGCTTCGCCGGCTGGCCGCGCGAAATCTCGCCCTCGGTCACATCCGCGAGGTGGATGAACACGCCCGCGACCTTCTTGGTGTCACGCACCATGGCCAGCCCGGTTTCGGTGCGGATAAAGCCCGCATCGCCCACCTGACCACCCGATTCCGCGTAGAACGGCGTCTGGTTGACGACGATCTGCACCTCGCCCTTGGCACTGGCGACATCCGCGCCGTCCACCACCAGTGCCACGATCTGGCCCTCGGCCTCCTCGGTGTCATAGCCGAGGAATTCGGTCACGCCCTTCTCTTCGGCGATGTCATACCAGATCGTCGCGTCCTGGGTTTCGCCCGAGCCCGCCCAGGCCGCGCGCGCCTTGGCCTTTTGCTCGGCCATCGCCGCGTCAAAGCCCGAAGTGTCGACCTCGCGCGATTTCTCGCGCAGCGCATCCTGCGTCAGGTCGAGCGGGAAGCCATAGGTGTCATAGAGCTTGAAGGCCGCCTCGCCCGGCAGCGCCGCCCCTTCGGGCAGCTTGGCCAACTCGTCATCCAAGAGCTTCAGGCCACGATCGAGCGTGGTCTTGAAGCGGGTTTCCTCGAGCTTCAGCGTCTCTTCGATGAGCGCCTGCGCCCGGCCCAGTTCCGGATAGGCCGCGCCCATCTGGCGCACCAGCGCCGGCACCAGCTTGTGCATCACCGGGTCTTTCGCGCCCAGAAGATGCGCGTGGCGCATCGCGCGGCGCATGATCCGGCGCAGCACATAGCCGCGCCCGTCGTTCGAGGGCATCACCCCATCCGCGATCAGGAACGAGGTCGAGCGCAGGTGGTCCGCGATCACGCGGTGATGCACGTTGCCCGGCCCGTCCGGGTCCTGGCTGGTCGCGTTGGCCGAGGCCTCGATCAGCGCGCGCATCAGATCGGTGTCGTAGTTGTCGTGCTTGCCCTGCAACAGCGCGCCGATCCGCTCAAGCCCCATGCCGGTGTCGATCGACTGCATGTCGAGCGCGCGCATCGAGCCATCCTCGAACTGCTCGTTTTGCATGAACACGACGTTCCAGATCTCGATGAAGCGGTCGCCGTCTTCCTCGGCGGAGCCGGGCGGGCCGCCCCAGATGTGGTCGCCGTGGTCGTAGAAAATCTCGGTGCAGGGACCGCAGGGGCCCGTCGGCCCCATCTGCCAGAAGTTGTCCGAGGTCGCGATGCGGATGATCCGATCCTCCGGCACGCCAACTTTCTTCCAGATTTCAAAGGCTTCGTCGTCGGTGTGATAGACCGTGGTCAGCAGCCGCTTGGGATCGATGCCGAAGTCCTTGGTGATCAGTTCCCAGGCGAAGGGGATCGCCTCGGTCTTGAAATAATCGCCAAAGCTGAAGTTGCCGAGCATCTCGAAGAAGGTGTGGTGGCGCGCGGTATAGCCGACGTTGTCGAGGTCATTGTGCTTGCCGCCCGCGCGCACGCATTTCTGCGCGGTGGTGGCGCGGACATAGTCGCGCTTTTCCAGCCCGGTGAAGCAGTTCTTGAACTGCACCATGCCCGAGTTGGTGAACATCAGCGTCGGGTCGTTGCGCGGCACCAGGGGCGAGCTGTCGACGACGCGGTGGCCGTTGCGCTCGAAGAAATTCAGGAAGGTGGAACGGATCTCGTTCAGGCTGGGCATGTGTCTTGGCCTCATCGGGGGCGGTTTTGCCTCGTTTAGCGCCCCCACCCTGCCCTGTCCAGAAAGCAAACCGCCAAAGCCCGGTTCGGGCCCAAAAACAAGGCGGCCGGAACACGCCCGGCCGCCCTATTGGCACATTCTGCGCCCGCCTGACCTTACTCTTCGGTCAGCGTTTCGTCATCTTCCGAGCCGCCGAAATCGAGCCCGTGGCTGGCACGGATCTTGTCCTCGATCTCATAGGCCATGTCGGGATTGTCGCGCAGGAACTGTTTCGCGTTCTCGCGGCCCTGGCCGATGCGCTCGTCGCCGTAGGAATACCACGCGCCCGATTTGTCGACGACCCCGGCCTTGACGCCGAGATCAATCAGCTCGCCCACCTTCGAGATGCCCTCGCCATACATGATGTCGAACTCGACCTGCTTGAAGGGTGGCGCGACCTTGTTTTTCACGACTTTCACGCGGGTCTGGTTGCCCACCACCTCGTCGCGATCCTTGATCGCGCCGATGCGGCGGATATCGAGGCGCACCGAGGCGTAGAATTTCAGCGCGTTGCCGCCCGAGGTGGTCTCGGGCGAGCCGAACATCACGCCGATCTTCATGCGGATCTGGTTGATGAAGATCACCATGCAGTTCGAGCGCCCGATCGAGGCGGTCAGCTTGCGCATCGCCTGGCTCATCAGCCGGGCCTGCGCCCCCACGGTATGATCGCCCATGTCGCCTTCGATCTCGGCCTTGGGCGTCAGCGCCGCGACCGAGTCAACGACCACAAGGCTCACCGCGCCCGAACGCACCAGCGTGTCGACGATTTCCAGCGCCTGTTCACCGGTATCGGGCTGCGAGATCAGCAGCTCATCAAGGTCCACGCCCAGCTTGCGCGCATAGCTCGGGTCGAGCGCGTGTTCGGCGTCGACAAAGGCACAAACGCCACCCTTTTTCTGTTCTTCCGCAATGGCATGCAGCGTCAGCGTGGTCTTGCCCGAGCTTTCCGGCCCGTAGATTTCCACGATCCGCCCCTTCGGCAAGCCGCCGATGCCAAGCGCGATATCAAGCCCCAGCGACCCGGTCGACGTCGCCTCGATCTCGGCGGCCGGATTGTCGCCGCCAAGCTTCATGATCGACCCTTTGCCGAATTGCCGCTCGATCTGCGCGAGCGCCGATTCAAGGGCCCGCTGCTTGTCCGCACTCTGTTTGTCTTTCATCTCGAAAAGGCCCGCTGCTGCCATGATTTCCCATCCTTATCCCATAGAGCGAGCGACTTTGGCAATCGCCGGCGCCCAGAATATGTTTCTCTTTTGTTCTTACGTCTTGTTATGAGGACAAAATATGAACATTTCAACTCAAATCTTTTACCGAGCTTAGAAGCGAGTTGGTTAAAGAAAGGTTTACCCTCGCCCGGCGACTGGCTATCAAGGACGAAAAAGGCAAGCAGCATGCTAATTTTCTGGGATCAGCGACTGGTTTTTCTGGCAACCCCGAAGGCGGGATCGAGCGCGGTCGAGGTTGCACTCGACTCACTTGCCGCAGTTTCCGTCACCCGCCCGGAACCGCTCAAGCATATGAGCGCGCGCGATTTCGCCACCCATCTGGCTCCCTACATCACGTCTCAAGCCGGAGAGCCGTTTACCACCGTCGCGCTCATGCGCGAACCGATCGACTGGCTTCGGTCCTGGTATCGCTTCGTTCAGAGGGATGATTTCGAAAATCCAGACCATCCTCTAAATGGCTTGAGCTTCGAGATGTTCGTGCAGGACTTCATCTCGACGACACCGCCCAAACATGCGCGCATCCTGCGCCAGCACGAATTCCTGACCGACGCCACCGGCACCCCCGTCGTCGATCGCATCTTTCGTTACGAAGCCATGGATGACTTCGTCCATTTCCTCGAGGACATGCTCGATTGCGCGATCACCTTGCCGCGCGTGAACGTTCCGCCTGCGGTCGAAACAAGCCTCTCGCGGGAAACCGAAGAACGGCTTCGTGAGGCGATGTCGGACGATTTCGCACTGTACCAAAGCCTGAACTGATCAGGCAGGTTTCGACGCGCCTAGGCGATCTGGTTCTGCACCGTCGCCGTCAGCTCGGTCAGCGAAAACGGCTTGGGCAGGAATGTTGAGTTGGGAACCGGCTTGCGCCCCTCCTGAAACACATCCTCGGCATAGCCCGAAATGAACACAACCGCAGTTCCGGGCCGCAGTTCGAGTGCCTTGGAAACCCAGGTCGGCCCATCCATCCCCGGCATGATGACATCGGTAACAAAGACATCGACTGGCATTTCGCTGCTTTGCACGAGATCAAGGGCGTCCTCGCCACTCTCGGCCTCGAGAACCGTGTAGCCGCGCAGCTTGAGTGCTCTGGCGGCGAAAGCACGCACCGGGGCCTCATCCTCGACCAGAAGAACCGTCGCGGTTCCGGAAGATGTCGTTTGCGGCGCGGAAGGCTCGTCCCCCTCCTCCTCACCCGCGACAATATCCGAAAGACGGTCATAGGCCGGCAGATAGATCGAAAATGCCGTGCCGGACCCGACAACGGAATCACAAAAGATATACCCGCCAGTCTGCTTGACGATCCCGTAAGCAGTCGACAGGCCCAGCCCCGTTCCCTCGCCTGCACGTTTGGTGGTGAAGAACGGCTCGAAGATCTTGCTGATCTTGTCGGGCGCGATCCCCGTGCCTTCGTCACTTACTTTCACAACGACATAATCGCCCTTCGGCACCGCCGCGCGGTCGCGTTCAAGATCCTGCTCAAGATGCTCATTCAGGGTTTCGATGCGGATTTCGCCACCGCCGGGCATGGCGTCGCGGGCATTGACGACGAGGTTCATGATCACTTGCTCAAGTTGCCGCTTGTCGGCCCGGATCGGACGCAAATCGGGGTCGTGCACAAGCGTCAGCGCGACCTTTTCGCCAACGAGCCGGTTCAGCAGATGGGTCAGGTCAGAGAGCGTATCGCGCAGGTCGATCACCCGTGGTTTCAGGGTCTGCTTGCGCGAAAAGGCCAGAAGCTGCCCGACCAGAGAGGCCGCGCGATTGGCGTTCTGACTGATCTGTTCGAGATCCGCAAAATCAGGGTCGGCCTTGTCATGGCGCAGCATGAGCAGGTCGCAATGGCCCGAGATCGCCGTCAGCAGGTTGTTGAAATCATGCGCGACGCCACCCGCAAGCTGGCCGATCGCCTGCATCTTCTGGCTTTGCACGAATTGCGCCTCGAGAGTCTTGAGCTGCGTCGCATCCGATAGCACCGCAATCAGCCCGGCCCTACCGCCTTCGACGACGCGCGCAAGCGTGACCTGCAAGAACACCTCCTTGTCGCCACGACGCGCGCGCAGAACTTCGGGGCGCCGCTCGACCCGGCCCGACAGGGCATCCGCGACCCAGTCATTCACCGGCCGCCCGAGCCCCTCGAACAGATCCGAAAGCCGGGTTTCCGGCTTGATCTTGCCCAGCAGCGCGCGCGCGGCCCGGTTGACCACGACAACCGTGCCATCGCCCGCAAGCCGCATCAAAGCCACGGGCAGGGACTCGAACCCGTCAAAATCCTGCGCCGCATCTGGCACCTCGCTTGCAGGCAGGAGATAGATTTCATTCCGCCCGCCTCCGCCCTCAAGCTCGACGACAAGCGCGCGCGCCGTTCCGGTCGGAGTGCGGATTTCATGCCCCTCGCCCGAGCGCAGCGGCAGATCGGTGAAGATCCGATCGAGCGAGCGCACCCGCTCCCCAACCACACGCCGCATCGCCTCGTTCATGAACAGGATCATCCCGGATTTCGAGGCGGTCATCATCGGCAGGCTGATGGTTTCGGCCCCGCGCCCGCCGGTGGGCCGCTCGCTCATTTCCTCAAGCCGCCAGAGAAACCCTTCATCCTCGATCGCGTGGACCGACAGCCGGACATGGCCGCGCCGCGTAACCAGGTCCTCGCGCGCGGCGCCAAGCGCGGTCGCCTTGGCCTGGAGCCGGATGATCACCGAAGACGGGCTCGCAAACAGCTCGGCCAGCGCCCGCGCCAGCGTCTGCCCGCCGCGCGAGCCGAAACGCTCCAGCGCGGCATGGTTCTGAAAGCCGATCTCACCCTCGGTATCGGTGGTGAAGGAAGGCGCGGCGTCATGGGCGATGAAGCTTGCGAGTTGTTCATGCAGCTTTTCGCGGCGCCCGCGCTGGCGCGTGGAGGCAAACCGCAGCACACCCGCCAGGACCAGAAAGGCGCCCGCCACACTGAGCAACACAAGCGACAGCACCGGATCGGACAGATAGACCCCGATCGCCCCCGCCAACACCGCCAGGATAATCAGGTACCCCGCCCCCGGTGCCAGGAGCGCGGCGGTCCGGCTCAGCGGCTGAAGCGGCAAATCCGAATGTGCCAAATGACTGCTCCTTCCCAGAATCGCCTCTATTTGCGGGCATAAGGGCTTAAGGTCGGCTTAACGGCCGCAAACTCAACCTACGGGCGAGTCATTTCAGGAGCAATCTTTATTGCGCGTCAGGCGCGATCAAGCAGCGCGAGGTAGAACCCGTCGCCATCCGGTCCGGGCAGCCAACGCTGGTCAAACCGCGCGATCCAGCCTTCGGAGGCGCCAAATTCATTGATCTGGAGACGGTTTTCGACCTCGAAGAGCGAGCAGGTCATATAGGCCAGCGCGCCGCCGGGCGCGACCAGCGCCGCCGCCTTGCGCAAGATCTCGGCCTGCAGAGCGACCAGCGCGTCGAGGCGCTCTTGCGTCAGCCGCCATTTCGCCTCAGGCGTGCGCCGCCAGGTGCCCGAGCCGGAACAGGGCGCATCCACCACAACCAGCGCGTGATCGCCGCCGGGGCGCCCGGGGGCGCGGGTCTCGATGCGCAGACCGGCGCGCTCGGCGCGCGGCGCGATATCGCGCATGCGCGCGGCGTCGACGTCATGGGCAAGGATGCGCGCCTGCGGCCAGGCGGCGGCCAGTGCCAGCGCCTTGCCGCCGCCGCCTGCGCAATAATCCAGCACCGTTCCTTGCGGCGCTGGCAGCGCCTCGGTCAGCGCGGCGATCGCGGCCTGCGAGCTGGCATCCTGCAACTCGATCAGACCGTCGCGATAGGCCGCCGAGGACTGGATCTTGCGCGCGCCCTGCGTGGCTTCAAGCGCGGTCGCGACCGTGGCATGGGCGCGGGTCGTAAACCCCTCGGCCTTGAGGTTTTGCTGCGCCTCGGCGCGGGTCGCGCGCAGGGTGTTGACGCGCAGCCAGACCGGAGCGCGAGCGCGCATCGCGGCGCTCACCGCCGGGTAATCGCCGCCCAGTTCCGCCAGCAGACACGGGCGCATCCATTCGGGCCAGTCCGCGCTGTCGAGATCGGCGGACACAGGGGCGGATTGCGCGGCCAGCTCGGCCTCGGAGAGCGGCGCGGGGGCGAAACGCTCGCCCGTGAACAGGCCCTCGGGCGCCACGCCTTGCGCGCGCAGAAGTCCAAGCATCAGCCCCCGGCCCGTCAAGGCCCCGCCAAGCGCCGCGAAAGACCCCCGGCAGCGCAGCACATCATAGACATGATCGCGAATGGCCGCGCGGTCGCCCGAGCCCGCGAAACGGTTCGCGCGCGCCCAGTTGGTCAGCTCGCGCTCAGCCGGCGCCCCGGCAAGAACGCGGTCCAGAATCTCGATGGCGGCGGAAAGGCGGGCGGCTGGCGTCATGGCGCGGGTCTACCGCCACGGGCGGGCGCGCGCAAATGAAAAGGCCCCGCTTGCGCGGGGCCCTTCCGGAGAGGAAAGGAGTGCCTCAGTGCGACACGGCCCCCGCCGCGCCCAGCCCGGTTTCCGAGCGCACGAATTGCGCATCGAACCCGGCACGGTCGATCTCGGCGCGTTTCGAGCGGTCGGTGATCGAGAAGAACCAGATCCCGAAGAAGGCCGCGCCCATCGAGAACAGCGCATATTGCGACCAGGGGAAGATCGCCTTCTCGAAGCCCAGCACCGAGACCCAGACCAGCGGCCCGGTCACCACCAGCACGATCGACGTGAGCAAGCCCAGCAGACCGCCCATGAAAGCGCCGCGCGTGGTCATCTTGCGCCAGAAGATCGACATGAACAGCACCGGGAAGTTGACCGAAGCCGCGAGACCGAAGGCCAGACCCACCATGAAGGCGATGTTCTGGTTCTCGAAGGCGAGACCCAGCACGATGGCCAGCACGCCGAGCACCAGCGTGGCAATGCGCGACACGCGCATCTCGGCCTTGTCCGAAGCCGCGCCCTTCTTGATCACATTGGCGTAAAGGTCATGCGCGACCGCCGAGGCCCCCGACAGCGCCAGCCCCGAGACCACCGCAAGGATCGTCGCGAAAGCCACCGCCGAGATGAAGCCGAGGAAGATATTCCCGCCCACGGCCTTCGACAGGTGGATCGCCGCCATATTGCCGCCGCCGGTGATCGCGCCATCGGTCAAGAACTCGGGGTTGGTGCCCACGAGCGTCATCGCCAGGAAGCCGATCGTCACCGTCAGCACGAAGAAATAGGCGATGAACCCGGTGGCGTAGAATACCGATTTGCGGGCCTCTTTCGCGTCGGGCACGGTGAAGAAGCGCATCAGGATATGCGGCAGGCCAGCCGGGCCAAACATCAGCGCCAGCGCCAGCGAAATCCCCGAGAGCGGGTCGGTCACTAGCGACGTCGGCTGACGGATCGCCTCGTGCTTGGCGTGGTTTTCGATCGCCGCCTGCATCATCGCCTCGGGGCTGAAGCCGAATTGCGCGAGCCCCAGCAGCACCAGAACCGTCGCCCCCGACAGAAGCAGCACCGCTTTCACGATCTGCACCCAGGTCGTCGCCAACATGCCCCCGAAGGTCACGTAGAGCATCATCAAGACACCCACGAGGATCACCGCGTAGCTGTAGGGCAGCCCGAACAGAAGCTGGATCAGCTTGCCCGCGCCGACCATCTGCGCGATCAGATAGAACACCACCACCGAGAGCGCCCCAAAGGCCGAGAGCGTGCGGATGCGCGTCTGCTCGAGGCGGAAGGACGAAATGTCGGAGAAGGTGTATTTACCAAGGTTCCGCAGGCGCTCGGCAATCATGAACAGGATGAAGGGCCAGCCCACGGTGAAGCCCACCGTATAGACGACACCATCGACACCCTTGGCAAAGACCATGCCCGACACACCCAGAAAGGCCGCCGCCGACATGTAGTCGCCCGCAATCGCCAGCCCGTTCTGGAAGCCGGTGATGCCCCCGCCCGCCGTGTAGAAATCCGAGGTCGACTTGGTGCGTTTCGCCGCCCAGCCGGTCAGGAAAAGCGTCGCGATCACGAAGAACAGGAACATCCCGATGGCGGTCCAGTTCGTCGGCTGGCGCTGCACCTCGCCCTCGATCGCGTCCCCCGCAGCATAGGCCACCGAGGCCAGAGCCGTCAGCCCGAAGGCCAGAAGAATACGTTTCATGCGGGCCTCCTCAGTTGCGCAGAGCTTCGCGCGAGAGCGCGTCGAATTCGCCATTGGCGCGGCGGGTGTAGATACCCGTCATCACGAAGGCGAAGGCCTGCACCACCCAGCCCAGGATCAGGCCGATCGCCCAGCTCGTGCCCGAGATCGGGGTGCCGAAGGCATCGGGGGCAAAGATCGCAAAGCCGATGAAAGCCGCATAAACCACCAGCACGACCACGGTCAGCGTGCGGGCGAAACGATTTCGCTTGGCCACAAGTTCATGGAACTTGGGGTTGGCGAGGATCTTTTCCTGAATGGGGTCCATTCATTCCTCCTTGAACAGATGGCCCCGGTTACCTGTGCGGAAACATCCGCGAAAGCTTTTGTTAGGTTTCCGCAACAAAATGTTCCAGCCGCGGCACGGCATCGTATACCAAAGTATGCATAATCGCGCTCGCGGCGAAGATTCTTTGCAAAGCCATTGATTTCGCAAAGCTTTCCTGCGACAGCCTGTCGCAGGCAACAGCCTGAATTCGCACCGGAAAACCGCCGGACTCGAATCGAATCCGCCGATCGTCCGCTCTGCGGTTCGCAAACGTTCCCGGATGTTCCAGTTGCCGCGCCCAAAGAAAAACCCCGCCGAAGCGGGGCTTTTCGATCAGCCTGTCAGGCCCGGTCAGCCGATGCGGTAGTTCGGGCTCTCGCGGGTGATCTGCACGTCATGGACGTGGCTTTCCTTGAGCCCCGCGCCGGTGATGCGCACGAAGTTGCAGCCGCCGCGCATGCCCGCGACCGTGCCGTGGCCGGTGTAGCCCATCGCCGCGCGCAACCCGCCGACCATCTGGTGCAGCACTGCCGAAACCGGGCCCTTGTAGGGCACCTGCCCCTCGATGCCCTCGGGCACGAGCTTGTCCGAGGCCGCGTCTTTCTGGAAATAGCGGTCGGCCGAGCCGCGCGCCATCGCCCCAAGCGAGCCCATGCCGCGATAGGATTTGTAGCTGCGGCCCTGATAAAGGATTACCTCGCCCGGGGATTCATCGGTGCCCGCGATCGCCGAGCCGACCATCGCGCAGCTAGCGCCCGCCGCGATCGCCTTGGCAAAATCGCCCGAGAACTTGATGCCGCCATCGGCGATGATCGGCACATCGCCCGCGCCAGAGCAGGCATCCATGATCGCCGAAAGCTGCGGCACGCCGACGCCCGCGACGATCCGCGTGGTGCAGATCGAGCCCGGGCCGATGCCGACCTTGACCGCATCCGCCCCCGCGCCGATCAGCGCGCGCGCGGCCTCGGCGGTGGCGACGTTACCGGCCACGACCTCGACATTCGCGTTGAACGCCTTGACCCGCTCGACCGCCTTCGCCACGCCTTCCGAGTGGCCATGCGCAGTGTCGATCACGATCAGGTCGCAGCCCGCCTCGATCAGCGCGCAGCTGCGCTCGAACCCGGCATCGCCCACAGTCGAGGCGGCAGCGGCGCGCAGGCGGCCCTTGTCATCCTTGCAGGCCAGCGGGTGCAGCACCGACTGCTCGCTGTCCTTGAGCGTCAGCAGCCCGGTCAGATGCCCTGCCGCATCGGTGACCAGCAGCTTTTCGATCCGGCGCGCCTTCATCAACTGCATCGCCTCGTCGCGATCGGCGGGCTCTTGCAGGATGGCGAGGTTATCCTTGGTCATCATCGCCGAGACCGGCGTACGGTCATCCGAGGCAAAGCGCATGTCGCGGTTGGTGACGATGCCCACGACGCGGTTTTCCGCATCGACCACCGGGAAGCCCGAGACGTTATACCGCTCGACCAGCGCCTTGGCGTCGGCCAGCGTCTGCTCGGCGCGCAGCGTGATCGGGTTGTAGACGATGCCGCTTTCAAAGCGTTTCACCCGGCTGACCTCGGCGGCCTGCTGTTCGACGGTCAGGTTGCGGTGGATCACGCCCATGCCGCCTGCCTGCGCCATCGCGATCGCCATCTTGGCCTCGGTCACGGTGTCCATCGCCGAGGAGATCAGCGGGATGTTCAGGCGGATCTTGCGGGTCACGAAGGTCGAGACATCGGCATCAGACGGCAGCACCGAAGAGGCGGCCGGAACCAGAAGCACGTCGTCGAAGGTGAGGGCCTCACGAATCTGCATGGGGGATCTCCGTGGCAGGGAACGATTGGCACGTCCCCATTTCACGCAATCCCCCGAAAAGCAACCCCTCAGGCCGACGCAGCGTTGGTTTTTATCGCAAGCTGCCCAGAGGCCCATTGCTTGAGAATTTTAAAGGCGATCGGCGGAATGGCGAGCGTCGCCGCCACCAGCAGGAGCGCACCGGGCATCTGCCACACGCTACCCATTGCCATCCAGAAATTCGCGAGCGCCGCCAAGGGGAAGGTCAGCGCCCCCCAGAGCGGCGAGAAGCCCGAGGACAGGAGCCACTTGCCCGCCATCACCAGCGCCAGCGCGATGCCAAGCCCCACCACCGCCATCGCCAGCGCGATGGCGCCAAAGCCGAAGCCCTGCGCCACCATGCCACAGAGCGCCGCCGGCGCGACATGGATCGCCAGCAAGGGGCGCAGGGGCGCGGGCACGGTTTCGCGGGTCATCTGCACGGCCTGCACCGCCCAGATCACCAGTGCCAGCGCCAGCGCGATCCAGAACAAGGGCAGCGCCAGCGCATCAAGCATCAGCGATTGCGCGACCAGCGCCGCGATGATCCAGCCGACGAAGGCCAAGTGGAACACCGGGCTGACCCGGCGTTGCTCCTTCGGGCCGGAGGCGAAAGCGTAAAGCAGCGCGCCGGTATAGGCGGCATGAATCGCAAGCCCCGCAAACAGGATCGCCTTGGCCAGCCCCGGCGCCAGCGGCACGAAGATTCCCGCGATCAGATAGACACAGAGCACCGCCGCCGCCGCGCCCGCGCGCCCGGGCAGAATGCGCAGCTCGTCGATCAGCACCGCCGGGCGGCGCCCGATCTTGACCATATAGGTCAGGAGCGCGAAGGCCGCCAACAGCGTCACCGCCCCCGCCAGCGCATCGGCCAGCCCCTGCGGCAGGCCGAACACCCCTGCCCCGCGCCGCCACGCGAGCGACAGCCCCAACAGCCCCATGATCGGCGGAAAGATCGCCGGCGGCACGCGCCGCCACAGCCCTTTGGGCGTCGGGTTTGGGGCCTTGAACTTCATCCCATGCATGCGCGCGCTCTCCTGTCTGGTGCCGCGCCCTTGTGCCCGAATTCCTCCGCCAAGAAAAGCGCCGCCCGCGCGACCGATCATCGCGTCAGCTGCGGCAAAACCAGCGTCGTCGCGCCCAGCGACCGCGCGACCGCCCCGGTGCCGAGCTTGAAACGCATCCGCCCCGCGCCCGCCTGCGAGTCGATATCGCCCAGGTCGAGCACCCGCGCCCCGGCCTGCCGCAGCCGCAGCGCCGTCTGCCACAACAGCAGGTTATGCGCGCCCAGCCGCCGCCCCTCCTCGCTGGTCCAGCCCGCGTGATAGCTGGCCGCCGCGCCATGGCGCAAAAACACGACACCGGCAACGATCCCGCCCTGCCCCGCCCGCGCCGTCAGACACAGAAGCGCGCCCGGCCGCGCAATCTCCCAGGCGCGGACGAAATCGGGCGGCAGGGCCCGATAGCCGCGCGCCTTTTGCTGCGCCGCCTCGCGCGCCAGCACGACGCCCGGATCCTCGCGCCGCTCGATCACCAGCCCCGCCCGCTCGGCCTGCGCAAGCCGATTGCGCCATTTCTGTTCAAGCCCCGCGCGCAAGGCCCCGGGCTCGGGAGCCAGCGACCAGAGCGCGTGATGGCGCGCCGTCACCAAGGGCAGCAGCCCGCGCCCGGCCAGTGGCCTGTCGGGCGTTGCAACCAGCACCCCCGGCACGCGCCGCGCGAGGCCACGCAAAAGCGCGACCTCGGTCTCGGCGGGAAGACCCGGCGCGACGACAACCCCGCGCGAGGCGAGCCACAGCCCCCAACGCCCGACGATCTGCGCCGCGGCGATCGGAGCCCCATCCCGACGCAGCACGAAGCGCCGCAGGCCCCGCCCGGCCCCTTCCGCAATCCGGCCCCAGGCGAAATCGGCCTGCATCGACCAGTCCTGTGCGGGCGCGAGACCGCCCAAAAGACGCCCCCAGGCGGGCTCCGCCCCATGCCATGTCTCGAAATCGAAATCTTCCATGACCCTGTTAAGCCATCTTTCACCTAATTCCCGGTTAATGGCCTTGAGCCCAGCTACCGGAGACCGAAATGGCCCACCCCATGCCCGAAATCCCGCCACCGCGCCCGACCCCATGGGCTGCATTGCTTGTCGCGCTGGGGCTGTCGGGATTATGGAGTGCCGCGCTCGGGATTCTTTTTTTTTGGCTGAAGTCACGCGCGGGTGACGTAACGGAAAACATGAATGAAATTAAACAGTTCGGTGCAGAATCGCGATGCGCGCGGCAAAACCGTGACCTACACGCAACAAGCGACCTTACGGCAACCAGGCGCAACCGCGACAAGACGCCACGTCACTTCGTATCGCAAATTGCAAGACAATAAGCGCCTGTTACGTTCGCGTCAGGGAATGAGGAATCCCAGGGAAGAGGACCAATGAAAAACACGATCACTCTGGCAGGCACGCTGGCGCTCGCAGCGACCGCCGCCACCGCGGGGGGCATCGAACGCGCGAACCAATCGGTTGGCATCCTGTTCGAGAAGGCCGATAATTACGCCGAATTCAGCTTTGGCGCATTCAATCCGGGCGTCTCGGGCGTCGGGCCGAATGCGACGCTGAGCGGGCTGACCGGTTCCGGCGACATGGCCGCGAATTACAACACGCTCTCGTTCGGCTTCAAGAAGTCGATCAACGAGAAGCTCGATTTCGCGCTGATCTACGACCAGCCGATCGGCGCCGATGTCGATTATTCGGCGGGCACCAACTATATCATCCAGGGCTCGACCGCCGAGATCAGCAGCGACTCACTGACCGCACTGCTGCGCTACAAGCTGCCCAACAACATCTCGCTGATCGGCGGCCTGCGCGCGCTGCGCACCGAGGGCACCGCCTCGCTGCTGCCGGGCTCGGCGCAATACGAGCTGCGCGTGAAGGGGGCCACCGATCTGGGCTATGTGCTCGGCGTCGCCTGGGAGAAACCCGAAATCGCCGCGCGTGTCGCGCTGACCTATAACTCGTCGATCACCCATGACTTCCAGGCCACCGAGGCCAGCGTCTACACCGGTGGCAACTTCATCGACGCCGACTTCACCACCGAGGTGCCGCAATCGGTGAACCTCGAGTTCCAGACCGGCGTCGCCAAGGATACGCTGCTGTTCGGCTCGGTGCGCTGGGTCGACTGGACCGCCTTCGAGATCGGGCCGGCCCATTACACCGCGCTCGACTATCCCTACAACCGGCCGCTGGTCTATTACACCAACGACGTGATCACCTACACGCTCGGCATGGGCCGCAAGTTCAACGACAACTGGTCGGCGGCGGTGATCTACGGCTACGAGAAGCACGAAGGCGACACCACCGGCAACCTCGGCCCGACCGACGGGTTCCAGTCGCTGGGCCTCGCCGCGACCTACACCAAGGACAACGTGAAGGTGACCGCGGGCGTGCGCTATGTCGACATCGGCAACGCCACCACGATCCCGAACATCTCGGCCTCGTTCAAGGACAACTCGGGCTGGGGCGCGGGCATCCGTGTCGGCTACAGCTTCTGAGCCAACCGGCCCCCGAAAACAGGAAAGCCCCGCCCCGGCGGGGCTTTCTTTGTATTCGGCACAAGTTCCGGGTGGTCGCGACCCCTTGGGCCCCGCTAGATGGGCCGATGACGGCAAAACCGCGCCCCGACCAACACAGCATGTCCCCCCTTGCCTGGGGGCTTTTGCTGTTGCTGGCGATGATCTGGGGCTCGTCGTTCCTGTCAAACCGCGCCGCCCTCGACGGGCTTGGCGTGTTCACCACGGTCACCATTCGAGTCACCGGGGGCGCGGCGCTGCTGTGGCTCTGGGTCGTGCTGCGCAAGATCCGCCTGCCGCGCAGCCCCGCGCGGATCTGGCAATTCCTGCTGATCGGCTTTTTCGCCAACGCCCTGCCGTTTTCGCTGATCGTCTGGGGCCAGCAGCATATCTCCTCGGGGCTCGCCTCGATCCTGAACGCCTCGGCGGCGATCTTCGGCGTGCTGATCGCGGCGCTGGTCTTCGTCGATGAACGGATGACCACGCGCAAGGCCTCGGGCGTGGCGCTGGGCTTCGCGGGCGTTGTGCTCGCGATCGGCGCCGAGGCGCTGGGCACGCTCGACCTGCGCGCGCTTGGGCAATGGGCGATCATCGGCTCGTCGCTGAGCTACGGCATCGGCGCGGCGCTGGCACGCAAGATGACAAAAGGCCTGCCGCATGAAGTGTCCGCCGCGGGCGCACTGACCGGGGCGGCGGCCTGGATGATCCCGCTGATGCTCTGGCGCGAGGGCGTACCCGACTTCGACTGGCCCGCTCACAGCTGGGCGGGCGTGATCTGGCTTGCCTTCGCCTGTTCGGCGCTGGCGTACCTCTTGTATTTCCGCGTGATGGAGCTGGCAGGCATGGCGAACCTGTCGCTGGTCGGCCTGCTGATCCCGCCATTTGCGATCGTCGCGGGCGCGCTGGCCTATGACGAGCGGCTGGGCCTCAACCAGCTGGCGGGCTTCGCGGTGATCGCGCTGGGGCTCCTGATCCTGCGCGAGCGCAAAGCCTAGTGACGCGCCCGCCCCCATCCGCTAAACCTGACCGCAATTCATGAGGTTGCGGATGATCTACAAAACGCGCGCAGAATGGCTGAACTCCAGCCGCAAACGGGTGCTGGTGTTCGGCATGTCGGGTCTGGGCAAGACCTATGTCAGCGCCATGCTGCGCGATCGCGGGTGGTTCCACTACTCGGTCGATTACCGCATCGGCACGCGCTACATGGGCGAGTATATCGCCGACAACTTCAAGCGCGAGGCAATGAAAGTGCCGCTTCTGCGCGAGCTGTTGCTGTCGGACTCGGTCTATATCGCCTCGAACATCACCTTCGAGAACCTCGCGCCGCTCTCGACCTATCTGGGCAAGCCCGGGTCGGAGGCGCGCGGCGGCCTGCCCTATGACGAATACCGTCGCCGTCAGCGCCAGCATTGCGCCGCCGAGACGGCCGCGCTGCTCGACACTGGCCATTTCATCGAGCGCGCCCGCGACATCTACCGGATTGACAATTTCGTCTGCGACACCGGCGGCTCGATCTGCGAGGTGGTTGACCCGAACGACCCGAAAGACCCGATCCTGACGCATCTCTCGCAGAACCTCCTGATGGTCTGGATCGAGGGCTCGGAGGCCCATACCGAGGAATTGGTGCGCCGCTTCGATCGCGCGCCGAAGCCGATGTATTATCAGGCCGAGTTCCTTGAGAAGAAATGGGTCGAATATCGCGTCAAGCGCGGCCTCAAGGAGGATGAGGTCGACCCCGACGATTTCGTCCGCTGGACCTACCGGCAGGCGCTGGAGCACCGCCAGCCGCGCTACCGCGCGATTGCGCAGAACTGGGGCATCACGGTGAAGGCCGAAGAGGTCGCCCTTGTCCGCGACGAAAAGGATTTTACATCCCTGTTGGCGGAAAAGCTTCCCGCCTGACCCGAACAAACTTTAACTTCGGTCGATAAAGGATTGAATTACAATGCCGATCACGCTTCCTGAAAACCTCCCCGCCTTCGACATCCTGTCGCGGGAAGGCGTGATGGTGATGACGCCCGAGCGTGCGGCGCGCCAGGAGATCCGCCCGCTGCGGATCGGCTTGCTCAATCTGATGCCGAAGAAGATCCAGACCGAGAACCAGTTCGCCCGGCTGATCGGCGCGACGCCGATCCAGATTGATTTTCAGCTGATCCGGATGTCCGAGCATCAGACGAAAAACACTGCCGCCGAGCATATGGAAACCTTTTATCGGCCCTTCGCCGAGGTCGAAGCCTCGGGCGAGAAATTCGACGGGCTGATCATCACCGGCGCCCCGATCGAGCAGATCCCCTTCGAGGAGGTCACCTATTGGGACGAGATCGAGCGGGTTTTTGACTGGACGCAAACCCATGTGTTTTCCACCTTCGGCGTGTGCTGGGGCGGCATGGCGATGGCCTATCATTTCCACGGCATCCAGAAGCATCCGCTGGCACACAAGGCCTTTGGCTGTTTCCGCCACCGCAATCTCGCGCCCGCCTCGCCCTATCTGCGCGGGTTCTCGGATGACGTGCTGGTGCCGGTCAGCCGCTGGACCGAGATGCACCAGGACGAGATCGACGCCGCGGGGCTGAAGACGCTGATCGCCTCGGACGAGACCGGGCCGTGCCTCGTTGAAGACCCGGAGCACCGCGCGCTCTATATCTTCAACCATTTCGAATATGACAGCTGCACGCTGAAGGAAGAATACGACCGCGATATCGAGGCTGGAAAACAGATCAACGTGCCGCTGAACTATTACCCCGAGGACGACCCGCGCCAGATGCCTTCCAACCGCTGGCGCAGCCATGCGCATCTGCTTTACGGCAACTGGATCAACCAGATCTATCAGGACACGCCCTACGAGCTGGCGCAGATCGGGGTGTGAGCCGCGCGGAGGGGGCGCTGCCCCCTCTTGGCTCACGCCAATTCACCCCCGGAGTATTTCCGGCTCGATGAAGGGCCGGGCCTGAGTGCTTGCGGGGCGCAGGCGCACGATTATAGTGAAGCCAATTCACATTCCTGAGGCAGCGCGGAGAGAGCCATGTCCAAGGCCAAGATCGAGATCCCCTTTGTCGGCGACATCACGAAATTCCTTGCGACCGAGGCGCCGAAGGGCATTCGCAAGGCGATCGAAGAGGGCGACAAGGACGATATCCTCTCGGCCAGCTATCCCTATCGCGAAAAGCTCAAGCGCAAGGACTATGAGGCGCGGATGGAGGCCTTGCAGGTCGAGCTGGTCAAGATGCTCTGGGATCTGAAAGCGACGGGCAAGCGGCTGGTCGTGGTCTTTGAGGGGCGCGACGCGGCCGGCAAGGGCGGCACGATCGGGGTGATGCGGGAGAACCTGAACCCGCGCTCGGCCTATGTCGTGGCGCTGCCGAAACCGACCGAGCGCGAGGCCACGCAATGGTATTTTCAGCGCTATGTCGACTGGCTGCCGGCGGCGGGCGAGATCGCGATGTTCGACCGCTCGTGGTATAACCGGGGCGTGGTCGAGCATGTGTTCGGCTTTTGCACCCCCGCGCAGCGCGAGCATTTCTTTGCCCAACTGCCCGAGTTCGAGAAGATGCTGGTCGACGAGGGCGTGATCCTCGTCAAGCTCTGGCTGAACGTGGGGCGCGCCGAGCAACTGCGCCGCTTCCTCGCGCGCGAGCAGGACCCGCTCAAGCAATGGAAGCTGAGCTGGATCGACGTCGAGGGGCTGAAGAAATGGGACGCCTATTCCGAGGCGATCACCGAGACGCTCGGGCGCAGTTCGACCGCGCATGCGCCCTGGACGGTGATCCGCTCGGACGACAAGAAACGCGCGCGCATCGCGGCGATCCAGACCGTCCTGAATGCCATCGACTACGCGAAGAAGGACCGCCAAGCCATTGGCAAGGCAGATGAAATGATCTGCGGCGGGGTTGATCTGCTCGATGTCTAAGCGCGGCTACCATCACGGAAATCTGCGGCAGGCGCTGGTAGAGGCGGCACTGGGGCTGATCGAGGAAAAGGGGCCGACGGGCTTTACCCTCTCGGAGGCGGCCAAGATCGCGGGCGTGACCCCGGCCGCCGTCTATCGCCATTTCGAGGGGCGCGAGGCGCTGATCGTGGACTGTGCGCGCCAAGGCTATGCGATTTTCGCCGATCTGATGGAGCATGCCTGGAACGGCGGCAAACCCTCGGCGCTGGCGGCCTTTGGCGCGACGGGGCGGGCCTACCTCGCCTTCGCGCGGAAATATCCGGGCCATTACATGGCGATGTTCGAGGCGGGGCTCTCGCCCAACCGCGAACCCGCATTGGCGCCGCTGGCGGCGCGCGCGATGGGCGTGATGGAGGCGGCGACGGCGGCAATCACTGCACATCTGCCCGAAGATCGCCGCCCGCCGCCCGCCATGGTCGCAGCCCATATCTGGGCAATGAGCCATGGCGTGGTCGAGCTTTATGCGCGCGGCGAGCCCGGCGCGCGGGCGCCCTTTCCGCCGGCTGATCTGCTGGAAAGCGGCATCGGCATCTACCTGCGCGGGCTCGGGCTGATCGCGCCCGACGGCTAGAGCAGCACCCGCGCCAGCGACCAGAGGCCGAAGCCCCCCATCATCAGCGAGGAAAGCCGCGCCGTCCACAGCGCGAAGCTGTCGGGCAAGCGGTGATGCAGCGCCGCGACCAGCCCCGACAAAAACGCCCACCACAGCATCGAGCCAAGGAACACCCCCGCCACCACGGCAAGCGCGGCGCCGGTCGAGGCAGTCTCCGCCAGACCCAGCCCCGCGAAGATCGCGGCAAAGCTCAGCACCGTCGCGGGGTTGGCCATGGTCAGCGCAAAAGTCGTGGCGACAGTCGGCAAAAGCCCGCGCTGCGTCGGCGCCTTCGCGGCCTCGACCGCTTGCCCGCCGCGCGGCCAGCCCTTGATCGCCAGCCAGATCAGGAACCCGCCCCCCAAAAGCCCGAGCGGCAAGGAAATCCGTTCGAGCAGGGCCGCAAAGGCCGCAAAGCCCATCGCGGCGAGGCTCGCGTAAAGCCCGTCCGCCAACGCCGTGCCAAGCCCGCCAGCCAGCCCCGCCAGAAACCCTGATCTCAGCACCCGCTGGATACAAAGCGCCCCGATCGGACCGAGCGGCGCGGCAATCGCCAGACCTGTCAGCAAAGCCTTGAGAAACAGCATCACAACCCCCGCAAGATGACCGGCGGCTCGACCACCGCGGACAGTGACAACATGGTTTCCGAACGCTCAATCCAGCCTCCCGCCTTGAGCATTGATAGAAACGCTTCGAGCGCCTCCAGCCCCTCAAGGCGCAGCTGAATCAGATAGTTCCAGCCACCAGTGACGTGATGGCAGGCGGTGACTTCGGGGCGCCCGGCGATATCGGCGCGAAACGCCTCCTCCGAGATCCCGCGCGCCAGCGCCACGAACAGGAAAGCCAGCACCGGGCGCCCGAAGGCCGCCGGATCAAGATCCGCCCGAATGCCCCGGATCGCGCCGCGCTGGCGCAGTTTCTGAATCCGATCGTTCACCGCCGATGTCGAAAGCCCCACCCGCGCCGAAATCTCGGCCAGCGACAGGCGGGCATCCCCCATCAGGCAGGTGGCGATTTTACGGTCTATAGTGTCCATCTTCGGCATCTTTCCGGTAAATTCTGTTATCACCTCATATTCGCCCGGAGACTGTCGCCTGACAATCCCAGACGAGAGGCCCCGCAAACTTCCGTTGATTTTCCGGATCTGCGCATGGACCATCCCCGCAGGGCGGAAAATCTCCGGTGACGGCCTCGGTTTGGCGGGGCTTCAACCGGGCGCAACGCCAAAGTGACGTAACGTTCAGCAGATCACGACCCCGCCCCACAGCGCGCTTCGGACTTTACTTTTCGGGCGCTCGCGCATTTATTGAACACACGTTCAGTTTGGGAGGCATGAATGGAACTTCAGGGCTTGCGCGCGATCGTGACCGGCGGCGCTTCGGGGCTGGGTGCAGCAACCGCGCAATATCTGGCGGCGCAGGGCGCCAAGGTGACGATCTTCGATCTGGACGAGGCGCGCGGCACGGCGCTGGCCAACGAGATCGGCGGCAATTTTGCCCGCACCGACGTGACCAGCGAGGAAAGCGTGCAGGCAGCGATCACCACTGCCGTGGACGCAATGGGCGGCATTGATGCGCTGGTGAATTGCGCGGGCATCGCCACCGGCGAGCGTGTGGTGGGCCGCGATGGGCCGCACAGCCTCGAAGGCTTCGCGCGCACGATCAACATCAACCTCGTCGGCTCGTTCAACGTGCTGCGGCTTGCGGCGGCCGAGATGGCGAAGAACGAAGGCCCCGAGCGCGGCGCGATCGTCAACACCGCCTCGATCGCGGCCTTCGATGGGCAAAAGGGACAGGCCGCCTATGCCGCCTCGAAAGGCGGGATCGCGGGCATGACCCTGCCGCTGGCGCGCGACCTCGCGACCCAGGGCATCCGCGTCTGCGCCATCGCGCCGGGCATCTTCGCCACGCCGATGATGAAAGGCCTGCCGCAAGAGGTGCAGGACACGCTCGCCGCCGAAGTCACCTTCCCCAAGCGCCTTGGCGACCCCGAGGAATACGCGCGTCTTGCCGGTTTCCTGATTTCCTGCGGCTACATGAACGGCGAGGTGATCCGCCTCGACGGCGCGCTGCGGATGCGCTGATCAGAGCGACGACGCCATCATCCGCCGCGCAAGCGCATGGCCGAGCGCGGCGGAACTGGCGTTGAACACCCGGTCGAACCCGGCGAATTGCGCATGCAGCAGCGCCTGCCCCGCATCGGAGCGGGTAAACTCCAGCCAGTCTCGCAGCTCGGCTTCGGAGGCCGGCGCATAGGCCATCATCAGATAGGATTCGAGCCAGAGCGTGACCTCGTCGCGCAACGCGGGTTCTTCCGCGATCAACTCGGCAAGGATCTCGTCTTTCGACACCGGATAGGCATAGACCCCGCTCTCGGCCAAAGCGACCGAGAAGGCGAAATTCGTATTCAGCCCGCCGGCAACGTTTTCCTCGACCAATCCGGCCGCCGCGATCACATCGCGCACCAGCCCCAGGCGGGCGTCCTGCGCGGCCTCGGCCGCCTCCAGCGCCCCTTCAGCCGCCGCCTCGACGCGCGGGTCCAGAAGCGCCTCGCGCGCATCAAGTTCAAGGTCGATCATCCGCTGGCCGGTCTCGCTGGACAGGAAGCGCGTGATCTCGGGCAGAGGGTCATCTTTCAGCTCATCGGCCAGCACCGCCTCGAAGGCCGATTGGAGGCGCGCCGGATCGTGGATGCGCCGCACCTCGTCATGCCAGCCCGGATCGGCGCCGTTGCCAAGGAATTCGGCGCCCAGATCGCTTGCGTAATCCTCAGATTCGCGCCCGAGAATCGCAAAGAGACGCTCGACATGCAGCAATTGCGCCACCTGCCCCGGATCGGCACCCCATGCAGGCGCAGAAATCAGTGCCGCGCAAAGCGTCGCCGCTGCGGTCAGGGCCGAGAATCGGGGCGAAAATGGCGTAAAACAAGCGTGCATGCCCCTGCCCTAGCGCGCCCGCCAATGCTGCACCAGCAGCATTCTTGCAGCTCGGCAAAGATCTGCGCGCAGACCCGCGAAAAACCGGCAGAAATTTTCTCAAAACGGGGTTGCAAGCCGCTGCGCGCCGCTATAAATCCCCCCCTACCAAAGACCACCGATGCGGAGAGGTGCCGGAGCGGTCGAACGGGGCGGTCTCGAAAACCGTTGTGGGTGTGAGCCCACCCAGGGTTCGAATCCCTGTCTCTCCGCCACTTCCATTAAACCGTTGAAATAAAAACGTTTTTTGGAGAGATGTCCGAAGGCTCGTTGTCCGAACTGGACAACAAGAAGGCCACCAAAGAGGACATGCGCTATCTCAAACAACCCCGAGGCCCCGGCAAGAGCTGGGTATTTAAGATGGATACGCCCTCAGAGTTGATAGGCGTTCCGAACCCTTGGGATGGCAAACCGTTTCGCAAGGCAATCACCAGAGGGCTTGGCACCCGTCACCTCCCCACAGCCCGCAGACTGCGTGACATCGCGCTGGGCGACATCCGCAGGCTCCAAGATGGATTGAGGGAGGATAAAACCTTCACGCTCGCCTCAGCCCTCGAATGGCGTGAGATGGTCAAGGTGGCTCGCCGTGAAGCAGAGGAAGAAGGCGACCCCTTCAACGTCCCTGTCGAGTTCATCCTCAATGACAAGATAGAGGAAGCCGCCAAGCGCGGCGCAGCCCCACCCGAACAACTGAGACGTTTCGCTCTCGTTGCCTCCGGAGCAGGTTACCCGCTTACTCTCGCCCATGCGCAATACGTCGAAGCGCGTCGTGAAGGGAATCCCTACGGCTACGCACCATTGAAGCGCACCACAGTGATGAACCTCGACACGGCGATCAAGCACCTCCGCACGTTCCTCAAGGACGACACCAAGACCGCTTGCTTGGAGGGCGTTACACCCGAGGATGCGCGGCGCTTTCGTGACGTATACCTGCCCTCGGTGCGCAATCATCGAAGCCCTAACGGCCTTTCTGCGAAGACCATTGAGAAGAACACCACCCTCCTCAAACAGTTGTGGGTCTGGGCTATTGAAAGCGGCCACTTGGAAAAGACCACAGCAAACCCGTGGGAGTTCCCCAAAGGGCTGCGCAGGTCCAAGAACCGGGGAGAGCAGAAGCGGCAAGACTATCAGCCCAGCGAGTGCGCCGCACTGTTGAAGGCAACGACACGCGGAAGCAAGGAAGGCGATCTGATCCGCCTTGCCATCGCCACAGGCTGTCGCGCCGATGAAATCGCCACCATCACCACCGATCAAGCCCGCAAGGATGGGTCAGGCTTCTACATCACCGAGGGCAAGACCAAAAACGCCCGCCGCTTCATCCCCGTTGTGGGTGAGGCTCAGACGCTCCTGCAAGCCCGCATCGCAGCGCATGGCGCATCCGGCAGGGTGTTCCCCGAGTGGCCCATCAGACCTGCCTCAGGGAA
The DNA here is from genome assembly GCF_002358085.1 of Pseudothioclava arenosa. GTDB lineage: Bacteria > Pseudomonadota > Alphaproteobacteria > Rhodobacterales > Rhodobacteraceae > Pseudothioclava > Pseudothioclava arenosa. The sequence continues at coordinate 307,537 of NZ_NTJD01000004.1, forward strand.
GGCCGCAGCGGTTTCTCAGTGGTTCACTCGCTTCCGCCGCAAGGTGCTGGGCAAGGGAACCGATGACCGCTTGGCCCTTCACTCCACCCGTCACACATGGCGATACCCGAACCGACGCCGCGTGCTGGCGATCTCCTGCATCTCCTTGCGGATCTCGGCGCAGTCCGGCGGGCGTTCACGCCGGACTGCCTTGCGATCGACACCGACCAGCCTGCAGGCTCGGCG
>NZ_NTJD01000005.1 GCF_002358085.1 Pseudothioclava arenosa
CACCTCGCGGGGATGAAGGACTCGAAAATCATCGTCGCGATCAACAAGGACGAAGAGGCCCCGATCTTCCAGGTCGCCGACTTCGGCCTCGTCGCAGACCTCTTCGACGCCGTCCCCGAATTGACCGCGAAAGTGTGACGGCGGAGCGGGGGCCAGCCCCCGCACCCCCGGAGTATTTTCGGCTCAATGAAAGCCGGGCGCGAATGAAAGCAACGAAAAGCCCCGCAAACGCGGGGCTTTTTGCTGTCTTCAGATCAGCGCCCGCAGATGCGGCAGCAGGGCTTCCGCGACCTCCTCATGCACGAGGGGGCCCGGCATCTGCACCGCCGTCGGCTCTTCGAGCGGGCCGAAACACATGCCCACTGTCCCCGTCGAGCGTGCCATGATCGTCGGCTGCACCTGCACCACCTCATCGACAAGGGGACGCAACTGATCAACCATGCGGCTCGAAATATAGAGCGGATCTGGGCCGAGCGGATCGCGTGCGACCGGGGAATGGTAGTCCCCGATCCAGAGCAAGGCCTTGCGCCCCGGAAGCTTCGCGAGAAGGGCTTTCATGCGCACCAGCCAGGTCTGGCGCAGATCCTGCACGACGCCGTCATATTTCACCAGGGACCGCGCCTTGAGCGCCCCCAACATGTGCCGCGTAAAGTTAAACTGAGCGAAATCGACATCGGGGAACATCTCGCGCATGCGGCTCGAGGCCCGCACGAAACGATCATTGCGGCGCGGATGCACGGCGTAGAACCCGTTGGTCATGTTTTGTGCGCCCATCAGCTGAATCACCGTGACCCGCGCGCGCTGAGCGGCCTCGATCACCTCTGATTCGGCGGCGAAAACATCGACGCCCGCGTTCATATGGCCGAAATTCGCCACGGGCAGGCCAAGCCGCTCTTGCACGAGGTCGGGCCAGGGCCGCGCCACGAATTTACCATAGGTTTCCGTTCCGCCGATGGCGGCAACGAAATCCCCGTTCAGCGATTTGGCCGGGCCACGAAACAGCAGTTTCGACTGCCCATACCGGCATGGATAGTAATTGAGGGCGTCCCCGCCCTGATATTCGAAAGCCATTTTCCCACCTCAGTCCTTCGACTCACCCGAAATCAAGGCTGCGCCAGAACCCTTTCAAAACAGCTAACGTCATCCCGGGCACGCCACCGTGCATTCGCAGCGAAACTTCTTGCACTTGCAGCATTGACGGGTCATGGTCGCCTCGGAACATGAAAGGGCCATATCATGACGATCCAGAAAGTGGGCATCGTGGGCGCCGGACAGATGGGCAACGGGATTGCCCATGTCTTTGCACTCTCCGGCTACGACGTCCTCATCAATGACATCTCCGCTGACAGCCTCGCGCGCGCGGTGGCGACGATCACCAAAAATCTCGACCGGCAGGTTTCGAAGAACCTGATCAGCGCCGAACAGAAGGCCGAGGCGCTGGGGCGCATTTCGACCACGATGGAGCTGACCGAGTTGGGGCCGTGCGACCTCGTGATCGAGGCCGCGACCGAGAAAGAAGCGGTGAAGCAGGCGATTTTCGACACGCTGATCCCGCATCTGGGCAAGGACACGATCCTCGCCACCAACACCTCGTCGATCTCGATCACGCGGCTTGCCTCGCGCACCGACCGCCCCGAGCGGTTCATCGGCGTGCACTTCATGAACCCGGTGCCGGTGATGCAGCTGGTCGAGATCATTCGTGGCATCGCCACCGATGACGCGACCTATCAGGCGACGATGGCGGTGGTGAAATCGCTGGGCAAGACGGCGGCTTCGGCCGAGGATTTCCCGGCTTTCATCGTGAACCGCATCCTCGTGCCGATGATCAACGAAGCGGTCTACACGCTTTACGAAGGCGTTGGTTCGGTCGATTCCATCGACCTGTCGATGAAGCTGGGCGCGAACCACCCGATGGGGCCGCTGGAACTGGCCGATTTCATCGGTCTCGATACCTGCCTCGCGATCATGAACGTGCTGCACGACGGCCTGGCGGATACGAAATACCGTCCCTGTCCGCTCCTGACGAAATATGTCGAGGCTGGCTGGCTGGGCCGCAAGACCGGCCGCGGGTTCTATGATTACCGGGGCGAAACGCCGGTTCCGACCCGCTAAGTCACCGATTAACGAAAAAGCCCCGCTTCTGCGGGGCTTTTTGTTACGCGGCGCGAAAGGTCAATTGCCTTCGCCAAATTTGTCCGCGATCAGCGCCCCCAGCGCATCGGCCAGCGCATCGGCCTCGGCGCCGCTGGTGGTCACCTTGATCGAGGTCCCGCAGGACGCCGCGAGCATCAGCAGCCCCATGATCGAATCGCCCGAAACCCGCATCCCGTCCTTTTCGACCTCGGCGCGGGCGTTGAAATCCTCAACCACCTCCACGAATTTCGCCGAGGCCCGGGCATGCAGCCCTTTCACGTTCACGATCTCGAATTCTCGCGTCACCATTGCGTCTCCTGCGAAGGCTTTACCGTCCGGCCGTATCGCACATTGAATAGGAATTTATGTATTTCCGGCCGGCATCGAGCGCCGCCTCGACCGCCGCATGGACATTCAACGCACGCGACTTCGCCAGCTTGATCAACAAAGGCAGGTTGGCGCCATAAATGATCTCGCGCTCGCAATTCTCGCAGGCCATCAGGCTCAGGTTCGAGGGCGATCCGCCGAAAATATCGGTCACCACGACAACGCCGTCACCCACATCCACCGAATCCGCAGCCGATCTGATCTCGGCCTGCTTCTGCGCCCGGTCATGATTATCCTCGATGGTGATCGCGCGGATGCCCTCCTGCGGGCCGACGACATGCTCTACCGCCGCGAGATATTCTCGCGCGAGCCCCCCATGTGCCACGATCACGATACCGATCACGTGCCCTGCCCCACTTCACCATCCGGCGCCTCGGCGCGCCGTTCCAATTCCCTATGACGTTTAGACACCTGCCACCCTGCCTCCGCAAGAGCTTTGGTAACCTTTTCCGTCATCGCGACCGAGCGGTGTTTGCCGCCGGTGCAGCCGAACCCCACCGAGACATGACTGCGCCCCTCCTCGACATGGGCGGGCAACTCGAACTGCAGCAGGCCGAGCACCCGCTCGAAATACTCTCCAAACCGCGGGTCCGCGGCGATATAGGCGGCGACACGCGGATCGCGGCCATCATGCGGGCGCAGCGCAGGCTCCCAATGCGGATTGGCCAGAAACCGGCAATCGAACATCAGGTCGAGCCCGCGCGGAACGCCGCGCTTGTAACTGAAAGAATGGATCGAGACGCTGAGCCTTTCCAACACGCCCGGATCAAAAAGCCGTGCGATCTCGGCGCGCAGGTCATGCGGGCTGAGCGCCGAGGTCTCGACCAGCACATCAGCGCGGGCGCGGATCGGGGCGAGAAGGTCGATCTCGGCCACGATCCCTTCGCGCGGCGCATCCGAGGGCGCCAGCGGGTGGCGGCGCCGGGTCTCGGAATAGCGCCGCTCCAGCACATCGGGGCGCGCATCAAGGTAAAGCAGTTCGAGCGAAACCGTCGGGCTCAGCGTCAGCTGGTCGATCAACTCGATCAGCGCGGCGGCCGAAAACTCGCGATTGCGCACATCGACACCCAAAGCGATCGGATGCCCGCGCGGCGCCCCGGCCAAGAGCCGCGGGATCAGCGACAAGGGCATGTTGTCGATGGTCTCGTAGCCGAAGTCCTCAAGCGCGGCGATGGCGGTCGTCCGCCCCGCCCCCGACGGCCCCGTCACCAGCACGACGCGCTGGGTGCCCTGATTTTCGCTTGCGGCCCTCTCGCTCAAGCGACCCTCCCGGCCTTCAGATACTGTAAAATCCCTGCCGCAGCATGGCCGCTTCGCAGGCGCAGCACAAGAGGGATGACCACCCCGCCGATCTCGATCTGGCGCGCGGGCGGCAATCGTTCGGTCTCTTCCTGAGAAAGGTCGACCGCGAGGACGATCTGCGCCGAAGGCAGCGCCTCGGCCGCCAGAATACCGATGCCCCGCGCCTCGATCTGCCCCGCAATCGCGGTGGGCCCCGAGGCCATCAGCCCCCCCTCCAGAACGTGCAAATCGACCCGGTCGTCGGCCACAAGACGCGCGCCAAACGCCATCAACTCAAGCGCCAGCGCCGACTTCCCCGCGCCTGAGGGGCCAAGGATCAACACCCCGCAATCGGGGTTCAGCGCAACCGCGCTTGCATGGATGTTCAGGGGGGCGGTGGCCTCAGCCCCGCTCAAACCGGCAGGCCCACCACGAAGCGCGCGCCCAGCGGCTCCGAGGTCACGTCGGCATCGGTCGGACGGATATTTTCGGCCCAGATCACCCCGCCATGCGCCTCGACGATCTGTTTCGAGATCGCGAGCCCCAAGCCCGAATGATCGCCGAACTGCCCCACAGGACGCTCGGAATAGAAGCGTTTGAACACCTTGGTCAGCGCCTCTTCGGGAATGCCGGGCCCGGTATCCTCGACCACGACCAGCACGCGATTATCGCGCTTGCGCGCCCAGACCCGCACCGCGTCACCCTCTTCACAGAAGGAAATCGCGTTGGTGATCAGGTTCACGAAGACCTGCGCCAGCCGCCCCTCGAGACCGGTGATCATGATCGGCACCTTCGGCAGGTCCGAGATGAACTCGACCCCTTTTTCCTGCGCCTGCTGGCCCAGAAACTCCGAAAGATTGCCCACCATCTTGACCAGATCGAAGCGCTCTTCCTCTTCGCGCACCAGCTCGGAATCGAGCCGCGAGGCGTTGGAAATATCGCTCACCAGTCGGTCGAGGCGGCGCACATCATGGTCGATCACATCGAGCAGCTTGGTGCGATGCTCCTCTTTCTTGACCATGTGCAACGAGGCCACCGCCGAACGCAGACTGGCCAGCGGGTTCTTGATTTCATGGGCGACATCGGCCGCGAATTGCTCGTTCGCGTCGATCCGGTCGTAAAGCGCCGCGACCATGCCGCGCAGCGCGCCCGACAGCCGCCCGATCTCGTCGGGGCGCGCGGTCAGATCGGGGATGCGCACCCGCGTCGGGTTCATCTTGCGCGCGTTCTTGTCACGCCCAAGCTCGGCCGCCTCGGCCAGATCGGAAAGTGGGTTCGCGATGGTCGAGGCGAGCACGAGGCTCAACCCGATCGACACGGCGACGGCCACGACGAACATCTGCAGCACCTGCTCGCGCTCGGCGCGCACGAGGCGCTCGATCTCGCCGGCGGCGGACGAAAGCACAAGCTGACCGACCTCGCGGCCATCCTGATAAACGCCTGTCGCGACAGAGAAAACCGGGTCTCCGGCAAGCGTTTTTTCGCTGGAGATCAGGGTCTTGCCCGCCGCAAGGCGGTCGATCAGCCGCTGCGCGATAGCCTGACGATCCTCGGCCACATCCACCATTGGCGGGCGATCCACGAGGCCCGAAACCGCCGCCCAGGCGCGGTCGAGCATGTTGGTGATGACCGTCGAACGATCATCGGCCCCAAGCCCCTCGACCGGCTGGCGCGCGGCCATTTGCACGTCTTTCGAGGACAGGATGAACCCTCCCGTCGCATCGAAGATGAACAGTTCGGCCCCCTCGGGCAGCTCAATGCCGCTCAGGGTATCGCGCAGGTCGATCCCGTCACCCGAGGCGAAATTGACCCATCCCTCTTTCGGCAGGCGGGCCTCGATCACATCGGCGACCAGCTCGGCCTCGGAGACGATGGCGGCTTCGCGCTGCAGCACGAGGCTCTGCCGGAACGGATTAAGAAACAGGACCCCCGCGACGAGGATCAGCATCGCCAGAAGGTTGAAGGTGATGATCTTGCGCGCCAGCGGCGAACGGTTGAGCGTGAGCAAGCCGCGCCGGCGGCGGCCACGCATCAGCGCGTCGTCGACCAACCCCTCGGGCGCGACCCAATCCTCGCCAAGCACCACATCAATGTCGGTGCCGCGCGTGTTCTGCGCCTTCCGCTTGGAGCCGCCCATACCTATCCGTCCGGCAAGCGTCATTCTTCGTTATAGCGATAGCCGATGCCGTAAAGCGTCTCGATCGCCGAGAAATCATCGTCCGCGGTGCGCATTTTCTTGCGCAAGCGCTTGATATGGCTGTCGATTGTGCGGTCGTCGACATAGACCTGATCGTCATAGGCCACGTCCATCAGCTGGTCGCGCGACTTCACGAAACCCGGGCGTTGCGCCAGCGCCTGAAGCAGCAGGAATTCGGTGACGGTCAGCGTCACTTCCTTGCCCTTCCAGGTCACCGAATGGCGCAGCGGGTCCATCGTCAGCGAGCCGCGCTCCATCACCTTGTTCTCGTCGGTGACGGGGATCTCGACGCCCGAAATCGCCTCCTGACGACGCAGGAGCGCGCGGATCCGCTCGACCAGAAGCCGCTGCGAAAACGGCTTTTTCACATAGTCATCGGCGCCCATGCGCAGACCCAGAACCTCGTCGATCTCGTCATCCTTCGAGGTCAGGAAAATCACCGGCATCGCGGTTTTCTGGCGCAGGCGCTGCAGCAGCTCCATCCCGTCCATCCGCGGCATCTTGATATCGAGAACCGCCATGTCGGGCAGGCGCTTGTTGAACGCGTCGAGCGCCGCCTGACCGTCATTATAGGTTTCAACCTCGTAGCCTTCCGCCTCCAACGTCATCGAGACGGAGGTCAGAATATTCCGGTCATCGTCGACCAGCGCGATCCTCGACATGCCAATACCTCGTAAACTGCCCAGATTTTTGTTTTCAGACATACTCCGCTTTCCGACTCGGCAAATCAACTGCGTTGTGCGAATCACCTTGGCATTCCGATTCATTCACGGTGAAAAAAACGAAGGTTTGACTAATTTGCCTCACCCATCGGGTCTGGTGGCGCTAAACAGTGAAATGGTTGCGCTAACTGCGTCAAAGCGTTCTGTTCCATCCCTGAAACGACATGCTATAGGGCGCCTATTCGACGGGGCCCCGGTGGGGTTGCTGCCGGATCGGTATCCCTTTTGGCCCGGGATGCCGGGAGGAACCGACGAACCGCCGCGCGACGGCATCGGGAGCTAGCAGATGAGCATTGGACGTGTGAACCCGGCGAACCGCCTGGAAGATCAAGGCATCACTGGCCTGGGCAATGTCTATTATAACCTTCTCGAACCGGCGCTGATCGAGACGGCGCTGAAACGCGGCGAAGGCACGCTGGGCAAAGGCGGCGCCTTCTATTGCTCGACGGGCGCCCATACCGGCCGCTCGCCGAAGGACAAATTCGTGGTCCGTACCCCTTCGGTCGAAGATTCGATCTGGTGGGAAAACAACAAGCCGATGGACCCGGCGAAATTCGACGTGCTCTACGCCGACATGCTCGAGCACATGAAGGGCAAGGACTACTTCGTCCAGGACCTGTTCGGCGGCGCCGACCCCGAGCATCGCCTCGACGTGCGCGTCGTGACCGAGCTGGCCTGGCACGGCCTGTTCATCCGCACCATGCTGCGCCGCCCCGAGCGTGACGAACTGGACGCTTTCGCCCCCGAATTCACCATCATCAACTGCCCGAGCTTCAAGGCCGACCCCGAGCGTCACGGCTGCCGTTCGGAAACCGTGATCGCGCTGAACTTCGAGAAGAAGCTGATCCTGATCGGCAACACCGCCTATGCCGGTGAAAACAAGAAATCGGTCTTCACGCTGCTCAACTACATCCTGCCCGGCAAGGGCGTGATGGCTATGCACTGCTCGGCCAACCACGCGATCGGCAACCCCGACGACACCGCCGTGTTCTTCGGCCTGTCGGGCACCGGCAAGACGACGCTCTCGGCCGACCCCTCGCGCACGCTGATCGGCGATGACGAACATGGCTGGTCGGAAAAGGGCACCTTCAACTTCGAAGGCGGCTGCTACGCCAAGACCATCAACCTCTCGAAAGAGGCCGAGCCGGAAATCTACGCGACCTGCTCGATGTTCGGCACCGTGGTCGAGAACATGGTCTATGACGAAGAAACCCTCGAACTGGACTTCTTCGATAACTCGATCACCGACAACATGCGCTGCGCTTACCCGCTGCACTACATCTCGAACGCCTCGGACACCGCGCTTGGCGGCCATCCGAAGAACGTGATCATGCTGACCTGCGACGCTTACGGCGTGCTGCCGCCGATCGCGCGTCTGACCCCGGCGCAGGCGATGTATCACTTCCTCTCGGGCTTCACCTCGAAGACCCCGGGCACCGAGGTGGGCGTTGTCGAACCGACCCCGACCTTCTCGACCTGCTTCGGCGCGCCCTTCATGCCGCGTCGTCCCGAGGCCTACGGCAAGCTGCTTCAGGCGAAAATCGCCGAGTACGGCTCGGATTGCTGGCTGGTCAACACCGGCTGGACCGGCGGCGCCTTCGGCACCGGCAAGCGTATGCCGATCAAGGCGACCCGCGCGCTGCTGACCGCCGCGCTCGATGGTTCGCTGAACACGGTCGAGTTCCGCAAGGACCCGAACTTCGGCTTCGAAGTGCCGGTTTCGGTGCCGGGCGTTGACGCGACGCTCCTGAACCCGCGCGACACCTGGGCCGACAAGGATGCTTTCGACGCGCAAGCCAAGAAACTGGTGGGCATGTTCGCCGAGAACTTCGCGCAATACCTGCCCTATATCGACGAAGACGTGAAAGCCGCCGCGATCGGCTGAACACGCGCAGCCCTTCGGGGACAGTGACAAGGCCGGGCCCTGCGCCCGGCCTTTCGCATTGCGGGGGTTCGGATTTTCCCGATCCTGCGGCGCATTCGGCTTGTTCCGCCCCGCGCGTGGACGGCATTATGGGCCATGAACGTCTGGATCGTGCTCCTCATCGCCGTCCTTGCCCTGATGCTTCTGGCGTCGGGGGGCGTGGTGCTGTGGGCGCGGCTGCGTCACCCCTTGCCCAAGGGGCCCTTCGCGCAGTCGGGCACCCTGCCGCCCCGCCCCGAGCTGGCCGCCCGCTTCGCCCCGGACCTTGACGATCACCCGGGCGAGAACGCGCTGAACCTTCTGGAAGACCCGGCACTCTCGCTGGCCGCGCGGCTTGAGTTGATCGAGGCCGCGCAAGACGGGATTGACCTGCAATATTACGACTGGATGCAGGACACCGCCGGCGCCCTGATGCTTTCGGCGCTGCGCCGGGCGGGGGCGCGCGGCGTGCGCATCCGGCTCTTGCTCGATGACAACAGCACCGCCGGGCGCGACCACCTGCTGGCGGCACTGCGGGCGATTCCGGGGCTGGAACTGCGCCTGTTCAACCCGTTTCCTCTGCGTCGTCTTCGGTTCCTGGCCTATCTGGCCGATTTCACCCGTCTCAATCGCCGGATGCATAACAAGGCGATGATCGTCGACGGCGCGATCGCGATTCTCGGCGGGCGCAACGTGGGCGACGACTATTTCAACACGCTCGGGCCGCGCGGGCTTTACATGGATCTCGACTTCGCCATCGCCGGGCCCCTGCTGGAGGATCTGGCGCGCGTTTTCGACAGCTACTGGAACGCGCCGCTCTCGGTCCCCGCCGAGGCCATTCTGCCCCCCGGCACACCTTGGGAGCTGGAGGCCGCGCTGGCCCATGAGGCCACGCTGCTATCGCACCCAGAGGCCGTCAATTACGGCAAGACGCTGGCCGAGCTCCACCGCGAGGGGCACCTGCTCGGCCCCGGTGCGACACCCCGGCAATTCGCCCCGGTCGAGCTGGTCTATGACCCGCCGGAGAAGCCGATCCAGACCCGCCTGCGCCGCAAGGAGATGCTCTGGACCCGGATGCGCCGCGCACTGGGGCAACCAACATCGGAACTGCTGATCCTCAGCCCCTATTTCGTGCCGATGCGCTCGGGCGTGCGACTTCTGGCCCGGATCGCGAAGGCGGGGGTAAAGCTCCGCATCTTGACCAATTCCTTTGCCGCGACCGATGTCGCGCTGGTGCATTCGGGTTATGCGCATCGGCGGCGCGCGCTCTTGCGCAACGGGGCCGAGCTTTACGAATTCGCGCCCGACGCGGTGCCGACACTCGATGTCTCGGCGCTGCTGAAAAGCCGGCTGCACGGGACCGCGCCATTCTCGCGGAACAAGCTCCATGCCAAGGTCTTCATCGTTGACCGCGACCGGCTGTTTCTGGGCTCGTTCAACTTCGACCCGCGCTCGATCCGGTTAAACACCGAGCTGGGCGTGATCGTGCGCTCGCCCGTGATTGCCGGGATGATCGCGGAGCGGCTCGACGCGCTGATCCCCGAACGGTGCTGGCACGTGACGCTGTCGCGCACGCAACGGCTGAGTTGGGAACGTCCGGGAGAAGCGCCCCGCCATGCCGAACCGGGCGCCACATGGCCCGCGCGGATCGCGCTTGGCATCGCGCGGCGCCTGCCGATCGAGTGGATGCTTTAGGGCTTGCGCGTGCGCTTGGTCTTGCGCGCGACTGCCCGAGCCTTGGCCTTCGCCGCACCCATCTTGCGCGGCATCCGCTGCCCGGGCTTGCGGCGCCCCTTCGAGGGGCGCGAGGGCATCGGGCTGCCCTCAAGCTCCAGCAGTTCCAGCATCAGCCCGCCGGTCAACGGCACCGCCTCAGCCAGACGCACCAGAACCCGCTGCCCGATGGTGATCCGCAGGCCGGTATCGGCGCCGATCAGCTCCTGCGCCTCCTTGTCGAAATGGAAGAACTCGCGCCCGATCTCGCGGATCGGGATCAGCCCGTCGGCGCCGGTTTCATCGAGCTTCACGAAGGCCCCGAATTTCTGCACGCCGCTGATCCGGCCCGCAAACTCCGCACCGACCCGCTCGCTCAGATAGGCGGCAAGATAACGGTCGGTCGTGTCGCGCTCGGCCACCATCGAGCGGCGTTCGGTCTCCGAGATATGCTGCGCGGTTTCGTCCAGAATTTCAATGTCCTGCGGGCTCAGGCCGTCCTTACCCCAGCCATGCCCGAGGATCAGCGCGCGATGCACGATCAGGTCGGAATAGCGCCGGATCGGCGAGGTGAAATGCGCGTAGGAGCGCAGCGCCAGCCCGAAATGCCCAAGGTTCTGCGGCGCGTAATAGGCCTGCGTCATCGAGCGCAGCGTCGAGATGTTCAGGAGCTCGTCGAACTCGCTGCCCTCGGCCTGTGCGAGCAGGTTGTTCAGGTGCTGCGTCTTCAGGACCTGCCCCTTGGCCAGCGTGAAGCCCGACGCCTGCGCCACCTCGCGCAGCGCCTCGATCTTTTCGACGCTCGGCTCTTCGTGAACGCGATACAGCAGAGGCCGGCGCAGGCGTTCGAGCTCTTCGGCCGCGGCCACATTGGCCAGCACCATGAACTCTTCGATCAGCTTATGCGCGTCGAGCCGCTCCTTGAATTTGACCGAGGCGACCTTGCCCTCGTCGTCGATCACGATCTGCCGTTCGGGCAGGTCAAGCTCCAGCGGCTGACGGCGCGCGCGCGCGCGTTTCAGCGCCTCGTAGCACGCGAAGATCGGGCCGATCACCTCGTCCAGAAGCGGCTCGGTCTTGGCATCGGGGGCGCCATCGCGCGCCGCCTGCACCTGCCCATATTCGAGCGAGGCGACCGAGTTGATGATGCCGCGGGTAAACCGATGCGAGACCTTGTTGCCGAAGGAATCCACCTTCATCCGCACCGCCAGCACCGCGCGCGGCACATGTTCGTGCAGGCTGCACAGGTCGCCCGAGAGCCGGTCGGGCAGCATCGGCACGACACGGTCGGGGAAATAGGTCGAGTTGCCGCGATTGCGCGCTTCGCGATCCAGCGCCGAGCCGGGCGTGACGTAATGCGCAACATCCGCGATCGCCACCCAGAGCAGGAACCCGCCCTCGTTCTTCGGATCGTCATCGGGGATGACAAGGCAGGCGTCGTCGCGGTCGCGCGCGTCCGCCGGGTCGATGGTGACGAAGGGCAGGCCGGTCAGGTCTTCGCGCCCCTCGAAACTGGCGGGTTTTGCGGCATCGGCCTCGGCGATCACCGCATCGGGAAAATCGTCGGGGATGCCGTGCTGATGGATCGCGATCAGCGAGACCGCACGCGGTGCGCTCGGGTCGCCGAGGCGCTCGATCACGCGGGCGCGCGGCAGGCCCATGCGGCCCTTGGGGCCGGATTGCTCGGCCTCGACCAGCTCGCCGTCCTTCGCCTCCAGCGTGTCGCCCGCCGGGATCGTCCATTCCTTGTCGGCGCCCTTGTCGATCGGCACGATCCGCCCGCCCTCGGCCGCCTTGCGGAAGATGCCGACGATGCGGTGGCTGGCCTGCCCGATCTTGCGGATGAGCCGGCCTTCGTAATCGTAGCCCTGCCCTTCGACCGCGCTGAGCCGCGCGAGAATGCGCTCGCCCGGCGCCAGCGCCGGATCGGTTTTCTTGAGCACGAGGAGGATCACCGGCTCGGGCCCCTCGCCCTCGAACTCGGCCGCCCGCGCCCAGAGATCGCCCGAGCTATCCACGCGCAGCACCTGCAGCACCGCGACCGGCGGCAGCCCGGCCGCATCGTGATAACCGCGCCGACGCTTGGCCAGAAGCCCCTCGGCCTCCATCTCTTTCAAGAGACGTTTCAGCTCGATCTTGGCGGGGCCCTTGAGGCCGAAAGCCTTGGAGAGGTCGCGCTTGGAACTGGCGCCCGGATGGTCCGCGAGCCAGTCGAGAATGTCCTGCCGGGACGGGATCTGGGGCATGGTGCTCATGGGGTTTCCTAACACGGGCGGAGGGGCGTCGTCACCGACGGACCGGGGCGCCGCCCCGGACCCCGGGATATTTTCAGCAAAGCGAAGTCACAGCGGCTTTTCCATATCCCGATGCGGGATGCCGGCATCATCATAGATGGGGCCGTAGGCGGTAAACCCAAGCTTTTCGTAGAAGGGAATGGCATGGCATTGCGCGCCGAGCATCGCACGGGTGCAGCCTTGTTCGGCCAGCAGCGCCTCGCCCGCGCGGATCAGGGCGGCGCCAATGCCGCGGCCGCGCGCGGCGGGCAGGACACAGACACGGCCGATCTTGCCGGTTTCACCCTTGAGCAGGAGCCGCGCGGTGCCGATCGGGGTTTCGCCGTCGCGCGCAAGCAGATGCAGCGCACCGCCGTCGCGCCCATCCCATTCCTCGGCCTCGGGAACGTTCTGTTCCTCGATGAACACCACGCGGCGCAGCGCACGACAGGTGTCGAGATCATGGGTCTGTTCGACGCGGATCATGCGAAATAGGCCTGCAGCACGCGGGTATAGATGGCTTTGAGCGGGCCGATCTGATCGACGGCGACGCGTTCATCGACCGAATGCATGGTCTGGCCGACGAGGCCGAACTCGACCACCGGGCAGTGGTTTTTCACGAAGCGCGCGTCCGAAGTGCCGCCCGAGGTGGACAGTTCGGGGCGCAACCCGGTTTCCGCCTCGACAGCGTCGGCCACCAGATCCACCAGCATCCCCGGCGGCGTCAGGAAGCTTTCGCCCGAGATGTCAGCGCGCAGCGTGAAGGTCACGCCGGTCTCGGTCTCGACCCCGGCGATGAGCCCCTTGGCCCAATCGCTCAGCGAGGCGCCGGAATGCAGGTCGTTGAAGCGAATGTTGACCGTGGCGCGCGCCTTGGCCGGGATCACGTTGGTCGCCGGGTTGCCGCAGTCGATGGTGACGATCTGCAGCGTCGAGGCGTCGAAATGCGCGGTGCCCGCGTCCAGCGGCTGCGCGGTCATCTGCCCGAGCAGAGAGACCAGCGCGTGCAGCGGGTTCTTGGCCCGATGCGGATAGGCGGCATGGCCCTGCACGCCCTGCGCCTCAAGGTAAAGCGTGATCGAGCCGCGCCGGCCGATCTTCATCATCTCGCCCATGCGCTCGGGGCAGGTGGGCTCACCAACGAGGCAATGGCTCATCGCCTCGCCATTGGCCTCCATCCAGTCGAGCAACGCCAGCGTGCCATCGCGCCCGGCCCCCTCTTCATCGCCGGTGATCGTCAGGATCACGGCGCCATCCGGCGGGGTTTCGGTGACGAAGTCGATGGCGGCGGCCGTGAAGGCGGCGACGCCCGATTTCATGTCGGTGGCGCCGCGCCCCCACAGGAAGCCATCCGAAATCTCGGCGCCGAAGGGCGGATGCGTCCAGGCCGCTTCGTCGCCCACCGGCACGACATCGGTGTGACCGTTGAAGCCAAAAGTTTTCGCCGCGCCCCTCGCTCCCCAGCGCGCGAAAAGGTTCGGCACGCCGTTCCGGTCGATGCGGTGGCATTCGAACCCCGCGCCGCGCAGCAGCCCTTCGAGGAGCACCAGCGCGCCGCCCTCTTCGGGGGTCACCGAGGGACAACGGACGAGATCGGCGGTGAGTTGGACGGGGTCGATCGGCATGGGATCCTCGTGCAGCAATTGGCCTAGGCTTAGTCCTCTCGGGGGGCAAACTCAATGGCGGCCCGCTGGGGTTGAGTGTGCTCTGGAGGATTCACTCATCCCGGCGCGCAATGCCGACTGCGAAAAACCTTTATTTTTGGCCCGGATCGCGGCAAAGTTAACGGAAAATAAAGACCCGAGGCAGGGCAACAACGAGCAGGGCACAAGCCCACAACAAGCAGAGGCCGAAATCGGCCCGATCAGGAAAAGGACGGACGGGCCCGTCCTTGCGCGCTGTTGCGCTGCCTTCGAAGGGATTTCGGAGGCGCGGATGCCATCGACGAGCATGCATTACGATACGAACGCCTCGGCCGTTGAAATGGCCGAGACGATTTTCGGTGATGGCGTGACCGTTGTCGGCGCGACCTATACCGGCGATGACCGCTCCTCGGCGATCTATGATGGCGGATCGAGCCTCGGCCTCGATATCCTCGACACGGGCGTGATCCTGTCGACCGGGCTTGTCACCAACTTCACCAACTCGGGCGGCGGCGGCACCAACCAGTATTTCAGCACCTCATCCAATACCAAGGGCATCGACAACAACCCGCTGTTCGATGCGCTGGCCGGCACCGATACCTATGACGCGTCCTGGCTCGATGTCGATTTCATCCCCGAGACCGAGATGATGACGATGAGCTTTGTCTTCACCTCGGAGGATTACATCAACCTGACCACCTCGGATTACCTCGACATGATCGGGATCTGGGTGAATGGCGAGTTGATCGAGACCACGATCGGCGACATCTCGGTGACCGGCGTCAACGGCACCACCAACGAGAACCTGTTCATCGAAAACAGCGGCACAGTCTACCCGACCGAGATGGACGGGCTCACCGTCACCCTCTCGGTCAGCTTCGTGGTCAACCCGAACGAGGTGAACTCGATCCGCATCGGGATCGCGGATGTCGGCAACTCCAGCAACGACTCGACGATCCTGATCATGGCGGATTCGGTGCAGGGCACGCTGATCGCGATGGACGATACCATCGCCATCCCCGCCGGAGACAGCGCGACGCTCGACGTTCTGGGAAACGAGATCAACCTTACCGGCGGCACGCTCTCGGTCACGCATATCAATGGCGTTCCGGTCAGTCCGGGCGATTCCGTCACCCTGCCGTCTGGCGAGGTGGTCACGCTCAATCCCGACTGGACCTTTTCCATCACCACCGATGGGGTCGTCGAGACCGACAGCTTCACCTACACGGTCGCCAGTTCGACCGGCGATACCGATGTCGGCTTTGTCACCGTCAGCACCGTGCCCTGTTTCGTCGCCGGCACCTTGATCGACACGCCGCAGGGCCCCCGTTTGATCGAGAGCCTGCGCGTCGGCGATCTGGTCACGACGCTCGATAACGGGGCGCAACCGATCCGCTGGATCGGCACCCGCCATGTCGCCGCCGAGGGCCGCTTTGCCCCGATCCGCATCCGCAAGGGTCGCTTTGGCGCGACGCGCGACCTGCTGGTCTCGCCGCAGCACCGCGTTCTGGTGCGCGACCCGCTGGCGGCGCTGTTCTTCGGCGAGGCCGAGGTGTTGGTCGCCGCCAAGGATCTGGTCGATGGACACCAGATCACGATCGAGGAAGGCGGGCAGGTCACCTATCTGCACATCCTCTTCGACAGCCATCAGGTGATCTATTCCGAAGGCCTCGCGACCGAAAGCTTCCTGCCCGGGCCGCAGGTTCTGAGCGGAATGGAGGCCGAGGTACAGGCCGAGATCTGCGCGCTTTTTCCCGAACTCGATCCGCAGACCGGCGCGGGCTACGGCCCGGCGGCGCGACACATGCTGCGCTCCTACGAAGCGCGGCTTTTGGTCACCGAAGCAGCCTAGGAGGACAGAATGAACAGCAACCCCACCTCCGATCCGGGCTGGTTCGCGGCCCACATCCCCGGCCGCACGCCGCTGGCGCTGCGCGACCACGCCCTGCCGGCGACGCTGACGCGCGGCACGTTGATGCTGGAATTCACCTTGCTGCGCGGCGAGACCGAGATCCTGCCGCTCCTGCATCTGGCGCGGCGCAGTACGGCGGCGCAGTTCTTCTCGCTCGGCTTTACCAAGGACGGCCATCTTTGCCTCTCGCAGCGCGAAGATGCGGAGTTCCACGCCGTCTCCATCGACGCCAGCGCCGAGATCGCCGAGGGCGGCCGGATGCGCCTGACCTGGCACTGGGACACGAAGGCCTGTGAAAGCCTGCTGACGCTTGAGGCGCTCGATCAGGGCACATTGCGCCAGCGCCACGGCCACGCGCCCCTGCCGATGCGCCGCGAGGACCTCGACGCGCTTGCCCTTGGCGCCGAGCCCGCGCGGATCGGCCCGCGCGTCGACTGGCTGGCCTTGGGCGATCACCGCCATCCGGTCGGGCCGGGCGCCTGTTTCGCCCCCTCGACCCCGATCGAGACCCCGCAGGGCCCGCGCCCCGCCGCCAACCTGCGCGCGGGCGATCTGGTGGAAACCGTCGATGCCGGGCCGCAACCCGTTCTGTGGTCGGGGCGGATCGCCCTGCCCGCGCTCGGCAGCCTGCGCCCGCTGCGGCTTTGTGCGCCAAGCTTTGGCGCCACGCGCGACCTCTGGCTGATGCCGAGCCACCGCATCCTTGTCGGCGGCCCGATGATCGACGACCTCTTTGGCACGCCCGAGGCGCTGGTCGAGGCGCGCTACCTGATCGACGGCTGCACGGTGCTGCAACCCGACCGGCCGAGCGTGCTGAACTGGCACGGGATCTTGCTGGAGCGTCACCACCTGCTGATCGCGGATGGCTGCCAGATCGAGAGCCTCTCGATCGGATGCCTCGCGCGGCAAACGGGGCTGGTCGCCTCGACCGCGCTGGCGGGGCTTGCGCGCCAAGGCGACTTGCCGCTGCACTACCGCAAGGCGCGCCACGTGCTGCGGCCCTACGAGGCGCTCTCGCTCAGCGCGCTCTTGCAGCAGCGCCGCGCGCCGCTCTCGGCCTAGAGCCCGATCCCGCGCCGCACGAGGTTCAAACCGGTCAGCAGCAACAACACCAGCGTCCAGCGCCGGAACCGCTGCGCATCGAGCCGGTCATGGGCGCGAAAGCCCAGCCACATCCCGATCGCGGCCGGAATAACCAGCACCGCCGAAGCCGGCGCCGTCTGCGCATTCAGCACACCCGAGCCCAGATGCGACACCGTCAGGATCACCGCGCCCAGCAAAAACACCACGCCCTGCACGCGCACGGCCTCGGTCTTGGGCGCGTGGATCGAGAGCAGGTAGATCAAGAGCGGCGGCCCCCAGATCCCGGAAATCCCGCCATAACAGCCGCCGATAATGCCAAGGATCACCTCGGCGCGGCGGCGATGATGGATCGGCAGGGCAAGACTGATCCCCATCAGCTGCACGCCCGCGAAGGCGACGATCGGCAGGCCGAGCAATACGAACATCAAGGATTGCGGGATCACCCGCACGAACCCCGCCGTGATCGGGATGAAGATCACCACCATCGCGATGAACCAGCGGTATTCGACGATCGAGCCCCAGGCCGCCGCCACGCCCTGCCGGAAGGCCTGCGCGAAATTGGTCAGGAGCGTCGGCAGGATCAATAGCGCCAGCGCCAACTCTGCGGGCAGGAACGAGCCGAAGGCCGACAGCATCAGCATCGGCATGGCAAACCCGATCGCCCCTTTCACGAACCCCGCGAACAGGGTGACGGCAAAGGCGACAGCCATCTGAACGGGCGTGAGTGAGGCGAGAAACAGCTCCATCTGTCCTCCCTAGCCCGATCTTGCCGCGCCCGCATCCCCGAACTGACAAAGGCGTCGCGCGGCGCGAATTTTCGGCAGAAGCCCCGGGCACGGCCCGAGAAAACCCCGCCGGGCGCGACAGATTAAAACAACCAAAGCGCCCTGCGCGAATTTTTATTGCGCTGCATCTGCAAAATGCCTATGCACGGGGTCACTCGAACAAGAGCAACTCCGACTCATGGCGCTGATGGGGGCGATATGCCGCAAAACACCGTTCTTTCCGATCTTCTCTCGCTGACCGAAGCCTCGCTTCCCGAAGTGGCGGCGCTGGTCGATCAGGCCACCGAAGCCCTGCGCGCCAAGACCTCGAAAGATGGCCGTATCTCGGGCGCGCTGCTGGAAGAGAACCAGTATCAGGCGCATGGCCTGTCGTGGCTGGCGACCTACAACCAGTCGCTGATGCAGCTGCATGGCTGGGCCACGCGCATCGCCGAAGAAGGCAAATTAGGCACCATGGAACAGCTGATCGTGCAGATCGGCTTTGGCGAATACCTCGCGCAGATCCAGGGCGGCATTCAGATGAACCAGGGCGAGATGGTGCGCCTGGCCGATCTGGGCGTCAGCTGGACGCCCTCGGACGCCGCCGCGACGCTGATTGCGGGCGGAAACTCGAACGCCGCGCGCATGGCGCTGGTCGCGATGATGCGCGACGTGCAGGGTCGCTCGATCTTTGGCACCTCGGGCCTCGACGAAGACCTCGAGATGATCCGCGAGCAATTCTATCGCTACGCCGAAGACCGCGTGAAACCGAACGCGCATGAATGGCACCTGAAAGACGAGCTGATCCCGATGGAAATCATCGAGGAGCTCGCCGAGCTGGGCGTCTTCGGCCTGACGATCCCGGAAGAATTCGGCGGCCTCGGCCTGTCGAAAGCCTCGATGGTCGTCGTGACCGAAGAGCTTTCGCGCGGCTATATCGGCGTGGGCTCGCTGGGCACGCGCTCGGAAATCGCGGCGGAACTGATCCTCTGCGGCGGCACCGAAGATCAGAAGGCGAAATGGCTCCCGGGCCTCGCCTCGGGCGAGATCCTCTCGACCGCCGTCTTCACCGAACCGAACACCGGCTCGGATCTCGGCTCGCTGCGCACCCGCGCCGTCAAGGATGGCGACGACTGGGTGGTGACCGGCAACAAGACCTGGATCACCCACGCCCAGCGCACCCATGTGATGACGCTGCTCGCGCGGACCAACCCCGACACCACCGATTACAAGGGCCTGTCGATGTTCCTGGCGGAAAAGACGCCCGGCACCGATGACAACCCCTTCCCGACGCCGGGCATGACCGGCGGCGAGATCGAGGTTCTGGGCTATCGCGGCATGAAGGAATACGAGCTCGGCTTCGACGGCTTCCGCGTCAAGGGCGAGAACCTGCTGGGCGGCGAAGAGGGCAAGGGCTTCAAGCAGCTGATGGAAACCTTCGAGTCCGCCCGCATCCAGACCGCTGCGCGCGCCGTGGGCGTCGCGCAATCGGCCTGCGAGATCGGCATGCAATACGCCATCGACCGCAAGCAATTCGGCAAATCTCTGATCGAGTTCCCGCGTGTGGCCTCGAAGCTCGCGCTGATGGCGGTGGAAATCATGATTGCCCGCCAGCTGACCTATTTCTCGGCCTGGGAAAAAGATCACGGCCATCGCTGCGACCTCGAGGCGGGCATGGCGAAACTGCTGGGCGCCCGCGTGGCCTGGTCGGCGGCGGATAACGCGCTGCAGATCCACGGCGGCAACGGTTTCGCGCTGGAATACCAGATCTCGCGCATCCTGTGCGACGCACGCATCCTCAACATCTTTGAAGGTGCCGCCGAGATTCAGGCGCAGGTCATCGCGCGCCGCCTGCTGGGGTGAGGGCCGTCTCGGAGCGGCGCCGGTGGAGCCTCTCAGGCCCGAACGCGCAGCTCGTAGCTGCGCCGCACCGGAAAATCGCATCGGAACGGGGCCTTCGGGCCCCGTTTTGCATTGCGCGGGGCGCGGCTTCGGGCAATCTCGGGGCAAAGGAGAGCGCCATGATCCGACCCGCCACGCCCGCCGACGCCCCCGCCATCGCCGCGATCTACAATGACGCGGTGCGCAACACGACCGCGATCTGGAACGGCACGGAGATTGATGCCGCCAATCGCATCGACTGGATGGCGGCGCGCGCGGAGGCCGGGCAGCCGGTGCTGGTGCTGGAGGAGGCCGGCGCCGTTCTGGGCTATGCCGCCTATGGCCCGTTCCGTCCGCAGGAAGGGTTCGCCGCGACGGTCGAGCATTCCGCCTACCTCGCCCCTGAGGCGCGCGGCGCGGGTCGGGGCCGGGCACTGATGGCCGCACTGATCGCCGAGGCCCGTGCGCGTGGCGTGCATGTGATGGTCGGCGCGATCGACGCCTCGAACTCGGCCTCGATCGCGCTGCATGAAAAGCTCGGGTTTCGGCAGGTCGGGCTGATGCCCGAGGTCGGGCAGAAATTCGGCCGCTGGCTTGATCTGGCGCTTTTGCAATTGCGACTGGACGACCGCGACGCGCCTTAACGCGAGAGCATGTCGATCAGCCGCGCGCGCGCGGCGGGCAAGGGGCGCTGACCCAGCTCGGGCGCGATCCGATTTTCAAGAAAATAGCCTGTCAACGCAAGGCCTTGCACCAGTTCCATGGCCGTGATCGGCCCCTGCCCCAAGAGTGCGGGCGGGAGGGGCAGAAGCCGCGGCGCCCAGTCGCCCGCGCCCTCGCGGCTAACCGCGCGGCCTGTCTTCGGGCTGACGAAGGCAAGGTCTTCGCGCGATCCGGTGACCGCGCAGCGGCTCAGATCGAGGCCAAAACCAAGCTCGTCCAGAAGCATCATTTCCCAGTGCAGATAGTCGACCTCCCAGCCCGGATGGGCGGCGCCGATCACGTCAAAGAGGGGCTCGGTCGCGGCGTAAAGCGCGGCATGGGGCTCACGCTCGGCCAGAGTAAACGAGGCCAGCGCGCAGACCGAGTTCAGCCCCAAGAGCGCGCGGCGGTCCGACAACACGCCCGCGCGGGATTTCAGCGGCTCAAGGGTGATCGCGCCGAGATGGTCTTCGAGCCGCGCGCGCCAGCTCAGCGCGACATGGCTGCCCGGCTGCAACACCGCCGCCAGCTTGCGCGAGGCACCGCCCCGCACCACGCCCAGATGCCGCCCGTGCCATGCGGTAAAAACCTCGACAATCGCCGAGGTTTCGCCATGCGGGCGGGAGGAAAGGATCGTGCCGTGGTCTTGCCAGTCCATGCGCTGCCGGATGCGGAGAGGACGGGGGGCTGTCTGCCCCCCGCGCCCCCCGAGCGTATTTGAGCCAAGAAGAAAGGGAAAGTCAGTCCTTGAAGCCTTCTTCCTCAAGGAGCGTTCGCCCCTCGCGGCTTTCCAGCTCAATCACCCAGAGATCGGGGTCGAACGAGGCTTGCTTGCGGATCGAGGCATCGACCTCGGGCTCGGGGCCCTCGGTCAGCACCATCCATTGCCGCGCGCCGGTCATCAGGTCGAAGCTGCGCTGATAGGCGCGCGCGGTGCCGTCGAGCAGCGCGCATTTCACCAGAACCGCGCCGGCATGGGCATTGCCGCGGCGCGTGACATAGGCTGGGATATGCGCCAGTTCGAGCCGCTTGAGATAGGCGCGCACCCAGAGATCGGTGACCAGCCGGGCCTCGGCCATCTCAGTCGCCGTCGCGGAAATCGAGGCCCATTTCGGTGTAACGCTCGGCTTCGTCGAGCCAGCCGGGGCGCAGTTTCACCTGCAGGAACAGGTGCACCGGGCGGCCGAGGAACTCGGTCATCTCTTCGCGCGCGGCTTTCGAGATCGCCTTGATCGTCTCGCCGCCCTTGCCGAGCACGATGCCTTTGTGGCCGTCGCGAGTGACATAGATCACCTGGTCGATCCGGGCCGAGCCGTCTTCGCGCTCTTCCCATTTCTCGGTCTCGACAGTGAGCTGATAGGGCAGTTCCTCATGAAGGCGCAGCGTCAGCTTTTCGCGGGTGATTTCCGCCGCGATTTGGCGCATCGGCAGATCGGCGATCTGGTCTTCGGGGTAGAACCACGGGCTTTCGGGCAGCTCGGAGGCGAGCCATTCGCGCAGGTCGTCGACGCCATAGCCGCGCTCGGCCGAGATCATGAAGGTGCGCACGAAAGGATAGGCTTCGTTCAGCTGTTTCGACAGTTCCAGCAGCTTCTCGGCTTTCACCTTGTCGATCTTGTTGATCGCAAGCGCCACGGGCTGCGCGCCCTCGCGCGCCTTCAGAGCCTCGATGATCGCCTGCGCGCCCTCGGTCAGGCCGCGATGCGCTTCGATCAGCAGGACGACGATATCGGCATCGGCCGCGCCCCCCCAGGCGGCGGTGACCATCGCACGATCCAGACGGCGGCGCGGGCGAAAGATGCCGGGTGTGTCGACAAAGACGATCTGGGCGTTGCCCTCCATGCAGACGCCGCGAATGCGCGCGCGCGTTGTCTGCACCTTGTGGGTGACGATCGAGACCTTTGCGCCCACCATCCGGTTCAGCAGCGTCGATTTACCGGCATTGGGTTCGCCGATGAGGGCGACGAAGCCTGCCTTGGTGCCTTCGGTCATTCCTTGCTCTCCATACGCGCCAGCAGCGCCTTGGCCGCGGCCTGTTCGGCCAGTCGTTTCGAGCCGGCGCGGGCTTCGGCGCTTTCGCCCGATTCCAGCCGCGCGGCGATGGTGAAGACGGGGGCGTGGTCGGGCCCCTCGCGTGAGATCGTATCATATCGCGGCGGCTGTTGTCCGCGCGCCTGCGCCCATTCCTGCAACGCGGTCTTGGCGTCGCGCGCGTCTTCCTCGACGCTGTCGATCCGCTTGCCCCAGAGCCGCAGCACCAGGTCACGCGCGGCCTCAAACCCGGCATCGAGATAGACCGCGGCAATCACCGCCTCCATCGCGTCGCCCAAGAGCGCCTCTTTCCGGCGCCCGCCGGTCAACATCTCCGAGCGACCCAGTTTCAGCACCGCGCCAAGGTCGATCTGGCGGGCGACATCGGCGCAGGCCTCCTTGCGCACCAGCGCGTTGAAGCGCGGGGCCAGCTGACCTTCCGAGGCCGCCTTGTCAGCGCGAAACAGCGCCTCGGCCATCGTCAGGCCCAGCACGCGGTCGCCCAGAAACTCCAGCCGCTGGTTGTCGGGCCGCGTCGGCGTCGAGATCGAGCTATGGGTAAGCGCGCGCAACAGAAGCTCGGGGCGCGCGAACTCATGCCCGAGGCGCCCCATGAACGCCTTGATATCGCTGGAAACCTTCACTCGATCGCCTTGAAGAAGCGGTCGCCGCGCCAGGTCCAGAAAAAGAACAGCGAGCGCCCGGCCGAGGAGAACATGATCCGGTCGGCGCGACCGATCAGATATTCCGCCGGCACAAAGCCCAGCCCGCCCGTCGCCGCCGAGAAGCGGCTGTCTTCGGAGTTGTCGCGGTTGTCGCCCATGAAGAAATACATCCCCTCGGGCACGGTATAGACGGGCGTGTTATCGGCCACACCCGAGTCGGTGATGTTCAGGATCGAGTGCTCGACGCCATTGGGCAGTGTCTCGACGAAACGCTCCTTGATGCAGGTGCCGCCCGCGCCAACCGGCGCATTCGCGCAACGCGGCGAGCCTCCCTGCGAGCCTTGCGGCGCGAAAGTCTCGACGAAATCCTCGACCCGGCGCAGGCCGACCGGCTCGCCATTGATCTGCAGCACGCCGTCGATAACCTGGATGCGGTCGCCCGGCAGGCCGACGAGGCGCTTGATGTAATCGACGCCGCGCGTCGGGTGGCGCATCACCACCACGTCGCCGCGCTCGGGCTCAGAACCGAACAGCCGCCCTTCGATCGGGCAGGCCGAGAACGGGCAGGAGTGGCGCGAATAGCCATAGGCCATCTTGTTCACGAACAGAAAATCGCCGATCAGCAGCGTGTCCTTCATCGAGCCCGACGGGATCCAGAACGGCTGAAAGAACAGCGTGCGGAACACGCCCGCGATGATCAGCGCCCAGATGATCGTCTTGATCGTCTCGACGAACCCGCCCTCAGTCTTGCCTGCCATGTCTGCCTGTATCCCTTGGAAATCTTCCGCCTTCCTTGGCCGAGCAGGGCGCGCGAGTCAAGGAAGTGGATCGCGAACAGGGCGCGCCTCGATCACCACGAAGGCCTGCGCCCAGGGGTGGTCGTCGGTCAGCGTGACATGGACGATCGCCTCATGGCCCGCCGGCGTCATCTGCGCCAGTCTTTCCGCCGCCCAACCGGTCAGATGCATCACCGGCTGGCCGGTGTGCAGGTTGCTCACCGCCATGTCGCGCCACGAGATCCCCATGCGCAACCCGGTGCCCAGCGCCTTGGAGCACGCCTCTTTCGCCGCCCAGCGCTTGGCATAGGTGCCCGCGACATCGGCGCGCCGCTCGGCCTTGGCTTGCTCGACCTCAGTGAAGACGCGGGTCTTGAACCGCGCGCCAAAGCGCTCGATCGTGCCTGCGATGCGCTCGATATTGGCCAGGTCCGAGCCGATGCCAAGGATCATCCGCGCGCCGCCTCCATCAGGTGGCGCATCTGTTCGATCGCCGGCCCGAGCCCCGAGAACAGCGCCTCGCCGATCAGGAAATGCCCGATGTTCAGCTCGCGGATCTGCGCAATCTCGGCGATGGGCGTGACGGTTTCATAGGTCAGCCCGTGGCCCGCATGCACCTCGAGATCAAGCGAGGCCGCATAGGCCGCACCCGCGCGCAGAGCATCCAGTTCAAGGTCGCGCTGTTCGAACAACCCTTCGTAATGCAGGTCGCAATAGCGCCCGGTGTGCAGCTCGATCACCGCAGCACCAACCCGCGCCGAGGCCTCGATCTGGCGCGGATCATGGCCGATGAACATCGAGACCCGGATCCCCGCCTCGGAAAGCCGCCCGACATAATCGGTCAGCCGCGCCTCGTCGCCCGCCACATCAAGGCCGCCCTCGGTCGTCACCTCCTCGCGCCGCTCGGGCACAAGGCAGACCGCATGCGGCGCGGTGGCCAAGGCGATCCGCGCCATCTCATCGGTCGCGGCCATCTCGAAATTCAGCGGAATCGCGATCGCGGCCTTGATCGCGGCCATATCGGCATCGCGGATATGGCGGCGGTCTTCGCGCAAATGCGCGGTGATGCCGTCAGCCCCCGCCTCCTGCGCCATCAGCGCGGCCCGCACCGGGTCCGGATAGGTCGTGCCGCGCGCATTTCGCAACGTGGCGACATGGTCGATATTGACCCCGAGTCTGAGTGGCTTGGACATGATCCCCCCGGCCTGATTTCGCGCCCGAGTATGCGCGACTTGCCCGCCGGTTTGAAGCCCCGAAGCAGCAGCAAGGGGGCGCGGCCCCCTCTGGCCTGCGGCCATTCACCCCCGGGATATTTCGGGCAAAATGAAAGCCCTTTCATCGAGCTGTAAATACTCTGGGGGAGTCCGAAGGACGGGGGCAAAGCCCCCTCAGCCGAGATCGCTATCGTCGCTGGCCGGTTTGTCCTTGTGGCGCTGCGGCAGTTTCGCGCGCAGTTTCTCGAGCCGCGCCTTGAGCTTCATGCGGCGGCGGTTCTGATAGGCGGTGATGAGCGGCAAGGAGATATAGTAGCATACGATGCCCGAGATGATGCCCGGGATCAGGCCGCCGACCAGATAGGGCAGCCAGACCTCGGCGAAGAAGCCGCGCAGCCCGTCCCAATGCGCGACCTCGTCCGTGAAGATCGCGTAGAAATTATGGCTCAGGTCATGGCCCGCGGCGGCAAAGGTCTCGGCCAGGCTGTCGGGATGATCCGGGTCGATCCGGTTGCCGAGGATCAGGTGCCCCAGCGTGGTCGAGCCGACGGCGATGATCGGGAAGGTGATCGGGTTTCCGAAGAAGGTCGCGAGGAGCGCTGCGAGGATATTGCCGCGCATCAGCCAGGCGATCAGCGCGGCCGAGGCGAAATGCAGCCCGAAGAACGGGGTGAACGACACCAGCACCCCGGCAAAGACGCCGCGTGCGATGCGGTGCGGCTGGTCGGGCAGGCGGTTGACGCGGTGCTTGACGTAGTGAAAGGCGCGGGTCCAGCCCATCTTCGGCCACACAGCTTCGCGGACATTCGCCCAGAAGCCCCGTCTGTCGCGCCGCTTGAACACGTCCTGCCCCTTCGCCCGGTCCCCCGGGCGCCCTTCAAGGTTTGCGCGAGATCTCGCGCCAGCGTTCCACCTGCGCCACGTCCGACTCGGCCTCAAGCGCGGTCAGCAACATGTGCAGATGCTCGGTATCGCGAAGCTCGACCTCTACCACCAGCGAGTAGAAGTCGGGTTTGCGGTCGGTGAAATGCAGGTCCGAGATATTGGCCTTCTGCTGACCGATCAAGGTGCAGATATGCCCGAGCACCCCGGCATCATTCGCGATCGTGATCTTGAGCGTCACCGAATAGGCGGCCGGGTGCTGGCCCGTGGACCAGTGCAGGTCGACCCAGCGGTCGGGTTGTTCCTCGAACTCCTCGAGCGCGGGGCAGTCGATCGCATGGATCACCACGCCCTGGCCGCGATAGGTGATGCCCACGATCCGCTCGCCGGGCAGCGGCTGGCAGCAATTCGCGCGGCGGAAGCTCTGGTCGGCGCCCAGCCCGATCACCGCGCGTGTGGGTTCGACCGTTTCCGGGCCCTTGATCGCCAGCTCGGGGTAAAGCGCGCCCAGCACTTCGGAGGCGGCGAGTTCCGCCGAGCCCAGCTGCGCGAGCAATTCGCTTTCATCCGGCAGGCCCAGCGTCTTAGCGGCGGTGCGCAGCGCCTTGTCGGTCACCTTGCGCCCGACATGCTCAAAGGCCACGCGCGCCAGTTCCGCGCCGAGTTTGACGAAACGCGAGCGATCCTCTTCGCGCAGCGACTTGCGGATCGAGGCGCGGGCGCGGCCGGTTTTCGCGATATCGAGCCAGGTCGCCTGCGGACGCTGCCCGGCGGCAGTGATGATCTCGACCGACTGGCCATTCTTCAGCCGCGTCCAGAGCGGCACGCGAATGCCATCGACCTTGGCGCCGACACAACTGTTCCCGATACGGGTGTGAATGGCATAGGCGTAGTCGATCGGGGTCGCTCCTTTCGGCAGCTTCACCACATCGCCCTTGGGCGAGAAGCAGAACACCTGATCGGAATACATCTCGAGTTTGACGTTTTCGAGAAACTCGTCGTGATCCCCCTCGCCGAAACGCTCGGTCAGGGTGGCGATCCATTGCGCGGGATCGACCGCGAAGGGGTTCGAGGCCCGCTCGCCATCTCGGTAAGACCAATGCGCGGCCACGCCCGCCTCGGCGACCTCATGCATCTGGCGGGTGCGGATCTGAACCTCGACGCGCTTGCCGTCGCGGCCCGACACCGTGGTGTGGATCGAGCGATAGCCGTTGGTTTTCGGCTGGCTGATGTAATCCTTGAACCGCCCCGGCACCGCGCGCCAGCGGCGATGGATCAGCCCCAGCACCCGGTAGCAATCGGTTTCCGAGCGCGTGATGACGCGGAAGCCGTAGATGTCCGAGAGCCGCGAGAAGGTCAGCTGCTTCTCTTCCATCTTGCGCCAGATCGAATAGGGGCGCTTGGCGCGGCCGAAGACATCGGCCTCGATCCCCTCTTCTTCCAGCAGATGGCGGATGTCGGCGGTGATCTTGGGGATCACATCGCCCGATTCCTTCTGCAGCGAGACGAAGCGGCGGATGATCGAGGTGCGCGCCTCGGGGTTGAGCACCTTGAAGGCAAGGTCCTCAAGCTCTTCGCGCATCCACTGCATCCCCATGCGACCGGCCAGCGGCGCATAGATCTCCATCGTCTCGCGCGCCTTCTGCGCCTGCTTCTCGGGCCGCATCGAGCGGATCGTGCGCATGTTGTGCAGCCGGTCCGCCAGCTTGACCAGGATCACCCGCAGGTCCTTGGACATCGCCATGAACAGCTTGCGGAAGTTCTCGGCCTGCTTGGTCGCGTTCGAGGACAGCTGCAGGTTGGTCAGCTTGGTCACGCCATCGACCAGCTCGGCAATGTCATGACCAAAAAGCCGCTCGACCTCGGTATAGGTCGAACGGGTATCCTCGATCGTGTCATGCAAAAGCGCGGTGACGATGGTGGCATCGTCCAGCCGCTGCTCCGTCAGGATTGCGGCAACTGCGACGGGATGAGAGAAATAGGGCTCGCCCGAATGACGAAACTGACCCTGATGCATATCCAGCCCGTAGGCATAGGCCCGACGGATCAGATCATCATTGCACTTCGGATTATAAAGGCGAACCAGCGCGATCAGGTCTTCGACGTCGATCATTCGCGCTCGTTCCGCCCCCTCGTCTTATTCGCGACCCTGAGCGTCCATCAGAGCGCGCAGCATGCGCTCTTCCGACATGTCGTCGGCGGAGGGGCGATCGGCGGTCTCGCCGCCCATCAGCAGGGCCATCGAGTCCTCTTCCATCTCGTCAACTTCGATCTGGGTCTGGTTCGACTCGATCAGACGCTCGCGGAGATCCTCGGCGGATTGGGTTTCTTCGGCGATCTCACGCAGCGCAACGACCGGGTTCTTGTCATTGTCGCGGTCAATGGTCAGCGCCGCACCAGCAGCGACTTCGCGCGCACGATGAGCGGCGAGCATCACCAGCTCGAAGCGGTTCGGAACCTTGTCCACGCAATCTTCAACCGTCACACGGGCCATGAGCTACTCCAATCGACTTGGGAGAGTTGAACCGCCTATCTAGGGCGCTCCTTCGGGAAAGACAAGCGCTCATTCCGCCGAATTGGCAGCAAACACAGGCCTGATCTGGGCTTTTTCGGCCTCCGGCAGCGCCGCCGCCATCTCGGCCACGGTTCGCCCGGTGGCCGGGTGGCGCCAGCCGGGGGCGATATCGGCAAGGGGAATCAGCACGAAGCTCCGGTCCTGCAGGCGCGGATGCGGCAAGATCAGGACCTCGGGCGCCTCGACCGCCTGACGCTCCGGCGCAAGCCCCCGCCAGCGGGACTGAACCTCCGCATCGGGCAGGATCAGATCGCCCGCCGCGAGCAGATCAAGATCGACCTTGCGCGCCTCCCAGCGATGCGTGCGCGTGCGCCCAAGCTCCGCCTCGATGCGATGCAGGAGCTCCAGCAATTCCTGCGGCGCAAGCGCCGTTTCGAGCGTTGCGCAGGCATTGACGAAATCCGGCCCGGACCCGGGCGGATAGGCTGGTGTGCGGTAAAATCGACTGACCGCCCTAATCTTCACCCCCGCCTCCGCCAACCCTGCCAGCGCCCGGACCAGGGTCTCGGCGGGCTTCCGCCCGCGGTCTGACAGGTTCGCTCCAAGGCCGATCTGGTAAACCAAACTGTCCATTTGGACAGATACCCCCATGTAGGTGACAACCCTATAGTGAGCCTGCTGCGCCAGCAGCAATTCTGAGATTGGTTCTGTCAAGTCCGTTCAGGTGACGCAACTAAGAAGAAAAACAAGAAAAGACGAAGAGGCTACCATGTTTTACAAAGACGAACGTCTGGCCCTGTTCATTGACGGTTCCAACCTTTACGCCGCCGCGAAAGCTCTTGGTTTCGACATCGACTACAAGCTGCTCCGCCAGGAATTCGAACGCCGCGGCAAGCTGGTCCGCGCCTTCTACTACACCGCGCTTCTGGAAAACGAAGAATATTCCCCGATCCGCCCGCTGGTCGACTGGCTGAACTACAACGGCTTCGCGATGCGCACGAAGCCCGCCAAGGAATATACCGACTCGATGGGCCGCCGGAAGGTCAAGGGCAACATGGACATCGAGCTGACCGTCGATGCGATGGAACTGGCCGAGCGCCTTGACCACATCGTGCTGTTCTCGGGCGATGGCGATTTCCGTCCGCTGGTCGAAGCGCTGCAACGCCGCGGCTGCCGCGTCTCGGTGGTCTCGACAATCCGCTCGCAGCCGCCGATGATCGCCGACGAACTGCGCCGCCAGGCCGACAACTTCATCGAGCTCGACGCGCTGCGTGACGTCATCGGCCGTCCCCCGCGCGAACCGCGCGACGGCGACGAAAGCTGATCCCCTTTTCGGCCGGGCACTCCGTCTTCCGGCCCGCTTCGAGCGCGCGGAATGTCCGCGCGCTCTTTTTTTGTTCGACGCCCCGGCGTATCAGGGGCCATGTTCGAAACCCTCTCGCTCTTCGGCCTGTTTGTCTCGGCGATGCTGGCCGCGACCCCGATCCCGTTCCAGTCGGAGGTCGTCTTCGTCGCGCTGCAAACTGCGGGCGAGGTGCCGATCTGGCAGATGCTTGTGGTTGCGGGCACCGGCAACACGCTGGGCGCCTTGATCACCTATGTGATCGGGCGCGGCGCCAACCATTGGCGCGACCGGCGCTGGTTTCCCGCCTCGCCCGAACAGATGGCCCGCGCCGAAAGCTGGTTTCACCGCTGGGGGGCTTGGGTGCTCCTGCTCAGCTGGGCGCCGGGCGGCGACCTTGCCTGCCTCGTCGCAGGCGTGCTGCGGATGAACCCGCTCCTGTTCACGCTCCTGGTCGCGATCGCGAAAACCGCGCGCTACGCCGTCGTGGCCTTCCTCACCGCCCAGACCCTGAGCGCGCTGGCCTGAGTTTCATCGAGCCCCAAATACTCCGGGGGAGGCCGCAGGCCGGGGGCGGAGCCCCTTCCCGTCTGGACGCGGGCGCGCCACCGCATTAGGTCTGGTCGAAACAAGGAGCGCGCGATGAAACCTGCCCTCACCCTTTATCTCGCAGCCCCGCGCGGCTTTTGCGCGGGCGTCGACCGGGCGATCAAGATCGTCGAGATGGCGATCGAGAAATGGGGCGCGCCGGTCTTTGTCCGCCACGAGATCGTGCACAACAAATTCGTCGTCGACAGCCTGCGCGAAAAAGGCGCGGTCTTCGTCGAGGAACTCAGCGACTGCCCCGACGACCGGCCGGTGATCTTCTCGGCGCATGGCGTGCCGAAATCCGTCCCCGCCGAGGCGCAGCGGCGCAACATGGTTTATGTCGACGCGACCTGCCCGCTGGTCTCCAAGGTCCATATCGAGGCCGAACGTCATCACGCGGACGGGTTGCAGATGGTGATGATCGGCCATGCCGGCCACCCCGAGGTGCTGGGCACGATGGGCCAGCTGCCCGAGGGCGAGGTGCTTTTGGTCGAGACCGCCGAGGATGTTGCGCATCTTGCCCCGCGCGACCCCGAGCGGCTCGCCTTCATCACCCAGACGACGCTCTCGGTCGATGACACGGCGGGCATCGTCGCGGCACTCAAGGCGCGGTTTCCCGGCATCGTCGGCCCCGCCAAGGAAGACATCTGCTACGCCACCACCAACCGTCAGGCCGCGGTCAAGACAATCGCGCCGCGGATCGAGGCGCTCCTGGTCATCGGCGCGCCGAACTCGTCGAACTCGCGCCGCCTCGTGGAGGTCGGCAGCGCCAATGGCTGCGCCTACAGCCAGCTCGTGCAGCGCGCGACCGATATCGACTGGCGCGCGCTCGATGGCGTACGCGCGGTCGGCGTGACGGCGGGCGCCTCGGCCCCCGAAGTGTTGATCAACGAGGTCATCGACGCTTTCCGCGCGCGCTTCGACCTGACCGTCGAACTGGTCGAGACCGCCCGCGAAGACATCGAATTCAAAGTCCCCCGCGTCTTGCGCATGTCCTGAAAGGTGCCTGATATGTTGCTCTATAACATGCCATCTTCCGGCAATAGCTACAAAGTCCGCCTGCTGATGGCGCTTTTGGGCAAGACCTACGACACCGTGGATGTCGAATATCTGACCGATGCGCTGGATCAGGCCAAGGCCACGGGCGCGATGCCCTTTGGCAAGGCGCCTGTGCTGCATCTGGATGACGGGCGGATGCTGCCCGAATCGAATGCGATCCTGTGCTATCTGGCCGAAGGCACCGATCTGATCCCCGCTGACGCCTATACCCGTGCACAGATGCTGTCATGGATGTTCTGGGAACAGAACCAACATGAAGGCGTGATCGCCGTGCGCGCCGCCTTGCGCAACTATCCCCATCGCGCCGCCCAAGCCACGCCCGAACGGATGGCGGACCTTCTGGCGTCCGGCAACGGGCTTTTGAAGATCATGGACGATCATCTGGCGGGGCGCGACTGGCTGGTGGGCGATGCGCTGTCTTTGGCCGATATCTGCCTTTACGCCTATACCCACACCGCCGAAACGAAGGGCGGCTATGATCTGGCTCCCTTCCCCGCACTGCGTGCTTGGCTTGCCCGTATCGCCGCGCTGCCCGCCTATAAGGGGCTTGATGACTGATGAGCCTTGCCTTTCTTGCCACTACATTCGTGATCTGCCTCGCCCCCGGTATCGGGGTTGTCTACACGCTCTCGGTCGCGCTGGCGCAGGGGCTGCGCGGCGGGCTTTGGGCGGCGCTGGGGTGCACGCTGGCCACGCTGGTGCATCTGGGCGTCGCGATGGCGGGGCTGGCGGCAGTGCTGCACAGCTCGGCCGTGCTGTTCCAGAGCGTGAAATTCGCGGGCGTCGCCTATCTGCTCTGGATGGCCTGGGGCACCCTGCGTTCAACCGGAGGGCTGCAGGTGCAGGCCGCCACCGAGGCGCAGCCGGTCGCGCGGCTGGTCTGGCGCGGCATCATGCTGAACCTGCTCAACCCCAAGATCCCGATGTTCTTCATGGCCTTCCTGCCGCAATTCATGGCGCCCACCGATGGCGCGCTGATGATGGCCGAACTGGGCGCGGTTTTCGCCGCGATGACCTTCGCCGTCTTCGCGGGCTATGCCGCGCTTGCGGCCTCGGGGCGTGAGGCGGTGCTGTCGCGCCCGGCCGTCACCGCCTGGATGCGGCGCCTCTTTGCGGCGTCCTTCGCCGCGCTTGGGTTGCGCCTCGCGCTGGAGCGCGCGTGATGGAGTTTCACGCCTGGACCGACGGTGCCTGCTCGGGCAACCCGGGCCCCGGCGGCTGGGGCGTTCTGATGCGCGCGATGGAGGGCGAGACCGTCCTGAAAGCGCGCGAGCTGTCGGGCGGCGAGGCGGACACCACCAACAACCGGATGGAGCTGATGGCGGCGATCAGCGCGCTTGAGGCCCTGACCCGCCCCGTCGAGATCACCATCACCACCGACTCGGCCTATGTGAAAAACGGCGTGACCACCTGGATCCACGGCTGGAAGCGCAACGGCTGGCGCACCGCCGACAAGAAGCCGGTGAAGAATGTCGACCTCTGGCAGCGGCTTGAAGAGGCGCAGGCGCGCCACAAGGTGCGCTGGGAATGGATCAAGGGCCACGCCGGCCACCCGGAAAACGAGCGCGCCGACGAACTCGCCCGCGCCGGCATGGCGCCGTTCAAGCCATGAGCGGCTGGGCGCCCCTTGCCGCCGAGCTGTCGCTGGGCACGCTCCTCGGAGATCGCCCGATTGCCACCGCGCTCGATTACGCCTCGGTGCTGGTCTTCGCGCTGACCGGCGCGCTGGTCGCCTCGCGCCAGCAACTCGATATCGTCGGTTTCATCTTTATCGCGATCCTGACCGCGCTTGGCGGCGGCACGCTGCGCGACCTGCTGCTGGGGCGCGACCCGGTGTTCTGGGTCGGCCGGCCCGAATTCATCGTGCTGGCCTCGCTTGCGGCGATCATCGTGTTCTTTACCGCGCATCTTTTGGAAAGCCGCTATCGCGCGCTGCTGTGGCTCGACGCCTGCGCATTGGCCGTCGCGGTGCCTGCGGGCGTCTCGATCACGCTGGCGCTTGGCCACGGGCCGGTGATCGTGCTGCTGATGGGGGTTGTCACCGGCACCTTCGGCGGGCTGATGCGCGACGTGGTCTGCAACGAGGTGCCGCTGGTGCTGAAACAGGGCGAGCTCTACCTCAGCTGCGCCTTTGCCGGGGCGGCGACGGCGCTGATCCTTGGCGCAGTTGGACTGCCGGGCCTGCCCGCGCTGATCGGCTGCGGGTTGGTCACGCTGTTCCTGCGCGCGGGATCGCTGCGGCTGGGCTGGAAACTGCCGGTCTACAAGGCCCGCCCGCCGCGCCAGCGCTAAAGGAACAGCCGCAGCACAAGCGGCGCCAGAAACGCCGTCAGCACCGCATTCAGCCCCATCCCGATCGAGGCAAAGGCCCCCGCCGTGTCATGCACCTGAAAGGCGCGCGCCGTTCCGATGCCATGCGCGGCCACGCCGGTCGCAAAGCCCCGCGCCCGCCAGTCGCGCAGCCGCAACAGGTTCAGCATCGGCGTCACGAAGATCGCCCCGATCATCCCGGTCAGCAGCACCAGCACGGCCGTCAGCGTCGGCTGCCCGCCCAGCGCCTCGGATATCCCGATCGCGACCGGCGCCGTGGCCGATTTCGGCGCCAGCGAGGCCAGAAGCTCGGGCCCCGCGCCCAGCGCCTTGGCAATCGCCAACGCCGAGGCCACCGCCGTGAACGACCCCGCCAGAAGCGCCGCGAGGATCGGCAAGAGTGCCCGGCGGATCGCGCGCAGGTTGGCCTGCAGCGGCACCGCGAGGCAAACCGTCGCCGGACCCAGCATGAAATGCACGAATTGCGCGCCCTCGAAATACTCCGCATAGGGCGTGGCCGTCGCCCAGAGCACCAGCGCCAGCACGATCACCGCGATCATCACCGGGTTGGCAAAGGGCGTGCGCCCGGCCTTCTGGAACAGCGTGTCGCCGATCCAGTAGGCGACCAGCGTGGCCGAGAGCCACAAGAGCGGCTCGGAGGCGAGATAGGACCAGATCAGCGCGGCATCAGTCATCGGCGCGACTCCCGACCAGACGCGCAACCAGCGTGAAGGTCACCGCCCCCACGACAATCGCCACCAGCGTCGAGCCAACCAGCGCCAGCGCCAGCGCCGTTCCATATTCCGCCAGCACCGGCATATGCGCGACAACCCCCACGCCCGCCGGCACGAACAGGAGCGACAGATGCTGCAACAGCCCCTGCGCGGTCGGGCGCACCAGCGCGTTCAGCCGCGGCGAGAGGCTCAGCGCCACCACCATCGCGACCATCCCCAGAACCGGCCCCGGCAAGGGCAGATGCGCCGCGCGCGACACCACTTCGCCCGCCAGCTGGAACAGCAAAATCACCGATAGCGCCGCGACCATCCCGGCCTCCCGTCCTTGTGTGGATATGCCCCAAGGCTACGCAGTTTCGCCCCGTCACGAAAGCAAATATCACGCATATCTTGTGGATAACCGGCGCTTCGCCGCCAGATCATGGGGGCAGGCGTTGACTCATCGCCCCCCTGCCCCAACACTCGGGGCTTGATCCGAACAGAATCACCAAGGGCATTTTCTTGCGTTTCACCCGGCTCCGACTGACTGGCTTCAAAAGCTTCGTGGACCCCACCGACCTGGTGATCCACGACGGACTGACCGGCGTCGTCGGGCCGAATGGCTGCGGCAAGTCGAACCTGCTCGAGGCGCTGCGCTGGGTGATGGGCGAGAACCGCCCGACCGCAATGCGCGGCGAGGGCATGGAAGACGTGATCTTTGCGGGTGCCGCCTCGCGGCCCGCGCGCAACTTCGCCGAGGTCTCGCTGCAAATCGACAATACCGAACGGCTCGCGCCTTCTGGCTTCAACGATTCCGACGGGCTCGAGATCGTGCGGCGGATCACCCGCGACGCGGGCTCGGCCTACAAGGTCAACACCAAGGACGTGCGCGCGCGCGACGTGCAGATGCTGTTTGCCGATGCCTCGACCGGCGCGCATAGCCCGGCGCTGGTGCGGCAAGGCCAGATTGCCGAACTCATCAACGCCAAGCCCAAGGCGCGCCGCCGCATTCTGGAAGAGGCTGCGGGGATCTCGGGGCTTTACCAGCGCCGCCACGAGGCCGAGCTGAAGCTGAAAGGCGCCGAGCAGAACCTCTTGCGCGTCGATGACGTGATCGAGCAGCTCGCGCAACAACTGGCGACGCTGGCGCGGCAGGCCCGGCAGGCGGCGCGCTATCGCACCATCGGCGAAGAGCTGCGTCGCGCCGAGGGGATGCTGCTCTATCGGCGCTGGCGCGAGGCCGAGATCGCGAAATCCGAAGCCGAGGCCGCGCATCAGACCACGATCCGCGCCGCCGGTCAGGCCGAGCTTTCCGCGCGCGAGGCCGCCAAGGCCCGCACCGCGCGCGAAGAGGCGCTGCCGCCGCTGCGCGAGGAAGAGGCCGTGGCCGCCGCGATTCTGCAGCGGCTCCTGGTGCAGCGCGATGCGCTCGGCACGCAAGAGGCCGAGGCCGCCGCCCGCATCGAGACCCTGCAAAACCGCATCGGCCAACTGTTGCGCGACATGGAGCGCGAGGCCGGGCTGAACCGCGACGCGGGCGAGACGATCCAGCGCCTCGAATGGGAGCAGGCGCAGATCACCAAGGCCGCCGAGGGCCACGAAGACCGCCTCGCCGCCGCGGCCAGCGACGCGCAGGAGGCGGGCGATGTGCTGTCCGCCCGCGAGGCGCAACTGTCGCAGCTGACCGAGGATGTCGCGCGCCTCGCCGCGCGCCACCAATCGGCGCAGCGGCTCTTGTCCGACAGCCGCTCGACCGCCGAGAAATCGACCGCCGCCGCCTCTGCCGCCAAGCTCGCGGCCGAAACCGCGACCGCCGCGCTCGACAAGGCCAAGGGCGATTTCACCCGCGCCGAAGCCGCGCAGGCCGAGGCGCAGGCCGCCTCGGAAGCCGCCGAAACGGCGCTGGCCAAGGCCGACGACCTGCGCGCCGAAACCCAGGCCCGCGAAACCGCCGCCCGCGCCGCGCGCTCGGAGGCCGAGGGCGAATCGGGCGCGCTGCGCGCCGAAGTCTCGGCTCTGGCACGGCTGGTCGAACGCGAGGCCGCGACCGGCAAGCAACTGCTGGACCGCGTGCGCGTCGACAAGGGTTTTGAGGCCGCGCTCGGGGCCGCGCTGGCCGACGATCTGCGCGCGCCCGAGGTGTCGGGCGAGGCCGCGACCGGCTGGGCAGCGCTGCCCGATTACGACCGCGCGCAATCCCTGCCCGATGGCGTCGCACCGCTCTCTGATCAGGTCGATGTGCCCGATGTGCTGCGCCGCCGGATCTCGCAGATCGGGCTGGTCGCGGATTACGACGAGGGTCTGCGCCTGCAATCCCTGCTGAAACCCGGCCAACGGCTGGTCTCGATGGAGGGCGACCTGTGGCGCTGGGACGGGTTCCGCGCTGGTGCCGAAGACGCCCCCACCGCCGCCGCACTGCGCCTGCAGCAGTTGAACCGGCTGGTCGAGCTGAAGCGCGACCTCGAAGAGGCCGAGGCCAAGGCGGCGGGCGCGAAACAGGCGCATGAGGCGCTCAGCGCCGAGCTGCGCGCCGCGACCGAGGCCGACCGCCTCGCCCGCGAGGCGCGCCGCAGCGCCGATCACAAGCTGGCCGATGCGGGCCGCGCGCTGAGCCGTGCCGAGGCCGATCGCTCAATCGCGGGCTCCAAGCTGGAATCGGCGCGCATGGCGGTGTCGCGCCACGAGGAAGAGGCGATGGTCGCCCGCGCCGCCCTGCTCGAAGCCGAGCGCGGCTTTGAGGCCCTGCCCGACCTGAAGGCCGCGCGCGAAGAGGTGGACGCGATCAAGATCACCGTCGAAGCCGCGCGCGTCACGATGATGACCAAGCGCGCCGGCCATGACGAGATCCGCCGCGAGGGCGAGGCCCGCACCCGGCGCCGGCAGGAAATCATCAAGGAAATCTCGGGCTGGCGGCACCGGCTTGAAACCGCCGAGAAACGCTCGGCCGAGCTGGCGCTGCGCCGCGACGAGACCGAGGCCGAGCTGACCGAAGCCTCCGCCCGACCGGGGCAGCTGGCCGAGGCACGCGCGGCGCTCTCTGAGCAGATCACCAGCGCCGAGGCGCGCAAGGCAACCGCCACCGATGCGCTCGCGGGCGCCGAAACCGCGCTGCGCGAGGCGCAACTGGCCGAGCGCGAGGCTGAACGCCTTGCCGGCGAGGCGCGCGAACGCCGCGCCCGTGCCGAGGCCCGCCTGGATGCCGCGCGCGAAGTCATCAAGGCCGCCGCCGAGCGTATTTTCGAAGAGACCGAGATGCATCCGGCCAAGCTTCTGGAAAGCCTCGACTGCGACCCCGACGCGATGCCCGATGCCGAGGCGCTGGAGACCGAGGTGAACCGCCTCAAACGCCAGCGCGAGGCCCTCGGCGCAGTCAACCTGCGCGCAGAGGAAGACGCGATCGAGGTCCAGACCGAGCACGATCAGCTGGTCAAGGAAAAGGCCGATCTCGAAGAGGCGATCCGCAAGCTGCGCGCGGGGATTTCCGGCCTCAACCGCGAAGGGCGCGAGCGCCTGCTGACCGCTTTCGAGCAGGTGAACGACAGCTTCCGCACCCTGTTCACCCATCTTTTCGGCGGCGGCACGGCGGACCTGCAACTGGTCGAAAGCGACGATCCGCTGGAGGCCGGGCTTGAGATCATGTGCCAGCCGCCCGGCAAGAAGCTGAGCACGCTGAGCCTCCTGTCGGGTGGCGAGCAGACACTTACCGCGATGGCGCTGATCTTCGCGGTGTTCCTCGCGAACCCGGCGCCGATCTGCGTGCTCGACGAGGTGGACGCGCCGCTCGACGACGCGAACGTGACGCGCTTCTGCGACCTGCTCGACGAGATGACGCGCCGCACCGACACGCGTTTTCTGATCATCACCCACCACGCGGTGACGATGTCGCGGATGGATCGGCTGTTCGGCGTGACGATGCAGGAACAGGGCGTGAGCCAGCTGGTTTCCGTCGACCTCAAGCGCGCCGAACAGCTTGTCGCCTGAGACGCTGCGCCGCGACCTGCGAACTGGCCATCTCCGCCTCGCGGCTTTATAGCTGTTCGAGACGAAGTGGAGGATAATGCATGAAATTTCTTGCCCTGGCCCTTGGATTCGCACTGGCCGCCCCTGCCGCAAATGCGCAAGTGATGGCTGATGTCGACGTGATCGCGGTGTTCTTGCAGGAGTTCGGCCTGCCGACCGAAAAGACCGTCGATCCCGATGGCGACCCCAAGATCGAAAGCCGCATCGAGGGCACCCGCTTTGCGGTCTATTTCTACGGCTGCGACAACGGCAAGGAGTGCGACTCGATCCAGTTCTCGACCGGCTTCGACCTGAAAGAGCCGATGACCCTAGAGGCCGCCAACGCCTGGAACCGCGACAAGCGTTTCGGCAAGGTCTATCTCGACGAAGACGGCGACCCTTACATCGAATATGACGTGAACACGGATTTCGACGGCATCGGGTCGGAAAACTTCGACGATTCGATTGACCTTTGGCGCGCGCTGCTGGCGGAATTCCGCGACTATATCGACTGGTAACGGCCAGAAAGGACCCATCATGACCGGAAAGATCGAAGCGCGCCTCGCAGAGCTGGGCATCACCCTGCCCGCCGCCCCGGCGCCTGCCGCCAATTACGTGCCCTTCGTGCAAAGCGGCCAGCAGCTTTTCGTCTCGGGCCAGATCTCGAACAGCGCCGAGGGGCTGATCAAAGGCAAGCTCGGCGCCGACATGGATGTCGAGGAAGGCGCGCTGGCGGCGCGGTTCTGCGGGCTCGCACTGATCGCGCAGGCGCGCGCGGCGCTAGGGGATCTGGACCGCGTGAAACGGGTGGTGAAGCTTGTGGGCTTCGTCAACTCGACCGCCGAATTCATCGACCAGCCCAAGGTCGTCAACGGTTGCTCGGACCTGATGGTTGAGGTCTTTGGCGAGGCCGGCCGACACGCGCGCTCGGCTGTTTCGGCGGCCAGCCTGCCGCTGGGCGTTGCCGTCGAAATCGAGGCGATTTTCGAAATCGAATGATCCCGCTCGACCCGGAGTTCCTGCGTCGGCCGCTCGCGCATCGCGCGCTGCACGATCTGGCGCAGGGCCGCCCCGAGAACAGCCGCGCGGCGATTCGCGCAGCGATTTCGGCGGGTTACGGCATCGAGATCGACGTGCAGCCTTCTGTCGATGGCGTGCCGATGGTGTTTCACGACTATCGCCTCGGGCGCCTGACCGGGCAGGAGGGCGCCATTCGCCAGTTGACCGCCTCCGCGTTGGGGGCGATCCATCTGACCGGCAGCAACGAGGGCATCCCGACCCTATCCGAAGTGCTGGATCTCGTCGCGGGCAAGGTGCCGCTGCTGATTGAAATCAAGGATCAGGACGGCGCGATGGGCCCCGATGTCGGCCCGCTCGAACGCGCGGTGGTCGCGGCGCTCGCGGGCTATGCCGGGCCAGTCGCGCTGATGTCCTTCAACCCGCATTCGGTGACTGCGCTGCGCGAGGCCGGGGCGCGTTGCCCGGTCGGGCTGGTGACCTCATCCTACCGGCCCGAACATTGGCCGCTCTTGCCGGAACCGCGGCGGGCCGAGTTGCGCGCGCTGGAGGGGATTGAAACGCTGGCGCCCGATTTCATTTCGCACGAGGCCGCAGACCTTGGCAGCCCGTTGGTGGCCGCACTCAAGGCGCGCGGCCTGCCGATATTGTGTTGGACGATCCGCTCGCCCGAGGCCGAGGCCGAGGCGCGGCGCGTGGCCGACAACGTGACCTTCGAAGGCTACGCCGCGCCCTTCCCCGCCTGAGGTCAGAGCTTTTCGAGCAGCCGCTCGCCCGTGGTCAGGTCGCAGGCCCCCGCAACCTCTTCGAGGCTGACATGGGTGATCACGCCATCCTCCGCCACCAGCGCATAGCGGGTCGAGCGGTTGATCAGCCCCAGATGCGGTGCCGAGAAATCCATGCCCAAGGCTTTGGTAAAGACGGTTTCCGCATCCCCCAGCAGCGTGATCCCCGCCTCGGCCGCACCCGTCGCCTCGCCCCAGGCCTTCAGCACGAAGGGGTCGTTCACGGCCACGCAGATAACCTCGTCGACGCCCTTCTCGGCAAAGCCCGCGCGCGTGCGCATGAAGCTCGGCAGGTGCGAGGTCGTGCAGGGGCCGGTGAAGGCGCCAGGCAGACCAAAGATCACCACCTTGCGCCCCTTGACCTTCGAGGCCAGTTCGACCGGCTCGGGGCCATTCGCGCCCATCACCAGAAAGGTTGCGTCGGGAAGAGTGGCGCCGACCGTTATAGACATGTTGAACTCCCTGTTCGCGTTGCAGATTCCCTGCCTCACGATATAGGGTCACGCAAGCGAACGACCAGAGGAAAGAAGATGTCCGGGATCGTGATTGTAGGGGCGGGTCAGGCCGCGGCATCCATGGCCGCGAAGCTGCGCGCGAAAGGGTATGACGGCGAGATCACGATCTTCGGCGATGAACCCGTCGCGCCCTATCAGCGTCCGCCGCTGTCCAAGGCCTATCTGCTGGGCGAGATGCCGCTGGAGCGGCTGACGCTGCGCGGCGCGGACTGGTATGCCGAGAACAAGGTGACGTTGCGCCTGAACGAACGGGTCACCGCGATCGACCCCGAGGCCCGAACCCTGCAAACGACCACGGGCACGATGGGCTATGACGAGCTGGCGCTTTGCACCGGCGCCACGCCCCGCCGCCTGCCCGCCGCAATCGGCGGCGACCTGCCCGGCGTGTTCACCGTGCGCAACCTCGCCGATGTCGAGGCGATGAAACCCGAGTTCCGTCCGGGCCGCAGGCTCTTGGTGATCGGCGGTGGCTATATCGGCCTTGAGGCTGCTGCCGTCGCCCGCAAGCTTGGCCTCGAGGTCACCCTGATCGAGGCTGCCCCGCGCATTCTCGGCCGCGTCGCCTGCGCGGAAACCGCCGATGCGATCCGCACGCTGCATTCGGGCCATGGCGTCACGATCATCGAAGGCAAAGGCATTGCTGAACTCTATGGTTCAGATACCTTTGAGAGCACATTACTTGACGACAAATCAAAGGTTTACGCTGATTTCTGCATCGTTGGCATCGGCGTCACCCCAAATACGGAACTGGCCGAATCTGCCGGCATCACTTGCGCAAACGGCATTGTCACCGACGCTCAGGGCAAATGCAGCACGCCTCATGTCTGGGCCGCAGGCGATTGTGCCGAAATCGATCTCGCGGGCACTCGAACCCGTCTCGAAAGCGTCGGCAACGCCATCGACATGGGCGAACTGATCGCGGAAAACATGCTGGGAGCAGGGCGCTCCTATCAACCGAAACCCTGGTTCTGGTCCGATCAGTACGACGCAAAACTGCAGATCGCCGGCTGGAACGCGGGTTACGACCGCGTCATCGCCCGCCAGACCGAGGGCCAATCCTTCTGGTATTACAAGGGCGACCAGCTGATCGCCGTTGACGCGCTGAACGCACCCCGCGCCTACATGATCGGCAAGCGCCTGATCGAGGCGGGCAAATCGCCCGACCCGGCGCTCTTGGCCGATCCCGGGACGGACCTGAAAGGACTTCTGGCATGAGGATCGTCGGCGGAGAACGGCGCGGGCTGAAACTGGCCGATGTCGGCGAGGGCGACGCCAAGGCCCACCTGCGCCCCACCACCGACCGCGTGCGCGAAAGCATCTTCAACCTGCTGATCAACGGCACCCACGGCAACCCGGTGCCCGGCGCGCGCGTGCTCGACCTCTTTGCCGGCACCGGTGCACTTGGCCTTGAGGCCCTCTCGCGCGGCGCGGCCCGCGTGGCCTTTGTCGATGATGGCGCCGCCTCACGCGCGCTTCTGCGCCGCAATATCGAATTGATGCGTGCCATGGGTGTAACCGATGTCTGGCGCCGCGATGCCACCCGCATGGGCCCCTGCCGCGGCGCAGGCTACAACCTGATCTTCCTTGATCCGCCCTACGGAAAAGCCCTTGGCGAACAAGCTCTTGCCTCCTGCCTCGAAGGCGGCTGGATCGCGCCCGGCGCAATGATCGTCTGGGAAGACAACGCCGCGCCCGTCCCGCCCGCGCCGCTCGAACAGATCGACCAACGCAAATACGGCGACACGCTGGTCACGCTCTGCAGAATGCCCGCCTGATCTTCATCGAGCCGAAAATACTCCGCGGGGGTCTGGGGGCGCGAAGCCCCCAGCGGCCGCTCAGCCCCAGGTCGGGTGGAACCGGTCCGCGGGCGAAAGCGTAAAGATTTCGCAGCCATCGGCGGTCACGCCGATCGAATGCTCGAACTGCGCGCTCAGCGACTTGTCGCGGGTCACTGCCGTCCAGTCATCGGCCAGCACCTTGGTTTCGGGGCGGCCCAGATTCACCATCGGCTCGATGGTGAAGAACATCCCCTCTTCCAGCACCGCGCCCGACCCCGCGCGCCCGTAATGCAGCACATTCGGCGGCGCGTGGAACACCCGGCCCAGCCCGTGACCGCAGAAATCGCGCACCACCGACATCCGGTGGCCCTCGACGTATTTCTGAATCGCGTGGCCGATATCGCCAAAGGTATTGCCGGGGCGGACCTGCTCGATCCCGACCATCAGCGCGTCATGGGTCACCTGGATCAGGCGCTCTGCCTTGCGGCTGAGATTTCCGGCCACATACATGCGCGACGTATCGCCATACCAGCCATCGAGGATCACCGTCACATCGATGTTCAGGATATCGCCATCCTTCACGACCTTGTCGCTCGGGATGCCGTGGCAAACCACATGGTTCACCGAGATGCAGGACGCGTGCTGATAACCGCGATAGCCGATGGTCGCCGATTTCGCGCCCAGCTCGGTCACCCGGTTGCGGATGAAATCGTCGAGCGCCCCGGTGGTCACGCCCGGCGCCACCAGCTCGGCCACCTCGTCCAGAATCCGCGCCGCGCAATGGCCCGCCGCCTGCATCCCTTCGAAATCCGCCGCTTCGTAGATGCGGATCCCATCCTTCGTCACGCGTCCGCCGCTCTCGTTCAAGGCACTTCTCCTGATCTTTGGCCCCTCCATAAGCCCAAAAGCGCCGCATGGCCAGAGCGGGCTTTCCCGTCGCT
Organism: Pseudothioclava arenosa; assembly: GCF_002358085.1. GTDB lineage: Bacteria > Pseudomonadota > Alphaproteobacteria > Rhodobacterales > Rhodobacteraceae > Pseudothioclava > Pseudothioclava arenosa. Next base: position 43,725 of record NZ_NTJD01000005.1, read on the forward strand.
TCGGCGCGGCTTATACCAAGGACGGAAGGAGACCCTCATGCCCAATCCGACTGCCGCAATCCTGATCATCGGCGATGAAATCCTGACCGGGCGCACCCGCGAGGGGAACGCGCATTACCTTGCGGGCGAGTTGGTCAAGGTGGGGATCGACCTGCGCCAGATCCGGGTGATCTCGGACGATCACGCGACGATCGTGGCCGCCGTGCGCGAGCTGTCGGCCAGCCACGATCAGCTGTTCACCTCGGGCGGCATCGGGCCCACGCATGACGACATCACCGCCGACGCGGTGGCCGAGGCCTTCGACGCCCGGCTCGATGTGCGCGACGACGCCCGCGCGATACTGGCCGCGCATTACGCCGCGCGCGGGGTCGACTTCACCCCTGCCCGCCTGCGCATGGCGCGCATCCCCGAGGGCGCCACGCTGATCGACAACCCGGTCTCGGGCGCGCCGGGCTTTTCCATCGGCAATTGCCACGTGATGGCCGGGGTTCCGAACATCTTTCAGGCGATGGTCACCGGGCTTTTGCCGCGCCTCACCGGCGGCCAGCCGCTGATGTCGCGCGACTGGATGGTGATGGTCCCCGAGGCCAGCATCGCCGACCAGCTCCGCGCCTTGGCCGAAACCCACCCCGAGGTCTCCTTCGGCTCCTACCCCTTCGTGCAAGAAGGGCATTACGGCACCAACCTCGTCGCCCGCTCGACCGATGCGGCAGCCCTCGAGGCGGGTTTCGCCGCACTGCAAACCGCATTCCCGGAGGGCAAATGACCCTGTTCGACCTGATCGACGCCACCTGGCCTGCCGAAACCTGCACGGAAACCGGCGGCTTCCTGCTGCGCTTTACCAAAGGCGCGGGCAGCCGCGTCAGCGCCGCGACCCTGACCGGACCGTTTGATGCCGCCGATCTTGATGCCGCGATCGCCGCGATGCGCGCGGCGGGCCAGCGCCCGCTCTTCATGATCCGCCCCGGCGACGAGGCGCTTGACGCGGCGCTCGCCGCGCGCGGTTACGTCATCGAAGACCCGACCGTCGAATTCGCCGCGCCGCTGGCCGAGCTTGCCGGCGAAGTGCCTCCGGTCACCGCCTTCGCGCATTGGCCGCCCTTGCGGATCGCGCGTGAGGTCTGGGACGAAACCGGCATCGGCGCCGCGCGTCAGGCGATCATGGAGCGTGTCGTGGGGCCCAAGACCTGCGTGCTCGGTCGCATCGATGACCGCGCGGCGGGCGCCGCCTTCGTGGCGATCTCGGGTGAAACGGCAATGCTGCACGCGCTGTCGATCCTGACCGAGAAACGCCGCAAGGGGCTGGCGCGCGCGATGATGCGCGAAACCGTCCGCTGGGCCACCGGCGAAGGCGCGACCCGGCTTTCGTTGGTCGTGCGCGAAGACAACACCGCCGCCGTCACACTCTATGAGGGCCTCGGGATGAAGCGCGGGCTTGGCTATCACTACCGGGCGGAGGCCGCGGCATGATCCGGCACGCGCTTGCGGCGGCTCTGGCACTAGCCCTGCCGGTCGCGGCACTCGCCGCACCGCCGATCCTCTTGACCCTGCCGCAGGGCGCCAATGTCTCGGCTGCGCGCGAAGCCCCTGCCTCAAGCCTCGATTTCCTGACCGGCCCCTGGAACGACGGCGCCGCTCCGTCAAAGCGCCTCGAAGGCAACCGTGCCGATACCGCCTGGCGGCTGCGCGCAAATCAGGCGACAACCTTGCAGATCCTCGCGCCGCTGCGCTCCCAGATCGAGGCCGAGGGCTATTCGATCCTGTTCGAATGCGACAGCGAGGCCTGCGGCAGCTTTGATTTCCGCTATGCGCTCGACATCCTGCCCGAACCCGAAATGCACGTCGATCTGGCCGATTTCCGCTATCTCGCGGCGCGCAAGGGCGATGCCTATGTCGGGCTGATGGTCTCGCGCTCGTCGGAGTCGGGTTTCGTGCACCTGAGCACGATGCAGGCCGAGGAAATCACCCTCGCGCAGCCCCGCAACGAGCTGACCGCGCTGCCGCAACCCCCCGCGATCCTGACACCGGGCGGGATCGCGATGCCCGCAGCACCTGCCGCCACCGGCGCACAGCTGGGGGCCGCGCTTGAGGCACAAGGCGCGCTCGCGCTTGAGGATCTGGTGTTTGAAAGCGGCAGCGCCGAGCTGGGCGCGGGCGAGTTTGCCTCGCTCAAGGCGTTGGCGGCCTATTTGCGGGCTGAAAGCGGGGCGATGGTGGCGCTGATCGGCCATACCGACGCGACCGGCAGCCTCGAAGGCAATATCGCCCTGTCGAAACGCCGCGCTGAGGCCGTGCGTGCCCGTCTGATCGAGGGCTACGGCGCACCCGCCGAACAGCTTAGCTCGGAGGGCGCCGGCTGGCTGGCGCCGCGCGCGACCAACCTGACCCCGGAGGGGCGCGAGAAGAACAGAAGGGTCGAAGCGGTTCTCACTTCGACCCAGAGTTGGCGGCAACCGACGGAATAGTCGCCGCAGGGGAGGAACTTATCTCGCCTACCAGTTGTCAGGCCCCTTGTCGGCAAAGGTCTCGGCGAGGAAATCGATGAAGGCGCGCACCTTCGGCTGCGTGAAGCGCCCGGGCGGATAGATCGCGTAGATGCCCAGCGTCTCCATCGGCAGATCGGGCATGGCCTCTTCGACCAGCCCCTGCTTGAGCGCATCGGCATAAAGGAACGACGGCAGATAGGCGATGCCCAGCCCCGCGATCGCCGCATGCAGCAGCGACTGCCCGTCGTTCACCGTCAGCCAGCCTGCCGACCGAACCTGACGCCGCTCGCCCGAGGGCGCGGTGATCTTCCAGACATTGCCCGCCGACTGGTTCGAGTAATGCAGAAGCTTGTGCTCGTTCAGGTCGTCGATCTTGGCCGGGCGACCGTATTTCTTGAAATATTGCGGCGACGCGATCATCCGGCGCGAGGTCTCGGTCAGCTTGCGCGCCCGCAGCGAGCTGTCTTCCAGCTCGCCCACGCGGATCGCCATATCGAACCCTTCCGAGATCAGCTCGACATAGCGGTTGTTCAGCACCATGTTCACGGTGATGTCCGGGAATTCCTGCAGGAAATCGCCCAGAACCGGCGACAGCAGATTCACCCCGAAATCGGTCGCAACCGAAATCCGCAACAGCCCCGAGGGCGCGATCTGCATCGAGGTTACCAGCGCATCGGCCTCGCCCGCGTCATTCAGCACGCGGCGCGCGCGGTCGTAATAGGCCAACCCGATCTCGGTCGGGCTCACGCGGCGGGTGGTGCGATTGAGCAGTCGCGCGCCAAGACGGGCTTCGAGTGAGGAAACATGTTTCGACACGGCAGATTTGGAGATTCCCATCTTCTTTGCCGCGTCGGTAAACCCACCCTGATCCACCACGGTCGCAAAGGCTTCCATTTCAGTCAGGCGATCCATGTTGCACCTTTCCGGCTTACTTCAGGGGGTCTCGTTTCAAACAAAACTCGTGTTCAATTCGGGCGCAAATTGGGCCGTGCATGGACAATCGCGGGGAATTTCCGAGGCTGATTGCAGACCGTGAACGATTGTCGCCTGAAACGGCACAGCCAGATCCGCCCGATCTGACGCCGCGTTCGGGATGACAGGCCCGCATGCAGCGGTCAGATTGGCGCCAGCCAAGGGAGGAAACCATGAGCCATTACCCGCATATGCTTGCGCCCCTCGATCTGGGGCATGTGGTTCTGAAGAACCGCGTGCTGATGGGGTCGATGCATACGAACCTCGAGGAAACCGGCGACTGGAACCGCGTCGCCGAATTCTACGCCGAGCGCGCACGCGGCGGCGTCGGGCTGATGGTGACGGGCGGCATGGCGCCGAACCTCGAAGGCGGGGTATTCCCCGGCGCGGCGGGCCTGTTCACGCCGCAAGATATCGCCAATCATCGCATCGTCACCGATCGCGTGCACGAAGCGGGCGGGCGCATCGCGATGCAGATCCTCCATGCCGGCCGCTATGCCTATTCACCCGATTGCGTCTCAGCCTCGGCGGTGAAATCGCCAATCTCGCCCTTCCCGCCCAAGGAGCTGGACGAAGACGGCATCGAGAAACAGATCGCCGACATCGTCACCGCCGCCGCCCGCGCGCGCGAGGCGGGCTATGACGGCGTCGAGGTGATGGGCTCCGAAGGTTATTTCCTGAACCAGTTTCTCGTGCGCCACGTGAACCGCCGCGAAGACCGCTGGGGCGGCTCGTTCGAGAACCGCATGCGCCTGCCCGTTGAAGTCGTGCGCCGCGTGCGCGAGGCCGTCGGCCCGGATTTCATCGTGATCTTCCGCATCTCGCTGATCGACCTCGTGCCCGATGGCTCGACCTGGGACGAAGTCGTCACGCTGGCCAAGGCCATTGAGGCCGCCGGCGCCAGCATTCTCAACACCGGCATCGGCTGGCACGAGGCGCGCGTGCCCACGATCGCCACCTCGGTGCCGCGCGCGGCCTTCACCTGGCTGACCGCGCGACTGCGCCCCGAGGTCGGCATTCCGGTCATCACCTCGAACCGGATCAATACGCCCGAAGTGGCCGAGGACATCCTCGCGCGCGGTGACGCCGACATGGTCAGCCTCGCGCGACCCTTCCTCGCCGACCCCGATTTTGTCGCCAAGGCCGAAGCCGGACGCGCCGCCGAGATCGCGCCCTGCATCGCCTGCAACCAGGCCTGTCTCGATCACACCTTCCAGGGCAAGATCAGCTCCTGCCTCGTGAACCCGCGCGCAGGCCATGAAACCGAGCTCACCATCGCGCCGACGGGCCAGCCGAAGCGCATCGCGGTGGTGGGCGCGGGCCCGGCAGGGCTCTCGGCGGCGATCACCGCCGCCGGGCGTGGCCACCGGGTAACCCTCTTCGACCGCGCCGCTGAAATCGGCGGCCAGCTTTGCCTCGCCCGGCGTATCCCCGGCAAAGAGGAATTCCACGGCCTCACCGACTGGTTCGCCACCATGCTCAGCCGCACGGGCGTCGAGCAGCGCCTGAACACCGAGGCCACGGTCGAGACCCTCGCTGATTTCGACGAGGTGGTAATCGCCACCGGCATCGCGCCGCGCGACCCGGGCATTCCGAACGAGGGCGGCCAGGCCGCCTCCTATCTCGATATCCTCTCGGGCCGCGTCACCGCCGGCCCGCGCGTCGCCGTGGTCGGCGCGGGCGGCATAGGCTTCGACGTGGCCGAGTTCCTGACCGTAGCCGAAAGCCCGACGCTCGACCTAGAAGAATGGATGCGCGAATGGGGCGTGGGCGATCCGGCCAAAACCCCCGGCGGCCTCGCCCGCCCGCAACCCGAACCGCCCGCGCGGCAGGTCACACTGCTGCAGCGCAAACCGGAAAAACCCGGCCGCAAGCTTGGCAAGACCACGGGCTGGATCCATCGCGCGGCGCTCGCCGCCAAGGGCGTGAAGATGATCGGCGGCGTGAATTATGAACGCATCACCGCCGAAGGCCTGCACGTCTCCTTCGGCCCCGAGCGCAAGGAACCGACCCTGATCGAAGCCGATACGGTCGTGCTCTGCGCCGGCCAGCTCTCCGAGCGCGGCCTCGCCGATCAACTCAGCGCAACCGGCATCACCCCGCATATCATCGGCGGCGCCGAACTGGCCGGGGAGCTTGACGCGAAACGCGCGATTGATCAGGGCACCCGCCTCGGCGCCAGCCTCTGATCTTCATCGAGCCGGAAATACTCCACGGGGGTCTGGGGGTGTGAAACCCACAGCCGATCGGCGCCGGGGCTCTGCCCCGGACCCCGGAGTATTTCGGGCTCAGTGAAAGGGATCAGGCGCCAGTTTCGACGCAATGCCGGCGGAAGGCCTTTTTCAGCAGGTCCAGCTCGGCGCGCAGCAATTCGATCTCGGCGCGCAGGTCTTCGGCGAGCGGCTCGCCCGCCATGATCAGCACACGGCCCAGGGTTTCCTGCGTCTTGCGGTCGTGGATCAGGAGCGTCACGACCCCATCCGAAAGGATCTCGGCCGGCAGTGCCACCGAGGCATGCCAGCGCCCTTCCTCACCGCGCGAGAGCGTGGGGCCCGGCAGCGGCGATTCATTGTGCAGGAGCTCGATCTGAGGCTCTTCGGGGGCGACGATGACGCCTTCCCATTTTCCGGCCCGGATATGCGACAGTTCCAGCATGCGGCCTCCTTAAAGCTCTGCCCGGGGGTGGCGCGCGAAATAGAGGTCGCGCAGCGTGATCTGGTTCATCCGCGGCCCCTCGAAGATCAGGTCGACCCAGGCCTTCTCGATCCGCTTCTCGTTCAGGCGACTATAGGCAAGATCGAACTCAACATGGCAGGCGCCTTGCGGATGCGGCAACTCGCGCACGATCTGCTCGGTGTTGGGACCATGCTTGATGTTGAGACGACAGAAGATCTCGATCGGTTTTTCCAGCTCGGCCACCATATCGAGCCGGATCAGGTGATTGAGCCGCAGCCCGGTCACCGCAGCGTCAGGCAGGTCGAGCACCAGCGACAGGAACGAGCCGTCGAAGCGGAACACATCCGTGCGCAACCCGAAGGGTGCCAGGTGGACAGCGCCGGAATTGCGGATCTGGCGGAGCGTGATTTCACTCTCGCCGCAATCGTGAAACAGGGTGACCTCACCCATCTGGCTCCGGCTCTCCGCCGCGGCGAGTCCCGGCGGAAAGACAGGGCCGCGCCAGAGGCCCGGCCGCCATGTCCAATCGCTTCCAAGCGGCGCCCGGATCGCATTCGTACCCAGCGCGGGCGATTGCAGTCGGCCTTCCGCGGTATGAATTACCCGCTCAAGATCGCGGCGCAGCGCCCAGGCCTTGCCACGCAAACCGCGCAACTCCTCCAGATCCGCATGCTCCGCCCGCTCCGCGGCCTGCTGCCAATAGATGCGGGCGCGATCTTTTCGGAAGCGTTTGAGGAGAGAGGGCGGCTTCGGCATGGCGGCGGATCGGCACCTTTGAATCGTTCGGGAATGCGCCACAATTACTGGCAAGGCCGTGGCGAGGTAAAGCATTCAATCCGGTGATAATCCAAAAAGATTACCAGTTTTCCCCGCTGATTTTGTTGACCAAAGGGAAACTTGGGGCGGTCAGTTCACCGCCCGGATCTGCGAGATGAACTCGACCAGAAGCTCGCGCTGGCGCGCGTCCGAAACCTGGTTCTCGGCCAGCGGCATCACCGAGAGCGAGGCGATGCGCCCCTCGATTACGGTAATCATGCGCCAGAACACCTGCGCCTCGGCGACGCTGGCCGGGGCCGAGCGGTCGCGGATCTTGAGCAAGAGCCGCCCCTGACCGGACCGCGCCTCGATCAGATCGACATCTTCGGTTCGCCCCGAACGGGCCAGCGTGGCGCGGCCGATATCGGTTTCGAAAAACGCGGCGATCGTCTTGATGCGGGCACTGTCGCTCAGATTGTCTTCAGGCCCCAGCGTCACGCTCAGCAGCACCGGCGCCGAGGGCCGCGGCTGCGCCGGATCGCGCGCCATCGCGGGGCAATGCCCGAACAGCACAAAGCTTGCCCCGGGCGCGTCGCGCAGGGTTTTCGGATCGACGCAGAACCCGCGCGGGGCGGCGATCACGATCTCGCCACCGGCGATGCGCGCCTGCGTCTGCACCGGGATCGGCGCGCCGGTTTCGGGCACGACACAGCCCGCCAGCGCCAGCGCGAAAACGCCGACTCCAAGCCGTGCCCATCGGAAAATGCTGCGCAGAAACTGAGTCACCCAAGGACCTCCGGCCGGCAGTGTTAGCCGCTTGGCGCGGGCGGGGCAAGCGCGCAGCATCGGGTAGCAGTGGCGGCGTCTTCGGCGTCATGGCTGACGATCAGCGCCGGGATCGCACGCGCCACGAGATGGCCTAAAACAAAGGCGCGAAACTCGGCGCGCAGCGGCGGGTCGAGCCGCGAAAATGGCTCGTCGAGCAACAGCGCGGCGGGCTCGGCCAGAAGCGCGCGCATCAGCGAGACGCGCAAACGCTGCCCGCCCGAAAGCGTCGCCGGATCGCGCCCGGCAAATCCCGGCAACGCGGCTTGCTCCAGCGCCTCTTCGATCGCCGCTCGCCGCGCCGCCCGGCCCTTGACGCGCGGCGACAACGCAAAAGCCAGATTGTCGCCGACAGAGAGATGCGGGAAGAGCGGCGCCTCTTGCAGCAAGAGCCCGATGCGCCGCGCCTCGGGCGGCTGCCCCGCTAGGTCAACCCCATTCAGCAAGACGCGCCCCTCGGCCCGAAACCCGCACGGCAGGAAGCCGCCAATCAGCGCGATCAGGCTGGATTTTCCGATGCCCGAGGGGCCGGTGACGCACAGCACTTCGCCCGGCGCAATCGTGACATCAAGCGGCGCGAAAAGGCGCGCACCGCCCGGCGGCGCAAGGGTCACGTGATCGAGGATCAGGCTCATGCGGAACCTTTCATCGCGGCGCGGTCGCGCCAGAGCCAAAGCGGCAACCAGAGCGCCGCAGCATAACCGATCAGCGGCAGCGCGGCGAGCAACAGCCCATGAAGCGCCGAAAGCCGCCGATCCGCGCCAGAGGCCAGCGCCACGGCCTCGGTCGCCAGCACCTGCACCCGCCCTGCGCCGGGCAAGAGCACCGCCAGAAACTGCGCGGCGGACACCGCGAAACCGATCGCCGCTGCAGTCGCCAACGGCCCCGCCAAAAGCGGCAGCTTGATCCGCCAGAGCCTGCGCCACGGTCCCGCGCCAAGACTTGCGGCGGCGATGACCTGCTGCGGGTCCAGCGCGCGCCACGGCCCGGCCAGCGCCAGAAGCACGTAGGGAAAGACAAAGAGCAGTTCGGCCCAGATCACGGCGATGCGTCCGGGCGGCAGCCCCAGATGCAGGAACCCCGCGGCAAGCCCCTGCAGAAACCCGATCTGCGGCACCAGAAGCGGCAGCACGATGAACGCGCCAAGGCGCAGGCGCCGCCCCGAACGGTCTTCGGCCTCGAGCCAGATCAGTGCCAGCAGAAGCGCCACCAAGATCACCGCCGCGCCGATCAGCAAGGTCTCGGCGGCCGGCGCGACCCAGCGCGCTGCCCGCCAGGCGGCCATAGAAAGCCCTTCGGGCAAGGCAGCCGGGAAATGCCACCGCGTCGCCAGCGACCAAAGCAGCAAAACGCCCGCAGCCCCCGCGCCCAGCGCCACGCCGGACACCGCCAGAACGGGCGCGGCATCGAGCCGCCAGCCCCCGCGCACTCCACGCCGCAGCCAACGCCGGGCCAGCGCGGCCAGCACACGCTCGGCCCCGATCCAGAGCCCGATCGCCCCCGCCATCACCCCCAGCAAGAGCAGCGACAGCATCGCCGCGGGCCCCTGCAGCGCAGGATCGGGCGCGGTGAACAGCCGCAAAATCTGCACCGCCAGCGTCGGCGGGTGCGACGGCCCGAGCAACAGCGCCATGTCGACGACCGACAGGGAAAACGCCAGCACGATGAACAGGGGCAGGCGCAGGCTCGGGTAAAGCTGTGGCCAGATCAGGCGCAGCCAGACCTGGCCGGGCCGATAGCCAAGGCTCCGCCCCTCGGCCATGATCCGCGCGACCGGCAGGTTCGCCGCCGCCACAAGCGTCACCAAAATCAGAAACGGCGCCTCCTTCAGCAGCAGCCCAAGGATCAGCGTCACACCCCACGGGTCGCCTACCGTCACCAGTTGCGGCGGCAGATTCCACCCTGTCGCCCAGGGCGAGAGCAGCCGCACCAGCCAGCCCGAGGGCGCCAGCAGAAACGCCAGCCCCAGCCCGAGCGCCGCATGCGGCACCGCCAGAAACGGCGCGAGCCACCCGCGCGCCGCACCTCGCGCCCAGAGCCAGCGCGCCAGCGGGATAGACACCGCCAGCGACAAGAGCGTCGCGCCAACCCCGGTGACCAGCGTCAGCCGCAACCCCACCGCCAGCCCCGGCAGATCGGGCCATCCCTGCCCCCAGGCCTGCGCCAGCATGACCCCAAGCCCCGCCAGAACCGGCAGGCCGATCAGCACGAGCATAAGGGCGGCGACAAGGACCATCCCGGGCTCAGGGCGTCATCCGCCGCGCCCAATCCTCGGCCAGACGGGTCATCCAGCTGGGATGCGGCTCGGGCAGGGTCGGGCCCAATTCGTCAAGGCCGGGCAGGTTCGGCGCTTGCGGGATCGCGGCAAAAGCCGCCCGCGCGGGCGCATCGAGCCGCGCCGGGTCCAGCACCGAATAGGCACCCAGCACCTCGACATTCTGCATCTCGGCCTGCACCTCGGGCGCAAGCAGCAGGTTTGCGATGACCTCGGCGCCCTCGCGATGCGCGGCATTGAACGGGATCGCGACGAAGGAGATATTGCCAAGGCTCCCCGCCTCGGGCACCGAGACCCGCACGGTTTCCGGCAGGACGCCTTGCGCCACCAGTGCCGCCGGCGCGCCCGGATCGAAGAACATCGCGATGTCGATCTCGCCATCCGCCAAGAGCTGCGCCTGCACGGATTCGTTTTCGGGGAAGGCCCGGCCCGCGCGCCAAAGGTTCGGGCGCAGCGCGTCATACCAGGCCCACAAGGGCGCCACCTGCGCGGCATAGGTTTCATCGGTTGCCGGCAACGCCAGCACCGCCGGGTCCGGCGCCAGCGACACCAACGCCTGTTTCAGGAACGTCGCCCCCATGAAATTCGCGGGGTTCGGATGGGTCATCCGCCCCGGATGCTCGGCCGCCCATTCGGGGAAATCGACCATGTCGCGCGGCATCACCGGCAAGCGCCCGGCATCGTAGGCAAAGACGAATTTCGCCAGCCGCCATGGCGCCTCCAGCCCCTCGACCGGCACGGTGAAATCGCGCGTGGCAGGCGCGCCTTCGGACAGATCAAGATAGGCCGCGTTCGGCAGGTCTGCGACGAAGGGGCCGTGCAGCAATCCCTCGTCCTTCATCGCAAGGAAATTCGGCCCGTTGATCCAGATCAGGTCCACCGCGCCGCCCTCGGACTGGCCCGCGGATTTTTCGGCGCGCACCCGCGCCACGGCCTCGGCGGTGTCGGTCAACTTCACCTGCTCGATGCGCACGCCATAGGCCGCCTCGGCACGATCCGAGACCCTCTCGATGAAGGCATTGGTGCGCGGATCGCCGCCCCAGGCGTGCCAATAAACGGTCTGGCCGCGCGCTGCGGCGAGGGTTTCGCTCCAATCCGCGAGCGCAGGGCTGGCGGCGCAGATCAGGGCAGCAAGCAGAAGCCTCATGCATCCTCCGAAAGCAGGCGCCAGCCGATCAGCCAGCGCGACAAGGTGGTGACCGCGCAGGCCGCGGCGAAAAGATAGGCGAGCGGCGCAAAGGCCTGCGGCATCAGGCAGATCAGTGCGAAAAAGGCGATGGTCTCGGCGCCTTCGGTCAGCCCGCCGAGGTAATAGATGCCTTTGGTCGGGTAGGACGGCGCGGCAATGCCGCGCTTCGCCGCGATCACCGCAAAGGCCAGAAAGCTTGAACCGGTGCCGACGAAAGCCGCGATCAGCACCGCCGCCGCCAGCGCATTCGCCGAAGGGTCAGCCAGCGCGAAGCCCAAGGGCACGAGCGCGTAAAAGGCGAAGTCCAGCGCGATGTCGAGGAAGGCGCCGCGATCGGTGGGGCCCTGCCACCGCGCCAGCGCGCCATCCAGCCCGTCGGCCAGCCGGTTCAGCAAGATGCAGACCAGAGCCAGCCCGAATTGCTGCGCAGCAAGAGCGGGCAGCGACAACGCCCCCAGCGCGAATCCCGCCAGCGTCACCTGATCGGCGCGCAGCCCCCGCGCGTCGGTCCAGGCCGCAATCGGCGCCATCAGCCGTTGCTGCACCGGCAGCAAAAGCGCGTCGATCATCCGCGCCTCCAATCCATGAACCGTTGCGCCAGACGCAACAGGCGCGGGCTGACGTGGCCTTGCTTCCACCGCCCCGAGGCATTTTTCGCCGCCTCCGCCCAGGACGGGTAAACATGCGGCGTGGCCAGGATCTTGCCCAAGCCCATCCGGTGCCGCATCGCCAGCGCGAATTCGGCGATGATCTCGGCGGCATGGGGGCCGAGCACCGTCACCCCCAGAATGCGGTCCGAGCCTTTCGGCGTCACGATCTTGACGAAGCCCGCCCGGCGGCCCTCGGCAATCGCACGATCGAGGTCTGCGAGCGGATAGGTTACCACCTCATGCGGGCCGCTCACCTCGGCCTCGGTCAGCCCGACGCGGGCCAGCTCGGGCGAGGTGAAAACCGCCGCCGGGATCGGCGCGGCATCGGCCCGAAACCGCCAGAACGGTCGCGCCAGCGCATTGGCTGCGGCCACCCAGCCCTGATGCCCCGCCGCATTGGTCAGTTGTAGCGGACCCGCAGCATCGCCCGCAGCATAGATATGCGGCATCAGCGTCTGCAGCCAGGCGTTGGTCTCGATCACACGGTCGACGGGCAAGCCCAGCTCCTCCAGCCCGAACCCCGTCAGCCGCGCGCGCCGCCCCACCGCGACAAGCAGCGCGTCAAACCCGATCCGGCGCCCGTCCGAAAGCTCGATCCAGCGCCCGTCATCGGTACCGCAGCGCGTCGCCGCCTGCCCGAGCAAGACCTCGACCCCGTTACGCCGCAGCGCAGCATCAACCGCAGCGGAGGCCTCGGGTTCTTCGCGCGGCAAGAGCCGCGGCCCGGCCTCGATCAGCGTCACGCCCGCGCCCAGCTGCGCCAGCGCCTGCGCGATCTCGCAGCCGATCGGACCACCGCCCAGAATGGCCAGGCGCGCGGGCGGCGCGGGCAGCCCCGCGAGGTAATCCCACAGCGTTTCCGAGGTCAGCGGCGCGACCGTCGCAAGCCCCGGCAGGTCGGGCAGAACGGGCGCGGCGCCCGTCGCCAGAATGATGCCGCGCGCGCTCAGGCGGCGGCCCGCCACCTCGACCGTCCAGGGATCGACCAGCCGGGCGTGGCCACGCAGCACCTCGACGCCAAGGCCCTCGTATCGCTCGACCGAGTCATGCGGCGCGACCTGCGCGATCACCTCTTGCACCCGCGCCATCACCGCCGGGAAATCGACGCGCGGCGCGGCGTGAATGCCCAGATCCGCCGCCGCGCGCGCCTCGCTGGCGGCCCGCGCCGAGGCGATCAGCGCCTTTGACGGCACGCAGCCCGAGTTCAGGCAATCGCCGCCCATCCGCTCGGCCTCGATCAGCGTGACGCGAGCCTTGGCGGCCGCGCCGACATAGGCCGCGACCAGCCCCGCCGCCCCCGCGCCGATCACGATCAGGTTGCGGTCGAACCGCGCCGGGCGCGTGTAGCCGCGCAGCGCGCGCCGTCTCCGCAGCACCGCCAGCGCCGCCCGCGCGACCCAGGGCAAAAGCCCGATCGCCACGAAAGCCGCGATCAGCCCGGGCGAGAGGATCCCCGAGAGACTCTGGATCTGGCCCAGCTGCGCCCCCGCCGCGACATAAGCAGCGGTGCCCGGCAACATCCCGATTTGCGAAATGCCGTAGAACCGCGCGACCCGCATGCCAGTCAGCCCGAAGGCAAGATTGATCGCGAAAAACGGCACCACCGGAATGAGTCGCAGCGAAAACAGGAAGAACCCGCCGTCGCGCGCCACGCCGCGTTCAATCGCGGCAAGCCGCCCGCCGAGCTTCGCCCGCACCCAATCGCGCGCCAGATAACGCGCGGCCAGAAAGGCCAGCGTCGCCCCGATCGTCGAGGCAAAGGAAATCAGCACCAGCGCCTGCCAGAAACCAAACACCGCCCCACCCAAGAGCGTCATCGGCACCGCGAGCGGCAGGGACAGCGCCGTCACCCCGACATAGGCCGCAAAGAACCCACCGGCGAGCGCGACAGGCCGCGCCGCCCGCAAATCCTCCAGCGCCGCGCGCCAGTCTTGCAGCCGTGCCAGATCGGGCTCTGCCACCACGGCCAGAGCCGCCAGAGCCACCACGATCAGGACAAGAAACAAAAGCGGTTTGCGCAACTCGCGGACGGGCCTCCCATTTTCTGCAGGATAGGCCGGGGCAGCGCGGACTGTCCATCGCCGCGCGCGATCGTGATCGGGGGTTTCGCCCGCCTGCGGGCTTTGGCAATCTGGCGCGGGCGGCGTGGGCCGCCAATGGAGAGCAGATGGACAGGCAGATCCTTACCGGGGCGCGGATTTTCGACGGGCAGAGCCTGCACGTGGGGCTATCACTGCTGATCGAGGCGGGGCGCATCGGGGCGATTGGCCCGCGTACGACGCTGCCTGACGCGCCGGTTCTGGCCCTGCCCGGTGGCGTGCTGGCGCCCGGGTTGATCGACCTACAGGTGAATGGCGGCGGCGGCGTGATGCTCGATGGCGCGGCCAACCCCGAGCAGATCGCGACGATCTGCGCGGCCCATGCGCGGCTGGGCACGACGGGGCTCTTGCCGACGCTGATCACCGACACGCCGCAGGCCACCCGCGCGGTGTTGGCGGCGGGCGTGGCTTCGGTCGGGCGGGTGCCGGGGTTACTGGGTCTGCATCTGGAGGGGCCGCATCTGGACCCGCGGCGACACGGCGCCCATGATCCGGCGCTGATCCGGCCGCTCGATCAGGACGACATCGAGCTTTACTGCGAGGCGCGCGCCGGGCTGCCCGCGCTGATGATCACGCTGGCGCCGGCCTCGGCCACGCCCGAGCAGATCGCGACGCTGGTGCGCGCGGGCATCGTGGTGAGCCTCGGCCATGCCGAATGCAGTTTCGAAGAGGCCCATGTCGCGCAGCGGGCGGGAGCGGCTATGGTCACCCATCTGTTCAACGCGATGAGCCAGATGCAGTCGCGCGCGCCGGGGCTGGTGGGCGCGGCGCTGGCCCTGCCGCTGGCCGCCGGGCTAATCGCGGACGGCATCCATGTCCACCCCGAGACGCTGCGCATCGCGCTGGCCGCGAAGCCCGCGGGCGAGATGTTTCTGGTCACTGACGCGATGGCCTGCGCGGGCACCGCGATGACCGAGTTCACACTGGGCGGGCGACGGATTCTGCGCAGCGAAAACGCGCTGCGGCTGGAAAACGGGACGCTGGCGGGCGCGGATCTGGCCCTGCCTCAGGCAATCAAGCTGATGATCGAGCAGGTCGGCATTTCACCCGAGCGCGCGCTGGCGATGGCCACGCGCATCCCCGCCGATCTCATCGGAGCCGAGGCCGGGCGGTTGGCGCCCGGCGCACCCGCCGATCTGGTTCACCTGTCGGACGACTGGATGCTGCGCAGCATCTGGCGCGGCGGCGTGCCGGTTCAGGCGAAGTCCGCGACCGCGTAACCCTGAATATACAGCAGCGCCGAGAGGTCGCCGTGGTTGATGCGGATATCGCATTGCGCGGCAACCGAAGGTTTGGCGTGCAGCGCAACCCCCGCGCCCGCAAGGTTCAGCATCCCCAGATCGTTGGCGCCGTCACCCACCGCCATCACCTCGTCATGCGTGAGCCCCAGCCGCGCGGTGATTTCCTCGAGCGCCTGCACCTTGGCTTCGCGGCCAAGGATCGGGCGCGAGGGCACGCCGGTCAGCTTGCCCTCTTCGATCAGCAGGATATTGGCGCGGTTCTCATCAAACCCCAGCGTCTCGGCGACAAAGCCGGTGAAGGCCGTGAACCCGCCCGAGACCAGCGCGCAATAGGCGCCGTTCGCCTTCATCGTCGCCAGCAGGTCATGGCCGCCCGGCATGAAGGTGATGCGCTCTTCGATGACGGTCTGGATCACGCCCTCGGGCAGGCCGCGCAACAGGCCCACACGCTCGGTCAGCGCGCCCTCGAAATCCAGCTCGCCATTCATCGCGCGGGCGGTGATTTCCTTGACCCGCTCGCCGACGCCCGCCACATCGGCCAACTCGTCGATGCATTCCTGCTGGATCATCGTCGAATCCATGTCGGCCAGCAGCATCTTCTTGCGCCGCCCCTCGGCGGGCTGCACGACAAGGTCCACGCCCAGCCCCTGCAGGCCCTCCCAGGCCTCCCAGCGATTCGCGGGCACCGCCGGAATCGCGAACTCGGCGGCGACATTGGGGTTGAGCCATTTTGCCTCACCCCCACCCCAGGCATTGCGCAGCGATTCTACCGTTGTGGCGTCCAGATCGGCCTTGAGAGGCGAAACAAGCAAGGTGGCGATATACATGGGCGCTCCTTTCGGGGATGTCGCAATCGTGTCCTGAAGCGGCGGATTAGACGAATTTTCCCTCTTGTGCCAGTGGGGGCAACCCGAGTATGTGCGTCGGTGGGACACCCCTCCCCAACGAGGGGCGTTTATCTGGAAGGATACCATCAATGGCAATGAATGCTCCGGCCGCGCGTCCGGCCAATCCGCGCTTTTCTTCGGGCCCCTGCACGAAGATCCCCGGCTTCTCCCTCGACATGCTTGCTGATGCTCCGCTCGGTCGTTCGCACCGTGCTGCGGTCGGCAAGGCCAAGCTGAAAGAAGCGATCGAAACCACCCGTGAAATTCTGGGCGTGCCCGCGGATTACCGCATCGGCATCGTTCCCGCCTCGGACACCGGCGCCGTGGAAATGGCGCTGTGGTCGCTCCTGGGCGCCCGCCCGGTGACCATGTGCGCTTGGGAATCGTTCGGTTCGGGCTGGGTCACCGATGTGGTGAAACAGCTGAAACTCGACGCCACCGTGAAAACCGCCGACTACGGCGACATCGTCGATTTCGGCACCGTCGATTTCAACAGCGACGTGGTCTTTACCTGGAACGGCACCACCTCGGGCGTGCGCGTCGCCAATGGCGATGCGATCCCGGCGGACCGCGAAGGCCTGACCATCTGCGACGCGACCTCGGCCGCCTTCGCGATGGAGCTGCCCTGGGACAAGCTCGATGTCACCACCTTCTCCTGGCAGAAAGTGCTGGGCGGTGAGGGTGGCCATGGCGTGCTGATCCTGTCGCCCCGCGCTGTCGAGCGCCTCGAAAGCTACAGCCCCGCCTGGCCGCTGCCGAAGATCTTCCGCATGACCAAGGGCGGCAAGCTGATCGAAGGCATCTTTGTCGGCGAAACCATCAACACCCCCTCGATGCTCTGCGTCGAAGACTACCTCGTCGCGATGAACTGGGCGAAGTCGATCGGCGGCCTCAAGGGCCTCGTCGGTCGCGCCGAAGCCAACGCGAAAGTGGTCTGGGATTTCTGCGCCGAGAAACCGTGGATCGCGAACCTCGCCAATGACCCGGCGACGGCCTCGACCACCTCGGTCTGCCTGAAGTTCACCGATGATCGCATCAAGGACGGCGCGGCTTTTGCCAAGGCCGTCGCCAAGCGCCTGGAAAAAGAGGGCGTGGCCCTCGACGTGGGCGCCTATCGCGACGCACCGGCGGGCCTGCGCATCTGGTGTGGCTCGACGGTGGAAACCGCCGACGTTGCGGCGCTGATGCCCTGGCTCGAATTCGCCTTCGAGGCCGAAATCGCGGCGCAAGCCTGATTTGACAGACAGGCGGGCCACGCCGGCCCGCCCCTCCTGACATCCAGACATCGAAAAAGGAGCCCACCATGGCCCCCAAGGTTCTCATTTCCGACAAGCTGTCGAACGCCGCCATCCAGATCTTCAAGGACCGCGGCATCGAAGTCGATTTCCGCCCGGAACTCGGCAAAGACAAAGAAGCGCTCGCCGCCGCGATCGGTGATTACGACGGTCTCGCGATCCGCTCGGCCACCAAGGTCACCGCCGCCCTGCTCGAGCACGCGACCAACCTCAAGGTCGTCGGCCGCGCCGGCATCGGCACCGACAACGTCGACAAGGAAGCCGCCTCGAAGAAAGGCGTGATCGTGATGAACACGCCGTTTGGCAACATGATCACCACCGCCGAACACGCGATCGCGATGATGTTCGCCGTGGCGCGCCAGATCCCGGAAGCCTCGGCCTCGACCCATGCCGGCAAATGGGAAAAGTCGAAATTCATGGGCGTCGAGCTGACCGCGAAAACGCTGGGCGTGATCGGTGCGGGCAACATCGGCGGCATCGTCTGCGACCGCGCCAAGGGCCTCAAGATGAAGGTCATCGCCTACGATCCCTTCCTCTCGGAAGAAAAGGCCGAGAAGATGGGCGTCGAAAAGGTCGACCTCGAAGAGCTGCTCAAGCGCGCCGATTTCATCACGCTGCATGTGCCGCTGACCGACCAGACCCGCAACATCCTGTCGCGTGAAAACCTCGCCAAGACCAAGAAGGGCGTGCGCATCATCAACTGCGCCCGTGGCGGTCTGGTCGACGAGGCCGCGCTGGCCGAAATGCTGCAGTCGGGCCACGTGGCCGGCGCCGCTTTCGACGTGTTTTCGGTTGAACCGGCTGTCGAAAACCCGCTGTTCAACCTGCCGAACGTGGTCTGCACGCCGCACCTCGGCGCCTCGACCACCGAAGCGCAGGAAAACGTGGCGCTGCAAGTGGCCGAGCAGATGGCGAACTACCTGCTCGACGGCGCCGTGGAAAACGCGCTGAACATGCCCTCGATGACCGCCGAAGAAGCCAAGGTCATGGGCCCCTGGGTCAAGCTCGCCGAGCACCTCGGCTCGTTCATCGGCCAGATGACCGACGACGCGATCAAGGCGATCAACATCACCTATGACGGGCTCGTCGCCGGGATGAACCTCAAGGCGCTGGACGCCGCCGTGGTCGCGGGCATCATGAAGGCCTCGCAGCCCGACATGAACATGGTCTCGGCCCCGGTCGTCGCGAAAGAGCGTGGCATCCAGATCTCGACCACCTCGCAAGACAAGTCGGGCGTGTTCGACGGCTACATCAAGGTGACCGTGGTCTCGGAATCGAAAGAGCGCTCGATCGCCGGCACCTGCTTCTCGGATGGCAAGCCGCGCTTCATCCAGATCAAGGGCATCAACATCGACGCCGAAGTGGGCGAGCACATGCTCTACACCACCAACGCCGACGTCCCGGGCATCATCGGCACGCTGGGCACCCTGCTCGGCCAGCACGGCGCCAACGTCGCCAACTTCACGCTGGGCCGCTCGAAAGCCGGCGGTGAAGCGATCGCGATCGCCTATCTCGATGCTGCCGTGGACGCGGACATCATCAAAGAGCTGACTGCGACCGGCCTCTTCAAGCAGGTCAAGGCGCTCGAGTTCAATCTCTGAGCCGCCCACCAGCGCAAGAAACAGAGCCCCGGCCACCTCGGCCGGGGTTTTTTTCTTTTCGCATCCTCGATTTCAAATTACGTTCCGTCACGTCAGCGCACGCCCACTAGCGTGCTGTGCAGGCGCGGCGTTACGTTGCGCCAACTTTTAAACACGGAGACCTACCATGACCGGAATCGTCATTCTCTCGGGCGCGCGCACCGCGATCGGCACCTTTGGCGGCAGCCTCTCGGGCTTTGCCCCGATCGAGCTGGCCACCTTCGCCTCGCGTGAGGCCATTGCCCGCTCGGGCATCAGCGCCGAGCAGATCGGCCATGTGGTCTTCGGCCATATCATCAACACCGAGCCGCGCGACATGTATCTCTCGCGCGTGGCCTCGGTCGAAGCCGGCGTGCCGGTTGGCACCCCCGCGATGAACGTGAACCGCCTCTGCGGCTCGGGCCTGCAAGCGATGGTTTCGGCCGCCCAGGCGCTGCGCGAAGGCGAAGCCGATTTCGCGCTCGCCGGCGGTGCCGACTGCATGAGCCGCGCCCCCTACATCTCGCAGGTCGCCCGCTTCGGTCAGAAGATGGGTGATGCGCGCATGATCGACATGATGGTCGGCGCCCTGACCTGCCCCTTCGGCACCGGCCACATGGGCGTGACCGCCGAGAACGTCGCCTGCGAGATGTCGATCTCGCGCGAAGAACAGGACGCCTTCGCTCTGGAAAGCCAGCGCCGCGCCCAGGCCGCGATCGAAGCCGGCAACTTCAAGGACGAAATCGTCCCGGTCGAGATCAAGACCCGCAAGGGCGTGACTGTCTTCGACACCGACGAGCACCCCAAAGCCACCACGATCGAGGCGCTCTCGGGCCTGCGCACCGTGTTCAAGAAGGACGGCACCGTCACCGCCGGCAACGCCTCGGGCATCAATGACGGCGCCGCCGCACTGGTTCTGGCGCGCGAAGACGCCGCCGCCGCCGCGGGTCTCAAGCCGCGCGCGCGCATCCTCGGCTATGCCGTCGCGGGCGTGCGCCCCGAGGTGATGGGCCTCGGTCCGATCCCCGCCGTGCGCAAGCTCTGCGAGCGCACCGGGCTCGACATCAATGACTTCGACGTCATCGAGTCGAACGAAGCCTTCGCGGCGCAGGCTCTGGCCGTGTCGAAAGAGCTGGGCCTTGACCCCGCCAAGGTCAACCCGAACGGCGGCGCGATCGCGCTTGGCCACCCGATCGGCGCGACCGGCGCGATCCTCGCGGTCAAGGCGCTCTATGAACTGGAACGCACCGGCGGCAAACGCGCCCTGCTGACCATGTGCATCGGCGGCGGTCAGGGCATCGCGGTCGCGATCGAACGCATGTAATCCCAATTTTACATAATTCGAAGCCTTGGGGGCGCGTGGATTAAGGGTTAATTCACGCGCCCTCTTCTATTTTCGACCCGTAGGTTCTTTTGGCGGGTCACATGAGCATGCATTCCACGATAGCCGACAAGCTCGCACAGGAGCGTCGGGCAAGGCTCGCGGCGGAGCGGCTGCTGGAGCAGAAGAAGCACGAGTTGTTCGCCGCGAACCAGAAGCTCGCGCAGCATGCGCGCGCGCTTTCCGATCAGCTTGTCGAGCAGCGCAGCGGGCTTGAACGCGCTTTATCGGAAGCCGCCTCGCTGAAAGGCGAAAACTCGCGCGTACTCGTTGATCTGGAGCGCGCGAATTCGATGGCGCTCTTGGCACGGCGCAGGCTCTGGGATGCGATCGAAACCGTGCAGGACGGCTTCGCGGTGTTCGACCCGGACCTCAAGCTGGTCTGCGCGAACCAGGCCTATCTGTCTTTTTTCCGCGGTGAGGTCGCGATCGCGGCCGGAGTGAGCTATGACGCGGTGCTTAAGGTCGTGGGCAGCTCGGGGCTGGTCGATCTGGACGGGCGCGACCCGCAGGATTGGCATCACGAGATGATTGCGCGCATCCATAGCAAGCGGATCGAGCCGCTCGTGGTCACGACCTACAAGGGTCGGCACCTGCGGCTGACCGATCGCTGGGGCTCGGATGGCGACCTGGTTTGCCTCGTGCAAGACATCACGCCGATCATCGAACGCGAAGAGGCGCTGCGCGAGGCGCGCGACAAGGCCGAGGCCGCGAACCGCGCCAAATCCGCTTTTCTTGCCAATATGAGTCACGAGATCCGCACGCCAATGAACGGCGTCATCGGCATGGCCGAGCTGATCTGCGATACTGAGCTGAGCGAAGAGCAACGCCTTTACGCCGAGACCATTCGCTCGTCGAGCGAGGCGCTTTTGGCGATCATCAACGATGTACTCGACTATTCGAAGATCGAGGCCGAGAGGCTGCGCCTCTACCCCGAGGAATTCGACCTCGAACGCTGCCTGCACGAGATCATGATCCTGCTGCAACCGATGGCCAGCAAGAAAGACGTCCGCCTTCTGGTCGATTACGACATGTTCCTACCGACACGCTTCCTCGCCGATCCGGGGCGGATGCGGCAAGTGCTGACCAACCTGATCGGGAATGCGGTGAAATTCACCGAAACCGGCCATGTGCTCGCCCGCGTCGTCGGGTTCGAAAAGCAGGACGCGCGCTATGAGCTGCACGTCTCGGTCGAGGATACCGGGATCGGCATCGCGCCCGAGAACCTCGAACATGTGTTTGGCGAGTTCAATCAGGTTGAGGCCGAGACCAACCGGAAATTCGAAGGCACCGGGTTGGGCCTCGCGATCACGCGCCGCCTCGTCGAGCTGATGGACGGCGACGTCTGGGTCGATAGCGAGTTGGGGCGCGGCTCCTGTTTCGGCTTCCGCATCACCGTCGAACGCGCGGAACCGCCAGAACCGCGTATGGAAATGCAGGCCCCGATCACGCTACGCGCCGCGCTTGTGGTCGACGACCTTCTGGTGAACCGCGTCATCCTCGAACGCCAGCTGCAGACCTACGGGCTCGACGTCACACTTTGCCGATCCGGCGCCGAGGCGTTGCAGGCCATCGAGGACGGCACGCAATTCGATGTCGTGCTGACGGACTACCGGATGCCCGAAATGAACGGACTCGAACTGGCGCAGAACCTGCAACATCTGGGCCTGACGACCCCGATCCTGATGCTGACCTCCGACCCGCAGGCTATCTCGGAGGCCGCCGCGTTTTCCGATCAGATCAGATGCCTCGAAAAGCCCGTTCTGCGCTCCGATCTCTATCGGGTGCTGCTGCGGCTCTCCGAACCTGTTGCCGAGAACACGCCAACGCCCCCTCCGGCGTCAGCGCCCAAGATCGCCTCGCGCCTGATGCGTGTCCTGGCCGCGGAAGACAATCGGACGAACCAATTGGTTCTGCGCAAGATGCTCAAACATCTCGATATCGACCTGCGCTTTGCCAATAACGGGCGCGAGGCGGTCGATCTGTGGCAGAGCTTCGCGCCCGATCTGATCCTGATGGATATCTCGATGCCCGAAATGGACGGGCGCACGGCGACCCGTGAAATCCGCGACCGCGAGGCAGCGCAGGGAGGGCATGTGCCGATCTGTGCGCTGACCGCCCATGCGATGGACGGCGACGCCGATGAGATCCTTGCCGCCGGGGTGGATTTCTACCTGACCAAGCCGCTGAAAAAGACGCTGATCGAAACCCGCATTCTGGCGCATGTCCCGGATGATGCGCGCGATCCGGGCGGAAGCAATCAAGCGCCGGAGTAATCACCGAAACTGTGCGATGATTTCCAGAAAGGCATCGCCAAAGCGCTCGATCTTGGGTGCCGTCATGCCGCCGATCCGCGACAACTCGGCGGTCGTGCGCGGGCGCGCCTCGGCGATCCGGCGCAATTCCGAGGCGCTCAGGCTCAGTTGCCGCGCAAGCCCGTCTTCGCCACGCGCAAGCCGTTGCTGCGCCTCGGCGAGCTGATCGAAAATCTCGCCTGCCGCGCTGCCAGCCAGGCGCCGCCGCTGCGGATGCTGCTCGGGTACTTCACCCGCAATCACCTCAAGGAACGCGCGTCCGTAGCTTTCCAGCTTCTTCGCGCCGACCCCGTTCACGCGCGCCATCGCATCAAGGCTCGCGGGCCGCGTTTCTGCCATCTCGATCAGGGTGCGATCGTTGAAAATCATATAGGCCGGCAGGCCCGCCGTCTCGGCCAGCGCGCGGCGCTTGGCCTTCAGCGCCGACAAAAGCGGCGCGTCCTCGTCCGACACCAACGCCTTGACCACCGGCCCCGATTTCGCGCGCTTCACCAGATCGCTGCGCAGCGTAATCCGTTCTTCGCCGCGCAGAATCGGATGTGCGCGCCGCGTCATCACCAACGCCCCATGCCGCGCAGCATCGGGCCGCAGCAGGTCATGCCCCATCATCTGCCGGAACAACGCCTGCCATTGCGCGCGCGTCATGTCGCACCCGACGCCGAAGGTTGGCAGCCGGTCGTGCCCGCGCGCGCGGATCTTGTCGGTGTCCTGCCCAAGCAGGATCTCGATCAGATGGCCGGCGCCATAGCTTTCCTCGGTGCGCAACGCGGCCGAAAGCGCCTTGCGCACGGCCTCGGTCGCGTCGAACGTCTCGGGCGGGCGATCGCAGAGATCACAATTGCCGCAGGGCTCGGCCAAGGTTTCGCCGAAATAGGCCAGGAGCTGCTGACGCCGACAGCCAATCGCCTCGGCCAGACCCAAAAGTGCATTCAGCCGCCCGTGGTCGGCCGCCTTGCGCTCGGGCGGTGCAAGGCCCTCGTCGATCTGAACGCGGCGCAGGCGAATGTCATCAGGTCCGAAGAGTGCGAAGGTCTCGGCCGGGGCGCCATCGCGACCGGCACGACCGATTTCCTGATAATAGGCCTCGATCGACTTGGGCAGATCGGCATGGGCGACCCAGCGGATGTCGGGCTTGTCGATGCCCATCCCGAAGGCCACCGTCGCCACCACGATCAGCCCGTCCTCGCGCTGAAACCGGGCCTCGACCAGACGACGATCCTCGGCCTCCATGCCGCCGTGGTAGTGGCAGGCGGCGTGACCGGCCTCGCGCAGCGCCGCCGCCAGCGCCTCGGTCTTGGCGCGCGAGGCGCAATAGACGATGCCCGACTGGCCTTTTCGCTGCGCAGCGAAATCGAGGATCTGCCGCCGCGGCTGATCCTTGGGCGCGAAGGCGAGATGGATGTTCGGGCGGTCAAAGCCGCGCAGAAACTCGGCGGGCTGGCGGCCCTCGAAGAGCCGCGCGACAATCTCGGCGCGGGTCTCTTCGTCGGCGGTCGCGGTGAAGGCGGCCAGCGGCACGCCCAGCGCGCGCTTGAGTTCCCCGATGCGCAGGTAATCGGGGCGGAAATCATGGCCCCACTGGCTGACGCAATGGGCCTCGTCGACCGCGATCAGCGCAACCTTGCTGCGCCGCAGCAAGGCCAATGCTGCACCCGAGGCCAGTCGCTCGGGCGCCATGTAGAGGAGTTTCAGCCGCCCTGCATCAAGCGCGGCAAACACCTCTTCGGTTTCCTCTTCGGTATTACCCGAAGTCAGGGCGCCCGCCTCGACCCCCGCTTCGCGCAGTGCCCGGACCTGATCGCGCATCAGCGCGATCAGCGGCGAGATCACCACGGTCAGGCCGGGCAGGCACAGCGCGGGCAGTTGGAAACACAGGGACTTTCCGCCGCCCGTCGGCATGATCGCCAGCGTGTCGCGCCCCGCGATCACCGCGCGCACGATTTCCTCCTGCCCGGGGCGGAAGGCCTGAAAGCCGAAGACGCTGGCCAGAAGGCCCTCGGGGGTCTGCCCCGCCGAAGCCACCCCGTCGGCCGCCACCGATCAGAACCCGGCGGCGCTGTAGAAGAAGCCGGCGTTGTTGCGCAGCGCCTGACGCAGGATGATGATCAGGATGAAGGCCACCAGCGGCGCGAGGTCCAGCATGCCGGTATTGGGCAGGAAGCGCCGGATGCGCGAATAGATCGGCTCGAGCACGCTATTGAGCCCGTACCAGATCTGCGCGACCAGCGGCTGGCGCAGGTTGAGCACCTGAAAGTTAATCAGCCAGCTCATCACGATATGCGCGATCATGACGAAATAGACGACCCCGAGGATCATATCGAGTGCCTGATAAAGCGTGACCATGCCTGCCTCCGTTGGACTTGACACACAGGTAAGGCCTCGGGCGCGCGCGTGCAACCGCCAGATCACGCGCATGTGCCGTAACGTCCACGTTGACGGCCTTGCCGCAGCGCGGCACCGATGGATCAGGAGGCCCGCGATGTATCCCTATGCCCGTTTCTTCAAGGCCGCCCTTTCGGCGCGGCGCGCCCCGCGTCTTGGCATTCTCGACACCCATGTCAGCCAGCACATCTGCTGGCCCTGGGATATCGACCCCTGGATGGAGCTGAACAACGGCCGCACGCTGACGTTGTACGACCTTGGCCGCGTCGGGATCTCGATCCGCACCGGGCTCTGGGCGATGCTGCAACGCCAGAAATGGGGCATCGTCGTCGCCGGCGCCACGGTGCGCTATCGCCGCCGCATCACCGCGTTCAAGTGCTTCGAGATGCGCACCCGCTGCATCGGCTGGGACGATCGGTTCCTCTACATGGAGCAAAGCATGTGGCGCGACGGCGAGTGTTCGTCCGCCGTGCTGATCCGCGGCGCGATCACCTCGCGCAAGGGCATGGTGCCGCCCGCGCAGGCGCTTGAAGCGATGGGCGAAAGCCCGCAGAGCCCGCCCCTGCCCGACTGGGTCTGGAGCTGGATCGACGCCGATGCAACCCGGACATGGCCGCCCGAAGGTTAGAGCCGGCCCATTCACCTTGCGTCACCTGCCGAATTCGGGCTTGATCGCGCGGCGCGGTACAGGACGCGGAGCAGACAGGGGGCCGGAATGGTCAGCGCGAAGAAACGCATCTGGGGCTGGTTCTTTTTCGACTGGGCCAGCCAGCCGTATCACACCGTCCTGTTAACCTTCATCTACGGCCCGTTCTTTGCCTCGGTCGCCTCGGCCTGGCTGGTTTCGAGCGGCCTCGACGAAAGCGCCGCCGATGCGCAGGCGCAATCGCTCTGGTCGATGATGCTGACGATCTCGGGGCTGCTGATCGGCTTCGGCGCGCCACTGATGGGGGCACTGGCGGATTCCTCGGGGCGGCGTCGGCCGTGGATTTTGGGGTTCTCGGTGCTCTACGTGCTGGGCGCGGCGGCGCTCTGGTTCACCGATCCGGCGGGCGGCAATGCCTTCGCGATGCTGCTGGCCTTCGGGCTCGGCTTCATCGGCGCCGAATTCGCCCTGATCTTCATCAATGCGCAGCTGCCCAGCCTGATTTCGCGCGACGAGATCGGCAAGGTCTCGGGATCGGGCTTTGCCTTTGGATATGTCGGAGGGCTTGTCGCGCTGGCCATCGTGCTGCTGTTTCTGGCCGAGCAACCCGACGGGCGCACGCTGATCGGACTCACGCCCGGGCTGGGCCTGTTTGAAAGCGGAAGCTTCGCTGGCACCCGGGCGGTCGGGCCGTTCACCGCGCTCTGGTATCTGGTGTTCATGATCCCCTACGTGATGTGGGTGCATGAGCCCAAGGCCACGCGGCGCACCTCGTTTCGCGCGGCGCTTGGCATCCTTGGGCGCTCGCTGCGCGGGCTTCGCCACAAGCGCAGCCTGACCTCTTATCTCCTGTCCTCGATGTTCTACCGCGACGCGCTGAACGGGCTGTATGGTTTTGGCGGGGTCTATGCCAATCTGGTGCTCGACTGGTCGATCGTGACGATCGGCATCTTCGGCATCGTCTCGGGCGTGGCCGCGGCCTTCTTCAGCTGGCTGGGCGGCAAGCTCGATGCACGACTGGGGCCGAAGCCGGTGATTACCGGCGCGATCTGGGTGCTGATCGGGGTGGTGGTGCTGATCGTCGGCATGACCCGCGAAAGCCTTTTCGGCATGCCGCTGGCCGAGGGATCGCGCCTGCCCGACATCCTGTTCTTTATCTGCGGCATCCTGATCGGCGGCATGGGCGGCACGCTGCAGGCGGCCTCGCGCACGCTGATGGTGCGCCATTGCGACCCCGCCGCGCCCACCGAGAGCTTCGGGCTTTACGGGCTGTCGGGGCGGGCGACCTCGTTCATGGCGCCCGCGCTGATCTACGTGGTCACCACCGCGACCGGATCGGCGCGTTTCGGCGTATCGCCCCTGATCGGCCTTTTCCTCCTGGGCCTCGTGCTGCTAGCATTCGTCAAGCCCGAAGGCGAAGCCCACGATCCGTGATCCGAGCAGGACAGCCTATGTTTCGAACCCTCCTTGCCGCCCTTTGCCTGATCGCAACCCTTGGCGGCGCGGCCGAGGCCGAGCAGCTCGCGCGCAATCTCTTCGGTGCGAAAGCCACCCCCTCGCGACAAGACCCGGAGCCGATCGGCTTCTATTCCAAGGGCTGCGCGGCGGGGCTGGTGGCGATGCCCGAAACCGGGCCGACCTGGCAGGCGATGCGACTGTCGCGCAACCGCAACTGGGGCCACCCCGAAATGATCACCTTCCTGCAGGACCTTTCGCGCTATGCCGCGAGCTTGCCCGGCTGGAAGGGGCTTTACGTCGGCGATATCTCGCAGCCGCGCGGCGGCCCGATGACCGGCGGCCATGCCAGCCACCAGATCGGGCTTGATGCCGATATCTGGATGCTGCCGCCCAAATCGTTGAAGCTCTCGCGCAGCGAACGCGAAAAGATCAGCTCGATCTCGGTGCGCACCAACGACCAGCGCGCGGTGAACGGCAACTGGTCGGGTCAGCACATGGCGCTGCTGAAGGCGGCCGCCTCGGACCCGCGCGTCGATCGCGTCTTTGTCGCCGCCGCCGTCAAGATCGAGATGTGCCGTACCGCCGGTTCCGACCGCGCCTGGCTGCAAAAGGTGCGCCCGATCTATGGCCATAACACCCATTTCCACGTGCGGCTGAAATGCCCCAAGGGCGCGCGCAATTGCGAGACCCAGAAACCGACCGTGCGCAGCCTCTCGAAGGGCGGCGACGGGTGCGATGAAACGCTGACCTGGTGGGTGACCGACTATCTGAACCCGCCGAAAACCGCGCCAGCAAAGCCCAAGGGCCCGCCGAAGAAGGGCGCGAAAACCTACACTCTGTCGGACCTGCCTCGGGAATGCAGAAACGTTCTGGCCGCACGTTGAGCCAAGCCGCTGTCGCGCTGGCAGCCTGCCTGTTGCTGACGGCCTCAAGCGGCGCCGAAGAGCCTGCGCGCGCGGAGTTTCTGCAAAGCATCCGCTGGCGCGGCGACGATCCGGCCTTCGGCGGGTTCTCGGGGCTGGAGCTTTCAGAGGATGGCGTCGGGTTCACGACGATCTCGGATCGTGGGACGATCTGGCGCGGCCAGATCGAGCGCGATGCCGAGGGCACGATCCGCAGCGTTTCGGCCAGCCCTCCGGCGGTCTTGCAGAACCAGAGCGGGCGGCCCCTGCGGCGCAGCGAAGGCGATTCCGAGGGGCTGGCGCTGGCCCCGGACGGATCGGCCTTCATCAGCTTCGAAGGCCTGCACCGCGTCGCGCATTACCCGCGCGATGATGGCCCCTCCGCGCCCTTGCCGCGCCCCGATGCATTCCGCGATCTGCAACCGAACTCGGGGCTTGAGGCGCTTGCGATCGACGCCGAGGGCGCGCTTTACGCGCTGCCCGAGCGCTCGGGCAAGCTGACCCGCCCCTTCCCGGTGTTCCGCTATCGAAACGGCGCCTGGGACCAGCCCTTCGCGATCCCGCGCGATGGCGACTGGCTGCCGGTCGGCGCGGATTTCGGCCCGGACGGCCGGTTCTACCTGCTGGAGCGGGATTTCTGGGGCCTGCTTGGCTTTCTCAGCCGCGTCCGCGTCTTCACCATCGAGGGCGACCGGATCACGGGCGGCGAGGTGCTACTGCAAACCCGCGCGGGCCGGCATGACAACCTTGAAGGACTCGCCGTCTGGCGCGACGCGCAGGGCGCGATCCGGCTGACGATGATCTCGGATGACAATTTCCGCCTGCTGCAACGCACCGAGATCGTCGAATACCGTCTGGCGCCGCGCGATTTTCATTGACTCGCCGCCCCCCGCGCGCGTATTCGCCCGCCTGCCCGTGCGTCGTGCGGGCCATGTCACCGCGACCATGTAAAAACGGTTCAGAAAAATGAAACGCACCCTTCCTGGCATTCTTGCCATGGCCACCATCGTCGTGGCCTCGAACATCCTTGTTCAGTTCCTCGTGGGCGACTGGCTCACCTGGGGCGCCTTTACCTATCCTTTCGCCTTCCTCGTCACCGACGTGATGAACCGGGTCTATGGCCCGGCCTCCGCGCGCCGCGTGATCTTTGCCGGCTTCGTCGTCGGTGTCGCCTGTTCGCTGATCGGCTCGCAGATCATGCTGCAGGGCGACGGCTTCGAATACCCGGCCGTGACCCTGCGCATCGCCGTGGGTTCGGGCACCGCCTTCCTGATCGCGCAGCTGATGGACGTCGCCGTCTTTGACCGGATGCGCGGTGGCCAGTGGTGGAAAGCGCCGCTGGTCTCGACCATCGTCGGCTCGTCGCTCGACACGGCGATCTTCTTCTCGATCGCCTTCGCCGGGCAACTGGCCTTCCTCGAACCGGGCAATGACGTGTCTTGGGCGAACGAGGCCGTACCGCTCCTGGGCTTCGGCGCAATGGCGCCGCTCTGGGTTTCGTTAGCGGTAGCAGACTGGGTTGTGAAAATCGCCCTTTCCTTGATCGCGCTGCTTCCTTTTAAGGCAATTGTCACGAAACTTTCGCCACAGGTTGCGTGAAAGTTTTTGACAAACACAAAATCTGTGTCAGCCTGTGGATAACGGCAGCGCAATGAAAGGAGGTGGTCCAGTGTCGAGAGTGATATTGGAGAGAGGTATCGGGACAGTCAGGGGGGCCGTGGCCTGAGGGCAGACCCTAGGGCAAAGAACCTTGACTGGGCCGGCTGGTCGCCAAGACCCTAACCGGACCATCTCCGTAGATCTCGAAGGGCCGTCTCTCAGAGACGGCCCTTTTTGCTGGGCCGCCATAGCACGGATCGCCCGATCTGTCGTTGACGCAGATCACGGCTGACCCAGCGGCAAGGGCGCAGGCTTTTCTCTTCACGTTTAATCTGGGAGGAGAAAATGCGTGTTGCACCTTGGATGATCGCTGCGGCGCTTTGCGTGGCGGCAAGTCCGACATGGGCGGAAGGCCCGATGGTCGGCGAGAAGCTCTTTACCCAGTATTGTGCGAGTTGCCACGGCACGGACGCCAAGGGGGGCGGGCCGATGGCCGAGTATCTCACGGTCGCGCCCGCCGACCTGACCACGCTGAGCGCGCACAATGATGGCGCGTTCCCGATGCTGCGGGTCATCCACACCATCGACGGGCGCACGGGCGTTCGCGCCCATGGCGGTCCGATGCCGGTCTTCGGCGACCTGTTCATGGCCGAGACCGACGACGGGGTGGAGAGATCCTATAACGAGGCACTGGAAACCCGCGGCCGGGTGCTCTCACTCGCGACCTATCTCGAGGCACTGCAGCAATAGCCCCGCCCTGAAACGCGGCCCACCCGCCCCGAACCCCGCCCGCGATCTCGACAGGGCGGGCCGGATGTGGTTTGGAAGGGCAATCGGTTTTTTCAGGGATCAGGGCGGATGAGCGATATTGACGCGATGAGTTTCGAGCAGGCGATGAAGGAACTCGAAGGGGTCGTCGGCCAGCTCGAACGCGGCGATGTGGCGCTCGATCAGTCGATCGCGCTGTATGAACGCGGCGCGGCGCTGAAAGCGCATTGCGCCAAACTTCTGAAGGCCGCCGAGGAGCGGGTCGAGAAGATCACGCTCGATCAGTCGGGCCAGCCCACGGGCACCACGCCGGCTGAAGGGCTCTGATGTTCGAAGCGCGCCTGCAAGAGGTTCAGACCGCCGTTCAGGCCGAGCTGGACGCTGCGATCGCACGGCTGCCTGAGGGTGGCCTGCGCGATGCGATGGCCTATGCCGCGCAGGGCGGAAAACGCCTGCGTGCTTTCCTCGTGCTGGAAAGCGCGGCACTTTTCGGCATCTCCGAGGCGCAGGCCCTGCCCGCCGCCGCCGCCGTCGAGGCGCTGCACGCCTATTCGCTGGTGCATGACGACATGCCCTGCATGGATGACGACGACCTGCGCCGCGGGCTGCCCACCGTTCACGTGAAATGGGATGAGGCGATGGCGGTGCTGGTCGGTGACGCGCTGCAGACGCTGGCGTTCGATCTGTGCTGCACGCCCTCGCTCGGGCCCGCCGAGCGGCGCATCGAACTGGTCGCGGCGCTGGCGCGCGCCTCGGGCGCCGAAGGCATGGTGCTGGGACAGGCGCTCGACATCGCCGCCGAAAGCGCCCCCACCCCCCTGACCCTGCCCGAGATCACCCGGCTTCAGGCGGGCAAAACCGGCGCGCTCATTCGCTTTTCCGCCGAGGCGGGCGCGATCCTCGCAGGTACCGATCGCGCGCCGCTGGCGACCTATGCCGATGCGCTCGGGCTGGCCTTCCAGATCGCGGATGACATCCTCGATGTCGAGGGCGACGAGGCCGCCACCGGCAAGCGTGTCGGCAAGGATGCGGACGCCGGCAAGGCGACCTTTGTTTCGCTTCTGGGGCTCGATGCGGCGAAATCGCGCGCCGCCGAACTGGTCGAAGCGGCCGAATCCGCCCTTGCCCCCTATGGTGCGGCCGCGCAAAACTTGCGGGATGCGGCGCGCTTCGTTATTGCCCGCAGGAATTGACCTGAACCCGGGACGCATGATGAGCGAGACCCCGAAGACCCCGATCCTGGATCGCGTGCGCCTGCCCTCTGACATGAAGGGGCTGAGCGACCGCGAGCTCAAGCAACTGGCCCAGGAATTGCGCAGCGAGACGATCTCGGCTGTCTCCGTCACCGGCGGCCATCTGGGCGCGGGTCTGGGCGTGGTCGAGCTGACCGTGGCGCTGCATGCCGTTTTTGACACGCCGCGCGACAAGGTCATCTGGGACGTCGGCCATCAGTGCTATCCGCATAAAATCCTGACCGGGCGGCGCGACCGCATCCGCACGCTGCGCATGGGCGGCGGGCTGTCGGGCTTCACCAAGCGCTCGGAAAGCCCCTATGACCCGTTCGGCGCGGGCCACAGCTCGACCTCGATCTCGGCGGCAGTGGGCTTTGCCATGGCACGCGAGCTGGGCGCGGAAACGGGCGATGCGATCGCGGTGATCGGCGACGGGGCGATGTCGGGCGGCATGGCCTTCGAGGCGCTCAATCACGCGGGGCACCTTGGCAAGCGCGTTTTCGTCATCCTGAACGACAACGAAATGTCGATCGCGCCGCCGGTGGGCGCACTGTCGAGCTACCTGACCCGGCTTTACGCCGAGAGCCCGGTGCAAGACCTCAAGGCCGCCGCCAAAGGCGCGATGAGCCTCTTGCCCGAGCCGCTGCAGGAAGGCGCGCGCCGTGCCAAGGAGATGCTCAAGGGCATGGCCGTGGGCGGCACGCTCTTCGAAGAGCTGGGCTTTTCCTATGTCGGCCCGGTCGACGGGCATGACCTCGACCAGCTGCTGCCGCTCTTGCGGATGCTGAAGGCGCGGGCGACCGGCCCGGTTCTGATCCATGCGCTGACCAAGAAGGGCAAGGGCTATGCCCCCGCCGAAAACAGCGCCGACCGCGGCCACGCCACCGCGAAATTCGACGTTGTGACCGGCGCGCAGGTCAAGGCGCCCTCGAACGCGCCGAGCTACACCAAGGTCTTTGCGCAAAGCCTGCTGGCGGAGGCCGAACGCGACGAGAGGATCGTCGCGATTACCGCCGCGATGCCCGATGGCACCGGCCTGAACCTGTTCGCCGAGCGTTTCCCGCGCCGCTGTTTCGACGTGGGCATCGCCGAGCAGCACGCCGTGACCTTCTCGGCAGGGCTGGCGGCGGGCGGGATGAAGCCCTTCTGCGCGATCTATTCGACCTTCCTGCAACGCGGCTACGACCAGATCGTGCATGACGTGGCGATTCAGCGCCTGCCGGTGCGTTTCGCCATCGACCGCGCCGGGCTGGTGGGCGCCGATGGCGCGACGCACGCGGGCAGCTACGATATCGGGTTCCTCTCGAACCTGCCGGGCATGGTGGTGATGGCCGCCGCCGACGAGGCCGAACTGGTCCACATGGTCGCCACCGCCGCCGCCCATGACGAAGGCCCGATCGCCTTCCGTTATCCGCGCGGCGAGGGCATGGGCGTCGAGATGCCCGAGCAAGGTAAGCCGCTGGACATCGGCAAGGGCCGGATCGTCGCCGAGGGCGCGCGGGTCGCAATCCTGAGCTTCGGCACGCGTCTGGCCGAGGTTCTGAAGGCACGCGAGGCGCTGGCCGCGCGCGGGCTTGCGCCGACCGTGGCCGATGCGCGTTTCGCCAAGCCACTCGATACCGACCTGATTCTGCGGCTCGTCGCCGAACACGAGGCGCTGATCTGCATCGAAGAGGGCGCCGTGGGCGGCTTCGGCAGCCATGTCGCGCAGTTCCTGTCCGAGCAGGGCGTGTTCGACCGGGGCTACAAGTTCCGCTCGATGGTGCTGCCCGACACGTTCATCGACCACGCCAGTCCCGAAGCGATGTATCGCAGCGCCGGCATGAGCGCCCCCGAGATCGAGGCGAAGGTGCTGGAGCTTATGGGCGTCGCGGTCGCGAAACGGGCCTGAGCGCCGCGCGGGCGGTGCCCGCGGGATTTTGCGTATTTTCGCCAAGAAGAAGGGGGCGGGGGCGTTTCAGTGCCGTGAGAGCCGCCACATTTGCAGGATATATTGCGCCGTGATCAGGTCGAGATGCGCGCCGCCACCATTCTTGCACAGGGTGATCTCATCCGGACTTTGGCGGCGGAAATGGCCCGCCGCGATATCGTAATAATCCGCGACGATATCGCTTTCCGACATCACGCCGCGCGCGATCGGATCGCGGAATTCGCCGATATGGGCCACGGTCGTGGCGCGACTGTCGCAGAAGATCCGCGCGCGGGCGAGCGCGGCGTCATCGACCTCGCGCATGTCGGGGCGGTAAGCGCCGATCAGGTCCAGATGCGTGCCGGGGCTCAGCCAGTCGCCTTGCAGGTAGGGGATGGTCGCCATCGTCGTGCAGGCGATGATCTCGGCGCCGCGCACGGCTTGTTCGAGATCGGGCGCGGCTTGCACGCCCATTCGCGCGGCCAGTGCGGCGGCGGCCTCGGGGCGGCGTGCCCAGATCGCGATCTGAGCCTGCGGGAAACCGGCGCGGTAGGCCTCGACCATCGAGGCAGCCACGTTGCCCGCGCCGCAGATCAGGATGCGCCGCGCTTCGGGGCGGGCCAGAAGCCGCGCCGCCAGCAGGCTATCGGCCGCCGTTTTCCATTTCGTCACAAGGCCGAAATCGACCACGGCCTCAAGCATCCCGGTCTGATCGCTCAGCAGGTTCACCGCGCCATTCACCGCCGCGCGACCCTCGGCCGGGTTGCCGGGCAGGATCGACGCCGCCTTGACGGCAATGCCCAGCCCGTCGATCCAGGCCGAGCGGGTCAGGAGCGTGTCGGCGCCGCGATACAGAAACGTGTCGGCGACCTCGGCGCGCGGCAGGCGGTGCCCCGCGGCCATCGCCTCGGCCAGCGTCACCCAATCCAGCAGAGCTTCGGCCTCAGGACCAATCAGATCGACCATCAGGCGGCCTCCTCTTCACTCAGGAGCCCCTCGGCGACGAGCCGCGCGGCCCAGCCTTCGGGGCCTTCGAACAGATGGGTTTTCCAGCCGCGCAGATGGGCGGCGGCGATATTGTCAGCGCGGTCGTCGGTGAACAGGAGGTCGTGCCCGGCGAAGCCCGAGGCCTCCTCGACCATCTCGTAGATCCGCGCCTCGGGCTTGATAACGCCCATGTGGCCCGACACGAAAGCGCGGTCGAATTCTTCGAGGAACGGATAGAAATCGCGCGCGTAATCGAAGGTGCCGATGCCGAAATTCGTCAGCGAGAACACCGGCAGGCCGCGCGCCTGCAGCGCCTTCATCAGCCGCACCGAGCGCGGGATCACGGGGCTTGCCATCTCGATCCAGTCGTCGTGCCAGCGCCGGATCGCATCGCGCCAGCGCGGGTATTTCTCGGCCCAGTCAAAGACCGTCTCGCGCCAATGCCCGCCGCGGTCGATCACGTCGTTCATGCCGTGCAGGTCGACCTCGGAGAACATCGCGCGGCGGTCCTCTTCGGGCATGATGCGGTCGTAATGCCGCTCGGGCTGCCACTCGATCAGCACGTTGCCGATGTCGAAAACGACCGCCTTAACCATTCGCTTCCCTCATTGCCTTGCGTGCCACCCGGTCGAGCGCGTCCAGAAACCGCGAGCGGTCGGCCTTGGAAAAGGCGCGCCCGCCGCCCTGGCGAAACGGATCGGCCGAGCGCAGGTCGGCCATCAGGTCGCGCGTCGCCAGCACGTTGCCGATATTGGCCGGCGTCAGCGCCTCGCCATCCGGGCGCAGCACGGCCGCGCCCGCCTCGATGCATTTCGCCGCCAGCGGAATGTCATTGGTGACCACGACATCGCCGCGACCCGCATGTTCGGCGATATGCTTGTCGGCCTCGTCGGGGCCTTCGGACACATAGACCATGCGCACCAGCGGATTGGCCGAGGGCCGCAGCCCGCCATTCGAGACCAGCACCAAACCCACCCCGAGCCGCGTCGCGACGCGCTCGGCCTCGGCTTTCACCGGGCAGGCATCCGCATCGATCCAGATCACCGCCAGAGCGCCTCTGCATGGAAGGCAAGATGCTCGGGGATGAAGCTTTGCACGAACCAGTAGCTGTGGTCGTAGCCCGCCTGCATGCGGAAGGCACCCGGCTGGCGGCGGCGCATCATTGCATTGGCCAAAGCCTCGGGGCGGAGCAGGTCGAGGAACTGGTCGGTCGCGCCCTGATCGATCAAAACCTCTCCATCGCACCCGTATTCGTTCATCAGATGGGTCGCATCGTGATCGCGCCAGCTCAACTCATCCTCGCCCAGATAGGCGGTGAACTGCTTGCGGCCCCAGTCGCTTTGCGTCGGCTGCGCGATCGGCGCGAAGGCCGAAACCGAGCGGAACCGACCCGGCAGCCGCATCGCCAGCGTCAGCGCACCGTGCCCGCCCATCGAGTGACCGGTGATGGCCTGACGCTCTTCATCGAGGGCGAAATTCGCGGTAACGATGCGCGGAAGCTCCTCGGAGATGTAATCCCACATCCGGTAATGCGGCGCCCAGGGCGCCTGCGTGGCGTTCAGGTAAAACCCCGCGCCCTGCCCGAGATCATAGGCCTCATCATCGGCGACATCAGCACCGCGCGGCGAGGTGTCGGGGAAGATCAGCGCGACGCCATGCTCGGCCGCCCATCGCTGCGCGCCCGCCTTGGTCATCGCATTCTCATGCGTGCAGGTCAGCCCCGAGAGATACCACAACATCGGCACCGGTTGCGTTTCGGCCTCGGCGGGCAGGAACAGCCCGAAGGTCATATCGCAGCCCGTCACCTGCGAGGCGTGGCTATAGACGCCCTGCACCCCGCCAAAACACCGGCTTTCGGAAATCGCGCGCATGATACCCTCCTATCGCGTAACCCAGGCGATCACCGCCGGGATGGTCAGAATGCTGATCGCGGTCGAGATCAGGATGGCTGCGGAAACGCGCTGCGGCGCGACGCCGTAATGGCTGGCGAGGATATAGACATTCCCCGCGACGGGCAAAGCGGCGGCGGCGATCATCACGCCCGCCGCATAGGGCTCGACCCCGAAGAAATAGGCGGCGATGGCAATCGCGGCCGGATGCAGCACCAGCTTGCCGAACGAGAGCCAGACCGCCGGCCCCAGTTTCTCGGCATTCTTGTCGGCGAGCGAGGCGCCGATTGCAAACAGCGCGCCGGGCGTCGCCGCAGCCCCCAAGATCGCCACGAACTCGGCCAACGGGCCCGGCATCGGCAGGTGCAGCCGCGCCCAGATCAGCCCCGCCGCCATCGAGACGATCATCGGGTTCTTGCCCAGCCCCTTGAGTAGCGGCCAGAGGCTGATCCGCCCGTGCCGCGCCGCGGTGATGATCAGCGTAATCAGCGACGAAAACACGATCAGGTCGATCGCCAGCACCATCAGCACCGGCCCGACCGCCTGATCGCCGAGCAGAACCACCAGCATCGGCACGCCGAGAAAGCCGGTGTTTCCGGTCATCGCGGTATGGGCCTCCATCGCGGCCATGGTCAGCGGCTGGCCGCGCAGCTTCGCCGCGCCAAACCCGAGGAGCCACACGACGCCCGAGCCCAGCAGATAGGCGAGGAAGAAGGCCGGATCGAAGAGCTCTTCGATCGGCAGCGTCGCGGTAAAGCGGAACAGCATCGCCGAGAGTGCGAAGTAAAACACGAATTTCGTCAGCCAGGCCGTCGCTTCGGGCGGGAAAAACCGCACCCGGCCGGCAAACCAGCCCAGCCCGATCAGGCCAAAGAACGGAAGCGTTTTCAGAAAAATCGCCAGCATGTCGACAGGGCTAGCACGGGCCGCGCGCCCACGCCAGAGCGCGCGTTGGCAGCAAGCCGCGGCGCCTCCGGCGGGAGTATTTCAGGCTCGATGAAAAGGGGCGTCAGCCGCCCCCGATCAAGGCGCCCGCGGCAAAGACCAAGGCGCCGCCCAAGACCACCTGAAGGACAGCGCGGAAGAAGGGCGTCTCCATGTAGCGGTTCTGAATCCAGGCGATGGCCCAAAGCTCGACGAAAACGACGATCATGGCGATCGTGGTGGCTGTCCAGAAATCGGGGATCAGGTAGGGCAGTGCGTGGCCAAGCCCGCCGACGGCCGTCATGATGCCCGAGGCGAAACCGCGCTTGATCGGACTGCCGCGCCCCGAGATCACCCCGTCATCATGGGCGGCCTCGGTGAAGCCCATCGAGATGCCCGCACCGACCGAAGCGGCAAGGCCCACGAGGAAGGTCGTCCAGGTATCTTGCGTGGCAAAGGCGGTGGCGAAGATCGGCGCCAGCGTCGAGACCGAGCCGTCCATCAGCCCCGCAAGACCCGGCTGCACCCAGGTCAGGATGAACTGACGATGCGCGGCGCGGTCCTCTTCGGATTTGGTGTCTTCGTCGAGATTCTCGGCCACCAGTTTTTCGGCCTTCTTCTCGTGGCCCAGCTCGGCGGCGGCAAGATCACCCAGCAGCTTGCGCGTCGCGGCGTCGCTCGTGCGTTGCGCAGCGGTGGTATAGAACTTGCCCGCCTCGCGCTCCATCGCCTCGGCCTCGCCGCGGATGGTGTCGAGCGGTAGGTTCTTGGCCAGCCAGACCGGCTTGCGCGCGTAGAACCCGGCGACATGTTCACGCCGGATCAGCGGGATCACCTCGCCGAAGCGCTCTCGGAACCGTTCGATCAGCATCCGGCGGTGGCCATCCTCTTCGGTGGCCATGCCTTCGAAAATCTGGGCCGAACCGGGGTACTGCTCACGCAGAAGCTCTGCGTATTGACGATAGATGCGCGCGTCGTCCTCTTCCGACGAGATCGCCAGCGCGAGGATTTCCTTTTCATCAAGCTCGGAAAAACGGCGGCGCGAAGCAAATCCGGGGATCATGGCGGCTCCTTTTCTAGAACCATTCTAAACTAATCGGCCATGCAAAAGATGCAAGGCGGCATTTCGAACCGATTGGTTCACTTTTGACTTGCGAATCTAAACCGATGAGTTCATATAGCGACTGAACAGACCAGTTCAGTTACGGAGAACATCATGAAACGCATCGTCTATGGCATTGTGCTCGCAACGGCTTTGGCTGGCAATGCGCTGGCCGGTGGGATCGCCTTCGATCTGCCCCGGATCGACTTCGGAACGGCATCTGGCGACGTTGTGACGCAGGGGTGCAACCCCTTCGTTCAGCCCTGCGCCGACTGATCCGGGCCCAAGTGGCGCGCGCCGCGCGCCTCGGCGAGGTGGATTTGACGCTCGCGTTCGCGAAAACGCGCCCGGTCCGCCTCACCATATTCCGCGATACAGTGATGGCAGGACACGCCCGGCTCATACTCGGGCCGGAGTTTATCCTCGGCTGAAACCGGACGGCGGCAGGCGTGGCAACTGTCGTACTCGCCCTGCCGGAGTCCGTGCCGCAGGCTCACCCGCCCGTCGAACACGAAACAATCGCCGTGCCAGAGGCTGTCGCCCTCGGGAACCTCTTCGAGGTATTTCAGGATCCCGCCCTTGAGGTGAAAGACATCCTCGATCCCCTCGGCGAGCAGAAAATTCGTTGATTTCTCACAGCGAATCCCGCCGGTGCAGAACATCGCTAGGCGCTTGTTATGAAAGCGATGCGCGTTTTCGCGCCACCAGGCGGGAAACTCGCGGAAGGATTTCGTCTGCGGGTCGATCGCGCCTTCGAAGGTGCCGATCTCGACCTCGTAATCGTTGCGCGTGTCGATCACCACGACATCGGGCGCCGAGATCAGCGCATTCCATTCAGCCGGCTCGACGTAATGGCCGACGCGGGCGCGCGGATCGACATCGGGCTCGCCCA
Source organism: Pseudothioclava arenosa (assembly GCF_002358085.1). GTDB lineage: Bacteria > Pseudomonadota > Alphaproteobacteria > Rhodobacterales > Rhodobacteraceae > Pseudothioclava > Pseudothioclava arenosa. Next base: position 83,081 of record NZ_NTJD01000005.1, read on the forward strand.
TGGTCACGATCTCGCGCTTGAGCCGCACCTTCATCCGGCCAAAGGGCATCTCGCGCGCGCGGCTTTCCTTCCACTCCAGATCGGCGCAACCGGGCAGCGCACGCACATGCGCCAGCACCGCGTCGATGCCGTCGCGCGGGCCGGCGATCGTGCCGTTGATACCTTCGCGCGCCAAAAGGAGCGAGCCTTTCACACCCCCGGCCTCGGCCAACGCCAAGAGCGGGCCGCGCAGGGCAGCCGGATCGTCAAAACGGGTGAAATGATAGAGTGCAGCAACGGTGACCATGGCGCGGCCTTAGCGCAGCACGCGGGCCCGGGCAAGCGTGGCCACGCCGCACCCCTTGCAGAAATCGCCTGCATCGCCATTCTAGGCGCGACCCAGCACCGCCCAAGGAGCGCCTGATGACCAGCCCCTGCGAAGCCCTGATCGTGATCGACGTGCAAAATGACTTCTGCCCCGGCGGCGCGCTGGCCGTGCCCGGCGGCGATGAGATCATCCCGCGGATCAACGCGCTGATGCAGGAGCTGCCGGTGACGGTGCTGACGCAAGACTGGCACCCCGGCGACCATTCCTCCTTCGCCTCGAACCATCCGGGCGCGGAGCCGTTCGGACAGATCGAGATGCCCTATGGCCCGCAGACGCTCTGGCCCGACCATTGCATCTGGGGCAGCGAGGGCGCGGCCTTTCATCCGGCGCTGCATATCGACCCGGCGGACCTGATCCTGCGCAAGGGTTTTCGCGCGGGGGTCGACAGCTATTCGGCCTTTTTCGAGAACGACAAGGTCACACGCACCGGGCTTGACGGCTACCTGCGCGAGCGCGGCATCACGGATCTGACCTTTACAGGCCTCGCGCTCGATTTTTGCGTCGGCTGGTCGGCGATCGACGCGGCAAAGCTTGGCTACAAGGTGCGGGTGCTGGAAGGCGCCTGCCGGGCGATCGACCTGAACGGCTCGCTCGCGGCCGCGCGCGAGGCGATGCGCGCCGCCGGTGTCACGCTGGAGGCCTGAGATGCTCGATATCGCGACCCGCGTCTATAACCACAAATGGCAGATCGACTCGATCATCCGTTCGCTGATCGACACCGATTTCTACAAGCTCCTGATGTGCCAGTCGGTGTTTCGCAACAAGCCCGACACGGTGGTGAAATTCAGCCTCATCAACCGCTCGAAGGACATCCGGCTGGCCGAGCTGATCGACGAGGACGAGCTGCGCGAGCAGCTGGATTACGCGCGCGGGCTGAAACTTGCGCGCGGCGAAAGCACCTGGATGCGCGGCAACACCTTCTACGGCAAGCGCCAGATGTTCCGCCCCGATTTCATGGAGTGGTTCGAGAATTTTCAGCTGCCGCCCTACCAGCTGGAGGTGAAAGACGGCCAGTATGAGCTGACCTTCGAAGGCCGCTGGCACGAGGTGATGCTGTGGGAGATCCCGGCACTCGCGATCCTGATGGAGCTGCGCTCGCGCGCGGTGACACAGGCGATGGGGCGGTTCGAATTGCAGGTGCTCTACGCCCGCGCGATGACCCGCGTCTGGGAAAAGATCGAGGCACTGCGTGGCATCGAAGGCCTGCGCATCGCCGATTTCGGCACCCGCCGCCGCCACGGGTTTCTCTGGCAGGATTGGTGCGTGCAGGCGATGCTGGAGGGGCTGGGCGACGTGGCGCAGGGCGGGGCCTTTACTGGCACCTCGAACTGCCTGATCGCGATGCGCCGCGACATCGAGGCGGTTGGCACCAATGCGCATGAGCTGCCGATGGTCTATGCCGCGCTCGCGCAAAGCGACGCGGATCTGCGCGCCGCGCCCTACCGCGTTCTGGCCGACTGGCAGGACGAGCATTCGGGCAACCTGCGCATCATCCTGCCCGACACCTACGGCACCGAGGGCTTCCTGCAACGCGCGCCCGATTGGCTGGCAGGCTGGACGGGCATCCGCATCGACTCGGGCGACCCTGCGCGCGGCGCCGAAATCGCCATCGACTGGTGGAAATCGCGCGGCGAAGACCCGCGCGACAAGCTGGTGATTTTCTCGGACGGGCTCGATGTTGACAAAATCCGCGAGCTGCACGCGCAATTCGCGGGGCGTGTGAAGGTCAGCTTCGGCTGGGGCACGCTGTTGACGAACGACTTCCGCGGGCTGGTGCCCGACGATGCGCTGGCGCCCTTCAGCCTGGTCTGCAAGGCGGTCTCTGCCGATGGGCGCCCGACGGTCAAACTCTCGGACAACCCGCGCAAGGCGATGGGGCCGGCCGAAGAGATCGCGCGCTACAAGCGCGTCTTCGACATCGGCACGCAGGACGCCTTCGAGGTGATCGTCTGAGCCCGGATCAACCCGCGAAGGCGTTCAGGATCAGGTAGAGCACCGCCGCAAGCCCGGCCGAGGCCGGCACGGTGACGACCCAGGCCGCAGCCACCGTCAGCATATGCGAGCGGCGCACCAGCAGGCGGCGCGAACGTTCTTCGGGCGGCACGACCTTACCCTTGCTCAGCCCAAGCTGGCGCGCGCGGCGCTCGGCGTGCCATTCGCGGAAGAAGCCCACGCCAAAGATGCCGCCCACCGCGATATGCGTCGAGGACACCGGCAGCCCGAGCCAGGACGCGATGATCACCGTGATCGCCGCCGAAAGCGCCACGCAATAGGCGCGCATCGGGTTGAGCTTGGTGATCTCGGAGCCGACCAGTTTGATCAGCTTCGGCCCGAACAGCAAAAGCCCGACCGAAATGCCCAACGCGCCGGTCAGCATGACCCAGAGCGGGATCTGCACCTTGGCCGCGATATCGCCCATCTCGATCGTGTGCACGATCGCGGCGAGCGGACCGACGGCGTTCGCCACGTCATTGGCGCCATGGGCAAAGGACAGGAGCGCCGCCGACACCACCAAGGGTAGCGCGAACAGCGTCTTGAGTGATTTCTTGCGGTTCTCGAGGCCGCGCGACTGCCGCTCAATCAGCGGTTTTGAGGCGAGCCAGGACAGGATGCCAAAGCCGACACCGATCAGGATCGCCTGCAGAAGCGAAATCTTGATGAGCTGCTTGAGCCCCTTGAGCGCGAGATAGGCGGCGAAGGCACCGGCCATGATCCCGATCAGGATCGGCACCCATTTGCGTGCGGCACCGATTTTGTCATCGACATAGATGATCTTGACCTTGATCAGCCAGAGGAACCCGGCCGCGATAATCCCGCCCAGCAGCGGCGAAATCACCCAGCTCGCCGCGATCGCGCCAAGCCCGACCCAGTCGACCGCGCCAAAGCCCGCCGCAACGATCCCCGCACCGACCACACCGCCGACGATCGAATGCGTCGTCGAAACCGGGGCGCCCAGCCAGGTCGCGAGGTTCAGCCACAGCGCCGCGGCCAGCAGCGCCGACATCATCGCCCAGACGAAATGCGCGCTGTCAGCGACCTGGCCCGGATCGATGATCCCCTTGGCCACGGTCTTGACCACGTCACCCCCTGCAATCAGGGCGCCCGCGGTCTCGAACACCGCCGCGATCACCAGCGCACCGCCCAGCGTCAGCGCATTCGCGCCCACCGCAGGGCCCATGTTGTTGGCAACGTCATTGGCGCCGATATTCAGCGCCATATAGGCCCCGATCGCCGCAGCAGCGACCACCACGAAGTTCCACGGGCTGCCCATCAGCATCGCCGAGATCACCCCGGCCAGCACGATGAACGCCAGCGCCAGCCCCGGCGCGATCAGCGGCCGCGAGACGAACATCGTCGCCTCTTCCAGATGACCGATCCGCTTGAGATCCTTGTCGAGCGTCTTCCACTGGTTCACGGGTTTCTTGGTCGGGTCGGCCACTGTCACGATCCTGTCATCGGAGCTTTACATTGCCCGCGACCTACCCCGATTCCGCCCTTAAAACAACCGCTCTTGGGTTAAAGCGCACGCAAGATTTCCTGCAGCCCCGGCTCGTCGACCAGACCGGCCGCAATCCCGGCATCAAACCAGGCTCGCTCGCGCTGGCCTTCCTCGGGAAAGCGCTTCTCGACTCGATCGACCTTGAGGAGGAATGCAAGAACCTCGACATCCTCGCCGAAGGAGTCGCTGCGCAGCTTGGCGTAGACATAGCTGCCGATCGGTTTCGAGCCGATCTTGCCCTTCACCCCGGCCTCTTCCCAGGCCTCCTGTTCGGCTGCAGAGGCAAGGCTGCGTCCTTTCATCGGCCAGCCCTTGGGCACGATCCAGCGGCCAGTCCCGCGCGAGGTCACCAGCAGCACCTCGGCCACACCCTCGCGTTTGCGCGTGCAGATCGCCGCCACCTGCAGATGCGGCGGCCTCTGGCCCATCAGGCCCGAGACGATTTCCTTGACCTTTTTCACGCGCGCGATGCCTCCCAAGGCGCGGTTCCCTCCAGCACGTGACGCGCCAGCGCCACGGCCCGTTCGGCATAGGCCGCGTTGCGCGGATCATCAAGCGCGCAACGCGACATCACCCAACCCGCCGAGGCAAAAGCCCGCAGCGCCATGAAAACCGGCAGCAATGCCCGTTGATCGGGCGGAAGCGGACGCAGCGCAGAATATCCGGCCAGCAGACCCTCCACCAAAGCGGGCAATTGCGGGTCCCGCCAGGCCGAAACCAGCGCCGTTCCGAGGTCATAAAGCCGCCAGCCCGGCCCGCTGTCGTCAAAGTCGATCAGCGCCAGACCCTCGGGCCCGCGCAACACGTTTTCGCGCAAGAGATCGGCATGGATCGGCCCGAAGTCGCGCGCCTGCGTGACCCGGTTACGCGCTTCGTCCCGCGCGGCCAGCAACAGCGCCCGGCCCTTTTCATCAAGCGCGGGATTATCCCAAAACGCACCCCAGCGCGGGCGCTCCCCCAGAAGCGCCTTGGCATCCCAGGGCTTGCGCGGGAAATCATCCGGCACCGCCCCGGCATCGCAGGCGCCATGAAACCGCGCGATCAGCGCGCCCAGCTCCGCCGCCTCGGCGCGCACCTGCCCGGCATCGCCCACCAGCGGCAGATGCCCTGCCCCGATCGGCTCGCCCGCGAGCCACTCGACGCAAGAAGCCCGGCGATTGGCGACATGGCCCGTCCAGCCACCATTGATCGCCCGCACCGGGCGCGGCACGGGCACGCCCGCATCGGCCAGCGCTGCACACCATTCGAGCTCGGCCTCGATCGCGGCAAGGCTCTGATAGCCCGGACGATGGAGCCGCAGCGCAACATGGCGGCCATCGCGCAGATGCGCCTCGAAGACGACGTTCTCGCCGATCCGCACCAGCCGGGGCGGCGCGCTCGCGTTGCCCCAGAACGCCAGCGCCGTCTGCGCCATCGCGTGTGCCTTTGCCTCAGAAATCACGGCTTGCCTCGTCAATCGCCTCGCCCAATGCCTGCGCCAAAATCCCGGCATGCGCCCGTGCGAATGGCATGGGCGGCCGGATTTTCAGAATATGCTGCGCGCGTCCAACGCGCCCGATCAGGATGCCACGGCTTTTTGACAGCTCCACGACACGGGCCGCGAAATCGGGCTCGGGGCGCCCGTCGCGCGCGCATTCAAGCCCCAGAAACAGCCCGAAGCCTCGCACATCGGCGATCATCGGATGCGAAATGCTGCGCAGCATTTCCAGCAGATGCCCGCCCACATCACGCGCGTTTTCGACCAGGTCTTCGTCCTCGATCACATCCAGCACCGCATTCGCCGCCGCGCAGGACACCGGGTTGCCGCCGAAGGTGTTGAAATAGCCAAACGCGTTGCGAAAAGCCGCCATCACATCAGGCCGCGCCACCACCGCCGCCACCGGATGGCCATTGCCCATCGGCTTGCCCAGCGTCACCACATCGGGCGCAATGCCCAGGAATTCATGCCCCCACCAATGGCTGCCGATGCGACCAAACCCCGGCTGCACCTCGTCGCACAGGATCAGCCCGCCCGCGCGGCGCACCACCTCGACGGTCGGATCAAGGAACCCCGGCGCAATGCCGGGCGTGCCTTCGTTAGCGAAAATCGGGCAGAGCATCAGCCCCGCAAACCCGTGCCCCGTGGCCTCCAGCTCGGCAATCGCGCACGCCACCCCTTCGGCAAAAGCCTGCGGCTGCGCGCTCATGCTCCCGCCCAGCGGTGCGAGGCTGTCGGGCGCAGGCACGCGGCGGATATGGTCGGGCCAGCCCCCGATCGGCGGGCGCCGCGTCGACAGCTGCGCCACCGCCGTGGTGTTGCCGTGATAGGTGTTGTCGGTCGCGATGAAGCCGCGCTTGCCGGTGACCGCCTGCGCCATGCGCAACGCCACGTCATTCGCCTCGGAGCCGGTGCAGACCATCAGGATCTGGCGCAGGTCGTGACCAAACTTCGCCACCAGCCGCTCGCCATAATCCAGGATCCCCTCGTGCAGATAGCGCGTGTGGGTGTTCAACTGCGCCGCCTGCCGCGCGATCGCCTCGACGACATGCGGATGGCAATGCCCGACATGGGCCACGTTGTTGTAGCAATCGAGATAGCGCCGCCCCTCGGCATCCCACAGCCACACACCCTCGCCACGCACGATATGCAAGGGTTCGTCGTAGAAGGTCGGCACGTTGGGGCCCAGAAGGGCGGCCCGCCGCGCGATCAGATCACTCGTCATCGCCCACCTTCCCCCGCATCGCCTTGACCTCGCCGCGGATCGTCTTGGCCTTGAGCCGCCGCTTCTGACTGCCCAGCGTGGGCTTCGTCTTGACCCGCCGCTTCGGCGCCACCAGCGCGGCGCGGATCATCTCGGCCAGCCTCTCACGCGCGATCTCGCGGTTGCGGGCCTGACTGCGGGTTTCCTCGGCGCGGATCACGATCGCCCCGTCCGAGGTCCATTTCCGCCCCGCCAGCCGCTTCAGCCGCGCCTTCACCGGCGGCGCCAGATGCGGGCTGCGCTCGGCCTCAAAGCGCAACTCCACCGCCGTCGAGACCTTGTTGACGTTCTGCCCCCCCGGCCCCTGCGCGCGGGTGAAGCTTTCGGTCAGTTCCCAGTCGGCAATCGAGAGTGTTTCATTGATCCAGAGCATGCGCGCGAGCCTAGCCACACCGCCACAAAAGAAAAGCCCCCGCTTCTTCTTGGCGCAAATACGCCTCGGGGGTCCGGGGGTGGGAACCCCCCGGCCTCAGGCCCGCAGCCGCGCCCCGTCATGGCCGAGGATCTCGACCTCGATCAGGCTGCCTTCGGGCATGTCGCGGTCAAACGAGACCTCGGTAAAGAATTCCGTGCGCGCGAGACGCGGGCCTTCCGTCAGCACGAGGCGCTTTTGCCCGACCTCCGCTTGCAGATGACGGGCCAAGGCCGCCTCGCCCGCCGCACGCAGCCGCGCCGCACGTTCCTTGATTGCCGGGCCCTGCACGCGCGGCATTCGCGCCGCCGGCGTGCCCTTGCGCGCCGAGAAGGGGAAGACATGCAAGAACGTCAGCCCGCAGTCCTCGATCAGCCGCAGCGAGTTCTCGAACATCTCTTCGGTCTCGGTCGGGAAACCGGCGATGATATCGGCGCCAAAGACGATCCCGGGCCGCAACCGCCGCGCCTCTTCGCAGAAGCGGATCGCATCGTCGCGCAGATGGCGCCGCTTCATCCGCTTGAGGATCATGTCGTCGCCATGCTGCAGCGACAGATGCAGATGCGGCATCAGCCGTGGCTCGGTGGCAATGGCCAGCATCAGGTTTTCGTCGGCCTCGATGCTGTCGATCGAGGAAATCCGCAGCCGCGCCAGATCGGGCACCAGCCGCAAAATCCGCATCACCAGATCACCCAGACGCGGCGCGCCGGGCAGATCGGCGCCCCAGCTCGTCAGATCGACGCCGGTCAGTACCACCTCGTGGAAACCGCGCTCCACCAACCGCTGGATCTGTTCGACCACCACCCCCGCCGGGACCGAGCGCGAATTGCCCCGCCCGAAGGGAATGATGCAGAAGGTGCAGCGATGATCGCAGCCGTTCTGCACCTGAACATAAGCTCGGTGGCGGCCAAAACCGTCGATCAGATGGCCGGCGGTTTCCTTGACCGACATGATGTCATCGACCATCACCCGCTCGGTCTGGCCGATGAAGTCGGGGCCCTGCGGCGCGAGCTGCGCCCAGGTCTCGGGCTGCATCTTTTCGTGGTTTCCGACGACACGGGTCACCTCGGCCATAGCGGCGAAGGTCTCGGGTTCGGTCTGGGCGGCGCAACCCGTCACGATCACCGGCGCGCCGGGGTTTTCGCGCGCAAGGCGGCGAATCTCCTGCTTGGCCTTGCGCACGGCCTCGGCGGTCACCGCGCAGGTATTCACCACCACCGCGCCTTCCAGCCCGGCCTCGGTGGCCAGCTCTTTCATCGCTTCGGTTTCATAGGCATTCAGCCGGCAGCCCAGCGTCGAGAAGACGGGCGGTTTCATTCCGTGCCCCGCCAGATCCCGTCGAAGACATGGGCCCAGGGGCCCTCCATCAGCACGCCGTCCTCGGTCCAGTCGATGAACAGCGAGCCGCCATCCAGCACCACCTCGATCCGGCCTGTGGCCAGCCCGCGCCGGATTGCCGCCACCGCGGAGGCGCAAGAGGACGAGCCCGAGGCCTCGGTCACGCCGACGCCACGCTCCCACACCCGCACGCGCAGCCGGTTCGACCCGATCATCTGCGCCAGCTGCACATTGGTGCGCTGCGGGAACAGCGGGTGATGCTCGGTCGCGGCGCCGATGGCGCAGAGGTCGGCCGCCTCGATATCGTCGACGAAATAGGTGCAATGCGGATTGCCCATGCCGGTCGCGGTGGGCGCGCCATCAATCGGCAGTTCAAGCGTGTCCATCGCATGCGCGAGCGGAACATCGGCCCAGTCCAGGAGGGGCGCGCCCATGTTGACGCGAATCAGCCCACCCCCGGCATTCCACGCCTGCAACTGCCCCCGCTCGGTCACGATCGAGAGCGTCTCCTTGCCCGGGTTGCACGCGAATTCATGGCCCGCCACGCAGCGCGTCGCATTCCCGCAAGCCGCCGACATCGAGCCATCCGAATTCCAGAACAAAAGCTCGATATCCGCCTCGGGATGGCTGCGGATCACCGCCAGCTGATCGAATCCCACGCCGCGATGGCGGTCGCCCATGGCGCGCGCAAGCGACTCGGTAACGACCGGGCCGGTTTCCCGCTCGTCGATGATGACAAAATCATTGCCCAAGCCATGCATCTTCATGAAAGGCAGGCCGGCACTCTGGCGCGCGTTCGTGTTCATGGCGCGCATATACGCCCGGCCAATGTTTTTTTCCAGAGGGACGATTTTTCTGGCGTTTTGCCCTTGACCCGTCCGACCCGGGTTTGTAGAGACCCGCCACGTGATGTGGGCCGTTAGCTCAGTTGGTAGAGCAACTGACTTTTAATCAGTGGGTCGCAGGTTCGAATCCTGCACGGCTCACCACTTCACCCCCAAAATGACACTGCACCCAGGCTGTTCGCAGCGTGATCTCGCGCGGCTGTCATCCGCTATCCCCCGACGCACGCGACAGAATTTCGAACAGGCGGGCAAAGCTCGCCTCGGTGTTTTCCGGCTCGTCCATGGCGATGAACGCATCCAGATCCGCCCAGACGCGGATCGCGGCATCGACCTGCGGGTCGGACCCGGCGCTGTAAAGCCCCGCCTGAATCATCATCTCGGCCCGATCATAGGCGCCCAGATGCGCGCGCGCCTGACGGATCATCTGGTTCTCGGGCAGGCTGGCGGCATGCGGCAACGAGCGGGACACCGAGCGCAGCAGGTTCACCGCCGGATAACGCCCCCGTTCGGCGATCGCGCGGTCGAGCACGACATGCCCGTCAAGCACCCCGCGCAGGATATCGGCCACCGGCTCCTCCATGTCGGAGCCCGGCACCAGTACCGAAAAGATGCCCGTAATATCGCCCTGACCCTCCAGCCCCGGCCCCGCGCGTTCCGCCAAGGCCATGATCTGCTGCGAGACCGAGGGCGGATAGCCCTTGAGGCTCGCGCTTTCGCCCGCGGCCAGCGCAACCTCGCGATGGGCCTCGGCAAAGCGGGTCACGCTATCGGCCAGAAACAGGACGTGCTGACCCTGCTCGCGGAAATGCTCGGCCACGGCCATCGCAGCCCAGGCGCAGCGCCGCCGCACGAGGGGCGACTGATCGGAGGTCGCCGCCACCACGACCGAGCGCGCCATGCCCTCTGGGCCAAGCACCGTTTCGACGAATTCGCGCAGCTCGCGCCCGCGTTCGCCGACCAGCGCGATCACCACGACATCGGCGCTGAGCGCGCGCGCGAACTTGGCCAGCAGCGAGGATTTGCCCACGCCCGAGCCCGCAAACAGCCCGATCCGCTGGCCGCGCACGATCGGCAAAAGCGTGTTGAACGCGGCAAGCCCGGTTTCAAGCCGCTCGCCCAGCCGCTTGCGCAGCGCCGCCGGTGGCGGAGCCGCACGTAGGCTGCGTTCGACCGCGCCGCGCATCAATGGGCGCCCGTCCAGCGGCGCACCAAAAGCATCGACGATCCGCCCCTTCCAGCTGTCATCGGGTGCGATTCCCACCGGCCCCAGCAACTCAACCCGCGCGCCGATCGTCACACCCTCAGCCGCGCCATCGGCCAAAATCGTCACCCCGCCCGCGCGCAGGGCAAGCACCTCGCCCCCGATCCTGCGCCCGTCGGGGAGCAAAAGACGCACACGATCGCCCAGAGCGGCCCGCGACGACAACCCGACCACCTCAAGCGTCCCTGCCCCGGTCTGCACGACCCGCCCCAAACTGCGTGCCGAGCCGAGCGCCGCAATCTCCGCCTGCAAATGTTCGAAAGCTGTCTGCGCCATTCTGGCCCTCCGATGTTCTCGAAAGGTTTTCTAAACGATTCTCTCTTAAGCCTTGGTTGATAGCTCGGAGGAGAAACCCCGATGTTCGAGAAACTCGAGATCTTTCAAATGGCCCAGGCGATGGCCTCGCATGCCTCACTCAGGCAGAACGCGATCAACCAGAATATCGCCAATGCCGATACGCCCGGGTTCCGCGCCCGCGATGTCGAGCCTTTCGCCGCGCGCTATCAGGCCGAAACGGCAACGCCCCTCAAATCCACGCGCGCCACGCATCTGAACCTTGACCGCAGCCTGCGCGCCGAGCTGCGCGAGCGCGCCGATCCCGATGAGATGAGCCCCGATGGCAACACCGTTTCGCTCGAAGATGAAATGGTGCGCGCCGTCGAGGTGAAACGGCAGCATGACCTCGCGCTTGGCATCTACAAAAGCGCCCTCAACGTGATGCGCACGAGCCTTGGCAGGAGCTGACGATGAACGATTTCACCCAGGCCCTTTCCGTTTCCGCTTCGGGCATGAAGGCGCAGTCGATGCGCCTGCGTCATGTCTCCGAGAATATCGCGAACGCCGATACCCCCGGCTACCACCGCAAGAGCGTGAGCTTCGAAGCCGCCATGTCCGACCCCGACAGCGCCGGCACGGTGCAACTGGGCGATGTGCAGCTCGATACCCGCGACCTCGCGCGGATCTACGACCCCGGCCACCCGCTGGCGGATGCAACCGGCTACTACGACGGCTCGAATGTCGATCTGGTGGTCGAAATCGCTGACGCGCGCGAAGCGCAGCGCAGCTACGAGGCGAACCTCAGGATGTTCGATCAGACGCGGCAAATGTCGTCGGCTCTGCTCGAACTGCTTCGCCGTTAACCAAGAGGAAATCCAGAATGGATGTCAGAACCTCTTTCGCAACCCAGGGCTACGCTCAGGCCAGATCGGCGGCGGCGGCAAAGCCGCAAGCCGCCGGGGCCGGGCAAACCGGCTTCGCCAAGGCCGCCGATGGCTTCGCGCAGATGCTGCGCGAGGGCGAGGAAACCGCGAAATCCGCGATGATCGGTGGCGCCGATCCGCATGCGCTGGTGCAGGCGCTCGCCCAGACCGAACTGGCCGTCGAAACTGCGGTGACCGTGCGCAACAAGGTCGTCGAGGCCTATCAGGAAATTCTGAGGATGCAGATCTGATGTTCGAGGAAATCGTCTTTTTCGACACGCTGCGCCAAGGCCTCTGGATCGCCGTGATGATCGCCGCGCCGATGCTGGCTGTAGCCCTTGTCGCCGGGGTGAGCATCGGCCTCTTTCAGGCCCTGACCTCGGTGCAGGAAATGACCCTGACGTTTGTCCCGAAAGTCGGCGCCATGCTCATCGTCTTCTGGGTCTCGATGTCCTTCATGTCGAAGTCCCTCGTCGATTTCTTTCAGGGGCAGATCTTGCCCCTTATCGCGGGGAGCTAGTCCATGGACAACGCAATCTACAGCACGCTCAGCCGCCAGTCCGGCCTGATGCAGGAAATGCGCGCGGTGGCGAATAACATCGCCAATATCTCGACGGCGGGGTTCCGCCGCGAAGGCGTCGTGTTCTCGGAATATGTCGCGAGCCTCGACGGGGCCGAGCCCTCGCTTTCGATGGCTTTCGCCCATGGCCGCGAGGTCGACCTGCAGCAAGGCGCCCTCGCGCAAACCGGCGGCACCCTGGATTTCGCGATCGAAGGGGAGGGGTTCTTCAAGATCGAGACCCCCTCGGGCGAACAACTGACCCGAGCGGGTAATTTCTCGCTTTCGGCGCAGGGGGAATTGTTGACGGCCGACGGCCTGCGCGTGCTCGACATGGGCGGCAGCCCGATCCTTGTACCACCGGGCGCGGGCCCGATGTCGCTGGCGGCCGATGGCACCCTGTCAACGGATGGCCAGCCACTCGCGCAGATCGGTGTCTTCCTGCCCGCCGATCCGCAGGACCTGCACCACACTGGCGGCACGCGTTTCGAAACCCGAGGCGGCACCATCGAAGCCGAAGGCCACGTGCTTTTGCAAGGCTTCGTGGAGGAATCCAACGTCAACCCCGTCTCTGAAATCGCCCGCATGATCGAGGTGCAGCGGGCCTATGAAATGGGCCAGACCTTTCTGGAACGCGAAGACCAGCGCGTTCGTAACGTGATCTCGACCCTCAGCCGATAAGGAGCCCTGAAGATGCGCGCATTACAGATCGCAGCCACCGGGATGAGCGCCCAGCAAACGCGGGTCGAGGTGATCTCGAACAACCTCGCGAACATGTCGACCACGGGCTACAACGCCCGCCGCGCCGAATTCGCGGACCTTCATTATCAACAACTTACCCGCCCCGGCACGGTTTCCGCGAACGACGGCACCACCATTCCCGCCGGCGTCCAGCTAGGCCTCGGTGTGCGCCCCACCGCCGTCAGCGTGACCCTCGCGCAGGGGTCGCTGACGGCCACCAATGGCGATCTTGACCTGGCGATTGACGGCAATGGCTATCTGGAAGTCACCCTGCCCTCGGGCATCTCGGCTTATACGCGCGACGGCGGGCTGAAACGTTCGGCCGATGGGCAAATCGTGACCTCGGATGGATACCCTGTCGTGCCCGACATCACGATCCCCACGGATGCGCGTTCGATCGCAATCAATGCCTCGGGCGAGGTTTATGCCTATTTCAGCGATCAGGTCGAAGCACAGCTGCTTGGCCAGTTCACGCTGGCCTCTTTCACCAATGAAAAGGGTCTTGAGGCGATGGGATCGAACCTGTTCCTTGAGACCGGCGCCTCGGGCCCGCCGATGGTGGCCACGCCTGGCGAAGATGGTCTTGGTACCGTTCGACAAGGTTATCTTGAAGAAAGCTCGGTCGATGCCGTGCGCGAAATCACCGAACTGATCAAGGCCCAGCGCGGCTATGAACTGAACTCCAAGGTGATCTCGGCCGCCGACCAGATGCTGGGCGCAACGACGCAGGTGCGCTGATGAACCGATTTCTACTTGTTTTGGCCTCTCTGGCCCTCGCGCCTCAATCCGGAAGCGCCGACGCATTGGTCGCCCGGCATACCATTCGCGCGCAGACCATTCTGCAACCGCAGGACATTCAGCTCGTCGAACAGGATTTCGCCAGCGCGATCACCGATCCGCAGCAAGCCGTCGGCCTCGAAACCCGGATCGCGATCTATGCCGGCACCCCCTTGCAACCCTCTTTCCTGCAACCGCCAGCGATCATCTCGCGTAACCAGATCGTGCCGCTCGTCTTCTCCAAAGGCGGGCTCACCATTCGCACCGAGGGGCGCGCGCTTGATCGCGCCGCCGCCGGCGACTCCATCCGTTTCATGAACCTCAGCTCGAAAGCCGTTCTGCGCGCCCAGGTGCAGCAAAGCGGCGAAGCGATCGTCATTTCTGATTGAAGGTGCCCCTTATGCGTCTCAAGTCACTTCTTCTCTGCGTCGCCCTGCTCCCCGCCTGCCAGCGCCTGGAAAATGTCGGGAAGGCCCCGGATTTCACCCCAGTCGAGAACGGCAACGAGTTCTTTGCAATGGCGGCAACGCCGCTTGCACGCGAGGTTCCGCGCAATCAACCGTCGGATCGTGCGTCGCTCTGGTCTGGCTCGCGCGCTTCCCTGCTGGGCGACCGCCGCGCTGCCGAGCGCGGTGACATCCTGACCGTCGTGATCGAAATCGACGACGAGGCGAAAATCTCAAACTCGACGGGCCGGTCGCGGAGCGGGTCGGATGCGATGGGCCTTCCGGCGCTGCTTGGAATTCCTCAACGCCTTAACGAGCAACTCCCCGATGGGGCCTCGATGGCCGAAGCATATGCGAGCAACTCAAAAAGCTCCTATCAAGGTGACGGTTCGGTCGCCCGCAAGGAAAAGCTAACGCTCCGTGTCGCTGCGACGATCATCGAGAGACTCCCGAACGGCGTAGCGCGCATTCAGGGGAGCCAAGAGGTCCGCGTGAATTTTGAGGTGCGCGAGTTGATCGTAACCGGCTTCGTACGCCCGGAAGATATCAGCCGCCAGAACGAGATTACCTACGACAAGATCGCTGGCGCGCGGATTTCTTACGGCGGTCGCGGCCAGATCACGGATGTCCAGCAGCCACGTTACGGGCAGCAGGTCGCGGACATCCTGCTTCCGTTCTGAGGATCACGATGAACAAGATTCTTCCCCTTTTGCTCGCCCTTGTCGGCCTTGGAGCAGGTGGCGCTGCAGGCTACTTTCTGCGGCCTGCACCGGAATTCATCCCTGAACACGGTGAAGCCACTAGTTCTGAACCGGCACATAGCGACGCGCATTCCGATCCGGACGCGGTGACGGCCGAATATGTTAAGCTTAACAATCAGTTTGTTATTCCGGTTGTCACTGAGGCGAAAGTCACGTCGCTCGTGATCATGTCGGTGAGCCTGGAAGTCACTCCGGGCGAGACAGAAAAAGTATATACGCTGGAACCGAAACTGCGGGACAGTTTTTTGCAGGTGCTGTTTGATCACGCCAACGCAGGCGGCTTCAACGGGGCTTTTACCCTGAATGGGAACATGGACGTGCTGCGCCAATCGCTTCTTGAAGCCGCGCGCCACGCCCTTGGGCCCTCTGTCCAAGCCATTCTTATCTCGGATATCGTGCGCCAGGACACGTAGAACAGAAACACCGTACAGAAGTCGTTCCCATCGACCGCGACACCCTGCTCCCTAACCTGTGCGAGCGCATGATCCGTTAAAGACGGAGCGTAAGACCCGCCGGAGTCGCGCCCACCTTCAGCAACTGAAGCGCAATAGAGCCCGAACTCTGCGCCTGCGCGTCGCTGAGCTGCCTGTTCAGCAGCATCCGCTGAACGAGACTCTGGAGCTGTTCTGCGTCTTCAAGAAGACCCGGGTCCGATGAGCCAAATACGTCCCGCGTCTTTTCCTGATAAATCGTTACCTGCTGATCCACGTCTAAAGCGCTGACCGCTTCTGGCAGTCCGAGCGCCGATCGAAAGACAGATGCCAGCGGATCCGAGCCGATGATGGAGAACCATTTTGTCTTCTCAGATGCGGTTCCCGAAATCACTTCAGGCAATTCCCGGTTCGCATTCAAGGCCAGTCTGAGGCCCTGATCTATCTCCCCCACAGCTCGCTCGAATTGTCGGGCTTCGAAGGAGGCGATGATCCGATCCGCAAAATCCGACAGGATGGTTCTGGGAGTGTTGTAGTCGCCGAACCCAAATTCGACCGTCAAGGCCAGATAGCGCTTGTCAGACAGCTTGTGCGCGAGAGCATCGTTCGTCAGAGAGCCTTCCTCGAGGACGCGCTGTATGAAGTACTTGTTATCGATATCATCATCGAGACCGAAGGCGCCCAAAGCGACTTCAAGTAGCCTTCG
Organism: Pseudothioclava arenosa; assembly: GCF_002358085.1. Classification (GTDB taxonomy): domain Bacteria; phylum Pseudomonadota; class Alphaproteobacteria; order Rhodobacterales; family Rhodobacteraceae; genus Pseudothioclava; species Pseudothioclava arenosa. The sequence goes on from NZ_NTJD01000005.1 coordinate 99,164, forward strand.
ATCGGATACGAGTTCCGCAGCAGAAGAAACTGTAGAGATCCACTCGCGGAAATAGTCCTCCTTGCGCTGGACATCGGAAGCTGCGGTAAAGTTCGCGAGTTGCTTGTCGTAGGTCCGCTGCAGGAAGGCCCAGCCGGCATATCCGCCGACGGGGACCGAAGGTACATAGCTCATTGTCGAGACGCAGCCAGAAGCCGCTCCTCCCGTGGCAACAATGCCCGGAGTGCTTTGAGCGCGTGATAGTGCTGATCCTCGAGGATCGCCGACGTCGCCTGGGTCAGCTTCGCGCGACTATCCGCATCGGTGAAGACCTGCGAGAGCTGTTCGAGCCCGCGCAAAATCTGAAGTCTGGCCTCATCCGGATCGATGTCCCCGGAAAGAACCAGCTGCGCGATATAGCAGACACGTCGCACGGGTGTATTGACCTGCTCGGGATGAATCGCATCGCGAAGCCTGAGAATATTCGCATTCGGCGTCATGATGGCAAGACGCGAGCGGCGATCGCCATTCTCGATGACAGCACCGTTGATGAGGATCCGCTCTTTTGGAGCCAGCTTGAGAACAAGGCCTGTCATTGGGTGCCTCCATCCGCTCGCAATCCGCGCATGATCGAGGTGTTGATCTCGACCAGAACCGCAGCGGACGCCCTGCCAGCGAGCACTTTACGGCTATGAAGTTGCGTGAATTCATTGAGATAGAAAATCCGGGCGCGGAGCATTTCGGGCAGCGCGTTTTCGGGCAGCGCCACATCGCTCGCAAGCGCAGTCCAGAGGCGGCGGTTTTCATAAACTGCCTGCGCCAACTGGACGAAGTTTGTCGCGCCACCATCCACAGCATCTTTCAGGCGGTGGGTAATCCGGGCGAAGAGCTCATACTCCATACCGCGTGGCGTTCGCGTTGGTTGAGCAGGGTTTGCATAGGCCTTTCGGGCCATCGTAGACGCGTTCACGGAAAATCCTTCCTGTGCAGCATTCATCAACACGCGGCTTTGCCGCGGTGGAAAGGAGCGCCGTTTCCGGCGCCCCTCAGGTTATCAGCGGAACAGCGAAAGGATGTTCTGCGGTTGCTGGTTCGCGATCGACAGCGCCTGGATGCCAAGCTGCTGTTGCGTCTGCAGCGCCTGCAGACGCGCCGAGGCCTCTTCCATATCGGCGTCGACAAGCGCGCCAATCCCGGCCTTCATCGAATCCGAGAGGTTCGAGATGAAATCCGCCTGGATCTGGATGCGGCTTTCCGCCGAACCGAATGCCGCCGCCGCGTTGGTCGCGGTCTGGATCAGCGTTTCGATATTCGACAGGGCCAGCGCCGAGTCACCGCCGTTGTTGTCGTCCACGTTGAGCGAGCTCAGCAGCCCAAGACCACCGGCGCCGGCATTTTCGTATTGACCGGTGATGGTGATCGAGTTGGTGCCGTCGTTCGTGATCGAGAGAGTCCCCGCGGTGCCGCTGTTATAGTCGACCGTTACGTTCGCGCCCGAGGCCTCGATCGCCGATTTGAGTCCCACAGCAACCACATCCGCAGTGGTCGTCGAGGCGACATCCTCAGCCGTCACGGTGTAGGAGATGTTGAAATCACCGATCCGCATGTTGATCTTGTCGCCCGCGGCAAGGTTGGCATCGACGACGACAACGCTGCCGACATCATCCGTGCCGCCGCTCGCGTCCAGCGAGAAGGAGAAAGCGTCAGCCGTATCGGTGGTCACACCATCGGTCCCGGTGAACACGGTCGCCGCCGTGTAGCCGCCAATTGCGAGGTTCTGCGCCGAGACGCCGATGTGATCCGCCGTCACCGTGCCATCCGAGGCGCGGTTCAGCGACGAAAGCACATTCACCGTCGAGCCCGAGGACCCATCGACGAGGTTCATGCCGTTGAATTGCGCGGCGCTGACCACGGCTTCGATCTGCTCGCGCAGGGCCGCAACATCGGTCTGAATCTTGGCCTTGTCGACGTTCGATTCCTGTGCGGCGACGATCTTGCCTTTCATCTCGGTCAGGAGATCGGTCACGGTTTCCGCGGCTTGGCGGGCCACAGCAACGGTCGACTCGCCCAGCGCGAGGCTGTCCGAGATCCCCTGGAAGCCCTTCACGTCCGATTCCATCACCTTCGAAATTGCCCAGACGGCGGCGTTATCCTTGGCCGAAGCCACCGATTTGCCCGTCGAGATTTCGGCCTGGGTCTGCGCGAGCCCCGAGTTGATGCCTTTGAGGGTTTGCAGCGCGACCATGGCGCTGGTGTTCGTCAGAATGCTGGACATAGCATATCCTTTCATGCGTCGACGCTTTGCGTCGTGTTTTCCAAACCGCCTTAAGCGGCACTCATGGCTTTCTGACCGTTGCGCCCGATACCCGAAGCGCGCCATCGCAACCGATGCCCGTCCATACTCCCGACAGTTCCCTAAAGAATGGCTAAGGCCGGCACAGTGGCCGGCCCCTTTTCCATTCAAATTTGAATCCGGTTTTAGGCACGCTTCTCGATCGACCGGCACTCCGCCGAGATCGCCTGCGATTTCCCGCGCGTATCGTAACTCGTGAAGCCCTGCGCCGCTGTTCCAATGGCCCGCAATCGCCGCTGCGCCGCGCGAACCCCCTCCAGGCTTGCCTTCAAGGCGCGCTGATTGCGAAGCGCCAACTCCTTGAGCTTGGCTGTGTTCTGCGGCGCAAGCGGGCTCATCGCGGCCAGCAGTTTCTCCTTTTGCGCGACGAGGGCAGGCAGATCGGCGAATGCACCGGCGCGGAGCAGACGCAGCTCCTCCTCAAGAAGCAGCAGCAAGGCGTCCGGCGTTGTTCCCTGCGTCATTTTTGCTCCTCCCGGCACATCGACTGGAAAATCGTCTCGGCCAGCCCGATCCCCCCGCGCGCCGCCATGAGATTCGCGTGCTCATCCCGAAGGAACGACGCGAATTGTTCTTCACCGATCCCGCCGGAAAAGGCGCCGGACCCATCGCCAAGCCCCGTGTGTTTCAGCATCTCTGCCAGAAAACTCGCCTCAAGTTTCTGCGCGGTGAGGCGCGCCGCGCGCGCATCACAGCTTTGTCGCACCGCGTGAGGCGGCGACGATGCTACAGGAGCCAGGGGCATATCAGACATCGGATCTCTCCAATTCGAACGATTTCAGCCAAGTTTCCCACCAAACGGTAAAGAAGCGGTAACCTCCTTTCGGCAATCTGGCGGCCTCAGACAGAAAGTCTTCGACCCATGACAATCGCCTTGTTGCCCGAGATTCCCGTTCCAAAGCGAGGCACCGGCCTGCAGCCGGAAGCGCAGGCCGTGCTGCCGTCATCCATTGCGGGTCAGTTCCATGCTCTCGTCTGGCCAGTTCCGGTTCAGGCGGCTTCGTCTGAGATATCAAGCGAGCGCGTCTTGCCAGTGGGTTCACATAAGCCCGCATCCAAAGAACCTGAGGTGAGATCGGGGCCCGAACCCGAAACCTTTGTCATGGGGCCCGAGATCCCGGCCCCGCAGCCGGTGTTTGTGCCTGCTCCGGCGCACACTCCCATCAGGCCGCAGGCGCCCGCGCCAGAGAGCGCGCAGCCTGAACCCGAACAACCCACCGGCCCCGACGCGGGAAACTCCGCGCATTTCCCTGGTCATGTCTCTGGTGTCATGCCAATGGAACCTTCGCGGCCCATGCCCCTCGACAGGGCGCCTGAAGACACCTCGCGACCCTGGCTCAGCCCAACGGATACACCCGCCCCCGCGCTGGCCCAACCAATGGCGCCCCGCCCTACGGTGTCTTCGCCTAATTCTGCGCCGATGCCCCATCCGGTGCCCTCCGCAGAGACCGCAGTGGACCAGCCCGAACACGGTATCGCTCCTCAAAACCCGAAAGCATCGGTCGGATTGGCCCCGGCCGCTTCCCCGACGCATTCGCCCGCCCCCATTCCTCTCACCGAGGCGATTGACCCGCTTGAAGCCCCCCCCGTCGCACAAGCCGCCGACAAGGCTGAAGGTCAAGCTGACGACTTCACCAGGACGCCATCCGCCGGAAGGAGAAGCAATGATGAACTAACAAGTTCAATTTTTGTGGCCCGACCCATGCATGGCTCTCAGGAGCGCCCTAAGGAAGACAGATCCACCAATAGAATGCCTGCTCAGGCCATACCGAGGGAGGCGGCGACACCTCGCGCTGCACTGCAACCGATAACCCCCGCGACCTTCGAATCGCCGGGTTCTTTCGTGCCGGATATGCGTCAGCGCACGGCGGACACGGCAGTGCCCCCCGACGCTGCTGCCAAGCCTGCCGACGTGGCGACAGAGCACAACGCGCGGGGGCCCACCCCGCAACCTATGGGTGCGGGCGCGTCGAACGGGGACAACAAGACGGAAGCCGTGGTCGCGGCGCCGACGATGCGAGCGGCAAACGAGGCAGAGCCAGCCGCGACGCAAGCCGTCACCCCCGCATCGCGCCCAAATCCGAAGCCGAATCCGGATGTCGACGCGGCGCCCCCCCTCAAACCCTCAGCCGAATCCGCCGGTCTGACGAGCAAGCCTTCGCCAGAGGCATCTGGCGAAACCGAACTGGCACCCCCCATCACACCGCATCAAACCAGTCCCGCCAGCCCCTCGAGTGGACCGGCCGCGCATGCAAATGACGTGGCCCGCCCGACAACAGCACATGCGATTTCCGAACAGCTTTCGGTGGCGGTGGCGCAGGCAACCGACGGGCAGATCGAAGTATCTCTTGCGCCGGAAGAGTTGGGCCGCGTGAAGCTGAGCCTACAGCACGGCGACAACGGGCTGACCGTTCTGCTGCAGGCCGAGCGTCCGGAAACGCTGGAACTCATGCGCCGCAACATCGAGTTGCTGCACCGCGATTTCCGCGCGCTCGGCTACGAGCAGATCACCTTCGACTTCACCCAGAACGGGGCGGGCCAAGGTTCGGGCTTTCACGAGCGGGCGCGGCCACCCAATACCGAAGGCAACGCCGCCCCGCCCATCACCCCAAACCCACCCGGCCAGGAACTGCGCCCGGTTTACCACCCGGCGCTGCAGGCAGGCGGGCTCGACATCCGGATATAAGGAAGGACGATGACAACTGTAACTTCGGCCACTGGCGCCAGCAGCGCCTCGACCAGCTCGGCGCAAAGCGGTTCGGCGCTGAGTGGCGATTACCAGACCTTTTTGCGCATGCTGACGGTGCAAATGCAGAATCAGGACCCGCTGAACCCGATCGAAAGCACGGATTACGCGGTGCAGCTGGCAACGTTTTCCGGGGTCGAGCAACAGGTGGTGACGAACCAGTTGCTGGAAAGCCTCGCGACCCAGATGGGGGTCATGGGCATGGCGCAGCTGGCGGGATGGGTCGGGATGGAGGCGCGCTCGGAGGCCCCGGCCTATTTTGACGGCACGCCGATCACCGTTTCGCCCAACCCGATTCTGGGGGCGGATCAGGCGGTTCTGGTGATCACCGATGAGGCAGGAAAAGAAGTCTCACGACAGATGATCGAGGTCAGTTCAGACCCGATCACCTGGGACGGACGGACCGATTCGGGCGATCTGGTACCCGAAGGGATCTATAACTTCACGCTCGAAAACTACGAGAACGGCGAGCTGCTGGAGACGACGACGGTGGAAACCTACAGCCGTATCGTCGAGGCGCAGGGCACCTCGGCAGGCACGGTTCTGGTGCTTGCAGGCGGCGTGACGATCGGGACGGCGGATGTGACCGCGCTCAGGGACCCGGACGCGTCATAGCGCCAGTCCAAGCCCGAAACCGATCGCCAACACACCCAACCCCGCCAGCGTCGCCCAAATCGGCATCCGGCTTTTTGTTGCGGGCTCTGGCGCCTCTTTAACGGCCTGTGCTTCCAACAGATCGTTCAGCAGCACCGGCAGCCGCGGCCCGAAATGCGTCAGCACCGCCAGCGTCCGGCCCATATCGCGCAGCGCCGCGCGCGGACCAAGGTTTTCGCGGATGTATTTTTCGACGATCGGATGGGCGACTTCCCACATGTTGATCGCCGGGTTGAGCGAGCGTGCAACCCCTTCGACCACAACCATCGTGCGCTGCAGCAAGATCAGCTCGGTCCGGGTCTGCATGCCGAACCGCTCGGTCACCTCGAACAGATAGGCCAGAAGCCGCGCCATCGAGATTTGCGTCGCGTTCATCCCAAAGATCGGCTCGCCCACAGCGCGCAGGGCCAGAGCGAATTCGGTCACGTCGCGGTCCGCCGGCACATAGCCCGCCTCGAAATGCACCTCGGCCACGCGGCGATAATCACGACGGATAAAGCCCATCAGGATCTCGGCATAGACGCGGCGCGTGTATTCGTCGATTTGCCCCATGATGCCGAAATCATAGGCGATGATGTCGCCGTTTTTGGCCACCTTCAGGTTGCCCTGATGCATGTCGGCGTGGAAATAGCCGTCGCGCAGCGCGTGGCTGAGGAACAGCTGCAGCACCCGCTCCGAGAGCGCGACCACATCATGACCGGCGGCCTTGATCGCCTCGACATCGCCCAAGGGCAGACCCTCGGCCCAGCCCAGCGTCATCACCCGGCGCGCCGACATGTGCCAGACCGGATGCGGCACGGTAAAGCCCGCGTCATCCTTGGTATTCGCGTCGAATTGCGAGGCGGCGGCGGCTTCGAGGCGCAGGTCCAGTTCGCCCATCACCACGCCTTCGAAATGCTTGACCACGTCGCTCGGACGCAGCCGCCGCGAAGCGGGCGAGAGCGCCTCGATCATCGAGGCGGCGAAATGGAAGGCGTCGAGATCCTTGCGGAAGGCGCGCTCGATCCCCGGGCGCAGCACCTTCACCGCGACCCGCTCGCCGGTATCGGCGCGATGCGCGGAATGCACCTGCGCGATCGAGGCGGCGGCCACCGGCTCGGAAAACTCCGAATACAGCTCTTCGACCGGGCGGCCCAGTTCTTCGGCGACCGATTTCTTGGCCAGCTCGATCGAGAAGGGCGGCAGCCGGTCTTGCAGCACGCGCAGCTGGTCGGCCAGCTCCGGCCCCACCACGTCGGGCCGCGTCGAGAGCACCTGGCCGAACTTGATATAGGCCGGGCCCAGCGCCGTGATCGCGCGCGTGACCGGCGGCAGGTTCGGGTCGCCCTTGTAGCCCAGCCACTTGAACGGCCAGCCCATAACCCGCGCCACCAGCCGCAGCCGCGGCGGCACGTCCATCGCCTCCAGCGCCACACTCATCGCGCCGGTGCGTTCGAAGGTCGCGCCGGTGCGGATCAGCCGCCAGATGTTGTGAGGCCCCCGCATCAGACCTTCCAGCCCGAATGCAGCGCCGCGATCCCCATCGAGAGGTTACGGTATTTCACGTTCTCGAATCCCGCGGTGCGGATCATCCGCGCGAAACTCTCCTGATCGGGGAATTTGCGGATCGATTCGACGAGGTATTGATAGCTGTCACGGTCATTCGCCACGACCTGCCCCATCACCGGGATCACGTTGAACGAGTAAAGGTCATAGGCCTTTTGCATCATCTCGTTGGGGATCTGGCTGAATTCGAGCACCATCAGCCGCCCGCCCGGACGCAGCACGCGGTAGGCTTCGCTGAGCGCATCGGGGATGCGGGTCACGTTCCGAATGCCGAACGAGATCGTATAGACGTCAAAGGTATTGTCGGCGAAGGGCAGCGCCATCGCATCGCCCACCACCCAGTCGAGTCGGTCGGCCATATCATCGGCCTCGGCGCGCTGACGGCCCGCGATCAGCATCGACTCGGTCATGTCGCAGACGGTTGCGCTGGCACCCGGCGCGCGCATGAGGAAGCGGAACGACACATCGCCCGTCCCCCCCGCCACATCCAGCAGCTTCTGCCCCGGCCGCGGCGCGAGCCAATCCATCATCGCATCCTTCCAGACGCGGTGTATGCCCAGGCTCATCAGGTCGTTCATCACATCGTATTTCGAGGCGACACGCGAAAACACGCCATGCACCATCCCGGCCTTCGCGTCCTCATCGACGGTCTTGAAGCCGAAATGGGTGGTCTTGCTTTGCTCGGAAGTCATCTGTTTCTGGGCCTTGCCGATCCGGGAAGTTTCTCCTTCTTATAGGGGGCTGCGCGGCCGTGACAATGCGACAGGAGCAAGAGATGCCCGAATTACCCGAAGTCGAGACGGTTCGCCGCGGCCTGCTGCCAGCGATGGAGGGCAAGCGCATCCTGCGCGCCGAGATCAACCGCCCCGACCTGCGCTGGCCCCTGCCCGAGCGCATGGCCGAACGGCTGACCGGCGCGCGGGTCGAGCGGCTGCGGCGGCGCTCGAAATACATCCTCGCCGATCTCGATACCGGCGAGAGCCTGCTGATTCATCTGGGCATGTCGGGGCGGATGCTGGTGTCCGGCGTGATGCTGGGCGATTTCCACCTCGATCATCCCGCGCCGCAAAAACACGATCACGTGGTGCTGCACATGGAGGGCGACGCGCGCGTGACCTTCAATGACGCGCGCCGCTTTGGCGCGATGGACCTGGTGCGCACCGACCGCGAAGAGGCGCATTGGCTCCTGTCCGGGATCGGCCCCGAGCCCTTGGGCAATGCTTTCGACGAATCCTACCTGACCGCCGCGCTCAAGAAACGGTCGAGCCCGATCAAGACGGCGCTGCTGGACCAGCATGTCGTGGCGGGGCTGGGTAATATCTATGTCTCCGAAGTGCTGTTCCGGGCGGGAATCGACCCGCGCCGCGCCGCCAACCGCATTTCCGCCACCCGCCTTGCGCAACTCGTGCCGCTGATCCGCGAGGTGCTGACCGAGGCGATCGAGGCGGGCGGCTCAAGCCTGCGCGACCACCGCCAAGCCGATGGCGAGCTTGGATATTTTCAGCACAGTTTCCGCGTTTACGACCGCGAGGACGAGCCCTGCCCGACCTGCACCACCCCGATCCGGCGCATCGTCCAGTCCAGCCGCTCCAGCTATTTCTGCCCCAGATGCCAGCGCTAGACGCCACGGCAGCCGGGAAACCGCCCTTGATAATCGTGTCTGGCCTGCTACGACTCCCGTTCGAAAAAACAGGAAAGGCAGTACCCGCATGGCCTACCAGAATATTCTTGTTGAGATCGAGGATTACGTTGCGCTGATCCGTCTCAACCGGCCCGAAGCCCTGAACGCCCTCAATTCTGCCCTGCTCGGTGAACTGGCCGATGCGCTCAAGGCGGCAGATGCCAATGACAAGGTGCGTTGCATCGTCATCACCGGCTCCGACAAGGCCTTTGCCGCCGGCGCCGATATCAAGGAAATGTCCGAGCAAAGCTTCGTCGACATGTTCCTGTCGGACTTCTTCGCCGGTGAAGGCGAAGCGATCACCTCGACCCGCAAGCCGATCATCGCAGCCGTCGCCGGCTACGCGCTGGGCGGTGGCTGTGAACTGGCGATGATGTGTGACTTCATCATCTGCGCCGACAATGCCAAGTTCGGCCAGCCCGAGATCAACCTCGGCGTGGTCGCGGGCATCGGCGGCACGCAGCGCCTCACCCGCTTCGTCGGCAAGTCGAAGTCGATGGACATGCACCTGACCGGCCGCTTCATGGAGGCCGAAGAGGCCGAGCGTTCGGGTCTGGTGAGCCGCGTCGTCCCGGTTGCCAAGCTGGTGCCCGAGGCCCTCGCTGCCGCCAAGAAGATCTCCGAGAAATCGACGATCGCGACGCTGGTGGTGAAAGAGGCCGTGAACCGCGCCTATGAAACCACGCTGCGCGAAGGCATCCTGTTCGAGCGCCGCGTGTTCCACGCACTGTTCTCGACCGAGGACCAGAAGGAAGGCATGTCGGCCTTCCTCGAAAAGCGCCAGCCGCAGTTCCGCGACAAGTGACGCAATAAATACCTTTCCTTCGCGGCGCTTTTCCCGTATGAGCGCCGCGTACATGCGTGTGGAGCCCGCTCAGGCTAGAATCATCCGGTTCGCTGGAACGACCGGGCTTTGTTGCGCAATCGAAATTGAAACAGACCCGGAAGTTAGGGAAACAGACCCATGGCCAATACGCCCCAGTCCAAGAAACGCGCCCGTCAGAACGAGCGTCGCTACGACATCAACAAAGCTCGCCGTTCGCGCATCCGCACCTACCTGCGCAAAGTCGAAGAAGCGATCGCCTCGGGCGACGCCGAAGCCGCGAAAAACGCCTTCCTCGCCGCTCAGCCCGAGCTGGCCCGTGGCGTGACCAAAGGCGTCCTGCACAAGAACACCGTGGCCCGCAAGATGTCGCGTCTGGCCGCGCGCGTGAAGGCTCTCTCGGCCTGATCCGACGCAGAAAATTTAACATCCCCCGCGGATGTTTTAAGGGCGCCCTTCCCGGCGCCCTTTTTCTATTAATTACATTAATTCAATAACTTAAAATGGCCCTGTTGCATCTCTGCCAAGGCCCTGCAGATTCGCTCCGACAAAACTCACGTCAAGAGAGAAGTTCGGTTGATCAAGCGAGGTTCCGCTTGCTAGCGTCACCTTGCGATTCAGTCGCCTTGGGGGGACATGACGCTACTTTTCACGGTCGGAACGGGCGTAAAAGTCTGCCACGACAAGCAAAACAAGCCGGCACTCTGCCGTGGGAAGTGCGAATCCGATTCTAGAGGCCAGTGCCTCTTTCGGCCCTTAGGCCACCCCGGACTCCGGGGCGGTCTTACATGTTCGTTCGACCGTTTTGCTGGGTGGGGGCCCGGCGCAAACGGGGTGAAGGTCGCAGAATATTATTTGTGTGTATGGGCTGCAAAATGACGCAAGAAACCTGGGGGCGGGTACAAGATGAAATTCTCAAATCGGTTGGAAAGAACAATTTCGCCACCTGGATCGAGCCGCTTCGAATCATCGACCTGAGCGAGGGCATCGCCGCCTTCGAGGCGCCGACGAAATTCATGCGCGACTGGGTCTCCCGCAACTTCGCGGACCCGATCCTGCGCGAGCTGCGCAAAGCTGGCGCCGCCGTTGAGCGGATCGAGATTCGCGTGGCCGAGATTCGCCCCGCGCCGGTGAGCGCTCCGGTCAGCAAGCCGAGCGCGGCCAAGGCCCGCAAGCCGGTGCGCCTTGCCGATGAGACCGACCTGCCGGGCGCGCCCCTCGACCCGCGCTTCACCTTCGACAGCTTCGTCGTCGGCAAGCCGAACGAGCTGGCCCATGCCGCCGCGCGCCGCGTGGCCGAAGGCGGCCCGGTCACCTTCAACCCGCTGTTCCTCTATGGCGGCGTCGGCCTCGGCAAGACGCACCTGATGCATGCCATCGCCCATGAGCTGAACACCCGCCGTCCCGACCTGCGCGTGCTCTACCTCTCGGCCGAGCAATTCATGTATCGCTTCATCCAGGCGCTGCGCGAGCGTCAGATCATGGACTTCAAGGAGATGTTCCGCTCGGTCGACGTGCTGATGGTCGACGACGTGCAGTTCATCGCCGGCAAGGATTCGACGCAGGAAGAATTCTTCCATACGTTCAATGCCTTGGTCGATCAGGGCAAGCAGATCGTGATTTCCGCGGACCGTGCGCCGGGCGAGATCAAGGATCTCGAGGAACGCATCCGTTCGCGCCTGCAATGCGGCCTGATCGTGGACCTGCACCCGACCGATTACGAACTGCGCCTCGGCATCCTGCAAACCAAGACCGAGGCCTATCGCGCGCAATATCCGGCGCTTCAGATCGCCGATGGTGTGCTCGAATTCCTTGCCCATCGCATCACCACCAACGTGCGCGTGCTCGAAGGGGCCTTGACCCGCCTCTTTGCCTTTGCCTCGCTGGTCGGGCGCGAGATCACGCTGGATCTGGCGCAGGAATGCCTCGTCGATATCCTGCGCGCCTCGGACCGCAAGGTCACGATCGAGGAGATTCAGCGCAAGGTGGCCGAGCATTACAACGTGCGCCTGTCGGACCTCGTCGGGCCGAAGCGCGTGCGCACCATCGCGCGGCCCCGGCAGATCGCGATGTATCTGGCCAAGAACCTCACCACCCGCTCCTTGCCCGAGATCGGCCGCCGCTTTGGCGGGCGTGACCACACCACGATCATGCACGGTATCCGCAAGATCGAGGAGTTGAAGAGCTCGGACGTGCAACTGGCCGAAGACCTGAACCTGCTGCGGCGCCTTCTCGAGTCTTGACGCTCGGGGCAAACCGACGGAATGTCCGAAAAAATCTTGAGCCCGGGCGGGAACCTGCTAGGTTTCCGCTCCGGCTAGCGGTGAGGGATGGAAATGAAGATCAGCATTGAACGTGCAGCCCTGCTCGACGCGATTTCGAAGGCGCAATCGGTTGTCGAACGCCGCAACACGATCCCGATCCTCGCCAATGTCCTGATCGAAGCCGAGGGCGATAACGTGCAATTCCGCGCGACCGACTTGGATATCGAGGTGGTCGACAAGGCCCCCGCGCAGGTCGAACGCGCCGGCGCCACCACGGTTTCGGCGGTGATGCTGCATGAGATCGTGCGCAAGCTGCCCGATGGTGCGCTGGTGTCCCTGTCGGACGATCCGGCGGCGGGGCGTCTGTCGGTGCAGGCGGGTCGCTCGAGCTTCAACCTCGCGACGCTGCCGAAAGAAGATTTCCCGGTCATGGCCTCGTCGGAATACACGGCGAATTTCGCGGCCAAGGCGGGCGACCTGAAACGCCTGTTTGACAAGTCGAAATTCGCGATTTCGACCGAAGAGACCCGCTATTACCTGAACGGCGTCTACATGCATGTGGCCACCGGCGAAGATGGCGCAGTGCTGCGCTGCGTGGCCACCGACGGCCACCGTCTTGCCCGCATCGACGCGGTTCTGCCCGAGGGCGCCAATGGCATGCCCGGCGTGATCGTACCGCGCAAGACGGTGAACGAGCTGCGCAAGCTGCTGGACGATGACGATGCCGAAATCGCGGTTTCGGTTTCCGAAACCAAGGTGCGCTTTGCCACACCGGTGGTGACGCTGACCTCGAAGGTCATCGACGGCACTTTCCCCGATTACACGCGCGTCATTCCGATGGGCAACACCCGCCGCCTTGAGGTCGACGCGAAGGAATTCGCCAAGGCCGTCGACCGCGTGGCGACCGTGTCCTCGGAACGCTCGCGTGCCGTGAAACTGAGCCTCGACGAAGACCGCCTCGTGCTCTCGGTCAACGCCCCCGACGCGGGCGCCGCCGAAGAGGAGCTGGCCGTGGCCTATGGCGACGAGCCGCTGGAGATCGGCTTCAACGCGAAATACCTGCAAGAGATCGCCGATCAGGTCGATCGCGAGAATGCGGTCTTCATGTTCAATTCCTCGGCCGATCCGACGCTGATGCGCGAAGGCAATGACACGTCGGCGGTCTATGTCGTGATGCCGATGCGCGTGTGACCCGATCCGGGCGCCGCGGCAGGCAACTGACCAACGCAATGAGGGGCCGATGCTGCGCGAACTGACATTGTTGCAGTTCCGCTCTCATCGGCGCAGCCATCTGGAACTGGATGGCCGCCCGGTGGCGATCTACGGGCCGAATGGCGCGGGCAAGACCAACATCCTCGAAGCGATTTCCCTGCTCAGCCCCGGTCGCGGGCTGCGCCGCGCCAGTGCCGAAGAGCTGATGCGCCGCGAAGAGGCCGTCGGCTGGAAGCTGCGCGCGACGCTGGGCGACGGGCAAGAGATTGAAACCTCGGCCCTGCCCGGCAACTCGCGCGAGGTGCTGATCGACGGCAAATCCGCACCACAGGTCGCGCTTGGCCGCATCCTGCGCGTGGTCTGGCTGGTGCCCTCGATGGACCGGCTCTGGATAGAGGGGGCCGAAGGGCGGAGGCGCTTCCTTGACCGCCTCACGCTCTCGTTTCAGCCCGGCCATGCCGAAAGCGTGCTGGCCTATGAAAAGGCGATGCGTGAGCGCAATCGGCTGCTCAAGGACATGGTGCGCGATGCTTCGTGGTATCATGCGCTCGAACTGCAGATGGCCGAGGCGGCGCAACTGATCCGCGCCAATCGCGCCACCGCGCTGACTCGTCTGGCCGAGGCGCAGGCCGATGCCGAAACCGCCTTTCCCGCCGCCGATCTGACCTTGGTCCAGGATGGCCCCGACGATCTGGCCACCGCCTTGGCCGAGGGGCGCGGGCGTGACATGCAGGCCGGGCGCACGCTGCAAGGGCCGCATCGCGCCGATCTCGAGGCGCGCTATGCCGCCAAGGACCAGATCGCCGCGCAATGCTCCACCGGCGAGCAAAAGGCCCTGCTGATCTCGCTGATCCTCGCCAATGCGCGCGCGCTCAAGGCCGAAACCGGCGAGGCGCCGATCGTTCTGCTCGACGAGGTGGCCGCGCATCTCGATGTGAACCGTCGCGCCGCGCTTTACGACGAGATCTGTGCGCTTGGCGTGCAGGCTTTCATGACCGGAACCGACCCCAATCTGTTCGACAACCTGGGTCCGCGCGCACAATACTGGACGGCATCCGAAGCCGCCGAAGGCACTTCGGTTTTGCATCAGGAGGGCTAGATGAACTATCCGGTTCAGCGCGTGACCTTGATTACGCTGGGCGTCGAAAGCCTGCCCCGCGCGCGGGCCTTTTACGAGGCTTTGGGCTGGGTTGCGACCCAGGCGCAAGAGGGCGTCGTGTTCTTCCAGATGCACGGGGCGGTGCTGGGCCTCTTTGGCCGCGCCGATCTGGCCGCCGATCAGGGGCGCCCGGACGCAAACCTCGGCACCGGCGCGATGACGCTCGCCCAGAACTTCGACACCGAAGCCGATGTCGACGCCGCCTATGCCGCCGCGCTGGCGGCCGGGGCGCAGCCCCTGAAGGCGCCGGAAAAGGTGTTCTGGGGTGGCTATTCTGGCTATTTCGCCGACCCCGACGGCCATGTCTGGGAGCTCGCGATGAACCCGTTCTGGCCGCTCGCGAAAGACGGCTCGCTGACCCTTCCGTCGCAGGCGTAATCCTACCAAATATTGTGTCTGAGGCGTGACATTCCTGCGCTAAGCCCCTATAAATTCGCAACCTAATTCAGGACGCGCAGGCATGACCGAGACCACCCCGAAGAAAAACGAATACGGCGCCGAATCCATCAAGGTTCTCAAGGGCTTGGAGGCCGTCCGCAAACGTCCGGGCATGTATATCGGCGACACTGACGACGGCTCGGGCCTGCATCACATGGTTTATGAGGTCGTGGACAACGGCATCGACGAGGCGCTGGCGGGTCACGCCGACTACGTCAATGTCAAAATCCACGCCGACAGCTCGGTCTCGGTGCGCGACAACGGGCGCGGCATCCCGGTCGACATGCACCCCGAAGAGGGCGTCTCGGCGGCCGAGGTCATCATGACCCAGCTGCACGCGGGCGGCAAATTCAATAACACCGACGACGACGGCAACGCCTACAAGGTCTCGGGCGGGTTGCACGGCGTGGGCGTGTCGGTCGTGAACGCGCTCTCCGACTGGCTGGAACTGCGCGTCTGGCGCAACGACAAGGAATATTACGCGCGCTTCGAAAAGGGCGAATGCGTCGAGCATGTGCGCGAAGTGGGCGACGCACCCGGCGAGAAGGGCACCGAGGTGCGCTTCATGGCCTCGTCCAAGACCCACGACCCCGAAGGCACCTTTTCGAACCTGGAATACTCGTTCAAGACGCTGGAGACCCGCCTGCGCGAGCTGGCCTTCCTGAACTCGGGCGTGCGCATCATCATCGAAGACGAGCGCCCCGCCGAAGCCGTGAAAACCGAGCTGTTCTACGAAGGCGGCGTCAAGG
This sequence comes from Pseudothioclava arenosa, assembly GCF_002358085.1. Classification (GTDB taxonomy): domain Bacteria; phylum Pseudomonadota; class Alphaproteobacteria; order Rhodobacterales; family Rhodobacteraceae; genus Pseudothioclava; species Pseudothioclava arenosa. Next base: position 114,767 of record NZ_NTJD01000005.1, read on the forward strand.
AATTCGTGAAATACCTCGACCGCTCGAAAACGCCCGTCATGCCCGAGCCGATCTACATGCTGGGCGAGGTGCGCGGCATCGGCGTGGAAATCGCGATGTGGTGGAACGACAGCTACCACGAAAACGTCCTGCCCTTCACCAACAACATCCCGCAACGCGACGGCGGCACCCACCTTGCCGGCCTGCGCGGGGCGCTGACGCGCACCATCAACAACTACGCGCAAAGCTCGGGGATCGCGAAGAAGGAAAAGGTCGATTTTACCGGCGATGATGCGCGCGAAGGCCTGACCTGCGTGCTCTCGGTCAAGGTGCCTGATCCGAAATTCTCCAGCCAGACCAAGGACAAGCTGGTCTCCTCCGAGGTTCGCCCGGCGGTCGAGAACCTTGTAAACGAAAAGCTCGGCGAGTGGTTCGAGGAACACCCCGCCGAGGCCAAATCAATCGTCGGCAAGATCATCGAGGCCGCGCTGGCGCGTGAAGCCGCCCGTAAGGCGCGCGAACTGACCCGGCGCAAAACGGCGATGGATGTCGCCTCGCTGCCCGGGAAACTGGCCGACTGTCAGGAAAAAGACCCCGCGCTGTCCGAACTGTTCCTGGTCGAGGGTGACTCGGCCGGCGGCTCGGCCAAACAGGGCCGCGAACGGAAAAACCAGGCGGTGCTGCCGCTCCGCGGGAAAATCCTCAACGTCGAGCGCGCGCGCTTTGACCGGATGCTGTCCTCGGACCAGATCGGCACGCTGATCACCGCGCTCGGCACCGGCATCGGCCGCGACGAGTTCAACATCGGCAAGCTGCGTTACCACAAGATCGTCATCATGACCGATGCTGACGTCGATGGTGCCCACATCCGCACGCTCTTGCTGACGTTCTTCTTCCGCCAGATGCCCGAGCTGATCGAGCACGGCTATCTCTACATCGCGCAGCCGCCGCTCTACAAAGTCGCGCGCGGCAAGTCCGAGGTGTATCTGAAGGATCAGGCCGCGCTTGAGGACTTCCTGATCCAGCAGGGCGTCGAGGGCGCGATGCTGCGCCTTGGCGACGGGCAAGAGATCGCCGGTCAGGATCTGGCGCGGCTGGTCGAAGAGGCCCGCGTGATCCGCCGCATCCTGCAGGCCTTCCCGACGCATTACCCCCAACGCATCATCGAGCAGGCCGCGATTGCCGGCGCGCTTCTGGCGGGCCGCTTGGATGCCGATGCGCAAGGCGTGGCCGACGAAGTCGCCCGGCGCCTTGACCTTGTTGCGCTGGAATATGAGCGCGGCTGGCAGGGGCGCCCGACGCAAGACCACGGGCTGCGTTTCACCCGCATCCTGCGCGGCGTCGAAGAGGCCCGCACGCTCGATGGTCCGGTGCTTCGCTCGGGCGAGGCGCGGCGCCTCTCGCAGCATACCGAAAGCCTGCAAGAGGCCTATGCCAAGCCCGCCAAGCTCGTGCGCAAAGACCGTGAGACGCTGATCCACGGCCCGATCGAGCTGTTGAACGCGGTGCTGCAAGAGGGCGAGAAAGGCCTCTCGCTGCAGCGCTACAAGGGTCTGGGCGAGATGAACCCCGAACAACTCTGGGAAACCACGCTGGACCCCTCGGCGCGCACGCTCTTGCAGGTCCGGATCGAGGACGTGGCCGAGGCGGACGACATCTTCACCAAGCTGATGGGCGATGTCGTCGAACCCCGGCGCGAGTTCATCCAGCAAAACGCGCTGAGCGTCGAAAACCTCGACTTCTGAGGCCCGCGACACCACCAAAGCCCCGGTCGGCACCCGCCACCGGGGCTTTTTTCTTGGCGAACTCTGCCCTCTTGACGCGGCCCGGTGCATTTTGTTAGTGGTCACTCACTTACTTATGGAGTCACCATGCGCAAACGGGCCGAGCTTCGCAAAGCCGAGATCGTCCAGACGGTTCTGGACCTTGCCGACCAGATCGGGCCGGACCGCGTGACCACCAATGCCGTCGCGGGCGAGATCGACGTGACGCAGGCCGCGCTGTTCCGGCATTTCCCCAGCAAGGCGACGCTCTGGCAGTCAGTGGCCGAGCAGCTCGCCGAGACAATGGCCGCCGCCTGGGAGGCCGCCCTGCAAGGCGCAGACGGCCCGGAGGCCCGCATCCTGGCCCTGATCGGCGCGCAGCTTTCGCAGATCGAGGCCACACCCGCGCTGCCGATGCTGCTGTTCTCGCGTGAACTGAACGTCGAAAACGACGCGCTGCGCGGGGTCTTCCGCACGCAGCTCGCGCGCTTTCACGCCCTGCTGTTGGCCGAGGTCGATCAGGCCCAAAAACAGGCTCTGTTCCGGCCTGATATTCCTGCCGATGACGTTGTCGTGCTGCTGACCTCGCTGGTTCAGGGCGTGGCAATCCGCTGGGCCTTGGGCAAGCGCGACTTTTCACTTCTCGATACGGGGCTGCGCCTGCTGAACGCACAGCTCCGCCTGCTTTCGACCGACGAAAGGATCTGACCTGATGCGCCGGAAATGGATCTATGCGACCCTGCTTGGGGCAGGAATTGCGGCGGGGGCCTTTGCACTTAGCCATCGCCCGCTGAGCGTCTCGGTCATCGCCCCCGAGACCGACGTGCCGCTGCGCCTGTATGGGCTGGGCACGGTCGAGGCACGGGTGTTGAGCAAGGCAGGGTTCGACTTGGCCGGAACGCTTGAGGCGCTTTTGGCCGATGCAGGCGACACGGTGAGCGCGGGCCAAGCCCTCGCGCGGCTCCATTCCGCCGAACAAGAGGCCCGTGTCGCCCGCGCCGAACAGGCCGTTCTGGCCGCCGAAGCCGCCCGCGCCAAGGCAGAAGCTGCGATCCCACGCGCCGAGGCGGTTCTGGCGCAATCCGAGGCTGCCAACCGTCGGCAGCAGGAATTGGCCAGAACAGACACTATTTCAGCCCAAAAAGCCGAAGAAGCGCAACGGGACCTTGATGTCGCCACCGCCGATCTGGCGATTGCGCGCGCGGATGTTGCCGTGCTTCAGGCGCAGCTTGAGGACGCCCGCGCATCCCTGCGGCTCGAACAGGCGCTCTTGCAGAAATACACGCTCAGCGCGCCCTATGACGCGCGCATCGTGACCCGCCACGCCGAGGCTGGCGCGGCGGTCAAATCCGGCGACACGGTGTTCACGCTGATCGACCCCGGCTCGATCTGGATTCAGGCCTATATCGACGAGGAACGCGCCGGGCAGATCGCGCTGGAGCAAAGCGGCGAAATCCGCCTGCGTTCCCACCCGCAAGAGACATTCTCGGGTCGTGTCGTGCGGATCGGGCTCGAAAGCGACCGCGTGAACGAAGAGCGCAAGATCTGGCTGCACTGCACCGACTGCCCCACCGAGATGTATCTGGGCGAACAGGCCGAGGTGCGCGTGCTGACCGGCCAGCGCGACCGGGCGCTGATGGTTCCGCAGATCGCGATCCGTGGCTTTGATGGCCAAAGCGGCCGCGTCTGGATCGTGAAGGACGGCAAGCTGGCCGAGGCGACCCTGAGCTTTGGCGCAGGCGATGACCGGGGCCGTGTCGAGGTCGTCAATGGCCTGCCGGATGGCGCAGCAATCGTCTCTAATCCACCTAAAAACGTAGAAATCGGCCGTGCCGTCCGGGTCGAAACGGGGGCCGAATGAACCTCGCGCTCAAGGATATCCGGCACAGCCTGTTCCGCTTTGTGCTGACCTGTTTCGGGCTGGGCCTGCTGATGACGGTCGTGCTGGCAATGATCGGGATCTACAACGGGCTGGTGGCCGATGCGCTGGCGATCGTGAAGGCGCCCGAGGCCGAGCTTTGGGTCGTCGAGGCGGGCACGCAGGGCCCCTTTGCCGAGGCCTCCAGCATCCCCGCCGACACCCGCGACGCGGTGGCGCGCCTGCCCGGCATCGCCGCCTCGGGCGCGATCACCTATCAGACGCTGGAAACCGAGAGCGCGGGCAAGGCGCTGCGGCTTTATGTGATCGGCTATGAAACCGGGCGCCTTGGCGGGCCGTCGCACCTGATTGCGGGCCGCGAGATCGGCACCAGCCATTTCGAGGCCGTCGCCGACCGCAAGACGGGGCTTGTTCCGGGCGACACGATCCGGCTGGGCCGCGACCGCTTCACCGTCGTCGGGCTGACCGAAGAGGCGATGAATTCGGGCGGTGACCCCGCGATCTTCGTGACGTTGGCCGACGCGATTGCCCTTCAGACCGAGATCGCCCCCGCGGCCGAGCGGGTCCGGGCCGCGCGCGGCGCCACGCCGCCCAGCGCCAACAACGTTGCCGCCGTAATCGCACGGCTTGAACCCGACGCGGATGTCGAGTTGGTCGCCGCCACGATCCGGCAGTGGAAACACCTCTCGGCGCTCAGCCAATCCGATCAGGAAAACCTGCTTCTGGCCTCGGTGGTGGACCGTGCACGGCGCCAGATCGGCCTGTTCCTCGGCATCCTGCTGAGCGTCTCGGCGGTCGTGATCGCGCTCATCATCTACACGATGACGATGGAAAAGCTGAAACAGATCGCCACGCTCAAGCTGATCGGCGCACCCGACCGCACGATCCTTGGCCTGATCGTGCAGCAGGCGCTGATCCTTGGTGGCTCGGGCTGGGGGATCGGGCTGACGCTGATCTTGCTGGTGAAAGACAACTTCCCCCGCCGCGTGCTGCTGGAACCGATGAACGCCGCCGTTCTGGCCGGGATCATCGTCGTCGTCTGCCTCGTCGCCTCGGGGCTGGGAATCCGCGCCGCGCTCAAGGTCGATCCGGCCACCGCATTGGGAGGCTGAGATGGCCATCGGAGACCTTCTGATCGACGTGCAACAGGTTGCCAAGCATTACGGCGAGGGAGAAACCCGCGTCGATGCGCTGCGCGAGGTGAACCTGCAGGTCCATGCGGGCGAGGTGATCGCGCTGCTCGGGCCGTCGGGGTCGGGCAAGACGACGCTGCTCAATATCATCGGCTGCATCGTGGCGCCGTCGACCGGGCGCGTCGAGCTGGATGGCGAGCCGGTGTTTGACGGGCATTGGCTGCGCGGCGATCTGCGCAAGCTGCGGCTCGATAAGATCGGCTTTATTTTTCAGGCGCATAACCTCTTGCCCTTCCTGACCGCCGAAGAAAATGTCTCGGTCGTTCTGGATCTGGCCGGGCAATCGCAGGCAGTGGGCAAGGCCCGGGCGCGCGAATTGCTGGATTACCTCGAGGTCGGGCATCGCGCGCCGGTGAAGCCGTCGCATCTGTCGGGCGGCGAGGCGCAGCGCGTCGCGATTGCCCGCGCGCTGGCGAACCGCCCGCGGATCATCCTGGCCGATGAGCCGACCGCCGCGCTGGATAGCAAGCGCGCGCAGCTGGTGATGGACCTGTTGCGCAAGCTCGCCGCCGAGCAAGAGGCCTGCATCGTCACCGTCACCCATGACGAAAAGATCTTTGATCGCTTCGACCGGCTGATCCATCTGCGCGATGGCCGGCTGGAGGATGCCGGCGCCTGACCCGCCCAAGCCGTTGATTTCGGGCCTCCCATGCGCGAAGAAGGGGCAAAGGGGGCAGTCGTGTATCGGGTTTTTCACTTTGCCAGCGGGCTTTGGAACCGCTTGCTGATCAGCAATATCAGCCTGATTTCGGCAGGGGTCGCGTTCTACGCGATGCTGGCGCTGTTTCCCGGCCTGACCGCGACGATCGCGATCTGGAGCTCGGTCGCCGACCCCACGATCATCTCGACCTATCTTGAGGTGGCCGACGATTTCATGCCCCCCGAGGCCTTCGAGATCGTGCAAAGCCAGATCCTCGCGTTGCTCGCCATGCCGAAAAGCGCGTTCAGCATCAGCACGCTGGTCTCGATCGCGGTTGCGCTGTTCTCGGCGCGAGCGGGCGTGGGGGCGCTGATCCTCGGGCTGAACGTGATCCACGGCACCCGGCCCCGCACGACGCTGGCCAGTTTTCTGATTGGCATAGTGATGACGCTGGCGCTGGTGGGCGTGATGCTGGTCGCATTGGCGACGGTGGTTCTGGCACCGATCCTGATCAATCTCTTGCCGTTCCATGCGCTTGGTGGCTGGCTGATGTCGGGCCTGCCCTGGATCGGGATGCTTCTGCTTCTCCTGACGGCTCTGGGCATCCTCTATCGCTATGGTCCGAACGCCGAATTCGGGCGCGATCCGATCCTGTCGATCGGCTCGCTCGTCGCCACCCTGGTCTGGAGCCTCGCCTCGCTGAGCCTGACCTACTACCTCGCGAATTTCGCGTCCTACAACAAGGTTTACGGCTCGATCGGGGCGGTGATCGCGCTCCTGATGTGGCTCTATGTCAGCGCGTTTTCGATCCTGCTCGGCGCGGCCGTAAATGCCGAATGGGCCGAGCGGCGGCGCGACCCTCAGTAGTCTTTCTCAAAGAAGATCCCGATCCCGGTCTCGCCCTCGGCGGTCACCGAGCCGCGCGCCGTCAGGTTCGGCGTCAGATCGAGGTTCAGGTTGATCTCGGTCTTGCCCTGACTGTCGATCGCCACGTCGGTATAGAGATTATCCGAGATATATTTCCCCGCACGCACCGTCGCGGCGCCGGATTCGTCGGTGCTCACGTCAAGATCATCAAGGCCGGTGGTTTCGCGCAGCTTGTTGATGATGCCACCACCGCCCTTGCCCGCGAGCGTCGCCACCGCCGCCGCCAGCTGCGCGGCCTGCAAGGGCGACAGGTTGGTCAGGCCCCGGTCAAACAACAGCCGCGCCAAGACCTCTTCCTCGGGCAGTTCAGGCACCGAGGTGAAGGTGATCTCGGGCTCGCTGGCCGGGCCTTCGATGGCAACCGTCGTGGCATAGTCCGATTGCTTCGTCGTCGCGGCGAAAGAGATCCACGGCATCAACGCGCCCTGAAGCGCAATTCGACCCTCATCCAGCACAAAACGCTTGCCCAGAATGTCGAGACGCCCGCGGATCAGGTTGAACTCGCCCAGCGGGATCACGTTATTCGTGCTGCCAGTAACCGAAAGCGCGCCGCCCAACTCGGCATCAAGCCCACGGCCCCGCACAAAGATCGCACGCTCGGAGGAAATCGTCACATCCAGCGGAAAATCGGCCCCGGTACCGCGCGTTTCGGCCTGCGCCAAGAGCCCCGCCTTGCGGCGCGTTTCATGCACCGAGGCGGGCTCGGCAATATGGGTGATCTCAGGGATCGCGCTGGCCCCGCCAAGCCCCGAAGACGGCACTTGCAGCTCTGTCTCGGAAAGGGTCAGAGCGCCCGAAATCCGCGCGCCGCCCATCAGGGGGCCGCTGATGTCGACCGCGCCGCTCACGCGGGAATCGTAAAGCTCGGGGTCGCGGAACCGCGCGCGATCGAAGGTGATTTGCAGATCGCCCGAATAGGGCGAGGCAAGCGCCACACGACCTCCCAGAGCCACGCGACCGCCCGCCTCCATCGCGCCATCAGCATTGACCTGCGCCTGCCCGGAGGCCAGCTGCACATCCACGCCCAGATCCTTCATCGAAAGGCCAAGGTTCGGCGCCACAACCACCGCCTGGCTCAAGCCGACCTGCCCGGAAAGCGACGACACCGCGAAGGGGCCATCAAGGCGCAGATCAAAGCTCAGCGGACCGTTGATCGAGCGCGGCGCGATAAAGGCATTGAGCAACGCCGACTGGCTCTGCCCCGAGATCGACAGGTCGCCGCCAGACAAATCGGGCCGTAACAGACCCGAAACGCGCGCCTGCGTACCCCCCGGGCCCGAGCCATCCAACGCAAGCTGATAGCCGGCCTCGACATCGGCAAGCGTGCCGTCGATCGTGGCCGGGCCGGGGAAGCTCGGCGCCAGAACGGCCATGTTCACGAGCCGCCCCGAAAGCGCGAGCTTGCGGCTGCCCTCTCCGTCGGCCGCGCTTGCCTGCACATCGAGTTGCGTGGTCTCAAGCCGCGCCGCCGTGATCGCCACACGATCCTTCGCGATTTGCAGATCAAGGCTGGCGATCGCGCGACCGCCTAGCAGCTGGTGCAGCTCCGGCTGTTGCGCGCTCAGGTTCGAGCCCGCCAGATCGAGGGACAGCTGTCCCTCAAGGCCTGCGCCTTCAAACGTCAGATCCCCGTCAACCTGCCCACCGAACCCAATGCCCATCCGCGCCAGATCCGGCAGGCGTGCCTGCGCCGTCATCCAGCTTTGCTCGGAATTCAGATGCCCGGAGCCCGCGAAATGCAGGCCCTCGGCGCTCAGCTCCAGATCCTGCACCGAGATCCCATCCTGATCGCGCCGCATCCGGCCCGTCAGCAGGGTCTCACCGGTCAGCAGCGGATCGACCTGCACCTGCCCGATCGCCAGATCCTGCGCGACCAGATCGAAACCGGTGTCGAACGCACCGGTCAGAACGGTGAACTGCCCCTCAAGCGCGCCGCTGATCGCGCCCGCCAAGGGCCGCCCGGCCAGAGCCGAAAGCCGCGACAGATCGTCGATCCGGGGCTTCAGCAGCCCCTCAATCCGCAGCCCCTCGGTCGGGTCCATCACGCGCGCATCAAGCCCCAGCCCATAGCCCTGACCGGTCAGCGAAAAGCCCGACAGGCGCAACGGCGTGCCCTTGGCCCAGCTGAACCGACCATGGCCACTCAGAAACGGGCCCAGCGCCTCGGCCAGCGCGGCATCGCGGCTTTGCACCCCGCCCAGCATCACCGAGACGGTGCCGCCCAAGCTCGGCATGGTTTGCGACTGGCGAATGCGGCCCGAGCCGGACAGCCGCGCGGCAACGGCCGAAACAACCGGACCCTGCAGCCCGATCACCTGACCGTCGAGGTTCCAGGCCTCATCCTCCGCGGCATCGTAATCAAAGCGCAGCGTCGCGCGACGCAGGGTCGTGCCTTCGCCCGCGAAGGGCAGCGGCACATCCCCGCCATCGGGCAGCGCGATACGCAGGTTCAGATCGGCGCGCTCGGGCAACCCGCCCGGGTTCAGAACCGCCTGACCGGTCAGATCAAAGGCATTCGTCGTCAGATCCAGCGCCGAAAGCTCCATCCGGCCCGTCGCGGCACGCTTGCCTTCGGCCAAAACAGAGACTGTTTCGCCAAAAAACGGCCGATATTCCGCCGGGAACAGGGGCGCGAGGTTCCCCTCCAGATTGGCCGAAAAACGGCTCGATCCGGGCGTGTCCGGGCCGGCAAGCTGCAGCGCCACGGAACCGCCCAGCCGCCGCTGCCCATCGGTCGAGAGCACGATATCGGCTTTGTAATCTTCAAGCGGTGCGTCGCCCGCGATGGCCAGCGTGATCGCCGGCGCGCCGGGCAGCCCCAGCAGTTGCGAGGCAACCCCGCCCGCGGCCTCATCGAACAACAGGTCAAGCGTGAGCTGCCGCGTCGCATTGGCGAATCCCGCATCAATCGAGATCTGGCCCTTGACCTGATCGGCGCGCAGCGCCTTCAGCCGCATCATCCCTTCGCCATTCGACAGCGCGATCGAGCCCGACAGCGACGCCGTCACCGCCTGCCCGATCACCGGCGCGCCCAGTTTGATCTGCTTGGCCTGAATCCGGCCAACCTCAACCGAGACCGGCAGTTCGGGCAGCGAAAACGGGCTTACTTCGGGGCTGGCTGCCTCAGATCCGGCATTCGGCAGGCGCGGCAGGTCGATTTCATCGGCGGAAAGCTCTCCGATCTGAATCCGCCCCGACAAGAGCGCGCCGCGCTCCCAGGCCATCGCGCCCTTGCGGATCGTGATCCAGACGCCATCCGCATCGGCAATTGTCAGCGTGTCGAATGTCGCGCGCGAGGACAGCGCGCCCTCGAACCCCTCAAGCCGGACCGTGACCGTGTCGCTGGAGAGGTTATCTTCGATCAGACTGGTCAGGTACGAACGATCCCGCGCCGTTTCCTCGGCACTGACCTCGGGCGTCAGCGCATCCTGCGCGGCAGAAAGCGCCGGCCAGAGAGACAGAACAAGGATCGCCAAGCCGCGCCGCATCAGAAAGCCTGCCCTATGCCGATGTAGATCTGCGTGCCTTCGCCGGTATCGCCACTGACGGGCTGCGCGATATCGAGCCGGATCGGTCCGATCCCGGTCAGATAGCGCAGGCCGAGACCCGCGCCGGCGTGCCAATCCTCGAAATCGCTGGCGACGCCCGGGTCCGACACGTGGCCCGCGTCATAAAAGGCCACGAGTCCGATCGTCGGCGTGATCCGCGTGCGCAATTCGGTCGAGAAGGCCAGGAATTCGGTGCCACCGGTGCGCAGCGTTCCGCCATCCAGCACATCAACGCCAAGCGACTGATAGGGCTGGCCGCGCACCGTCCCGCCGCCACCCGAGAAGAACAGGTAGTCACGCGGCGTTTCCGCCAGATCAGAGCCGAAAACCTTGCCGAATTGTAGCCGCCCGGCCAGAGTCAGCCGCTTGGTGTCGCCGAAGGCGCGATAGGCCCGGAAATCGCCCTTGATCTGCGCCCCCGTGCCGGTATTGTTGAACCCGACGAAGGGCGTCGCGGTCAGCTCTCCGAAATAGCCCGAGGTCGCATCCAGCACCGAGTCGCGGTTATCCCAGATCAGCCCGACAGGCAGCGCAAGGCTGCTGTAGCGCGTGGTATCGCCGCCCTCATCCTCGACATCCTGCCAGCCATAGCTCAGCGCAGCCGACCCCGTCAGGCGCGGGTTGAAGATATGCTCAAGGCCAAAGCCCAACCGCGCGCCGGTGCTGATGTAATCGGCCTCATGTGCGCGATAGATCTCGGCCTCGACAAAGGCGGAGGTATCGGCGCCCAGCGTTGCGGGCCGGTCGATCCGCGCCCCGAGGCTGTAATCCATGCCGCCATTTGACCCGCCGATCCCCTCGATGGCGCCATCCACGCGCAGCCGCGCGCCGCCGCCAAAAAGGTTGCGATGCAGCCAGTAGGCCGACAGATCGAGCCCGTCGAAACTGGCCAGTTCTGCGCCAAAACCGAGCCGTCGCAAAGGTGCCTCGGCTACGGTCAGCGTCGCATCAAGCGTGTTTTCAGGTGAAACAGTGTCTGATTCCACCAAAGACACGGCGTTGAAGATGCCCGTCCGGCGCAGGCGCTGACGCACCTCGTCCAGATCGTCGGGATCGAACCACTCGCCGGTCGGGAAGCCCGCGATCTTGGCCAGGCGGCGCGGGTTCATCCGCTCGTAACCGGTCATCTCCATCTGGCCGAACCGCAGCCGTTCACCGGGCGCGATCGTGATCGCGGCATCCAGCAGGCTCTTGCGATGATCGGCGCTCAGCGCCTGCGTTCCGACGGCGGCCTTGGCGTGGCCGGTCTGCCGCCAGCCCTCGATCCCGGCCGAGACGGCCTCCTGAATGACCGAAACCTGCGCCACCGCGCCGGGGCGGAACCCCTCGGGCAGCTTGGTGTGTTTCGCAAGCGGCGCCAGCTCGGCCTTGCCGAAGGTGAAAACCGGACCCGGCTCGACCGAAATCTCGACGCTCGACAGGGTCTCGGGCGCGTCCAGAAGCGCAATCGTCGCCGCCTCACGCCCGTTCAGCCGCAGCGAAATCCGCCCGCCATAATAGCCCGCATCATAGAGCGTCGCGAGAAGGCGCGAATAATCCGCCAGAGCGGCCGCCAAAAGCTCTTGCGTGGTGGTTTCGGGGTTGTCGGCGGCGGTCACCGTGACCGAGTTCTGCCGCAGTGCCGCGCGCAAATCGTCAGGCGCGCCCGGTGTGGAAAACTGCAGGTCAAGGGCCATCACTGCCGAGGCGCTGCCCAGTGCCAGCACCAACCCCATAACCGCTTTCGCAGAAACACTCACGACACACCCCCCGGTTCGGCGCCAGAATCGCATTCGCGCGCCCGGAACGCCAGTGTTCATCGCCGTGATTTTCGGTCCGCTGCGCGGGATCGGCGAAAAAGTGATCGCTCTAGCGGATCATCGCCCCAAAGATCCGGTCCATGTGCTTCGACAGATAGATCGCGAGCCATTTTGAAAAGCGTTCGGGGTGGCGCTGAACCTCGGCGGCAAGGTCATAAAGCCCGACCCAGCGAATCTCCGAAACCTCGGCGGGGTCGGGCTCGATCGTCATGCCGGCGCGGGCATAGGCCAGATAAACATCGACGACCTCGTGCTCGATCAGCCCGTTATCGACCTCGGCGCGGTATTCAAGCCGGTCCGCATGCGCCGGATACAACCCGCGAATGCCCAGCTCTTCGCGCAGCCGCCGCACCGCGCAATCCTCGGCCCGCTCGCCCCATTTCGGATGGGTACAGCAGGTGTTCGACCACAACCCTCCCGAGTGGTATTTGCCGCCCGCACGCTTCTGGATCAGGATCCGGTCCCGATCCACGACAAAGATCGACACCGCCTTGTGGCGGAGCCCAAGCCGATGGGCTTCAAGTTTCTCGACGGGGCGCAATTCCCCTTCGACCCAGGCAGGGATGATGTCATTCATATGGTCACGGCCCAAACGCATAACGCCGCCCTAGGATATACCCTGAGGCGGCGTTGTCATCCGGTCAGCTTGTCTCTGGGGCAGCTTGACGCGCCCCGGGGCCGAAATCAGGACTTGACGGCCTCGGCCGCCTGCTGCTCGGCGCGGCGGGTCAGCTCGGCGCGATAGAGCGCGACGAAGTCCACCATGTCGAGGTTGAAGGGCGGGAAACCGCCGTCGCGGGTCACATCCGACACGATGCGGCGCACGAAGGGGAACAGCTGGCGCGGGCATTCGATCAGCAGGAAGGGGTGCATCTGGTCTTCCGGCACGCCTTCGACGTGGAAGATGCCGCCGTAATCCAGCTCAAGCAGGTAAAGCGGCGTGTTCGTCGCCTTGTTGTTCGCGGTGATCTTGAACTTGGTCAGAACCTCATACTGGTTCTCGGCAGGGCGCTTGCGCGCATCGAGGCTGACCTGAACAGCCATCTCGGGCTGCACTTCACCAGCTTGCAGGCCCTTTTGCGCAACCGCATTCTCGAAGGACATGTCGCGCACGTATTGCGCGAGGATCTTCATGGTCAGCTGCGGCTGGGCAGCGGCGGCGCCGTTATTCGCTTCGGTCATGGCTGTCTCCAAAATTTCGTTGCGCAGGGTTTAGCACCCCGTGCCCCGCGCCTCAATGGCGAGTCCAGCCCGAATCTCCAGGCCGCGAGGGCGGAATATCGTCGATTTCCTCGGCGTCGATGATGTCGGGCGCACGCGGATCGCGCCAATCCTGCTCGGGCCAGTCCTGCGCGGCGCCACGGATCGTGCTGCCGCCCATCGAAAAGCTCTGAACCTTCACCCGTTTGGAAATGTAGCTCAGCACCAGATCGCGGAATTTCGGGATCAGGAGCGCAATCCCCAGCCCGTCGGTAAAGAACCCCGGCGTCAGCAAAAGCGCGCCGGCAAACAGGATCATCGCGCCATGCGCCAGCGGCCGGCCCGGATCGCTCATTTCGTCGAGCGAGCGGCGCAGGTCCTGCATCGCCGCAGCCCCCTGCGAGCGCATCAGCGTCATCCCCACCGCCGCCGTCAGCAGCACAAGCCCCAAGGTCGGCCAGAGCCCGATCAGCCCGCCAACCTGAATGAACAGCCCGATCTCAATCAACGGAACGAGCGCGAAGGCCAGAAACAACCACATTGCCGTGTTTTCACCTGCTTTTGCATTTGCTTGGGGCTGGTAGACTTGAAACTGCCCCTGCCCTACATAGGTGGAGACTAGCAAAATACCAACCGCCTCCGGGAAAGGAGCCGCATGTCCAGCGCCGTGATCCAGCTGATTGTCCTTGCCGCGATTGCGATTTTCCTCGTGTTGCGGCTCAAGAATGTTCTGGGCACCCGGGAAGGGTTCGAAAAGCCCATCGTTCCCGAAGATCAACCCGAACCCAGCGCCCGCAAGCGCTTTGAGGTGATCGAGGGCGAGAAGGACCACGACATCATCGACAACGTCCCCGAAGGCTCCGACGCCGCGCGGGCGCTGGCGGCAATGAAGCGCATTGAACCCTCGTTCCACGTGACGGAGTTCCTGAGCGGGGCGCGCGGCGCCTATGAAATGATCGTGATGGCCTTCGAGACCGGCAAGCTCGACACGGTGCGCCCGTTCCTTGCACCCGATGTGGCCGATGCCTTCGAGGCGGCGGTTAATGCCCGCACCGAGCAGGGGCTTGAGGTGCAGGCCGAATTCCTCGGACTGCGCGAGCTTGTGCTGCAGGAGGCCGAGCTTGACCCGGCGACCGGCGAGGCGGAAATCACCGTGCGCTTCGGCGGCGAACTGATCTCGGTCGCGCGCGATGCCAATGGCAACGTGGTCGAAGGCGACCCGAAAACGCCGCGCAAACAGCGCGACATCTGGACCTTCGCCCGCAAGATGGGCAGCGCGGACCCGAACTGGCAGCTCGTCGCAACGGGCGGCTGACCCGATGCGCCGCCTGCCCTGGACAGAAATCGAAGGCTGGGAAAATGACGATCACGCCGCCGCTCTGGCGGCGTTTCGCGTCACGGCCGATCTGTTCGGGATCGCGGTCGAGGATGGGGCCGATCCGCGCGACTTCTTCGAGGCACATTTCGAGCCCGTCGAGCTTTGTGCGTCTGAGGCCCATTTCACCGGCTATTACGAACCTGAAGTCCCCGGCGCACTAGCCCCCTCGGACCGGTTTGCGCATGCGCTTTATGCATTTCCGGCTGGTATAGAGCCTGAAACGCCCTGGTTCACTCGTGCCGAGATCGTTGCTGGCGACAAGCTCGCGGGGCTGGAACTGGTTTACCTCGAAAGCGCGATCGAGGCGTTTCTGGCGCAGGTGCAGGGCTCGATCCGGGTGCGGCTCGAGGATGGCACGAGCCTGCGGCTGGGCTTTGCGGGCAAGAACGGCCACCCCTATCGCTCAATCGGCAAGGAACTGGTCGCGCGCGGCGTCGCCCCCGCCGCCGAGATGACGCCCGAGGTGATCCGCGACTGGTGTGCGCATCACCCCGAGGCGGTGCAGGATTTGCTCAATACCAACCCGTCCTTCGTGTTCTTCCGCCCACTCGACCTGCCCGAAGAGGCCGGTCCGATTGGCGCGATGGGTCGCTCGGTCACACCCGGGCGCAGTCTGGCCGTCGACCCCGAGATCGTGCCGCTGGGCAGCCCGGCCTGGATCGCCGCGCCCTCGATCGGCGCGCGATTGGTGGTGGCGCAAGATATCGGCTCGGCGATCCGCGGGCTTGGCCGGGGTGATCTATTCCTCGGCTCGGGGCCCGAAGCCGGGCGGGCCGCCGGCGCGCTGAATGAACGCGGACGCATGATCGTGCTGCGGAGGCGCCCATGAGCCGTCGCCGCAAGCTATCCCCTGAAGAGCGCGATCTATGGACCAAGGTCGCCTCGACCACCCGCGCGCTTCGCCCCGACAGGCCCATTTCAGGCGAAACAGAGCCTGAATCGAGCCTGCACGACCGCCTTCCGCCACCCAAGAAACCGCGCCCTGACGTGCGCGATTTCCGTATCGGGCAATCCACGCCGGATTACGCGTTCCGCCATGACCTCGCGCCCTCGATCGCCGAGGGGCTCGCGCGTCAGCCGATCCAGATGGACCGCAAGGCCTATCGCAACATGACCCGCGGCAAGCTTGAACCCGAGGCACGGATCGACCTGCACGGGATGACGCTGGCACAGGCGCATCCGGCGCTCACCCGCTTCATCCTGGGCGCCGAAGGGCGTGGCGCGCGGCTGGTTCTGGTGATTACCGGCAAAGGCAAGATGGGCCTCGACGAAGGCCCGATCCCGCAGCGTCAGGGTGTCTTGCGCCATCAGGTGCCGCATTGGCTGCAACTGCCGCCGCTTGGCGCGGTGGTGTTGCAGGTCACGCCCGCGCATCTGCGCCATGGCGGCTCGGGCGCCTATTACGTCTATCTGCGCCGCCGGGGTTAACCGCCCAGCGGCCGCAGGATGATATGCGTGGTGTTCTGCACGGTGATGATCATCGCCGAGGTCAGATCCTGATGCCCATCCTGCTCGGCCTCCAGCACCGCCGCGACGCGCCCCGTCGCCTGCAGGAGTTTGATCAGCGCCGGCGATTCCCCGATGTTGAAATGCCCGTCACCGGTGTTGAACGCCGCCGTGTCGATCACCGTGAGCTTGAGGTCGGCCAGCTTCGTCACATCCTCCACCAACCCCAATCGAGCCTTTTCACGCGATATCAGGGTCGAAAGTCGCAGCGCCATGTCCTTTTTCGAGGTGAACAGGATGAAAGGCTGCGGCAGCGGCTGCACCTTTTGTGCCTGCGCGCGGAACAGGTCGATGTCGATATCGGGCGAGACCAGAACCACCCCCGAAATCCGGTTCATCAACGCATCCTGCCCCGAGATCCGGATCTGGCGCAGCGTTTCCATGGTCAGCGCCGAGCCCATCGAATGCGCGACGATGGTGATCTTGCGCGCGCCAGCCCGCTGCAGGCTTTGCAGCAGCTCTTCGAACCCGTCGCGCGCGAACAGCGCGGAATCGCGGTCATAGGCATAGCCCATCACATGCGCCTGCGAGGGCCAGGAGTAATGCACGAGCACGCCGGGCAGCGCGAAATCCTCGCCCAATTGCGCCACGCGATAGAGCCCCTCGGCGAAGTTCACGTTGTAGCCATGAACGAAGACGATCGCTTCGTTCCCGTTACGCGCCAAGGCCGTCGACAGATCGGCATCGAACGCCCCGCGCGCCGCGTAGCTTTGGCGCTCGGCCAGCAGGAAATCGTGCTTGGGGTCGGGTTTGCTGTGGATCGTCGGATAGGCGATATCGCCCGTCTCGCGTTCCGGCGGCACCGCGATCTTGAACCGCAAGAGATGTAGTTTCTCACTGCGGCTGTCGCCATACTCGGCGCCAGTGATCCGATCAGGGCCGCGGGTCGTGCCGACGAACACCTCGCGGGTCTCCGCCGCGGGGCCATCAAGCATCGCCAATTCGCCGCGCGGTGCGCAGGCGGCCAGCGTCAGGATCGCGACAAGACAGATTCGCCGAAGCACCGGGAGCCCCCTTTTTGGTGCTTCGAGCATAGCAAATCCGGCGCCCGGTTCCAGCGCCGCGCTAAAGCACGTAGCGGCTCAGGTCGGCGGATTTCGACAACTCGCCCAGGCGCTCCTCGACATAGCCCGCGTTCACCGTCACGCTCTCGCCGAAACGGTCCGGCGCGGTGAAGGACAGCTCCTCGAACACGCGTTCCAGCACGGTATAGAGCCTGCGCGCGCCGATATTCTCGACCGAGCGGTTCACCTCGGCCGCGATCCGCGCGAGCGCCGCGATCCCGTCTTCGGTGAAGGTGACGGCGACATCCTCGGTCTCCATCAGCGCCCTGTATTGCAGGGTCAGCGCGTTGTCGGTCTCGGTCAGGATGCGGGCGAAATCCTCTTCGGTCAGCGCCTGCAGCTCGACCCGGATCGGCAGGCGGCCCTGCAGTTCGGGCAAAAGGTCCGACGGCTTCGCGATGTGGAACGCCCCCGAGGCGATGAACAGGATATGGTCGGTTTTCACCGGCCCATATTTCGTCGAGACCGTCGTGCCCTCGATCAGCGGCAGGAGATCGCGCTGCACGCCTTCGCGCGAGACATCGGCGCCACGCGTTTCGGCGCGAGCGGCGACCTTGTCGATCTCGTCGATGAAGACGATGCCAGATTCCTGCACAGCCTCAAGCGCCGCGGCCTTCACCGCCTCGTCATCCAAAAGCTTGTCGGCCTCTTCCGAGATCAGCACCTCGTAGCTTTCGGCCACGGTCATCTTGCGGCGGCTCTTGCGCCCGCCAAAGGCCTTGAACAGCTCTTCGAGGCCCTGGATCTGCATCTCCATGCCCGGACCACCCATGCCCGCCATCGGGCCGGGGCCGGACGGCTCGGCAACCTCAACCTCGATCACCTTGTCATCAAGCTCGCCCGCCTTGAGCTTGGCGCGGAACATCTCGCGCGTGGCTTCGCGCGCATCCGACCCGGCGATCGCCTCGACGACACGGTCTTCGGCAGCACGATGGGCGCGCGCCTTCACCGCCTCGCGCATCCGTTCGCGGGTTTCGATCATGGCGGCATCGGTCAGGTCGCGGATGATCTGTTCGACATCGCGCCCGACATAGCCCACTTCGGTGAATTTCGTCGCCTCGACCTTGATGAAGGGCGCCTTGGCGAGCTTGGCCAGACGGCGCGAGATTTCGGTCTTGCCGACGCCGGTCGGGCCGATCATCAGGATATTCTTGGGGTAAACCTCGTCGCGCAGCGCGTCGGGCAGCTGCTTGCGCCGCCAGCGGTTGCGCAGCGCCACGGCCACGGCGCGCTTGGCGTCCTTCTGGCCGATGATGAAGCGGTCGAGTTCCGAGACGATCTCGCGCGGGGTGAGGTTGGTCATTTCGAGATGCTCTCCACCGTCAGATTTCCGTTGGTATAGACACAGATATCGGCCGCGATCGCCATCGCCTTGCGGGCGACCTCTTCGGCATCGAGGTCGGTCTCGATCAGCCCGCGCGCGGCGGCGAGGGCGAAATTGCCGCCCGAACCGATGGCGGCGATGTTGTGTTCGGGCTCGAGCACATCGCCCGCACCGGTAATCACGAAAAGATCGGCGCCGTCAGTCACGATGAGCATGGCCTCAAGGTTGCGCAGGTATTTGTCGGTGCGCCAGTCCTTGGCCAGCTCGACGCTGGCGCGGGCCAGTTGCCCGGGCGCGGCCTCAAGTTTCTTCTCAAGCCGTTCGAGCAGAGTGAAGGCATCCGCGGTCGAGCCGGCAAAGCCCGCGACCACCTCATGACCGCCCGGATTGAGGCGGCGCACCTTGCGCGCGGTGCCCTTGATCACGGTCTGACCCAGGCTGACCTGCCCATCGCCCACCACCACGACGCGGCCGCCCTTACGCACGCCGATGATCGTCGTGCCGTGCCAACCGGGGAATTTATCGTCTGCCATCGTGCAACTACCTCCGCCTTTGCGGACTATATGGAGCCCACCGCGCCCTGCCACAACCCCGCGCCCCGTTTCCGGCGCCCCGAAACGAAAAAGGCGCCCCGAGAGGCGCCTTTTCGATGGGTCTGTCAAAGCAATCAGATCGCGGATTCGATCCAGCTTTGCAGCGCGGCCTTGGGGGCGGCACCAACCTTGTTCGAGACGACCTCGCCATCCTTGAACAGGAACAGCGCCGGGATGCCGCGAACGCCAAGAACGGCCGGGCTTTCCGGGTTTTCGTCAACGTTGACCTTCACGATCTTGACCTTGCCCTCGAACTCGGTGGCGAGTTCTTCGAGCGACGGGCCGATCATACGGCAGGGGCCACACCATTCGGCCCAGAAATCGACGACGACGGGGATGGACGACTTGCGCACTTCCTCGTCGAAAGTGGCATCGGTGACAGCGACGGTGGCCATGATTATCTCCTAAGGACAGCTAGGGAAGGAACCTAGGGCGCCCCCCTTGGTGCGTCAAGATGCGGTGTCTGTGCATAGTGCCGCATCTAGTTGTGCCTCGCTGAGCAGCATCGCACTGGCATCCGCCGTCCAGAGGATGCTGCAGGTGATTGTCCGGCCCGGATAAATCTGCCGCAGGGCAGAGCGATAGGCCGCCATCTGGCGCACGATACCAAGGGGCACATCCTCGGGGCGGGCGGGCACGGTGGCGTTGGATTTGTAATCCAGCACGCGCACCAGATCGGGCTCAACCACAAGCCGGTCGATCGTGCCGTGAATGCGCTGCCCGCCCAGCTCGGGCAATTCGGCCGTCACCTCGACCTCGGCCAGGGAGCCGGGAACAAGGAAAGGCTGCATCGCATCGCTCTGCAAAACACGCGTCGCCTCGGCCAAAATAGTCTCTATTTCGGCCAAATCCGTCCCATATTCGGGATCTGACAGCAGAGAAATCGCCTGATCGCGCCACTCGGCCGCGGGCAACTCCGGCAGGTGCTCCAGCAAGAGATGCAGCATCGTGCCGCGTCGCATCGCAGCCTCGGTATCGAGCTGGTTCGCTTCGCCGGGCAGGGCTTTGGCGCCACCCAGATCCGAGGGCGACAGCGCCCGCGTGGGCCGCTCCGGCGCGGGCAGCTTTTGCGCGAACCAGGATGGCAGCGGAGCTTCCTCTGTTGCGCTATCCTTGGCAGGCCCAGCGGTGGGCGCCGGCCATTTGCCCGACGCAAAGCGTTCAATCTGCCCGAAGCCGGAAAGCGTCTCTGAATAAGGCAAAACAGGCTCTAAATCAGCAGAACCCATCGCTTCCTTGACCAACGAATACCAGCTGTCTTCCCCCTCGCCGAGTTTGCCCGCACCGGCAACGATCAGCCAGTGCTCGGCCCGCGTCATCGCGACATACAAGAGCCGCATCCGCTCTTCGTCGCGCGCGGCCTTAGCCAGCGCGATCTGTTCCGCCATCGACAGGGGCGCCGAATCCTGCGGTTGGCGCAGCACCGCGACACCGTTTGCCATCTCAAGGATCAGATCGCGCAGGTCATTCTTGCGCACCATGGTTTCGGGCAAGATCACGATCGGCGCTTCAAGACCCTTCGAGCCATGCACCGTCATCACCCGGATCGCCTTGCCCGCCGACTCGATCTGGCGCTTGACCTGCACCTCGTCGGCCGACAACCAGCCAAGGAAGCCGGTCAGCGAGGGCACCTCGTTACGCTCGAACGCCAGCGCCTGCGCCAGCAACTCGTCGATGCCGTCCTCGGCCTCGGGGCCAAGCCGCGCCAGCAGCTTTTCGCGCCCACCGTGATGGGTCAAAAGTCGCTCGATCAGCTCGAAGGGGCGCAGAAAATCCGCGTTATTGCGCAAATCCTGCAAGATTTCGCGCGTCTCGGCCTGATCCGAGGCATGGCGCAACGCCTCCCAAAGATAGCCCTTTCGCGGCTGCGCGAGATCATAAAGCGCCTGCTCACTCAGGCCGAACAGCGGCGAACGCAGCGCCTCGGCCAGCGCCAGATCGTCTTCGGGGGTGGCCAGAAACGCCAGGACCGAGCGGATATCCTTTACCGCCAGCTCGGCACCAAGCTTCAGCCGATCCGCCCCCGCAATCGCGAGCCCCTTGGCCTTGCAGGCGCGGATCACCTCATGGAACAGCTCGCTGCGACGTTGCACGAGGATCAGGAAATCCCCTTCGTGAACGCGCCGCGCCCCATCTTTTGACGGGATCTGTGTGCCGGCGGCAATAATCCCGGCGATTTCCTCGGCAATCGCCTGCGCCAGCGTCGGATTGTGCTGGCGCTTGTTTTGCAGGTCGATCGGCAACTCCCAATCGGAATCCTCTTCGGCTGGCGCGGCCTCGATCGCGGGCCAGATATCGACACGCCCCGGGTGCTCGAAGAAGGCGATATGCTCGGGCTTGCCGCCAAGCCCGGCATTGGCGCTGCTCTCGAACACCCGATCCACTGCCCGCAGGATCGCGGGCGACGAGCGGAAGGAATGCAGTAGCGCCTCGCTCCGCAGGGGGCGCTGAATCGCCATGAATTTCTCAGAAAAGTGGCTCTCTACCGCCTCAAAATGGCGCAAATCGGCCCCTTGGAAGGAATAGATCGACTGCTTGCGATCGCCCACCACAAAGATCGTCCGGGGCATCGCCCGGGCCGATTCGCCACTGGTGAATTCGTCGGCCAGCCGCTCGATCACGCGCCACTGCCCAGGGCTGGTATCTTGCGCCTCATCCACAAGGATGTGGTCGATCCCGCCATCGAGCCGGAACAGCACCCATTGCGCCACCGACGGCGTCGACAAAAGGTAGCCCGCGCGCTCGATCAGGTCATCGAAATCGAGCAGGCCGCGCAGCCGCTTGCGCTGCGCATAAAGATCGAGGAAGGCACGCGCGAAGCGATGGAAAGACAGGTTACGTTCGACGGCGGCCAGGCCCAGCCGCAGGGGGCGTGCCTCGGCCACGCGCTCCATCAGGTCGTTGAGGTCATCGAGCGTTCCGGCGGGCAGCAGTTTCTGCGTCGGTTTTGTCGGAATAGACCCTATCTTGGCAGAAAATGGCCCTGCTTTCGATGGGCCCGCCCCAGTCAAAAGCCGCCCTTCAAGCACCGTCAGCGCCTCAATCGTCGCCTCCCCGATCGCCGCAAAGATGTCCGCGTTCGTCACGTCAGTCACGCTACCCTTGCGCATGAACGGCACAAGGCCTTGCAGCATCTCGATGTCCTGATCGGTCAGCACATCGTAAAGCAACGCCTCCGGCGTCAGGCCCGGCGGCAGATCGAAAACCGCCATAAGGTCTTCGCGGGTCAGATCGGCCGGAAAGCCCGTGCGATTGCCAATGATATCCTTCAGCAGCCCGCTCAGATCTTCGCTCGTGAAATGGCGCAGCAGGTCATCCAGGAGCCCCGCCTGCGGCCCCGAGGCGATCTCTTCCAGGAGATCCTGCGCCAATAGATCCGTCGCGCGCTCATCCATCTCGGCAAAGCCATGCGGAACGCCCGCCTCAAGCGGAAAACGCCGCAACAGAGACGAACAGAACGAGTGAATCGTCTGGATCTTGAGGCCACCCGGCGCCTCGATCGCCTTGGCAAAAAGGCGCCGCGCCTCGGCCAGATCAGGCTCTGATATGGCGGAATCGATGCCCAATTCGGCCAAAGCCTTGCGTAGATCGGCCTCTGGCAGCATCGCCCATTCGCCCAAACGCTTCAGCAGGCGGTTCTGCATCTCGGCGGCGGCGGCTTTGGTGTAGGTCAGGCACAGGATCTTTTGCGGCTCGGTGCCCTGCATCAGAAGTCGCGCAACGCGATCGGTCAGCACCTTGGTCTTGCCCGAGCCCGCATTGGCCGACAGCCAGACCGAGCTTTCGGGCGAGGCGGCGCGCATCTGGCGCTGGCTGGCGGTGTCCGATTGGCTCATGCCTTGTCCTCCCCGCCCGGTTCCGACAAATCCCACTCACCAAAGCGCGAGAGGTGATCGTAATCGCTGATGTCATCGGATTTCAGCATCGCGCGCCGCGCCGTGTAACCCTGATCGGCCGAAAGATAAGCCGCGATCAACTTGCCCAGTTTTTCCCAGACCTGCGCAATGGTTTCCTCTTTGACAGAGATCTGGCGCACCTTGGCGTCCCGGCTCAGGCCGACATAGGTCATGGCGCTGGTGTGCCGCGGCCCGATCATCTCAAACCCGCCACGCTCGGCGATCGCGGCCTCAAGGAGCAGCTGTTTGTCGTAGCTGAGCACCTGCTTATCGGTCGGTAGCTGCCCGGACTTATAGTCATAAATATGGATCGATCCGTCCTCCAGAAGGTCGATCCGGTCGGGCTTTGCCGTCAGCACAAAAGCAACGTTTTGCAGTGAAACAGAGCCTTTTTGTTCGATAATGACCGGTGTCCCGGCGGCGCTTCTCTCGGCTTCACCCTGGACGAAGCCGCGCGCCATGGCGGCGACGCGCGCGCGCCAGAGGCGCCGCGCGCCGGGGAAAGGCACCTCGGCCTCCAACACCTCGTCAGCCAACGCAAGCAAGCGCGCCTGAGCCGCCTCGGGTGTTTCGTCCTCGGGGCGCGTTCTAATGAACTTTTCGACGATCAGGTGCAAAGCCTGTCCGCGCAGGCGTGCATCCGGCGCAGGCCGCACCGGATCGAGCTTGCGCAGCCTCAGGATCCGTTGCGCATAAATCGCGTAGGGGTCCCGGATCAACGTCTTGATCGCAGTCACCGGTAGTTCGCGCGGGCGCACCTCGGGCGGCGGCCTGGGCGAGGGGCGCGGCTCGGGCTGCGTCGATTTCGCCGGCACATCCAGACGCTCGGCCAGTGCGATCCATTGCGCCCCGCGGGTGCGCATTTCTTCTAGCGCCTTATCGCCGTTCTGCCCCGGCAAGCCACCGATCAGGTTCAGCAAACGGTTCAGCCAGCGCGACGGCACGGTTTCGGCCTCATCGTCGCGGCGCGCGCGGGTCAGGACGACTTCGGGCGCGGCAATCGCCTGCTCGAAGTCATGCGCGGCGAGGCCGATTTGCCTTTCAGGCAATAATAGACCCGATTCAAGCCGCATCCGGCGGCTCAGCCAAGGGTCCGGTTCGGGCGCAGAGGGCCAGACACCTTCATTCAAGCCGCCCAGGATCACAAGGTCCGCATCCTGCGTCCGCGCCTCAAGCGTCCCCCAAATCGCGGCCTGCGGATGAGTCATGCGACCGTGGCGCACCGTCCCGGCCTGCAGGAGACGCGCGACGAGTTCCGCGTGATCCGGGCGCGCAATATCGCCAGCGGCGCCAGCCTCGCGCGACAGCCCCTCCATCACCAGACGCGCCTCGGCGCCCCCCTCTTCGAGCCAAAGTTCGCTCGCACCAGCACTCCCACCCGGCCCTGCGGCCAAGCCTTCGACAATACGCAGAAGACGCGCGACAAACCCTGCCAGACCGAGAGCCAGATCAGGCTCTATTTCGGCCAAAAACGTCGTAATCCATTCCGCCCAAAGCTCTCGCTCACTGGGGTCACGGGCAGCCCAATTCCGCACGGCATCCGCGTCAGGAAAGGCGCAGCCTTTGCGCCGCAAGGTCAGCTCCAGCTCGCGGGTCAGGCGCAGGTGATCCCCGCGCATCGTCGATCCGGTCGCGACCAGCGGATGTTTGAGCAGGATCAGCAGGGTCTCCAGCGTGGGCCGCCGGCCCATCGCCTGCGCAACATGGCGTAACAGCCGCCCCGGCGCCGTCTGATGCAGCGGCTCCCCGGCGCTGTCATCCGGGCGAATGCCCCAGCGATCCAGCGCAACCGACACCCGCCGCGTCAGCATCCGGTCGGGCGAGATCAGTGCCACTTTTCGACCCTGTTCCAGCGCATTTCGCATGATCAGCGCGATCGACAGCGCCTCTTGCCGGGGTGACGCCGCCTCGACCAGAGACACATCACGCATCGCGGAACGCAGGTCACCGAGCCCCTGCCCCTCGCTCATCCATTGATCGGTCACAGGCGCGGGCCGCAACGCCAGCGAGGTCACCCGGTTGCGCGCGGCACATGGTACTGGCGCCTCGGTCCAGCGCTGCACTTCGGCAGGCTGAAGACCAAGCGACCGGCACAGCGCCAGAAAGCGATATTGCGGGTGGTCTTCGAGCGGGATTTCGCTGAAGTCGAGACTATTCCAGACCTCGGGAGGCATCTCGAAATCGAAACCGGGCAACACAACGGCCCCGTTCGCAAGACGCGCGGCGGCTTCCATGATCTGCCGCGTGGCCCCGCGTGAGCCCGTCGAACCCGCGATCAGGATCGGATCGCGCGGCGGTGCGACGCTCCAATTCGCCACCAATGCTTCGATCACCCGCCGTTGGCGCGCCTCAGCGTCAAGCTCGGCGCTATCCTCGAAGAACCGGCCGACGATGCGGATGAATTCGAGGCTGGCGCGCCAGTGTTCGGCATGCGTTTCATCGACATTCAGCCCCTCAAGCGCCGTAACCGAGACACCTTCGGTCTGCATTTCGGCCATCAGCCGCGCCAGACTGTCCGAGAGGCCAAACACGTCCGCGCCCGCCTCGAAACCCGGAAGCCGCTCAACGAATTGCTCGACCAGTTGCGCCAGTTCGAGACGCCGGCGCAATCCGGGGATCGCCGGTGCAAGCCCGGGCACCGGCGCGCGGCCCAGATCGGTCACCAGACCGATTCGCGGCAGGAGCAACGCGCCCTGCGCATCGAACTCCTCTTGCACGCGCCGCTTCATCCGGCCCGCGTTGAGGTAAAGGCGCAACCGTGCCAGCTCTTCGGGCGGGCGATCCCGGTAGCGGTCAATCAGCCCGCGCACGAGTTCAGCGGCAAAGTCGACGCCGGGCGGCAGGGCAAAAAGCGTGGCGCGCGTCATACCCTCATCCCATCATCGCTTCGGCCAGCGGAATGCTTTCGGGCCGACCGACATCACACCAACCGCCCGAATGCACCACGCCAAACAGGCGCCCCTGGGAAATCATCCGATCCCACAGCAGGTTCAGCGAGAATGATTTGCCCGGAATCGTCTCTATTCCAGCCGGATTCACGATTTGTGCGCCGGAATAGACATGACCCGGGCCGCGCGAAAGCCGCCCCTCCGGATCGCAGGAAAAATCGCCCGAGCCGCGATGGCCGACGGCGTTTCCCGGCGGAATCAGCGCGAGCAGAGCGTCCATCCGGTTCGGGTCCCATGCGGCGCGGAGGGTCTGGATCACGTTCGGGCCCGTCCAGATCGCATCGGTATTGAGCGTGAACACCGGGCCGGCGCCCAGCAAGGGCAGCGCCTTTCGCAACCCACCACCCGTTTCAAGGATCTCATCGCTTTCGTCGGAAATCAGAACCTCGCTGCCCGCCAAATGCTCCTCGATCTGCGCGCCAAGATAGTGCGTATTGGCGACGATGCGCCCCATACCCGCCGCCCGCACCAGATCCAGCGCGTGGTCAAGCAGCGGGCGCCCCGCCACTTCCACCAGCGGCTTCGGCCGATTGCGCGTCAGCTCGCCCATCCGCGTGCCGAAACCGGCCGCGAAGAGCATCAAGGCCTCGGGTGTTGTCCGCATTCGGCCCTCAGCTTTTGCAGGAGTTCATCGTCCGGCGCCGGGTAAGCCGCCGCCATCGGCGCACGCAGATCCGCCAGCGCCGGGTGTTCGAGGTTACGCTGAATATAGGCCCAGCTGCGCGGCAAAAGACTGACATACTGCGGCTTGCCACCCGCCTTGCAGAGCCGCGCAAACACCCCGAGGATCCGCAAGGAGCGCTGCAGCCCGAGCAGCGCATAAATCGCCTCAAATCGACCCTGTTCGATCCCGATTTGGCTGGAATAGTGTCGAATTTCGGCATGCTCGACCTCGCGGGAAACCTCCCTCCGGGCATCTTGCAGCGCCGAAACCAGATCATAGGCCGGGTGCGCCGCGACAGCGTCCTGAAAATCCAGAAGCCCCAGCCGCGCCACGCCCGCCCGTTCGGGCAACCAGATGATATTCTCGGCGTGGAAATCACGCAGGCACATCACGAGGTCTTCGCGCGCATACGCCTCGTAGACCTGCCGGATCAGCGCGGGAAGTTGCGCGGCGGTCTCGGGCGAGCGACAGGGATACCACTCGGCGGTGATCGTCACCATCTCGCCCAGCCGGGGGCCATCAAGACGTTCAAGATTGCTCGGCGCGGGATGACGGTGCAGGGCCAGAAGAAACTCGGTGATTGCCCGGTAAAGCGGTGCCTCGCGATCGGGGTGCGCGGCGACCAGCCGCGCGATCAGACCGTCGCCAAGGTCTTCGAGCAACAAGAGCCCGCGCAGAGCATCTTGGGCGAAAAGGCGGGGTGCCGAATAGCCCTGCGTCAGCAACCATTCCGCAATCTCAACGAAGCGGGGCGTGTCTCCGCCGGGCGGCGCATCCATCAGGATCGCGGCGTCCTCGCCCCGGCGCAGGCGCTGATAGCGGCGCGTCGAGGCGTCGCCGGTCAGCGCCGCGCGCGACGCCGATCCCCAGCCTGCGTCCGTCAGGAACCGGTCGATTTCATCCGCCCGCGCCGTCATGGGCAAATCCCGGCAAGGCGCGGGTCCCAGTCCGGGCCCCCGGAAATCTCGACAACGCGCGACGCGCCCCCCGCAGCCAGCGAGAAGGACAGGCGCAGCGCCCCCTCCGGCACGAGTTCGGCCAGCCGGTCGGGCCATTCGACAAGGCAGATCGCGGTTTCAAACGCCTCGTCCAGTCCCAGCTCGATCACCTCGTCCGGGTGCGTCAGGCGGTAAAGATCAGCGTGCCAGATCTCGACATCGGCGTCATAGGTCTGCACCAGCGTGAAGGTCGGCGAGGGGATGTCTTCGTGCCTGCCCAGCCGTGCCAGCCGCGCGGCGATCAGCGCGCGGGCGAAATGGGTCTTGCCCGCGCCGATCTGGCCATCGAGCAGCAGAACATCACCCGCATCGAGGCGGTCGGCAAAGGCCTGACCCAGACGCGCGGTGGCGTCGGCATCGGCGAGATCGAGGTGGCAAATAACCCGCGGCATGGGTGCAGTTTTACCGCCCCGCCTGCCCGCCGCAAGACGCGATCACTCCGCCGGCAGTCCGGGACGGGTTTGGGCATGCTCCAGTGTCGGCTTGTGCGCCATGCTCTCCGCCTGCACGGGCCAGAAACGCACCATGACAGCACCGCCGGGCAGGCCTGACATTTCATAACCAAGGGACTGCCCGGTGCGCATCTCGACACGGCCCGAAATCGCGGTGGCGACCCCGATCCTGTTGGCGAAGTCACGCATTTTCGCCCAGGTCGGATCGGGGCGGCATTGGTCTTGCCAGATCCGCGTCGCATCCGCGAAGGTGAAGCGCCCAAGGCTCGAATCCGGCTCAACTCCCCAGAGTTTGGCGAAGGCGGCGTTAGACATCGCCAGCTCTCCTGAGGCCTGAAACACGGCAACCCCGTCAGGCAGCAGATCGAACACACGATGCGACAGCTCAAGCTCGGCCCGGAACCGCCGCGTCAGAGCAATCTCGGAGGAAATATCCTCGAACAGGAAGGCCACCGCGCCATTGGGGTGCGGGCGCCCGGTCACGCGATAGGTCTGCCCGCTGGGAAGGCTCCAAGTTTCGGTGTGGAACCCTGCCGCCGAGGCTTTCTCAAGCTCGGTCATCTGCAGCCGCCAGCTACGGTAATCCTTGGGTTCGGGGACCATGCGCGCCTCGCGCAGCCGGTCGAGAAAGGCGTAAAGCGTCGGGCGCGCCGACAGGAACTCGGGGCCAAGCTGCGTCAGGTCGAGCAGCGCGGGGTTGAACAGCTGCAACTGCCGCTGCCGGTCAAACACCGCAAGGCCGATCGGCAGGTCGGCGAAGGTCTTGGTCAGGGTCTGAACGAAGTCGCGCAGGGTTTTTTCGGCGCGCACGGCCGAATCCGCCGAGAGCGCGAAATGCAGCGTGCCCTTGGTGTAAGGATAGGCGTAGCAATCGAACCAGCGCCCCTCGTCCGAACCGTCATCGACACGCGCGCGGCGCGGCGCGCCCGGTGCACCTTCCTGCGCGAGAGGGAATATCTTGGGCAAAGGCCAGATCAGGGTCTCTTCAGCATGATCGAGCGCGCCCGACTGCAGGATATAGGCCCGGTTCGCCCAGCTGACCTCACCCGAAGCATCCTCGCGCCAGACCAGCGTCGGCGCGTGATCGAGCGTGTCGCGCAAAAGATCCAGTTCATCCTCGATCGCGCGCATCGAAAGGCCATCGACCAGAACCCCGCGCCCCTCGGCGGAGGGATCGACCAAGGTCAGCCGCGCCAGCCCCGCGACATCTTCGGCGATCAGGCGGATCGGGGCGCGATCACCGTCTTCGCTTCGGCCCGTCATCTCGATCCGGCCTTCGGCGCTCAAGGCGGCCATGCGCCCCGGAAAATCGTCAAGCCGCGGCCCGAGGAACGCAGCGAGCCGGGCCCAATCGGACCCAGCCAGCAGCACCGCCTCCAGCAGTTTGCGCGCCGGAACCGTGGCGTCGACCAGATCCTGATCGTCGAACAGGAACACCGTCTGTTCAACCTCGGGCACCGGGCTCGCCTTGAGCGCCGGACGCAGACGCTGACCCGTGATGAAAGAGATCGCAATCAGGGCGACCACCGCGGCGAAAACCGAGGTAAATGCAATAAGAGCGGCCTGAATCCAGTGATCCATGACGATGCAGCCTTGTTACCTGTCCCGGGGATCACGGTGGGCAAGAAAGGTTAATGCGCCGTTAAGCACCACCTGGTTTTCGTTAATTCACGGGCTTTCAGGCCTTGAACGGGAGGTTTTCGCCCAGAGCTTCGCTGGAAGGCGCCAGAATCCGCTGCACCGGCCAGGTCACCTCGATCACCGCGCCCGAGCGGCGCGGATGCTCGGCGTTGCGCACATAGGGCGCGGTGCCATTGGCAAAGCTCACCCGCGCGCCGGTGCGTTCGGCCAGCGTCTTGGCGATGAACAGCCCCAACCCCATGCCTTCGTATCCGGGCCGCTGGGATCGCTCGGAGGCCGAGGGGCGGTTGTGCAGGAACGGGTCGCCGATGCGATGGATCACCGAGGGCGCATAGCCCTTGCCATCGTCACTGACCCGCACCGTCAGAAATTGATCGTCCCATTCCGCCTCGACCCAGACTGTGCTGAAGGCGAAATCCACGGCGTTCTGGATGAAGTTCCGCAGCGCATGGATCACCTCGGGGTAGCGATGGATCGTGGGCTGCCGGTCCGAGCCGCCGGTCGAGGGCATCGCGTCGAAATAAATTGCCTTGCCGCGATCCAGATGCGGCTCGGCCGCCTCGCGCAGCACCGCAAGAACCGGCGCGCTGCGCAGGTGCAGGTCGTCCTTGCCGGCCCGGCCCATCGAGTGAAGGATATCGCGGCAACGGTCAGCCTGCTGACGGATCAGCTCGGCGTCTTCGCGCAGCTCGGGTCGGTCATCCAGCTCATCGGCCAGCTCCGAGGAGACCAGCTTGATCGTCGCCAGCGGCGTGCCCAGCTCGTGCGCGGCGGCGGCCACCACGCCGCCAAGATCGGTAAGCTTCTGTTCCCGCGCGAGCGCCATCTGCGTCGCCACCAGCGCATCCGACATGGTGTGAATTTCATGCGCGATGCGGTGCGCATAGCCGCCCAGAAACGCCACCCCGATCACAATCGCCAGCCAGGCACCGAATTCGAGGATCGGCGGGATGCCGATGGTTTCGCCGCTCATCAACCGCAGCGGCTCGGCGTAGATCGCGGTCAGGGTGATCATGCCGATCGTCGCCGCGCCCAGCATCAGCGTCGGCTTCCGTTCAAGCGCGGTCGCCGCAATCGTCACCGGCACGAGGATCAGCAGCGCGAAGGGGTTGTTCATCCCCCCCGTCAGCATCAGCAACAGCGCCAGTTGCGCGGTATCGAACAACAGCATCGCCGCCGCTTCGGTCTGCGTCAGGCGCTTGTTCTCCGGGAAGTGATAGATCGCGACAAGGTTCGCCGCCGCCGAAGCCCCGACCGTCGCGAGGCACAGCGGCAGATCCAGCGCGATCCGATAATAGAGCACCGCCACCGCAATCGCGCCCAACTGCCCCAGAACTGCCGTCCAGCGCAAAAAGATCAGCGTGCGCAGCCTCACCCAATCGTGATGCGCAACCATCAGCGTTTGATCTGTCGCAAAGTCTTGTTCTTGCTCTTTTGACAAAAGATAAATCTCAGTGTCAGGTTTACTGCCTCGTAAAGCGATATTAGACACTCAGAGAGACGAAACGCAAAGACGAATACAGGACGCTTGGATGGCCATCACAACTCGGACCTACGCGATCATCGCCGCGACTGCCGTCGTCGCCGGTTTGGGAGTGATGTGGCTCGCGACGAATTCGCAGCAGGCGCAGCCCGAAAGCACCGATGTTTTCGCGCAATGCCGCCAGGGCGTGGTGAGCGGTGCCGGCGCGATCGGCGGCGCCTTTGAACTGGTGTCGGAAACCGGCGCGACCGTGACCGAGAAAGACGTCATCACCAAGCCGTCGCTATTGTATTTCGGCTATACCTATTGCCCCGATGTCTGCCCGCTCGACAGCACGCGCAACGCCGAGGCCGTCTATCTGCTGGATGACCGCGGCTATGATGTGACCCCGGTGTTCATCTCGGTCGACAGCGCTCGCGACACGCCCGAGCTTCTGGCCGAGTTCACCGATATCATGCATCCGCGCATGATCGGCCTTTCGGGCAGCGAAGAGCAGATCAAGGCCGCCTCGAAAGCCTATCGCACCTATTTCAAGGTGCAGGACCCGAGCGACCCCTACACGCTCATCGACCACTCGACCCAGACCTATCTGGTGTTTCCCGACACCGGCTTCGTCGAATTTTTCAACCGCGACGTGACGCCCGAAGACATGGCCGATCGCGTCGCCTGTTTCGTCGACGCCTGGAAGACAACCCAACCGGGAGGGGCGCAGTAACGCGCGGCACCGATCAAGGAGGAGCAAACATGGCCGAAGAAGAAAAACTCGATCTGGGCTCGGATCCTTCCCTGCTGCTCGTCGATGACGATGTGCCGTTCCTGAGCCGCCTCGCGCGGGCGATGGAAAAGCGCGGCTTCAAGCCCGTCACCGCGGAAACCGTCGCCGCCGGAAAGGCGATCGCGCAATCGGACGCGCCCGCCTATGCGGTAATCGACCTGCGGCTTGAAGACGGCAACGGCCTTGATGTGGTCGAATTGCTGCGCCAGCGCCGCCCCGATGCGCGGATCGTCGTGCTGACCGGCTATGGTGCGATTGCTACTGCTGTGGCGGCGGTGAAAATGGGTGCGACCGATTATCTGTCGAAGCCCGCCGACGCGACCGACATCACCAACGCGCTGCTGGCGCGCGGAGAAGACCTGCCGCCGCCGCCGGAAAACCCGATGAGTGCGGATCGCGTGCGTTGGGAACATATCCAGCGGGTCTACGAGCTTTGCGACCGCAACGTCTCGGAAACCGCCCGGCGCCTGAATATGCACCGCCGCACGCTTCAGCGGATTTTGGCTAAACGCAGCCCGAGATAATATCCTTTTGCACAGGTATTCATTGGTCGGGGTTGTATTTTTTTAAAACACCCGACCTATTCCTGCGGAATATTTATTCCGGAGGCAGAAATGGATCTTGAGACCCTCTCGCTTGCTGAACTGAAAGCCCTGCGCAACCGCGTCGATCACGCGATTGCCTCTTTCGAAGAGCGCAAGAAAAAAGAAGCCGCCCAGCAGCTTGAAGAAAAAGCCCGCGAAATGGGGTATTCCCTGAGCGAGCTTGCCGGGCTGTCGGCGGTGAAAAAGCGCAAGCCCGCCGCGCCGAAATACGCCAATCCGGCGGATACGTCGCAAACCTGGACCGGGCGCGGGCGCAAGCCGCTTTGGGTGCAGGCGGCGCTGGACGCGGGTAAATCGCTCGACGATCTGAAGATCTGAGTAAAAGGCCGGGCAACCGGCCTTTTATTTTTCCGCCGCGATCTCGGCCAGCAACGCATCATGGCGCGCGGTATATTCGGCGCGCACCTCGGGCGCCGGACGCAGGCGGATTTTCAACCCGCGCGTCACCGCCGGGTCGATCTTGCCAAAGAGCTTGTCGGCCTCGGATTTGGAAAACCCGGCGAGCTGCTCGGCCTCAAGCCGCGCCGAAACGATATCCGCCGACTTGATCGCCTTCTTGATCGGCGCGGGCAGCACCGCAGGCAGACCAAAGCGCAGATGCACCGCCGCCGTCAGTCGCCGGTCCAGCTCGCCATAGCCAGCGCCGATCGTGGCCTTCACCGGCGAAATCATGTCCCCCAGCACATATTCGGGCGCGTCATGCAGCAGCGCGGCCAGCTTCCAGCGCGCCCCGATGCCCGGATTCTGCCGCGCGAAGATCTGTTCGACGAACAGCGAATGCTCGGCCACCGAATAGGGAAAATCGCCCAGCGTCTGTCCGTTCCAGCGCGCCACAAACGCCAGCCCATGCGCGATGTCCTCGACCTCGACATCCAGAGGGGTCGGGTCCAGCAGGTCCAGCCGCCGCCCCGAGAGCATCCTTTGCCACGCGCGCGCCATTTTGCCTCCGTCAGGTCAGTTCCGCGGATCGGGCTACCCGAACCGGCCCGCTCTGTAAACGATGGGCTGCGGCATTGCATTGCCGCAAGCGGAAGCCGGTGCTAAAGAGCCCGCAAAATAAAGGTTAGGAGCACGGCATGGCCGATTACATCATCAAGGATATCGCGCTTGCGGATTATGGCCGCAAGGAACTGGATATCGCGGAAACCGAAATGCCCGGTCTGATGGCTCTGCGTGAAGAGTATGGCAGCGCAAAACCCCTGAAAGGCGCCCGTATCGCGGGGTCGCTGCACATGACCGTGCAGACCGCCGTTCTGATCGAGACGCTGAAGGCGCTGGGCGCCGATGTGCGCTGGGCCTCGTGCAACATCTTCTCGACGCAGGACCACGCGGCGGCGGCGATCGCTGCGGGCGGCACCCCGGTCTTTGCGATCAAGGGCGAGACGCTCGAAGACTACTGGGCCTATACCGACAAGATTTTCCAGTTCGAGGAAGGCACCTGCAACATGATCCTCGACGATGGCGGGGATGCGACGCTGTATATCCTGCTGGGCGCGCGCGTCGAAGCGGGCGAAACCGGCCTGATCGAAGTGCCGACCAGCGAGGAAGAGGTCTGCCTCTTCAACCAGATCAAGAAGCGCCTTGCCGAAACCCCCGGCTGGTTCACCAAGCAACGCGACGCGATCAAGGGCGTTTCCGAGGAAACCACCACCGGCGTGCACCGTCTTTACGACCTGCACAAGAAGGGCCTCCTGCCCTTCCCGGCGATCAACGTGAACGATTCCGTCACCAAGTCGAAATTCGACAACAAATACGGCTGCAAAGAATCGCTCGTTGACGGCATCCGCCGCGCAACCGACGTTATGATGGCCGGCAAGGTCGCCGTGGTCTGCGGCTATGGCGATGTGGGCAAGGGCTCGGCCGCCTCGCTGCGCGGCGCGGGCGCCCGCGTGAAGGTGACCGAGGTCGACCCGATCTGCGCGCTGCAAGCGGCGATGGACGGGTTCGAGGTCGTCGTGCTCGAAGACGTGGTCGACAGCGCCGACATCTTCATCACCACCACCGGCAACAAGGACGTGATCCGCATCGAGCATATGCGCGAGATGAAGGACATGGCGATCGTCGGCAACATCGGCCATTTCGACAACGAGATTCAGGTCGCCGCGCTGAAAAACCACAAATGGACCAACATCAAGGACCAGGTGGATATGATCGAGATGCCCTCGGGCGCGCGGATCATCCTCTTGTCCGAGGGCCGCCTGCTGAACCTCGGCAACGCCACCGGCCACCCGAGCTTCGTGATGTCGGCCTCGTTCACCAACCAGGTGCTGGCGCAGCTCGAGCTGTGGACCAAGGGCGACGAGTATCAGCCCGGCGTCTACATCCTGCCCAAGCATCTCGATGAAAAGGTCGCGCGCCTGCATCTGGCCAAGATCGGCGTCAAGCTGACCACGCTGCGCCCCGATCAGGCGGAGTATATCGGCGTCACCGTCGAAGGCCCGTTCAAGGCGGATCACTACCGCTACTAATACTTGCCGCTACGGCATTTGACGGGCGGGGGCGCGGCCTCCGCCCGTTTTGCGTTGCGGGCCTGCGAATAACCGCCGCAAGTGGAAAAACCGGGGAAATTTTCCCTTGGTTGGTGCAAGGCTTCGTCTTAGCATCCCGGGCGTGACGGCCATTGATCGGCCGGACGGAAACAACGGGTAGGAAAAACCATGGGAAAACGTGACGAGTTGATCGCCAAATATGCCGACGATCTGAAAAACAAATGCGGCATGGAGCCGGATATGGACCTGCTGACCAAGGTCACCATCGGCTGCGGCCCGGCGATCTACAACGCGGATGCCGAAACCGTCGCGGCCTCGGACAAATCCGAGCTGGAAACGGTGAAAAACAATTTCCTCGTGAAGAAGCTCGGCCTCGCGGACGGCCCCGAACTGATGGATGCGATCGACAGCGTCGTGGAAACCTATGGCCGCTCGGAGCGCAATAAATACCGCGCCGTGGTCTATTACATGCTGACCAAGCATTTCGGCAAAGAAGCCGTCTACGGCTGATCCTTTGCCAGGCCGCAATCATGCCCGGGGCCGAAGGCTCCGGGCATTTGCGTTCAGATCAGACCCTTGATGCCCGCGACATGTTCGGGCGTCGCGCCGCGCGCATCCGCGGCGAGGGTCATAACGGTTTCGTTCAAGGCCTCGGGCGCGACGATCCGGTCTATCAGCCCCCAGGACAGCGCCTCTTCGGCCTCGATCTTCTGCCCCGCCATCAGGATCATCTTGGCCCGCGCCGGTCCGACCAGCGCCGCCATCCGTTTCGGGTCCGAAGGCTGCGGCAGGAAACCGAGCTTCATCACCGGGTAAAAGAACTTGGCCGAGGGCACCGCAATGCGCAGATCGCAGGCCAGCACCATCCCCATCGCGCCCCCCGCAAGCGTCCCGTTCAGCGCCGCGATCGTGAGGCAGGGCAGCGCCGCGATCGCGCCCGAAAGACGCTCCCAAACCCCATCCGTCGCGAGCCCCGCGCGCGCCTCGTCCAGATCCGCGCCGGCGGAAAACACCTTGCCCTCGCCGCGCAGCACAAAGACCCGCGCGCCCTCGCGTGCGGCCGCCTCTGCGGTCTCGGCAATCGTGCGCAGCATTTCACCTGTCAGCGAGTTCGCCTTGTCGGCCCGATCGATGGTGACGGTCCACAGACCGTCCTCCTTTTCCACTCGGATCATCCGCTCATCCTTTGTTCATTTCCTCGTGTGCTAAAGGAGCGCCAAGTCTTGACCATTGCAAGCGCTGGCGAGAAGGTGAGGCAGTTTTGACACCGAAAGGGTTTGATATGTGTTTCCAAAAACTGCCCGGCGCCAGCCTGACACTTGCTTTCGTGATCAGCGCGGGCGCGGCGCAGGCGGATGTTTCGGCCGAGCAGGTCTGGCAGGCCTGGATCAAGCAATATGAGGCCTATGGCTACACCGTAAGCACCGAAGCCCTGGACGAGAGCGGCGATACGCTGACCGCCAAGGGCGTCGTGATGCGCAGCGCGGTCGAAGGTTCGAGCTTTGATATCACGATCCCCGAGATCGCGATGCGCGAAACCGGGTCGGGCACCGTCGAAGTCAGCTTCTCGGAAGAAATGCTGGGCACCGCAATTACGGAAGTGCCCGAGCAGGCGCCGCTCAAGATGAATATCGCGATGCGGCAGGCCGATATGATGCTGATCGTCTCGGGTGCGCCCGAAGCTCTGAACTACGCCTTCACCATGCCGGAATTCGTGGCCGAGCTGGACCAGACCGTGATGGGCGACGCCGAGGCGGTGCCCGTGAAGGTCTGGATGTCGATGACCGGCGGCAAGGGCACCTATGACGTGACCGAGGC
The DNA here is from genome assembly GCF_002358085.1 of Pseudothioclava arenosa. GTDB lineage: Bacteria > Pseudomonadota > Alphaproteobacteria > Rhodobacterales > Rhodobacteraceae > Pseudothioclava > Pseudothioclava arenosa. The sequence continues at coordinate 151,329 of NZ_NTJD01000005.1, forward strand.
CAACGGCCAGACCATCGTCTCGCAGGCGACCTTGGGCGGGATGCGGATGACCGCCTCTGGCGCCGATCCCGAAACCGGCGGCACCTTCGCGATGGAATTCGACTTCTCCGACATGAGCTATGCTTCGAACGCGGTGATCCCGGACGGCATCAACATGCAGGATATGGGCGCAGCGCTCGCTGGCGGCGCGCAATTCCTGGTCGACTTCGGCTATGGCAAATCGACGGGCAAGATCACCGCCGACAGCCCCGATGGCCCGGTCGAGATGTCGTCGCTGACCGATTCCGGCACGGTGAAATTCGAGATGTCCGGCCAGTCGCTGCGCTATGCGGGCACCGGTGCCGGGCTCAAGATCGACGCGAATATCGCCACGCTGCCGATGCCGGTTTCGGCCAAGATGGCCTCGAGCGAGTTTGACTTCGCGATGCCGGTCGGCCCCTCGGATGAGTCGCAGCCGCTGATCGGCAAACTGGTGATGTCGGATCTGGTCGTCTCGGACGAGCTTTGGGCGCTGTTCGACCCGATGCAGCAACTGCCGCGCGATCCGGCGACGCTGGTCATCGACCTGAGCGGCAAGGGCCGCGCCATGATGAACCTGTTCTCGCCGGAAGCCGCGCAGATGCCGGTGCCGCCGATCCAGGTCGAGCAGCTCGATATCAACGCGCTGCGTCTTGACCTGGCCGGCGCCGAGCTGACCGGCAATGGCGCGCTGAGCTTCGACAACGCGATGGGCATGCCGATGCCGGTGGGCAAGATCGACCTGCGTCTTGCTGGTGCCAACGGGCTGATGGGCACGCTGACCGCGATGGGCCTGCTGCCCGAGGACCAGGCGATGTTCGCGCGGATGATGATGGGGCTCTATGCCGTCCCGGTCGGCGAGGATGAAGTCACCTCGACGATCGAGTTCAAGGAAGGCGGCGAAGTGCTCGCCAACGGCCAGCGCATCCAGTAAAGAGACCCAAGCCTTATCGGCCGTCCGGAGCTTCCGGGCGGCCGGTTTCATTCAGGAAGACCCATGACCGACACGCGCCTTTCCGACCTGACCGACGCCCTCCTGGCCGCCGCGAAACGCGCGGGTGCGGAGGCGGCGGATGCGATGTCGATCGACGGGCAAGCTGTGTCGATCGACGTGCGCGGCGGTGCGCTGGAACAGGCCGAGCGGGCCGAGGGCGTGGAAATCGGGCTGCGCGTACTGATCGGCAAGCGTCAGGCCTGCGTTTCGGCCTCGGATACCTCGTCGCGTACCATCGACGACATGGCCGAACGCGCGGTGGCGATGGCCCGCGAGGCCCCCGAAGACCCTTACATCGGCCTGGCCGACCCCGATCAGCTCGCGCGTGACTGGGATGTCGCCGCGCTTGAGCTTGAAGACCTCTCACCCGACCCGGCCGCGGCCGATCTCGAACGCGACGCGCGCGAAGCCGAGGCCGCGGCGCTGGCCGTCTCCGGCGTATCGCAGGCGCAATCGGCCTCGGCCTCCTATTCGCGCCGCCGCCTGCATCTGGCGGCCAGCAACGGGTTTTCCGGCGGCTACGGGCGCAGCTCGCGCTCGATCTCGGTGGTGGCGATCTCGGGCGTAGGCCTCGGGATGGAGCGCGACTGGTCCGCCGAGTCGCGCATCTTCCAGGCCGACCTGCCCGACGCCCGCAGCATCGGCACGCTGGCCGGAGAACGCGCGGTCGAACGCGCCAATCCCCGCCGCCCGAAAACCGGCGCCTACCCGGTCGTCTTCGACGAGCGAATTTCGGGCAGCCTGATCGGGCATCTTCTGGCCGCGATCAACGGCACCGCAATCGCGCGCGGCGCCAGCTGGCTGCGCGACGCAATGGGCGAACAGGTCCTGCCCGAAGGGCTCTCGCTGATCGAGGATCCGCATCGCGCGCGGATCTCGGGCTCGCGCCCCTTCGATGGCGAAGGCCTACCGACCGCGCGGCGCGCCATCGTCGAGAACGGCATGCTGAAGGGCTGGACGCTGGACCTTGCGACCGGGCGCAAGCTGGGCTTGCCCAGCACCGCGAATGCCGGGCGCGGCACCTCGGCCCCGCCCTCGCCGGGTGCGGGCAATGTCACGCTGACGCCGGGCACGCAAACCCGCGCCGATCTGCTGGCCGAGATGGGCACCGGGCTCCTGGTGACCTCGTTCATCGGCGCCACGATCAACCCGACCACCGGTGATTATTCGCGCGGCGCCTCGGGCTTCTGGGTCGAAAACGGCGAGATCCGCTATCCGGTCAACGAATGCACGCTGGCGGGCAACCTGCGCGACATGCTCACGCGGATCATCCCCGCCAATGACGCGCGCCCGCATCTGAGCCACCTCGTTCCCTCGCTTCTGATCGAAGGGCTCACGCTTGCCGGGGAATGATTTCGCACAAGAACTGAGCCTGCTGGAAAGCGCGGCGAAGGCCGCGGGCGATCTGGCGCTGCGCTACTGGAAGAACCGCCCCACCGCCTGGGACAAGGCCGATGGCGCCGGGCCGGTGTCCGAGGCGGATCTGGCGGTAAACGAGTTGATCGAAGCGCAGCTGCGCGGGGCGCGCCCCGATTACGGCTGGCTCTCCGAGGAAAGCGCCGACAATCCCTCGCGGCTGACGCGCAAGCGCGTGTTCATCGTCGACCCGATCGACGGCACCCGCGCCTTTCTGAACGAAGAAGGCAGTTTCGCCCATGCCATCGCATTGGCCGAGGGCGGCGAAATCATCGCCGGTGTCGTGCATCTGCCGGTTCTGGGCCTGACCTACAGCGCGCATCGCGACGATGTCGCACGGCTCAATGGCACGCCCCTCGTGCCCGGAACCGCGCATCAGGTGCAGGGCTCTTCGGTGCTGACCACGAAGCTGACCGAAGACCCGTCGCATTGGCGCGGCCCGGTGCCGGATTATCGGCGCGGGTTCCGCCCCTCGTTGGCCTGGCGGCTTTGCCTTGTCGCCGAGGGGCGGTTCGACGCGACGATGTCGCTGCGCCCTGCCTGGGAGTGGGATACTGCCGCCGCCAGCCTGATCGCCCAGCGCGCGGGCCTCCTGGCGACGGACCGGCTCGGCGCGGCCCTGCGCTTCAACAACCCGCATCCGCAATCGAACGGGCTTCTGGTGGCCAACCCCAAGCTGCATGCGGATTTCCTCGACAAGCTGCGGCCCTGGCCGATGTGACTTGCCCTCACCGCCCCGAGGGTTATCTCTGGGCTCAAGGAGGACCCGATGCGAGAGGGCGACGAAATCGAACAGGCGATGACACGAGCCGAGCAATCGAGCCGCGGCCATATCCCCAACCCCGACGATCCGGGCCTGCTGCGCCGCGCATTGGGGCAGTTCACCACCGGCGTGACGGTGGTCACCGCACTCGAGGCTGAAGGGGATGCGCCAATCGGGATCACGGTGAATTCCTTCGCGTCCGTGTCGCTCAATCCGGCGCTGGTGCTCTGGTCGGCGGCGCGCTCCTCGATGCGACACCGGCATTTCTCCTGCGCAGAATCCTTCGCGATCCACGTCCTCAAGGCCGGGCAACTTGATCTGGTCGATCGGTTCACGCGCAACGGGCACGGGTTCGACGGGCTCGCCTACGAGATCAACGCCGAGGGCACACCGGTTCTGCCCGACACGCTCGCGCGGTTCGAATGCGTGACCGAAGCCACCCATGAAGGCGGGGATCACACGATCATCATTGGCCGCGTCGCACGCTTCCAGTTCGCCGAGACCGGCGAGCCTCTGGTGTTCGGCCAGAGCCAGTACGGGCGCTTTCTGCCGGAACGCTGAGGCCCGGAAATCCTTCGCATTTTAGCTGTTAAACGCAGCTTAATCCCCGCCTGCTACATCTGGTTTCGGGTGAAATGAGGTGGTGGCATGAGCGTGGGTGGAAACGCGGCGCCAATCATCGTGAAGAGGAAAAAGGTCGTCGCGGGCGACGGGCATCATGGCGGCGCATGGAAGGTCGCCTATGCCGACTTCGTGACCGCCATGATGGCCTTCTTCATGCTGATGTGGCTCCTGAACGCAACGACGGAAAAACAACGCAAAGGGATCGCGGATTACTTCAATCCCACGATTCCGATCAACCGGATCTCGGGCGGGGGCGAGGGTGCTTTCGGCGGCGAGTCGGTCTTTTCCGAGGATCAGATCGCGCAGACCGGCACCGGCGCCTCGGCACAAAGCCCGACCGAACAGCGTCAGGCCCGAGGCCAGGACAGCGAGGATCACGCCAAGGACCAGAGCGAGGCCGAATTTCAACAGATGGCCCATGACCTCCGGACCGCATTGATGGGAAGCGGCGGCGAGTCGATGGTCTCAGACCAGCTTGCACGTCATATCCTGACCCGGGTCACGGACGAGGGCCTGATCGTCGAGTTCTTCGACCTTGAGGATGAGCCCCTTTTCGCGCGTGACAGCGCCAGCCCGACACCGATCACGCAAGAGATCGCCGCCATGATCGCGCGCGTCTTCGGCCTCATCGGCAACGAGATCGCGATCAACGGCCATATCCAGTCCTATCCCGAAATGCTGCGCAGAAACCCCGCGTGGGAGCTATCGACCGCCCGCGCTCAGGCCATGCGCGGCTTGCTTGAAACCAAGGGAATCGCGCCTCGGCGCATTCAACGCGTGACGGGTTTCGCAGATCGCAAGCTGGCGACCACCGCGCGTCCTCTGTCGGTACGCAACAACCGGATGGAACTGATCCTGCTGCGGAACTAGGCCGAAAATAGATCGGATTGTAGCTGTTAGCCGGATGTTAAGGGCTGGGTGCGCATGCTGCCTCTCACATAGGGACGCAGCAGCAGAAAGGCGCATTCATGTCCATCTCTTCTTCGCTCAATGCGGGCGTCGCCGGCTTGGCCGCCAATGCGACCCGCCTCGCGACCATCTCCGACAACATCGCCAATTCCAGCACCTATGGCTACAAACGCGCCACAGCCGATTTTGAAAGCATGGTGATCAACCAGGCGCGCGGGGCCGGGGCCTATTCGGCAGGCGGCGTTCGGGCCTCGACCACCCGCCTCATCGAAGAGCGCGGCGCGCTGGTCGGCACCTCGAATGCGCTTGATCTTGCGGTCTCTGGGCGCGGCATGCTGCCGGTGATCCCCTCGGTGTCGATTGATAACCAGATGGGCCAGCAACCCCTGATGATGACCACCACGGGCGCCTTCCGCACCGATGCAAACGGCACGCTGGTCACCGAGTCGGGGCTGGTCCTCCTTGGCTGGCCCGCGAATGCGGATGGCACGATTCCGATCATGCCGCGCGATACGGTCGCCGGGCTTGAGCCTGTGGTCGTCAACGCGAACCAGACCGCGGGCGATCCGACCACGGTGATGAACCTCGGCGTCAACCTCCCCGCCGTCGATACCGAAGCCGGCGCTGCAGGCGATGCGCTGCCGCTCTCGGTCGAGTATTTCGGCAACCTCGGCACGTCCGAAACCCTCGGCATCACCTTTACGCCGACGGTTCCCGCCACGGGCTCCTCGAACGAGTGGACGATGGTCATCACCGATTCCGCGCAGAACGATGCGGTGATCGGGGAGTATACGCTGACCTTCGACGACAGCCGCGGCAATGGCGGTACGCTCGCCTCCGTGTCGGTTGTCTCGGGTGGCATCTACGATCCGGCCACCGGCACCCTCGATCTGACCGTTGCGGGGGGCCCCCTGTCGATGACCATCGGGCGCATCGGCGACACCAATGGCCTTACCCAGCTATCCGACAGCTTCGCCCCGACCGCAATCACCAAGGATGGCTCGCCGGTCGGAAACCTGACTGCGGTCGAGGTCGATGAGAACGGTTACCTGAAGGCGACCTATGACACCGGCTTCATCCGCACCCTCTATCAGATCCCGCTGGTGGATGTGCCCAACCAGAATGGTCTGATCACTCTCGACAATCAGACCTTCCAGGTGTCGCCAACCTCCGGATCGTTCTTCCTTTGGGACGCAGGTGATGGTCCGACCGGGGCGATCGAAGGCTACGCCCGCGAAGGCTCTGCCGTCGATGTCGCGCAGGAACTGACCAACCTGATCCAGACGCAGCGGGCCTATTCGTCGAACGCGAAAGTGATCCAGACCGTGGACGAGATGCTGCAGGAGACGACGAACATCAAACGCTGATCTCGGGCCTGAGGAGGGCGTCACATGAGTATATCCGGCTCACTCATCAACGCCCTGTCGGGGCTGACCGCGACCTCGCGGCTGGCCGACATCGTCGCCTCCAACACGGCCAATGCAATGACCGAGGGGTACGCGCGGCGTGAAGTGCAACTTGCGTCGCGGGCCCTCTCGGGCGAAGGCGCCGGGGTCCGCGTCGTCGGCGTCACGCGCGATGTAAACGAGATAGTTCAGCGCGATTTGCGGCTTGCCAATTCTGCCGCAGCCGGCGCCGATCTGCGCGCGGACTTTTACACCCGGATTGAAACTGCGCTTGGGCTGCCAACCGATGACCATTCCCTCTCTGCAAAACTCGCGCAGTTCGAGGGTACGCTGATCGAGGCCGCCAGCCGCCCCGACAGTGAAACGCGGCTTAACGCCGTCCTGTCATCGGCTCGGGCAATCAGCGAGCACCTCAATGCTGCGTCGAAAACCGTCGAGAGCATCCGCAACGAAGCGGATCAGAAAATCGCGGCGCAGGTTTCGACGCTGAACACCTCACTGATCCAGATCGACGAGTTGAACGCCCAAATCCTGGCCCATGAAGCGGCCGGGCGTGATCCAACCGCCCTGATGGATCAGCGCGATCTCCTCATCGATTCCGTGTCCGAAATCGTGCCGGTTCGCACCGTGATGCGCGAGAATAACCAGGTCGCGCTCTATACTTCGGGCGGCGCAATCCTGCTGGAGGGCACCCCCGCAGAGATTGGGTTCGATCCAACGGGCTTCATTTCCGCGGATATGTCACTGGCCTCCGGGACCCTCTCGGGTCTGACCCTGAACGGGCGCCCCATCTCGGCAAGTGATACCGGGATTCTGGGCGGCGGATCGCTTGGGACCCTGTTCGACATCCGCGACACGCTCGCCCCTCAGGCGCAAACGCAACTCGATGCCTTTGCCCGCGACCTGATCGAGCGATTTTCTGACCCGACGCTCGATCCCACACTTGCTCCGGGTGCGGTAGGGCTTTTTACGGACAATGGCCTGACCCTCGACCCGGCCAATGAGCTCGGGCTGGCGCAACGCATCGCCATTTCAGCCGCCGCCGATCCGGCACAAGGCGGCGCGCTTTGGCGTTTACGTGACGGGCTGGGTGCGACAAGCTCCGGTGACCCCGGCGATGCCACCCTTTTGCACTCTCTGGTTTCTGCGTTGAACACCTCGCGGGCTCCTGCCTCCGGCACCTTCAGTGACGGCCCAAACAGCAGCGGCGATCTGCTGGCAGATCTTCTGTCTCAGGTCTCGGGCAGTCGGATCTCGGCCGAGGATCAGCAAACCTATCGCGGCTCGCAGCAGATCGCTCTGAAAGAGCTGTCGTTCGCGGATGGCGTCGATACCGATCAGGAAATGCAGATGCTGCTCCAGATCGAACAAGCCTACGCGGCGAATGCCCGCGTAATCCAAACGCTCGACGTCCTCATCAATCAGATCCTGGAGCTGTGACATGAACTACCTCTCGGTCGGAGACATGGCCCTGCAGTTCCGCCTTCGGCAGCACAATGTCTCGCTGAAGCAAGAGATGAGCACGCTCTCCAAAGAGTTGATGACTGGCGTGCACAGCGACATCGGCAAGGCACTTGGCGGGGACATGACCGCCCTGGCCAGTATCAACAAGCAACTCCGCGCCCTGCAATCCTACGACACCGCCGTCTCCGAGGCCGCGACGCTGACCGGCTCGATGCAGTCCTCGCTTGAGGTTATTCAGGCGTTGACCGGAGACGTTGGCGTTTCGCTTCTGTCGGCGGCGACGACCACGAATTCGATCATCATCGACGCGACCGCCAAGGACGCAGCCGCCAAATTCCAAACGCTGGTCGCGACGCTGAATACCAATGTCGCGGGTCGCTATATCTTTTCCGGCGCGGCAAGCGACACGCGCCCTTTATCCTCTGCCAGCGATATTCTGCTGGAGTTGCAGACCCTCGTTGCAAGCGAAACCACGGCCTCGGGTGTTATGACGGCCGTCGATGACTGGTTTGCCGCGGCTCCGGGTGCGGGCGGTTTTCTCGATACGGCCTATGCCGGATCACTGACCGCACTCGGCCCGGTCATGACCTCGGACGGGGAAACGACAGATATCCCGGCCTCGGCGGCATCGCCCGAGATCCGACAGACCCTGAAGGGATTTGCCCTGTCCACACTCATTTCAGACGGGCTTTTCAGAAGTGATCTTGTCGAAAAAGCAAGCCTCGCGCGCCTCTCGGGCGAGACGATCGTGGCCGCTCAAACCAGCCTTGCCGATCTGCGCGCCGATCTGGGAACCAGCGAGGCCCTGATCGAGGATGCCAAGGCCAGAAACACGGCAGAGACCCACAGCCTCGAACTGGCGCGCCTGTCGATGATCGGCGTCGACGAATTTGACACCGCCTCCGCCCTGAACGCGCTGCAGACCCAACTTGAAACGCTCTACACATTGACTGCGCGCATGACCGACCTCTCGCTGGTGGACTACATCTGATGAAACGGCTCCTCTCCCTGCTTTTTATTCTGCTGCTGCCGACGCTTTGCGCGGCAAGCGAAATTCGCATCAAGGATCTCGTCGAATTCGATGGGGTCCGCGGCAACGATCTGGTCGGCTATGGGCTCGTCGTGGGACTTAACGGGACCGGCGATGGCATCCGCAACGCCCCTTTCACCGAAGAAATCATGTCGAACATTCTCGAACGGCTGGGCGTTAACGTTACCGGAGAGCAATTCCGTCCGAAGAACGTCGCGGCTGTTCTGGTGACGGCAACACTGCCCCCCTTCGGGCGCGCCGGCGGGCAGATTGATGTCTCGGTTGCGGCGATCGGGGATGCCAAGAGCCTCCTGGGCGGCACCCTGATCATGACACCGCTGAAGGCTGCCGACGGCGAAATCTATGCTGTCGCGCAGGGGCCGATCATTGCCGGCGGCGCGTCGGTCGAGGCGGACGCGGCTTCGGTGGTTCAGGGGGTTCCGACCTCGGGCAACATTCCGCGCGGTGCCCGCATCGAACGCGAAATCGATTTTGAGCTGAACAGCCTGCGGGCCATTCGACTGGCCCTGCGCACGCCCGACTTTACCACCGCCAACAAGATCGAGCGCGCGATCAATGCGAATTTCGGAGGCGCCATCGCGGCGATGCAGGACGCAGGAACCGTCGCGATTGACGTCGGGCGTTCGCGCGCACGTTCTCCGGCCCATCTGATCTCGCAGATCGAAAACATCACCATCGAGCCCGAGCAGCGCGCACGTGTCGTGGTCGATCAACGCTCCGGAACGATTGTGATGGGTGAAAATGTGCGCATCTCACGAGTCGCCGTCAGCCAAGGCAACCTGACGCTCAAGGTCGAAGAAGCGCCGATGGTGGTTCAGCCGAATCCCTTCGCGCGCGGCGAGACGGTGGTTGTTCCGCGCTCTGAAGCCTCCATCATGGAAGAGGCCGGGCTCAAGATGGCCGAAGTATCGGATGGCAGTTCACTCTCGGAGGTTGTCGCGGGACTGAATGCGCTTGGGGTTGGGCCGCGTGACATGATCGATATCTTGAAAAGCATCAACGCGGCGGGCGCGCTTCATGCCGAGTTCATCGTAAATTGATCAAGGCATAGCCTCGCCCGCGCTAGTTTGCGCGGGCGGGGTTTTCCTGCCGAGGGCAATTTTATCGTAATCTCTTCAGGACCTGGTGTTTTCCAAATGCCTGCTGTGCAGCAACGCGCTCTGCCTCCAGCGTAGTCAGGCCCGCCTCAAGCTGCTTCTTGACGATCTCGGCTTGCAGTGACGACCATGCCTCAAACGCAGCAAGCGCCTTCGCATCTTCCAGGGTTTTGCTTGATCTGCGCTGACGTACCGCTTCAGCCTGCAGATCAGCCAGACGATGCTCAAGCGCCCCAACCTCCGCTCCAATCCGGGCAAAACGTGCCAGCGCACGATCACTCATCAGCTCGGTGATCGCGCGCAGCCGCTCTTTCTGGCCGTTCTTGTCCATTACAGCCTCCGCCGCGCAACCTTGCGCATCTTTTCCGCAAAACGAATTGCGGCCGCGACCGCTTTGTAATGTTCGGGATGAATTTCCTGATCGACCTCGACCGCCGCGAAAAGCGCACGCGCCGTAGGTGGATCGGAATGGATCGGCACCCCGGATTCCATCGCGATTTCCCGAATGCGGCGCGCGATTTCGTCGACACCTTTCGCAACACAGATCGGTGCGCGCCTTGAGGCCCGATCCCACTTGAGCGCGACAGCATAATGCGTCGGGTTGACGATCACGACATCGGCCTTCGCAACATCACCCAGCATCTGCCGTGTCGCGATCTCGATCCCCTTCTGGCGTCTCTGCGCCTTCAGATGCGGATCACCCTCGGATTGCTTCATCTCATCCATGAGCTCTTTGCGCGTCATCCTGTTGCGCCGCAGAAACTCAAACCGTTGCCAGAGATAATCGGGCCCACCCAGCACGGCCGCGATCACCGTCAGAAGGATCAGGAACTCGACGATCATCGAGCCAAGGATCAAAATCACCCCGCCCGGCGCCTGACGCTGCGCCGCGAGCATCAGATCAAGCTCCCGCCAAAGGAAGACCCCAAGGAGCGCTCCGATCACGTTCAGCTTTACGAAGCTCTTGGCGAACTCGAACAGACCGGCGCGCCCGAATTTCTGTTTTGCGTTGGCGATCGGGTCAATCCGGCTCAGTTTGGGTATGAGCTTTTCGCCCGAAACAACAAGACTGCGTTGCGCAAAAATCGCCGCCAGAACCGCAAGCGCCGGAAACAGGAACCACGGCAGAACCGCGATCAGTGCGCGCGAGATGCCCCCGGCAATGATGGATACCCCGCCCCGAAACACGGTCCAGGAAAGCGTGTCCGAATTCGCGATCATGGCTGCTATGGTTTCGCCAAATTCGCCGATCGTCACACCCGCGAGGGCCATGAATGCGATGAGCAGCCCGGCATAGGCTGCGGCCACGTTAATCTCTGCCGACTTGACCAGATCACCCCGGCGGCGCGCCTCTTCGAGCTTCCGCGGGGATGGATCGAATTCCTTTTCGCTTTCGTCCGTTTCGCTCATGGCGCAAGCTCGAACGGAGCGATCAGGAAATCGACAAAGGCCTGATGCCAGATCATCAACGTCGCAGGCGCAACAATCGCCAGCAGGATCAGGCCCCCGGCTGTCAGCGCGGGCGCGCCGACGAATGCCACCATCAGCTGGGGCATCGCACGGTTGATCGCCCCCAGCGCAACGTTATAGATCAGCCCCCCGATCACGAAGGGCGCAGCAAGGGAAAACGCCAGCGAGAAGCTATGCGAAATCCCTTCGAGCCCCCAGGCCTTCATCAACGCGGCATCCGGAATCACGCCGGGCGGCAGAGCGCTGTAAGAGGCGATCAGAAGTTCGGCAAATTGCACATGCAGCCCGAGCCCCATCGCAAGAGCCAGAGCCCCTAGCACCAGCAGATTGCCGATAGCCGGCTGCGGCTCGCCGCTGGACCCGCCGAAAAGCTGCGAAAGGGAGCTGGCCTGAGACATCATCGTTCCCGCCAGCATCAGCGCAATCAGAAAGAACCGCAGAACTGCCCCGATCGAAAGCCCGATCGCGCTTTCAACCAGGACCCAGCGCCAGATCGACCCCTCTTGCAGACCCGCGCGCAGCTCCGGCGCCACTGCGGGAAAGACCACCAAGGTGAAAGCCACCGCGAGCGACAGGCGGATACGTGGCGGGATCGAACGTTCGCCAAACCCCGGCGCAAGGGCAAGCACGGAGCCGACGCGCAGAAAGATGATAAACCCAGCTTGTAGCAGGTCGCCTGAAATCCGGGTCAGCTCTGCCAGCGCCTCGATCATGCCGGGACAACTCCCAACATCGCGGGCCGTGCGTCATATCCGATCTCGTCAAAGCTCAGAACCGGCGCGCCCAGCCCCTTGGCGCCGACAACCGCGTGCAGGAACCGCCTGCGGCGCGCGGTGGTGACAAGGGCGGGAAATGCGCCCGCTTCGCCCGCCTTCGACAGACGGTCCGCGATATTCGCGGCGAGGCGGTTGAACTTGTCGGGCGGCAGCGCGATATCTCCGCCCCGGTCGCCCGGCAGCTGATAGGTCGCGAAAAGCTCCTCCCATTCGGGAGCAAGCTGGATCATCGGGATCGTGCCATCCTCGCGGCGCAATTCCGCGACCAGCTGAAACCCGAGCCGCTGCCGCACATGCTCACAGATCGCCTCAGGGTTCTGCAGGCTGCGCACCTCGGCGATCGCCTCGATGATCAGCAGAAGGTTGCGGATCGAAACACGCTCTTCCAGCAACAGCCGCAGCACCGCCAGCAAGAGGTCGGGTGGAACCTTGTCGGGGATCAGCTCATCGAGGATACGACGGTTGGCGTCAGAGCGGGCCGGGTCCGACAGGTTACAGGTCTCTTCCAGCAGCCGCTTGAGCGCGCGCAGGGTCATCAGGCGGCTGAAGTTGCGCTTGATCACCTCCAGCAAATGAGTCGCCAAAACCTCCGTCGCGGTGACCACGGTCGATCCGCTCAGCGCCGCTTCCTCTTGCGCCTTTGCCGGAACCCAGCGTGCCGGCGCGCCATAGACCGGCTCGCGGACATCCTCGCCATCGGGAAAGAAATCGCTGTTATCCGCGATCAGCGCCAGCACGCTGTCGGGATAAAGCCGGTCCTTGGCCTGCTCGGCACCCTGAATGCGAATGCGGTAATGGCCCGGCTCCAGCGCGCCATCATCGGTCAGGCGAATTTCCGGAAGGATCAGCCCGAAGCTCGAAGCCACGTGCTGGCGCATATTCGCGATACGAACGTCAAGCCCCGTTGCCGGGTCCAACGCCATGCTGACCAGATCGGGCGCAAACTCGACATGGATATCATCCATATCAAGCACGTCACCCATCGACTTCTTGCGCGGCGCGGTTTCGGGGGCCGGCATCTTCATCGCCTCACGCTGGCGCCGTTTCTGCTCAGCCCGGCGCAGCATGACCGCCGAACCAATCAGAACGATTGCACCCGCCACGAAGGGGATGAATGGCAGACCCGGCACCAGCGCGAAAAGCGCCATCAACACCCCGACCGTCATCAGCGCCGGTGGAAACCTGCCCAGCTGCCGGAACAGCTCCAGATCGGCCGAACCCTTGGCCCCGCCGCGGGCGAGCAAAATCGCCGAGGCGATCGAGATGATGACGGCGGGGATCTGGCTGACCAGCCCATCCCCGACCGTCAGGATCGAGTAGGTTTCAATCGCGCGACCGATCGGCATCCCATGAACGGCGGTGCCGATGATCAGCCCCATCACGAGGTTCAGCATCGTGATCAAGAGCCCCGCCACCGCATCGCCTTTGACGAATTTCGACGCCCCGTCGAGCGATCCGAAAAAGGTCGTCTCGGCCTGTTCGCGTTCGCGCCGCGCGCGAGCCTCGGCATGATCAATCGCGCCCGCATTCATATCGCTGTCGATGGCCAGCTGCTTGCCCGGCATCGCATCGAGGGCAAAGCGCGCGCCGACCTCGGCCATGCGCCCGGCGCCCTTGGTGATGACGATGAAATTCACGATCAGGATCACGCAAAACACCACAAGCCCGATCAGCACCGACCCGCCCATGATGAAATTCGCGAAACCCTCGATCACATCGCCTGCCGCCGCCGTCCCGGTATGCCCCTGCCCGATGATCAACTTAGTTGAGGAGACGTTGAGCGAGAGCCGCAGCATCAGCGAGGCCAGCAGGATCGTCGGGAAGGCCGAGAAATCCAGCGGCCGCTCGATGAACAGAGTGACGGTGAAGATCAGGATGGCAATGGCGAAGGAGGCGGCAAGACCGATATCGAGCACCCAGGCCGGCACCGGCAGGATCATCATCACGATCACCGCCATCAGCGCCAGCGACAAGAGGATCGTCGGCTGGAAGACCTTGAGAAGCGTCCCGTTGCCCATCACTGCGCCTTCGATTTTTCGAAAGCGACGGCGAAAAGGCTGGCCCCCGAAGCGCCGCCCATCCGGGCCTCGCCACCCTCTTTGCGGATGAAAAGCGGAAAGGTGTTGACCCGCGCGCGGTCGCGGCGGGATCCGGGTGCGTTGGCGGCAACGATATCGGGGATGTCGGGCACTTCGCCCCTCGCACCGGGCAGAGCATCAACGTGCCCACCGGCAACATCTTCGCCCATCAAGTTTTCCCGAAACCGCTCAAAACGCGCGGCATAACGATCGGCATATTTCGGGGTGCGCGAGTGATAGGCGCCAGCGGCGGCTTTCCAGGACCCTTTCTCCTGATACAGCTCTTTCAGGAAGGTCGCGGCATAGATCCCGTTTTCCAGCGGGTCGAACATCGCATCGATCGAGGCGAAGGCCTCGCCGTGCCATTTGAAATTGATCTGGAAGCAGCCGACATCGAAACTGCGCGCACCGCGCTGGTATTCCTTGGCGACATAGGCACGCGCCTCGTCGCGGGTTTCGAACCAGACGCCCTTCCCCTCCATATTGACCGTCCAGGCCCAGGGCCGGAACTGACCATTCAGCTTGCGCCCGGTTTCATTGAGGGAAATCGCCTTGAGCACCGAGACCGGCACGCCGGTGCGCGCAGAGGCCATCTCGGCCGCGGATTCGCACAGCGCCGCATTGTCGGTCATGCGCCCGGCATGCCCCGGCGCGCCCAGCGCCAGAAGACATCCGAAAATCAGCAGGCCAAGACGCCAGATCGTAACCATGGGTTTCACCCTTGAGTGCAATTCTTGCACCTCCAGAGCTAGACCGATCTGGTTTAGAAATGGTTTCCGCGCACCGGCAAAATGCTAGATCCGAACCCGCGCGATACAGAACAGGTTCTGGGTCAGCAGGTCGCGATCGGTCAGATGCGGATACCGGTTGCGGATGCCGTCCGTGATACGAAGCGCGCCATTTTCCGGCCGCGTCGGGATCTCTTCCGAGAATTCGATGTCGAAATACTTCTCGGTCAGGGCAATCAGATCATCCAGCATGATCCGGTTCAGGCCGCGCGAGATGTAATGCTCGGGCGGCGGATCGAAGGCGATATGCGCCCAGTCCATCATCTCTTTCTGCTTCGGATCGCCGGGCTTGATCGCCGAGATCGATTTGGGCGGAAGGTGGTGCCCGTTCCAGGTGTAGAAGTTGTGATGGTTGTAGATCATGACCCCGCCCGGACGCAGCCGCAGGGAAAGATCGCGGAACACATCCTCGATCTGCAGAAGGTGTTCGGTTACATTGTGCAGGGTCGCGACATCGAACATGCGCTCTTCGGGCAGTTCATAGGAGAGCTTGGGCGTGATCTTCCACGGCTCGATCAGCTCCGCGATCTCATTCGGAGTCCAGCCGAAGGGCTCCTTGCATTTCGCGGTGAGGTTCTTGACCCGATCCTTGTCGAGCTTGACGATCGGATCCAGACCCACATAGCTGCGCGCCCCGCCGACCAGATAGCCGATCCCGTGCAGACCCGGCCCACATCCGATATCAATGATATCCTTGTCGCGGATGTGTTCCTGGATTTTGCTGGGCCAGCTCATGTAGCCATAGTCGAAAGCCTTGCTGAGGATTTCGGGGCGGAACGAGGTTCCGCGCCAGGGCTTGTCGGCATTGTTCAGCCAATAGGCCCGCATCGCCTGCGCCGCACTCCGCCCATAGGCGATCGAGCCCGGCTGGATACCGGCGCTGCCATGATGGAACGCGTAGATATCCGAAAAAACGGCCAGATCCTCCTGCGCCTCGGGGCTGAGATCAAGCCGCCCCTCGACCTCGTCCCAGGCCGTCAGCATGCGCAGGCTCGGGCTCATCTTGGAGAGATGATCATAGGCGCCCGGCCAGTCCAGCTTGGTCAGACGGCGCTGGATCTCGGCCAGCAAGAAGGCGTCATCGGCCTGCGCTTCGGGGGATTGCTCCTCTTCGGGAGCATTTTCGGCGATCTCCGCAAGATCCGCGAAGGCCGGTCCGACACGGCAGGCCAGCATGTTGCTGCCGACCGGCCCTTCGATCTCGGAGGCGATCAGCGCCTCGCGCCGCATCAGCGCGTGGAACGTCAAGACGACCTCCGGATAGGAGGGGTTCAGGGCGTTCTTGATCAGGATGATCGTGTCTTCACCGACATGGCCGATCAGTTTCGAGAGGATCTCGATCATCCCCTCGACAGTCTTCGGCCCGTCAATCACCACCAGGTCGATCTTGGGGCCGTTCCAGACGAAATCGGCAAACGGCGTGACATGGACCGCGGCCTTGAGCCCGCGCTTTTTCAGAACCGCTTCATAGAGCGCCTGAAAGGAGTCGCCGGGATCGAGCACATCGGGCACGCGCCGCGCATGATCCTTCGTCCAGACGAAATTATCGACGGCGTGCAACTGCCCCGCCTTCGCCAGATGCACCGAGATCGATCCGAGCCAGGGGCCGAATTCAACGATCACCGGGTTCGGGGGAAGCAGGTCCAGATGGCGGGCGATCAAGTCGATATCCGACTTCGCGACCATCGAGGGAATATCGGTGGCCGCAGTCCGGATGAATGCCTTGCGAGCCGATGCAGTGGCGGTCATAGTTAATTCTACCTATTAAATCTCGGAAGGTATTCTTGCTTTACGATAGTTCGGCCCCCTCAGTGGCGCAAGTTCGCTCGCGGATTCTGCAGCTCTGTCAGAAGGGCGATCATCTTCTGGCTTATGCCGCGCTGTCGGGATCGCCCTATGATGCCGAGAACCACCCTGGACTTTGGGAGCTTCTGGCCCGCCAATGCGAAGCTGCAGGCGCCGGCGATCTTGCGCGCCGTGCGCGCGAGGCGCTTTTGTCGGCCGGAACCCTGCACGGCGGGCAGGCCCTGGCGCATACGGCCTACCTGATCGAAATCGGGGACTTCGTCTCCGCCACAACCCTGATCGAGGCCCAGTTCGGCACCGACCCGCAGGATGAAACCGCCCGGATCATCTATGGCAAGGCCCTTCTGGGAACGGACCCCGCGAAGGGCCTGCGCCTGCTTGAGGGGCTCGAGACCGACGATCTTATCTTGTCGCTACGCATCGTCGATGCCCTGCGCCAGAACAGCCGGTTTCAGGCCGCCGCGCGCCGGCTTGCGGATCTGGCCGAACGTCATCCCGGCGAAGCCCGGATCGCCACGCGTCAGGCACGCGTTCAGGAACAGCAAGGCGGCTGGGCCGAAGCGATCCAGAGCTGGCTGAAGATCGTTGACGAAATCCCCTCGCAACGCGTGCCCGGTCTGCTCAAGGTCGCCTTCCTGCAAAAGCGGTTTGAGAACACCGAGAACGCAACCGAAAGCGCGGCGGAACTGCTCACGCTAGAAAATCCCACGCGTTCAGCCAGCGAGTTGGCGGCCCAGATCGAGTTGCTCGACATGCTTGGACAGGAACGCGCGATGCTTGCTGCGATGCACCGGCTGGCCCGAGAAAGCGCGCACGGCACGGTTTCACCAGCCCTTTGGGAACAGATCGCGGCAAGCCAGGTCGATGCCGGGCGGATCGGCCTCGTCGACTGGATGGCGAAGCTCGGCCTGCCGATCGGCGTAACGGCGCACGCCCTGCTGGAGGCCGCGCGCGACTACCTGCCCGATCTTGGCCGCGCCGCGCGCGATATCCATGCGGCGGCACAGATCAAGAGCCCCGAAATCCTGTTGCCCGCCTTCAAGGCCATGGCGCCCGAGCGCGCCCGTCCGGTTTCCGGCCTTGGCAATATCCTTCTGGTCAATGCGACCCTTGCCGCGGGCGGGGCGGAGCGGCAGTTCGTGATGCTGATCCGCGCCTTGCTGAAATCCGGCCTCCCGGCCGATCGGATTTCCGTCGCGCTGTTTTCAACAGCGGAAGAGCGCGGGCACGCGCATTTCCTGTCGGAGCTGACTGCGCTGGGCGTGCGCATTCACGATCTCGACGCGATCTCCGACACCCCGACGTTGCGCCCCGAGGTGCAGCAAGTGCTGGCGCTTCTGCCCGCGCGCATCCGGGCCGACCTGCTGCCGCTGATTACGCTATGCCAATCCGAGCGACCGATGGCCATTCACGGCTGGCAGGATCGCTCCTCCGTTGCCGCCGGTCTTGCCGGTCTGCTGACCGATATCCCGCGCATCGTGATGAGCGCGCGCAACATGGAACCCGCCAAACGCGCAGATCCGAACCTGCCTATGCTGCGAGGTCTGTATCGCACGCTCTGCGCGATGCCGCAGGTAACGCTTACGGTCAATTCCGAGGCCGGCGCGCGTGGCTACGAAGACTGGCTGGATCTGGGGCACAATCAAGCGAAAGTCATCCATAATGCGATCGACGGCGCGGCCTTTCCGCTCCTGCCGCAGGCCAATGATGCGCAATCCGCGCCGCTGCGCATTCTGGGCGTCTTCCGCTTTGCCGCGAACAAACGGCCCGAGCTATGGCTGCGGACGATCGCGGCCCTGCGCGCAAAATCCTCTCGTCCGATTCAGGCGCGGCTTGTCGGTAGCGGCCCGTTCCTCGACCGGATCATCGAGCTGCGCAATGAGCTTGGCCTGCACGACATCGAGATCGCGCAGAGCCTTTCGCGCCCCGATGAAATCTATTGCGAGGCTGATGTCCTGCTCTTGATGTCGCGGGTCGAGGGCACGCCGAATGTGGTGATCGAGGCGCAGTGCAGCGGGCTTGCCGTTGCCGCCTGCGATGTCGGCGGTGTGCGCGAGGCGCTGCATGATGACGGTCTGGCCCTGCCTGCCGAGATCGGGCCTGACATGGCCGCCGATCAGATCCTCGACTGGCTCGACACGCGCGCCCTTTCGAACCCTGAGGTTCGGCGCGCGGCGATCCTTGGAAAATACGATATGGCGTCTCTGGCAATGCTGACCCTCGGGCTTTACGGGGTCGTCGAGGCCGAAGGCGAGGAGCCCGACGCATGACGTTTCCCGAGAAGACCGTCGCGATCGGCGCCGAGCCGAACGACCCGCTGGCCACCATTCTGGGCTGCGATCTGGCCGCCGAGGGCTGGAACCCGATGCCGCTTGAGCGGGCCGAAGCGCCCGCAAGTGTGCTGTTCACCAGCCAGACCGCGTTTCTTGGCAGCCTCCTTTTCGACCTGCCCGAAACCGCCCCGATCGAGATCGTTCTGCGCCGTGCGACCGCGACCCAAAGCGCCAGCGAATGGGCCACCGGCCTGCATCTGCTGCGTCAGGTTCTGCGCAGGCATGGTGACCGGCCGATCACCCTCAGCGCGCTCAGCGACACCGCCGCGCGTGAGGCAGGCGCGATCCTGCAAAGGGATGTGGGCCTGCGCAGCGACGGGCTCGACCCCGAGATTCGCCTGGCTCATGGCGTAATCCACGAAGCCCGCGACGAGATCGTCTTTCCGCAGGGCCGCATGCAGGCCAGCGCGTGGAACTGGGCACGGCTGCGGCGCCGCGCCAATCTGAATGTGGCAACCGGCGCCTCGGACGACCTGCATGATCTGGTCAGCTTCATGAATTTAGCCCGGTCCGAACCGGAGCCGCGCGCGCCGCGCTTCCTGTTCGTCGTGCCGAACGGGGTCGGGCTTGGGCATCTTACGCGGATGCTGGCCATCGCCGACAGCCTGCGTGCGCAAGGCGCGGGCGAAGTCCGGTTCTGGTGTTTTTCGCAGGGCGCCGGGATCATTCAGGCGGCCGGCTACGGGGTGCATTACCGGATGACCGCCCGCCACCTGCAATGCCCGCCGGGCGACTGGCACGGCTGGGAAGTCGCCGCCTTGCAGGCGGTGCTCGAACAATTGCGCCCCGAGGCCGTGGTGCTGGATGGCAGCGCGATTGACCTTGCCGTGACCGAGGCGCTGCGCGGCACCCTCTGTTGCGCGCCGGAGCTGATCTGGATCCGCCGCGCGATGTGGCAAAAGGGCGGAGCGGCGGAGGGGCTCGAGGGCGGGCAGTTCGCCTCCCTCATCCTTGAACCGGGCGATCTCGCGGCCGAGGATGATACCGGCGCGACCGTCACCTACAAACCCGCGCGCACTGGCCTCTCGAAGTTCAGCGTGACACCACCCGTCACCCTGACCCTCGGCAACACACCGCTACCCCGGCGCGAGGCGCGGCGCGCACTTGGCCTGCGCAGCTTCACGCGCAAGCTCTGCCTCGTCAGCCTCGGTGGCGACGCCTTCAGTCGCCAGCAGACCGCGGTCGAGCAGATCCTCGCCGCCGCCCGGCGTGCGAATGTCCGGCTGATCTGGGCCCGCTCACCGCTTGCGCGGATCCCGAGCGACCTAATCGACGATACCGATATGCTCCATGTCTATCCGCTTGGCCGGTTCTTCGAGGCCTTCGACGGCGCGATCTCGGCCTGCGGCTACAACAGCTTTCACGAGCTGCTGCAGAACACGACCTACCCGCTGATGTTCGTGCCCGTGCAGCACCAGAAGCTCGACGATCAGGCGGCGCGCGCGCGATATGCGGCCAAGCAAGGCTGGGCCGACTGTCTTGAGGCCGAGAGCCCGCAGGCCATGGCCGCGCAGCTCGACGCGTTTTTCGCGCAGTTCAAAGCCTCGGCAACGGCAACGACCCGGCCGCGCGTGCGCAACGGTTCGGTCGAGATGGCCGAGCGGATCATGGCGCTGGTCGAACCCGCGGAGGTGCTGGCATGAACGCAAAGGGACCTCAGGACACCGCATCGCTCAACCTGCTCCGGGAGTTGGCGGATGAGCTGACGATCGTCGGGCCGCGTCTGGCGATTTATGAATATCGCGCTTTTTGCAGCGAGCTGCGTTCGGGCAAGGCTTTTGCCCTCGATTTGCGCTTTGGCCCCCGCGATACAGCCCCGGCCAAGCCCCTGATCGCCCCCGAATGCCTTGCGGACGCCTGGGGGCTGCCCGAGACAGCCCTGCCGCTCGGGCGGATTTCCTGGACGGAATCGCCCGAACGTTTGCCCGCAACGGCGATCTGGTTACCCGACTCATCCGACTCGAATCTGGCGGCGATTCTGCTCAAGTTCGCCGCTGAACATCATCGAGACCCGTTTTTACGTCCATTATTTCTGTGTGAAAGCTTTCGGGCGCTGCCAATTCTGTCGCGCTACGGATTTTCTGCCCTGCAATGTCAGGCGCCAGATTTAATGCTTTTGACAGAGGCACTTGCCCCTCGTTTCGGGCTGACACAGCTCCGTCACGCCGCCTCCGGAGAGCGACTTTGGCCAATAAATATTGGCTAATTCGCATCTGACGGCCGCATTTCTCCATTTCCGCGCCGCATTCGCGCCCGAATCTCAGAGCATACCCAATCACCGGGGGCAGAAGGCAGTCTTCGGGTTTCTGGACAGGCGTATGCGTGACGAGGGCCCGGTGTTTAACGCCAGAAGTCTGGCTAACTGGAATGAGGTTGGAAATGAAATCGAAGGCATGGACCGCCGCAGTCCTTATCGCGGCTCAAACGATCGGTGCAGGCTCGGTGTTCGCGGCTCAGTGCGCGAGCAGCAACCACGTGGAAGCGCGTCTGCAAGAACGGTTTAACGAAACGCTCGCGTTCGAAGGCGCGGCCCGCGAAGAGCACAGCGTGCTTGTCTACGCGTCGCCGAAAGCTGAAAGCTGGACGATGGTCGTCGCGACCCCGGACGGCATGAGCTGCCTGATGGCGACGGGTCATGGCCGTGGCCAGCTCGAAGCGAGCCTCGGCTCCAAAACGGTTCTGGCGCTCCGCTAACGCGGAGCCCCTTACTTGGCTACAGAAATTTTAATGGCGGCGCTCATCAAATGATAAGCGCCGCCATAAATCCTTAAATCCTACGGTTTGCCAGGCCCGACGCCACCACCCTCGTTCGGGGTGCCGTTGCCGCCTCCATTACCAACGCCTTCACCGCAGTTACCGCCGCAGTCATACGCACCGCCGGTTTTGTAGAGCCAATCCTTGAGATATTGCTCACGGGTGCGAGGCGCGGACATATCCATGGCGCCGCGCACTTCGAGGAACATCGCGATCATCGACGCATCGCCGCGCGCGCGGATCAGTTCCATCCAGAACGTATCGACCTCTTCGGCATTTTCCATGCCGGCGACCTGATAGCTCTGCTCGATCGCGTCACGCAGGGCGAGGTTATGACCGTCATTACCGATCCAGTGCTGCAGTGCGGCACGAACGGTGGACGGCTCACGCGATTCCATCTCGCGGCGCATGTTGGTCCAGGTGTCGCCCGAGCCCGACTTCGGATCGTGCATCGGCACCACCGAGGCCACCGCGCGGGACGCGATCACCGACCCGAGGACAACATGTTTGAAGATCGTAAAAATACCACGTTTCATTTGGACACCACCAATCCGGCAACCGAATAATCGTTGCTCGTGCCAAAGGGCGCGCTGAACACGAGCGTGTCCGCACTCACTGCCTGCGGCAGATCGCCCGAGATTTCACCGTTCGAGACGTTGCCGGTTTTCCGCAGCACCTTGCCCGTCTCCCGCAGCTTCATCAGACCGTCGCGAGTCGCGGCAACGCGCTCGACCTGGTCCGCATTGACCTTGCCGACGGCATAAAGCGTCACTCCGTCGATCAGGGCGAGCAGCCGGTCGGTTTCGACTTCATAGGTCTGAGCACCGTCGAAGATCGCGGCTTTCTTGGCCGCATCGACGCCCTCCGCGCTCGGCTGAAGCGCCGCCGAGCGGTAACCGCTGCCGCTTTGGATCGAGATCTTGCCGCTGCGCACCATCACGCGCTGCAGAAGGTCACCGTTATCCTGGAAGCGACGCGACACCATCGTGTTGAAGTTGCGCGACGGCAGCGAGGCATCGCCGTTGAGCACGAGTTGCGCAGCAGCCTTGCCATCGCGGCTCAGGGAGACCACGGCCGTTTCGCTGTCCGAACCACCCGCCGCAGCAGCACCGTAATGCGCAGCCTCAGACAGGAAGAGATCGCTGATCCAGACCGACGTGATCGCGCTCGGCTTGGCAAGCTTGACGATCAGCTGTTCATCAAAGTCGATTTCGTCATTCTGACCGCCGCCCTTCACGCCGATCCCGTCGATCGGATCCCAGTAAAGGGTCGCGGCCGAGCTGGCGCCGTCCGGCCCCTGGCGGGTCGCCGAGAGGGTAACCCCGTTCACGGTGCAGGTCGTTGCGTCGAGGCAGGCCTCGAACTCGAGCGAGCGAAAATCAATCTGGCCCGTCAGGGCATCGTCGATTTGCGCTTGTGCCGCGATCGCGGCGACCGCGGTCATTGATACGGCACAAAATGCACCGGTCACGAGCGAACTCGTGCGCTTCATAACTTGTTCCATTACGAACTCCCCTGCGCGATCTTCCCTGCGCAAACGTTCAGACTTCAAACTTGCTTTGTTCATGTGGCGCCGAATTTTCACAGCAACACACGTCTTCAATTAGGTTCATGGTCCCGCTGCGCCTTAATTTTGTCAATGAATTACCCAATTTGGCCTTAATTTGGCCAGATTTTCAATTGAAGGGCGAGTAGTTCCGCAAGGTTATACCACCTAAGGTTGCTTATGGCGCGAGATCGAGGACAGTTGCATCATACTGTCTCTCTCTGGGAACAGATGCCTCGAATCGTCTTGGCCGAGAATCGCGCGCCAGCAACCTCAAAAACGACGCCCGACGTAAAATATGACGTATTTATAACAGCTTCCCAGCAGGCGACGGAACCAGTTGCGCGATCGCCTGCAGAAAGTGCCGTTGCGAACACTCCCTTGCCGGGGAGTCGGATGCGTCAAAACACGAGATTTTCTGAACCACCCTGGAAGGGGGTGGTGCCGGTGAAGGGACTCGAACCCCCGACCCCATCATTACGAATGACGTGCTCTACCAGCTGAGCTACACCGGCGCTGTGGCGCGCCGATTAGCATGCCCGTGCAGCGATGTGTAGCCCCAAATTGCAACTATTTGGCGCGATTGGCAGACTAGTCTTTTGCCTTGTCGGCCGGCTCTTCGATCAGGTCCGCCTCAAGCGCCGGATCGGCATCCGCAGAGACCGGCACATCCTCATCCGAGACCTCGGCCTCCTCGACCGGTTCGGCAGGCACCTGCCCAACGATCAGCGGCAACATCTCGGCGCCATGCGGCAGCGGCATCGCATCCTGCGTCGGCTCGCGCCAGCTCAGCGTATCGAAGCCGCCACAGTTGTTGCAGACCGGGCTCCACTCCGACTGGATATTCTGGCATTTGTCGCAGCACCATTGCGGCCCGCGCGGCGCGCTCAGCGCGCGCGCCAGCCAGCCCCGCACAACCGCATCATCCGCGCCTTCGCCGCGCTCGATCGCCGCCATGATCGTCAGAACACGCGCGGTCGGATGAACCTCCGGCAGATCGCCCAGCGCGCGCCGCGCCTCGGGGAAATCTTCGGCGGCAATCGCGAGCTCAGCCTGCAAGAGGCGCGTTTCCTCGTGATCGGGGCGCTCTTTTAGCAGCGGACGGAAACGTTTCATCCGTGCGGTCGCGCTTTCATCGGGCTCAATCTCGGCAAAGGCGGCGGCGATTTCCGGGTGCGGCTGCGCCCCCCACGCCTTCAGCAGCACACGGCTCGCGTGGCGCTTCTTGCCTTTCAGAATATAGGCCCGCGCCGCCATCACGGCCGCCGGGATCAGGTCTGGCGAAGATTTGTTCGCGGCGATCGCCGCCTCCTGCGCCTCGATCGACGCGCCTTCGGCCAGAATATCCTTGGCCTCCTGCAGCGCCATCACCGCATCGCGGCGCCGATGCACATCCTTGGGCAGCGCACCCTGACGCATCTTGGACTGCAACACGCCGCGCGCGTCTTTCCAGTGACCCGCCTTGGTTTGCAGCTCCAGCAAAGTATCCTGAACCTCGGCATGGCGCGGCTTCAGCGCATAGGCCTTCTCGGCCAGTTTCAGCGCGGTGGCGGTATCGCCCGCGGCCAGCTTCTGCGCCATCAGCCCGCGCACACCGATAAACCGGGTCCGTTCATCACCCAAAAGGCGCTTGTAGGCCGCCTCGGCTTTCTTGGTCTCGCCTGCAGTTTCGGCCGCCTGCGCCAGGAGCAGGTTGGTCAACTCGGGGCGATGCAGGAACTTCTCGGCCCGCGCGGCCTTGGTCAGCGCCAGACGCCCCTCGCCGGACGCCACCGCCATCAGCCCCTCGGCCAGCGCCTCATAGCCTTTGCGCTCACGATTACGGTCGAAATAGCGGCTGATCGCAGTCTCGTCGCCATTGAGGAAGCGCAGGAACGCCACCGCCAGACCGATCAGCCGGATCAAAACCCAGATCGCGATGAACAGAAGCGCCGCGCCAATCACCGCCACCAGCGGCGGCGGCGTGAATTCATAACCGAAGGCCTGCAGCAAGATGCCGCCCTTCATCTCGGTCAGATAGGTGGCCCCCATCGTCGCCCCCGCAACCAGCAGGAGGAACAGAGCAACTTTCACGAATGTCCAGATCATCTCTGCCTCCTCAGTTCAGGGTTTCGGCCAGCGCCGCAAGCGCGGTGCTCGCGTCGATCCGGCGCTGCGCCAGCACGGCCCAGCCCGCCATCGGAGCCTGACCGGCCTCGGGCAAAGCCCCGATTTCCGCCAGCGCGGTCGCAAGATCGCCAGCATCTACGGCGGCCTGCGCGCGCGACAGGATCGCGTCGGGGCCATCGCCATCCTTGGCCTCAAGCGAGCGCGCTCCGGTCTGCGCCAGAAGATACGACCCGATCTTGCCGGTGATCGTATCGCCACTGTCCGCGATCCGCACGGCGCGCAGCGCTTCACGCGCAGCTTCGGCGAAGGCCGCCTGAACCGCACCCATCGCGGGGATTTCCCCGTGAAGCTCCGTCGGAACCGAGACGCCTTGCGCCGAAAGATCGTCCAGGATCGGGCCAAGCGGCTGCCCGGCATCGAAGGCCGCAACCAGACGCGTCAGACCGGCCTGTGCCTTGGTCTTGCGCGCAGCCGCTTCGGCTTCGGCGCGCATCGCCTCGGCCTGCGCCTGCACCGCCTCGAGCGCGGCGCTTGTATCTGGTTTCTCGGAGGCAACCTGATCAATCCGGCCACGCAGCGCCTCAATCTCGGCCTGCAGACCCGAGAGCGCCGCATCCGGCACGCCACCTTCGGCCACCGGGCGCGCCTCAAGGCTGGCCAGACGATCAGCCAGCGCGGCGATCTGGGCCTGCCCCCCCTCGGCCTGCGCGGCATCGGCTTTGGTTGCCTCAAGCGCAGCGGTCAGCTCGGCCAACTTCCCGTCTTGCGCCTCAAGCGCGGATTTCAGCGCAGCAATCTCGGCCTGCGCCTCGGCGCCCTGTTGCGGCAAAAGCCCGGCCAGTTGCGGCGGAAGGTTCGGCAGCGCGAAAAGCACCGCCCCCGCCCCGATCGCAGCCGCACAGACGCCACCCAGAAGCATCGCCCCAAAGCCACCACCGCGCTTTTCCGGCGCCGGCGATGCGGCCATAGGAGCCGCCGGCTCCTCGACAGAGGAGGCGGCCTCTTCGGCCTCATCCTTGGGTTCTTCAAGCGCCACGGGCATCTCGGCGTCGCCCTCATTGGCCGGATCGCCTTCGGGCTCAGTCGCCTCCTCGGCGTCTTCAACCACGGCTTCTTCCGGCGCCTTCTCCTCGGAGGTCTCCTCGATCACGCCATCAACCGGGATAATCTCGACCTTGGGCGTTGCCTCGGATTCGTTGTTCTCGCCGGATTTCGCTTTCGCCATGACCACCCCTCCAGACGTGCCGCAGAAAATGCGCTGTCTTTGGTAACTTAGTGAGCGGCGCCGAATTGCTCAACCCGGCATAGGCGTGGCAAGCTGGCGCAAAACCGCCGATGTCATCGCCTCGCCATCGGGCGACGCGGCGATCGAAACCGCCTTCATCCCCGCATCCGAGCAGATTCGCGCCACAGCCTCGCTGATCGCAACGATTTCGAGACGCGCCGACGCGCCCTGAGACTCAGCAAGAAAGTGCCGCGCGCTTTCCGGCGAGAACAGGGGCACGACAACCCGATCAGTCGTCGTCAAAACCGCGCCCGCCTCCGGCGTCAACGGCTGTGGTCTTTGGCGGTAAACCACCTGCTCATGCGTCTCGATTCCAGCCTGATTGAGCCGCTCCGCCAGCGGGAAGGCCAGCTTGTCGCCTCGCAGATGCAAAAGCGGCCCGGTCTCGCCCGCTGCGACGATCTGCGCCAGAAGCGCCTCGGCGGTGGGTGCAACCGCGCGCACCTCCAACCCCGCGCGCTCGGCCGCAGCCGCCGTGCGCGGCCCGACGCACCAAGCCGACAGGCCCGCGCCGGACGCGAGCCGCGCAACGGCATTTTGCGAAGTCAGGATAACGCTCTGTTCCGGCGTGATATGGCCCCCAACGGCCTCGATTTCGAGCAGCGGAGAGACGATTACGCGGACCCCTGCGGGAAGCCCAGCGCCCAGCGCCGCAGCAAAGCGCCGACTCGCCTCCGCAGGGCGGGTCAGCAGCAGAACGGGCGGATCATCAGGGGCGGACATGCGGGCCTCGGGATTGTCTGAGGGCTAACGTGGTGTTACCTGCGAAGAAACCCTATCGCAACCGGAGCAGCATGTCTCACACCCTGACCTTCCTCGGCCTCGAATCGAGCTGCGACGATACCGCCGCGGCGGTCGTGCGCGTTGAGGGCGACCGGGCCGAGATCCTGTCCTCCGTCGTCGCGGGCCAGACCGAGCTGCACGCGGCCTTTGGCGGGGTCGTGCCCGAGATCGCCGCGCGCGCCCATGCCGAAAAGCTCGACCTTTGCGTCGAAGAGGCGCTTGCCGCATCCGGGATGACGCTGACCCAGCTGGATGGGGTTGCGGTAACGGCCGGGCCCGGGCTGATCGGGGGCGTGATATCGGGCGTGATGTGCGCCAAGGGCATCGCCGCCGGCGCCGGGCTGCCGCTCATCGGGGTGAACCATCTGGCCGGGCACGCTCTGACGCCGCGCCTGACCGATGGGCTCGCGTTTCCCTATCTGATGCTGCTGGTTTCGGGCGGACATTGCCAGTTCCTGCTGGTGCGCGGGCCTGAAGACTTCTCGCGGCTGGGCGGCACGATCGACGACGCGCCCGGCGAAGCCTTTGACAAGACCGCCAAGCTTCTGGGCCTGCCGCAACCCGGAGGCCCTGCCGTCGAGGCCGAAGCGAAAAAGGGCGACCCCAAGGCGTTTCGCTTTCCGCGCCCGCTGCTGGACCGACCCGGCTGCGATTTTTCCTTCTCAGGGCTGAAAACCGCAATCCTGCGCGCCCGCGACGAGGTCGTGGCCGAGCATGGCGGGCTGCCGCGCCAGATCCGTTCGGACCTTTGCGCAGGCTTCCAGGCCGCCGTCAGCGATGTGCTGGCGGAAAAATCCCGCCGCGCCCTGGCGATCTACCTGGCAGAGGAACCCGCGACCCCCGCCTTTGCCGTCGCAGGTGGTGTCGCGGCAAATTCGGCCATTCGGGCTGCATTAGAGACTGTTTCGGCCGAAGTCGGGGCGCGTTTCCTTGCGCCGCCCTTGCGTCTTTGCACCGACAATGCCGCGATGATCGCCTTTGCCGGGATCGAGCGCTACCGGCTCGGCGCGCGTGACGATCTGGCGCTGTCGGCCCGGCCGCGCTGGCCGCTTGACCAATCCGCCAACCCGCTTCTGGGTTCGGGCAAGAAAGGAGCCAAGGCATGAGTATCTCGGTCCTTGGAGCCGGCGCTTTTGGCACGGCCCTCGCCATCACCCTCGCGCAGAACGGGCCCGTCACGCTTTGGGCGCGCGACGCAGACCATGCCGAGGAAATGCAGCGCACGCGCGAGAACAGCCGCCGCCTGAAGGGGCCGCGCCTGCCCGAAAACATCTCTGTTACAGCCGAAATCGCGCTTGCGGCGCGGTCCGAGACCGCGCTTCTGGCGGTTCCGATGCAACGAACCGGCGCCTTTCTGGCCGAGCATGCCGGGCTGCTTCAGAGCAAGACGCTGGTGTCGTGCTCGAAGGGGATCGACCTGCAAACCCTGCAGGGCCCGAGCGCGCTGATCCGGCAGTTTTGCCCCGATGCCGTGCCTGCCCTGCTGACCGGCCCGAGCTTTGCCGCCGATATCGCGCGCGGGCTGCCGACCGCGCTGACGCTGGCGACGCCCGAGGATGACGAGGCGCTGCAACAGGCGCTTTCGACACCGAGCCTGCGGCTTTATCGCACCACCGACCTCACCGGCGCCGAGCTGGGCGGGGCGCTCAAGAATGTCTATGCGATCGGCGCGGGTGTGGTGATCGGCGCAGGCTTGGGCGACTCGGCGCGCGCCGCGCTGATGACCCGCAGCTTTGCCGAGATGGTGCGCTTTGCCGTCGCTCAGGGCGCCCGCCCCGAGACGCTTTCGGGCCTGTCCGGTTTCGGTGACCTCGTGCTGACCTGCACCTCGCCGCTGTCGCGCAACTTCCGCTTTGGCCTGGCGCTTGGCGCGGGCGAGGCCTTTGACCCGAGCGTGACCGTCGAAGGCGTTGCCACCGCCAAAGCAGTCTCTATTCTGGCTGAAAAGCGTAAAATCGACATGCCCGTCGCCTCGATGATCGCAGCGCTGACCGAAGCCCGCATCTCGGTGCCCGAAGCCGTTCTAACCTTGCTCGCACGCCCCCTGAAACAGGAGTAACCCATGCTGTATGCCGTCATCTGCCGCGACAAACCCGGCCAACTTCAGACCCGCCTCGACACGCGCGCCGCGCATCTCGCCTATATCGAGGAAACCGGCATCGTCGCGATGGCCGGCCCGTTTCTGGAAGACGGCCAGATGTGCGGCTCGCTGGTGATCCTTGATGCCGACAGCCTCGACGCCGCCAAGGCCTGGGCTGCGGGCGATCCCTATGCGCATGCCGGGCTGTTTGAATCGGTCTCGGTGCAGGAATGGAAGAAGGTGATCGGCTGATGGCCTATTGGTTGTTCAAATCCGAGCCCGATGTCTGGTCCTGGGACGATCAGGTCGCCAAGGGCGATGTCGGCGAGGAATGGAACGGGGTGCGCAACTACCTCGCCCGGAACAACATGCGCGCGATGAAGATCGGCGACCTCGGGTTCTTCTATCACTCGAACTTGGGCAAGGAGATCGTCGGCATCGTCGAGGTCTGCGCCGAGTCGCACCCGGATTCGACCACCGAGGATCCGCGCTGGGATTGCGTGGATATCAAGGCGGTGCGCCCGCTGAAGACGCCGGTAACGCTGGCGCAGGTCAAATCCGATCCGCGCCTGACCGAGATGTCCTTGGTAAAATCCATGCGCCTGTCCGTGCAGCCGGTCACGGAAGAGGAGTGGAAGATCGTCTGCGATCTGGGCGGCGTCGATCCCTGATCCGAGCATAAATGGAGGGCCCCGGCACCCCTACCAGGACCCTCCGTCACCCACGTGCTCCCCTACGCACCACACGTGAAACTAAATCTGGGTCCTGGCCATACTGGCCGGTTCGTTATGGATACGCCCGGACCCGAGTCGCTTCAACGATTTGCTTTTGAAAATTTGACGCAAACTCAATCGTTAACGCCTGCAGGGCGGCGCTTCATGCCCCTGTCACATTTCCCTGCCAAAGCGGTGAGCCGAGCCGACAGGGTTATCTGGCCCGGTCCGACGGAAAATGGGGGCTGTAAGCCCGGCGGTGGCCTCATATGATGCCAGAATCCGGCCTCGCCCAAGGAGACACGCATGAGCAAGCATATCGTTTCATCCTACGATCAAGATCTGGAGTCGGTTCAGGCGCTTGTGATGAAGATGGGCGGGCTGGTCGAGCAACAGATCCTCGATGCCGCGCGCGCCCTTGCCGAGCGCGACGAAGAACTGGCTGCCGCCGTGCGCCTCAACGACCGCGCCGT
The DNA here is from genome assembly GCF_002358085.1 of Pseudothioclava arenosa. Taxonomy (GTDB): domain Bacteria; phylum Pseudomonadota; class Alphaproteobacteria; order Rhodobacterales; family Rhodobacteraceae; genus Pseudothioclava; species Pseudothioclava arenosa. Next base: position 182,065 of record NZ_NTJD01000005.1, read on the forward strand.
CGATGCGCTTGAGGAAAAGATCAACGAACAGGCTGCCCTGCTGATCGCGCTGCGCTCTCCGACCGCGGGCGATCTGCGCCTCGCACTGTCGGTCATCAAGATCTCGGCCAGCCTCGAACGGGTCGGCGATTACGCCAAGAACATCGCGAAGCGATCGCTTGTGCTGATGCAGATGCCCGAGATTGCCGGCTCGACCGGGGCAATCCGGCGCATGGCGATTGCGGTGGAGTCGATGCTGCAGGACGTGCTTGATAGCTACATTCAGCGCGACGTCGGCCTTGCCGGCGATGTGCGCGAGCGCGACCTTGAGGTCGACCAGATGTATAACGCGCTGTTTCGCGAATTCCTGACCTACATGCTCGAAGATCCGCGCAACATCACGCCCTGCATGCACCTGCATTTCATCGCCAAGAACATCGAGCGCATGGGCGACCATGCAACCTCGATCGCCGAGCAGGTGATTTACCTCGTTTCGGGCGGGATGCCGGACGAGCCGCGCCCGAAAACCGAAAGCGTGCCGACCTCGGACGCTCAAGGGGCCTGATTTATGGCGACGCCCCGGCCCCCCTGTATCCTCGTCGTCGAAGACGAGGCCGCCCAGCGAGAGGTTCTGCGCTACAACCTCGAAGCCGAGGGCTTTCGTGTCGTCATGGCCGAAAACGGCGACGAGGCGCTGATGATGGTGCGCGAGGAGGAGCCCGACCTGATCATCCTCGACTGGATGCTGCCCAATGTCTCGGGGATCGAGATTTGCCGCCGCGTGAAATCCAACCCCGAGACGCGCGCGATCCCGATCATCATGCTCTCAGCCCGCTCCGAAGAGGCCGACCGGGTGCGCGGCCTCGAAACCGGCGCGGATGATTACGTCGTCAAACCCTATTCCGTGCTCGAACTGCTGGCGCGACTGCGCACACAGCTTCGCCGCACCCGGCCCGCCGCTATGGGCGAACGTCTGAGCTACGACGACATCACCCTCGATACCGAGGAACACCGCGTCTATCGCAATGGCGAGCTGCTCAAGCTCGGCCCGACCGAGTTCCGCCTGCTCGCCACGCTGATGGAGAAACCGGGTCGCGTCTGGACCCGCGAGCAATTGCTGGATCGGGTCTGGGGTCGCGATATCTACGTCGATAGCCGCACCATCGACGTGCATGTCGGTCGCCTGCGCAAGGCCCTGAAGGCGGCGGGCGGCGAAGACCCCGTGCGCACCGTCCGCGGCGCGGGATATTCACTCGGATAGGCTCTGTTCTTGCAGAAAAGCCTCGGTTTCCGCCGCCGACGGGATTGCCTCGGCGGTGCCCTGCCGCGTCACCTTGAGCGCCGCCGCCGCCGAAGCGCGCCGCATTGCGCTCGCCGGGTCGAGCCCCTGCGAAAGCCCCGCCACGAGATATCCGGCGAAGGTATCGCCTGCGCCTGTGGTATCGACCGGGGTGACACGAAACGCCGGCGCCTCAATCCGCCGCCCGGCCTCGGGCTCAAGCCACAACGCGCCTTGCGCGCCACGCGTCATGCAAATCGCGGGCACCGGCAGCGATTCAAGCGACACCTCGAGCGCCGCGCAAAGTTGCGCGGCTTCGATCTCGTTCAGCAGCAAAAGCGAGACATGCGGCAGCACCGCAAGCGCCGCATCCGCCTCGAAAGGTGCTGCGGAATAGACCACAAAAAGACCCTGTTCCTGCGCAAAGCGGGCCGTTTCGACCTGAAGCGAGGTCTCGTTTTGCAAGATCAGAACATCGCCCGGACCCGCGCCCGCCAAGGCCTCGCGCGCAAGCGCCTCGGGAATGGCACGGTTTGCACCGGGCACGATCACGATCGCATTTTCACCCGCCGCGTCGATATTGATGATCGCGTGGCCGGATACGGTTTCAAGCTGCGCAACATGACGGCAATCGACGCCCAGCGCGGTGAGTCGCTCGACCATCCAGCCGCCCTCGGGCCCGATCGCGCCAATATGGCGCACCTCGGCCCCTGCGCACGCCGCCGCAACGGACTGGTTCGCGCCCTTGCCGCCCAAACCCCGCGCATAGCTTTGCGCGGCCAGCGTTTCACCGGGCGCGGGCAGATGCGCGAGCCGATAGAAATGGTCTGTGTTGATCGAGCCCAGATTGAAGACGGTCACGGCAGCCTCCCGGAGTTTCCGGGAGACTAGCGCGTGAAACCGTTCAGGCGAAAGCGCTTACTTCGACTGGCCGATGCGGCACGCCGCCAGCGCCGCCATGTTCAGGATATCGCTGACCGTCGAGGTCTTGGAGCAGATCTGGATCGGATCGGCGATGCCGGTCAGGATCGGGCCGATCACCGTGGCGCCAGCCAGTTCCTGCAGCATCTTGACCGAGATCGAGGCCGAGTGCCGCGCCGGAACCACAAGAATATTCGCCGGGCCGGTCAAGCGGCAGAACGGATATTGCTTCATCTGTTCCATGTTCAGCGCCACGTCGACGGTCATCTCGCCATCATATTCGAAATCGACGCCCCGCTCATCGAGCACATGCGGCGCGATATGCATCTTGGTCGCGCGCTCCGAGACCGGATAGCCGAAGGTCGAGAAGGAACAGAACGCCACGCGCGGCTCGAGACCCAGCGCGCGGGCAACCTGCGCACCCCGCGTCGCGATGTCTGCCAGGTCATGCTCGTCGGGCCATTCCTGCACCAACGTGTCGCCCATCAGAACAATCCGGCCCTTGATCAGCACGGCGGTGATCCCGACCGCGCCATCTGACGGCGCCGCGTCATAGACCTTGTTGATGAGCTCCAGCACATGCGCCGATTTCCGCGTGGCGCCGGTGATCATGCCATCGGCGTGACCATGCGCCAGCATCAGTGCCGAGAACACATGCCGGTCGCGCGTCGCCAGCTTATGCGCGTCTTCACGGTCGACGCCCTTGCGCTGCAGCCGCTTGTAAAGAAAATCGCGATAGGCATCGAGATGGCGGGTGTTGGCGGCGTTGACGATGGTCAGCTCGCGATAGGCGTCGCCGATCCCGGCGGCCTCAAGCTTTTCCTTGACGTCCGTATCACGCCCGACAACCAGCGCCTGACCCATGCCGGCCCGCTGATAGGCAACCGCCGCCCGCAGCACGCGCGGATCGTCGCCCTCGGCAAAGACCATCCGGGCCTGCGCCTGACGCGCGCGGGCGTGAATGCCCTGCAGGATCGACGCCGTCGGGTCCATCCGCGCCTTGAGGCTGAGCGTATAGGCCTCCATGTCGATGATCGGCCGACGCGCCACGCCGGTATCCATGCCCGCCTTGGCCACCGCCGGCGGAATCACATGGATCAGCCGCGGGTCGAAAGGCGTCGGAATGATGTAATCGCGGCCAAAGCTGAGCTTGCGGCCATAGGCCATCGCAACCTCGTCGGGCACGTCTTCGCGCGCCAGCTCGGCCAGCGCCTTGGCGCAGGCGATCTTCATCTCGTCGTTGATTGCGCGCGCGTTGATGTCGAGCGCACCGCGGAACAGGTAGGGGAAGCCCAGAACGTTGTTCACCTGGTTCGGATAATCCGACCGGCCCGTCGCCACGATCGCGTCTTCGCGCACTTCGTGGGCCTCTTCGGGGGTGATTTCCGGGTCCGGGTTCGCCATCGCGAAGATCACCGGATTATCGCCCATCGAGGCGACCATTTCCGGCGTCACCGCGCCCTTGGCCGAGACGCCAAGGAACACATCCGCGCCCACCATCGCCTCTTCGAGGGTGCGCGCTTCGGTCACCGCCGCATGGGCCGATTTCCACTGGTTCATGCCCTCGGTGCGGCCCTGATAGATCACACCCTTGGTGTCGCACATGATGCAATTGTCGTGCTTGGCGCCCATCGCCTTGACCAGCTCGAGGCAGGCGATCCCCGCCGCGCCCGCGCCGTTCAGCACGATCTTGCAGTCTTCGATCTTCTTGCCCGAAATTTCGAGCGCGTTGATAAGCCCCGCCGCGCAGATCACCGCCGTGCCGTGCTGGTCGTCATGGAACACCGGAATGTCCATGATTTCCTTCAGCCGCTGTTCGATGATGAAGCACTCGGGCGCCTTGATGTCTTCGAGGTTGATACCGCCGAAGGTCGGGCCCATCAGGCTCACGGCCTTGATGATTTCCTCGGGGTCCTCGGTGTCCAGCTCGATGTCGATGGCGTTGACGTCGGCAAAGCGCTTGAACAGCACCGCCTTGCCTTCCATCACCGGTTTCGACGCCAGCGCGCCAAGGTTGCCCAGCCCGAGGATCGCCGTGCCGTTCGACACAACCGCCACCATGTTGCCCTTGACCGTGTAGTCATAAGCCGTCTCGGGATTGGCCGCGATCGCCTCGACCGGAACCGCTACGCCGGGGCTGTAGGCCAGCGACAGGTCGCGCTGGGTGCTCATCGCCTTGGAGGCGACGATGTCGTATTTCCCCGGACGAGGATCGAGGTGATAAGCCAGCGCCTCTTCGGGCGTGATGCGGTTCTTGCTGGACATGGGGCCAAGTTCCTCCTGAAAGCCCGCCCCTCTTAGCGAGTGTGACGAAATCCCTCAATGGATTTGCACGTCTTTTCGCCCTTTTGTAGGCTCGCGCGCGAAGAACAGGGGGACAGACATGGCCGAGCCGACCGTCACGCCGATGATGGCGCAATTTCTGGAGATCAAAGAGGCCAACCCCGGCGCGCTTCTGTTCTACCGGATGGGTGATTTCTACGAGATGTTCTTTGATGACGCGGTGGCAGCGGCGGCGGCGCTCGATATCGCGCTGACCAAGCGCGGCCAACATCTTGGCCAGGATATCCCGATGTGCGGTGTCCCGGTTCATGCCGCCGAGGGCTATCTGCTCACGCTGATCCGCAAAGGGTTCCGCGTTGCCATCGCCGAGCAGCTCGAAGACCCCGCCGAGGCGAAGAAGCGCGGCTCGAAATCGGTGGTGAAACGCGACGTGGTGCGGCTGGTCACCCCCGGCACGTTGACCGAGGAAAGCCTGCTCGAAGCCCGTCGCCACAATTTCCTCGCCGCCTGGTCCGAGGTACGCGACGAAGCCGCGCTGGCCTGGGTCGATATCTCGACTGGCGATTTTCGCGTGATGCCCTGCCCGCTTTCGCGGCTTGGGCCCGAACTCGCGCGGCTTGCCCCGCGCGAGGTGCTTGTCAGCGAAGTGAAAGAGCCTGATTGTGCCGAAATAGTCTCTGATCTGCGTGCGGCGCTTACGCCGATGGCGCGTGCAAGCTTTGACAGCCAGGGCGCCGAAAGCCGGCTTTGCGGGCTGTTTTCGGTGGGCTCTCTGGATGCCTTCGGCACGTTTTCGCGCGCCGAAGTGTCCGCCATGGGCGCGATCGTCGACTACCTCGACCTGACCCAACGCGGGAAACTGCCGCTCTTGCGCCGCCCGGTGCGCGAAGAGGCGGGCGGCCTGATGCAAATCGACGCCGCGACGCGCCGGAACCTTGAGCTGACGCAGGCACTGTCCGGCGGGCGCGAAGGCTCGCTCTTGCACGCGATCGACCGCACCGTGACCGCCGGTGGCGCACGGCTGCTTGAACGCCGGATCTCGGCGCCCTCACGCAACCTGCCGCAGATCCACGCGCGCCATGAATCTGTGCGTTTTCTGCTGGAACAGAGCCTATTCGCCTCGGATCTGCGCAGCGATCTCAAGCGCTGCCCCGACATGGATCGCGCCCTTGGCCGCCTTGCGCTTGATCGCGGCGGCCCGCGCGACATGGCCGCGATCCGCAACGGGCTTGGGCAGGCGCTCTTGATTGCCCAAAAGCTTGAACGCAACGATACACCCGCGCTTTTGGCCAATGGCGCCAAGGCGCTGACCGGCCATGACGAGCTGGTCGCGCTCCTCGACGCTGCGTTGGTGGCCGAACCGCCCCTTTTGGCGCGCGACGGCGGGTTCATCGCGCCCGGCTATCACGAAGAACTCGACGAAACCCGTAAGCTGCGCGACGAAGGCCGCGGTGTAATCGCCCGGCTTCAGGCGGAATATGTCGAGCAGACGGGGATTTCGTCGCTCAAGATCAAGCATAACAACGTGCTGGGCTATTTCATCGAATGCACGTCGACCCATGCCGATAAGATGCTGGCCGCGCCGCTGTCGGAAACCTTCATCCACCGTCAGACCACCGCGAACCAGGTGCGCTTTACCACCGTCGTGCTGAGCGAGCTGGAAACGCGCATCCTGAACGCGGGCAACCATGCGCTTGAGATCGAAAAACGGCTCTATAACAGCCTGAAACGTGAAATTATGAACCACGCAGCCAGCGTCAACGAGGCCTCGCGTGCGCTCGCCGAGATTGACCTTGCAGCGGCCTTTGCCGATCTGGCGGCGGCCGAAAGCTGGGTCGAACCGCAGGTCGATGCCTCGCGCGCCTTTGAGATCGAGGCCGGGCGGCACCCGGTCGTGGAGCTTGCGCTGAAACGCTCGGGCGAGCCTTTCATTGCGAATGACTGTGCGCTGACCCCGGGCGAAACGCCCGCGATCTGGCTGCTGACTGGCCCGAACATGGCAGGTAAATCGACCTTCCTGCGGCAAAACGCGATCATCGCGCTTCTGGCACAGGCGGGCAGCTTTGTTCCGGCGCGGCGCGCGCATATCGGTCTGGTCAGTCAGCTGTTCAGCCGCGTCGGCGCCGCCGATGACCTTGCGCGCGGTCGCTCGACCTTCATGGTCGAGATGGTCGAAACCGCCGCGATCCTCAATCAGGCGGATGACCGGGCGCTGGTGATCCTGGATGAAATCGGGCGCGGCACGGCGACCTATGACGGGCTCTCGATCGCCTGGGCGGTGATGGAGCATCTGCACGGCGCGAACCGTTGCCGCGCGCTGTTTGCCACGCATTACCACGAAATGACCGCACTTTCGGCCAAGCTGGACGGGGTGGAAAACGCGACCGTCGCCGTCAAGGAATGGGATGGCGAGGTGATTTTCCTTCACGAGGTCCACAAGGGCGCGGCCGATCGCAGCTATGGCGTTCAGGTCGCGCGGCTGGCGGGGCTGCCGCAATCGGTCGTCGAACGCGCGCGCGTTGTGCTGGATGCGCTGGAGAAGGGCGAGCGGGAATCGGGGAGCCAGAAACAGGCGATCATCGACGATCTGCCCTTGTTTTCAGTCTCTAACACGCCTCAACCGGCGCAAAAGCCGACTGGCCCCTCGGCGGTCGAACTGCGCCTGCAAGAGCTGATCCCGGATGAAATGACGCCGCGAGAAGCTCTCGCGGCGCTCTATGATCTTCGGGGGTTGTTAGCCGAATGATCAGCCCTTCGGCATCGAGCTGACACCGACCTTCGCCGGGCGCAGCAGCCGATCGTGCAGCAGGAAGCCCTGCTCCATCACCTGGATGATGTCGCCCGCGACGGTGTTCGGCACGGGCGCCTCGAACATCGCCTCGTGGATCTGCGGGTCGAATTTATCGCCCACTTTCGGCATGACCGCGGTGATCCCATGACGCGAGAACACGTTCAGCAGTTCACGCTGGGTCAGCTCGACGCCCTCGATCATCGGGCCCGCCTGAGCGCGCAGCTCATCGGTCGCAACCTCAAGCGCGCGATGCAGCGCATCAAACACCGGCAGCATGTCGCGCGCGAGCTTGGACCCGCCGTATTGCTCGGCCTCGCGGCGTTCGCGGTCGGCGCGCTTGCGCGAGTTTTCGGCATCGGCCAGCGCGCGCATGAAACGGTCTTTCAGCTCATCGCGCTCGGCCCGGAGGGCTTCGATCTCGGCGAAATCCTGCTCCAGAATATCTTCGACGGTCTCGGTTGCCTGTGCTTGCTCTTCGAGAATTTCGTCTTTCTTGTCGCTCATGCGTCTCATCCTTTGCCCCGGCCGGACAGCATTCGCCCGACCAGCTGCGCTGTATAGTCCACGATCGGCACGATCCGCCCATAATTGAGCCGCGTGGGGCCGATCACCCCGACCGCACCGATAATCTTTCGATCAGCGTTCATATAGGGAGAGACAACCAAAGAGGAACCCGAAAGTGAGAAGAGTTTGTTCTCGGAGCCGATAAAAACGCGCACCCCGTCGCCCTCTTCGGTCAGATCGAGGAACTCCGCGATGTCGCGCTTGCGTTCGAGGTCATCAAAGAGCGTGCGGATGCGTTCAAGGTCCTGCGCCTCGCTGCCCAGGAGGTTCGCGCGACCACGCACGATCAATCGTTCATAGGATTCGCCCGGCCCCTCCCATTGCGCCAGCCCGCTTTCGACCAGATCGGCGGCAAGCGCGTCGATTTCCTGACGCCGCGCGCCGATCTCGCGGGCCATGTGGCCGCGCAGCTCGCTCAGCGTGCGCCCCTCGGCCAGCGCATTGACGAAATTCGCCGCCTCGCGCATGGACGACGGCGTTTGGCCGGGCGGCGGCGTGAACACGCGGTTTTCCACCTGACCATCGGCAAAGACCAGAACCACAAGCGCGCGATCGGCAGAAAGCGAAACAAACTCAATATGTTTCACGGCGGCTTCGTGCTTTGGCGTCAGCACGAGGCTCGCGCCATGCGTCATCCCCGACAGCGCCGAGCCAACCCGGTCCAGCAGGCTCGCCACATCGCTTTCGTTCGAGCCGACTGTCCCCTCAAGTGCCGCGCGATCATTGGCGTCGATATGCGCGACCTCCATGAAGCCGTCGACAAACATCCGCAAGCCCAGCTGCGTCGGCACGCGCCCGGCGCTGACATGCGGGCTGTCCAGGAGACCCATCAGCTCAAGGTCCTGCATCACGTTGCGCACCGTCGCCGCCGAGAGCTTTTCGTTCAGCGTGCGCGTCAGCGTGCGCGAGCCGACCGGCTCGCCGCTGTCCAGATAGCCCTCGACCACCCGACGGAACACTTCGCGCGACCGGTCGTTCAGCTCTGAGAGAATTTTCGCCCGATCTTCCATTCCACGCCTGTCCCGGCCCAAAAAACCTTGCCACTTCGGCGGTAGTCCGCCTTCGGGGTTGCATCCTGACCGCCCCGGCCTCAAATGGACGCCAAACACCCGAGAAAGGAACTTTGGCATGCGTCCCTCTGGCCGGAATTTAAGCGAACTTCGCCCGATTTCAATCGAGACCGGGGTTACGAAACACGCGGAAGGCTCTTGCCTGATCAAGATGGGCGATACGCACGTGCTCTGCACCGCCACCATCGAAGACCGCCCGCCGTCGTTCCTCAAGGGTACGGGGCTTGGTTGGGTCACTGCCGAATACGGCATGCTGCCGCGCGCGACCAACACCCGCAACCGCCGCGAAGCCGCGACCGGCAAGCAAGGTGGGCGCACCGTGGAAATCCAGCGCCTGATTGGCCGCGCGCTGCGGGCGGGCGTTGACCGCGTCGCTTTGGGCGAGCGTCAGATCGTCGTCGATTGTGATGTGATTCAGGCCGATGGCGGCACGCGCTGCGCCTCGATCACCGGCGGCTGGGTCGCGCTGCGCCTTGCGGTGAACAAACTGATGAAGGCCGGGGTTTGCACCTCGGACCCGCTGCTGGATCATGTCGCGGCGATTTCCTGCGGGATTTATGCGGGTCAGCCGGTTTGCGACCTCGATTATGCCGAAGACAGCGAGGCGGGCACCGATGGCAACTTCATCATGACCGGCGCTGGCAAGCTGATCGAGGTGCAAATGTCGGCCGAGGGCGCGACCTTCTCGCGCGGGCAGATGAACGAGCTGCTGGATCTGGCCGAAGCAGGCGTCGCCGAGCTGGTGAAAGCGCAAAAGGCCGCCACGGAATGAGGAAATTCCGCGAAAAGACGCTGTTGGTGGCGACGCATAACGCGGGCAAGCTCGAGGAAATCTCGGCGCTGCTCGCGCCTTTCGGCATCACCTGCGTCGGCGCCAAGGAAAAGGGCCTTGTCGAGCCCGAAGAGACCGAAAATACCTTCGTCGGAAACGCCCGGATCAAGGCGCATGCCGCAGCTAAGGCGACCGGCCTGCCCGCTCTGGCCGATGATTCCGGGATCGAGGTCGATTGCCTTGGCGGCGCGCCGGGCGTTTACACCGCCGATTGGGCCGAAACGCCGAACGGGCGCGATTTCGCGATGGCGATGGAAAAGACCTGGGTCGCCTGCGAACAGGCCAATGCCCCCGAGCCGCGCACCGCCCGGTTCCGCTCGACCCTCGTTCTGGCCTGGCCCGATGGTCGCGACGAGGTTTTCGAAGGCAAGGTCGAGGGTCAGCTGGTCTGGCCGATGCGCGGGGCCCAAGGCCACGGCTATGATCCGATGTTCCAACCCGAAGGCTACGACATCACCTTCGCCGAAATGGACCCGGCAAAAAAGAACGAGATTTCCCACCGCGCCGACGCTTTTCGCAAGCTCGTCGCCTGCTTTGAGGCTTGATCATGTCTGAACGCAAAAACATCTCGGGCGGCTCGCCCTACGAGCCGAAGCTGGGTTATTCCCGCGCGGTGGCGCAGGGCGACTGGTGCTTTGTCGCCGGCACCACCGGCGCCGATCCCGAGACCAAAACCTTCCCCGAAAGCGCGCTGGATCAGGCCCGCAACACCTTCGCCACGATCAAGAAGGCGCTGGATGAGGCGGGGTTTGGCTTCGAGCACACCGTGCGCGCCAATTACATCATCACCGACCCCGCCTATATGGAAGAAATCATCCCCGCGCTCTCGGAAATCTTCGGTGAGATTCGCCCCGCCGCGACCATGGTCGTCGCCGGGCTGGTCAATCCGGCGATGAAGATCGAGATCGAACTGACGCTCTTCAAAGGCTGACGATGGACGACTGGCGGCACGGAGGATTCGGGCTTTACCTGCACTGGCCCTTCTGTGCCGCCAAATGCCCCTATTGCGATTTCAACTCGCATGTTGCGGCAGAAATCGACCAATCACGCTGGAATAGAGCCTATTTATCCGAGATCGAGCGGCTTGGGGCGGAAACCAAAGGCCGCGTTCTGAACTCCATCTTTTTCGGCGGCGGCACCCCTTCGCTGATGGCGCCAGAGCTTGTTCAGGCAATCCTCGATAAGGTGCGCGCCACCTGGACCTTGGCGAACGACGTCGAGATCACGCTGGAAGCCAACCCGACAAGTATCGAATCCGGCCGGTTCAGAGCCTATTCCGAGGCGGGCGTGAACCGCATCTCAATGGGGATGCAAGCGCTGAACGATGCCGACCTGAAGCGGCTCGGCCGGATGCATTCGGCCGCCGAGGGTCGCGCCGCATTCGACATCGCGCGCAAGCATTTCGACCGCGTCAGCTTTGACCTGATCTATGCCCGGCAAGATCAGTCGCTTAACGCCTGGAAGGCCGAGCTGCACGAAGCCCTCGCGATGGCTGTCGATCATTTCTCGCTCTACCAACTCACGATCGAGGACGGCACCGCTTTTGGCCTCCGCCACGCGGCAGGAAAGCTTCATGGCCTGCCAGATGATGCGTTGGCATCCGATATGTATCTGATAACACAAGATATTTGTTCGTCTCACGGGCTTCCGGCCTATGAGATTTCCAACCACGCTCGCCCTGGCGCCGAGTCGCGTCACAACCTCGTCTATTGGCGCTATGGTGACTATCTCGGGATCGGGCCCGGGGCGCATGGGCGGCTGACACTGGACGGAACCCGCCACGCAACCGATACCCCGCGTGCGCCAGAGGCCTGGCTGCGTGCAGTCGAGGCGGCTGGCAACGGCGAGCTTCCGCGCGAAGCATTGCCTCTATCCGAGCAAGCGACCGAGTATCTGCTTTTCAGCCTCCGGCTTTCCGAAGGGATGGATTTGGCGCGCTACGAGGCACTTTCTGGCCAGCCGGTGGATCGCGCGAAGCTCCGTCACCTGGAAGAAATAGGCATGATTACGCTGGAACAGGGTCGAATTTGTCCGACGGATGCCGGCCGGGCGGTACTGAATGCCTTGATCGTGGAGCTCATGCCCTGATGCGGATCATCTGGCTGATATGCGGCCTGATCTCGCTCGGGCTTGGGATCGTGGGAGCCTTCGTGCCGCTACTTCCAACGGTGCCCTTGGTGCTACTGGCGGCGTTCTTCTTTGCGCGATCCTCGGAACGCCTCCACCAATGGCTGCTCAATCACCCTCAGTTTGGCCCCGCCATCGCGGATTGGAGTGAACGCGGCGCGATCTCGAAGCGTGGGAAATGGGCTGCAACAGTGTCGATTCTGGCGACTTTCGCAATCACGCTATTCCTTGGAATCGGCTGGAAAATCATCCTGATCCAGGCCGCCGCGCTTGGCGCGGTCAGCCTGTTCATCTGGACGCGTCCATCCGTCTAAATCAGCGGAAATTCGACAGAAGCTGGCAAAGCTGATCGAGCTGATCGAGGTCCTTGTAAGAAATCGACACACGGCCCGCGCCATCCGGCTGATGATCAATGGCTACGCTCATCCCCATTGCCGCCGACAGATCCGCTTCGAGCGCGCGGGTATCGGCGTCTTTCTCGGTCGGACGCGGCGAGCGCGTGGATTTCTTGGTCGATTCGCCGCCTTTTTTCGCCAATCGCTCGGTTTCACGCACCGAAAGCCCGTTTGCGACGATCTGGCGCGCGAGCCCGTGCGGATCATCGGCCGTCAAAAGCGCGCGCGCGTGGCCGGCCGTCAGGCGACCCTCACGCAGCATTTCCTGCAGTTCATCGGGCAGCTGCAGGAGTCGCAGCAGGTTGGCGATATGCGAGCGGCTCTTCGAGAGCGCCTCGGCCAGCTTTTCCTGGGTATGACCAAAGCGATCCATCAGCTGACGATAGCCAAGCGCCTCTTCCAGCGGGTTCAGATCGGCCCGCTGAATATTTTCGATGATCGCGACCTCAAGGACCTCGGTATCACTGAAATCCCGCACGATGACGGGCAGCTCATGCACCTGCGCCATCTGCGCCGCGCGCCAACGGCGCTCCCCGGCGACAATTTCGTAGTGCTCGGCGCGGCCCGGATGCTTGCGCACGATCAGGGGCTGAATCACCCCCTTCTCGCGGATTGAAGCGGCAAGCTCCTGGAGCGCCTCGGGCGCGAAAGTGCGGCGCGGCTGATCGGGATTCGGCTCGATCTTTTCGATCGGAACATAGAAATCGGCGCGGCGCGGCGCATTTTCCTGCGGCGCGGCCCCGAGATTCACATCGGCCATCAGCGCAGACAGCCCGCGCCCAAGACCCCGACGTTCTTTTTTCTCGCTCATATCAGCCCTTCCTGCCCGTCATTGCATGTCGCGCCAGCATTTCCTGCGCCAGCGCACGATAGGCCTGCGCCCCGCGCGAGCCGCCATCATAGCTCAGCACCGGAAGCGCATAGGACGGCGCCTCGGAAACGCGGACATTTCGCGGGATCATCGTGCGGAACACCAACTCGCCCAAGGTCGCGCGCGCATCCGCCTCGACCTGCTGCGACAGGTTGTTGCGCACATCATACATCGTCAGCACGACACCCTCGATCCGCAGCTGGTTATTCGCACTTTGGCGCACCTCGCGGATCGTCAGCATCAGCTGCGAGAGGCCTTCAAGCGCGAAAAACTCGGCCTGAAGCGGCACTAGGACCGATTGCGACGCCACCATCGCATTGATCGTCAGAAGCGAAAGCGAGGGCGGGCAGTCGATCAGGATGTAATCAAAGCGGAATTTGTCGATATCGGGCTGGCGCAGCGCGTCATGAAGCAGAAAACTGCGCTTTTCGTTCGCCATCAGCTCGATATCGGCGGAAGACAGGTCGGTCGTCGCCGGGCAGATCCAGAGCCCGTCGACATCGCTTTGCAGCAAGATATCTTCAAGCGGCATATCCTCGAGCAAGAGATCATAGGTCGAGAACTTGCGGTCTTCGGGGTCGATGCCGAGACCGGTCGAGGCATTGCCCTGCGGATCGAGGTCGACCAGAAGCACGCGCTGCCCCTGCTCGGCCAGCGCGGCCGCGAGGTTGATCGCGGTGGTGGTCTTGCCGACGCCGCCCTTCTGATTGGTAATCGAGATGATGCGGGGCGCCGGGGGTCGGGTTGGATCAGACACGCGAAACCTCTGCGAAAGTCAGGATTGCCGCCTCGGGATCGGTGAGGCTGGGATAGGTTTGAACCGAGAAAGACCAGTTTTTCTGCGCCTCTGCAAGCTCCTCGCGCCAGGATGCACCCTTCGGGAAAACCGCCAGGCCCGAGCTGGCCAAATGTCGGGCAGCAAAGCCCAAAAGCCGATCAAGCGGCGCAAGGGCGCGCGCGCTGAGAACCTCGGCATTCAGCGGATCGACCTCCTCGATTCGCTGTGCGCGCACCTCGACCGACAGGCCAAGCTCGCGCGCGACCGTCATCAGAAAGGTCGATTTACGTCGGTCACTTTCAACGAGGACAAACTTCTGCGCGGGGCGCTTTTCCCTGGCCAGGATCGCCAGAACCAACCCCGGAAAGCCTCCGCCCGAACCCAGATCGGCCCAAAGCCCCTCCCGACCCTCGGCCAGATCGAAAAGCTGCGCCGAATCGAGGAAATGGCGCGTCCAAAGCTGGGACAGCGTGGCCGGAGACACGAGGTTGATCGCCGGATTCCACTTGTTCAGTAGCGCATCATAGGCCTCAAGGCGCTCCAATGTTTCACGTGAAACATCGAAGCCGGGCAGCCGGTCCTGTTGTGTCATGCGCTTTTAGCCCGCCGCATCTGCTTGAGTTTCGCCAGAATCAGCGTCAATGCCGCCGGGGTGACCCCTTCGACCTTCGCCGCATGGCCAAGCGTTTGCGGAAGCGCGCGCTTGAGCTTGCCGCGCAGCTCGTTCGACAGGCTGGGCAGCGCGTCATAATCGAAGCCCGCCGGAATCTCCCAAGCCTCATCGCGCCGAATCGCGGCTGCGTCTTCTTCCTGCCGCTGGACATAATTGGCGTAAAGCGCATCAATCGCGAGTTGCTCGGCCGTCTCGGCCTCAATAGCCGCCAGCTCCGGCAGAGCCGCGACAAGCTGGTCGAACTCGATATTCGCGAAGGACAGAAGGGCAAAAGCGCTGCGCTTCTCTCCATCCTGGTTCACCATCATCCCATGCTCCCGCGCCTGCTTGGGTGTCAGGATCGAGTGCTCCAGCAGATCGCGCCCTGCTGTGAGCTTCTCCATCTTCTCGCCGAAGGCCCGCTGACGGGTTTCGCCAACGCAGCCCAATTCGATACCGACGCCAGTCAGACGCTGATCAGCATTATCCGCGCGCAGAGACAGCCGGAACTCAGCACGCGACGTGAACATGCGGTAAGGCTCGGACACCCCGCGCGTTATCAGGTCGTCGATCATCACGCCGATATAGCTGTTGGCACGGCTGAAGTGATGGGGTGCCTCATCACGCGCAGCGCGCGCGGCGCTTAGCCCAGCCACAAGCCCCTGAGCTGCGGCCTCTTCATAACCGGTCGTGCCGTTGATCTGCCCGGCAAGATACAGCCCAGGCACTTCACGCAGCTCAAGCGCCGCCGTCAGGGCGCGCGGATCGACATAGTCATATTCAATCGCGTAGCCCGGCTGCAGGATGCGGACCTCCTCGAGGCCATAGATCGAGCGAACGTATTCCTCCTGTACCTCCTCGGGCAGCGAGGTCGAAATACCGTTCGGATAGACGGTATCGTCATCAAGCCCCTCTGGCTCCAGGAACACCTGATGCGCGGATTTGTCGGCAAAGCGCACGACCTTATCCTCAATCGAGGGGCAATAGCGCGGCCCCACCCCCTCGATATGCCCGCCATACATGGCCGAGCGCGACAGGTTCGCGCGTATGACCTCATGCGTCTTTTCGTTGGTATGGGTGATCCCGCAGGCGATCTGGCGCGCGAAGGGTTTGCGATGCAGGAAGGAAAACACGACCGGATCTTCATCGCCCGGCTGCTCGTCCAGCAGATCCCAGCGGATCGTGCGCCCGTCCAGCCGCGGCGGCGTCCCGGTTTTCAGCCGCCCAAGCGGCAGCTCCAGCGCCTTCAGGCGTTCAGCCAGCGCAACCGAGGGCTTATCGCCAATCCGCCCGCCGGGCCGCTTCTTATCGCCGATATGGATCAGCCCGTTAAGGAATGTGCCCGAGGTCAGGATCACGGCGCGCGACGGCAGCTCCGAGCCATCGGCCAGGATAACCCCGGCAATACGCCTGCCATCCATCCGGAAATCGGCAACCTCGCCCTCGATCACCTCGAGGTTCGGCTGCAATGCCGTCTCGCGCTGCATCGCCTCGCGATAAAGCTTGCGGTCGGCTTGCGCGCGCGGCCCACGCACCGCCGGCCCTTTGCGACGGTTCAGCAGGCGAAACTGGATGCCCGCCATATCGGCCACCCGCCCCATCACGCCGTCCAGCGCATCGATCTCACGCACGAGGTGGCCCTTGCCAAGCCCGCCAATCGCCGGGTTGCACGACATCACGCCAATCGCATCGGCGCGCAGCGTTATCAGTGCGGTCTGCGCACCCATTCGGGCCGCCGCATGGGCCGCCTCGGTCCCGGCGTGACCGCCGCCAACAACGATGACGTCAAAATGTTTCACGTGAAACACTCCTCACTTGCCGATGCAGAAGCTCGCAAAGATCTCGTCCAGCAGGTGCTCCACATCGACCCGCCCGACCAACGATTCCAAGGCCCGGGCCGCCGTCCGAAGATCTTCGGCAGCCAGCTCCGCGCGCTCGGACCCCGCCAATACCTCATTTCGCGCCGATTCCATAGCCCTCTGAGCACGCATCAGCGAAATCCTGTGCCGCTCATGCGACATGACGCTGGCGCCCGCAGCAAGCCCTTCGAGCCGCGCAGTCACCTGCGCGATCAGCGTATCGATCCCCGCGCCGGTCTTGCCGGACACGCAAAGCCCGTCGCGCGGCGCAAGGTCTGCCTTGCCTTGCGCGACAATATCGCCGGGCTCTGGCGCAATCAGCGGCACCTCATCGCCATCCAGCAGGAACACCCGCAGGTCCGCCGCCTTCGCGCGCGAAATCGCCCGCTCGATCCCGATGCTTTCGACGACATCCTCGGTCTCGCGCAGGCCAGCGGTATCCAGGAGCGTCACGGCCAGCCCGGCCAGATCCATGCGCACTTCGATCACATCGCGCGTCGTGCCTGCGATCTCCGACGTAATCGCCGCCTCGCGCCCCGCCAGCGCATTCAAAAGCGTCGATTTCCCCGCATTCGGCCGTCCGACGATCGCCACCTCAAAGCCTTCACGCACCCGCTCACCTGCCGAGATCCCGCGCAGCTCGGCCGCAATACCGCCGCTCACGCGCCCGATCAGTTCGAGCACCTCGGGCGAGACATCGACAGGAACATCTTCATCGGCAAAATCAATCGTCGCCTCGATCAGCGCGGCAGCGCGCACCAAATCCGTGCGCCAGGCATCGACCTTGGAACCAACAGCGCCCGATAGAACCCGCAGCGCCTGCTTGCGCTGCGCCTCGGTCTCGGCCTCGATCAGATCGGCCAACCCCTCGACCTGCGCCAGATCGAGCCGCCCGTTTTCCAGCGCCCGCCGCGTGAACTCTCCGGGCTCCGCCAAACGCAACCCGTCCAAGCCGCCAAGGGCACGCAGCACCGCTGAAACCGTGGCGACCGCCCCGTGGATATGCAGCTCCACCACCTCTTCGCCGGTAAAGCTCGCGCCTTCCTCGAAGACCAGAACGACCGCTTCATCCAGCTCTTCACCGGCAAGCCGCAGCTTGCGCAACCCGGCCTGACGTGGCGCGGGCAGCGTGCCGCAAAGTGCGCCTGCACCCGCCTTCGCCTGCGGGCCGGAAATGCGGATAACCGCCACCCCCGCCTTGCCGCGGGCGGTAGCCAAAGCAAAGATCGTATCCATCGCCAGCCCTCGCGGCGCGTCGGTCAGCCCGACTTAGCCGTTCATCGAATCGAAGAATTCGCTGTTGGTCTTGGTCTGCTTGAGCTTCGAGATCAGGAACTCGATCGCGTCCGTCGTGCCCATCGGGTTCAGGATGCGGCGCAGCAGATAGGTCTTTTGCAGGTCCTTCGCGTCGACCAGCAGGTCCTCTTTCCGGGTGCCGGACTTGAGGATATCCATCGCCGGGAAGACGCGCTTGTCGGCCACCTTGCGGTCGAGCACGATTTCCGAGTTACCCGTGCCCTTGAACTCCTCAAAGATCACCTCGTCCATCCGCGAGCCGGTATCGATCAGCGCGGTCGCGATGATGGTGAGCGAGCCACCCTCTTCGATGTTACGCGCGGCACCGAAAAAGCGCTTCGGACGTTGCAGCGCGTTCGCATCCACACCACCCGTCAGCACCTTGCCCGAGCTCGGCACGACGGTGTTATAGGCGCGGCCCAGGCGCGTGATCGAGTCGAGCAAGATCACCACGTCGCGCTTGTGCTCAACCAGACGCTTGGCCTTTTCGATCACCATCTCGGCCACCGCTACGTGCCGCGTCGCCGGTTCGTCGAAGGTCGAGGAAATCACCTCCCCCTTCACCGAGCGCTGCATGTCGGTCACCTCTTCCGGGCGCTCGTCGATCAACAGAACGATCAGGTAGCACTCGGGGTGGTTGGTCTCGATCGAATGGGCGATGTTCTGCAACAGAACCGTCTTACCCGTGCGCGGCGGCGCCACGATCAGCGAACGCTGGCCCTTCCCGATCGGGGACACGAGGTCGATGATCCGGGCCGAGCGATCCTTGATCGTCGGATCTTCGATTTCCATCTTCAGCCGCTCGTCGGGATAGAGCGGCGTCAGGTTGTCGAAGCTCACCTTGTGGCGCGCTTTCTCCGGGTCTTCGAAGTTGATGCTCTCGACCTTGGTCAGCGCGAAATACCGCTCGTTCTCGCCCGGCGCGCGGATCACGCCCGAAACGGTATCGCCGGTGCGCAGGCTGTGCTGACGGATCATGTCGGGCGAAACATAGATGTCATCGGGGCCCGGCAGGTAGTTCGCCTCGGGCGAGCGCAGGAAGCCAAAGCCGTCTTGCAGCACTTCCAGCACGCCATCCCCGCCGATCTCTATATCGTCCTCGGCATGCTCCTTCAGGATCGAGAACATCATCTCGCCCTTGCGCATCGTCGAGGCGTTCTCAATTTCCCATTCCTCGGCCAGCGCCAGCAGCTCTTTCGGGCTTTTGACTTTCAGGTCGGCAAGGTTCAGGCGTTCGCTCATGGGGATCCCCGTCAAATACCGCGCCACCCGAAACCCGGGCCGCGCGTGCTGTCATCTCATATCAGAAAAACCGGTCGGCCAGGACGGCCGGGGCTTGGGCTGCAGATACGCGCGAATGCGCGCTGAGTCAATGAATGCTCAGAATTTCAGGATCACCGAGAGAACGATTACCACCATGAAGATCGTCGGCACCTCGTTCATCATCCGGTACTGCCGACCCGTCAGCGTGCTGGTGCCCTCGGCGAGCGCGACGCGCTGCTTGCCGCACCACATGTGAAACCAGGTCATGCCGAGGATCGAAGCGCCCTTGGTCCAGGGCCAGATGCTCGTCCAGTCGACGATGCCGGGGGTGAACACCAGCATCAACCCAAACAGCCAGCTCGATATCATCGCCGGATTCATGATCGCCTTGAGCAAGAGCCGCTCCTGATGCCGGAACAAGAGATCCATGTCCGAGTCGCGCACCACGCCCTGCTTCTTCAGCCCTTCGACGTGATAGACAAAGAGCCGCGGCAGATAGAACAGCCCCGCCATCCAGGCGAGCACGGACATCACGTGAAAGCTTTTGGTCCAGAAGTAGAAGTCAGCGAGAAAATCGGTCATGGCACGCCCTTTCGTTCCCAACCTCAATATAAAAATAAAAGAAAATAAAAAAGATGATGATGATGTAGGCCCTGTGGAGACTGTGGATTAATGACCTATCCACATCCGTCAGAGCTTCAGGCAGATTTACCTCACAGCTGCGCATGAAACCTAAATAAAAACAATTATTTCAATATGTTAGAAGAATTTCAGCTGTGGAGAAATACCGGGATAACCCAAGGATGATCTGCGGCGATGCGCCTCTCTTTCACAAGCCCGACTTTCGGGTTCCACAGGTGGACAAACCTTCACCTTTCTTGAGAAAACGTTAAGAAATACCCACAGGCATCGTCAGCCCCTCGCATCTCACCGATTTCCCCCCAAGCAAATCCGCCCGGTTATCCCCATGTCTGTCCCCGTCCTTCTCGCCTCGGCTTCGGAAATCCGCGCGCAGCTTCTGCGCAACGCGGGGCTGTCCGTGACCGTCCAGCCCGCGCGCCTCGACGAAGAGGCGATCCGCGCCGCGCTCGAGGCCGAGGGCGCCAATCCCCGCGACGTGGCCGATGCGCTGGCCGAAGCCAAGGCCGCCAAGCTTTCGGGCAAGACGCCGGGCGCCCTTGTTCTAGGCGCCGATCAGGTGCTTGACCTCAACGGCCGCGTCTTTTCCAAGCCCGAAACCCCCGAAGACGCCAAGGCCCAGCTTCGCGCCCTCTCGGGGCAGACCCATCGCCTGCTCTCAGCGCTTGTCGTTGTCCGCGACGGCGAGCCGCTCTGGCGCCATGTTGGGCAGGTACGGCTGACCATGCATACGCTCTCGGAGGCGTTCATCGACGATTACATCGCCCGCAACTGGGATAGCATCCGCTGGGCCGTCGGCTGCTACAAGCTCGAAGAGGAAGGCGCGCGGCTTTTCTCTCGCATCGAAGGCGATTATTTCTCGGTCCTGGGCCTGCCGCTGATCGAATTCCTGAACTGGCTCCGCGCAAGAGGAGAGCTGCCGACATGACCGACCATCCCAAGATCCCGCTTGCAGGCGTGATCGGATCACCGATCGCGCATTCCAAATCCCCCGCGCTGCAGCGCTATTGGCTGGAAAGCTACGGGATCAAGGGGTTCTACGTGCCGATGGATGTCGCAGCAGAGGATCTGGAAGCCGTGCTGCGCACGCTGCCCAAGGCGGGGTTTGTGGGCTGCAACGTGACAATCCCGCACAAAGAGGCGGTGCTGCGTTTGGCCGATGTCGTCACCGATCGTGCGGCACTGATCGGGGCCGCGAATACGCTGGTCTTCCTGCCGGATGGGCGGATTCAGGCCGATAATACAGATGGTTACGGCTTCATGGCGAACTTGCGTCAGCACCTGCCCGACTGGTCCGCGGCGACTGGCCCGGCGGCGGTGTTTGGCGCGGGCGGTGCATGTCGCGCCATCCTCGCCTCGCTGCTTGAGGCCGGCTGCCCTGAAATCCGGCTCTCGAACCGCTCGCGCGAGCGTGCCGACCAGCTTCGCGCCGAGTTCGGCGCCCGCGTCGTTGTCCATGACTGGGTGCGGGCCGGCAATATGCTGGAAGGCGCAGCCACCGTGGTCAACACCACCGCACTCGGCATGGTTGGCAAGCCCGAGTTCCGCGTGCCGCTCGATGCGCTTTCGCCCGAGGCGGTGGTGACTGATATCGTCTACACGCCGCTGGAAACCGATCTGCTGAAATCCGCCAAAGCCGTCGGCTGCCACACGGTCGATGGGCTCGGCATGCTCTTGCATCAGGCGGTGCCGGGGTTCGAGGCCTGGTTCGGCCGCCGCCCCGAGGTCACCCCCGAGCTGCGCGACCTGGTGCTGAGCCTATGAGCCGGCCGTATCTGCTGGGCCTGACCGGCTCGATCGGGATGGGCAAATCGACCACCGCCAAGATGTTCGCCGAGCTGGGCGTGCCGGTCTGGGATGCCGATGCAACCGTCTATGCGCTTTACGCCAAGGGCGGTGCGGCGGTGGCGCCGATCGGGGCGATCTACCCCGAGGCGATCCGTGATGGCGCGGTTGATCGCGCGGCACTGCGCAAGGTGGTGACCAGCGATAAACAGGCTCTATCCCGCCTTGAATCGATCGTTCACCCGCTGACGACGCAATCGCGCGAGGCCTTTATTTCGGCCCATTCCGATGCGCCGCTTTTGCTGCTGGATATCCCGCTCATGTATGAAACGGGCGCCGAGAAATCCTGCGACGCGGTGCTTGTCGTGACCGCCCCGCCCGAGGTGCAGCGCGCGCGCGTGCTTGAACGCGGCACGATGGATGCGGCCGAGCTTGAACTGATCCTCTCGCGGCAGATGCCTGACGCCGAAAAACGGGCCCGCGCCGATTACATCATCGAGACGCTGACGCTTGAGCAAACCCGCGCCGCTGTGCAAGAACTGGTGGCGGAGCTGGGGGGCTGAGATGCGCGAGATCGTTCTGGATACCGAAACCACGGGGTTTGAGCCCTCGGAAGGCCACCGGATCGTGGAAATCGGCGCCGTCGAGCTGTTCAACCACGTGCCAACCGGGCGCACCTATCACCAATATATCAACCCCGAGCGCGAGATGCCGAAAGAGGCCTTCGAAGTGCACGGGCTGGGCGATGAATTTCTCTCGGACAAGCCGAAATTCCGCGAAATCGCGCAGGATTTCCTCGATTTCATTGGCGGCGACGCGAAGCTGGTGATCCATAACGCAGCCTTCGACATGAAGTTCCTCAATGCCGAGTTGGGCTGGGTGAACAAGCCGCTGATCGCGAATGACCGCGCGCTTGATACGCTGATGATGGCGCGGCGCAAGTTTCCGGGCTCGCCCGCCTCGCTCGATGCGCTGTGCCGGCGGTTCAGCATCGACAATTCCTCGCGGACGCTGCACGGGGCGTTGCTCGACTCCGAGATCCTGGCCGAGGTTTATCTTGAGCTGATCGGCGGACGGCAGCCGGGCTTTGGCCTCTCAATCGACCCTGTTCCGGCGAAAAACGCCTCTTCCGGCGCGAGCGAAGAGTGGCGCCCGCGCCCGCGCCCTGTGCCCCTGCCCTCGCGCCTGACCGAGGCCGAGGCTGCCGCGCATGCCGCGATGATCGAGAAGATGGGTGACAAGGCGATCTGGCGGCGCTGATCGCGGGCAATAATGCTGCGCGAACCTGACACAAAAGCGCAACAAATGCAGCCTTGCGCCCATTTTTCCCATTTAACCCCCGGGGCATTGGCCTTAAATGACCCCCTGTTCCGGGTTTTACGGGGGGACTGCCCATGCTGGACCTGACTGAAATGCGCTCGAACCTGGCCGAGACCTTCGATCTCGCGCCGTCGATGACGCTGGCCGAAGAGATGCGCGACATCCACGCACGGATGGATCGCGTCATCCCGCTGCCGGATTTCGCGCGCTACGCGCCCTATATCCGCGAGATCAACCGTCTCAAGCGCGAAAAGAACGCGGTGATCCTTGCGCATAACTACATGACGCCCGAGATTTACCATGGCGTGGCCGATGTCGTGGGCGACAGCCTCCAGCTGGCCATTGAGGCGACCAAGGTCGAGGCCGAGACGATCGTGCAATGCGGTGTGCATTTCATGGCCGAGACCTCGAAGATCCTGAACCCCTCGAAGCGCGTCCTGATCCCCGACATGGCGGCGGGTTGCTCGCTGGCGGAGTCGATCACCGCCGAGGGTATCGCCGAGATGCGCGCGAAATATCCGGGCGCGCCGGTGGTGAGCTACGTCAACACCACGGCCGAGGTGAAAGCCGCCTCTGACATTTGCTGCACCTCGTCCAACGCCGCGCAGATCGTCGCCGCGATGGAGAGCGACACCGTCATCATGACGCCCGACCAGTATCTGGCGCAGAACGTGGCGCGCGACGTGCCGCAGAAAAAGGTCGTCTGGTGGGCGGGCTCGTGCATCGTGCACGAACAATACACCCCGGCCGACATTAACGACTTCCGCGCGCTGCATCCGGGCGTCGAGATCATCGCGCATCCCGAATGCCCCCCGAACGTGGTCGAGGCCTGCGATTTCTCGGGCTCCACCTCGGGCATCATCAAATACGTGGCCGAGCACAAACCCAAGCAGGCGATGCTGGTCACCGAATGCTCGATGGCCTCGAATATCGCCGACGCCCTGCCCGAGGTCGAATTCATGGGCCCGTGCAACATGTGCCCCTACATGAAGAAGATCACGCTCGAGAAAATCCTGTGG
This sequence comes from Pseudothioclava arenosa, assembly GCF_002358085.1. Classification (GTDB taxonomy): domain Bacteria; phylum Pseudomonadota; class Alphaproteobacteria; order Rhodobacterales; family Rhodobacteraceae; genus Pseudothioclava; species Pseudothioclava arenosa. The sequence continues at coordinate 205,788 of NZ_NTJD01000005.1, forward strand.
TCGCTGCACACCGGCCGCGAAGAGGTGATCGTCGATCTGGCCGTGGCCGAAAAGGCGCGCGTCGCGGTCGAGCGGATGATCGACCTGTCCAAGAAACTGGGCCTCTGATCGTGATTGAGACCGATCGCGTCATCATCGTCGGTGCCGGTCTGGGCGCGCTTTATGCCGCGCTGAAACTGGCGCCGCGCCCGGTTCTGGTGATCTCGCCCGAGCATCTGGGCGAAGGCGCGTCTTCGGCCTGGGCGCAGGGCGGCGTTGCGGCGGCGATGGCCAAGGGCGATACGCCGACAAGCCACGCGGTTGATACCGTCAATGCGGGCGCAGGCACCGTCGACCCCGAGATCGCGCGGATGGTCACCGCCGAGGCCGCGCAGCACATTCTTGATCTGACGACGCTCGGCACGCCCTTCGATCGCGATGCCGGGGGTGGCTATGTGATGTCGCGCGAGGCGGCCCATTCGGCGGCGCGCGTGGTGCGGGTCAAGGGCGATCAGGCCGGGCGCGAGATCATGCAATCGCTGATCGGTGCCGTGCGGCAAACTCCTTCGGTGCAAGTGGCCGAGGGCGTTCTGGCCTCGGGGCTCGAGGTGCAGAACGGCACCGCAACCGGCGTCTGGCTTGAGAAATCCGGCGCGCCCTCGGGGCGTGTTCTGGTGCGGGCGCCCGCTATTTTGCTGGCGGGCGGTGGCTCGGGCGGGCTGTTTGCCGTGACGACGAACCCCCCGCGTATCCGTGGTCAGGTGATCGGCATGGCGGCGCGCGCGGGCGCCCGCATCGCCGACCCGGAATTCGTGCAATTCCACCCGACCGCCATTGCGACCGGCGAAGACCCCGCACCGCTGGCGACCGAGGCGCTGCGTGGCGAAGGCGCGGTTCTGATGAACAACCGTGGTGAGCGGTTCATGCTGGCCGTCCATCCCGATGCCGAACTGGCACCGCGCGACATCGTTGCCCGCGCTGTCTACCTTGAACGGCAAGAGGGCCGCGCGCCGGTTCTCGATACCCGCGCCGCACTCAGCGCCGAGGTGCTCACGCGCTTTCCGGCCGTGGCCGAGGCCTGCACGCGCGCGGGCATCGACCCCTCGCAACAGCCGATCCCGGTCGCGCCCGCCGCGCATTACCACATGGGCGGGATCGACACCGATGCGCATGGCCGCGCGAGCCTCGACAATCTCTGGATCTGCGGCGAGGCCTCGTCGACGGGGCTGCACGGTGCGAACCGGCTGGCCTCGAACGGGCTTCTGGAGGCGCTGGTCTATGCCCGCATCTGCGCGCTGGGCATCGCCGAAAAGCTGGGCCGCATCCACGAAGCCCCTGATGTTACGCTGGAATTTCCGACTGGCGGAGAGGTCGTCGATGAAGGCGCCGTGAACCGCTTGCGTCAGGCGATGACCGATGGCGTGGGTGTCGTGCGCACGGCGTCGGGTCTGCGCAAGGCGTTGGCCACGATCGCCGGGATCGAGGCCGCCAACCCGCAAGAGGCGATGCGCAACATGACCGCCACTGCCACGCTGATCGCCGCCGCCGCGTTGATGCGCGAGGAAAGCCGCGGCGGCCATTACCGCTCCGATTTCCCGCAGGCCGATCCGGCGCAGGCGGAGCGCACCCATATCACTTTGGCCGAGGCGCTGGAGATCCGCGCCAAGGCGCTGGAGGGCTGAGATGAACGCCACGCTTCCCGATTTCATCCTTGAACCGCTGGTCCGCGCCGCGCTGACCGAAGACCTCGCGCCGATGGGCGATGTCACGACCCGCGCGGTGATCCCGCCGGGCACGCGCTATACCGCCCGGCTGAATGCGCGCGAGGCGGGCGTGGTTTCGGGGATGCAGATCGCGGCAATGGCGTTCCGGCTGGTCGATTCGGGCCTGAAGGTTGACACGCTCGTGGCCGATGGCAGCCCCTGCACGCCCGGCGATGTCTTGATGACGATCGAGGGCGATGCCGGCGCGATCCTGATGGGCGAGCGCGTCGCGCTGAATTTCGCGGGCCGCCTGACCGGGATTGCGACGAAAACCGCAGGCTTCGTGGCCGAGACCCGCGGCACCAACTGCAAGATCACCTGCACGCGCAAGACCACGCCGGGCCTGCGCGCGGTGGAAAAGCTGGCAGTGCTGCATGGTGGCGGCTCGAACCACCGTTATGGCCTCTCGGATGCGATCCTGATCAAAGACAACCACATCGCGGCCGCGGGCGGCATTACCGCCGTGCTGAGTGCTGCGAAGGCCGCGCGCAGCCACATGATGCGCATCGAACTGGAGGTCGACCGCCTCGATCAGCTCGAAGAGGCACTGTCGGTTGGCGGGGCTGATGTGATCTTGCTCGACAACATGGACACGCCGACGCTGATCCGCGCGGTCGAGATCACCGCCGGGCGCGCCGTGCTGGAGGCCTCGGGCAATATGAAGCTGGAGCGTATCGCCGAAGTGGCCGCGACCGGGGTGGATTACATCTCGTCGGGGGCGCTGACGCATTCGGCGCGCACCCTCGATCTGGGGCTCGATTTCTGAGCCTCAGTCGAAGTGCTGGCCAAAGGCGTCGAACACGGCCTCGTAGACCGAGCGTTTGAACGGCACGATCTTTTCCACCACGTCGCGATACGGCATCCAGGACCAGACCGAGAATTCGGGATGCTCGGTCTGGATGTTCACCTGCGCATCTTCGCCCAGATAGCGGAACAGGAACCATTTCTGCCGCTGCCCGCGATAGCGCCCCTTCCAGATCTTGCCGACCAGTTCATCGGGCAGATCATAATTGATCCAGCCCTTTGTTTTATCGACAAATTCAACAAGATCCTTGTTGATCCCGGTCTCTTCCCAAAGCTCGCGCAGCGCGGCCTTGCGGGGCTTTTCGCCCTCGTCGATCCCACCTTGCGGCATCTGCCAGGCGGCGCCCGGATTGTCGATGCGCTGACCGGTAAAGATCAGCCCGTCGCGGTTCATCAGCACCACGCCCACGCAGGGGCGATAAGGCAGCGCCTCGATCTCGTCACGCGTCAGCATCGCGAAGCCCTTATTCCGCCTTCGCCGGTTCGGCAGCCGCAGGAGCCTCGGGCGCAATCGCCGAAAGCCCACGCAGGATGTCGAGCGCATAGGCGAGCTGATAGTCATCCTTGCGCAGCTTGGCGGCGTCTTCGGCCCGCTTGCGTTCTTCCTCGGCCTGACGCAGCTCGTCTTCGGTCATCGAGTCATTGGTGATCGCGCCGCGCAGATCCGCCTCCGAGCGGCGATCGTGCGGCGCCTCCTCCTCGGCTTCGGGCGTGGCTTCGCGCGGCGGCTGCTCGACAAAAATGTCGGGCGAGATGCCAAGCGCCTGAATCGAGCGGCCCGAGGGCGTGTAATAGCGCGCGGTGGTCAGGCGCATCGCGCCCTCGCCCCGGATCGGCATCACCGTCTGCACCGAGCCTTTGCCAAAGCTCTGGGTGCCGACAACGATGGCGCGGCGATGATCTTGCAGCGCGCCGGTGACGATTTCCGAGGCCGAGGCCGAGCCGCCGTTGATCAGCACGACCATCGGTTTTCCCTGCGCCAGATCGCCCGGCTCGGCGTTGAAACGCTCGCTTTCCTCGGGGTTGCGGCCGCGGGTAGAGACGATCTCGCCCTTGTCGAGGAAGGCGTCCGACACCGCGATCGCCTGATCCAGAAGACCGCCGGGGTTGTTGCGCAGGTCGATCACGAAGCCCGCCACCTGGTCGATGCCGCCAGCCTCTTCCACCTGCTTGTCGAGCGAGTCCTTCAGCACCGGATAGGTCTGATCGTTGAAGGCGCTGATCCGCAGCACCACGACCTTGCCCTCAAGGCGCCCGCGCACCACGGTCAGCTTGATCGTGTCGCGGATGATCGAAACGTCGAAGGGCTCGGGCGTGCCTTCGCGCACCACGGTGATCACGATTTCCGAGCCCACCGGCCCGCGCATCATGTCCACCGCCTGATCGAGCGTCAGGCCCAGCACGCTTTCGCCATCGACCTGGGTGATGTAATCGCCCGCCTGAATGCCCGCAGCCGCAGCCGGGGTGCCATCCATCGGCGAAACGACCTTGACCAGCCCGTCTTCCTGCGTGACCTCGATGCCGAGCCCGCCAAAGGTGCCGCGCGTCTGCACTTTCATGTCGTCGAAATCGTCGGGCGGCAGGTAGCTCGAATGCGGATCGAGCGAGCTGAGCATGCCGTTGATCGCGGCCTCGATCAGGTCCTTCTCGTTGACCTCCTCGACATATTGCGCGCGGATGCGCTCAAAAATATCGCCAAACAGGTCCAGCTGTTCATAGACCGAAGTCGGCTTTGCCGCCTCTTCTGCCAGCAACGGGGCCGCGAATTGCGCCGCGATGACGGCGCCCGCGATGGTGCCGCCCATCGCCGCGAAGAGAAACTTTTTCATGCCAAACCTGCGTCAGTCTTTCGTCTGCGCGAACCACCCGCTTGGGTCTACGGGCTTGCCGCTTTGTCTAAGTTCCAAATAAAGCGTTTCCGTTCGCCCTGCGCCACCGCCAAGTTGCGCCGCTCGTACGAATTCCGCCCCGAATTCATTCGCGCCGGGTTCAACGCCCCCCATCAGCCCGACCGCGTCGCCCGCATTGAGGACGTCGCCGGTCTCACCATAGACCGTCCCCAGCCCTGCCAGAACCAGAAGATAGCCTTCTGCGGGCTCGAGGATCATCACATTTGCGTAGTCGAGCAGCGGACCGCGGTAGCGAATGGTCGCAGGCCAGGGCGTGCGCACCAGCGCGGCGGGCGCGGTGGCGATCACAAGCCCCGGACGACGGATGCCCGCGGCATCGGCCTCGCCCGCGCGGCGCAGCACCGCGCCCAGAACCGGTAGCGGCAGCGACCCTTTGGCGGCGTCGAAATCCTCAAGCGGCGCGCCGATGTCAGTATCAAGCTCCGAGAGGCCAAGCGCGAAACCTTCGAGCGTGTCGGCGCTTTCGACCAGACGGCGCAGATCCTCGGGCTCGTCGATATAGCGCCCGGGCAGCGCGGTGCGTTCGGCCACGGCCTGGCTCAGCGCGGTGCGCGCCTGCTGCACCGATTTGAGCCCCGCATTCAGCACCCGCGCCGCATTTTCCTGCAGGTCGCGCAGCGTCTGGATTTCGTTCAGATCGACATGCAGCGCCTCGGCCTCGGCCTGAAGCGCGGGCGTCACCGAGGACAGCACCATGCCCGAGCGTGCCGAGCCTTCGGGTCCCGCTGGATGCAACAGCAACAGCGGCCCGTCCGAGCGCTCCATCGTGCTCATCACGCCCAGAAGCCGGCCGATTTCCTCGCGCTTGGCGTCGAAACTTTCACGGATCTCGCGCTCGCGGATGGCCGCGCGGCGCAACCCGTCGCGCAGCGCGCCCAGCCCGGTTTCATAGGCACCAATGGTCTCGGTCAGCGCCTCGACCTGGTCGGCCTTGGTCTGCGCGGCCTCAAGTGCCCCGATCGCCGCGCGCAAATCGTCTGCGGCCTGCAGCGCGCTATCGGCAGCGGGGCTTGCCAGCACCGCCCCGGCCGAAAGCAGAAAGGCTGCGAGCGCGGCGCGCATCAGCCCCGCACGATCAGGGTTTCGCCGGTCATTTCCGGCGGCTTCGGCAGGTTCATCAGGTCAAGCAGCGTCGGCGCGATGTCCGCCAGCCGCCCCTTGCGCAGGCTCACCCCCGCCGGCCCGCCAATCAGGCCCACCGGCACCAGATTAGTGGTATGCGCGGTATGTGGCCCGCCGGTTTCCGGGTCGATCATGGTTTCGCAATTGCCGTGGTCCGCAGTCAGGATCATCGCGCCCCCGGCCTTTTCCAGAGCCGCCAGAACCCGGCCCAGATCGCGGTCGATCTCTTCGCAGGCAGCGATCGCGGCGGGCAGGCTGCCGGTATGGCCGACCATGTCGGGGTTGGCGAAATTCACCACGATCAGGTCATAGCCATGCTCGATCGCGGCGATGAAACGGTCGGTCACCTCGGGCGCCGACATCTCGGGCTGGAGGTCATAGGTCGCCACTTTCGGCGACTTCGGCATGAAGCGATCCTCGCCGCTCTCGGGCGTTTCCTTGCCGCCGTTGAGGAAGAAGGTCACATGCGGATATTTCTCGGTCTCGGCCAGGCGGTATTGCGTAAGCCCTTGTTTTGCGACCCATTCGCCCAGCGTGTTGACGATCTCGCGCTTGGGATAGGCGGTGGTCATATAGGCGTTGTGGCCTTCGGAATACTCGACCATGCCCAGCATCGCGGCCCAGGCGGGGCGGCGACCGGTATCGAACTCGGCAAAGCCCGGCTCGCCCAGCGCGCGCAGAATCTCGCGGGCGCGGTCGGCGCGGAAGTTCAGGCAAAAGAACCCGTCGCCGTCCTTGGCGCCGGCAAAGCCGTCGATCACGGTGGGGGCGATGAACTCGTCCATCTCCTTCAGCGCATAGGATTGCGTGACCGCCGTCACCGGGTCGGGCGCAGTTTCGCCCTTGGCATGGACCATCGCCTCATAGGCGCGGCCCACACGCTCCCAGCGGTTGTCGCGGTCCATCGCCCAGTAGCGGCCGATCACCGTGCCGACCTCGCAGCCTTCGGGCAGGCGCGCGACCAGTTGCTCGACGAAATGGCGGGCGCTGTCGGGGGCGACATCGCGCCCGTCGGTGATCGCATGCAGGACCACCGGCACGCCCGCGCCCGATATCATCTTGCAGGCCGCCAGCACGTGCTCGATATGGCCATGCACGCCGCCATCCGAGACCACACCCATCAGGTGCGCCGCCCCGCCCGAGGCCTTCAGCGCCGCGATAAACTCGAGGATCGCCTCATTCTGGAAGAACGCGCCATCCTCGATCGCGAGGTCGATCTGGCCAAGATCCATCGCCACCACGCGCCCCGCGCCGATATTGGTGTGGCCGACTTCCGAATTGCCCATCTGCCCGGTCGGCAGGCCGACATCGGGCCCGTGCGTGATCAGCGTCGCCTTCGGACAGCTCGCCCAGACCTTGTCGATATTCGGCGTCTGCGCCAGCGCGGGCGCGTTGCCCTCGGTCTCGGCGCGTTCGCCCCAGCCATCGAGAATGCACAGAACAACGGGTTTCGGGGTGGTCATCGGGGCCTCCAGACAGTGTTGCCCCCTCTTACGCGCCTGTCACGCGCGCGGCAACTCCGCGCCCGGCCCGATAGCGCAATCTTGTTTCATCGAGCTGGAAATACTCCGGGGTTCGGGGCGGAGCCCCGATTACACACGGTGATAGGGCGTACCCGCGATAATCTGCCCGGCGCGATAGATTTGCTCCGAGAGCATCACCCGCACCAGCATATGCGGCCAGACCATCTTGCCGAAGGAAATCGAGTAATCGGCCCTGGCGCGCAGCGCGGGGGCGATCCCGTCGGCGCCGCCGATGACAAAGGCCACATCGCGCGCGCCATCGCGCCAGCCGGCCAGCTTCTGCGCGAAATCGGGGCTGGAGATCACCTCGCCGCGCTCATCGAGCGTGACCAGCACGGCACCGGTGGGCAAGGCGCGCTCAATCAGCGCAGCCTCTGCTTCCATGCCAAGGTTCTTCTTGTCCTCGACCTCGATGATCTGCGCAGGCCCCAGCCCAAAGCTGCGGCCCGCCTTGTTGAAACGGTCGAGATAGTCGTCGATCAGGCTCAGCTCGGGGCTCTTGCGCAGCCGCCCCACCGCCACCACCGTGATCTTCATTGATCAGACCGGGGCGCCCGAGGGCATCCACATCTTCTCGAGCTGGTAGAACTCGCGCACTTCGGGGCGGAACACGTGGACGATCACGTCGGCGGTGTCGATCAACACCCAGTCGCCCTGCTCCTTGCCCTCGATGCGGCATTGCCGCCCGAAGTCTTCCTTCAGCCGTTCCATCAGCTTTTCGGCGATGGCGCCGACCTGACGCGAGCTGCGGCCCGAGCAGATCACCATGTAATCTGCAATCGACGAACGCCCGCGCAGATCGATGGTCACGATCTCTTCGGCCTTGTCATCTTCGAGAGAGGAGATCACGCGTTCCAGAATCTGGTCGCTGGTCGGCTCCGTGGCGGTAGCGCTCATTGAAGCCTCCGGTGATGCCGCATCGGCGGCAGAATGCTCAGACAGGACATAGTCCTCCAGGGGTTGCGCGCCGCTCCCGCCCCGGCGCAGGGCATGATTTCAAGGTAGCACTCGTGTCACGAAATCTCAACGACCGGGCCACCGTATCCCGCCCCGGTCGTTGAAACCGCGCGGATTGTCAAGCATGCAAGCCTTTCGGGGGCCGGATTTCCTTGCGGGACTCAGTTCAATCCCCTATATCGCGCCCCATGATGAGCTTGTTCGACATGGATGACCGCGCCCGCCTGCGCGAGCGGTTCTACGGCGAAAGCCGTTCCATCCTCGCCCGACTTTGATGTCGGCGCGGGGGCGAAGCCTTCGTCCCTGTCGCCCGGCGCGGCCCCTTCATCGGCGCCGCCCGACCGCCAGAATTCCAACAGCTATCCGAAAGTGAGAGAGCCATGTCCGCTCCCAAAACCCTCTATGATAAAATCTGGGATGCCCACGTCGTTTCCCAAGACGAAGACGGCACCTGCCTGCTCTATATCGACCGCCACCTGGTCCACGAAGTGACCTCGCCGCAGGCTTTCGAAGGCCTGCGCATGGCGGGCCGCCCGGTGCGCGCCCCCGAAAAGACCATCGCCGTGCCGGACCACAACGTTCCGACCACGACCGACCGCGTCTCGGGCGTGATCGCCAACGAGGAAAGCCGCATCCAGGTCGAGGCGCTCGACAAGAACGCCAAGGATTTCGGCATCAACTACTACCCGGTGAACGACATCCGTCAGGGCATCGTGCATATCGTCGGCCCGGAACAGGGCTGGACCCTGCCCGGCATGACCGTCGTTTGCGGTGACAGCCACACCGCGACCCACGGCGCCTTTGGTGCGCTGGCGCACGGCATCGGCACCTCGGAAGTGGAGCACGTTCTGGCCACCCAGACGCTGATCCAGAAGAAATCGAAGAACATGAAGGTGGAAATCACCGGCAAGCTGCGTCCGGGCGTCACCGCCAAGGACATCACGCTGGCGGTGATCGGCGCCACCGGCACCGGCGGCGGCACCGGCTATGTCATCGAATATTGCGGCGAAGCGATCCGCGATCTCTCGATGGAAGGCCGCATGACCGTCTGTAACATGGCGATCGAAGGCGGCGCCCGCGCCGGTCTGATCGCGCCGGACGAAAAGACCTTTGAATACGTGAAAGGCCGCCCGCACGCCCCGAAAGGCGCGCAGTTCGAGGCCGCGCTGCACTGGTGGAAGACGCTTTACACCGACGAGGGCGCGCATTTCGACAAGGTCGTCACCCTGAAGGCCGAAGAGATCGAGCCGGTTGTGACCTGGGGCACCTCGCCCGAGGACGTGCTGCCGATCTCGGGCGTCGTTCCCGCCCCCGAGGATTTCAAGGGCGGCAAGGTCGAGGCTGCGCGCCGCTCGCTGGATTACATGGGGCTGACCCCGGGCCAGAAACTGACCGACATTCAGATCGACACCGTCTTTATCGGGTCCTGCACCAACGGCCGCATCGAAGACCTGCGCGCCGCCGCCGAGATCCTGAAGGGCAAAAAGATCAAGGACGGCATGCGCGCCATGGTCGTTCCGGGTTCGGGCCTCGTGCGTGCGCAGGCGGAAGAAGAGGGCCTCGCCCAGATCTTCATCGACGCCGGTTTCGAATGGCGCATGGCGGGCTGCTCGATGTGCCTCGCGATGAACCCCGACCAGCTGTCGGAAGGTGAGCGTTGCGCCTCGACCTCGAACCGCAACTTCGAGGGGCGCCAGGGCTACAAGGGCCGCACCCACCTCGTCTCGCCCGCGATGGCGGCGGCGGCGGCCCTCACCGGCCACCTGACCGACGTGCGCGAGATGATGGCGGAATCGGTTGACGCCTGAGCAATGAAATCCCGGGTTCGGGGGAATTTGGCAACGTGTAGGAAACACGGCCGGAATTGCCCCGAACACAAGATATAGGGTCCAGAAAGATGGAAAAATTTACCAAATTCACCGGGATCGCGGCGCCCATGCCGCTGGTCAACATCGACACCGACATGATCATCCCGAAAATCTTCCTCAAGACGATCAAGCGTTCGGGCCTCGGCGTGAACCTGTTCGACGAGATGCGCTATGACCGCGAAGGCAACGAGATTGCCGATTTCGTGCTGAACAAGCCGCAATACCGCGAAGCCTCGATCCTGATTGCGGGCGACAACTTCGGCTGTGGCTCGTCGCGCGAGCACGCGCCCTGGGCGCTCGCCGATTTCGGCATCAAGGTCATCGTTTCGACCTCCTTCGCCGACATCTTCTTCAATAACTCGTTCAAAAACGGGATGTTGCCGATCGTCCTGCCGCAAGAGCAGGTCGATATCCTGATGAAGGATGCCGAGAAGGGCTCGAACGCGCGGATGACCGTGGATCTCGAAAGCCAGGAGATCACCACCTCGGACGGCACCGTGATCAAGTTCGACGTCGATCCCTTCAAGAAACACTGCCTGCTGGAAGGCCTCGACGATATCGGCCTGACGCTGGAGAAGGCTTCGGCGATCGACAGCTTTGAGACGCAGATGGCGCAAGCCCGTCCGTGGATCTGATCAGGGGGCCCTTAGTGGCATTAACCCTTTGAAACACAATATATTGGCCGCCTGTCTAGGCGGCCTTTTTTTTGCACCAATTTTGATGCAACTCCGCACCAGTTCCTCCCCGAAATGGCCGGAAACCCATCGTTAGTCTTAAGAATACATTGCCACGACTGATGAAAGTGGGCAAATTCATGGCAAGAATAAGGCAGTCCGCCACAATTGGCGAGAAAAGCAAGAATAGTCGGGGTGCGGACGCGCCGCAACCGATGCAGGCAAGGGGCAGCTCTGTGTTTTCACGGCTGGTAGGAGCGTTGGTGCGCGCGGTCCTGGTGATGTTCGTCATCGCCGTTCCCTCGCTGATGCTTCAGGGCGTGACCGCTGACACGGCGCAAATCGTTGCTCTGGTTGCCTTTTTTGCCGGCGCGCTGACTTTCTTCGAATATGCCTCCGTCTATCCCGGCCTGATCGAGTTTCGGGACGCGCCGCCCTTCAACCGGATCCGCTTCATCGCGCTTCTGCTGACGGTGTGGCTGCTGTCGGTGGTGGTGCAGTCGAGCTACGAGACCTCGACCCTCACCCGTTTTGTCAGCGTTCTGGGCGGTGCGATGGCGCGCTCTGTGGACCTGCCCTTTAGTCCCGTGCGCCTGCTGCAGATGATGCTGCCCGGAGATGCCAGCCCCGAGCACCTCTCGCAGGTGCGCACCGCTGCCGGCATCGCCTATATGATCTCGTTGATTTCGCTCGCGTATTTCGTGGTGATCCTGCGGACGCTGGGCTGGCCGCATTCGATCGGCGGGTTCAACGTCTGGGTCAACCTGCCGACCTTTGACCCGACCGCCGGTGGCGACGTGGTCGGGCGCCTGCGTCGCGATGGCATGTTCAACATTGTGCTTGGGTTCTTGCTTCCCTTCGTCATTCCGGGCTTGCTGAAGGCGATTTCGTCGAGCTTCGCCATGGTGACGCTTGAAAACCCGCATACGATGATCTGGACGGTAACGGCATGGGCATTCCTTCCGGCAAGCCTCTTCATGCGCGGCATCGCGATGGGGCGGATCGCCAGCATGATCGAGGAAAAGCGGCGGCACAGCGAAGTCTCCGAATTTATCCCGGCCTGATCGCGGCGCTGTTCTGGGCGCTGCCTGCCGGGGCCGAGACCCTGCGCATCGCCAGCTTCGACCCGGAGCTGAGCCGCAAGGGGCCGGGGCTTCTGCTGCAAGACATTCGAAAGCAAGATGCCCAGGTCGAGGCCGTTGTCGCGGTGATTTCCGAGACGCGTCCGGATATCCTTCTGCTGACCAACTTCGATTGGGACCACGAAGGGCTGGCGCTGGCGGCCTTCGAGGCGCGTTTGCGCGAGGAGGGTCTAGATTACGGCTATAGTTTCGCGCCGCGCCCGAATGCGGGGCTGGAAACCGGGCTTGATCTGGATGGAAACGGCGCCACCGGCGAGCCGCGTGATGCGCAGGGCTATGGCCGGTTCACCGGCGATGGCGGGCTGGCGCTTTTGTCGCGGTTGCCGATCGACGCGGCGGGCGCGCGCGATTTTTCCGGATTTCTCTGGGCTGACCTGCCTGATGCGCAGCTCGACGGTGCGGGGCTCTCGGATACCGCGCGCGCGGCACAACGGCTCTCGAGCACCGCGCATTGGGATGTGCCCTTGCGCCTGCCGGGCGGCGAGGCGCTGCACCTCTGGGCCTTTGCCGCGACGCCGCCGCTTTTTGACGGGCCCGAAGACCGAAACGGTCGGCGCAACCATGATGAGGCGGCGTTTTGGCTTCGCTATCTTGACGGAGATTTACCTGTGCAGCCGGCGGCCGAGCGCTTCGTTCTGCTGGGCAATTTCAACACCGATCCGGTGGATGGCGAGGGTCGCCGCGGTGCCCTGACGGCCCTTCTGGCCGACCCGCGGCTGCAAGATCCCGCGCCGCGCAGCGCAGGCGGCGCGCTGGCCGCCAACCCCGATCAAGCCGGAGATCCGGCGCTGGATACGGCAGCGTTCGGCGGGAATTCGGGCAACCTCCGGCTCGACTACGTGCTGCCCTCTGCGGGGTTGGAGGTGGTCGATGCGGGCGTTTTCTGGCCCGCCGAAGAGGGCATCGCCACGCAGGCTTCGCGCCATCACCTGGTCTGGGTTGATATCGCGCTGCCCTAGCTGGCCGGGATCATACCGCGCCGCCAGAGGTGTTCGAACACGATCCGTTCCAGCGGCTTGGCCTGAAACTCCGGGAACAGGGCGACAAAGTTACTGTCTTCGAAATCCTGTTCCTGATCAAAGAGATAGCGCGTCTCCAGCGCTTCACGCGCGGCGTTGCGCCAAAGCGCGGTCAGCCGCAGCACCGCCCAGGGAAAGCGCGCGATATCCATCTTACGCCGGGCCTGGCGCTGCACCTCGTCGGCCAGCTCGCGGGTCGAGAACCGCGTGCCCGGAAAGCCCAGTTCCAGAAAACCGGGCATGGTGTCGGCGGTGTCGGCAAGCCCCATCGCGATCTCACAGTAGTCTTCGATATCGGCATGGACGCGGGGCAGGTCGGGCGGGCCGGGTGCGATGATCCGCCCGCGCTCCACCTCGCTCAGGATCAGCCGGTTCAGAAGCGGATGCGGGCTTTCGGCCATCACCAGCTCGCCCGCGCGCAACAGCACGATCGTGCGATCCAGTTCGGCGGCCTTGTCGCGCAGCCGGGCCTCCATCACCGCCAGTTGCCGGCCCAGATCGCAGCAAGGCGCGTGCGGTGTGGCGATGGTCCAGGGCGCGGGCGCCTTGCCGTAAACCAGCAGGTCGCCGCGCTGCAGGATCGAGGCGCCGTTCTGCCCCGCCGCCGCCAGCATCGCATGGGTCAGCTCGCTCATCCCGGCGCGGCGGGCCTCGGCGGGGTCGAGCGCATTCACGATCCAGCGCACACCGCGCGCCGCGATCACCATGTCGGAGCCGGGATGATAGCGGTCGGCGTTCCAGCCAGCCTGCCGGAATCCCCGCGCCAGGGCGGCGCCCAGAACGCCCTCCGCCCCCAAAATCAGCACCCTGTTCGACATCCTGCCTCCGACCCTTTTGTTTTGCCCCATGTTAGGCCGGGCGCCGGTGAAGGCGAGACTTTCCGTGCGCGGAAACCGCAGGCGCGCGAAACCCCGCCGATCCATCGGCGAGGCCCCGCCAATCACCGTGGCGGGGCGGCTTTCGCTTGGCCGCGCTTGACCCCGCGCCGCCCTTTGGATAGGCCGCTTGCAACCCTTTTTTCGTTGGAGATACCCATGGCCAATCCTTCCATTCTCATCCTCCCCGGCGACGGCATCGGCCCCGAAGTCATGGCCGAGGTGAAAAAGATCATCTCGTGGTATGGCGACAAGCGCGAGCTGGCGTTCGACGTCAGCGAAGACCTCGTGGGGGGCGCGGCCTATGACGTGCACGGCGTTCCGCTGGCCGACGAGACGATGGCCAAGGCGCAAGAGGTGGACGCGGTGCTGCTGGGCGCCGTGGGTGGGCCGAAATACGACGTGCTCGACTTCTCGGTGAAGCCCGAGCGCGGCCTGCTGCGCCTGCGCAAGGAAATGGACCTGTTCGCCAACCTGCGTCCGGCGCAATGCTTCGACGCGCTGGCCGATTTCTCGTCGCTGAAAAAGGACGTGGTCGCCGGGCTCGACATCATGATCGTGCGCGAGCTGACCTCGGGCGTCTATTTCGGCACGCCGCGCGGGATCTTTGAAGAGAACGGCGAGCGTTACGGCGTCAACACCCAGCGCTACACCGAGAGCGAGATCGAGCGCGTCGCGCGGTCGGCCTTCGAGCTGGCCAAGCGTCGCGGCAACAAGGTCTGCTCGATGGAGAAGGCCAACGTGATGGAATCGGGCATCCTGTGGCGCGAAGTCGTCCAGCGCGTCCATGACGAGGAATACCCCGAGGTCGAGCTGTCGCACATGTATGCCGACAACGGCGCGATGCAGCTGGTGCGCTGGCCGAAGCAGTTCGACGTGATCGTCACCGACAACCTGTTCGGCGATATCCTCTCGGATTGTGCGGCGATGCTGACCGGCTCGCTGGGCATGCTGCCCTCGGCCTCGCTTGGCGCGCCGATGGAGAACGGCCGCCCGAAAGCGATGTACGAACCCGTGCACGGCTCGGCCCCCGACATCGCGGGCCAGGGCAAGGCCAACCCGATCGCCTGCATCCTCAGCTTCGCGATGGCGCTGCGCTACTCGTTCGACCAGGGCGACGAGGCGACCCGCCTCGAGCAGGCAATCGAGAAGGTGCTGGCCGATGGCGTGCGCACCGCAGACCTGATGGGCCCCGAGGGCGGCACCCCGGTCTCGACCGCCGAGATGGGCGACAAGATCATCGCGGCGCTCGACGCCTCGCTCTGATCCCCGGTCTTTCCGGTTCAACGGCGCGGCTCTGTCCGCGCCGTTTTTCTTTGCCTTGGGCGAAGTTCGCGAAAGCGGAGTTTTCTCTGCAAACCCTCTTGCAAAAGGCGCCCAAGGAGTCTAATCCCCCGCGCACGGTCGGAGCGTAGCGCAGCCTGGTAGCGCACCTGCTTCGGGAGCAGGGGGTCGGAGGTTCGAATCCTCTCGCTCCGACCAATTTTCCCGCTAGTTAGAATCGCTTAACCACCCCTGGCAGGGTGGCAGGTGGCGTTTGGACCTATTCAGTAAGCAAATAGCTAGCAAAGCAGGTCGCCTGACGACTCACGTGTAATTTAGTTGGCTTGAATGCGTGACTTAGCCGGAGCCTACGAGTCCTCTGCGCTGAAACTCGCGAAAGATCGGCCGTTGGTAAAGGTATTTGGTCGTATCAAAGTTGAAGACACCGCCGCGACATGATCTGATCCCGTTGTCTCGAAATGCTATGTACAGGCGAACTATAGTGTCATGGTCCCACTTGTAACCCGCCTCATGGTACAACAAGCATAAGTCCGTTGAAGCAGAGACAAACTCGTTTGAGTAGGTCGTAGCCCAGCTACCCGGCCCATGGTGACTTGGAAGGTATTCGCCTGACCACTTCGCGCACGTGGCAATGAGGTCCGCCTCTCGTTTTAACTGACCCTTGGAAAATTCCTTCATCTGCATCTCGTAAGGTTGTGGTTGCCCATAACATGGCAGAAATATTCACTGAGTACGAGTTGCACGAATCAACAGTAAAGCGCCCCGGACGCATGTCCCGAGGCGCTTCTACGGTTGCGAGCGACAAGGAGTAGTCACTGACGGCTGGCTCCGTTGGATTTACGAGGGACGGTTGCCTACGTCTTGCGCGGCTGGCGAGGCCGCGTGCCGCTGCTCTGCCACTCCTGCGGCAGCGGCTAGGGTGTTCGTCTCTGCCCCTTCGGGGGCGCTTTGCACTCGCCACACATCCTCACCCTGACCACATCGTCAGAGAAGAATGACGTCGAGCACCTCATGCAGATGCGCCAACCGACCATGCGGACGACGCGCGGCGGGTTGTGGTCAAGGTCGAGGACAGGTTCCCTTCGCTTGCATCCGTCAAACTTCCACTCCCTTGGTTCCCTGAACCCCGAGGCCTCCCTACCAGCGCCGTTTGCAGCGCGGGCTTTGCGGGTGCCCCCCTTACCCCCTTGGCCCGGTGCGGCCTGCGGCTGTGGGGGCGGCTGTAGCGGCGGCTCGCCCCGGCGCCATCGCACCAGCCAGTCGGGGTCCGTCACCGCCACAAGCGCCAGACCTCATCGCGTGCCCACCGCTTGAGGCAGGCCAGCACCCCGCCATTGCCGTTCTCGCCGAACATGTCCGTGCGGTCGAGGTTGTTCGCTTCAACCGACTCCCGAAACTCAGCCTCGAACTCGGGTGTCCCGAACCGCGCGATAGGATGGTTGTCACGCGCATCCTTCAGCGTCCTGGCCTGACGGAGGAGTTGGCGGGCGCTTGGCATGTGGTCAACCCTCGCCCTTCAACACGCGCAACGCTTCACCGAGGCGCAGCGCGGTGGCGAAGTTCGCGTCATTGCGGGCTTGCCGAAACTCGGCCTCTTCCAGTCGGCGCTGGTGCATAACCTTCTGTTCGTCAGGCGTGATGGTATTGTCGGGGTCATGGCGCGAGGTCTCGCGACGATAGGCCCGCCCGTTGGCATAGGTGATGTCGCCATCGTCACTGTGGTCATACCCGACTGGTCGTGCGTTTGAGTATGGGATGTGACCTGCCCCCCGCGAAATCCCTCACTTTAATGCAGAGTCTGCGCCAACTCTGAAGGAGCAGACACATGCGTAAGAGCCGTTTCATCGAGGCGCAGATAATCGGGATGATCAAGGAACAGGAGGCCGGGATGCCGACGGCTGAGGTGTGCCGCAGGCACGGCTTGAGCACCGCGACGTTCTACAAACTGAAGGCCAAGTATGGCGGCATGGAC
>NZ_NTJD01000006.1 GCF_002358085.1 Pseudothioclava arenosa
AACCGCCAAACAGTGAAGCTGACACTCTCATCATCGCCGAAGCTAGAGAGCCGATATGCGTCGGCTGTGTCGAATGACCAAACCGCCCACATATCTCTTCAGATATCTATCAATGTCAAAGAGCGCGGAGACAAAATCAACTAGCGTCGCCTCATCCTTGGGGCGATACCAGCCAACCTCGTATCCAATTTTGTTTTGCTTTCCAGTGCCTTGCGGCTCTTTCCGGCGCCCCGTTGCGGTGTGTTCCGCTTCGGTGAGGCGGTATTTACGGATCGACGCCGGGGTCCGCAAGAGCCTTTTTGAAAAAACTTGCGCTTTTTTCCGAAACCGCACCGAAACCCCTTATTTCATTGACGGCGGCGGAGGCACTTTTCTGCACGCGCCAAGTGATTTTGCGACTGCAGAAAGAATCTTTCGCAAATCACCCGATTCAACGAAAGGAAGTTAGGCGCATGCCCCTGGGTCAGCCCCGAAACGGGCGGAATCGCAGCGCCATCAGCCCCGCAAACACCCCCGCCCAGAGCCAGCCCTCGGGCGTGATGACCTTCATTTGCCACAGGTAGTGCAGCACGCCGAAGCCCACGGCCGGGTAGACCAGCCAATGCAGCCGCCGCCAGTTGCGCCCGAGTCGACGCACCGAAGCATTGTTCGATGTCAGCGCCAGCGGCAGCAACAGCACGGCCCCGGTCATCCCGAAATACAGATAGGAGCGCTTGATCAGGTCGCGCACGGCCTGCTCCCACAACAGGCCCATATCCAGGATGATCCAGGCCAGCATGTGCAGCACGATATAGAAGAACGCGATCAGCCCCACCGCGCGGCGATAGCGGATCAGGTTCAGCCCCGCGATCCGGCGCAAGGGCGTGATCGCCAGCCCGCCGATCAGGAACCAGAGCGCAATCTTGCCCAGTCGATGCTCGATCTCTTTCACCGGGTCGATGCCGATCCCGCCCGAGACCGTCAGCCAGATCACCCAAGCCAGCGGGATCAGCCCCGCCAGATAGACCCAGCCGGGCGGCACCCGGCGCAAGGAGCTGTTCAACGGCGCGACCAGTTGCATCAGTAGAACTTCGCGAGGTCCATGCCCGCGTAAAGCCCAGCCACCTCCTCGGCATACCCGTTGAACATCAGGGTCGGCTCACGCTTGGCGAAAAGCCCGCCGCCGATGCGCCGCTCGCTGGCCTGCGACCAGCGCGGGTGATCGACCTCGGGGTTCACATTGGCATAGAACCCGTATTCGCGCGGCTGCAGCGATTTCCAGGTGGTGACCGGCTCGCTCTCGGTCAGGGTGATCTTCACGATGCTCTTGATCGACTTGAACCCGTATTTCCACGGAACCACCAGACGGATCGGCGCACCGTTCTGCTTGGGCATCTCTTCGCCATAAAGACCTGTGGCCAGAATCGTCAGCGGATGCATCGCCTCGTCCAGCCGCAACCCCTCGACATAGGGCCAATCGATGCCGCTCGCGCGCTGACCCGGCATTTCCTCGGGGCGATGAAGCGTCTCGAAGGCCACGTATTTCGCGGAGGGCGCCACGCCGACCCGGTTCAGAAGCGCGCCAAGCTCGAAGCCGATCCAGGGCACGACCATCCCCCAGGCCTCGACACAGCGGAAGCGATAGATCCGCTCTTCCAGCGTCACGGGTTTCAGGATGTCGTCCAGCGGATAGGTTCCCGGCCGCTCGACCAGCCCGCCGATCTCGATCGACCAAGGATCGATGGTCAGCGCGCCGGCATGTTTGCGCGGGTCGGACTTATCCCAGCCGAACTCATAGAAGTTGTTATAGCCGGTGATATCATCGAAGCTGTTGGGCGGCGCATCGGTGGAATAGCGCGAGGGCTGCGCGGCGATCTTGGCCTGCGCGGGCCAGGCAACCCCCGCCAGACCGGCCGCTGCAGCCGAGGCAATCAGCTGCCGGCGGTTCAGGAAATCGGCTTTCGGGGTGACCTCGGACCAGCCGAGCATTTTCGTGGCGCGCATTGCATCCTCCTGTCGTCTGAAAAAACCTAGCGCATCGGGCGCGGCTTTCTCCTCACAATACGTTCAGAAGGGCGCATGCGTTACATCTTAACTTTTGAATGTATTTGCGGCATGGTGACGCCGAGGCGGCTCGGGAAGCCGTGAGGGAGAGGATAGCGATTATGAAACTGTTGCTGGGGGCCGCCGCCGCGGCCATGATTTTGGCCGGGGCCACGCAGGCGCAAGAGGCGCACAGCTGGACGGTCGAGGATGATTTCGAGAACATCACCTTTGCCGTGGAAAGCGCGATTATGGACGCGGGTCTGGTAATCGACCACACCAGCCACACCGGCGAGATGCTCGAGCGCACCAAGGAAGACGTGGGTGGCACGCGCACGATCTTTACCGCCGCCGATATCTTTTCCTTCTGCTCGGCCAAGGTCTCGCGCGCGGTGATGGAAGCCAACCCCGAGAACGTGCAGTTCTGCCCCTACACGATCTTCATCTATGAACGCCCCGAGACGCCCGGCCAGATCACCGTCGGCTTCCGCGACTACCCGGAAGGCGAGATGGACATGGTCGAAGATCTGCTGGGCGGCATCGTGAAAGAGGCGCTTGGCGTCGAATAAGCGCCCGTCCAAACCGGTTTCGGACACATTTTTTTGAGTGGAAATTCTGGCCGCGCTTGGCTTAGCGCGGCCTTTTCCATGGTCAAGAACGCTCTACGAGGTTGTGAAGCTGGACGAATTTTCCGGTCTTCCCAGATGACGTTCACCGCCCGAGCGGCGGCGCAACGAAACCAGGGAGAAGAGAATGATCCGCAGAACCTTCATGATGCTGAGCACCGTGGCCCTTGCGTCGGGCTTTGCGCTGAGCGCGCAGGCCGAGACCAAGGATATCGTCGACACCGCCGTCGGCGCGGGCAGCTTCGGGACGCTTGTCGCGGCGGTCGAGGCGGCCGGGCTGGTCGAAACGCTGAAGGGCGAAGGCCCGTTCACGGTGTTCGCCCCGACCGACGATGCCTTTGCCGCCCTGCCCGCCGGTACCGTCGATGACCTGCTCAAGCCCGAGAACAAGGACAAGCTCGTCGCGGTGCTGACCTATCACGTGGTTCCGGGCAAGGTGATGTCGGGTGACCTGAGCAACGGCATGATGGCAACGACCGTTCAGGGCAGCGACGTCACCATCATGACCGAGGGCGGCGTCAAGGTGAACGAGGCCAATGTCATCACCGCCGATGTCGCGGCCTCGAACGGGGTGATCCATGTGATCGACCAGGTGATCCTGCCGCCGATGTGACGCGTGCGAAGGGCCGTGCCGCGCGCGGCCCTTACTAGCCCTGCGCGTCCGCCGTCGCAGCCGTATGCGCGGCGACGCGCGCGGCTTCTTCCACGGCAAGCCTGTGCAGACGGCGCGCCTCGATCTGGTTCAGCCGCACATGGCGCAGCGCCTCGACCATGATCGCGGTCAGAAGGCCGATGTTCAAAAGCCCGTTCGCCGCTGCCATCCCTCCGAGGATGCGCCATTCATGCGTCAGCAGGATGTCGCCATAGCCGAGCGTCGTGTAGGCCACGAGCGAGAAATATACCGCTCCCTCCATCGTGATGAAAATCCCGAGGGTGCGAAAACAGAAGGCCCAGATCCAGACCCCGGCCGTTACCAGAAACAACGCGGTGAGCGCGGTCACCAGCATCACCACGATTTGCTTCGGACGATGGGGCTCGCGCACGAGCCAGGGCTGAATGCGCGCGAACACGCTTTCCATACCCCAGGCCGCCAGCCCCGCGATGATGATATTGATCACCATCATCAACGAGCCGATCCCGATCTGAACGAACATCTGATGTGCTTCCATGTTCTAGCGGGTAAATTGCCGCCGCATTTCGGTCAAGCGCGCTGTCGCCGCACTGGACAGGCGCATGTGGCTCGCCTATCTCGGGGCCATCATGGCCAAGAATTCCGATCCCAACTCCAAGCTGATCGCCGAAAACCGGCAGGCGCGCTATCACTACGCCATCGAGGACACGCTCGAGGCGGGGGTCGTGCTCATGGGCTCCGAGGTGAAATCGCTGCGCACCGGCCAGACCAATATCGCCGAAAGCTATGCCTCGATCGAGGAGGGCGAGCTGTGGCTGATCAACGCCTATATCGCGACTTACCTGCAGGCCGCGCATTTCGGCCACGAGGAACGCCGCAAGCGCAAGCTTCTGGTCTCAAAACGCGAGCTGAGCCGGCTGTGGAACGCGGTCGGGCGCGACGGCATGACGATCGTGCCGCTCAAGATGTATTTCAACGATAAGGGGCGGGTGAAGCTCCTGATCGGGCTGGCCAAGGGCAAGAAGCTTGCCGACAAGCGCGCCACCGAAGCCAAACGCGACTGGGACCGCCAGAAGCAGCGGCTTATGAAACAGAACTACTAAGCCCGTTTTTCAAGGCTTTTGACACTCCTCACGCCCCATCTGCCCTTGCACCCTTTCCCCCCGAGAGGCTAAGAAAAATGCGATCAGAAAGAGGCGTGAACACCATGGACGATCCGAAAACTCTCGTTTCCACCGACTGGCTCGCAGCGCATATCAAGGACCCCGATCTGCGCATCATCGACGGATCGTGGTTCTTGCCGCAGATGGGCCGCGATGCGAAGGCCGATTACGACAAGGCGCATATCCCCGGCGCGCGGTTCTTCGACATCGACGAGATTTCCGACAACCGCTCCGAGCTGCCGCACATGGCCGCCCCGGTCGAGAAGTTCATCTCGCGGATGCGCGCGATGGGCATCGGCGATGGCCACCAGATCGTGGTCTATGACCAGATGGGCGTGTTCTCGGCGCCGCGCGTGTGGTGGAACTTCCGCCTGATGGGCAAGACCGACATCGCGGTGCTCGATGGCGGCCTGCCGAAGTGGATCGCCGAGGGCCGCGAGATCGAAGACCTGCCGCCGATGATGCGTGATCGTCATATCACCGTGCAGCGCCAGGCGAATCTGGTGAAGGACGTCACGCAAGTCGCCCATGCCTCGAAGCTGGGCGATTACGAGATCATCGACGCGCGCGCGCATGGCCGCTTCATCGGCGAAGAGGAAGAGCCGCGCCCGAATCTGCGCAAAGGCCATATCCCGGGCTCCAAGAACGTGCCGTGGATGACCCTTGTGAATGACAACAACACGATGAAATCCCCCGAAGAGCTGCGCGCCGTCTTTGCGGCTGCCGGGGTCGATCTGTCGAAACCCGCGATTACCACCTGCGGCTCGGGCGTGAATGCCTGCATGCTGGCCCTCGCGCTTGAGCGTGCAGGCAATGACAACTGGTCCGTCTATGACGGGGCATGGGCCGAGTGGGGCATGTTCAACGACCTTCGCGTCGCAACCGGAGAAGCATGATGCTCAACAATCTCAAGCCGCAGGCGCCGGACAAGATCCTTGCGCTGATGGGTGAATTCCGCGCCGACCCGCGCGACACCAAGATCGACCTCGGCGTCGGTGTCTACAAGGACGCCGAAGGCCGCACTCCGATCATGCGTGCGATCCACGCGGCCGAGAAACAGATGTGGGATCAGGAAACCACCAAGACCTATGCCGGTCTGGCGGGCCAGCCCGAATTCCACGCCGCAATGGCGGAAATGGTGCTGGGCGCGGCCTATCCGGCCGATCGCCTGTCGTGCCTCTCGACCGTGGGCGGCACCGGTGCGTGCCGCATGGGCTTCGAGCTCGCGCGCATGGCCAATCCGGGCTGCACGGTCTGGGCGTCGGACCCGACCTGGCCGAACCACCTCTCGATCCTGAACTTCATGGGTCAGGCCTGGAAACCCTATCGCTATTTCGACAACGCCACCCGCGCCGTCGATTTCGACGCGATGATGGCAGATCTGGCCGCGGTGAAAGCGGGCGATATCGTGCTGCTGCACGGCTGCTGCCACAACCCGACCGGCGCCAACCTGACGCTGGAGCAATGGGGCGTGGTCGCGGACCTGTTCGAAAAGACCGGCGCGATCCCGATGATCGACCTCGCCTATCAGGGCTTTGGCGACGGGCTTGAGGAAGACGCGGCGGGCACCCGCCTGATCGCTTCGCGCCTGCCCGAAGTGCTGATCGCGGCGTCCTGCTCGAAGAACTTCGGCATCTACCGCGAACGCACCGGCTGCCTGATGGTGCTGGGCGATGCGGCCACGCAACCGGTGACGCAGGGCACGCTGGCCTTCCTCAACCGTCAGACCTACTCCTTCCCGCCCTATCACGGGCAGGCGCTGGTCACCCGTGTGCTGACCGACAAGGCGCTGCGCGCCGAGTGGGAAGCCGAGCTGGAAGAGGTCCGCGGCGGCATGCTGCGTCTGCGCCAGCAACTGGCCGACGAGCTGCGCAAGCTGTCCAACTCGGACCGTTTCGATTTCGTCGCCACCCACCGCGGGATGTTCTCGCGCATCGGCGCCTCGCCCGAGCAGGTCGAGACGATGAAGCAGAACAACGCGATCTACATGGTCGGCGACTCGCGGCTGAACATCGCGGGGCTGAACGACAAGACCGTGCCGCTTCTGGCGCAGGCGATCATCGACGCCGGCGTCTGAGCCGCCCCCACAGAAACAGCGAAACGGCGGCCCTCGGGCCGCCGTTTTCTTTTGCGCCAACAGATTCCCGGCCGCGCCACAACGAAAAAGGCCCGGGGTTTCCCCCGGGCCTTCCGATCAACCGCAATTCAGGATCAGACCTTGAATTCCGGATAGGCTTCCATGCCGAGCTCGGCTTTGTCGAGGCCCATCATCTCGTCTTCCTGCGGAGCGCGGATGCCCATGACCACTTTCAGGGCCATCCAGACCACCAGCGAGACGGTGAAGGTGAAGGCGCCGACGATCACGATCGAGACGATCTGGCCGTAGAAGGTCGCATCCGAGTTGGTCAGCGGAACCGCCAGCGTACCCCAGATACCGCAGATCAGGTGAACCGGGATCGCACCCACGACGTCATCGATCTTGATCTTGTCGAGGAAGGGCACCGCGAAGACCACGATCACGCCACCCAGGCCACCGATCAGCGTCGCAACACCGATCCCGGGGGTCAGCGGCTCAGCGGTGATCGACACGAGGCCGGCCAGCGCGCCGTTGAGCACCATGGTAAGGTCGGGCTTCTTGTAGAGCAGCTGGGTCATGATCAGCGCGGCGATCGCACCACCAGCAGCAGCGGCGTTGGTGTTCACGAAGATGCGCGAGATATCAGCGGCGTCACCGATCGAGCCCATGGCGAGCTGCGAGGCGCCGTTGAAGCCGAACCAGCCGAGCCACAGGATGAAGGTACCCAGCGTGGCGAGGGTCAGGTTCGAACCCGGCATCGGGTTGACGCGGCCGTCCTTGTATTTGCCCAGACGCGGGCCGAGGACCAGCACACCAGCCAGAGCAGCCCAGCCACCGGTCGAGTGCACGACGGTCGAACCGGCGAAGTCGAGGAAGCCGAACTGGCTGTCGAGGAAGCCGCCGCCCCATTTCCACGAACCGACGATCGGGTAGATGATCGAGGTCAGGATCGTGGTGAAGATCAGGAACGGCCAGAGCTTGATGCGCTCGGCCAGCGTGCCCGAAACGATCGAGGCGGTGGTGGCGCAGAACATCACCTGGAAGAAGAAGTCCGAACCGGTCGAAGCGTAGGAATAGTCGTCCACCGCATCGGCACCGACGCCAACAGCTTCCAGAACGGCCAGCGCGAAGGCGCCAAGGTAACCGCCGGTTTCATCGGCACCGATGGTCCAGTTGCCCAGCGGGTACATCAGGTTGTAGCCGATGAGGTAGTACATGGTGCAGGCGATCGCGAAGAGGATCACGTTCTTGAGCAGCTGCATCGTGACGTTCTTGGAACGCACGAGGCCCGCTTCGAGCATGGCGAAACCAGCCGCCATCCAGAACACCAGGAAGCCGCCGATCAGGAACAGCAGCGTGTTGAGGATCCAGGCCACATCGGTCGGAACCGCAGCCGGCACTTCGGCGTCCTGCGCGAAGACCGGGAGGGCAGCGGCGGTCAGAACCGCAGCGAGGCCCGTGATTTTCGAGAGGTTTTTCATCTTGATCAGTCCTGTCCCTATCTCACAGAGCTTCGTCGCCGGCTTCACCGGTGCGCACGCGCACGGCCTGGCCCACGTCGAGAACGAAGATTTTGCCGTCGCCGATCTTGTCGGTCTTGGCGGTTTTGAGGATCGTGTCGACAACTTCATCGGCGAGGCCGTCGGCAACGACGATCTCAAGCTTCACTTTCGGCACGAAGTTCACGGCGTATTCAGCGCCGCGATAGATCTCGGTGTGGCCCGACTGCGCGCCGAAGCCTTTGATTTCCGTCACCATCATGCCGCGAACGCCGATGGCGGTGAGCGCCTCGCGCACCTCCTCGAGCTTGAACGGCTTGATTGCAGCAATAATGAGTTTCACCTGTCATCCCTTCCTTGTCTGACATCCGGCGAGCCCCTCGGGGCCGCGACATGGAGACAGAAGGCGCAGGCGGGGCCTTCGGGACAAGTTCAGGCGAAGCTGCGATGCAGCATTTTGCGCCATACCTGCCCAAAAATTATACAAATTGTGCAACTCGTCTAATTTTTGGGCGATTGGAAAAGAGAATCATCACCGCAATGTGCTCCACAACGAAGGGGGCGCGGTGTAGATTGGCCGGAACAAGAACACAGGCACCGGACCAACTCATGGCAGGATCAGGACGGCCGCGCGGGCCCCTCGTTGCGGACAAACGCTATTCCGCAAGCAAACCTGCGGCACCCAAGAAACCTCGCGCAAACACCTCCACCAAGCGCAAGCGTAGCGGCAAGCGCCCGCCGAGCGGGCGCGGCCCGATCCGGCGCGTCCTGTTCGGAACGCTGGGTTTCGTCGCGCGCGTGCTTTGGGGAATCGGCTGGCGGTTCGGGTTGGCGATTGCGCTGATCGTGGGGCTTGCGACCTTCTATTTCTATTCGCAACTGCCCGATGTCACGGCGCTGCTCGACGGGCGCCACCGTGGCTCGGTCACGATGATCGACACCGACGGCAAGGTCTTTGCCTGGCGCGGCGAGACCTTCGGCGGCCAGATCACCGCCGAGAATGTCTCGGAGCATCTGCGCGACGCGGTGATCGCTGCCGAGGACAAGCGATTCTACGGGCATTTCGGGGTCAGCCCGCGCGGCATCGCCTCGGCGATGCGGATCAACCTTGCCGCCGGGCGCGGCCCGTTCTCGGGCAATGGCGGCTCGACGCTGACGCAACAGGTCGCCAAGCTGCTCTGCCTTGGCGTCGAATATGACCCCAAACGCTGGAAGACCGAAGCCGCCTATGAAAACGACTGCCGTTCGGGCGGGGTGAAGCGCAAGATCAAGGAAGTGCCCTACGCGCTGGCGATGGAGCTGAAATACTCCAAGGACGACATCCTGACGATTTACCTGAACCGCGCCTATCTGGGCGCAGGCGCTCGGGGCTTCGAGGCCGCGGCGCAACGCTATTTCGGGATCTCGGCGGCAAATCTGAACCCGGCGCAAGCGGCAATGCTCGCCGGGCTCCTGCCCGCGCCGTCTTATTACGCGCCGACCAACAACCTGCAACGCAGCCAGGACCGCGCCGCGACGGTGGTCAAGCTGATGCATGAGCAAGGCTACCTGAGCGCGGCCGAGCGCGACTATGCCTGGCAACACCCGGCGACCTTGTCGGAGGCGGCGCAGAAACGCGCCGGCGGCTATTTCGCCGACTGGATCATGGATGCCGCCCCCGATTTCCTGACCACCGAGACCACCGAAGACGTGATCATCCGCACCACGCTCGACCAGCGCATCCAGAGCGCGGCCGAAGAGGCGATGCAGTCGATCTTTGCGGCCAAGGTCAAGGAAGGCTCCGAGGCCGAGGCCGCGATCGTGGTGATGTCGGCCGATGGCGCGGTACGCGCGATGGTGGGCGGGCGCGCGACCAAGGTCACCGGCGCCTTCAACCACGCGACGATGGCGCGGCGCCAGACCGGCTCGACCTTCAAGCCCTTTGTCTATGCCGCCGCGCTCGACATGGGTTACACGCCCGACGACATCGTCGAGGATGCGCCGCTGACGATCAACGTGCCGGGCTCCGGCCCGTGGTCGCCGAAAAACTACACGCGCGAATATCGCGGCCCGATCACCCTGACCGAGGCGCTGACCCATTCGGTCAACACCGCGACCGTGCGGGTCTCGGAGGCCGTCGGGCGCGAGGCGGTGCGCAAGGTCGCCGAGGATTTCGGCTTTGCCGAAGATCTGGCCGAGGGGCCCGCGTTGGCCCTGGGCGTGTCCGAATCTACGCTTCTGCAGATGACCGGCGCCTATGCGGGCATCCTGAATGGCGGCTCTTCGGTCAAACCCTACGGCATGACCGAGCTGCGCCTGAAGGGCGATAGCGAGGCCCTGTTTGGGGTGTCTGGCGGGCTGGGCGAGCGGGTGATTTCCGAGAAAGCCGCGCGCGAGCTGGTCTACATGATGCATTCCGTGGTGCAGAACGGCTCGGGCCGGCGCGCGAACCTGCCCGACCGGCAGGTGGCGGGCAAGACCGGCACCACTCAGGCCGCGCGGGATGCCTGGTTCATCGGCTTTACCGCCGATTACGTGGTCGGCGTCTGGATGGGCTATGACGACAACCGCCCGCTGAGCGGCGTGACCGGCGGCGGCCTGCCCGCCGACATCTGGCGCGAGACCATGCTGCGGGTCGAAGCAGGCCTGCCGGCAAGCCCCCTGCCGATGGCGCAGCCCTCGGACTGGCGCCCTGACACGCCTTTCTGGGGCTCTGACAGCACTCCGCCTGCAGGCCCCGATCTTGGCCCGGGCAATCGCAAGTCCGACTGGTCGCGCCCGATCGAAGAGGTACGGCCGAAAAAGGACAAGAAAGACAAGAAACGCGACGAGCCCGATCTGGCCGAGCGCATCCTGATGGAAGTCCTCGGCTCGATCCTGAGCAAGAACTGAAAAGGCGGGCCACCTGGCCCGCCTTTTACTTTCTGAAGCCGGGAGCTCAGCCGGCGGTCTTCATATCCTGGATCAGCGCGTCGATATTGCCGCGGCGGCGGTCCAACATCGCCCCGATCTCGGTGCGCTCGGCCGCCAAGAGGTTCACCCCCTCGATGATCAGGTTGAAGAACCGGTCCTGCCCCGATTTGTCCGAGACATGCCAGAGCACCTCGAAAGGCGCCTGCCCCTTGAAGATCGCGGTGGATTTCACCTCGTAGAAGGTTTTCACGGGCTTCGCCCCCACCACCTCGAAGCGCGCGCCGATGAACTCGCGGAACCGCTTGCCGTATTTGCGCGACAGATAGCCTTGGAACGCCTTGGTAAAGGCCGCCATCTGCGCGGCGCTGGCCTGACGCGCGGCTACGCCCAGCGCCGAGCGCGCGATGATCGGCACATCGCCGTATTTGATAAAGATCCGCTCAAAGTCGGAATAAAGCGCGGGTCCCGTCTTGCCCGAGGCAATCGCCCGGTTCACGTCATCGACCGCCTTGATGATCAGTGCGCGCGCCTGCGAATCGTTCAGCGCGAGCGCGGGAAGCGGCATGGCAGCGGCCATCCCCCCGGCAACGGCAGAGATCATCAGGTTTCGGCGGGACAACAGATCATTCGGCATAGGGGTCCTCGTAGGGATCGAACAGTTCGGCCTCGGTGGCCGCATCTCCGCCAAGCTCGAAGCGGCGGTTTTGCAGATAGAGCAGACGGCTCTGCGCATAACTATCCGCGCTGTCGTAAAGAATGGAATTCACAGTCGCGGCATAGCGTTTGCGATCGACCGAGCGGGCGGCGATCCGCAAGGCGAGAATGGCGGCCTTTTCCTCGCCATTGGCCAGAAGCAACGCCGGATCGATCAGCAGGTCGACGAAACGGCCCACTGCATCGCGCTCGGTCGAGGGGCCGATCACGGGCAGCTCGACATAATTGCCCTCACCCACGCCCCAGACATGCAGCGTTTCGCCGAAATCGGTGGTTTCCTCGGTCAGACCGAACCAATGCCCGGCCGGGTCAAAGATGCCGCCGATGCCCAGCGTCGTATTGATCGCGAAACGCAGAGTGTTCTTGGCGGCGGGCTCGGGGCGCAGTTGCAGCGTCGAGTTCACCACCATGCGCGGCAGGCCGAGATTGTTGCGAAGGTTCGACACCGCTTGCCCGATCGGACCGGGCGGGCCGCCAGAACCCTCCTTGAACATCGCCTGATCGAGACGCTTGTTCATGTCATGGGTTTCGCGGTTTTCGGCCTCGTAGGGGTCATGGATCTCGCCCGGCGCAGGCAGTTTCGCCGCGCAGCCCGCCAGCACAACCGCCGCCAGCACAAAAGCAGACGCGGCACCGCGCCCGATGCTGTTGCCCAAAGCCGACATTCATCCCCCAGACACACTCTTGCCATCCCAACGGGATGACAGGCGGCAAAAATTCGATCACAACCCTATGGATAAGAAATAGGCTTTTGACCCTCAAAGAACAAGGCTCCGCCCGCCGCGCAGGCCGCGGTTGCGCGAGGTACGATATTAACCTCTTTATGATTAGAAACGCGACAACAGGGCCATTGAGACGCGGATGACGCACCACCCCGATCAACAAACTGGCGCGCGCGAGCTGCGCGCGGCGCATCGTCCCTTGCGGGGATTGGTGCTGTCGGCGGCCCTGTTTTCGGCCTTCGTCAACCTGCTGATGCTGACCGGCCCGCTGTTCATGCTGCAGGTCTACGACCGGGTTCTGTCGTCGCGCGCGCTGGAAACGCTGACCGCGCTGTTCCTGCTGGTGGTGTTCCTGTTCGTGATCATGGGGCTGCTGGATGGTGCGCGGGCGCGGGTGATGTCGCGCATCGCCGCCGCGCTGCAGGCCCGACTTGAGGGGCGGGTGTTCTCGGCGGTGCTGCGGCGCAGCTCCGCCCTGCCCGGAGACCGGCTTGCCGCAACCGGGATGCGTGACCTGGAGGCGGTGCAGAAATTCGTGGCCTCCCCCGCATTGATCGCCTGCCTCGACCTACCCTTTACGCCTTTGTTCCTTGGAGCGATCTTTGTGTTCCACCCGTGGCTCGGCGTGCTGGCGCTGACCGGCGGCGCAATTCTGGTCGCCGTCACCCTGATCAATCAGCGCATGACCCAGGCCAGCGTCCTGCAAGCCGCGCAGGCGGATATTGCCGCGAATCGCCTCAGCGACCAGCTCCGCGACGAGGCCGAGCTGATCCAGGCGCTCGGGATGCGCGACGCGAGCTTTGCGCGCTGGCTCCTGGCGCGCGAGGCGGCCTCGGGCGCGGGCCTGACCGCCAGCGATCTGGGCTCCAGCTTTTCGGTCGGCTCAAAGACCTTCCGGATGATGCTGCAATCGGCGATGCTGGCGCTTGGCGCCTGGCTCGTGCTGCGCGCCGAGCTGAGCCCCGGCGCGATGATCGCGGCTTCGATCCTGATGGGCCGCGCGCTGGCCCCGGTCGAGCAGGTGATCGCGGGCTGGCCGCTTCTGGGTCGGGCGCGCGCCTCTTGGGGAAGGCTTGCGCTCTTGCTTGGTGCGACCCCGCCCGAAGCGCCGCGCACCGCACTGCCGCGGCCCCGCGCACACCTTGAGGCCAAGCAACTCTCGATCGCGCCTCCGGGGCAAAAAGTGGCAAGCCTGCGAGGGCTGAGCTTCACGCTCGAACCGGGCACGGCGATGGGTGTGATCGGCCCCTCCGGCGCCGGGAAATCGACGCTCGCGCGTGCGATCTGCGGGGTCTGGCCGCCAGCGGCGGGCTGGATTCGCCTCGATGGCGCGACGCTCGACCAATATGAACCCGATGTGCGCGGCCAGTTGATCGGCTACCTGCCGCAGCGCGTCACACTGTTTGACGGAACCATCGCCGAGAATATCGCGCGGCTTGCCGCCGCCCCCGATGCCGAGGCTGTCGTCGAAGCGGCGAAACGCGCCGCCGCGCATCAGATGATTCTCGATCTGCCCGAAGGCTATGACACGCGCGTCACGCAATCGGGTGGGCGGCTTTCGGGCGGGCAGATCCAGCGCATCGGCCTTGCCCGCGCGCTTTACGGCAACCCGGTTCTGCTGGTGCTTGATGAGCCGAACGCCAATCTCGACAATGAAGGATCGCAGGCGATGAACGCGGCGATCCGCGCGATGAAGGCCTCGGGCGGCGCAGTGATGATCATGGCGCACCGGCCAGCCGCGATTGCCGAATGCGATAGCGTGATGGTGCTCGACAACGGCGTCTGCCGGGCGTTGGGGCCGCGCGATCAGGTGCTCAAGGCGGTGCTGGCGAATGCGCAGGAGATTGGCCGCGGCCCGCAGGGGCGGATCCAGCCCGGAGGTGTGGCATGACCGGCCCGTCCTCACCCAAGCGCCAGGCCAGCCCCTCCGCCCGCGGCGCGGTCACGCTTGGCCTTGCGGCCATCGCGGTGCTGATCTTCGGCTTCGGGCTCTGGGCGGCGTTCAGCTCGATATCGGGCGCTGTCGTGGCTTCGGGCCAGGTCGAGGTCGAGCAGAATCGCCAGATCGTGCAGCACCCCGATGGCGGCGTCATCGCCGAGATTCTCGTGAAGGATGGCGATCTGGTGGAAGCCGGCGACCTGCTCTTGCGGCTGGACGGGACGCTGCTGCGCTCGGAACTGACCATCGTCGAGAGCCAGTTTTTCGAGCTGCTGGCGCGGCGTGGGCGGCTTGAGGCCGAGCGTGACGATGCCGAAGAAACGCGCTTCCCCGCCGAGCTGGCCGAAACCGCCGCCTCCGATCCGGCCATTGCCCAACTGATGGAGGGGCAGCGCAACCTGTTCGCGGCGCGGCGCGAGACGATGCAGAAATCGCTCGATCAACTGGCTGAGCGGCGCCTACAGACCGAGCGTCAGATCGAAGGCATCGGCGCGCAACTGGCCGCGCTCTCGACGCAGGTCGACCTGATCCGGCGCGAGCTGGCCGACCAGCGCAAGCTCTTTGAACGTGGGCTGGCGCAGGCCGGGCGCGTGCTGGCGCTTGAGCGCGAAGAAGCGGCGCTGGCGGGCCAGATCGGCGAGTTGACGGCGGCGCGCGCACAATCCGAGGCGCGGCTGACCGAAATCGCGATCGAGGCACTGCGGCTTGCCTCGCAGCGTCGCGAAGAGGCCGAGACCGAGCTGCGCAACACCGGCTACCGCGAGTTGGAACTGGCCGAACGCCGCCGCGCGCTGAGCGAACAGATCGACCGGCTCGACATTCGCGCGCCGGTTTCGGGGCTGGTGCATGCGATGGCGGTCACCACGCCGCGCTCGGTGATCCGGGCGGCCGATCCGGTGCTCTACCTGATCCCGCAGGATCGCCCGCTGGTGATCTCTGCGCGGATCCCGCCGATCCATATCGACGAGGTGGCGATCGGCCTGCCCGTCACGCTGCGTTTTTCGGCGTTTTCGGCGCGCACCACCCCCGAGCTGTTCGGGCAGGTCAGCCGGATCTCGGCCGATGCGCTGCTGGACGAGGCGACGCGCGCGGCCTATTTCCGCGCCGAAGTGGTCCTGAAGGCCGGGGAAACCGACAAGCTCGCGCCGCTGCAACTGGTGCCCGGCATGCCCGCCGAAGTCTATATCCGCACCGCCGAGCGCAGCCCGCTCAGCTATCTGCTCAAGCCGTTTACCGATTACTTCAACCGCGCCTTCCGCGAGAACTGATCAGAGCCGCCCAAGCAGCGTTGGCGTCGGCCAGGCATCCGCCGGCAGGCCAAGGCGCTTTTGCTCCTTCTGCACGGCGGCGCGGGTCTTTTCGCCCAGGATGCCGTCGATCTTGCCCACGTCATGGCCGCGCTGCGCCAGTTTCTTTTGCAGCGCCATCATCTGCTTGCCGCTCAGCCCCGGCTCGGGCTTGCCCGGGTTGAAGGGCGGCGCGCCTTCGAGCCGGGTCGCGAAATAGGCCGCCGAGGTCACGTAGACAAAGCTCTTGTTCCACTCGAACAGCACGTGGAAATTCGGATAGACCATGAAGGCCGGCCCCTTGCGCCCCATTGGCAACAGAACCGAGCCCTTGAGCCCAGGCGCCAGACGCCCGTTCCGCGCACGCACCCCCATCGCTTCCCAGTCGCGGGTCGACAGGGCGGTTTCCAGCCCGGTCTGCGACCAGTCCATCCGTTCGGGCACGACGATCTCTTGCAGCCAGGGCTCGCCCGCGCGCCAGCCCAGCCCGCGCAGCATCTTGGCCCCCGACATCAGCGCATCCGCCGACGATCCGCGCAGATCGACATGGCCGTCGCCATCGCCGTCGGTGCCGTTGCGCAAGATATCCTCGGGCAGCATCTGCACCTGCCCGATTTCGCCCGCCCAGGCGCCCTTGTTGCGCTGCGGGTCGAAGTCGCCGCGCTTGAACAGCTCGGCGGCGGCGATCACTTGCGGGCGAAACAGCTCGGGGCGGCGGCAATCATGCGCCAGCGTCACCAGCGCGTCGCGCGTATTGAAATCGCCCTGAAACCCGCCGAAATCGGTTTCCAGCCCCCAGAAGGCCACGATCACCCCACGCGAGACGCCAAAATTCCGCTCGACCGCATCGAGGGTGCGCGCGTGGCTTTTGATCTTCGCCGCGCCGACCTTGAGCCGGTTCTGGCTGATGATGCGATTGGCGAATTCGATGAAGGGTTTCTGGAACACGCCCTGCGCCCGATCCGCCTTGAGCACGCGCTGATCCTGCCGGACGCCTGCGAAAAACGCATCCGCCTGCTTTGCCGAAAGGCCCCGCGCCATCACCTCTTTCTTGAGGCCGCGCACGAAGGCGTTGAAATCGCCCCCACAGTCGCGGGCCAGCGCCGCATGCGGCAGCGCCATCAGGCAGGACAAGAGAACAGGCAGGGCAAAACGGCGCATCGGAGGCTCCTTCACAAGATACGTCGCGAGGCTAGCCTGCCCCACTGCGCGCGGCAACCAGCCTCGCCACCGTGCAGCCGCAGCGTAACCCGTTGTAATAACGCAACTTTGCTGCGCCGCCGCAAAGGTTTTACGCAGGCTTCACTTGATTTTCATCTGAGCGGACGCAGGATCAGGGCTTGGGAGATCACTCTGGGGGGAGCCACGGCCATGGAATTCATTCCCAAGGACATTGTTCAGGCGCTGCGCGATGCAGAGGCCCGCGGGCAGGCGCGCCGCTCGCGGCTGCGGATCGTGTCGGGCACGGACAGCTGGCCCGTGCTGCGGCGCTGGCGCGGCGGAGTCGCGCTGGATGCCGAGCTTGTGACCCATCTGCGCGGGCTGGTCGAGCTGCATGAAGGCAGCCGCCATATCGCCACGCTGCTGATCGTGGCCTCGGAGGTCGAGGGCGGTGAGCTGATCTGCACCGTCAAGCGCGAGACCCGGGTCACTGACCGCGCAGCGCTTGACTTCGTGCGTGCACCCGATGCGCCGATCGGCTACCTGCCGTCGACCTGAGGCTCAGGGGCGGATTTCCACAACCGCCCCGATCGGCGTGGCCGCGAACAACTCGGCAATCTCGGCATCCGCCAGCGCGATGCAGCCCGCCGTCCAGTCATGGCCCAGCGTCAGACCCTCCGGCAATTGGTTCGGCTGACCGTGCAGAAAGATGTCTCCGCCCGGGCTGACGCCCTGCGCGGCGGCGCGCGCCCGGTCCTCGGGCTGCGGATAATCGAGACCCAGCGACAGGTGATAGGCCGAGCCCGCATTGCGCCGGTCGATGCGAAACACCCCCTCGGGCGTGCGGCCGTCCCCTTCCTGCAGCTTGTCTCCCTGCGGCGAAAACCCCAACCGGATGCGATAGACCCTCATCAGTCGGTCGCCTTCGAACACCTGCATCCGACGCGCGGATTTCTCGACCAGAATTCGGCTGACCGGCCCGGTCAGGGGCTGGGATTGCGTGGGCGGCAACTCCAGTTCAGGCAAGCCCGGATATGGCCGGAACGGCACCACCACCAGCAATCCGCAAATCAGCACCGCCAGCGTGAGCGCCGAAAACAGCCGCGCCAGCGCCCGGATCATTGCAGATCGGCAAAGGCCGCGCGCAACCGCTCTACAGCCTCGATGACACGGGCGCGCGGCGTGGCAATGTTGAAGCGCAGGTAATTCTCGCCGCCAAGTCCGAAGGTCACGCCGTGGTTGGCCGCAATCTTTGCCTCTTTCTCGACACGCGCGATGAATTCGGCGGGCAACATGCCGGTGCCGGTGAAATCGACCCAGGCCAGATAGGTCGCCTCAAGCGGCATCGAGCGCAGGCCGGGGATCGCATTGACCGCCTCGTCGAAAATCTGGCGGTTGCCATCAAGATACGCA
Organism: Pseudothioclava arenosa; assembly: GCF_002358085.1. Classification (GTDB taxonomy): domain Bacteria; phylum Pseudomonadota; class Alphaproteobacteria; order Rhodobacterales; family Rhodobacteraceae; genus Pseudothioclava; species Pseudothioclava arenosa. The sequence goes on from NZ_NTJD01000006.1 coordinate 18,146, forward strand.
TTCAGCGCATCGACCCAGGCCGCACCCTCGGGCGAATAGGCCGCCGTCGCCATCGCAATCCCGAAGGAGTTGGGCGAGATCCCCAGCGCCGCCATCCGCGCCCCGAATTTCGCCCGCAGATCCGGGTCGGCGAGGATCACATTGCCCGAATGGCTGCCCGCGATGTTGAAGGTCTTGGTGGTGGCGCTCATCATCACCACAGGCTGATCGGGCACGGCCACCGGGAACGGGATGTGGCGCTGGCCCGGCATCACCAGATCGTGGTGGATTTCGTCAGAGACCAGCACGAGGTCATGGCGCCGACAGAACGCGGCCACGGCGCGCAGCTCATCCGCGCTCCAGACCCGCCCGCCCGGGTTATGCGGTGAACACAGGACCAGCATCTTGGCCGATCCGTCCATCTGCGCGTCCCAGGCATCGAAATCCATCTGATAGCGCCCGTCTTCAAGCACCAGCGGGCATTCCACCACCTTGCGCCCCGCAGCGCGGATGACCCGCGCAAACGCATGATAGACCGGCGTCATCAGCACCACGCCCTCGCCGGGCTGCGTGAAGGCATCGACACAGAGCGCCGTACCGTTGACCAGCCCGTGCGTGGTAAAGATCCAATGCGGCTCGATCTCCCAGCCGTGGCGGTTCTTCATCCACCAGCCGATTGCCGCGCGATAGGCGTCTTCGTCGCCCCAATAGCCATAGACCCCGTGATCGAGCATCCCCTGCAGCGCCTGCTGCACACAGGCCGGCGGACGGAAATCCATATCGGCCACCCACATCGCGATCCCGTCCTGCGGCGCGACGCCATAGACTTTCTCCATCTCGTCCCATTTCGCGGAATGGGTGCCGACTCGGTCGATGACCTCGTCGAAATCGGGAATGGCGGCAAACTCGGGCTTCACGGTCATCTGGCGATCCTGTCTCGGTTATTGTGCGCATCCAATCAGCCCCGGCGGACCGATGCAAATACGGAATTGTCTATGGCACAATCCCCTGCGCCCATTGCGCGAAGCGGGGCTTTCGCCTACATCACCGGGCATGAGCATTCGACCGATCCTGATCCATCCCGACCCGCGGCTGAAGAAACTCTGCGAGCCGGTCTCCGAGCTGAACGACGAGATCCGCAAGCTCGCCGATGACATGCTGGCGACGATGTATGACGCGCCCGGCGTCGGCCTCGCCGCGCCGCAGGTTGGCGTGCTCAAGCGCGTCTTCGTGATGGATTGCGTCAAGGAAAAGGATGCCGCCCCCGAGCCGATGGTGCTGATCAACCCCGAGATCACCTGGGCCTCGGAAGAGACCAATGTCTACGAAGAGGGCTGCCTCTCGATCCCCGAACAATATGCCGAGGTGACCCGCCCGAAAGAGGTGCGGATGCAGTGGCTCGGCCTCGACGGGCAGATCCATCAGGAACAGTTCGACGGGCTCTGGGCGACCTGCGCGCAGCATGAGTTCGACCACCTCAACGGCAAGCTCTTCATTGATTATCTCGGCGCGATGAAGCGCTCGATGATCACCCGTAAGATGGAAAAGCTCAAACGTGAGCGTGCCCGCACCAAGGAGGCCTGATGGCCACCCGCCCCTTCATTCCCTACGAAGACCGCCGCCTGCACACAGCCGCCGAGCCGGTCACCGCGATCACCGAAACCGTGCGGATGATCTGGGACGACATGATCGAGACGATGGAGGCGATGCCCGGCGTGGGCCTTGCCGCGCCGCAGATCGGGATCATGATGCGCCTCGCCGTGGTCGATGCTTCGGAAAAGCGCGGCCAGGCCGTGCGCATGGCCAACCCCGAGGTGATCCATGCCTCGGTGCAGATGCGCAAGCATGACGAGGCCTCGCCCAACCTGCCCGGCGTCTGGGCCACGATCGAGCGCCCGCGCGCCGTCACCGTGCGCTTCCTGAACGATCAGGGCGCGGTGGAAGAGCGCGATTTCGTCGGCCTCTGGGCGACCAGCGTTCAGCACCAGATCGACCATCTGAACGGCAAGACCTATCTCGACCATCTCAGCCCGCTGCGCCGCAAGATGCTGGTGCAGAAGTCGAAAAAGGGCTCGGGGCAAAAAGGGAGCCGCTGATGCGCGTGATTTTCATGGGCACGCCCGATTTCTCGGTGCCGGTGCTCGAAGCTCTGGCCACGCAGCACGAGGTCGTCGCCGTCTACTCACAGCCGCCGCGCCCCGCCGGCCGCGGCAAGAAAGAACGCCCCTCGCCGGTGCATGCCAAAGCGCTTGAGCTCAGCCTGCCGGTGCGCACGCCGCTGAATTTCAAAGCCGACGCCGACCGCGCCGATCTGGCGGCCTTGCAGGCCGATGTCGCCGTGGTCGTGGCCTATGGGCTGATCCTGCCGCAAGCGGTTCTGGATGCGCCGAAACACGGCTGCCTCAATATCCACGCCTCTCTCCTGCCGCGCTGGCGTGGTGCGGCCCCCATCCACCGCGCGATCATGGCGGGCGACGCGAAAACCGGCATCTGCATCATGCAGATGGAGGCGGGGCTCGACACCGGTCCGGTGCTCTTGCGCCAGACCACGCCGATCGAGGCCACCGAAACCACCGGCGAACTACACGACCGCCTCTCGGAAATGGGCGCCGCGCTGATCCTCAAGGCGCTCGACGGGGTCGAGACGCTGCCCCGCACGCCTCAACCCGAAGAGGGCGTCACCTACGCCCACAAGATCGACAAGGCCGAGGCCCGGATCGACTGGTCGCGCCCCGCATCCGAGCTGATCCACCAGATCAACGGGCTCTCGCCCTTCCCGGGCGCCTGGTGCGAGATCGCGGGCGAGCGGGTCAAACTCCTGCGCGCGGCCCCCGCCGAAGGCAGTGGCGCCCCCGGAGAGGTGCTCGGCGGCTTCACCCTCGCCTGCGGCACCGGCGCGCTGGCAATCCTCGACGCGCAGCGTGAGGGCAAACGCCCGATGCCCGCCGCCGAAATCCTCAAGGGCCTGAACCTGCCCGAGACCCTCTCCTGATTTCATCGAGTCCGAAATACTCCGGGGGAGGCCGCAGGCCGGGGGCAGCGCCCCCTTTCCTTCCCCCGCCCGAAGGCGCATCATCCTCCCAAAGGAGCGCATCATGAACATCATCGCCCTGATCGTGATCGGCCTCGCTGCGGGCTTCCTCGCCACGCGGCTGATGAAGATCGAAACCGACATTCCCACCACCATGGCGATCGGCATCGCTGGCGCGCTGGTCGGCGGCTTCGTGCTGCGCGGCCTCTTCATGATGTCCGGCTGGATCGGCGGCTTGATCGGCGCGGTGCTCGGCTCGATGGCGCTGATCTGGCTCTGGCGCCGCTTTGGCCCGAGGTTGTAACCGATGCTCGGCCTGATTTTCGGCGCCGCGACCGCCGCGACGACCCGTCTCTTCGGGCTGGCGCTCACGCTCGCGATCTTTCTGTTTTCACGCCCGGGCGGCTGGGCCGTCGTGGTCGTGGCCACGCTGATCGGCTGGAAATTTCTGAACCAGAGCCCTGATTGAGCCTTTCCATCCCCGCCAGTCCCCCCAATATTGAGGGGAATGATGGGGAGTAAGTCATGATTTCTGAATTTATCGGCGGCAACGCGGTCCTTCTGGCGCTTGCCGGTTTTGTCATCCTCTCGATTTTCCTCGGCGTGCGGATCGTCTCGCAATCCGAGAAGCACGTGGTCGAACGCTTTGGGCGCCTGCGCGTCGTGCTCGGCCCCGGCATCAACTTCATCGTGCCCTTCCTCGATGTCGTGCGCCACAAGATCTCGATCCTCGAACGCCAGCTGCCCAACGCGATGCAAGACGCGATCACCGCCGACAACGTGCTGGTGAAGGTCGAAACCTCGGTCTTCTACCGCATCACCGAGCCGGAAAAGACGGTCTACCGGATTCGCGATGTCGATGCCGCGATCGCCACCACCGTCGCCGGGATCGTGCGCTCCGAGATCGGCATGATGGAGTTGGACGAGGTGCAATCGAACCGCGCCCAGCTGATCGCCAAGGTGCGCGAGCAGGTCGCGGCGATGGTCGATGACTGGGGCATCGAAGTGACCCGCGCCGAGATCCTCGACGTGAACCTCGACGAGGCGACGCGGGCGGCGATGCTGCAACAGCTCAATGCCGAACGCGCCCGCCGTGCGCAGGTCACCGAGGCCGAGGGCAAGAAGCGTGCCGTCGAGCTGGCCGCCGATGGCGAACTGTATGCCGCCGAGCAGGAAGCCAAGGCGAAACGCGTTCTGGCCGAGGCAGAGGCCTATTCGACGCAAGTTATCGCCGAGGCGATCGCCAAGAACGGGCTTGAGGCCGCGCAATACCAGATTGCGATGAAACAGGTCGAGGCGCTCTCGGATGTGGCGCAGGGCAATGGCAAGCAGACGGTTCTCTTGCCCGCCGCCGCGCTGGATGCATTCACCGATGCCTTCACGCTCCTGCGCGGAGGTGCGAAATGATCCTCTGGCAAGAACCCTGGGTCTGGATCGTGGCCGGTGTCGTTCTGGCCGGGCTGGAGATGCTCCTGCCGGGCTTCATCCTGCTGGGTTTTGCGGTTGGCGCGGTCGTGGTTGGCGTGCTGATCTGGGCGGGGCTTCTGGGCGGCTCGCTCGCCCCGATGCTGTTTGTCTTTGCGGTGTTCTCGCTGATCGCCTGGATCGGGCTGCGCCGTTTTGTCGGCGTGCAGAGCAGTCAGACCAAGGTCTGGGACACCGACATCAACGAAAACTGAGGCGCAGCGCGCCTCAGATGCCCGCGATCTCGTGCAGGATCGCCTGCGCCGCCGCGCGCGGATCTTCGGCCTGCCAGATCGGGCGCCCCACCACGAGGTGATCCGCCCCCGCCTGCAGTGCCGACGCCGGCGTTTCCACCCGCTTCTGATCGCCCAGCGCCGCGCCTGCGGGGCGCACGCCCGGCGTCACGATCAGCTTGCCCTCGGCCTCGGGCAGTGCGCGGATCATCTCGGCCTCGCGCGGGCTGGCGATGACGCCATCGGCGCCCGCCGCAAAGGCCCGACCCGCGCGTTCCGTCACCAGATCGGCGATCGCGCCCTCGCGGATCAGCGCCCCGTCCAGATCGGCACGATCGAGCGAGGTCAGGATCGTCACCGCGAGGATCTTGAGGTCTTTCCCGGCAGCCCCCTCTTTCGCGGCCTTCACCACGTAGGGGTCGCCATGCACGGTCAGGAAATCGAGGTCATATTGCGCGATCCCGCGCACCGCTTTTTCCACCGTCGCGCCGATGTCGAAGAATTTCATGTCGAGGAAGATGCGCTTGCCCATCTCTTGCTTGAGCTCATTGGCCAGCGCCAGCCCGCCCCCCGTCAGCATCCCCAGACCGATCTTGTAGAACGACACGCTGTCGCCCAGTTTCTCGACCAGATCGAGCCCGGCAAGCGCGTTGGGCACATCAAGGGCAAGGATCAGGCGGTCATCGGCGGGCAGAAATTCAGACATCGGCGGCTCCTTTGGCATCCCCTCCCTTTGCACATCTTGGGGGTGGCGCGTCAAGGCCAGCGGGCAATGCCGCGACGGGGAGAAAGCGCCCATTTTGCCGCGGCATTTCCTCTTGAACCGCCCGCCCCGCCTCCCCATCTCGGTCTCAAGACCCGGCCAGCGATCCCGTGCCTTTCGAGGGCGGCGCAATTTTCCGGGGGCTTAGAAAAAGGAGAGAACCGATGAACATGGAGAAGTTCACGGAGCGGTCGCGCGGTTTCCTTCAGGCCGCTCAGACCATCGCGATGCGCGAAGGCCACCAGCAAGTGGTGCCCGAACATCTGCTGAAGGCACTCATGGATGACGATCAGGGTCTCTCGGCCAACCTGATCCGCCGCGCGGGCGGCGAGCCGCAACGCGTGGTCGAGGCGGTCGAGGCGGCCGTGGCGAAACTGCCCAAGGTTTCGGGCGGTGCCGGGCAGGTCTATATCGACCAAAGCGTCGTGCGCGTGCTCGACGAGGCCGAGAAGATCGCGAAAAAGGCAGGCGACAGTTTCGTGCCGGTTGAACGCATCCTGACCGCGCTTTCGGTAGTGAACACCCGCGCCAAGGACGCGCTGGATGCCGGTGCCGTCACCGCGATGAAGCTCAACACCGCGATCAACGATATCCGCAAGGGCCGCACCGCCGATTCGGCCAGCGCCGAGGACACGATGGAAGCCCTGAAAAAATACGCCCGCGACCTGACCGAGGCCGCCGAGGAGGGCAAGATCGACCCGATCATCGGGCGCGACGATGAAATTCGCCGCACGATGCAGGTGTTGTCGCGCCGCACGAAAAACAACCCGGTGCTGATCGGGGAACCGGGCGTCGGCAAAACCGCGATCGCCGAGGGCCTTGCCCTGCGCATCATCAACGGCGACGTGCCCGAGAGCCTGCGCAACAAGAAACTCCTGGCGCTCGACATGGGCGCGCTGATTGCTGGCGCGAAATACCGCGGCGAATTCGAGGAACGCCTGAAGGCGATCCTGAAGGAGATCGAGGCCGCGGCCGGCGAAATCATCCTCTTCATCGACGAGATGCACACTCTGGTCGGCGCGGGCAAATCGGACGGCGCGATGGATGCGGCGAACCTCATCAAACCGGCGCTCGCGCGCGGTGAGCTGCATTGCGTCGGCGCCACCACGCTTGATGAATACCGCAAATATGTCGAGAAAGACGCGGCGCTGGCACGCCGGTTCCAGCCGGTGATGGTCGAGGAGCCGACCGTCGAAGACACGATCTCGATCCTGCGCGGCATCAAGGAGAAATACGAACTGCACCACGGCGTGCGCATCTCCGACTCGGCGCTGGTGGCGGCGGCGACGCTCTCGCATCGCTACATCACCGACCGCTTCCTGCCCGACAAGGCGATCGACCTTGTCGACGAGGCCGCGTCGCGGCTGCGCATGGAGGTCGATTCGAAGCCCGAAGAGCTCGATGCGCTCGATCGTCAGATCCTGCAGATGCAGATCGAGGCCGAGGCGCTGAAGAAGGAAGACGATGCGGCCTCGAAGGACCGGCTGGAAACGCTGGAACGCGATCTGGCCGACCAGCAGCAGCGCGCCGCCGAGATGACGGCGAAATGGCAGGCCGAGCGCGACAAGCTCGAATCCGACCGCACCGTGAAGGAACAGCTCGATCAGGCCCGCGCCCAGCTCGATCAGGCCAAGCGCGAGGGCGATTTTGCCCGCGCCGGCGAGCTGCAATACGGCCGCATCCCGGCGCTGGAAAAACAGCTCGCCGAGATCGAGGGCAGCGATACCGAGATGATGGTCGAAGAGGCCGTCCGCCCCGAGCAGATCGCCGAGGTGGTCGAACGCTGGACCGGCATCCCGACCTCGAAGATGCTCGAAGGCGAACGCGAGAAACTCCTAAAAATGGAGGAAGAACTGCATCGTCGCGTGATCGGGCAGGATGCCGCGATCAAGGCGGTGTCGAACGCGGTGCGCCGTGCCCGCGCCGGGCTGAACGACGAAAACCGTCCGCTGGGCAGCTTCCTGTTCCTCGGCCCGACCGGCGTCGGGAAAACCGAGCTGACCAAGGCGGTGGCCGAATATCTCTTTGACGACGACACCGCGATGGTGCGCATCGACATGTCGGAATTCATGGAGAAACACGCGGTCGCCCGGCTGATCGGCGCGCCTCCGGGCTATGTCGGCTATGACGAAGGCGGTTTGCTGACCGAAGCCGTGCGGCGCCGGCCCTATCAGGTCGTGCTCTTCGACGAGGTCGAAAAGGCGCATCCGGATGTGTTCAACGTGCTGTTGCAGGTGCTCGATGATGGGGTACTGACCGACGGTCAGGGCCGCACCGTGGACTTCAAGCAGACGCTGATCGTGCTGACCTCGAACCTTGGGAGCCAGGCGCTGAGCCAACTGCCCGAGGGCGCGGATTCGGGTCAGGCCCGCGCCGAGGTGATGGAGGCCGTGCGCCACCATTTCCGGCCCGAGTTCCTGAACCGTCTCGACGAGACGATCATCTTCGATCGCCTCAACCGTGACAACATGGACGGGATCGTCACGATCCAGCTGCGCCGGTTGGAGAAACGCCTTGCCGCGCGCAAGATCGCGCTTGATCTCGACGAGGCCGCGAAACTCTGGCTCGCCGACGAGGGCTACGACCCGGTGTTCGGGGCGCGTCCGCTCAAGCGGGTGATCCAGCGCGCGCTGCAAGACCCGCTGGCCGAGCTGATCCTCGGCGGCGAGGTCAAGGACGGTGAGACCGTCAAGGTCAGCGCCGGGCCCGACGGGCTGATCGTGGGCAGCCGCACCTCGGCCAGCACCCGCGAAAAACCCGCGGACGCCGCTGTGCACTAACCACAGAGAGGGGGGCTTTCTGCCCCCCTCTTGCCCTTTGCGGGCAATTCACCCCCCGAGAGTATTTCCCGCTCAGTGAAAGCCCTTTCATCGAGCTTCAAATACTCCGGGGGAGGCCGCAGGCCGGGGGCGGAGCCCCCTCGCGCGGGGCGAACCGGTGGATTAGGATCGCGCCATGCCTGCTCTTTGCCGAGATTGCCTGACCTGCTTCGAGGACGCGCCGCCGCGCTGTCCTGCCTGCGGGCGCGCGCGAATCCTCGCCCATCCCGAGCTGTTCTCGCTGCCCATCGCGCATCTCGATTGCGACAGCTTCTATGCCACGGTCGAGAAACGCGACAATCCCGAGTTGGCCGCGAAACCGCTGATCGTGGGCGGGGGCACGCGGGGCGTGGTGACGACCTGCTGCTATATCGCGCGGATTTCCGGCGTGCGTTCTGCCATGCCGATGTTTCAGGCGAAGAAGCTCTGTCCGGATGCGGTGATCGTGCCGCCGCGCATCGACTATTACGCGCAGGTTTCACGCCAGATCCGCGAGCGGATGCAGGCGCTGACGCCGCTGATTGAGCCGCTCTCGCTTGACGAGGCGTTTCTGGACCTGTCGGGCACGGAAAAGCTGCATCACGCGCCGCCCGCCTTGCAGATGGCGCGGCTGGTGCGTGCGATTGAGGAGGAAATCGGCGTCACCGCCTCGGTCGGGCTCTCGCATAACAAGTTCCTCGCCAAGATCGCCTCGGATCTCGACAAGCCGCGCGGATTCTCGGTGATCGGGCGCGGCGATACCGAGGCATTTTTGCGCGACAAACCCGTGTCGATTCTTTGGGGCGTGGGGTCGGCCACACGCGCGGCGCTGGGGCGCTCGGGGTTGCGCACGCTGGCCGATATCCGGCGCCTCAGCCGCGACGAGATGCTAAAACGTTTTGGCGGCCAGGGCGCGCGGCTCTGGCATCTGGCGCATGGCGAGGACACGCGCCGCGTCAACCCGAACGAACCGATCAAATCGGTGTCGAACGAGACGACCTTTAACCAGGACATCGCCGATCGCGAGGCGCTGCTCGGGCATCTGTGGCACATGGCCGAAAAAGTCTCGGGGCGGATGAAAGCCAAGGGGCTGGCGGGGCGCGTCGTCACGCTCAAGCTGCGGCGGGCTGATTTTTCGGCGCTGTCGCGGCAGATGACGCTGGAAGAGCCGAGCCAACTGGCCGACACGCTGTTTCGCGAGGGGCGCGCGCTGTTGGCGGGCGTGCCCGAGGCAGGGCCGTTCCGTCTGATCGGGATCGGCTATTCGGTGCTGACGCCGGCGGACGGGCGCGACCCGGTCGGCGACCTGCTCGACCCGCAGGCCCCGCGCCGCGCGGGCGCCGAGCGGGCGGCGGATGCGATCCGGGCGCGGTTCGGCCCCGATGCGATCCGCACCGGGCGCGGGCTTGGCCAGAAGAAACCCTGATTACTCTGCGGCGAGCTGCTGTCCGGGCGTTGCGGCACGGCACAGGCGCGCGGCGACCCGGTCGATCCGGTGCACGAATTGCGCGAAATCGGCGCGCGGGCGCAGGCTCGCCTCTTCCATGTAGAGGCTGCGGTCGATCTCGACCTGAACGACATGACGATTCGCCTCGGGCAGGCCGTAGCGCTCGGAAATGAAGGCCCCGGCAAAAGGCGCGTTCAGCGCAACGCGAAACCCTTCCTGACGGAACGCTTCGGCAACCGCAGCGGTGACCGCAGGGCTCGCGGCCTTGCCATGGCGATCGCCCAGAACGATCTCGGGCCGCGCGGCGCCAAGCCCCGACAACGCCTCGCTGGGCATGGAATGCACGTCGATCAGGACGGCGCGACCGAATTGCGCGCGGGTCTCGGCCAGAAGCCTGTCGAGCCGCGCGTGATAGGGGCGCCAGATCGCGGCGATCCGCGCCTCGGCCTCGGCCAGGGGCATCTTGCCGCGATAAATCGCGCGGCCACCCGAGACGACCCGCGGGATGACCCCAAGGCCCGCCGCCACCCGCGCACTGCGCACACCCCGGCCCAGCCCGTGAATCACCGCCGGATCCAGTTCGGTCTCGGCGCGGTTCAGGTCGACATAGGCGCGCGGATAGCGCGCCGCGAGCAAAGGCGCGCCATGCTCGGCCACCCCCGCCAGCAAGCGATCGACATAGGCATCCTCGGAGGAGCGCAGGGCGATCTCGTCGAGAACCGAGGCCTCTGTGAAGACGCGCGGATAGTCCGCCCCGGAATGCGGCGAACCAAAGACCAGCGCAGCGCTTTGCCGCGTCGGCAGGCTCAGGGTATAAGGCAACAAGTTCGCGGCGGGGGCGGGCATGGAGCTTCCTCGGCAATTGCCGCAGCTTACACGAGTTTTTTCCGCTCAAAACCCTCTTGAAAGCCGCCCCGACTCCTTTTATAGACCCCCGAACCGAAGCGGTTCTTGCCTTTCGCGCGTGCGATCGGAAAAGATTCGAACGGTCAGTGGGCGGTTAGCTCAGCGGTAGAGCACTACGTTGACATCGTAGTGGCCACTGGTTCGATCCCAGTACCGCCCACCATTCAATTCGCCGCCCCCGGCTTGCGCGGGGGCATTGTTTTTCAAGGCGCACGCGCGCCGCGACTAGGAGAAAGACCATGAAGGTCCGCAACTCGCTCCGCTCGCTCAAGCAGCGTCATCGCGATTGCCAGATCGTGCGCCGCAAGGGCCGCGTCTACGTGATCAACAAGACGCAGCGTCGCTTCAAAGCCCGTCAGGGCTGAGGCTGACCGAGCAGTAAAAGAAAAGGCCGCCGAGCAATGCTCAGGCGGCCTTTTCTTTGGGCCTCGCTGCTCAGGATTGAGGCGAATGCATCCGGCGTCAGCCCCGCACCGGCAAAAATATGCCGCAACGCAGCGTCAATCTGATTTACGTCAACGTCCTGTTACCATCTGCTGTATAACGTGTCGGGAAAACGCATAATTTGCGAGGCCCGCATGAACGCCGTGACTGACAAGACCCAACGGAATCGCCCGATGGCGATTCCCGCCGCTCCGATCAACGAAAACCCGAACCCGCATCCGCATCGCAATATCGACCGCACGTTGCGTGCGGGGCTCGCGAAACTGACGGGCGGGATTTCACCCTATGCGACGAGCTCCTCGGTCGCAAACTGGGCGCTGCATCTCGTGCGTGCGCCCGGTCGCCAGATGGAACTGGCGGAAAAGGCCGTGGCCAGCTCGGCCAAGCTCTGGTCCTATGCGCTGCAGCCGGGGTCGGCCCCGCCGTTCAAGGCGCCCGATTACGATCATCGTTTCCGCCATCCCGACTGGGCTTCCGCGCCGTTCAACGTCTGGTCACAGGCGTTCCTCGCCACGCTCGACTGGTGGGAAGATGCGACCCATGACATCCCGGGCCTCGATCATCACAGCGCCGAGCGCGTGCATTTCATGGCGCGTCAGGCGCTTGACGTGGCCTCGCCCTCGAACTTCCCGCTGACCAACCCCGAGATCATCGCGCGGCTGAAGTCGACCAATGGCCAGGCGCTGATGGACGGGGCGGCGATGATGTTCGCCGATATCGTCGAGATCGCCAGCCACGAGCCGCCCCCCGCCCCCGAGGGCTTCAAGGTCGGCCATGACATCGCCTGCACGCCGGGCAAGGTGATCTATCGCAACGAGCTGTTCGAACTGATCCAATACGCGCCGCAGACCGAGAAGGTGCAGGCCGAGCCGGTGCTGATCGTGCCGGCGTGGATCATGAAATACTACATTCTCGATCTCTCGCCGCAGAACTCGCTGATCAACTGGCTGGTCGGTCAGGGCCATACCGTCTTCGCGATCTCGTGGCGCAACCCGACGGCTGAGCAGGCCGAGCTGTCGCTGGAAGATTACCGCAAGCGCGGCGTGATGGAGGCGCTGGACGTCGTGTGCGACGTGGTGCCCGACACCAAGGTGCATACCGTGGGCTATTGCCTAGGCGGCACGATCCTCTCGATCGCGGCGGCAACGATGGCGCGCGACGGGGACGAACGGCTGGCGACGATCACGCTGCTGGCGGCACAGACCGATTTCACCGAGGCCGGTGAGATTCTGCTCTTCGTCGACGAAAGCCAGGTCGCCTTCCTCAGCGATATGATGTGGGAACAGGGCTACCTCGATCAGTCGCAGATGGCGGGCGCCTTCCGCGCGATCCGGGCAGAAGACCTCGTCTGGACCCGCGCCGTGCGCCGCTACCTGATGGGGATCGAAGAGATGCCCACCGACATGGGCGTCTGGAACGCCGATGCGACGCGCATGCCCGCGCGGATGCATGCGGAATACCTGCGCTCGCTGTTCCTTGAAAACCGCCTGACGGCGGGGCGTTTTGCGGTCGACGGGCGGGTGATCGCGCTGAAAGACATCAAGGTGCCGCTGTTCATCGTGGGCACCGAATCCGACCACATCGCGCCGTGGAAATCGGTCTACAAGACCAAGCTCTTCACCGATGGAGACCTGCATTTCGTGCTGACCAAGGGCGGCCACAATGGCGGGATCGTGTCGGAGCCGGGGCATGCCAAGCGCCATTACCGGATCGGGCACCGCCCCGCCGGCGCACGCTACATGGACCCCGACCATTGGCTGGAAACGCACCCGAAGAAAGAGGGGTCGTGGTGGACCGAATGGGACAAATGGCTCGGCATCCATTCGGGCGCGCAGGTGGCCCCGCCGAAACCGGGCGGCACCAAGCACCCGTCTCTGGGCGCGGCGCCCGGCTCCTACGTCATGCAACGGTAAGGGTGCAGGGGGCTCTGCCCCCTCGGCGCTCCGCGCCTCACCCCCGGAGTATTTTTCGCTCGATGAAGCGGGAGGTGGAAAGAGGGGCCGAGGCCCCTCTTTTTCAATCGTATTTGCGCTGATCTTCGATCACGAGCCCGTCGTTGGGCAGGCTGCCCGGCGCCAGAAGCTCGATCTTGCCCTTGAGCTTGAGCGCCGAGACAATACCCGCGCCGAAGCGATCCGCCTCGGTCGCCTCGGTCTCGATCTGCACGGTCATCGCGTCCATCTCGCCGTCGCGCGTCGCGATGACCCGGGCTTTCACGACCTCAGGATGGGCCGCAACGAAAGCCGCAACCTGCTCGGGGCGCACGAACATGCCCTTGATCTTGGCGGTCTGGTCAGCGCGCCCCATCCAGCCCTTGATCCGCATGTTGGTGCGGCCGCAGGGGCTTTCGCCCGCCATCACCGCCGACATGTCGCCGGTGGCAAAGCGCACCAGCGGATAATCGGGGTTGAGCGTGGTCACGACAACTTCGCCAACCTCACCCGCGGGAACAGGATCGCCGGTGCCGGGGCGCACGATCTCGACGATCACACCCTCGTCGACGATCATCCCCTCCATCGCGTCAGATTCATAGGCGACATTGCCCAGATCGGCAGTGGCGTAGCATTGCAGGCACTGGATGCCGCGATCGGCGTATTCCTTGCGAAGACTCGGGAACAGGGCGCCGCCCGAGACGGCGGCACGCGCGAAGGACAGGCCCTCGCCCATCTCCTCGGCCTTGTCGAGGATCACCTTGAGATAGTCCGGGGTGCCCGCATAGACGGTGCAGCCGATATCGACGGCGGCACGGACCTGAAGCTCGGTCTGACCGGTGCCGGCGGGCAGCACGGCCGCCCCCACCGCTCGCGCGCCGTTTTCAAAGATCATGCCGGCAGGCGTCAGGTGATAGCCAAAGCAGTTCTGAACGATATCGCCTTCGCCCACACCACAGGCATGGAGAAACCGCCCCAGCCGCCACCAATCCCGGCTGACATCACCCGGCTCATAGATCGGGCCAGGCGATTGGAAGATGTGGGCGAAGGCATGGGCGGGCTTCGTTGTCAGGCCGCCGAAGGGCGCAGCCGACTTCTGGGCCGCACCCAGATCCGATTTGCGCAGCACCGGCAGCTTTGCCAAGGCGGCGCGCGAGGTAATACTTGCCGGGTCGACATCGCCGAGATGGGCGCGCAGTCCCGGCGCGGTGAGCGCCCGTGCAATCACCTTCGGCAGATCCTGCGCCAGAGCCGCTTCGCGCGCATCCGCCGAGCGGGTTTCGAGATCGTCAAAGTAGCGCCCCATGGCTCGTCCCCTGTCTAAATCAGGCACACCGGCCCAGTGCCGCGACAGTTAATGCTGCGCAGCAATCGTTTCTTTTCAATAAGTTACTTACGCAAGCCAGCGCTTACGGCGACGGTAGCTGCGCACATCCCGGAAGCTCTTGCGGCCTTCGTCGGACATGCCCAGATAGAATTCCTTAACGTCAGGATTCTCGCGCAGCGCGGCGGCGGGCCCGTCCATCACGATCCGGCCGGATTCCATGATGTAGCCGTAATGCGCATAGCGCAGCGCGACGTTGGTGTTTTGCTCGGCGAGCAGGAAGGTCACGCCTTCGCCCTCGTTCACCGCTTTCACGATTTCGAAGATCTGCTCCACCAGCTGCGGCGCCAGACCCATCGAGGGTTCATCGAGCAGGATCGTTTCGGGGCGCGACATCAGTGCGCGGCCCATCGCGACCATCTGCTGCTCACCGCCCGAGGTGTAGCCCGCCTGCGATTTGCGGCGCTCTTTCAGACGCGGGAAATAGTTGTAGACCATCTCGAGGTCGCGCGCGATTTCGGCGCGGCCATCGGTGCGCGTGTAGGCACCGGTCAGCAGGTTGTCCTCGACGGTAAGGTGCTCGAAGCAGTGGCGCCCCTCCATCACCTGGATCACGCCCTTGCGGACCAGATCGGCGGGCGACATGTCCTGCACGCGCTCACCGCGATAGACGATATTGCCCTTGGTGACCTCGCCGCGTTCGGATTTCAGCAGGTTCGACACCGCCTTGAGCGTCGTCGTCTTGCCCGCACCGTTGCCGCCCAGAAGCGCGGTAATCCCACCCTTCGGCACCTGAAGGCTGACGCCTTTCAGCACGAGGATCACGTGGTTGTAGATCACCTCGATATTGTTGACCTCAAGCAGGGCTTCGGTCTGGTCTTGCGGGGTGGCATCAAGCATGGGTCACCTCTTGGCGTTGGGCCCGGCCCGAGGGCAGCCCCCGGGCCGGGAAACAGCTTAGTTGCAGCGTTCGGCGGTGTTGGTCTCGGCCGCGAAAGCCGCCGAGTCTTCAGCCACGAGCGCGTCGATCAGTTCGCCATCCGACTGGATCCAGTCCGAAGCAGCGTTCCACTTCTTGCCGGCCGCATCCCAGCTGAACAGCATGCCCGAGCCCGGGCCGCCGTGGTCGGCACAGGTCGCGGTGATCGGCTGCGCGAAGCCCGGCAGACCAAGCTCGGTCAGACGCTCTTCGGTCAGGTTCAGGTTCTCGAAGCCGTCACGCACTTGCTCCGGCGAAACCGCTGCGGCGCCGTGCATGGTCTGCGCGGTGCGGATCGCTTCCGAGATGATCATCGCCGCATACATGCCGCGCGAATAGAGCATGGTGCCGACCTGATCGCCCGCGCCCGCGCCCTTGCCCGCGTCGATGACGAATTTCTTCATGTCGTCATAGACCGGATAGTCCGCGCCGGTGCCGTGGAACGAAATCGTGGTGTAGCCGTTGGCCTTGTCGCCAGCCGGCGCCACGTCGTTTTCGGAGCCCGACCACCAGATGCCGACGAAGTTCTCCATCGGATACTTGATGTTCACGGCTTCCTGGATCGCGACCTGGTTCATCACGCCCCAGCCATACATGATGACATAGTCGGGCTTGTTGCGGCGGATCTGCAGCCACTGCGATTTCTGCTCCTGGCCGGGGTGATCGACCGGCAGCAGCTCGAGCTCATAGCCTTCTTTCTTGGCCAGTTCCTCGAGGGTGCGGATCGGCTCCTTGCCATAGGCGGAGTTGTGGTAGACCAGCGCGATCTTCTTGCCCGAGAGCGAGCCACCCGCCTTTTCGGCGAGGTATTTCACGATGATCGAGGCGCCGTCCCAGTAGTTCGCCGGGTAGTTGAACACCCATTCGAACACCTTGCCGTTGGCGGCCGAGGTGCGGCCGTAGCCCGGGGTGTACAGCACGTGATGGTCGGCGGTGACCTTCGGGATCAGCTGATAGGTGATGCCCGTCGAGAGCGGGTTGTAGACCAGAGCGCCGTCCGATTTGGTGGCCTCGTAGCACTCCACACCCTTCTCGGTGTTGTAGGCGGTCTCGCATTCCGGAACGACGACCTTCTCGCCGCCGATGCCGCCGTCACGCTCGTTGAGCAGCGTCATGTAGTCGGCAAAGCCATCCGCATAGGGGATGCCGTTCGCGGCATAGGGCCCGGTGCGGTAGCTCAGGTTCGGGACGACCAGTTCGGCCATCGCCGGGGCGGCGGTCGCGGTGATCGCGGCGGCCACGAGTGCAGCAAAGGTTTTCTTCATAGGGTTCTCCTCCCAGGAACGATTGGTGGTGTCGGCCGGATTTTTCCGGTCTTGGATATTGGGCGGCCTGCCCGCTTAGTGCGGGAAGGGCCAGAGCCGAAGTTTTTCTTTCGCGACGCGCCACAGTTGCGCGAGGCCATGCGGTTCCGCGATCAGGAAGATCACGATCAGCGCGCCCACGATCATCAGTTCGATATGGGCGGCAAGGTCAGTGGGCCAGCCGAGCGTGCCGACCAGCACGTTCTTCAGGAGCACCGGCAGGAGCACCAGGAAGGCCGCACCGGCGAAGCTACCGAAGATCGAGCCCAGACCGCCGATGATCACCATGAACAGGATCAGGAACGATTTCTGGATGCCGAAGGCCTCGCCCACCTCCGCCGCGCCGAGATAGACCGCGAAGAACAGCGCGCCCGCGATGCCCACGAAGAAGGAGCTGACCGCGAAGGCCGAAATCTTGGTGGTCAGCGGGTTCACCCCGATGATCTCGGCGGCGATGTCCATGTCGCGAATGGCCATCCATTTGCGCCCGATGGTGCCGCGCGTCAGGTTGCGGGCGATCAGCGCGACGATGGTCAGCATCACAAGGCAGAACAGGTATTTCGCCGTGGCCGAGGTCTGGGCGCCAGTGACGAAGACGCCAAAGACCGTCCGGTCGGGCGCGTTGATCTGCCCCGAGGCCGAGTAGTTGTAGAACCACGGCACCTTGTTGAACAGCCAGACCAGGAAGAACTGCGCCGCCAGCGTCGCCACCGCGAGGTAGAAACCCTTGATACGCAGCGACGGCAGGCCGAACAGAACCCCCACGACGGCGGTGATGCCACCGGCCAGCAACACATGGATGAAGACCGAGACTTCGGGGAAGGCGGTCATCAGCTTGTAGACGGCATAGGCGCCCACAGCCATGAAGCCGCCGGTCCCGAGGCTCACCTGCCCGGCATAGCCGACCAGCACGTTCAGCCCGATGGCCGCGATCGAATAGATCAGGAAGGGCACCAGAACGGCGCTGGCCCAGTAGTCATTCACGAAGAACGGAATGACCCCGTAGGCGATCGCCAGAACCGCGTAGAAGCGCAGACGGTCGAACTTGATCGGAAACGTCTGGCTGTCCAGGCGATAGGACGTTTTGAAATCACCAGCCTCGCGGTAGAACATCAGTTCCTCCCCCCTTTATCGGTGCGGGGGAAGGAGCGTTCCCCCGTCAGCAGCCGCGCCGGATCCTGAGCCAGGACCAGAGCCCCGCCCCGGCGCCCATCGCCGCCAGCAACATGTTGAACGTCTGAAGCGAGCCCGGCTCGCTTGCCGGCGCCGCAAGGGCGATCCAGCCGAAGGCGAGCGCCGCCCCCCATCCGATGGTAAAGACCATTGCGCAGGTTTTCATGACCGAAGGGCCTCCCGTTCCCTTGTGCGGCCAGTGCGGGCCGCTGCGGTTCCTTGGCGTCGCGACCCGGGCCTCCCAACCCGATCATGGCCGCAACCGCGTCAGAATGTCGCAGCGCCTCTGCGCAATCAAGAGAAATGTTAGCGCCCATCAGAGCCTCGCGCGGTGCGATATTGTGCAGCGTCTGTTGCATGCCCATCCTCACACCCGCTCGATGATCTTTTCGCCGAACAGGCCTTGCGGACGGAACACGAGGAACACCAGCGCCAGCACATAGGCGAACCAGTTTTCCGTTGCGCCCCCGATCAGTGGCCCGGCGAAGAACTCAAAGAGTTTCTCGCCCACACCGATGATCAGACCGCCGACGATGGCACCCGGGATCGAGGTAAAGCCCCCCAGCATCAGCACCGGCAGCGCCTTGAGCGCGATCAGCGAGAGCGAGAACTGAACCCCCGACTTGGAGCCCCACATGATGCCGGCAACCAGCGCCACGAAGCCCGCGATCGACCAGACCAGAACCCAGATGAAGCGCAGCGAGATCCCGACCGACAGAGCGGCCTGGTGGTCGTCGGCCACGGCGCGCAGCGCGCGGCCCTGCTTGGAGTACTGGCTGAACAGCGTCAGCGCCGTCACCAGCATCACCGCCACCACGGTGGCCACGATATCGAGGTTGTCGACGAAGAAACCATAGCCCAGAGCCTTGTCCGTGACCGACTCAAGGGTCTCGTTGATGCCCTGCGGCAGGCCAACATCGAGCGTCTTGATATCGGCGCCCCACATCACATCCCCGAAGCCTTCGAGGAAATAGGCCATGCCGATCGTCGCCATGAACAGGATGATCGGCTCCTGGTTCACGAGATGCTTGAGCACCAGTTTCTCGATGATGATCGCAAGACCGACCATGACCAGAGCGGTCAGCAGGATCGCCAGCAGCGCGGGCACCTTCCAGCCGAATTCGGTGACATGCAGCCCCGTAACGGCGTTGATCAGATGCGCGAAGGGCACCTGGCCTTCCTGAATGCCGACCAGCGTCAGCGCCGCGAACAGCGCAAGCACACCCTGCGAGTAGTTGAAGATGCCCGAGGCCTTGAAGATCAGCACGAAGCCCAGAGCCACCAGCGAATACATCACCCCGGCCATCAGGCCGTTCGCGGTGACTTCCAACGCGAAGAGAAGTTGATCAGGCATGGCGGGCCTCCTTCTGGAACGGGCTCGTCGGTTTCAGGCAAGTCAGTTGGGATGCGAACTTAGTCATGGGCGACCCCCAGATAGGCGTCGATCACATCCTGGTTGTTGCGCACCTCGTCGGGCGGGCCGTCACCGATCTTGCGACCGTAGTCCATCACCACGACGCGGTCGGACAGATCCATCACCACGCCCATATCGTGTTCGATCAGCACGGTGGTGGTGCCGAACTCGTCGTTCACATCAAGGATGAAGCGGCACATGTCCTCTTTTTCCTCGACGTTCATCCCGGCCATCGGCTCGTCGAGCAGCAGGATGCTCGGCTCCGCCGCCAGCGCGCGGGCCAACTCGACCCGCTTTTTCAGGCCGTAGGGCAGGCGCCCCACCGGCGTCTTGCGGATGTTCTGGATTTCCAGGAAGTCGATGATCTTCTCGACCTTGGCGCGATGCTCGTCCTCTTCCTTCGCAGCGCCGGTGAACCACCAGCCCGCCTGCGCGAAGAGGCCTTTTTTCATCTTGGTCAGGCGGCCCGTCATGATGTTGTCGAGCACCGACATCCCGTCAAACAGCGCGATGTTCTGGAAGGTGCGGGCGATGCCCATCTGCGCGACCTTGTAGGGGCGCATCTGCGGGCGCCGCGCGCCGCGATACCAGACTTCGCCCTCGGTCGGGATGTAGAAGCCCGAGATCACGTTCAGCATCGAGGATTTCCCCGCGCCGTTCGGGCCGATGATCGCGCGGATCTCGCCTTCGCGGATGTCGAAGGAGATATCGCTGATCGCGGTCACGCCCCCGAATTTGAGCGTGATGTTCTTCAGCTCCATCACGACCCCGCCGATCTTGCGGCCGTCGGCGGTCATATAGCCATCGGTCATGTCGTTCATTCCGCGGCCTCCGGGGTCTTGGTGGTTTCACCGAACACGCGGGCATCGGCGATGCTCAGCGTGGCCTTGATCGAGCCTTTGCGACCGTCTTCGTAGGTCACTTCGGTCTCGGTGTAGATGCTGTCGCGCCCGTCATAGAGCGCCTCGATCAGATCGGCGAATTTCTCGGCGACGATATTGCGGCGCACCTTGCGGGTGCGGGTCATCTCGCCGTCGTCGGCATCCAGTTCCTTGTGCAGGATCAGGAAGCGGTGGATCTGGCAGCCCGACAGCATCGGGTCCTGCGCGACGCTCTCGTTCACCTCTTCGACATGCTTGCGGATCATGTCGTAGACGCGCGGATGGCCGGCAAGCTCCTGATAGGAGGCATAGGCGATGTTGTTGCGTTCCGCCCAGTTGCCGACCGCGTTCAGGTCGATGTTGATGAACGCGGTGCAACGGTCTTTGTTCGCGCCAAAGACAACAGCCTCGAGGATGTTGGGGTAGAACTTGAGTTTGTTTTCCACGTATTTGGGAGCGAACAGCCGCCCGTCAGCCAGCTTGCCCACGTCCTTGGCGCGATCGATGATGCGCAGGTGCCCCGAGCCTTCCTCGAAGAAGCCTGCGTCCCCGGTCGCCACCCAGCCCTCGGGGTCCTTGGTCGAGGCGGTGCTGTCGGGGTTGTTGTAATATTCGACGAAGGTGCCGGGGCTGCGGTAATAGACCTCGCCATTATCGCCGATCTTCAACTCGACGCCCGGGCTCGGCACGCCGACCGTGTCGGAGCGCACTTCGCCATCGGGCTGCTGGGTGATGAACACGCTCGCCTCGGTCTGGCCGTAGAGCTGTTTCAGGTTGATCCCCAGCGAACGATAGAAGTCGAAGATCTCGGGGCCGATCGCCTCGCCGGCGGTATAGGCCACGCGGATGCGGCTCAGCCCGAGCGTGTTCTTGAGCGGCCCGTAGACCAGAACTTCACCGGTGCGATAGGTGAAATAGTCACGCAGCGGCTGCGGATAGATATTGAGCAGCGGGCCGCGCGCCTTGAAGTGCTCGCGCGTGTGGATCGGGTGGCGCAGCTTGACCAGCGCCAGACGGATCGCGTTCTCGACCAGCGTCTCGATCGCGAAGCCGATGCCCATCATGAAGCGATAGGCCCAGCGGACACGGCGGCGCAGCGTCGGCTTGGAGCGCTTGGTGCGCAGCTTCGGCATGCCATAGGTCTCGCCCTTGGTCTTGGCGAAATCCATGAAATACTTGAACAGCCCGTGCTTGAGGTCGCCCGCGTCTTCCATGCGGATCATCACCTGCGTGAGCTGGCCTTCGAAAACCCGCGGCGGCGCGAAGAAATAGGTCGGGCCGATTTCGCGCAGGTCGGTCATCATCGTGGCAGCCGATTCCGGGCAGTTCACGGTAAAGCCCGACCACATCGCCTGGCCGACCGAGAAGATGAAGTCGCCAACCCAGGCCATCGGCAGATAGGCGAGAACTTCTTCGCCCTGCGCGAGATGGTCGAACTCGGCCGAGTTCTTGGCGGTCTCGATGATGTTGCGGTTCGACAGAACCACACCCTTGGGCTTGCCGGTGGTGCCCGAGGTATACAGCATCACGCAGGTCGAGTCGTAATCGAGCTCGGCGATGCGCGCCTCGATCTCGGCCTCGAAGCGGTAGTGGCCCGCGCGGCCCTCGGCCTGGATGTCTTCGAGCGCGTTCATGCGGGAATGGTCGTATTTCCGCATGCCGCGACGGTCGGTATACAGCACGTGCTGGATCGACTGGATGCGGTCCTCGATCTCGACGACCTTGTCGACCTGCTCTTGATCGCCGCAGACGACAAAGCGCGCGCCGCAATGCTCAAGCACATAGGCCATCTCTTCGGCCACGGCGTCCTGATAAAGCGGCACCGGGACCGCGCCGCACATCTGTGCGGCAACCATGGCCCAGTAATGCCGCGGACGGTTCCGGCCGATGATCGCGATATGATCGCCACGCTCGACGCCGACCGACAGGAAGCCCATCGCCATGGCGCGAATCTCTTCATTCGCCTCGGCCCAGGTCCAGCTCTGCCAGATCCCGAATTCTTTTTCCCGATACGCCGGAAGGCCTCCGAAACGCTGAACGTTCCGGGCCAGAAGCGCGGGAATCGACTGCAGGTCTTTGCCTGCCGCGATTGCGTCTGCCAATGTTTCCTCCCTCGCGCCTTTTTGCGGCGCCAACCGCCTTGGGGCGATTCCTCTGTCGCCCATTGCGTCACGGGAGCAAGGTCGACGTCAAACATTTCCTGATTTTTTCGAGAATGTTACGAATTCTAACAGTGCGATTATACCCTTTGCCCGGCCCTGCCGGGGTGCTAGCGATAGGCCGGGAGGCACGGAAAAATGGGCAGCGAAGAGACACGCGAAAGGCTGACGCAGGCCGGGCTGAACCTGATCCAGCAGGCGATTTCGATCTTCGACAGCGACCTGCGGCTGGCCGTCTCCAACCGCCAGTATCAGGTGATGTTCGATCTGCCCGAAGCGCTGACGCGGACCGGTACGTCCTTCGAAGAGACGGTCCGATTTCTTGTCCAGCGCGGTGAATACGGCCCCGTCGCCGATATCGAGAAGGCGGTGCACGACCGCGTGAATCAGGCCCGTGCCTTTCAGGCCCATTACATGGAGCGCACGCGCACCAACGGCCGCACCATCGCGGTCGAGGGCGCGCCCCTGCCGCAGGGCGGCTGGGTCACCGTTTATACCGACATCACCGGCACCAAGCGGCAGGAGGCTCTGCTGCGCGCCCGCTCCGAGGAACTCTCGAGCCAGGTTCTGGATCATGCCGAGGCACTGGCGAGCGCGAACCGCGCGCTGGCTGCAACCAATGCCGCACTCGAAGAGGCCAAGGCCGAGCTGACCGCGATCGAGGCGCGCACCCGTCTCGTGACCGAAATGATGCCCGCCCATATCGCCCATATCGACCGCAACTTCATCTATACGTTCTCAAACCGGCGGCTGTCGTCGATCATGCCGGGTTCGGCCTCGGATGCGGTAGGCCAGCACGGCATCACGGCGCTCGGCGCCAATACTTTTGCCAAGATCGAGCCCGGGTTTTCCAAAGCGCTCGCGGGCGAAGCAAGTGTGCTTGAAATCACGCATGAGCCCTCGGGGCGGCGCATCCGCATCGCGCTCACGCCCGAGCGCATGCCTGACGGCCGGGTGACGGGCGTGTTCATCCTGTCCACCGACGTGACGCATGAAACCCAGGCCCGCGCGGCTCTGGCGCAGGCCTCACGGCGCGAACTGGCCGCAAAGTTAAGCTCCGGGCTCGCGCATGATTTCGCCAACCTCCTGACGATCATCATGGGAGTGCAGGGCCGGATCGAGCGGATGGAGAGCCTGCCCGACGAGGTGCGCGAGGCGACCCGCTCGACGCTGGCGGCGGCGCGGCGTGGGGGCATGCTGCTCGATCGTCTGGCCGCGATTTCCGGCAAGCGCGAGTTGCGCCCACAGGCGGTGGAAATCACGCCGCTGCTCGAGGATCTCGCCTCGATGGCACGTCCGACGCTGGGCGATGCGGTGGCGCTGGACATGCGGCTCGCGGGGCTTGAGGCGCCGATGCTGATCGATCCGGGCCCGCTGCAGGATTCGGTCTTGAACCTTCTTTTGAACGCGCGCGACGCGATGGCGCCCAAAGGCGGGCGGATCGTGCTGGAAGCGCATCCGGTTCAGGACACATGGCTTGAAATCGCGGTGAGCGACGAGGGCCCCGGCTTTTCCAACGAGGCGCTTGAACATGCGCTCGATCCGTTCTTCACCACCAAGGGCGGCGAGGGCTCGGGGCTCGGGCTCTCGATGGTCTATGACCAGACCAAGCTCGCCGGCGGCACGATGCGGCTGGAAAACACCGACACCGGCGCGCGGGTGGTGCTGCGTCTGCCGTTGCGGCTGGCGAAAGGCGCGCGCCCGATGATGGTGCTCCTGGTCGAGGATAATGACGAGATCCGCGCCAATGTGCGCGACATGCTGACCGACCTTGGCCATTCCGTGATCGAGACGGCGACGCTGGCCGAGGCGCGCGTTCTGGCGCAGCTGACCGACATCGGGATGGTGCTCTCGGATATTCAGCTGGCCGGCGAAGGCACCGGCGTCGAGCTCGCGCAAGAATTGGCAGGCCGCCTGCCGACCCTGTTGATGACATCGCTGCCGCCCGGCGACAGGTTGCGCGCCTCCGCGCCCTGCCCGGTGCTGCAAAAACCCTTCACGAAGGGCGAGCTTGCCGCCCTCTTGTCCGGACTTCAGCCATGACCCACTCGACCCCGCCCCATGTCGCCATCCTCGATGACGAGCCCGAAATCCGCCGGATGCTGGCCGATGCGCTCGAAGAGGCAGGCTTCCGCACCACCTGCTATGGCCGCGCGACCGAGTTCGAGGCCGGGCTGAAGCGCACCGCGCCCGATGTCTGCCTGGTCGATCTGGGCCTGCCGGACCGTGACGGGCTGGCGGTGGTGCATCGGCTGGCACTAGAATCAGGGGCGGCGATCATCATCATCTCGGGGCGCGCGCAGGTGCAGGACCGGGTGACCGGGCTTGAGCTCGGCGCCGACGATTACATCATCAAGCCCTTCGATCCCGCCGAGGTCGTGGCCCGTATTCGGGCCCGGCTGCGTAAAGGGCGCGTGGAAACCGGCGCCAGTTCGCAGGTCGCGCATTTCGCGGGCTGGCGGGCGCATTTCGATCGCTACGTGCTGGTCGACGAGACCGGCACCGAGACGCCCTTCAGCCATGCCGAAGGCGAGGTGCTGCGGCTGTTCCTCGATAGCCCGAACCGGCTGATCACCCGCGCGCAGATGCAAGAGGCGCTGGGCGGCGCGGCGGGAGAGAGCTTTGACCGGGCGATGGATGTGCGGATCTCGCGGCTGCGCACGAAACTCGGCGAAGACCCCAAGAACCCCCGCCTGATCAAGACGATCTATGGCGCGGGTTATATTTTCCTGGGCGAGGTGCGCTGGGCCTGAGGTCTAGAACGGGCAGGGCGCGGAGAAGCTCAGGTGCCGCCCGCCGTCGGGATGGCGAAAGCGCAGGCTCTCGGCATGGAGCATCAGGCGCGGATAGTCGCGCCGCGCCCCCTCGGCATAGAGCGGATCGCCAAGGATCGGGTGCCCAAGCTCCATCATATGCACCCGCAGCTGATGCGAGCGCCCGGTGACCGGCATCAGCCGCACACGGGTGTTGCCGTCTTCATGGCGCATCACGCGCCAGTCGGTTTGCGCGGGGCGGCCCTGTTCGTGGTTCACATGCTGGCGCGGGCGGTTCGGCCAATCGACACAAAGCGGCAGGTCGACGCGCCCTTCTTTCTGCGCAAGCACCCCCGCCAAAAGCGCCTGATAGACCTTTTTCGTCTGCCGGTTCTCGAATTGCAGGCCAAGGTGGCGCTGCGCATGGGGCGTGAGCGCGAAGACCATCACCCCCGAGGTATCGGTATCGAGCCGATGCACCAGGAGCACCTCGGGGTGAACCGCGCGCAGCCGCGCGATCAGGCAATCGGCCTTGTCCGGCCCCTTGCCCGGCACCGACAACAGCCCCGCCTGTTTGTCGACCACGAGAATCTCGTGATCGGCATGCAGGATCCGCGGCGGATCGGAAGGCGGGGTATAGACGTAATCGCTCATGGCGCCGAGATGGCCCGCGCGGGCGCGCCGGTCAAGTCAGAGATCGGCGAAAACCGCTGCGAGGATCGTTTCAAGCCGCGTCGCATCCTCGGCGGTGAAGGCGTCGGGTTGGTTACTGTCGATATCGAGCACCCCGATCAGCCCGCGCCGCGCAAAGACCGGGATCACCAGTTCGGAACGCGTGCTGGAGGAACAGGCGATATGGTCGGAGAAGGCCTCGACATCGGGGACAAGCTGGGTGCGGCCTTCGCGCGCGGCGGCGCCGCAGACCCCGCGTGAGAACGGGATCACGAGGCAGCCGTGCCCGCCCTGATAGGGGCCGATCTTGAGCACGCCGGGGCTTGTCACGCGGTAGAAGCCCGTCCAGTCGAAGCGGTCATCGGCGTGATGGATTTCACAGGCGAGCGTCGCCATCAGCGCGACCTCGTCGGTCTCGCCGTGGGTGAGCGCCGCGATAGTGGCGGCGAGCGTGTCGTAATTCACAGGCATGCGCAGGTCCTTGGCCGAGGACGGGGGCGCCGCCCCCGACCCCGGGATATTTAGAGCAAAATGAAGATCAGGGGAGCTCGATCGCGATGGCCGTGCCCTCGCCGCCGCCGATGCAGATCGCCGCGACCCCGCGCTTGAGCCCGCGCGCTTCGAGCGCGTGCAGGAGCGTGACAAGGATGCGCGCGCCCGAGGCGCCGATCGGGTGACCCAGCGCGCAGGCGCCACCGTTCACGTTCACCTTGTCATGCGGGATGCCGAGCTTCTTCATGAAGGCCATGGGCACGACGGCGAAGGCTTCGTTGACCTCCCACAGATCGACATCCTCGACGGACCAGCCCAGCCGCGCGAGCAGCTTTTCGGCTGCCGGAACCGGCGCGGTGGGAAAGTCGGCGGGCGCCTGTGCGTGGCTGGCGTGGCCAAGGATGCGGGCGCGGATCGGCAGGCCCTCGTCCGTGGCGACCTCTTCGGCGGCCACCACGAGCGCTGCCGCGCCATCCGAGATCGAGGACGAGTTCGCCGCCGTCACCGTGCCGCCCTTGCGGAAGGCGGGTTTGAGCTGCGGGATCTTGTCGGGGCGGGCGTTGCCGGGTTGCTCGTCTTCGGTGACCTCGACCTCGCCCTTGCGGGTGGCGACGGCAACCGGGGTGATCTCGGTGGCGAACCCGCCTGATTTCTGCGCTTCAAGCGCACGCGACAGAGAGGCCAGCGCATAGGCATCCTGCTCTTCACGGGTGAAGCCGAAGGCCTCGGCGCAATCCTCGGCAAAGGTGCCCATCAGGCGGCCCTTGTCATAGGCGTCCTCGAGCCCGTCGAGGAACATGTGATCGACGACCTGCGCATGGCCAAGCCGCGCCCCGCCACGCATCTTCGGCAGGAGGTAAGGCGCGTTGGTCATGCTCTCCATGCCGCCTGCGACCATCACTCCGGTCGAGCCGGTGGCGATCTGATCATAGGCCATCATCACGGCTTTCATCCCCGAGCCGCACATCTTGTTCAGCGTCGTCGCCGGCACGGACTGTCCCAGCCCGCCCGCGAATCCCGCCTGGCGCGCGGGGGCCTGCCCCTGGCCCGCAGGCAGCACGCAGCCCATCAGGTTTTCTTCGATCCGCTCGGGTGCCACGCCGCCCCAGGCCAAGGCCGCGCGGATCGCGGCTCCGCCCAGATCGGCCGCGGTGACCGTGTTGAACACGCCCTGCATCCCCCCCATCGGCGTGCGCGCCGCCGACACGATGACAACATTTCTCATGGTTTCCTCCCTCATAAACACGATCGCTGGATACCGATTGGTAAGCTTTGCCCCGTAGCCTGCGGTCAAACGACCTTCGCAGGAGCGAGCCATGAACCTTTCCGCAGAAACCCGGTCCGGGGTGCTGATCGTCCATGTCGAAGAAGAGCGACTCGATGCGGCGATTGCAATTCGTTTCAAGGATCAGATCCGGGAACTGACAAGTTCCGCTACGTCACGCGTGGTTCTCGACCTGTCGCAGGTGACCTTTCTCGACAGCTCGGGGCTGGGCGCTCTGGTCGCGATCATGAAGGCACTGGCGCCACTGCGGCAGCTGGAATTGGCGGGGCTGACACCGAATGTGGAAAAGGTATTTCGCCTGACCCGGATGGATTCGGTATTCCCTATTCACGGTGACCTGTCGCAGTTGGCATCCGGAGACATTCGCCATGCGGGCTGAGCGCGCGCAGGCCGGGTCAGCTTCGCCAGATGCGGCAGAGGGCCGTATCTTTCACACGAGCTTTCCAGCCAGGCCGCAGGCCGTGCGCGAGGCGCTTCGGGCGGCGGTTGCGCGCTTTGCGCGGCTGATGAGTGCGGACGAGGCTGGCACGTTCGAACTGATCCTGGCCGAGATCCTCAACAATGTGGTGGAGCACAGCTATCAGGATGCCGACGAGGGCACGGTGACCCTGTCGATCGTGCAGGATCGGCGCGGGCTCAGTTGCTCGATCAGCGATGACGGCGTGCCGCTTCCGGAAGATTGCCTGCGCCGGGTTCTGCCGGACGATCCGGGCAGACCGCAACCGGGAAACCTGCCTGAAGGCGGGTTTGGTTGGTTCCTGATTCATGATCTGGCGGAAGAGCTTGGCTATCAGCGCGATGCGAATCGGAACTTGCTGGCGTTTCGCCTGCCGCTTTGCCCCCAAAAGGAGAACGCGTGACGAGATCTTAGTTCAGCTGAAACTGCAGCGGGTAGCGACCGTCTTCGAAATCCCCGAACAGGTCATGCAGATCGGGATGCTCGACCGGTTCGCCCGAATAATCCGCCATCAGGTTCTGCTCGGAGACATAGGCCACGTAGTAGCTGTTATCGTTCTCCGCCAGCAGGTGGTAGAAGGGCTGATCCTTGGAAGGGCGGCTGTCTTCGGGGATGGCTTCGTACCATTCCTGCGTGTTGGAAAACATGGCATCCACATCGAAAACCACGCCACGGAAGGGATGCTTCCGGTGGCGGACAACTTGTCCAATGTGATATTTCGCGTTTGCGGAGTGCATGCGGCCTCCTTCCTCTTTTATTTCTAACCCCTTAGGTGGCGCGCTGTCCATATTTTGCCACAATTGGCCAGGAAACAGTCTGTGAACCATGGCCCAACAGTCTCGCCATCCGGGCATTGTGATTTCCCTTCCGGGCAATTTCGCGTAAGATGCCTGCAAACAAAGCTTGAATGAGCAGAGCAGTGAAATCGACAGTCTTTAAATTGGCCCTCGTGCTGGTTCTTGCCGCATGCGGTGGAGGTGGAGGCAAAGCGCCCCGCAACCTCGACAATGCCTGCGCCCTCGCCCGCGAAAAGCCCGCCTATTTCAGCGCCATGAAGCGCACGGAGCGCAAATGGGGCATTCCCGTGCATGTGCAGATGGCGACAATCCATCAGGAATCGCGCTTTATCAGCAATGCCAAGACCCCGCATCGCTTCGCCCTGGGCGTGATCCCGCTGGGGCGGCAATCCTCGGCCTACGGCTATTCGCAGGCGCTTGACGCCACCTGGGACGAATACCGCCGCGAGACGCGCAACTACGGCGCCAAGCGAAACCGCTTCAACGATGCTGCGGATTTCATGGGCTGGTACATGGACGGCTCGACCGAGAAGCTGGGCATTTCCAAAGGCGATGCACGCAGCCAATACCTTGCCTATCACGAGGGGCGCAGCGGGTTCGCGCGCGGATCGCACCAGTCGAAAGGCTGGCTGATGGCGGTTGCGGATCGCGTGGCGGCCCGCGCCGAGACCTATCGCCAGCAACTGGCAGGCTGCCGGCGCTGATCCGTCATTCGCGGGCGATGATCTCGTTCTGGATCGAGAACATCGCCGAGCCCAGCTCGACGCCCTCGCGCAGATCGCCAAGGATCACGGTGGTCTTTGACCCGCCCTCGTCCGAAATCACCCACTGGCGCAGCTGCGTCGGTGCGGCGGTGAAGACCAGTTGAATATTGCCGTATTCCGGGTGCTCCGGGTCCTGCGCGGTGACAATGGTCTTGGCCCCATCCTCACGGTGATCTGTCACCATCCGCGCGCGTTCCAGATCGACCTTGTCGGCAAGGATCAGGCTCAGCGGCGTTTTCGACAGCGGGTATTGCTCGGGCCCGGTGTTCGATTTCGGATCGAAAATCGCGACCTGCCCGCCCCCGGCCATCACCAGCGTCTTGTCAGGCGGGGCGTATTCGAACCGCACCCGCCCCGGGCGCTTGATGAACAGCGTCCCCGTCGAGATCGTCCCGTCGGCATTCACCTGCGTGAAGTCCGCCTCGGCGGTCTGCATCGCGTTCAGGTAGCGCGAGATCTCTTTCAGCGGCACCGCATCGGCGAAAGCCGGGGCCGCCAAGATGAGCGCCAGAGCCGGCGCAAGGGCGAAGCGAAGTGTTTTCATGGCGCCAATCTACGCGCTTTGCGGGCAGAAAAAAGCCCTGCGCGATCACATCGGCAGGGCTTTCATTCACGCTTTCGCGGGGGTCATTGCTCGGGCACGAGGATCTCGCGCTTGCCGACGTGGTTGGCCGAGGACACGACACCTTCGTCCTCCATCTGCTCGACCAGACGCGCGGCTTTGTTATAGCCGATGCCCAGTTTGCGCTGGATATAGGAGGTCGAGCATTTGCGGTCCTTGACCACGATCGCGACCGCCTGATCGTAAAGCGCATCCTCGCCATTGGTGTTGCCGCCCGTGTTCAGGCCCAGCACCGCGTCGATATCGGCTTCCTTGTCTTCGTCCGGCCCCTCGACCACGCCCGACATATATTCGGGTGGCCCGAAGCTCTTGAGATGGGTGACGATTTCCTCGACCTCTTCATCCGAGACGAAGGGGCCGTGGCAGCGTGTGATCTTGCCGCCACCCGCCATGTAAAGCATGTCGCCCATGCCCAGAAGCTGCTCGGCGCCCATCTCGCCCAGGATCGTGCGGCTGTCGATTTTCGACGTCACCTGGAACGAAATCCGGGTCGGGAAGTTCGCCTTGATCGTGCCGGTGATGACATCGACCGAGGGGCGCTGCGTGGCCATGATCAGGTGGATGCCCGAGGCGCGCGCCATCTGCGCAAGACGCTGGATGCAGGCCTCGATCTCCTTGCCGGCGACCATCATCAGGTCGGCCATCTCGTCGACGATGACGACGATATAGGGGAAGGGCTGCGGCTGGAATTCCTCGGTCTCAAAGATCGGCTCGCCGGTCTCCTCGTCGAAACCGGTCTGCACGGTGCGCTTGAACATCTCGCCCTTGGCGAGGCTTTCCTTCACGCGGCCGTTGTAGCCCTCAATGTTGCGCACGCCCATCTTGGACATCTTGCGATAGCGCTCTTCCATCTCGGCCACGACCCATTTCAGGGCAACGACCGCCTTTTTCGGGTCGGTCACGACCGGGCTGAGCAGGTGCGGGATGCCGTCGTAAACCGACAGTTCCAACATCTTGGGGTCGATCATGATCAAGCGGCATTCCTCGGGCGAGAGCTTGTAGAGCAGCGACAGGATCATCGTGTTGATCGCCACCGACTTGCCCGAACCCGTGGTGCCCGCGATCAAGAGGTGGGGCATCTTGGCGAGGTTCGCCACCATCGGCTCGCCGCCGATGTCCTTGCCCAGCGCCAGCGGCAGGCGCATGCCGCTATCGCCGAAGTCGCGCGCCGAGAGGATCTCGCGCAGGACAACCTTTTCGCGATGCGCATTGGGCAGCTCGATCCCGATCACCGAGCGGCCCGGCACCGTCGAGACACGCGCCGAAAGCGCCGACATCGAGCGCGCGATGTCATCGGCAAGGCCGATCACGCGGCTCGCCTTGAGCCCCGGCGCGGGTTCGAGTTCATACATCGTGACGACCGGGCCCGGACGGACCGAGACGATCTCGCCCTTGACGCCGTAATCATCAAGCACGTTTTCCAGCATCCGCGCGTTTTCCTCCAGCGCCTCGTCGGACAGCTGGTGACGCTCGATCGAGACCGGGTTGGTCAGGAGCGACAGCGGCGGCGGTTCATAGGCCGGGTGCGGCTTGGGCTCGAAGGCAAGACGCGGCTGCGCCTCTTCCATCGCGCGTTTCGAGGGCGCGACCGGCTTTTTCTGCGGCATCACCACACGGCCCGCAGCGGGCTTCTGGATCACTTGCCGGTTCAGCTCGACGCGCGGCGGCGCGGCCGGGATTTCGTAATCCTCGGGCGCGTATTCGTCATAGGCCTCGTCGAAATCATCCGCCTCCTCGGCGAAGACGTTGAACTCCTCGCCCTCCATCGAGAGATCGACCTCGAAAGGCTCGAACTCGGGCGCGGCCTGCCACATCGACGGCTCCTCTGCCAGAAGCGGCGCAGGTGCAGGTGCGGGCGTAGGCGCAAACGCCGCGGCGTGATGATGCGCCGCCTGCAACGGGGGTTCGGCGCGGAACATCGGCGGCGCCATCGGCGCGGGGGCCGGTTTCGGACCGCGCGCAAGGCGCTTTGCAACGGCGGCCAGCACCGAGGGCAAGGCATCGCTTTCGGGCGCGGCGGGCTGCGCGGGGGCCGGATGCGCGGCCACCATCTGCGGTTCTACGCGCGGTTGCTGGCGGCTTTGCACCGCCTGATGGATGCGCGCGCGGATGCGCTCTTCCGAGGGCGCATGGGTATCGGCCATCCAGGCGGGGGTTTCGGCCTCGATCAGCTCGGGCTCGATCGGTGCGAATTCTTCTTCGGCCTGCGCCGGGCGGATGATGCGCGCCAGCATCGAGGGGCGCTCTGCCTGCAGCATCGGCTCGGCCGAAGCATGAGGCCAGGCGCTACGCTGCGCGGCCTCTTGCTGCGCCTGCCAAACCGCCCATTCCTCGGCCTGCGCGGCCTTTTCAGCGCGGCGCTGGCGCTGATGCTCGGCGGCACTGCGCGCGGCGCGCACCGAAGCGGACGCGCTCTTGCCCAGCACTGTCATCAGGCTGGCATAGGCGGCGACCGTGCCCAGCATCAGGAACCGCGCGATCGCGCGCAGCTCGGTCCGGTCGAACCCAAGCGCAAAGATGCTTGCGGCAAGGGTCAGAAGCGCAAAAACGATGGTCAGCAGCTTCAGCCCGAGGCTGCCCGAGACCGGCGAAATCCCAAGGATCGAGCCCGCGATCATATCGCCGAAATGGCCGCCCAGCCCATAGGCCTGCCCCCAATCCTCGCCCGGCACCAGAAGCGCGGCGTAAACGGCGGCGACGACAACGGCGATCGGCAGGAAGGTCGCGCGGCCCATCGCACGCTCTTCGCCCCGATGCAGCATGAAGCGCAGACCCCAGCCGATCAGCCCGACCGGCAGCAGCCACGCACCCTGCCCCACAATCACGATCAGCGGCGAGGCGATGCCCGCCCCGATCCGGCCCAGCCAGTTCGCGACGGGTTCCTCCGAGGCGGCCATCCAGCTCGGATCCTCGGGCGTGTAGCTGGCCAGCATCATCGCCGCCAGCACACCGATCACCACAAGGACCGCGCCCATCAGCTCGCGGCCGCGCCGTTCCAGCGCCGCCTGCGTGTTCTGGTCGAGAAGCGGGTCACGCTGCCTTACCTGATAGGATGCCATCTCTCACTGCCCTCACACATAGATGCAGTCGCGAAGCGTAATCAGCCCGCGCTGCGTTTCTTCTTTTGGGGCGACCAGGGCCACCCGAATATACCCCTTGCCGGGGTTTTCACCGTTCACGTCCCGCGCGAGATAGGCGCCGGGCAGGACCCGCACGCCGGTTTCGCGCCAAAGCTTCAACGCCGCCGCCTCGCCATCATCGACCGGCAGCCACAGGAAGAACCCACCCTCGGGCAGGCCAAAGCCCTGAAGGCCCGAAAATACCTCGGCGGCGATTTCGTATTTCTCGGCATAAAGCGCACGGTTCGCCTCGACATGGGCCTCGTCGGCCCAGACCCGCGCCGAAACCGCCTGAAGCGGCAGCGGCAGGGGTGCACCGGCATAGGCGCGCAGCTGGCGGATCTGGCGGACATTCTCCGGCCCCGACGCCACGAAGCCCGAGCGCAGCCCCGGCAGGTTCGAGCGTTTCGAGAGCGAATGGAACACCGCGACCCGCTCGGGATCATGACCCTCGGCAGCGGCAACCTCGAGCGCGCCGGGCGGCGGCTCCGTGCGCCAGATCTCGGAATAGCATTCGTCGGCAAAGACGATGAAATCGTGCTTTTCGGCCAGCGCCAGCAACTCGGCCAGATAATCGCGCGGTGCAACCGCGCCCTGCGGATTGGACGGCGAGCAGAGATAGGCGATCGTCACGCGATCGAGCACCTCGGGCGGCAGGCTCGCGTAATCGGGCAGGAAATTCGTCTCGGCGCGCGCAGGCACAAAGATGGGCTCGGCGCCCACGGTCGCGGCGGCCACGGCATAGACCTGATAGAACGGGTTCGGGATCAGGATCGCCGGGCGCTTGCCGTTCTTGGTTTCGGGGCAAAGCGCGATCGCGGCATTGAACAGCCCCTCACGCGTGCCGTTCAGCGCCATGATCCGGTCAGGCCCGACTTCGACGCCATAGCGCCGCCCGATCCAGCCCGAAATCGCGCCCAGCAACGCCGCAGAGCCCTCATTCGTGGGATATTTGCCGAAATCCACAAGGTTTTCCGCCAGCACCTGCCCGACGAAATCGGGCATGGCATGGCGCGGCTCGCCGATGGTCATGGCGATGGGTTCGCCGCCGGGAGCATGCGAATCCAACAGCGTCCGCAGACGCGGGAATGCGTATTCGGGCAGGTTCGAAAACCGCTCGGGATAAACCATCGGTGCCTCATATGCCGGGGTCATTTCGCCCCGTTGTTTTGCATAACGTTACCGAAGCGCTCCGGTTTCGTCCAGAAAAAGCGATGAATCCCGGGGCCTTGCCGCGCCGAATTGTTGCATTTCAGCCAAGAGCGGCCTCGGCGGCGACGCCAAGGCGCAGCAACCGGTCCTCGGCCATGGGTGCGGCCATCAGGCTGATCCCGGTCATCGGAACGCCGGTCGGCAGGGTCAGCGCGCAAAGCCCGAGCACGTTCGCGATCCGCGTGTTACGCAGCGCCAGCAGGTTCTCGGTCTCGAAATAATGCCGATCGGTCAGGAGCCGCGTCGCATCGGGCGGCAGGATCGGCGCGGTCGGAACCAGCACCGCATCGAAGCCCGCCGTCGCCTCCAGCCAGGCCGCGCGGAACCGCGCGAGATCGTCCCAGGCCTTGACGTAATCGGCCGCAAGAACCTGCGCGCCGCCACGGAACCGTTCAAGGATCAGCGGATACATTTTCTCGGGCGCCGCCTCGATCACGTCCTTCCAGAGCCCATAGGCCTCGGGCGCGAACAACACGCCTGAGAGCGCCAGCGCGGGCGTCACCATGGCCAGCGCGCGCCGCTCGATCCGGGCGCCGGCGGCCTCCAGCAACTTCACGGCGGCCTCGAAGCCAGCGACAGGCTCGGCGCGGGCGCCCTCGAAGGGCAGGCCTTCCAGCACCAGAAGCCGCACGCCCGCAAGGGTCGCATCGCGCAGATCTGGGCAGCGGCGGCCCTCCATCGCAGCCAGCAGATGGGCGCAATCCTCGACGTTGCGCGCAAGCGGCCCCACCGTGTCGAAACGCTTGCACAGCGGCACGACGCCGCGCAGCGATAGCCGCCCATGCGTCGTCTTCAGCCCGACAAGATCGTTCCAGGCGGAGGGGATGCGCACTGATCCACCCGTGTCCGAGCCGATCGCCGCCGCCGCGAGCCCCTTGGCCACCGACAAGGCCGCGCCCGAAGACGAGCCGCCGGGCGCAAGGCGCGGATCATGCGCATTGGGCGGCGTCGCAGTCGAGGGGTTCACACCCAGCCCGGAAAAGGCCAGCTCGGTCATATGGGTCTTGCCAAGACAGATCGTGCCGGCAAGCGCGGCGGCCTCGAGCACCTCGGCATCGCGGCCGGGTACCCGGCCTTCAAGCAGGCGCGATCCGGATTCGGTCGCGACGCCCGCCGTATCGAACAGGTCCTTCCACGACAGCGCAACGCCATCCAGCGGCCCGCGGCGCACACCCTGGCGCGCCCGCGTCCGCGCGGCCTCGGCCTCGGCCCGCGCGCGTTCGGGCGTGAGCCGCGCATAGATCCGCGCGCCTTCGGCGTCGGCGGCCTCCAGATAGGCCTCAGTCAGCTCGACCGGGTCAAGCTGCCCCGCCGCAATCAACCGCCCCTGTTCCGCCGCTCCGAGCTTGCACGCGTCCATCGCACCCTCCGTTTTCTCCAGAGCTAGCGAAGGGGTAAAGATCTGACAATGGCGCAAGTTTACAATCGCGCCCAGCGCGCCATATTGGCGGCATGAAACATGATTCCGATGTGATCGTCGCGGGCGGTGGGCTGAACGGCCCCGCCCTGGCCTTGGCCCTTGCGCAAGCGGGGCTGAGCGTGACCGTGGTCGATGCCACCCCCGCGCGCCAGCGCGCGGCCGATGAGTTCGACGGGCGCGCCTATGCGCTGGCGGTCGCCTCGCAGAAATTGCTGGCGGCGATTGGCGTCTGGCCCGCGCTGGCCACCGACGCGCAACCGATGATGGATGTGAAGGCCGCCGATGGCCGCCCGGGCGAAGGCGCCGCGCCGTTCTTCCTGCATTTCGACGCGCGCGAGCTGGACCAGCCCCCCGTCGGTTACATGCTCGAAGACCGTTTCCTCTATCGCGCCTTCCTCGAAGCGATGCAGGGCGAGCCGCGGATCACGCTGATCCATGACACCTCGGTCACCGCACAAGAAGAAGCGCCCGGCGGCATCGTCGTGACACTTTCTGATGGGCGCAAGCTGGCCGCGCAGCTGCTGGTGGGCGCCGACGGGCGTCGCTCGGGCGTGGCTGAACGCGCGGGCATCAGCCGTGAGGGCTGGGATTACGGGCAGACCGCGCTGGTCGCCGCCATCGCTCATGAAAAGCCGCATGAGGGCGTGGCCTATCAGTATTTCATGACCTCCGGGCCGCTCGCGATCCTGCCGCTCAAGGGCAATCGCTCGTCGATCGTCTGGAGCGAGACGCGCGAGCGCGCGGCCGCGATTGCCGCGCTGGATGACGCGGATTTCCTTGAGGTTCTGCGCCCGCGCTTTGGCGATTTTCTGGGCGAGATCAGCCTTGCCGGGCCGCGCTTCAGCTATCCGCTCAACCTGACACTGGCACGGGCCTATGCCGCGCCGCGCGTCGCGCTGATCGGGGATGCCGCGCATGGGGTGCACCCGATCGCGGGCCAGGGGCTGAACCTCGGGCTACGTGATGTGGGGGCGCTTGCGCAGGTGCTGGTAGAGGCGATGCGGCGCGGCGAAGACATCGGCGCGCTCGACATCCTCGAACGCTATCAAAGCTGGCGGCGGTTCGATTCAACCTCGCTCGCGCTGGGAATGGATGCGGTGAACAAGCTGTTCTCGAACGACAATCCGGTGCTGCGCGCGGGGCGCGACCTTGGCATGGGGCTTGTCAATGCGATCCCGGGCCTGCGCCAGAATTTCATGCGTCAGGCGGCGGGCTTGTCGGGCGATGTGCCCCGGCTCTTGCAGGGGCGCGCGCTTTAATCGTCGAGCTTGCGCGCCTCGTCGACCAGCAGGATCGGGATGCCGCCGCGGATCGGGAAGGCGAGCTTGGCGGGCTTGGACACCAGCTCCTCGCGCTCGGCATCGTAGTGCAGCGTCGCATGGCTCAGCGGGCAGACCAGCGCCTCGAGCATGCGGCGATCGAACAGCGGCTTGGCGGGCTGGGTCTCGGCTTCGGTCATTGCATCTTCTCCTCTGATCCGCCGCAGAGGGCGTATTCCATCAAGGTCACCAATGTCTCGCGCCGCGTCGCAAGGCAAGGCGCCTCAAGCAGCGCCTGCTTGTCCTCGGCATCCAGCGGCAAGAGCATCGCCAGAGAATTCAGCAACAGCTCGTCATCGGCATCCTTGAGCATATCCCAGTCGGTCTCAAGGCCCTGCGCGGTGAAATAGCGGCAGAGAAGGTCAAAGAACCCCTTACGGTCAAAGCCCGGGTCTTGTTCGGCGGCGCCCATGTCGCGGGCGAAATCGGTCCAGGACACCTCGGCGCGGATATAGGGCGTGAAGCCTTCGACCTCGTGCAGAAAACGGAACCGCGACACGCCCGACAGCGTGATCATGTAGCGCCCGTCCTCAGTCTCGGAAAACCCGGTCAGGCGCCCCGCGCAACCGATCATGCTCAGCGTCTTGCAGCCGTCGCGGCCACGGCAGGGCTGGATCATGCCGATCAGCCGGTGCCGCGTCTTCATGCAGTCTTCGAGCATCTGCAGATAGCGCGGCTCGAAGATATGCAGCGGCAACCGCCCGCGCGGCAGGAGCAATGCCCCCGGCAACGGGAACAGCGGAATGATCGGAGGAAGGTCGCTGGCTTTGATCATGCGAGATCAGCTAGTGCGGGATCGCACTTAGGCAAATATCATCGACGAAAGACGGCGGCGGCCCTTTTGCGCGATCGGATCGTTGGGCTTGAGCGCCTCGAAGATCGTGAACAGCTGCGCCTTGGCGGCGCCGTCGTTCCACTCGCGGTCGCGGCGGAACAGTTCAAGCAATTGCTCGACCGCCTCTTCGACGCGGCCCTCGGCATGGAGCGCCTTGGCCAGATCGAAGCGCGCCTGATGATTGGCCGGGTCGGCCTCGACCTCGGCGGTCAGCTCGGCCACCGGGCCAGCTTCGGCGGCCTGACGCAAAAGATGCAGCTGCGCGCGGGCGGCCTCGATCGCGGCCGAGCCCTTGATCGCGGCGGGCGCGCCCTCGATCAGTGCCTCGGCCTCGTCCAGCTGGCCCAGCGCGATGCGCGCGCGGATCAAACCGCCCAGCGCTTCGGGCATCTCGGGCGCCTCTTCGAGGATCGCGGCAAAGGTTTCGGCGGCATCCTCGGCCGCGCCCTCGGCCAGCATTTCCTCGGCGGCGGTCACGGCATCCGCCAGACCGCCATCACCCGCCATCGCGGCGAGTTTCTCGACGAATTTCTTCAGCTCCGAGCCCGGCAGCGCGCCCTGAAACCCGTCAACGGGTTGCCCTTGCCAGAAGGCATAAACCGTCGGGATCGACTGCACCTGCATCTGCCCGGCCAGCATCTGGTTTTCATCGACATTGACCTTGGCCATCACGACCTTGCCCTTGGCGTCGTTCACCGCCGCCTCGAGCGCGGGGCCGAGCTGACGGCAAGGGCCGCACCAGGGCGCCCAGAAATCGACAATCACGGGAACTTCTTGCGATTTCTCGATTACCTCGACCATGAAATCGGCTTCGGTCACATCCTTGACGAAAGCGGCGGGGGCGGCGGGTTTCTCGGTTCCGAACATCTTGGTCTTCCTCTCGGGAATTGGCTTGGGCCCTATATGGCGGCGCGGCGGGCGCGCGCCAAGGGGCGGATCGTCTCAGAGATCGAATGTCGCGAAAACGGGCGCGTGATCCGAGGGCTGCTCCCAGCCGCGCGCGTCGCGCAACACGCGCGAGCCATGGGCGGCATTGGCGATGTCGGGCGTGGCCCAGACATGATCGAGCCGGCGCCCCTTATCGGCCGCATCCCAATCCTTGGCGCGGTAGCTCCACCACGAATAGAGAAGCCCCTCGGGGATATCCTTGCGCGTCACGTCGACCCAGTCGCCCCCCTCCATCACCTGCGCGAGGTGGTCCACCTCGATCGGCGTATGCGACACGATTTTCAGCAGTTGCTTGTGGTTCCAGACGTCATCTTCGCGCGGGGCGATGTTGAGGTCACCGACCAGGATCGACTTTTCCGGCGGCGCGGCGCGGAAATCGTCGCGCATATGGGTCAGGAAATCGAGCTTCTGGCCGAATTTCTCGTTCTGCTCGCGGTCGGGAATATCACCACCCGCGGGCACATAGAAATTGTGGATGGTCACGCCGTTCTCGAGCTGCCCGGCGATGTGGCGCGCGTGGCCCATCTGCGCCCAATCCTCGGCGCGCGCCTCTTGCATCGGCAGTTTCGAAAAGATCGCGACGCCGTTGTAGCCCTTCTGGCCACGCGCCACCATCCAGCGGTAGCCCAGCGCCTCGAAGGCCTCGCGCGGGATTTTCTCGACCGGGCTCTTGCATTCCTGCAGGCACAGGATGTCGGGCGCCTCTTCGCGCATCAGCTTTTCCACCAGCCCGGCGCGCAGGCGGACCGAGTTGATGTTCCAGGTGGCCAGCGTGAAGCTCATGTCCCTCTCCTTCTCGAAAGCGGGCGCGATACTCGCCGCTCAGGCGCGCAGGTGCAACCCGATTGCTGCGCGATCCGGGTGGCGGCGCAAAATACGAAGGGGGCGCGCGGCCCCCTCCGGTCGTTTCGCTGCGCAGCGAAGTTTACTCGGCCCAGCCCGAGATCGACTTGACGTCGCAGAATTCCTCAATGCCCCAATGGCCGCCTTCACGTGCCCGGCCCGAGGCACCGACGCCGCCGAAGGGCGCACCCGCGCCGCGGCTCTCACCGTTCATCTCGATCATCCCCGCACGCAGCTCGCGCGCCAGACGGTTGCGGCGCGCGCCATCGCCCGATTGCACGTAATTGGTCAGCCCGTAGGGCGTGTCATTGGCCAGTGCGACGGCCTCTTCCTCGCTGTCGAAGGGCATGATCGAGAGCACCGGGCCAAAGATTTCCTCGCGGATCACCGTCATGTCGGGGGTGCAATCGGCAAAGACCGTGGGGCGCACGTAATAGCCGCGATTGAGCCCCTCGGGGCGGCCAAGCCCGCCGGCCAGAAGCCGTGCGCCTTCCTTGATGCCCGTCTCGATCAAGCCCTGGATCTTTTCATACTGCGCCTTGTTCACGACCGGCCCGATATGCTTGCCCGGCTCGCGCGGATTGCCGACCTTGGTCTTTTCGGCCACCTCCTGCGCAATCTGCACGGCCCGGTCGTAATAGCTGCGCTCGACCAGCATCCGCGTCGGCGCGTTGCAGCTTTGCCCCGAGTTCTGGAAGCAATGCTGCACCCCGCGTTTGACCGCGTTTTCATCGGCATCGGCAAAGATCAGGTTCGCGCCCTTGCCGCCCAACTCAAGGCAGACGCGCTTCAGCGTCTCGGCGGCCGCGACCGAGATCGCCTTGCCCGCGCGGGTCGAGCCGGTGAACGAGATCATCTCGATATCGGGATGGGTCGAAAGCTGCGTGCCCACGCCAAGCCCGTCGCCATTCACGAGGTTGAACACCCCTGCCGGCACGCCCGCATCATGGATGAACTCGGCAAACAAGAGCGACGACAGCGGCGCCTCTTCCGAGGGTTTCAGCACCATCGTGCAGCCCGCGATCAGCGCCGGGATGACCTTGAGCGTGACCTGGTTCATCGGCCAGTTCCAGGGCGTGATCAGCCCGACAACGCCGACGGGCTCCAGCGCGATCATCGCGCCCTTCGTGCCGTCGCCCAACGGACGCACCCAGTCGATCTCTTTCGCGGCCTTGATGAAATTCGCGATGTGCCAGCTGCCCGCGCCAACCTGATTGTTGCGCGCAAGGTCGATCGGCGCGCCCATTTCAAGGCTCATCGCCTCGGCCATCTCCTCGGCGCGCGCCTGATAGATTTCAAGGATCTTTTCGACATAGGCGAGACGCTGGGCCGGCGGCGTCGCCTTCCAGCCGGGCAGCGCGCGCTTCGCGGCGGCCACAGCAGCATTGGTATCCGCCGCATCGCCGAGGCTGATCACCGCGCAGGCATCTTCAGTCGAGGGGTCGATCACGAGGCAGTCGCGCGGCACCGCCGGCGCCATCCACTTGCCGTCAATATAGAAGTCGCGTTTCTCGATCATGTCAGGCCCCCCAGGCTATTCCGGCGCGCAGCCTGACATTGCCGCGGTCGGTTCGCAAGCCGCTTCGCGAAGCTGTGACATGTTCGCCCAAACGTCTGGAAGACCCGGAAAAGACACCCTATATCGGTGTCGAAACCCGCCAAAGGAGGACCTGATGGGCCTGCGCATTAACGACATCGCCCCGAATTTCACCGCCGCCTCGACCGAAGGCGAGATCAATTTCCACGACTGGATCGGCGACGGCTACGCGATCCTGTTTTCGCACCCGAAAGACTTCACGCCCGTCTGCACCACCGAGTTCGGCGCCGTGGCGCAGCTGGCCGATGAATGGGCCGCGCGCAACACCAAGGTGATCGGCGTTTCGGTCGACTCGGTCGAAGAGCACGTGAAATGGAAAGCCGACATTTCCAGCTTCGCCGGCGCGCCCGCGAATTTCCCGATCATCGACGACACCTCGCTGACCGTCTCGAAGCTCTATGACATGCTGCCGGCCGACGCCTACATGCCCGATGGCCGCACCGCTGCCGACTCGGCCTCGGTTCGCACCGTGTTCATCGTCGGCCCCGACAAGAAAGTCCGCCTGACCATGTCCTACCCGATGTCGGTCGGCCGCAACTTCGCCGAGATCCTGCGCGCGCTTGACGCCGTGCGCGCGACCGATGGCGTTCCGATCGCCACCCCTGCGAACTGGGTGCCCGGCCAGGACGTGATCGTGGCGCTTTCGCTCTCGACCGAAGACGCGAAGGCCAAGTTCGGCGACGTCGACGTGAAGCTGCCCTACCTGCGCACGATCAAGGCGCCGAACTGATCCTTTTGCAGGATTGATCGCGGCCCGTCCCTGAAAAGGGGCGGGCTTTTTCGTCCCGGTCTGGACAAATCGCGCTAAAGTTGCATTCTGCCCGTCGCGTGGACCATGAAGATCGAAGCAGAATGAAACCGCAGAACCTTCTTGTGGTCGGGGCTGGCCTGTCGGGCGCGGTGATCGCGCATGAACTGGCCGTGGCCGGGCATCAGGTGACGGTTGCGGATGCGCGTAACCATATCGGCGGCAATTGCCATACCGAACGGTGCGCCGAGACCGGCGTGATGGTGCATGTCTACGGGCCGCATATCTTTCACACCGACGACGAAGAGATCTGGGCCTATGCGAACCGCTTCACCCGGTTCCGGCCCTATCGCCACCGGGTGCAGACGACGACGCAGGGCCGCGTCTATTCGATGCCGATCAACCTGCACACGATCAACCAGTTCTTCGGCGCCGCGATGCGCCCCGACGAGGCCCGCGCCTTTGTCGCGACGCGCGCCGATCGCAGCATCAGCGAGCCGCAAAGTTTCGAGGAGCAGGCGCTGCATCTGATCGGCCCCGAGATCTATGAGGCGTTTTTCAAGGGCTACACGCAAAAGCAATGGGGCTGCCATCCGCGCGAGCTGCCCGCTTCGGTGCTGCGCCGCTTGCCGCTGCGCTATAGTTACGACGATCTGTATTTCGCGCAGCGCTTTCAGGGCATGCCCGAAGAGGGCTATTCCGCGATGGTCGCGGCAATGCTCGATCATCCGCGGATCACGCTGCAACTTGGGTGCAAGATCACCCGCACCGAGGCGAAGGGCTTTGACCACGTGTTCAACTCGGGGCCGATCGACGGCTGGTTCGACCATGCGCTGGGGCGGCTCGGCTATCGAACGCTCGATTTCCGCCGCTTTACCCATCAGGGCGATTATCAGGGCTGCGCGGTGATGAATTACGGCG
This sequence comes from Pseudothioclava arenosa, assembly GCF_002358085.1. Taxonomy (GTDB): domain Bacteria; phylum Pseudomonadota; class Alphaproteobacteria; order Rhodobacterales; family Rhodobacteraceae; genus Pseudothioclava; species Pseudothioclava arenosa. The sequence continues at coordinate 61,180 of NZ_NTJD01000006.1, forward strand.
ATGCCGAGGTGCCCTGGACCCGGATCACCGAGCACAAGCATTTCGCGCCCTGGGAGGAGCACGCGGGCTCGGTGCTCTATGAAGAGCGCGCGCGCGATTGCGGGCCCGAGGACATCCCCTATTACCCGATCCGGCTGGTGAACGAGAAACGTATGCTGGCCGATTATGTCGAGCTGGCCGAGGCCGAGCGCGGCGTGACCTTTGTCGGGCGGCTGGGCACCTATCGCTATCTCGACATGGATGTGTCGATCCGCGAGGCGCTCGACACGGCCCGCCTGTTCCAGATTTGCGGCTCCGGGCGGATGCCCGCCTTCGCGCAACATCCGCTGGGCTGAATGAAAAGCGCCCGAGGTTTCCCCCGGGCGCCAATCCTGTCGAAGCGGTCGGATTACTCCTCGGCGTCGTCTTTCTTCTTCTCGGGCGCGATTTCTTCGCCAGTCTCCTGGTCGACCATCTTCATGCCCAGACGCACCTTGCCGCGATCGTCGAAGCCGAGCAGCTTCACTTTCACTTCCTGGCCTTCCTTGAGCAGGTCGCTCGGGTGGTTCAGGCGCTTGTTGGCGATCTGGCTGACGTGCACGAGGCCGTCACGCTTGCCGAAGAAGTTCACGAAGGCGCCGAAATCGACGAGCTTCACGACCTTTCCGGTGTAGATCTTGCCTTCTTCGGGCTCAGCCACGATCGAATAGATCATGTCGTAGGCCTTCTTGATGGCGTCACCGTTCGGCGAGGCGATCTTGATGATGCCGTCGTCGTTGATGTCGACCTTGGCACCCGAAACCTCGACGATCTCGCGGATGACCTTACCGCCCGAGCCGATCACTTCGCGGATCTTGTCGGTCGGGATCTGCATGGTCTCGATGCGCGGCGCGTGGACGCTGAATTCCGCAGCGCCCGAGAGCGCCTTGTTCATCTCACCGAGGATGTGCAGACGGCCGGCCTTGGCCTGAGCCAGGGCTTTCTCCATGATTTCCGGGGTGATCCCGGCAACCTTGATGTCCATCTGCAGCGAGGTGATGCCCGCTTCGGTACCGGCCACCTTGAAGTCCATGTCGCCGAGGTGATCCTCGTCGCCAAGGATGTCGGTCAGCACGGCGTAGGAGCCGTCATCTTCCAGCACGAGGCCCATCGCGACGCCAGCCACCGCCGACTTCAGCGGTACGCCCGCATCCATCATCGCCAGCGAACCGCCGCAGACCGACGCCATCGAGGACGAGCCGTTCGACTCGGTGATCTCCGACACCACGCGGATCGTGTAGGGGAAGTCGGTCGGCGCCGGCAGCACCGCTTGCAGCGCGCGCCAGGCCAACTTGCCGTGACCGATTTCACGACGGCCCGGGCTGCCCACGCGGCCCACTTCACCGACCGAGTAGGGCGGGAAGTTGTAGTGCAGCAGGAAGTTCGAGCGGAAGTTGCCATGCAGCGCGTCGATGATCTGTTCGTCATCGCCGGTGCCCAGCGTGGTCACCACGAGGCCCTGCGTTTCACCGCGGGTGAACAGCGCCGAACCATGGGTGCGCGGCAGCAGGCCGGTTTCGGCCACGATCGGGCGAACCTGATCCAGCGCGCGACCGTCGATCCGCTTGCCTTCCTTCACGACCGAGCCACGCAGCACGGAGGATTCCAGCTTCTTGATCGCCGAACCGAGGTTGGCGTCCGCCAGTTGCTCTTCGGTCAGACCAGCCTTGATCTCTTCCTTGGCGGCGGCAACGGCGGCCACGCGCTCTTGCTTGTTGGTGATCGCGTAGGCGGCACGCATCTTGTCTTCGCCCGCCGCTTTCACCACGGCATACAGCTCGCTGTAATCGGGCGCGGTGAAGTTGAAGGGCTCTTTCGCGGCGGCTTCGGCCAGGTCGATGATCAGGTCGATCACCGGCTGGATCTGCTCATGCGCGAAGGTCACGGCGCCCAGCATCTCGGCCTCGGTCAGCTCGTAGGCTTCCGATTCCACCATCATCACGGCGTCCTTGGTGCCGGCGACGACGAGGTCCAGACGCTGCTCGGGGTTGTTGCGCAGGTTCTGCATGTCGTCGACGGTCGGGTTCAGCACGTAGTCGCCATCGACGAAGCCGACGCGGCAGCCCGCGATCGGGCCCATGAAGGGCACACCCGAGATGGTCAGCGCGGCCGAAGCGGCGATCATCGCGACGATATCGGGGTCGTTGACGAGGTCGTGGCTGAGCACGGTGCACATCACGAGCACTTCATGCTTGAAGCCGCTGACGAAGAGCGGGCGGATCGGACGGTCGATCAGACGCGCGGTCAGCGTCTCTTTCTCGGTCGGGCGCGCCTCGCGCTTGAAGAAGCCGCCCGGCACTTTACCGGCAGCGTAGTATTTTTCCTGGTAGTGAACCGTGAGCGGGAAGAAGTCCTGGCCCGGCTTCGGTTCCTTGGCGAAGGTCACGTTGGCCATGACCGAGGTCTCGCCCAGAGTGGCGATGACCGAGCCGTCAGCCTGACGGGCAACCTTGCCGGTTTCCAGCGTGAGCTCTTCTTCGCCCCACTGGATGGATTTTTTAACGATATTGAACATCTAGCGTATCCTATATGGGAGCGCTCCCGGCCCTCCGGGTCTCCCGTTTGATTGGCGGCCCCATTGCCGCCGCCCCCTATCCTTTGCATGTGCCCGGGGGCCTGGGCGTCACGTCGCAGATGGGGGGCGCAATACAGGAAAACAAGGCTGTTGGGAAGAACGGAGTTCCGCGGGGGCTTGTGCCCTCCCTTTTTTCCGCCGCACACTTGGAACGGCGCCGCCCGACCTGCGCCGAAGTATTATAAGAGGCAAATTAATGACCAAGCGCATTGCCGTGCTGATCGATGGGGAAAACCTGTCCGCTGATTTATCGGAAGCGATCCTACGGAGGGCAAAGGCCCTCGGGGACCCGTTCCTGCGCCGTGTCTACGGCAATGTCGCGTTGATGCCGGGGTGGTCGAAACAGGCGGAGTTCACGCTCGTCCATTCCGGTAGCGGCAAGAACTCGGCCGATGTTCTTCTGGCGATCGACGCGATGGAGCTTGCGGGCGGGCGACTCGTCGAGGGATTTGTGCTGGCGAGTTCAGACGGGGATTTCACCCACATCGCGACCCGGCTTCGTGAAAAGGGCTTGGATGTATTGGGGATGGGGGCCGCCAAGACCCCGCCCGCCTTTCGCCATGCATGTTCGGCGTTTTACGTGATGGAGTCCAAGGCCGCGCCGCCTCCGCCAAAACCCGCCCCCAAGCCCACCAGCACCGCTCCCGCGACCAAGGGGCCGGAAGAGCTTGACCTCCATATCCGTGCGCAGATTGCCGCTAACAGCAGACAGGGGCGCGGGATGAAAATCGTCGATCTGTCATTGGCGATGCGGACAAAGCACAATGTCACGATCAGCGCGCTGCCGGAGAAGCGCTGGCGGACTTATCTGGCGGCCCGCCCCGCGCTCTATGACCTTGATCCGAAAGGCCCCGATGCCTTTGTGCGCTTTCACCCCGCGGGTTTTGGCGCCTCCGCCAAGAATGGCGCGGCTCAGTAACGCAAAACGCCCGCCTCTTGCGAGGCGGGCGTTTCGTAATCCGAAGACCGGATCTTAGCGGCGGATGCCAAGGCGCTCGATGAGCGACTGGTAGCGCGCTTCGTCCTTGCCCTTCACGTAGTCGAGCAGCTTGCGGCGCTGCGCGACGAGCATCAGCAGACCACGACGCGAGTGGTTGTCTTTCTTGTGCTCTTTGAAGTGCTCGGTGAGGTTCGAGATGCGCTTGGTCAGGATCGCGACCTGAACTTCGGGCGAACCGGTGTCGCCTTCTTTGGTGGCGAATTCCTTGATCAGCGCGTTCTTGTCTTCAACGGTAATCGACATCGGGGTCTCCTGTAACAAAGGGTGGGGGCACAAGCCGGGATGTCGTCCAGCAGGGTCCATAAGCTCCGCCGGAAGGCGGATGCGCGCGTATAGGCGGATTCGGCTTAAAAGAAAAGACCAAATGGCCGGGGTGCAAAACCTAGGTCTGCGCGAAATCCGCCGCACTGATCAGCTGCACATCGGCCGCCGTCAGCTCGCCCGCGCCCCAGACCTCTGCGATGCGCGCGCCGTTCAGAACGATCCAGGCCGCATCGGGCGTGTCCTCTGACGGCTCGATCGTCAGTTCGGGCGCAGCGTCCCCCTCGGCATCGTAGATCACCGTCAAATGATCCTCGCCCGCAGTGTAATCAATGATCGTCGCCGGGTTGCCCGAGTCGATCCAGTCGCCGACAGCGAAGTCATCCGCCCCTTCGCCGCCATGTGCATAGTCGCCCGCGCCAAGCACCAGCAGATCATCGCCATCATTTCCGTTGAGAAGGTCCATCTCGGACTCGTCCACCTGACCGGACGGGTCAACACCGAACAACGTGTCATTGCCCGTTCCGCCAATCAGCTCATCCTTGCCAGCGCCACCGATCAGCAGGTCGTCGCCGTCATTCCCTTCCAGCGTATCGGCGCCCGCGCCACCATCCAACGCATCGTCATCGGCGCCGCCAATCAGGCTGTCTTCATCCGCGCCACCCAGAAGCGTGTCATTCCCGAAGCCCCCGATGAGCGTGTCCTGCCCCTCGTCGCCGAGCAGCACATCGGCGCCATCCTCGCCCTCCAGCCGGTCTTCGGCCAAGCCGCCGATCAGAATGTCGGCGCCCGTGTCGCCGGTCAGCGTATCCTCGCCCGCGCCGCCGACCAGCGTGTCATCCCCCTCGTAGCCATTGATCTGGTCATTCCCCGCCCCGCCCTCGATCAAGTCGCCAGCGGCATCGCCCCAGAGGATGTCGTCCTGCTCCGAGGCCTCGGGCGAGGGCCCGATCGACGGGGTCGGCACCCCCAAGGAGACCTCGGCAGGATCCGTGACAAGATCGAGCAACGACGCAGCACCCTCGGGCGCCGGCGTCTCCATATCGTCACCGGATTGGTCCGGCCCCTCTTCAAAATCCGTGTCGGACGCGTCGTCGATCAGGAAGCTCGAAGCCACACCCGCGGCCAGCAACCCCAGAATTCCCGTCAGCATCAACATGGCTCTGCCTCGATCGTTTCTTGCCCCGATCTAACGCAAGAACATTAGCCAATGGGAAATTTTCCCGCTGCTAAAAGATATTTCTTCATAAATGGTTAACGGATTACCAAGATTCCGGCCGATGGCTGTAGCTGATATAAAGCGGATGCTTGGGCGCGCCCGCTTTAGTCAGCCCGAGGTGATGCAACGGGCGCCCGGTTTCGCGCAAGAGCCGCTCGACCGCCGCGCCGCGATCAAGATGCGCACCATGCGCGCCCCAGGCACAGATGATCCGATCACCCGGCCCCGAGGCCCAGTCGACGCTCTCGCGAATGGCCGCATCATTGGCAGGCCCGACCGGGTCGGGCTGCGCGCGCATCACCTTGGGATCGGTCGCGCGATAGGCAAAGATGTTGGTCACCCGAAAGGCACCAAAACCCAGCGCGCGGGCACGCCGTTCGCAGCGTTCGACCGTCGGATCGTTCTGCACCTCGGTCGCGGTCGAGGGGTTGAGCATCACGAACAGCGCGCGCGGCCCGGTTTCGTCCCAAACCCGGGTCAGCAGGTAGCGATAGGCCTCGCAATCGGAATAGACCGCGATCGAGGGCGCATCGCCCTTGGTATGTTCGCGCGTGATCATGGCGCCTCCCTTTGCCTGCGGTTCTAGCGCCGCCGACCCGCGAAAGCGAGCCTTGGCTAGAGGTTGAAGACCCGCGAGGGGTGCAGCTCGCCCGATTTGTAGATGCCGACGGCGACAGGCTTGCCCTCAAAGCTCGCCCAGGCCTCCTCGCCCCAATCGGCATCGCCGGGCAGCACGAGCCCCGGATTGCCGTTGCGCAGGCGCACCGCGCCTTCGGGGGTGGCGCGCAGCTCGGGCAGATCGTCAAGCCCCAGCTCCAGCGGCAGGAGCCGCGCATCCAGCTCGGGCGTCTGCGCCAGCGCGTCGATCTCCTCAAGGCTCAGCCCGTCGGTGGCCTCGAACGGGCCCGACCATTCGCGCCGCAGCCAGAGCACATGGCCAAGGCAGCCCAGCGCCGCCCCCAGATCGCGCGCGATCGAGCGCACGTAACCGCCCTTGCCGCAGACCATCTCAAGCTCGACCGTATCGGCATCGGGGCGCGCCAGCATCACGAGGCTTTCGACGAACAGGGGCCGCGCGGCCAGATCCATCTCTTCGCCCGCCCGCGCCAGCGCATAGGCGCGCTCGCCATCGACCTTCACCGCGGAAAACTGCGGCGGCACCTGCATGATGTCGCCGACAAAGGCGCCCAGCGCGGCCTCGATCTCGGCGTCGGACGGGCGCGCCTCCGACGTGGCGATCACCTCGCCCTCGGCATCGTCGGTATTGGTGGCGGCGCCCAGCCGCACCTGGAACCGGTAGCATTTCATCGCGTCGGTGATGTAGGGCACGGTTTTCGTGGCCTCGCCCAGCGCCACAGCCAGAACCCCCGTCGCCGCCGGATCGAGCGTGCCCGCATGGCCCGCCTTTTTCGCCTGCAGCGCCCAGCGCACCTTGTTGACCACCGCCGTCGAGGTCACGCCCGCGGGCTTGTCCACGATCATCCAGCCGGAAATGTCGCGACCCTTCTTGCGTGCCATGGTGCCTCCAAAATACCTGAGCGCGCCTGCTAACGCGAAGCGCCTCTCCGGTCAATCATGCGCTCAGCGCGGCGCAACGACGCCGATGATCGGCCCCATCGGCAGACCGATATCCGCACGCCCCAGTTCGGGCGCGATCAGCCGCGAGATAGAGCCGTCGAGATAGAGCGCATTCGGCAGGCCCAGCGCATCGCGAAAAAGCCGCGCGAATTGGTGAAAGCTGACCGGCTCGTTGGAAATTGCGAACACCGCACGCTGGCCGTCGGCGCTCACTCCCACGCCATTGCGGATATTGAGCGAGTCGCTGCCGTCGATGAACTTGGGATGCAAGGCGCCGTCGATCACCAGCATCGGCCCCGATTGAGTCGCATAGCGGCAGCGCACCGGGGCTTTGGCGAAGGCACGGCTTTCGTAGATCGCGAGCGTTTCGCCCAGGCAAAACAGCCCGTTCGGAAGCATCCCGAAATTCCCCGGCCCCGCCGAGGTCACGATGACGCGCTTTTCCTGATAATCCTCGATATAGAGCCCGACCGGGCTGCGATCGGGGCTGTACATGCCCGCGTTCATCGCGAAAACCAGCTGCTCATCGGGGGCAAGTGCCTGCGCCAGCCGCTCGGGTGTGCCGATCAGCGCGCCGGCGTTGTCCCGCAGCCAAAGCCGGATATCATCGCCCAGCGCCGCCTCGCAGACCGTGAACGAGGTCTCTTCAAAGCTCAGGTCGCGACAGGCGGGCGGCTCCTGCGCAAGCGCGGGTGCCGCCAGAAGGCACAGCAAAAGCGCCTTAAAGATCGCCTTCATCGTCGTCTTCGTCGCGCCGCGCGATGTCGCGCTGCACGGTCTCGTCGGAAAACATCCGCCGCGTTTCATCGAGCCGGTCAAAGGTCTCGTCGATGCGGAACCGCAAATCGGGCGCGAATTTCAGGCTCATTTCCTTGGCGATCTGATGGCGCAGCTCACCACGGTTGCGCGCGAGGATCTTGATCAGCTCCTCTTCGCCCTGCCCGCCCAGCGGCGCGACATAGACCGTCGCCACCTTCAGGTCGGGCGAGGTGCGCACCTCACCCACGGTCACCGAGTACCGCGCGAGATCCGGGTCATGGATATCGCCGCGCACCAGCACGTCGGACAGGGTGCGACGGATCAGTTCGCCGACGCGAAGCTGACGCTGCGAGGGGCCTTCGCCCGAATGGAAACGGTTCTTTGCCATTGCGCTCACATAGTGCTTTCGCGCGCGCCTCGCAACGGGGCTTTGCCAAAGCGGCGGCGGGCGGCTAAACGGGGGCAAGGCAATGGAGGGTGTAACATGAGCGATCTGCCGGGGATTGTGGTCACGGGTGTGTCGGGCCGGATGGGCCAGATGCTGGCGCGCGAGATCGGCGCCTCGGACAGGGCGCGGCTTGTCGGCGCGGTCGAACGCGCGGGCCATGACTGGATCGGGCGCGATCTGGGTGCCTGCATGGGCAGCGCTCCGAACGGCGTGATCGTCACCGATGACCCGCTGACGGCCTTTGCCAAGGCGCAGGCGGTGATCGACTTCACCGCGCCCGTCGCCACCGTCGAATTCGCCGCCCTGGCCGCGCAGGCCCGCGCCGTGCATGTGATCGGCACCACCGGGTTCGAGCCGCATCACCTTGAAAAAATCGCTGCCGCCGCCCGCCATGCGGTGATCGTGCGCGCCGGCAACATGTCGCTTGGCGTGAACCTGCTGACGCTGCTGACGAAAAAGGTGGCCCAGGCGCTCGACGCGGATTGGGACATCGAGGTGATCGAGGCCCATCACAACAAGAAGGTCGACGCGCCCTCGGGCACCGCGCTGATGCTGGGTCAGGCCGCCGCCGATGGGCGCGGCATTTCGCTGGAGGATAACACGGAATCGGGCCGCGACGGCATCACCGGCGCGCGTAAGCACGGCGCGATCGGGTTTTCGGCCATTCGCGGCGGCGACATCGTGGGCGAGCATGACGTGCTCTTTGCCGGCGCAGGCGAGCGGATCGTGCTGCGCCATGTCGCCACCGACCGCGCGATCTTTGCCCGTGGCGCGCTCAAGGCCGCGCTTTGGGGGCAGGACCAGAAACCGGGCGAATACTCGATGCTCGACGTGCTGGGCCTCTGACCCTTTTCATCGAGCCCGAAATACTCCGGGGTGCGGGGCAGAGCCCCGCTCAGAAGTCGATGGCGATGCCCTTCTTCTCCCAGTCGCCATAGCGCACGGGCTCGGGGCCATCGCGGCCACCCAGCTCGGGCGGCAGCTCTTGCGCCTTGGCCTTGCGGCGGCGCTCCTCGGCCTCGGCCAGCGCACGCTGTGCGGCGGGGGGCAGGTCTTTCTGGGGCGCATCCGTCATCGCGGGCCTCCGTCTGGTCAGGCAACTTGCCTCGAACGAGGCCATGTTATAGGCCGCTCGGCATATCGGAACAAGAGACAGGGGGCCGCATCATGGCCGGACCCGATCTGGCGCGCCGCGCCGCACTGGGGCTATTGCATGGCGTCTTCGAAGAGCGGCTGACGCTGGCCGAGCAGATCGGCGCCGAGGCGCTCGACGGGCTGGGCCCGTCCGAGCGCGCCCGCGCGCAGCGCCTCGCGCTCGAGGTCCTGCGCCATCGCGACCGTGCCGATGCGATGCTCAAGCCCTTCCTGCGCAAACGCCCCTCGCCCGACGTGCTGGCGCTCTTGCGGCTGGCCACGGTCGAGCTTTGCCTCGACGAGGCGCCCGCGCATGGTGTGGTGAATGCCGCCGTGACGCTGGTGCGCTCGGGCGGGCGCAAGACCGAGAGCTTTGCCGGGCTGGTCAACGCGGTGCTGCGCAAGGTCTCCGAAGACCGCGCGCGCTGGGCCAGCCTGCCCGCGCCGGCTCTGCCCGGCTGGCTGCGCGGACGGCTGATGTCGGCCTATGGCAAATCCGCCGTGCAAAAGATGGAAGCCGCACATCTGGCCGGCGCGCCGCTCGATCTGACAGTGAAATCCGATGCCGCCGGCTGGGCCGAGAAACTTGGCGCCGAGCTGTTGCCGACCGGGTCGATGCGGCTTTCGGCGCGCACGCAGGTGACCGAGCTTGACGGCTATGCCTCGGGTGACTGGTGGGTGCAGGACGCGGGCGCGGCGCTGGCCGCGAAGCTGGTCGATCCCCGCCCCGGCGAGCGCGTGCTGGATCTTTGCGCCGCACCGGGCGGCAAGACGATGCAACTGGCCGCCGCGGGCGCCGAGGTCACCACGCTCGACATCTCCGAGGCGCGGATGGAGCGCGTGCGCGAAAACCTGCACCGCACCGGGCTTCAGGCCGACTGCGTCGTGGCCGATGCGCTTGAGTGGCAGCCCGAAGGCGGCTTTGACGCGATTCTCCTCGATGCGCCCTGCTCGGCCACCGGCACGATCCGCCGCCACCCCGACCTGCCCTTCGTCAAGGATGCGACCGGAATCAAGCCGCTCTTCGCCCTGCAAGAGGCGATGCTCGACCGTGCGCTCGGCTGGCTGAACCCGGGCGGGCGGCTGGTCTATTGCACCTGCTCGCTCTTGCCCGAAGAGGGCGAGGCGCAAGTCAAATCCGCGCTTGAACGCCACCCCGATCTGGTCGTGAAAGGGCCCGATTGCGCTGGAATAGAGCCTGATTGGGTCACGCCCGAGGGCGGCTTGCGGCTGCGCCCCGACCATTGGCCCGAGCGCGGCGGCATCGACGGGTTTTACCTCGCGCGGATCGAGCGCCGGGCCTGAGCCCCTCCGCCCCGCCCCGCTTTGAGCGGTGACAGCGCGCAAGCGGCCCAGTATGGTGCGCGCGAGCAAGCAAGGCGCCGGGCAACGGCGTGACGAGGCGAATGGCAAGCGGATGACCCGGCGGCAAGGCGGTTTTGGCGACGAACGGAAGGGCGGTCTCAGCGCCCGCGCCACGACGGCGCGCAACGCGCTGACGGCGCGGATGGCCGCACGCTCGCGCCCGCCCACCGGCTTCACCAGCCAGCCCGAGCCGCGCACGATCGGATCGTTTGCGCGCGGGCGGCAATTGCTGAACGGCAACTTCCTGTTCGCGGGCTTCCTGATCGAGGGCAAGGGGCTCTCGATCTGGGATCTGCCGATGCCCGACCCCGGTTTCGAAGAGGCGCTGCACGGCGCGGCCTGGCTCGACGATCTGGCCGCAGTGGGCGACCGCACGGCGCGGACGCGGGCGCAGGACTGGGTCTTTGACTGGATCGCGCGGTTCGGCGATGGCACCGGCCCCGGCTGGACGCCCGATCTGACGGGGCGGCGGCTCATTCGCTGGATCAACCACGCCTTCACGCTGCTGTCGGGCAAGGACCGCGCGCAGGCGCAGGCGTTTTTCCTGACGCTGGGCCAGCAGACGCTGTTTCTGGCGAAACGCTGGAAGGTCGCCTCGCCGGGGCTGCCGCGATTCGAGGCGCTGACCGGGCTGGTCGTCGCGGGGCTGGCGCTGACCGGGATGGAGCGCCACGTGCGCCCCGCGATCGCGGCGCTGGGTCGCGAATGCGCCCGCGAGATCGACGCCGAGGGCGGCATTCCCACCCGCAACCCCGAGGAATTGCTGGAGGTGCTGACGCTTCTGACATGGGCGCGGCAGGCGCTGGAAGAGGCCGGTCAGCGCCCCGACCCCGCGCATCTGGACGCGATCACGCGAATCGCCCCGACGCTGCGCGCGCTGCGCCATTCGGATGGCGGGCTGGCGCGGTTTCACGATGGCGGGCGCGGGCTGCCGGGGCGGCTGGATCAGGCGCTTGCGGCCTCGGGCACACGCGAGATGCGGGCCGGGCGCGCGATGGGATTCGCGCGGCTGCATGCGGGCCGGGCCAGCCTGATCGCCGATGCGGCCCCTCCGCCCAGCGGCTCGGCCTCGGCCAGCGCGCATGCCTCGACGCTCGCCTTCGAGATGACCTCGGGGCGGCATCCGCTGGTGGTGAATTGCGGCTCGGGCGCGGCCTATGGGCGCGAGTGGCAACGTGCCGGGCGCGCGACCGCCTCGCATTCGACGCTGGCGATCAATGGCTATTCCTCGTCGCGGCTGGGGCCCGAGCGCGCCTTTGGCAAGGGCGCGCGCGCCTATCTCGACGCAGTGCCGAAACAGGTCTGGGCCACGACTGAGACCACGCCCGAGGGGCTGCATCTGGCGATGGGCCATGACGGCTATCACGTCACCCATGGCATGACCCATCTGCGCGACCTCGTGCTGGCGCCCGACGGGCTGACGCTGAACGGGCGCGACACGCTGGGTGCGATGTCGGCCGAGGACCGGCGCAAGTTCGAAGAGGTCTTGCTGGCCGATCCGCTGCATGGCGTGCCCTTCGAGATCCGCTTTCACCTCCACCCCGAGGCCGATGCGCAGATCGACATGGGCGGGGCGGCGGTATCGGTCGCGCTGAAATCGGGCGAGCTCTGGCTGTTTCGCCATGACGGCGTGGGCGAGCTGAGCCTTGAACCCTCGGTCTATCTGGAGCGGGGCCGTTTGCGCCCGCGCGCGAGCCAGCAGATCGTTTTGCGGGCCGATGTGCTCGATTATGCATGCCAGATTGGCTGGACCTTGACGCATGCACAGGCTACCCCCTCGGCCAGACGCGCCAGCGACCAAACCGATTCCGATCCCGACCTCTGACAAAGGACCGCCCTCCGTGACCCGCAACGTTCCCCTGACCCGCGCCCTGATCTCCGTTTCCGACAAGACCGGGCTGATCGACTTCGCCCGCTCGCTCGCCGCCCGCGGCGTTGAGCTGCTCTCGACCGGCGGCACCGCCAAGGCGCTGCGTGAGGCTGGCCTGAGCGTGCGCGACGTGGCCGAGCTGACGGGCTTCCCGGAGATGATGGACGGCCGCGTGAAGACGCTGCACCCCAAGGTCCATGGCGGGCTGCTGGCGCTGCGCGACAACGAAGAACATGTCACCGCGATGGAAACTCACGGCATCGAGGCGATCGACCTGCTGGTGGTCAACCTCTACCCGTTCGAGGCGACCGTGGCGAAGGGCGCCGCCTATGACGAATGCATCGAGAATATCGACATCGGCGGCCCGGCGATGATCCGCGCGGCGGCGAAAAACCACGCCTTTGTCGCGACCGTGGTCGATGTCGAGGATTACGACGCGGTTCTGGCCGAGCTGGACGCGAATGACGGCGCGATCACCTATGCCTTCCGCCAGAAGCTGGCGCAGATCGCCTATGCCCGCACCGCCGCCTATGACGCGGCTGTGTCGAGCTGGATGGCGGGCGCCATCGCCGAGCCCACCCCGCGCCGCCGCGCCTTTGCCGGCAAGCTCGCGCAAACGCTCCGCTATGGCGAGAACCCGCATCAGTCGGCAGCCTTCTACCTTGACGGCACCGACCGCCCCGGCGTCGCGACCGCTGTGCAGCATCAGGGCAAGGAACTGTCCTACAACAACATCAACGACACCGACGCGGCCTTTGAACTGGTTGCCGAATTCGGCTCCGAGGCGCCCGCCTGCGCGATCATCAAGCATGCCAACCCCTGCGGCGTCGCCACCGGCGCCAGCCTGAAAGAGGCCTATGCGCGCGCCTTCGATTGCGACCGCACCTCGGCCTTCGGCGGCATCATCGCGCTGAACAAGGTGCTGGACGGCGAGACCGCCGAAGAGATCTGCAAGATCTTCACCGAGGTGGTCATCGCCCCCGAGGCCTCGGACGAGGCCCGCGCGATCTTTGCCGCGAAGAAGAACCTGCGGCTCCTGACCACCGGCGCGCTGCCCGACCCGAAAGCCGCGATCACCACCTTCCGCCAGGTCGCCGGCGGCTTCCTCGTGCAGGGCAAGGACAATGGCGCGATCACGCTGGACGACCTCAAGGTCGTGACCAAGCGCGCCCCGAGCGCGCAGGAACTGAAAGACCTGCTGTTCGCGTGGAAAGTCGCGAAACACGTGAAGTCGAACGCGATCATTTACGTGAAAGACGGCGCCACCGTGGGCGTGGGCGCGGGCCAGATGAGCCGCGTCGATTCGACCCGCATCGCGGCGCGCAAGGCGCAGGACATGGCCGAGGTGATGGGCCTGCCCGCGCCGCTGACGCAGGGCTCGGTTGTGGCCTCGGACGCGTTCTTCCCCTTTGCCGACGGTCTGATCACCGCCGCCGAAGCGGGCGCGACCGCGATCATCCAGCCCGGTGGCTCGATGCGCGATCAGGAAGTGATCGACGCCGCGAACGAGCGTGGCCTCGCCATGGTCTTTACCGGCATGCGCCACTTCCGCCACTAAGGCAAGGCCCGCGCCCGGCGCGGGCCTTGCCTCCGGCGGGCGTATTTGGGCCAAGAAGAAACGGGGAGCAGCATGCGTCTTGTGGCGAGCGTGGCGGCGGCGAGCCTGATCGCCGATCAGCTCTCGAAGCAGGTCGTGGTCGAGATGCTCGATCTGAAGCGGATCGGCAGCTATGACCTGCTGCCGCCGTGGCTGACTTTCCGCATGGCGTGGAATCAGGGCGTGAATTTCGGCCTGTTCTCGGGCGAGACCGAGGCGACGCGCTGGGGGCTGATCGTGGTGGCGCTGGCGATCACGGCCTGGGTCGCGCTGTGGATGCGCAAAGGGCCGTATTCGGCGCTGACGCGGATCTCGGCGGGGCTGTTGATCGGCGGCGCGCTGGGCAATGTGATCGACCGCATCCGCTATGGCGCGGTTGCCGATTTTCTCAACATGTCCTTGCCGGGATGGCAGAATCCCTATTCATTCAACATCGCGGATATCGCCATTTTTGCCGGCGCTTTCGGGCTTGTGCTGTTCAGCGGCAACAAGCCTGCGGCGGGTGCGCGCTAAGGGGCGCTTTCGCAGGTGACGGGCGCGGATCAATGCGCTAAGACTTGGGCGGTTACTCGAAAAGGGGGCGTAATGCTGTCGAAATCTGGCATGCTCGGGATCGGTCTGGCGGCGGCGCTGCTGGCTGCCTGCTCGTCGGACAAGGAACCGCGCCTGATGAAGCTCCGCTCGACCACGGCGGGGCCGGACGAGTTTTCCATCGTGCCCTCGAAACCGCTTGAGATGCCGCCGGATCTGTCCGCGCTGCCCGAGCCGGCGCCGGGTGGTGCGAACCTGACCGATCCGACGCCGATTGCCGATGCGGTCAGCGCCTTGGGCGGCAAGCCTGCCTATCTGAGCGCGACCGCGATTCCCGCGGGCGACGGCGGGCTGGTGAATTACGCCGCCCGCTTCGGCGTCGATCAGAACATCCGCGACACCCTGGCCGCGGCCGATCTCGAACATCGCCGCGAAAACGACGGGCGCCTGCTTGAAAAGCTGTTCAACCGGAGCGTCTATTTCAAGGCCTATCGCGACATGGCGCTGGATCAGGAAGCCGAGCTGGAACGCTGGCGCAAGCTGGGCGTGCGCACGCCCGCAGCCCCGCCCAGCGGCCACGCGCAAGACGCCTCGCGCTGATCACCGACGGATCAACTCCTCGTCAGGCGGGTTGCGTTACGGCAACCAGCAGGGCACTCCTTTGGAAAACACATAGAGGTGCCCATGTTGCGTGCGTTTTTTGTCGCCTTGATGGCGACGACGGCTTTTGCCCCGGCGCGGGCCGAAACCGTTTCGCATTTCACGCTTGAAAACGGGCTTGAGGCGGTGGTGATCGAGGATCATCGCGCCCCGGTCGTCGTGCATATGGTCTGGTACAAGGCGGGCGCGGCGGATGAGCGGCCCGGCAAATCGGGCATCGCGCATTACCTCGAGCATCTGATGTTCAAGGGCACCGACGATCTCGCGCCGGGCGAATTGTCGAAGACCGTGGCCGCGAATGGCGGCTCGGACAATGCCTTTACCAGCTATGATTACACCGCCTATTTCCAGCGCATCGCCGCCGACCGGCTGGAGCTGGTGATGAAGATGGAAGCCGACCGGATGCGCGATCTGATCCTGTCGGAGGATGACTGGAAGACCGAGCGCGACGTGATTTTGGAAGAGCGCGCCCAGCGCACCGACAGCGATCCGCGCGCGCTGTTTGGCGAACAGAAACAGGCGGCGCTTTACCTTAACCATCCCTATGGCACCCCGGTGATCGGCTGGCGCCACGAGATGGAGGCCCTGACCCGCGAAGACGCGCTGGAGTGGTATCGCAGCTTCTACGCCCCCAACAATGCCGTTCTGGTGGTGGCGGGCGACGTGACCCCGGACGCCGTGCGCGCGCTGGCCGAGACCTATTACGGCCCGCTCGCACCCAGCCCCGACCTGCCCGAGCGCGCCCGCGTGCAAGAGCCGCTCCAACTGGCCGAACGCCGTGTGATCTTTGAAGATCCGCGGGTGGCCCAGCCCTATGTCACCCGCAGCTATCTTGCGCCCGAGCGCGACCCCGGCGATCAGGCCGAAGCGGCGGCGCTGACAGTTCTGGCCGAGGTGCTCGGAGGAAATCAGGCCACTTCGGTGCTGGGGCGCAAGCTGGTGTTCGGCTCGGGCGAGGCGATCTATGCCTCGGCCTTCTATGACGGCATGTCGATCGACGACACACAGTTCACGCTGGCGGCGATGCCTGCCGCCGATGTCGGCCTGCCCGAGGTCGAGGCGGCACTCGACAAGGCGATTGCCGAGTTTCTGGCCGAGGGCGTCGACCCCGCGCAATTCGAACGGATCAAGACCCAGATCCGCGCTGGCGAGATCTATGGCCGTGACAATACCGAGGCGCTCGCGCGGCGCTACGGCGAGGCGCTGGCCAGCGGGTTCTCGGTGGCCGATGTGCAGGGCTGGCCCGAGGCGCTGATGGCAGTGACCGAAGACGACGTGATGGCCGCGGCGGCGAAGGTCTTTGATCGCAAACACGCGGTCACCGGCGTGCTCACGCGCCCTGAACCGACGGAGGTCGCGCAATGATCCGGATTCTCTTTGCCCTTCTGGCCGCTCTGCTGTTCAGCCTTCCGGCCCGCGCGCTGGAAATCCAGGAGGTGACCTCGCCGGGCGGGCTTCGGGCCTGGCTGGTGGAAACCCATGACATCCCCTTCACCGCGCTGGAAATCAGCTTTCGCGGCGGTGCAAGCCTCGATGCGCCGGGTAAGCGCGGCGCGATCAACCTGATGACCGCGACGCTGGAAGAAGGCGCGGGCACGATGGATGCGCAGGGCTTTGCCGAGGCGACCGAGGCGCTGGCCGCGCAGTTCCGCTTCAATGTGGGCGATGACACGCTCGATATTTCCGCTCGCTTCCTGACCGAGAACCGAGACGCCTCGGTGGCGCTGTTGCGCGAGGCGCTGGTCAATCCGCGCTTCGATCAGACCGCGATCGACCGGGTGCGGGCGCAGGTGCTCTCGATCATCGCCTCCGAGGCGCAGGACCCGAATGACATCGCCGGCGAGACCTTCGGCAAGATGGTCTATGGCGAGCATCCCTATGCCAGCTCGATCAACGGCACCGCCGAAAGCGTGCGCGCGCTGACCCGCGAGGACATGTTCGAGGCGAAATCGCGCGTGATGGCGCGCGACCGCGTGGTGATCTCGGCGGTGGGCGACATTTCCGCGGCCGAGTTGGGGCCGCTCCTCGACAGCCTTCTGGGCGAGCTGCCCGAAACCGGCGCGCCGATGCCCGAACATGTGACCCCGCGCCTCGATGGCCGGGTGAAGGTGGTCGAGTATGACAGCCCGCAATCGGTGGTGATGTTCGCGGGCCCCGGCCTGAAGATGGACGACCCGGATTTCTTCGCCGCCTATGTGCTGAATCAGATCCTTGGCGCGGGGGGCTTTTCGTCGCGGCTGATGGATGAGCTGCGCGAGAAACGCGGCCTGACCTATGGCGTCTATACCTACCTCGTGCCGAAGGATTACGCCGAGCTCTGGATGGGGTCGTTCTCGGCCTCGAACGAGAAGGTGCCCGAGGCGATCGCGCTGGTGAAAGCGGAATGGGCCAAGGCCGCGACCGGCGCCGTCACCGAGGCCGAATTGCGCGACGCGAAAACCTATCTGACCGGCGCCTATCCGCTGCGTTTTGACGGCAACGGCCAGATCGCGGGCATCCTGACCGGGATGCAGATGTCGGGCCTGCCGATCGACTACATCGAGAGCCGCAACGAGAAGGTCGAGGCAGTCAGCGCCGAGGATGTGGCCCGCGTGGCCAAGCGCCTGCTCTCCGCCGAGAGCCTGACTTTCACCGTCGTGGGCAAGCCCGAGGGGCTGGAATAACGCCTTTCCGAATCGTTGGAAGCCCCGGGGGCGCTGTGCTATCCCTTGTAGGATGAACGCCCCCGGCCCCAAAATAAGCGCCGAGCGCCCGGTGATCCGGCAGCTCGATGACGCCGCTGCGAACCGTATCGCGGCGGGCGAGGTGGTCGAGCGCCCTGCCTCGGCGGTCAAGGAACTGGTGGAAAACGCGCTCGATGCCGGCGCCCGGCGGATCGAGGTGGCCTATGCCGATGGCGGCAAGACCTTGATCCGTGTGCTCGACGATGGCTGCGGCATGACCCCCGAGGATCTGCCCCTGGCGCTGAGCCGCCACGCCACCTCGAAGATCGACGGCTCCGACCTGTTGAACATCCACACCTTCGGTTTTCGCGGCGAGGCCCTGCCTAGTTTGGGCGCGGTGGGGCGGCTGTCGATCACCTCGCGCGCCGAAGGCTTCGCCGCGGCGCAGATCACCGTCGCGGGCGGCGCGATGGCGGCGGTGAAACCCGCCGCGCTGAATCGGGGCACGCTGGTCGAGCTGCGCGACCTGTTCTACGCGACGCCCGCGCGGCTGAAATTCATGCGCACCGATCGCGCTGAGGCGCAGGCGATCGCCGATGTGATGAAGCGCCTCGCCATGGCCGAACCCTATGTCAGCTTCACGCTCTCGGATGTATCGGGCGGCGGCGAGGGCCGGGTGATCTTCCGCGCCGATGCCGAGCAGGGTGAGCTGTTCGATGCGCTCTCGGCGCGGCTCGGGCGGGTGCTGGGGCGCGCCTTCAGCGAGAATGCCGTGCCGATCGACGCCGAACGCGAGGGCATCCGCCTGACCGGCTATGCCGCGCTGCCCACCTATTCGCGCGGCGCCGCGGTCGAGCAGTTCCTGTTCGTGAACGGTCGCCCCGTGCGCGACAAGATGCTGATCGGGGCCTTGCGCGCGGCCTATATGGATTTCCTGTCGCGCGACCGGCATCCGGCGGCGGCGCTGTTCCTGACCTGCGACCCCGAGCGGGTCGATGTGAACGTGCATCCCGCCAAGGCCGAGGTGCGCTTTCGCGAGGCGGGCATTCCGCGCGGGCTGATCGTGACGGCCATTCGCCATGCGCTGGCCGAGGCCGGGCATCGGGCGTCGAGCACGGTGGCTACGGCGACGCTGGGCGCGATGCGCCCCGAGCCCGCGCCCGACACCCCGCGCATCTATCAGATGGATCGCCCCTCCTACGGCGCGATCCGGCAAAGCTATGCGGCCCAGGCGCCGCTGCCGCAGACCGGCTTCGCCGACCGCTCCGCGTTGTTCGAGCCCTTTGCCGCGCCCTCGGCCCGTGCCGAGCCGGTGACAGAAGAGCCCGAGCAGACGCAGAACCCCTTGGGGGCCGCGCGCGCGCAGATCCATGAAAACTACATAATCGCGCAGACCGAAACCGGGCTGGTGATCGTCGATCAGCATGCCGCGCATGAACGGCTGGTCTATGAACGGCTGAAGCGCCAAATGGCGGAAAATGGCGTTCCGGCGCAGGCGCTGCTGATCCCGGAAATCGTTGACCTGTCTTCGGGCGATGCGGCGCTCTTGCTGGAACATGCCGAAGAGCTCGCGCAGTTCGGGCTTGCGATCGAGCCTTTCGGCGGCGCCATCGCCGTGCGCGAGACCCCTGCCATTCTGGGCGAGATCAACGCGGGCGCCATGCTGCGCGATATCCTCGACGAACTGGCCGACCTTGGCGACAGCCAGAGCCTGCAATCGCGCGTCGAGGCGGTGCTGAGCCGCATGGCCTGCCACGGCTCGATCCGCTCTGGCCGCCGGATGCGCGCAGATGAGATGAACGCGCTCTTGCGCGAGATGGAGGCGACGCCGCATTCGGGCCAGTGCAACCACGGGCGGCCCACCTATGTCGAGCTGAAGCTGAGCGATATCGAAAGGCTGTTCGGGCGCACATGATCCAGATCGGAGCCACCCAGTTCGACCTGAACGACCCGCTGGTGCTGCTGGCACTGGGTGGCATCGGCTTTGCGGTGCTGATCCTCGTGATGATGCTCATCGTGCTGCGCCGCGCCGGGCAGCAGACGCGCGCGCTCGATCCGATGGCGCAGCATCTGCAATTCCTCGGCCAGCGCGTGCAAAACCTGTCCGACGGGCAGCAGCAACTGACCGGCGGGCTGCATCACGTCTCCGAAGCGCAGGCCGTCAGCCAGACCAAGGTGCTCGCGCTGATGGAGCAGCGGCTGGCCGATGTGAACCGCGCCCTGAACGAAAGCCTGCACGGCTCGGCCACGCGCACGGCGCGCTCGCTCGGCGATCTGCAGCAGCGGCTGGAGGCGATCGACAAGGCGCAGGCCAATATCGAGAAGCTTTCGGGCAATGTGCTGGGCCTGCAGGATATCCTGTCGAATAAGCAGACGCGCGGCGCCTTCGGCGAGATTCAGCTCCATGACATCGTGCAAAAGGCGCTGCCGTCGGATGCCTATGCAATGCAGGTGACGCTCTCGAACGGGAAGCGCGCCGATTGCCTCGTGCACCTGCCCAATCCGCCCGGGCCGATCGTAATCGACAGCAAATTCCCGCTTGAGGCCTACGAGGCGCTGCGCCGCGCCGCGACCCCGGCCGAACTGACCGAAGCGCAACGCTTCATGCGCGCCTCGGTGCGCACCCATATCAAGGCGATCTCCGAGAAATACATCCTCGAGGGCGAAACCGCCGATGGCGCGCTGATGTTCCTGCCCTCCGAGGCGGTCTATGCCGAGTTGCACGCGAATTTCCCCGAACTGGTGCGCGAAGGCTTCGAGGCCCGCGTCTGGATCGTTTCGCCCACCACCTGCATGGCCACGCTGAACACGATGCGCGCGGTGCTGAAAGACGCGCGCATGCGCGAGCAGGCCGGCGCGATCCGCAAGGAACTGGCTGCGCTTTACGCCGATGTCGACCGGCTCGGCACCCGCGTGGGCAATCTCGACCGCCATTTCACACAGGCTGCCAAGGACATCGAAGAGATCAAGATCTCCGCCGAGAAAGCGGGCAAACGTGCCCATCGGCTCGATAATTTCGATTTCGAAGAGCTCGCCCCCGAAACCGCCCCCACGCCGATCGTTCGGATCAAATCCTGATCTTTACCGCTTGCGAAGCGCCGAGAACGGGGCGAAACTCCGAAGGCAATGGAGGGAAACATGCTGCCCATCAGCCCGTCGAAAATCGCCCATATCATCATCCGCGCCCGCAAGTTCGATTCGGATTTCCCCGGCTCGGGTCAGGGCCGCGAGTTGCGGGCCTTTATTGCGGCGCTGAACGAGGATGAGCAGGCCGCGCTGACCGCCGTTATGTGGATCGGCCGCGAAACCTTCGACGCGAGCGAGTTTCAGGAAGCCTATGAGACCGCCAAGGCCGAGGCCACCGCGCCGACCGAAGATTACCTCCTCGGCATCCCGATGCTGGCCGATTACCTCGAAGACGGGCTGAACGCGCTTGGGGTCAGCCTCGAAGAGGCCGAAGAAGACATCTACCCGACGGTCTGATCCCCGCAGCAAAAAGGCGACCACAAAGGGCCGCCTCTTTCATCGAGCTTGAAATACTCCACGGGGGTCCGGGGGTGTGAACCCCCCGGCGCGCCTCAGGCCACGAGCCGATAGCCACCCGATTCCGTCACCAGAAGCCGCGCATTCGAGGGATCGGGCTCGATCTTCTGGCGCAGGCGGTAGATATGCGTCTCCAGCGTATGCGTGGTGACGCCCGCGTTATAGCCCCAGACCTCGTGCAAGAGCACATCGCGCGGCACCACGCCATCGGTCGCCCGATAGAGGAACTTGAGGATATTGGTTTCCTTCTCGGTCAGGCGGATCTTGCGCTCTTTCTCGTCGATCAGCATCTTCATCGCCGGCTTGAACGTATACGGGCCCAGCTGGAACACCGCGTCTTCGGACTGTTCATGCGTGCGCAGCTGCGCGCGGATCCGGGCCAGCAGCACCGGGAATTTGAACGGTTTGGTGATGTAGTCATTCGCGCCGGCATCGAGCCCGAGGATCGTATCGGCATCGGTATCATGGCCGGTCAGCATCATGATCGGGCATTTCACACCCTGCTTGCGCAGCTTCTTGCACAGCTCGCGCCCATCAGTATCGGGCAGGCCGACATCCAGGATCACTAGGTCGTACAGCGCCTCTTTCGCGCGCTCCACACCGGTCGCGCCCGAGCTCGCCTCGAACACGTCGAATTCGTCGGTTGCCACCAGTTGCTCGGCCAGCGCCTCGCGCAGGTCCTCGTCGTCATCGACCAGAAGGATTTTCTTCAGAGCTGCCATCTCTCGCTCTCCTCTCGTGTTTTCACAAAGCTGCGCGCGGGGCGGCCATTCGGCAAGGGGCGTGAAATCTTTCTCACGCGGAGGTGACGCGGCGACGGGATATGTTTCAATTTGTTTCATCCCTCGCTATCTCTGGGGCGATGATGACGCCGCTTTCCCTTGGGCCCTCGCCCGCCGAACGCCTGAACCGCGCCCGCGCCGACCTGCGCATGGGCCTGCCTGTCGTGCTGGGCGATGCCTGCCTTGCCGTCGCGGTCGAGACCCTCTCGCCCGAGCGCCTTGCGGCGATGGCCACGCTTGGGCCGCTCGCGCTGGTACTGACTGCGCGCCGGGCCGAGACGCTGAAGGCCCGCGTCTACGATGGCGATGTCGCGCGGATCGCCGTGCCGCCGGGCACCGATCTTGCCTGGCTGCGCGCGCTGGCCGACCCGGCGGATGACCTGCGCATGCCGATGAAAGGCCCGCTGCAGTCGATCCGCGATGGCGATGCCGGGCTGGCGCGGCTTGCCGTCAAGCTCGCGAAATCCGCGCAGCTCCTGCCGGCGGCGCTGCTGGTGCCGCTTTCGGGCGCCGCGCCCGAGGGACTCACGACGCTTGGCGCCGAGGCCGCCGAACATCTCGAGGCCGAGGCGCTGATGGCCCCCGTCGCCGCCGCGCGCGTGCCGATGCGCGCCGCCGAAAAGGGCCGGCTGCATATCTTTCGCCCCGATGACGGCGGCGAGGAACATTACGCCATCGAAATCGGTACGCCTGCGCGCGACAAGCCTGTGCTGGCGCGGCTGCACTCGGCCTGCTTCACCGGCGATGTGCTGGGCAGCCTGAAATGCGACTGCGGCCCCCAGCTTGACGCCGCCCTCACGCAGATGGGCCACGAAGGCGCGGGGATCCTGCTCTATCTCAACCAGGAGGGGCGCGGCATCGGGCTTGCCAACAAGATGCGCGCCTATTCGCTGCAGGATCAGGGCTTTGACACGGTCGAGGCCAACCATCGCCTCGGCTTCGAGGATGACGAGCGCGATTTCCGCATCGGCGCGGCGCTTCTGCGCAAGCTCGGCTTTTCACAGGTACGGCTCCTGACGAACAACCCCGCCAAGGTCGCGATGCTCGAAGCCAATGGCATCGCGGTGACCGAGCGCGTGCCGCTCAAAGTCGGGCTCAGCCGCCATAACGCGGCCTATCTTGCCACCAAAGCCGCGAAATCGGGGCATATCCTGTGATGCGGCTGACGCCCCGCGGGCTTTGGGCCTTCGGGCGCTGCTTGCCGGTGGAACTCGGCCGCGGCGGGCTTTCGGATGACAAGCGCGAGGGCGACGGCGCCACCCCTATCGGGCGCCACCGCATCCTTGGTATGCTCTATCGCGCCGACCGGCTGCCCGCGCCGCAACCCTGGGCCGAGCCGATCGGCCCGCAAGACCTGTGGTGCGACGCCTCGGGACACCCGGCCTATAACCTGCCCGTCAAGGCACCCTTCGCCGCCAGCCATGAAGCCCTGCACCGCTCAGATCCGCTCTACGACATCGTTCTGATCACCGACTGGAACTATCCGCAGGCCACGCCCGGCAAGGGCTCGGCGATCTTCCTGCATCAGCGCCGCCGCGCGGGCTACCCGACGGCGGGCTGCCTCGCCTTTCGGCGCGATCACCTGATCTGGCTGGCCAGCCGCATCACGCGCGGCCAAGAGTTTCTGATCCCCGACCTCGCCTGCTTTCATCGAGCGAAAAATACTCTGCGGGGGTCCGGGGGTGCAAAACCCCCGGCGCGCGACAAGGCCTAGCGCGCCGCGTAATCCCGCGCGCCGAAAATGGCCGATCCCACACGCACATGGGTCGCCCCCGCCGCGATCGCTGCCTCGAAATCCGAGGACATCCCCATCGACAGGCCCTGAAGCCCGTTGCGCGCGGCCATCCCGGCCAGCGCGGTGAAATGCGGGGCGGCATCTTCGTCCTCGGGCGGGATACACATGAGACCCACAAGCGGCAGGTCCATCGCCCGTGCCTCACCCACGAAGGCATCCAGATCCTCGGGCAGGACCCCCGCCTTTTGCGGCTCGCGCCCGGTGTTGACCTGCACGAACAGATCGGGCGAGGCGCCCCGCGCCTGCGCCAGACCCGCCAGCTTCTTCGCCAGCGAAGGCCGGTCGAGCGTGTGGATCGCCTCGAACAGCTCGACGGCCAGCTTGGCCTTGTTGGTCTGCAGGGGGCCGATCATGTGCACCTCGGTGCCCGGAAATTCCGCACGCCAAGCGGGCCATTTGCCCGCGGCCTCCTGCACGTAATTCTCGCCGAACAGACGGTGGCCTTCGCGCAGAACCGCCTCGACCCGCTCGGCTGGCTGCACCTTGGATACGGCGATCAGCTTTACCGACCCGGTCGCCCGCCCCGCCGCAGCCTCGGCCGCCCGAACGCGCGCCTCGATTTCCGCCAAACCCATCTCTGCCTCCTGTTTTCGCAGAGATTACACGCCGCAGCCCGAAAATGAAAAGAGCGGGCCAAAGCCCGCTCTTCCCATCAAACCAATCCGGAAGGATTAGAACGAGAACGACACGCCGAGGTCGGCGACAGTCATGTCGTCGACTTTGCCGACGCCGCCCGCGAGGGTCGCGCCGCCGAGGTCGTATTTCGCGCCGATGCCGTAAGCCGCATCAGCCGCACCGTCGTAGTCGCCGTAAGCGGCTTCGAGGGTCAGCGCGCCGGTGGTGTAGGCAGCGTAGACGCCCCACGACTGGTCGTAGTCGTCGCTGTCGGCGAAGAACAGCTGGCCTTCGATGCCCGACATTTCCGCGGTCAGCAGGATCGAGGCCGAGTCG
This sequence comes from Pseudothioclava arenosa, assembly GCF_002358085.1. Classification (GTDB taxonomy): domain Bacteria; phylum Pseudomonadota; class Alphaproteobacteria; order Rhodobacterales; family Rhodobacteraceae; genus Pseudothioclava; species Pseudothioclava arenosa. The sequence continues at coordinate 85,929 of NZ_NTJD01000006.1, forward strand.
TTTTCGTTGCCGGTGTCGTCGTTGAACTCGTCGTGGTCATAGGCCACGAGAACCGACGCCATGCCGAAGTCGTAGCCGACGCTCAGGCCGTAGTCTTCTTCGATGGTGTGCAGCGAGACGCCGAGGCTCAGGGCGCCGGTCGAGTAATCCCAGCGGGCGTCAGCCGAGCCGGTGTAGATCGAGTTGCCGGCGACGTCGTCGACGCCGATGCCGTCGAAGCCGATGTCCGAGATGCCCGAATCGTCAGCCATCGGGTCAACCGAACCGATGGTGAAGGTGCCGAAGGCGCCCGAAACGAACACGCTGCCGGTCAGGCCTTCGGTGCCATCAACGGCCGAAGCATAGTCGGAGTCGAGTTCGACGGTCGCACCGAAGGTGAGGCCCGAATCGGTCTCGGTGGTGCCGGTGACATCCATGTCGATTTCGTACCAGCCGGCAGCTTTCTTGCCAGCGTAGTCGAGGTCGCCCTCGTTGTATTTGAAGCCGGCGTTGGCCGAGCCCGAAACGGTGACTTCAGCGGCGGCGATGCCAGCCGAGAACACCAGAGCGGTCGTCGCGAAGAGAACCTTTTTCATATCTTACCTCATTGAGATCGGCAGACCGGGGAGAGTCTGCACCTGCCCCTTAAAGTTTCCAAATAACGGGCACGTCAACAATGGCGGAAAGAACGGCAGACGGCATTTTGCTGCAACTGCGACATGAATGTAACAGTGCCCCAAATGAAAAGAGCGGGCACAAGGCCCGCTCTTCCCATCAAACCAATCCGGAAGGATTAGAATTTGAACGCAACGCCGAGGTCGGCGACGGTGTCTTCGTAGACGTTCTGGCCGATACCACCGGCGAGGGTCGCACCACCGAGGTCGTACTTGGCGCCGATGCCGTAAGCATCCGCATCACCGTGGCCAGCGACGCTCATTTCGGCGTAAGCCGCTTCGAGGGTCAGGGCGCCCATGGTGTAGGCAGCGTAGATGCCATACGAGTCATCAACCACATCGCTCGAGGCGTAGAACAGTTCGCCTTTAACATCGCCGAACTTGCCGGTCAGCTTGATCGAGGCCGAGTCGTTCTCCATCGCCGGGATGGCATGGCCGAGACCATCAACCGAAACCGAGGTCAGCTCTTCGTCGTGGTCGAAGGCGACGAGCACGCCGAACTGACCGAAGTCGTAGCCGACTTTGATGCCGTAATCGTCTTTGATGGTGTTCAGCGACACGCCGAGGGTCAGAGCGCCAACCGAGTAGTCCCAGCGAGCGTCGGCCGAACCGGTGTACATGCCAGCTTCAGCAACGTTGTCGACGCCGATGCCGTCGAAGCCGATGTCGGTCAGACCCGAGTCGTCAGCCATCGGGAACAGGCCGGTGCCGACCGAGAAGGTGCCGAAGGCGCCCGAGATGAACACGTTGCCTTTCAGGCCTTCGGTGCCTTTCGAGGCCGACGAGTAGTCGGTGTCGAGCTGGATGCGAGCGCCGAAGGTCAGGCCCGAGTCGGTCTCGGTGGTGCCGATGACGTCCATGTCGATTTCGTACCAGCCGGTGGTTTTCTCACCCGAGAACGCGGTGATGCCGGTGGCGTTTTCCGAGTATTTGAAGCCGGCGTTGGCCGAGCCCGAGATGGTGACTTCGGCAGCGGCGATGCCAGCCGAGAAGACCAGAGCGGTCGTCGCGAAGAGAACCTTTTTCATGTTTTCCCTCATTGTCTCAAGAGTAACCCCCAAATTCGGGGAATCCGAACCGGGTATGGTGCTCTTTTCACTCTGGAAGCCCCTCATTGCAAACGAAACGGTCCGAGGCGGGTGAATGGGGGCGCGCATGGTGCAGTCTTGCCACAGTAGGTTCGCGCCATCCGTAAATCCGGCGCCAAGCCCCTGACGCGCGCGCGTTAAAAACCTTGTCGCTGCGGGGGGCATGAGCTAGGAACAGGGCAATTGGGACAACTGCATATCAGTGCCAGACGGGGGGCAGCCGGAATGAACATGCAAGCGATTCTGCGGACCGGAGCGGGATTTGCCCTTGTGCTGGCGGTCGCAGGCTGCGGCGGGATGTCGAGCGGCAACTTCTTTAGCTGGGGCGGGTTTTCCAACGCCAACGGCGACGAAGAGCAGGTTGCCGTCAAGAAAACCGAGGACGATCAGGACGCGATCTGGGATCTGTTTTCGAATGCCGATGACCCGAATATCCAGCTCGAGGTGAACCGCTACCTGTGGCAGGCCTCGCTGGAAGTTCTGAATTTCCTGCCGATCCAGTCGGTAGATCCGTTCTCGGGCGTGATCGTGACGGGTTATGGCACTCCGCCCGGCGGTGGTCGTGCCTATAAGGCCACGGTCTATATCACCGACCCGGCGCTCGATGCGCGCGCGCTCAAGGTGGCGCTGGAAAGCAAGGGCGGCCCGGTGCCGGCCGCAACCCAGCGCGCCGTGGAAGACGCGATCCTGACCCGCGCGCGCCAGCTGCGCGTGCGCGATTCGAAGCTGTAAGTACCGCGCTCCAGCGCAAAGACAGTCTGCATCCCCGCCCGAGCCTGCCTCCGGCGGGGATATTTATTGGCAAAGCGAAGGGGATGGTCTGGACCAGACAGGCGTTGCCAGTGTAGCAAGCGGGCGCAGTTTTTCCGCATGAGGGCAAAGATGTCGCGCTACGCTCCTTCCGAGACCGAACCGAAATGGCAGGCCGCCTGGGACGAGGCGGGGGTGTTCACCGCTAAGCGAGACCCCGCGCGTGAAAAATATTACGTGCTCGAGATGTTCCCCTATCCGTCGGGGCGCATCCACATGGGCCATGTGCGCAACTACACGATGGGCGACGTGGTCGCGCGCTACAAGATGAGCTGCGGGTTTTCGGTGCTGCATCCGATGGGTTGGGACGCCTTTGGCATGCCGGCGGAAAACGCGGCGATGGAAAAGGGCGGCCATCCGAAGGAATGGACCTACGGCAACATCGCCGACATGAAGGCGCAGATGCGGCCCTTGGGTTTCTCGCTGGACTGGACGCGCGAGTTCGCCACCTGCGACCCGGAATATTACGGCCAGCAACAAGCGATGTTCATCGACATGCTCGACGCCGGGCTGGTGTATCGCAAGAACGCGGTGGTGAACTGGGACCCGGTCGACATGACCGTGCTGGCAAACGAGCAGGTGATCGACGGGCGCGGCTGGCGCTCGGGCGCGCTGGTCGAGCGCAAGGAACTGACGCAGTGGTTCTTCAAGATCTCGGATTATGCCGGTGAGCTGCTGGAGGCGCTGGACGGCCTCAAGGACTGGCCCGAAAAGGTGCGGCTGATGCAGGCGAACTGGATCGGCCAGTCGCGCGGTCTGCAATTTGCCTTTGATCTGGTGGGTGCGCCCGAGGGCTTCGATACGCTCGAGGTCTACACCACCCGCCCCGACACGCTGATGGGCGCAAGTTTCGCCGGCATCTCGCCCGATCACCCGCTGGCCAAGGCGCTTGAGGCGGCGAACCCCGAGATTGCCGCGTTTGTCGCAGACTGCCGCAAGGGCGGCACCACCGAAGAGGCGATTGAAACCGCCGAGAAGCTGGGCCTCGATACCGGCATCCGCGTGAAGCATCCGCTCGACCCGAACTGGGAGTTGCCGGTCTATATCGCCAACTTCATCCTGATGGATTACGGCACCGGCGCGATTTTCGGCTGCCCGGCGCATGACGCGCGCGACTTCGAGTTCGCGACCAAATACGCGCTGCCGATTACCCCGGTCTTCGAGCCGCTCGAAGGCGACTATCCGGCCGCTGAATTCGTGCCGCTCAAGTCCGAGAAGGTGCGCTACGTCAAGGGCTTCGCCGGTGGCGAGGTGCAAACCGGCGAAGAGGGCGTGGCCGCGGCCATCACGGAGTGCGAATCGCGCGGCTTCGGCCAGGGCGTCACCAAATACCGCCTGCGCGACTGGGGGCTTTCGCGCCAGCGTTACTGGGGTTGCCCGATTCCGGTGGTGCATTGCGCGGCGTGCGGCGTGGTGCCCGAGCGCAAGGAAAACCTGCCCGTCCGCCTGCCCGATGACGTGAGCTTCGACAAGCCCGGCAACCCGCTGGACCGCCACCCCACTTGGCGCGACTGCACCTGCCCGAGCTGCGGCGCCCCCGCCAAGCGCGAAACCGACACGATGGACACCTTCGTGGACAGCTCGTGGTATTACGCGCGCTTCACCAGCCCGCGCGCCGAAACGCCGACCGTGGCCGAAGAGGTCGACTACTGGATGAATGTCGACCAGTATATCGGCGGCATCGAGCATGCGATTCTGCACCTGCTCTATTCGCGCTTCTTCGCGCGGGCGATGGCGAAAACCGGCCACCTGCCGCCGAAAGCCGTGGAGCCCTTCAACGCGCTGTTCACGCAGGGCATGGTGACGCATGAAATCTACATGACGCGCGATGCCAATGGCCGACCGGTCTATCACCTGCCCGAGGATATCGAGGACGGCAAGGTCAAGGCCACCGGCGAGACTGTCGAGATCATCCCCTCGGCCAAAATGTCGAAATCCAAGAAGAACGTCGTCGATCCGATGAATATCATCGCCGATTTCGGCGCCGATACCGCGCGCTGGTTCGTGATGTCCGACAGCCCGCCCGAGCGCGACGTGGAATGGACCGCCGCTGGCGCCGAGGCCGCGAACAAGCACCTCGCGCGGGTCTGGCGGATCGCCACCGAGATCGCCGAGGCCGATGCACCCGCCAATCCGGCCGAGGATGACGCGCTGATCAAGGCCGCGCACAAGGCGATCGACGAGGTGACGCGCTCGATCGACGGGTTCGCCTTCAACAAGGCGGTGGCGAAGCTCTACGAGCTGACCAACACGCTGTCGAAATCGAAGGCGGGCGCCGAGGCGAAGCGCGTGGCGATGAAGCTGATGGCGCAGCTGATGGGGCCGATGGTGCCGCACCTGGCCGAAGATGTCTGGCGGCTGCTGGGCGGCGAAGGGTTCGTCGTGCAGGCGCCCTGGCCCAAGGCCGATCCGGCGCTTTTGGTCGAAGATACGGTGATGCTGCCGATCCAGATCAACGGCAAGAAGCGCGGCGAAATCACCGTGCCGAAGGATATGCCCAAGGACGAGGTTGAAAAACTGGTTCTGGCAGACGAAGCTGTGGTCAAGGCGCTGGCCGGTGGCCAGCCCAAGAAGCTGATCGTCGTGCCGGGGCGGATCGTCAATGTGGTCATCTGATCGACGCCATTTCCTGAAACTCGCGGGCCTTGGCCTGCTGGCCGGCTGCGGGTTTCAGCCGGCCTACGGGCCGCAGGGCGGCGGCGCGGGCCTGTTGTCGGGCGTGCGCCCCGACGCGCCCGAATCGCGCGACGATTTCGCGCTGGTGCGCCGACTCTCGGAACGGCTCGGCCCGGCGGATGCGCCGCGCTACCGGCTCGCCTATGAGATCGAGACCGATGTGAACGGTCAGGCGATCACGCCCACCAACGCCACCACGCGCTATTCGCTGTCGGGCACGGCGCGCTACGTGCTGCATGATTTCGCGACCGACGCCGTGCTGACCACGGGCGAGGTACGCTCGTTCACCTCTTGGTCGGCGACCGGCTCGGTGGTATCGACGCAGGCCGCCGAAGAGGATGCCCATCGCCGCCTGATGCGCATCCTTGCCGACCAGATCGTGACCCGGTTGCTGGCGCAATCGGGCAGCCTGCCGCAATGAAGCTCGCGGGCGTCGCGGCAACACGCTATTTCGCCAAACCCGAACCCGACCGCACCGGGCTTCTGATCTTCGGGGCCGATGCGATGCGCGTGGCGCTGCGCCGCCAGGAGGTGATCGCCGCGCTGATCGGCACGCAGGGCGAGGAAGAGATGCGGCTCACGCGCATTCCGGCGGGCGATCTGCGCAAGGATGGCGCGGCTCTGCTGGATGCGGTCAAGGCGGTTGGGTTCTTTCCCGGCCCGCGCGTGGCCTTTGTCGAGGACGCGACCGACACGCTCGCCGATACCGTCTCCGCCGCGCTCTCGGACTGGCGCGAGGGCGATGCGCAGATCGTCGTCACTGCCGGGCAGCTCACCACGAAATCGAAACTGCGCAAGCTCTTCGAGGGGCATCGCAACGCCTATGCCATTGGTATCTACGACGATCCGCCCTCGCGCGAAGAGGTCGAGGACACGCTGCGCAAGGCCGGGCTGAAGGAAATCGCGCAGCCCGCGATGAACGACCTGATGAGCCTGTCGAAGGCGCTCGATCCCGGCGATTTCCGCCAGACGGTGGAAAAGATCTCGCTCTACAAGTTCGGCGACCCAACCCCGCTGATGCCCGAAGACGTGGCCGCCTGCGCGCCCTCGTCGATCGAGGCCGAGGTGGATGACGTGCTCAATATCGTGGCCGAGGGGCGCGCGGCCGAACTGGGCCCGATGATGCGCCGGATCGAGGGGCAGGGCGTGCAGCCCGTCGCGCTCTCGATCCAGGCGACCCGCCATTTCCGCACGCTGCACGCCGCCGCCTCGGACCCGGGCGGCCCGGGCGCTGGCATCGCACGCGTCCGCCCGCCCGTCTTCGGCCCGCGCCGTGACCGGATGCAGCGTCAGGCCAGCGGCTGGGGCATGTTCCGGCTCGAAGAGGCGCTGAAACTCCTGGTCGAAACCGACCTCGTGCTGCGCTCGTCAAGTCGCGCGCCGCAGATGGCGGTGATGGAGCGCGCGCTGATGCGGCTCGCGATGATGGCGCGGCGATGACCGAGGCGCTGGTGATCGGCGGCGGCCCCGCCGGGCTGATGGCTGCCGAAGAGCTTGCCCGCGCCGGTGCGAAGGTCGTTGTTGCCGAGGCAAAACCGACCCTTGCGCGCAAGTTCCTGATGGCCGGGAAATCGGGGTTGAACCTGACGCGCGCCGAGCCGCTTCCCGCCTTCCTCACCCATTACCACCCCGACTGGATTCGCCCGATCGTGGCGGAGTTCGGCCCCGACGCCGTGCAGGAGTTTGCCCAAGGCCTCGGGCAAGATCTCTTCACCGGCTCCACCGGACGCGTATTCCCGCGCGTGATGAAAGCCTCGCCGATGCTGCGGGCCTGGGGGGCGCGGCTCGCGGATCTTGGCGTCGAGATCCGCACGCGCTGGCGCTGGACCGGGTTCGAAGGCGACGCGCTACGCTTTGAGACGCCCGATGGCCCCCACCTCGAACGCCCGCGTGTGACCGTGCTGGCATTGGGCGGCGCCAGCTGGCCCCGGCTTGGGTCGGACGCGGCATGGGTGCCGTGGCTGGCTGCAAAGGGCGTCGGCATCGCCCCATTCAAACCTGCCAACATGGGGCTTCTGGTCGACTGGTCCGCGCATATGGCGCCGCAATTCGGACAGGCCATCAAAGGCGCGGCACTGATCACCGAAACCGGCCGCTCGCGCGGTGAATTCGTGATCTCGCGGCGTGGGCTCGAAGGCGGCGGCATCTACGCCATCGCCGCCGAGTTACGCGAAGGCAGCCCGCTGTCGCTCGATCTCTGCCCCGATCTCGACCTGTCCGAGGTAACCCACCGCCTCGCCCGCCAGCCCGCCAAAACCAGCCTGCCGAACCGGCTCAAACGCGCGCTGCGCCTCGACCCGGCCAAGATCGCGCTCCTGAACGAATGGGGCCGCCCACTGCCCGCAACGCCCGAGGCACTTGCCGCGCACCTCAAATCCCTGCCTGTGCGCCACGCAGGCCCCCGCCCCCTGACAGAGGCAATCTCCAGCGCGGGCGGCATCCGCGCCGAGGCGCTCCACGACACGCTCGAACTGCGTGCCCTGCCCGCCACCTTCGCCTGCGGCGAGATGCTGGACTGGGAGGCCCCGACCGGCGGCTACCTGCTCACGGCCTGTTTCGCCACCGGCCGCCACGCCGGTCGCGCCGCCGCGCGCGCCCTCTCCCTTCGCTGAGCCCGAAATACTCCGGGGGAGGCCGCGGCACGCGGACGGGGGCAGCGCCCCTCTTTGTCTCCAACACAACTTCGGAATGGACCGGGCCCGACCCCTGCGTCAGACTGTCCCACCTAGGGAGAGCCACATGCCGCAATCACGCCTGTTTACCCCCGTCCTGATCGGGGGTGCGATCATCCTGATGCTGAGCTTCGCCGTGCGCGCGAGCTTTGGCGTGTTCCAGATCCCGATCGCCGAGGAATTCGGCTGGCCCCGGGCGGAATTCTCGCTGGCCATCGCAATCCAGAACCTCGCCTGGGGCATCGGCCAGCCGATCTTCGGCGCGCTCGCCGAGCGTTTCGGAGACCGCCGCGCGATCATCGCGGGGGCCCTGATGTATGCGGCAGGTCTGGTGCTCTCGGCCTATTCGGTCTCGCCGCTCGCGCATCAATTTCTCGAAATTCTGGTGGGTTTCGGCATCGCGGGTACGGGTTTTGGCGTGATCCTCGCCGTCGTCGGCCGCGCCGCCTCGGATGAGAACCGCTCGCTCGCGCTTGGCATAGCCACGGCGGCGGGCTCGGCCGGGCAGGTCTTTGGCGCGCCGATGGCCGAGATCCTGCTGGGCTCCTTTCCGTGGCAGACGGTGTTCCTGATCTTTGCCGTGGTGATCCTCGCCAGCCTCTTCGCACTGCCGATGCTGCGCAGCGGAGCGCCGATGGCGAGCCGCGCCGAACTGGAAGAATCGATGGGCACGGTGCTGCGCCGCGCCTTCAAGGACCCGTCCTACACGCTGATTTTCCTCGGCTTCTTCAGCTGCGGCTATCAGCTCGCCTTCATCACCGCGCATTTCCCCGCGATGATTACCGAGATGTGCGGCGCGGTGCCGCCCGGCTCAATGCTGGCGGGGCTCGGGATCGAGACCACCTCGGCGCTTGGTGCGCTGTCGATCTCACTGATCGGGCTGGCGAATATCGTGGGCACGATCTACGCGGGCTGGGCGGGCAAGCGCTGGTCCAAGAAATACCTGCTCGCGGGCATCTACCTTGGCCGCACCATCGCAGCAGCGGTGTTCATCCTGATGCCGATCACGCCGGCCAGCGTGCTGGTGTTCTCGCTGGTGATGGGCGCGTTGTGGCTGGCGACAGTGCCGCTGACTTCGGGGCTCGTCGCCTATCTCTACGGGCTGCGCTACATGGGCACGCTGTATGGCTTCGTGTTCTTCAGCCACCAACTCGGCGCCTTCCTTGGCGTCTGGCTGGGCGGCAAGCTCTACGACATCTACGGCGATTACACGATCGTCTGGTGGGTCGGCGTGGGCGTCGGCGCGTTCTCGGCCATCGTGCACCTGCCGGTGCGCGAACGTCCTGCGCAGACCGCCGCCGCCTGATCAGCCATCCGTTTCAAGGATCGCCGCCAGCCCCGAGCGATAGTCGGGATAGAGCAGCGTCACGCCCAGTTCGTCCTTCAGCCGATCGTTCCGCACCCGCTTCGATTCGGCATAGAAGCTACGTGCCATCGGGGTGAAGCTGGCCTCGTCATAGGGGATATCGGGCGGCACCGGCAGGCCCAGCAGTTCAGCGGCATGGGCGATCACATCCTGCGGCGGCGCCGGGTCATTGTCGCAGACGTTATAGATCCGGCCCGGATTGGGCTGCGCGATCGAGGCGGCCAGCACCTGCGCGATATCCTCGACATGGATCCGCGAAAACACCTGACCTTCCTTGATGATCCGGCGCGCAGTGCCCTGACGCACCTTTTCAAACGGTCCGCGGCCGGGGCCATAGATACCGGCCAAGCGAAAGATATGCAGCGGCAGGCCTGCGGCGCGGCACAGATCGGTCCAGGCAGCCTCGGCCTCGACGCGGGCTCGACCGCGCTTGGTCGCGGGCGTCAGCGGCGTGTCTTCATCGACCCAGCCGCCCTGATGATCGCCGTAAACCCCAACGGTCGACAGGTAGCCCACCCATTCCAGATGTTTCGCCGCCGCGATCTGATCCCCCAGCGCGGCCAGCACCGGGTCGCCCGCCTCATTCGGCGCGACCGAGGTCAAGAGATGCGTCGCCTGATCGAAGGGCAGGTCTTCGCCCGGCCAGATCAGCGGCTCGACACCCTCGGCGCGGATCTCCTCGGCCTTGTCGGCGCTGCGCACCGTGCCGATCACGCGCCAGCCCTGCGGAATGAGAACCCGCGCAAGTGCGCGCGCCGAATAGCCGTGACCGATTGAAAGAAGGGTCTTCATTTTGCCTCGCGGTCGATGTGGCCAAGGTCGCGCCCCGGCTCGATGTGGTCCCGGATCCGGCGCTTGATCTCCTTCGGCTCGGGAAAGCCGCCGTCGCGCTTGCGCTCCCACAACAGCTCGCCATCCAGCCGGATTTCATAGATGCCGCCGTAACCGGGGATCAGCGCGACCTCGGAGAGGTCCTGCCCGAAGGTCTGCAGCAGCTCCTGCGCCATCCAGCCGGCCCGCAAGAGCCAGTTGCAGCCGGTGCAATAGGTGATCGTGATGCGCGGTTTTGCTGCGTCGGTCATGGGCCAGATGTAGCGCGCCCGGCGCTTCATCACAACGTCACTTGCACGCCGTGGAATCCGGGCGCACAGTTGGCCATGGACAATATGAATTCTGTGAAATCCTGGCCCGAGGCAGCGCCGCGCTTGATTGCCGTCGCCGCGGGCCGCGCGCCCGCCGATCTGGTCATTCGTGCCGGGAAATGGGTGAATGTGCATAGCCGCGAGGTGCTTGCGGGCCATGACATCGCCATCGCCGAGGGCCGCTTTGCCGCGATCGCGCCCGACCTGAGCGCGTCGATCGGCCCTGACACGCAGGTGATCGAGGCCAACGGGCGCTACATGGTACCGGGGCTTTGCGACGCGCATATGCATATCGAAAGCGGCATGCTGACGCCCGCCGAATTCGCCGCCGCCGTGATCCCGCATGGCACCACGACGATGTTCACCGACCCGCATGAAATTGCCAATGTGCTCGGCCTTGCGGGCGTGCGGATGATGCATGACGAGGCGCTGATGCAGCCCGTCAATATCTTTACCCAGATGCCGTCCTGCGCGCCCTCGGCGCCGGGGCTGGAGACCACGGGCTTTGAGATCGCCCCCGAGGATGTAGCCGAGGCAATGCATTGGCCGGGCATCATCGGGCTCGGAGAGATGATGAATTTCCCCGGCGTGATCCATGCCGATCCCAAGATGCTGGCCGAGATCGCCGCCGTGCAGAACGCGCATAAGACGGTCGGCGGGCATTATGCCTCGCCCGATCTGGGCGCGCCGTTCCGGGCCTATGCGGCGGGCGGGCCAGCGGACGACCACGAAGGCACCTGCGAGGCCGATGCGATCGCACGGGTGCGTCAGGGCATGCGCTCGATGATGCGGCTGGGGTCCGCGTGGTATGACGTGGAAACGCAGATCACGGCGGTCACCGAAAAGGGGCTCGATCCGCGCAACTTCATCCTGTGCACCGACGATTGCCACTCGGGCACGCTGGTGCATGACGGGCATATGAACCGCGTCTATCGCCACGCGGTCGCCTGCGGGACTGAACCCTTGGTGGCGCTGCAGATGTGCACGATCAACACCGCCACGCATTTCGGCCTTGAACGCGAGCTGGGCAGCATCACGCCCGGGCGCCGCGCCGATGTGATCCTGACCTCGGACCTCGCCGCGCTGCCAGTCGAGATGGTGATCGCGCGCGGGCGGGTGGTGGCCGAAAACGGCACGCTCTTGGTCGAATGCCCGCATTACGACTGGCCCGAAAGCGCCCGCGCCACCGTGCATCTGGGCAAGACGCTTGCGGCCCCCGACTTCGAGATCGCCGCGCCGAAGGGCGCCAATACCGTCACCGCCAAAGTGATCGGCGTGGTCGAGAACCAGGCGCCGACCAAGGCGCTCACCGCTGAATTGTCGGTCCAAAGCGGCATCGTCGAGCCCGACGAAGCCCGCGGCATCGCCCAGATCGCGCTGGTCGAGCGTCATCGCGGCACCGGCGGCGTGACCAACGGTTTCGTCAAGGGTTTTGGCTACAAGGGCCGGATGGCGATGGGTTCGACCGTTGCCCATGACAGCCACCACATGATAGTCGTCGGCACCGACCGCGAGATGATGGCCGCCTGCGCCAACCGGCTGGGCGAGATGGGGGGCGGCGTGTCGGTCTGGCAGGACGGGGCCGAGATCGCCTCGGTGCCGCTGCCGATCGCGGGGCTGATGTCGGACGCGCCCGCTGCCGAGGTCGCCGCCCGCGCTGCGCGCATGGTCGAGGCGATGGCGGAGTGCGGCTGCACGCTGAACAACGCCTATATGCAGCACTCGCTGCTGGCGCTGGTCGTGATCCCCGAGTTGCGGATCTCGGACCTCGGGCTGGTCGATGTGACGAAATTCGAACTGACGGACCTCTTTGAATGAACGAACCGCTTTCGCTCCTGCAGCCGGTCCATGAGGCACCGGTCGAATTTACCGATGCGGCGGCGGCGGTCGCCCATCTCGAAGCCATTTACGCCCGCGAGACCGGGTTTCTGCTCGAAGGCTTCAATCGCACCATCGAGGACGGCCGGGCGAGCGTCCGTTACCGCGCGCATTACCCCGAGGTTCGGATCTCGGTCGCCTCGCATCGCAAGGCCGACAGCCGACTGGCCTTTGGCCATGTGCCGCATCCGGGCACCTATTCGGCAACGGTCACACGCCCCGACCTGTTCCGCAACTACCTGACGCAGCAGCTTGAACACCTGATCCGTAACCACGGCGCACCGGTGCAGATCGGCACCTCGGGCACGCCGATCCCGGTGCATTTCGCGCTCGCCACCCATGCCCAGATCAACGTGCCGCAGGAAGGCGTGCTGGATTTCTCGCTGCGCGATGTGTTCGACGTGCCAGACCTTGCGAATATGAACGACGACATCGTCAACGGGATGGCGAGCGCCAACCCGGATGGTTCGTTGCACCTTGCGCCCTTTACGGCGCAGCGCGTGGATTACTCGCTCGCGCGGTTGCAGCATTACACCGCCACAGCCGCCGAGCATTTCCAGAACCACGTGCTGTTCACCAACTACCAGTTCTATGTGGACGAGTTCGAGGCCGTGGCACGCCGCGCGCTGGCCGATCCGGGCTCGGGCTATACCGGCTTTGTCAGCCCCGGCAATCACGAGATTACCGATCCGCAGGCGCAGATCCCGGTGCTGCCGAAACTGCCGCAGATGCCCGCCTATCACCTCAAGCGCGCGGATGGGAACGGGATCACGCTGGTGAATATCGGGGTCGGGCCGTCGAATGCGAAAACCGCAACCGACCATATCGCGGTGCTGCGCCCGCATGCCTGGCTGATGGTCGGCCATTGCGCGGGGCTGCGCAACACGCAGCAGCTGGGCGATTTCGTGCTGGCCCATGCCTATCTGCGCGAAGATCACGTGCTTGATGACGACTTGCCGATCTGGGTGCCGATCCCGGCGCTGGCCGAGATCCAGATCGCGCTGCAAGAGGCGGTGGCCGAGGTCACGCAGCTCGAAGGCTACGAGCTGAAGCGCATCATGCGCACCGGCACCGTCGCCACCATCGACAACCGCAACTGGGAGCTGCGCGACCAGTCCGGCCCGGTGCAGCGGCTCAGCCAGTCGCGCGCTGTGGCGCTCGATATGGAGAGCGCCACCATCGCCGCGAACGGGTTCCGATTCCGTGTTCCCTACGGGACCCTGCTTTGCGTTTCCGACAAACCTCTGCACGGCGAGCTAAAACTGCCCGGCATGGCGAGCGAGTTTTACCGCACGCAAGTCGCCAATCACCTGCAGATTGGCATCCGAGCGATGGAAAAACTGCGTGAAATGCCGCTGGAACGCATCCATTCCCGCAAATTGCGCAGCTTCGAAGAAACAGCTTTCCTCTGACGCGTCGGAATTGACCGACTGTGCAAAAAACTCTTGCGCATAAGGCCAAAACCGTGTGGAACGTCCGGGCCAATACGTGTTACGCGCACGACAGCGACCCCGGCCAGCGGGGCGATTAGAGAGGAAAACCGATGTCGAAACCGATGACCAAGACCCAGCTCGTTGCCGCGCTCGCCGAAGCGATGGGCTCCGACAAGAAATCCGCCGCTGCCGCGCTCGACGCGATCTCGGCTGTCGTGACCAACGAAGTCGCCGCCGGCGGTGCCGTGACCCTTCCGGGCGTCGGCAAGGTCTATTGCAAATCGCGCCCCGAGCGTCAGGTCCGCAACCCGGCCACCGGAGAGACCATGACCAAGCCGGCCGACAAGCAGGTGAAAGTCACCATCGCGAAAGCCCTGAAAGACGCCGTGAACGGCTGATCTTTCCGGCAGCAGAGTTTTCTGCAAGGGTCGCCCGCAGGGGCGGCCCTTTTTCATTCCGCCGCAAGGGACATAACATGGATTTTCGCGCAATTCTGATGGGGCTCGCCTTTGCCGCGCTCTGGTCTTCGGCCTTCACCTCGGCGCGGATGATCGTGGCCGAGGCGCCGCCGCTTGCCGCGCTGTCGCTGCGGTTCCTGATTTCGGGCGGCCTGGGCGTGGCGATCGCGCTGGCGCTCGGCCAGAGCTGGCGGCTGAACCGCGCGCAATGGCGCGCCACGCTGATCTTTGGCCTGTGCCAGAACGCGCTTTATCTGGGGCTGAATTTCGTCGCGATGCAGACGGTCGAGGCCTCGCTGGCCTCGATCATCGCCTCAAGCATGCCGCTGATGGTGGCGGGGCTCGGTTGGATCGTGTTTCGCGACCGCGTGCGCCCCTTGGGGCTGATCGGGTTGCTGGCAGGCGTGGCGGGGGTTGCGATCATCATGGGCGCGCGCCTGTCAGACGGGGTCGATGCCTTCGGCGTGACGCTTTGCCTGATCGGGGCGCTGGCGCTGACGATCGCGACGCTCTCGGTGCGGGGCGCCAGTTCGGGCGGGAATGTGATGATGATCGTGGGCTTGCAGATGTTCGTGGGCGCCGCCGTGCTGGCGGTCGCCTCGGCCGCGACCGAAGAAATCGTGGTGCATTGGTCGCCGCGCCTGATCGCGGCCTTTACCTACACGACGCTTGCGCCCGGTCTGCTGGCGACCTGGATCTGGTTCCGGCTGGTCGGGCGGATCGGCGCGATCAAGGCCGCGACCTTCCACTTCCTGAACCCGTTCTTTGGCGTCGCCATCGCCGCCGCCGTGCTGGGCGAACGGCTTGGCGCGCTGGATGTCGTGGGCGTGGTGGTGATCGCGGCCGGGATCCTTGCCGTGCAGATCTCGAAGCAGGCCTAGGCCGAGAACACCGCCGCGAAAGCCTCGGGCATCTTGAACTCGGCCAACGCGCGGGCGCGGGCCTCGGCCGACATCTTGCGCGCGGTCTTCTCGACGATGCGCAACAGGGCTTCGGGCTCTTGCGTGGTGGCGAAATCGCCGAGGTAATGGCGGATGAAGGTGAAGCAGATTACGTCTTCCAGCGCCTGCACCTGCGGATCGCGCTTGATGCCTTCCTTGCGCAGCATCCGGCCCACGACCTCGATCGCCTCGGGGCCATAGCCCGCCTCGGCCATCAGCTCGCCCACGCGCTCGGCATGACGGCGGCCCTGATCCCGGCGCCAGGTCAGGTAGCCCTCGCGCCCCGCCGGGTAATCGCTGCGCGGCAGGGTCCAGCGCTCGATATGCTGGCCGCGCGCGGCGATCTGCAACATGTCCGAAGCGTCCGGGATCAGATGCGCCAGCTCGGCGCTCATGCGCTGGCCATAAAGCAGCGCGGCGGGCTGGCCCGCCTCCAGCGTCGGATCAGCGGCATTGGCGGCGTCGATGGCGGCGAGGACAGTGTCGAGCGGCTGCGGCATGGGGTCTCCGGGATGATTTATCTCAAGTCCCTCCCTTCAAACCTCGCTATGGTGGCGAGCGCAAGGAGAGACCTATGGGCGGCTGGACGGAATTCGTATTTGCGGGCGTGGTGTTCATGGCATTGCACGCCGTTCCCTCACGCAAGCGGCTGAAACAGGCGATTATCGAAAAGATCGGCACCACCGGGTGGATCGTGGCCTTCAGCACGATTTCAACGGCCTTGCTGTTCTGGGTGATCTTTGCCGCCGGGCGCGCGCCTTACGTTGAACTCTGGCCGCAGCCGGGCTGGAGCCGCTGGCTGCTGAACCTTGTGATGCCCATCGTCGTGATGATGGGGGCGCTGGGGGTCGGCGCGCCCAACCCCTTTGCTTTTGAGGGCCGTGCCTCCGGGTTCGACCCTGCGCATCCGGGCTTTGCCGGGCTGGTGCGCCAGCCGCTCTTGTGGGCGCTGGCGCTGTGGTCCGGGGCGCATCTGATCGCGAATGGCGATCTGGCGCATGTGATCCTGTTCGGAGTGTTCCTGGTGTTTTCGCTCGCGGGCATGCGCGCGATGGAGGCCCGCAAGCGCCGCGACTGGGGGCCCGCCGAGTTCGACCGGCTGGCCGC
The DNA here is from genome assembly GCF_002358085.1 of Pseudothioclava arenosa. Taxonomy (GTDB): domain Bacteria; phylum Pseudomonadota; class Alphaproteobacteria; order Rhodobacterales; family Rhodobacteraceae; genus Pseudothioclava; species Pseudothioclava arenosa. The sequence continues at coordinate 102,153 of NZ_NTJD01000006.1, forward strand.
GCGCACCAGCACCTGGCCGGGCCAAGCACTGATCTCCGGGCGCTGGCGGCCCTCGGGGCGGGTGCCGGTCTTGCGTATCGTGATCGGCGTCGTGGTCTGGGCGGGGCTTTGGCACCTGCATGCCCCGGTGATCGGCTTTTCGCCCCTGCCCTGAGCCTCAGCGCAGCCGTTTCAAAAGCTCCAGCGTCGGCCAGCCATCGGCGGTCAGGCCCTGGCTGCGCTGATAGGCGCCGACCGCCGCCATCGTCGCCGGGCCGACCACGCCATCGGTGCCACCCGTGTCATAGCCCAGCGCCGTCAGCCGCGTTTGCAGCTCGATCCGCTCGGCCTCGTTCAGCGCAGTCCCAGCACCCGGCCATGAGGCCTTGAACGGCCCCTTGCCCTTCAGCCGATCCGACAGATGCCCGACGCCGATCACATAGGCATCGGCATTGTTATAGCGCGAGATCGCGCGGAAATTGCCAAAGATCATCAGCGCCGGACCGCCCGCGCCCGCAGGCAGCAGGATCGAGGCCGCACCGTAATTCGGCACTTTCCCGCCCGAGGCCGCCCGCACGCCCAGCGCCGCCCATTGGTCGGGAGATTTGCGCGTGCCCTTGCCCGCAAGCCCCGCGTTGAAGCCCTTGGGCAGCGTGACCTCAACCGCCCAGGGCTGCCCCTTGGACCAGCCAGAGCGCGCCAGGTAGGCCGCGGTCGAGGCCAGCGCATCGGCCGGGTTATCCGACCAGATGTCGCGCTTGCCATCGCCGGTGAAATCCACCGCATAGGCGAGATACGAGGTCGGGATGAACTGCGTATGGCCCATCGCACCCGCCCACGATCCGGTCATATGCGAGGGATCAATATCGCCCGCCTGCAGGATCTTCAGCGCCGCGATCAGCTGCTTGCCGAAGAATTCGCCGCGCCGCCCGTCATAGGCCAGCGTCGCCAGCGCCGGCACGATCAGCACATTGCCGCGCTTGGCGCCGTAGTTCGATTCCATGCCCCAGATCGCGACAACGACCTCTTTTTCCACGCCATAGCGTTTCTCGATCGCATTCAGCACCGCAGCATTCTGCGCCAGCGCCGCGCGGCCTTCGCGGATGCGCCGGTCCGAGACCGCCCCTTCAAGATATTGCCAAAGCTTCTTGGTGAACTCGGCCTGATTGCGGTCGCTCTCCACAACGCGCGGGTTGTAGCGAATATCCGCCGTGGCCCGCGCCCAGGTGCGCTCCGAGATCCCGGCGGCAAGCGCGCGGGGGCGGAACCCATCGACCCAGGACAGGAAGCGCGCCTGCGTGGCGGCATCGACGGGGGGGATCGCCTCGGGCATGTTGGCACCTCGCGTCAGCGGGCTCGAAGAGGTTGGGCCGGGGCTGACACAGGCGGCCAGCGTCGACAGCCCCAGAATCGAGGCGAAAAAGATTTGGGATGCGCGTTTCATGACCTGCTCGTACCACTCACTGTTTTGCACGAGTGTAGCAAGCCGCCCGAAGCCCGGCAAACACAGCCTTGAGGCCCGGCGAAACCCCGCGCGTCAGTCCGCGCGCGAGCTGTTGTCGTAGAACGGCGTCATCTGCGCCACCACGACCGAGTTCTCGTCCAGCGCGCGCTGCATCAGGGCGCGTTCTTCCTCGTTGATCTCGTGGCCTTGCTTGATGCGCTCCTCGGCGGTGCCGTAGCCGGTCACATCGAGCGGCGCGAGGTCGGCCTGCTTGAGGATCGCAACGGTTTCGCGCACGGCCTCGGCCTCATCCACGCCCGAGGCATAGCACAGCAGACCCGCGCCGGTCGCGCCCTTGGGCAGACCGTCATTTTCATGCCGACCAACCTCGATCAGCAGGGTGAAAACCTGCTGAGGGCGTTTTTCCTTCTTGGGCTTCTCGGTCATGGCGGCCTCCGCGTTGCGCGCCCTTGGCGTCGCCCGCAATCGCGGTTGTGTCAAGGGCGGATCTTTGCAAGGGTCGCGCCGACCCGTTCAAGGAGTAACCCATGCGCCGTTTTGCCCCCCTCTTCGCCTGCCTCGCCCTCGGGGCCTGCATCGACGCCGATGTGACGCTGGATTTCTCGGATGGCGAGACCGTGCAGACCACGGCCGAACTGTCGCTGTCGCGCCAGCTTTACGACATGATGGGGAAAAAGGCGGAAAACGCCTGCCCGGGCGGCGAGTCGAGCCTCACCAAGTCGGCCTATCACTGCACGATGCACGATCAGCGCGAAATCGCGGTGGTGCTGGACGAGGGCGGTAAGGTCTCGGGCAAATCCGAGCTGGACCCAACCGAGGCCGCCAGCATCGAGCGCATCGACGACAACCACCTGCGCGTCAGCTTCGATTTCACCGAGATGCTCAAGTCCAACGGCCAGAAACCCGACGATCTGGGCGGCATGGAGGACATGGTGCGCGCCGCGATGGCGGGCCACTCGCTGAGCTTCAACGTCACCGGATACAAGATCACCTCGAGCACGGGCGTGATCTCGGAGGATGGCAAGACGGCAAGCCGGGTGATTCCGGTGATCGCGCTGCTCGATCAGGCGCCCGAGCTGGGCGAGCCCTTCGTCACCGAGGTGCAGCTTGCGCAAAGCTGCTTCCTTTGGGTGTTCTGCGACTGAATGCAAACGGCCCGCCAGATCGGCGGGCCGCTTTGATGTCCGGGGTTGCGCGGATCAGTCGCGCAGCAGCTCGTTGATGCCGGTCTTCGAGCGGGTCTGCGCATCGACGCGCTTCACGATCACCGCGCAATAGAGGTTGATGCCGTTCTTCGAAGGCATCGAGCCCGAAACGACGACCGAATAGGGCGGCACTTCGCCATACATCACTTCGCCGGTCTCGCGGTCGACGATCTTGGTCGATTTGCCGATGTAGACGCCCATGCCCAGCACCGAGCCTTCACGGATGATGCAGCCCTCGACCACCTCGGAGCGCGCGCCGATAAAGCAGTTATCCTCGATAATGGTCGGGCCCGCCTGCATCGGTTCCAGAACGCCGCCAATGCCGACGCCGCCCGAAAGGTGCACGTTCTTGCCGATCTGCGCGCAGGAGCCAACGGTCGCCCAGGTGTCGACCATCGTGCCTTCATCGACGAAGGCGCCGAGGTTCACGAAGGACGGCATCAGCACCACGCCCTTGGCGATATAGGCCGAGCGGCGCACGACGCAGTTCGGCACCGCGCGGAAGCCCGCGGCTTTCCACTCGGCTTCGGTCCAGCCCTTGAACTTGCTGTCGACCTTGTCCCACCAGCCGGAACCCTGCGGGCCGCCGTCCTGGATTTCCATGTCCTTGATGCGGAAGCCCAGAAGAACCGCCTTCTTGGCCCATTGGTTCACGTGCCAGTCGCCGTTCTCGCGACGCTCGGCGACGCGCAGCGCGCCCTTGTCCAGCGCCTCCAGCGTGGCCTCGATCGCATCGCGGGCTTCGCCACGCGTGCTCGGGGTGATCGTGTCGCGCGCCTCCCAGGCGGCTTCGATGGCGGCTTCCAGCGCGGCATTCGACATGGCGTTTCCTCTTTGCGGTGGTTTTCTTTCCTTGGCCCAAGCCTATAGTTGGAAGCAGGCTTTGGCGCAATGAGCAGGACGACGCATGAAAGACGATGGACGCAGCCACCCGTTCCGGGATTCGGTGACCGACGCAGAGGCGGCCGACCGCATTCCCGACACCCCACAGACGCGCGCGCCCGCCTATCGGCTCGCCTTCACCGATGTCGATTTCATGATGCGCGAAGAGTTGCGCCCGGTGCGGTTGCAGCTTGAGCTGCTGAAACCTCAGCTGATCATGGACGAGCGCGGCATCGAGAGCACGGTGGTGATGTTCGGCGGCGCGCGCATCCCCGAACCCGCAAAAAAGGACAGCGCGAAAACGACTTACCTCGCCGAACTGTCGCATTACTACGACGAGGCGCGCAAATTCGCCCGGATCATGACCGAGCATTCGATGAAAAGCTACGGGCGCGAATACGTGATCTGCACCGGCGGCGGCCCGGGCGTGATGGAGGCAGGCAACCGCGGCGCCCATGAGGCGGGCGGGCAGTCGATCGGGCTCAATATCGTGCTGCCGCATGAACAGGCGCCGAACCATTACGTAACGCCGGACCTGTCGTTCAACTTCCACTATTTCGCGATCCGCAAGATGCATTTCCTGATGCGCGCGAAGGCCGTGGCGATCTTTCCGGGCGGTTTCGGCACGCTCGACGAGATGTTCGAGAGCCTGACGCTGATTCAGACGCACCGGATGCGCAGCATTCCCTTCCTGCTCTTCGGCAAGGCCTTCTGGAACGAGATCATCAACTGGGAGCGGCTTGCCGAGGCGGGCACGATCTCGCCCGAGGATCTGGACCTGATCACCTTCGTGGAAACCGCCGAAGAAGCCGTGGCGATCATCGAGGCCTGGGATTACGGCTGCGCCTGACGGGCCCAGCCGCGCGTCTCCGACCCGGGCAGGATGCGTATTTCAGCCAAGAAGAAACCCAGCTTCTTCTTGGCCCCAAATACGCAAACCCGCATACCGCCGCGATGCGGCCGGGAAGCTCAGAGCCCGGTTTCCGCCTGGATCTCGGCGCGCGACTTGCGGGCGCGTTCGGTCGCGGATTTCAGCTGGCCACAAGCGGCCATGATGTCTTCGCCGCGCGGGGTGCGGATCGGGCTGGCGTAGCCGGCTTTGTAGATGATGTCGGCGAAGGCCTCGATCCGCTCCCAGTCCGAGCGTTCATAGGGCGCGCCAGGCCATTCGTTGAACGGGATCAGGTTGATCTTGGCCGGGATGCCGCGGATCAGCTTGACCAGCCGCTTGGCGTCCGCGTCGCTGTCGTTCACGCCCTTCAGCATCACGTATTCAAAGGTGATCCGCTCGGAGTTCGACAGCCGCGGGTAATCGCGCAGCGCATTCAGGAGCGTCTCGATGTTCCATTTCTTGTTCACCGGCACGAGGCGGTCGCGCACCTCGTCGGTGGTGGCGTGGAAGCTGATCGCCAGCAGGCAGCCGATCTCCTCGGCGGTCTTGGCAATCTCCGGCACGATACCTGAGGTCGACAGCGTGATACGGCGGCGCGAAAGGCTGATGCCCTCGCCATCCATCACCACTTTCATCGCGTCGCGGACATTGTCGAAATTGTAGAGCGGCTCGCCCATGCCCATCAGCACGACGTTCGAGACTAGCCGCGTCTCGTCCTTGGGCGCGCCCGGCACCGGCCATTCGTTCAGGTCGTCGCGCGCCACCATGACCTGCCCCACGATCTCGGCGGCGGTCAGGTTGCGCACCAGTTTCTGCGTCCCGGTATGGCAGAACGAACAGGTCAGCGTGCAGCCCACCTGCGAGGAAATGCACAGCGTGCCGCGGTTTTCCTCGGGGATATAAACGACCTCGACCTCGTGGCCGCCGGCGATGCGCAGAAGGTATTTGCGGGTCCCGTCCATCGAGACCTGCCGGGTGACGATCTCGGGGATCTCGATCACAAATTTCTCGGCTAGGAGGGTGCGATAGTCCTTGGCGAGATTGGTCATCTCGGCAAAGTCGCGCACACCCCAGTGATAGATCCACTGCCAGATCTGACCGACGCGCATCTTGGCCTGCTTCTCGGGCGTGCCCGCCGCGATCAGGGCATCGCGCAATTGCTCGCGGGTGAGGCCCACGAGGTTCATCTGGCCGCCCTCGGGCAGCTTGCGCGGGATCGTCAGCACGTCCTGCGTGATCGGTGCAGTTGCGTCAGTCATGGCGGCAATTCCTTGGAATGAGCCGCTCCTATAAGGGATTCGCGCGCGGCGGGGTAGAAAAAAGCGAAAAGGCCCCGGCGTCCGCGGGGCCCTTCGGGATCACGTTCTGCGGCGCAGTGTTACTGGCAGCGCTTGGCGGCCTGCTCGGTGGCGGCGGTGAAGCCGATCAGCGAGAACTGGTCTTCGGTCTTGGTGCCGCGCCCGGACTGGCCGAGAACGCGCACATCGGCACCGGCCTTCAGCGCCGCGATGATCTTGGCATCTTCGTCGCCCGAGCCCGCCCAGGCGCCCTCGCCATCGGTGAACAGCGCGAATTTGGTGTCGCCGACCATCAGGTCCACGGTGGAGTCCTTGGCGAAGGGATAGCCGCCGGCAAACGAGACCTCGCCGGCCGACTGGCCCTTGCGATAGGTCACGAACAGGCGGATGTCGCCACGGCGCACCTCGACGGGCTGACCGCCCTTGGTGTTGATCGTCTTCTTCGGCGCCGAGACCACCCAGCATTCCGGCGGGGTGCCGTCGACGAAGACGCTCCAGTCGGTTTCGGTGGCGATGCGGTTGGAGCTTTCCTGCGCGCTGGCGCCCGACGCCACTGCGCCCAGCATCACGCCCGCCATGGTAAGAGCCGCCACACCGTTCCGGGTGATTTTCTTCATGATCACAGCCTCCAGCTGCCAGATACCTCTGCCCCGCCTTGCGGGGTTGATGTCCCTTTTTTCCAATGGCGGATGCGATTTCAACTCGATATGTCGGTGATAACGCAAATGTGCCGGATTGGGAAAGCCCCTCCGGCGGAAATTCGCCACATCCCGAACAGGAGAACGCCCATGTCAGCAATGCCGATGATCGAGTTGTGGCGCGGCGGAATGCTGGAATCGGTCCATGCCGGGCATGCGGTGATCTGGGGGCCGGGCGGGATCGAGGCGGCCTGGGGCGACCCTGAGGCGGTGATCTTTCCGCGCTCGTCGTGCAAGATGATGCAGGCGCTGCCGCTGGTGGAAAGCGGCGCGGCCGCGGCGGCAGGGCTGAGCGACCGGCAACTGGCGCTGGCCTGCGCAAGCCATTCGGGCGGGGCCGCGCATGTCTCGGGCGTGGCTTCCTGGCTCTCGGATCTGGGGCTGGCCGAGGGTGACCTGCGCTGCGGCATCCACATGCCCTGGGACAAGGACGAGAACAAACGCCTGACCTGCTCCGAGGCGGCGCCCTGCCAGTTGCATAACAACTGCTCGGGCAAGCACGCGGGCTTCCTGACGCTGAACCGGCATATCGGCGGCGGCTCGGAATATGTCGAGCTCGATCACCCCGTTCAGCGCGCGGTCAAGGCCGCCTTCGAGGAGGTCGTGCAGGAAACCTCGCCGCATTGGGGGATCGACGGCTGCTCGGCGCCGAATTTCGCCTGTTCGGTGGCGGGTCTGGCGCGCGCGATGCAGTTCTTTGCCGCCGCCAACCCCGAGGGTTCTGCCCGCGAGGCCGCCGCCGCGCGCCTGACCCGCGCCATGGCCGCCTTCCCCGAGCTGGTCGCGGGCAAGGGCCGCGCCTGCACCGAGCTGATGGCCGCCTGCAAGGGCCGCGCGGCGGTGAAAACCGGCGCCGAAGCCGTGTTCATCGCGATTATTCCCGAGCAAAAACGGGGCATTGCGCTGAAGATCGTGGATGGCGGCACCCGCGCCTCGGAAGCGGCGATCGCAGCGCTTCTGGTGCGCTGCGGGCTCTTGGAACGCGCCGATCCGGCGGTGGAAAAGCGCCTGCCCTCGGTGCAGAAAAACTGGCGTGGTCTGGTCACCGGCGAGATGCGGCTGGCGCCGGGGTTTGCCTAAAGCATCTGCCAGATCAGCTTGAGCGCCAGCGCCGAGGAACTGACAACCAGCAGCGGCTTGATCAGCCGCGCGCCCACCCGCATCGCAAGCCGCGCGCCCAGTCGCGCGCCCGCCACCTGCGCGACGCCCATCGCGAGCCCGGTGATCCACCAGGGCGCGCCAACCGCAGCAAAGCCGATCAGCCCGCCGACGTTCGAGGCGAAGTTCAGCATCTTGGTATGCGCCGTGGCCTTGAGCACCCCGTAACCCGCCAGCGACACGAAGCCGATCATGAAGAACGCCCCCGTGCCCGGCCCCACCAGCCCGTCGTAAAACCCGATCAGCGGCACGACAAAGGCGGTGAAGGCGGTGGGGGTGATCCGCTCGGCGCGGTCGGTGTCATCGAGCCCCTTGCGCAGCGCAAAGAACCCCGCGATCGCGATCAGGATCACCGGCAGCGCAAACCGCAACCCTTCGGTCGGAATCCGCGACACCAAAAGCGCGCCCAGCAAGCCCGCGCCTCCGGACAGGAACGCCGCCTTGATCTGCCCGCGCAGGTTCACATGCCCCGAGGCCGCATAGGACAGCGCCGCCGTCGCCGCGCCGAAACACCCCTGCACCTTATTCGTCGACAGCGCCTGCAAGGGCGTGGCCCCTGCCAGCAGCAGAACCGGCAGGGTAATCAAACCGCCGCCACCCGCGATCGAATCGACGAAACCGGCCACGAAAGCGGTGCCGATCAGGATCAGGGCAAGGTCGAGAGAGGTTTCGAACATCGGGCACCGCAGGCTAGGCACCTTTCTTCCGCCAGCCTTCCGCCGAAGTAAAGCCGCTTGTCGCATTCGTGGGCGACGGCTAGGAAGGATCAGCAACTTGCGAGGCTTACCGGGTGCAGTATCGGCTCCTCGACCTTTTTGTCCGGCCCGCGAGGGCGCGTGCCGAATACTGGCGCAGCGCCTTGGGTGTCGTTGCAATCGCGGCGCTCTACTTCGGCGGCACCTGGCTTGCCCTGATGCTGGTGGCACAAGTCGTCTCGCCAATGCAGTTCCTCGGCATCCTGCGCAAGATCGCCACCGGCAGCACCCCCGAAGGGCTGATCATGCTGTTGTCGACCTTCGCGCCACTGGCGATGGCCACCAGCTTCGTGTTGCGCTGGCTGCATCAGCGCAACTATCGCACACTGTTCGGGCAGGGCTGGACGCGGGATTTCCTGCGCGTACTCGTGCCGCTGGTGGCGTTTCAGCTGGCGCTGTTTCCACTGGCGCTGCTGAACCCGGATGTGGGCCGCAGCACGCCGCTTGCAACGGTTCTGGCCTGGTTTCCGGTACTGCTGGGCTTCCTGATGCTGCAGGTCACCGCCGAGGAAATGGTGTTTCGCGGCTATCTGCTGCAACAGCTCGGCGCCCGGTCACGCCACCCAACAGTCTGGATGCTGGCGCCCTCGATCCTATTCGGTGTGCTGCATTTCAATCCGGCGGATTTCGGGGGCAATGCGATTTATCCGGCGATCTGGGCGATGATCTTCGGCTGTCTCGCCGCCGACCTGACCGCGCGCACCGGCAACCTTGGCGCGGCACTGGCCTTTCATTTCGTGATCAATCTCTCAGGGATGGTGCTGGTGGGGCTTTACGGCACGCTCGACGGGCTGGCGCTTTTCACGCTGGTCATCAACACCCGCGACTTCTCGCAGGTGCTCCCCTATCTGGCCACCGACCTGCTCTCAATGCTAGTCTCGTGGCTGATCGCGCGGCTTGTCCTGCGCGTCTGATTGCAATTCCCGTCCACCGGGCTTATCTGAACGCAACGTCAAACGCAGAGCGCAAGGGGCTTGAGGCCGATGAACTGGATCTCGAACTACGTCCGCCCAAAGATCAACTCGCTGTTTTCGCGCCGTGACACGCCCGAGAACCTCTGGACGAAATGCCCCGAATGCGGGTCGATGCTGTTCCACCGCGAGCTGGCCGACAATCTCAATGTCTGCACGAATTGCGATCACCACATGGCGATCACGCCGCGCAAACGCTTCGAGGCGCTTTTCGACGGCGGCATCTTCTCCGAGGTCAAGGTCCCCGATCCGATCACCGACCCGCTGCATTTCCGCGACCAGAAGAAATATCCCGACCGGATGAAGTCGGCGCAGAAATCCACCGGTGAGAAAGAGGCGATGCTGGTCGCCGAGGGTGAGATCGGGCGCACGCCCGTGGTTGCCGCCGGGCAGGATTTCTCGTTCATGGGCGGCTCGATGGGCATGTATGTCGGCAATGCGATCGTCGCCGCCGCCGAACGCGCCGTGAAACTGAAACGCCCGCTGATCCTGTTCTCGGCCGCAGGCGGCGCGCGGATGCAGGAAGGCATCCTGAGCCTGATGCAGATGCCGCGCACCACCGTCGCCGTGGAAATGCTGCGCGAGGCGAACCTGCCCTACATCGTCGTGCTCACCCACCCGACCACGGGCGGCGTGACCGCGTCTTACGCGATGTTGGGCGATGTGCAGATCGCCGAACCCAACGCGCTGATCTGCTTCGCCGGCCCGCGCGTCATCGAACAGACCATCCGCGAGAAACTCCCCGAGGGGTTCCAGCGCGCCGAGTACCTGCTCGACCACGGCATGCTCGACCGCGTGACCCATCGCAAGAAACTGCGCGAAGAGCTTATCACCATCCTGCGCATGATGATGAAGCTGCCGCCGGCCGTCGCAGGCGACCTGCCCAAGCCCGCCGAAGAGGACGCTGCCGCCAAGGCCAAGTGATCTTCATCGAGCCGCAAATACTCCGGGGGTCCGGGGGCAGCGCCCCCGGCCGCGCGTCGCGAAGGCTCCACCATGACTGACAACTCCGACACGATCCTCGCCCGCCTGATGGGGCTGCATCCGAAGGTGATCGACCTCACCCTCGACCGGCTCGAACGGCTTCTGGCCACGCTCGACCACCCCGAGGCGCACATCCCGCCCGCGATCCATATCGCCGGCACCAATGGCAAGGGCTCGACCCAGGCGATGATCCGCGCGGGCCTCGAGGCGATGGGCAAAAGCGTCCATGCCTATACCTCGCCGCATCTCGCGCGGTTTCACGAACGCATCCGCCTCGCCGGCACGCTGATCTCCGAACCCGCCCTCTCGGCGCTTCTGGATGAATGCGAGGCGGCGAATAGCGGCCAGCCGATCACCTTCTTCGAAATCACCACGGCGGCGGCGTTTCTGGCGTTTTCGCGCACCCCCGCCGATTACACCTTGCTCGAAGTGGGCCTCGGCGGGCGGCTTGATGCGACCAATGTGATCGCGGCGCCGAAACTCTGCATCATCACCCCGGTCTCGATCGACCACACCCAGTTCCTGGGCGAAACCCTGCCAGAGATCGCCGGCGAAAAGGCCGGGATCATCAAGCGCGGCGTGCCGGTCATCGTCGGCCCGCAGGAGGAAGACGCGCTCGAAGTGATCGAGGCACGCGCGGCCCGGCTCGGCGCCCCCTTGCATATCTACGGCCAGCACTGGCAGGTCTGGGAAGAGCGTGGGCGGCTGATTTTTCAGGATGAAACCGGGTTGCTGGACCTGCCGCTGCCAAACCTTCCGGGGCCGTATCAGATCCTCAATGCAGGCGCGGCGATCGCGGCGCTGCGGCTTCTGGGCGCGGATGAGGCGGCCTGCGAGGCGGCCGTGACCCGCGCCGAATGGCCCGCGCGGATGCAGCGCCTGCGCCGTGGCCCCTTAGTCTTTGCCGCCGGCGCGGCCGAGCTCTGGCTTGATGGCGGGCACAACCCGGCGGGCGGCATTGCCGTGGCCGAGACGCTGTCACGCATGGCGCCCAAGCCCACGCATCTGATCTGCGGGATGCTCAACACCAAGGATGTGACCGGCTACATGCGCCCGCTGACCGCGCAGGCGGAAAGCCTGACGGCGGTGGCGATCCCCGGTGAGCCGAACACGCTGCCCGCCGAGGAGACCGAAGCCGCCGCGCGCAAGGCGGGGTTTGCCCGGACGGCGCAGGCCGAAACCGTCGACGCGGCAATCCGTGCGATCACCGCGCGCCAGCCGCAGGCTCGGATTCTGATTTGCGGATCTCTGTATCTTGCCGGGCAGATTCTGCGCGAGAACGGTTAATCTTCGTTTGCCCAGTCGAGGCTTTGCATCTCGCGCAGGCGGCTTGCGGTGCGCTCGAACTCAAAGCTGCCCTCGCCCTCGATGTACAGCCGTTCGGGGATGTCGGCCGCCGAACAGATCAGCCGCACGCGCGCCTCGTAAAGCGCGTCGATCAGGGTAACGAAGCGCTTGGCCTCGTTGAAATTCGTGGCCGAGAGCAGCGGAATATCGTCGATCATCAGCACCCGCATCGCCTCGGCAATGACAAGGTAGTCGCCCGCGCCCAGCATCTGCCCGCACAGATCCCAGAACGAGGCCCGCCCGACCCCGTTGTGGAAATGCGGAATCACCACCTCGCGCTTCTTGATCGTCAGCACCAGTCTCGAGGCTTCATCATGCCCGGTCAGCTCATCCCAGAGCTGGTTCATCGCACGATGCGCATCGCGCCCGGCCGGGGTGAAATAGACCTGCGCGCCCTCAAGCCGGTTCTGCCGGTAGTCGGTTTCCGAGATGATCTCGCGCACCTGCAACCGCTCGGTCAGGATGTCGATGAAGGGCAGGAACAGCTGACGGTTCAGCCCGTTCTTGTACAGGTCCGTCGGCACCCGGTTCGAGGTCGTGACCACGGTCACGCCGCGCTCGAACAGGATCTCAAACAACCGCCCCACGATCATCGCATCGGCGATATCGGTGATCTGCATCTCGTCGAAGCACAACAGCCGCACCGAGCCCGCGACCTCTTCGGCCACCGGCACGATCGCATCGCGCACGTTCGACTTGCGCGCCTCGTGCAGCTTGGCCTGCACCTCCTGCATGAACTCGTGGAAATGGACACGCCGCTTGGGCGCATCGACCGCGCCGCAGAACAGGTCCATCAGCATCGACTTGCCACGCCCGACGCCGCCCCAGAGATACAGCCCCGGCACCGGCTCGACCGTCTGCTTCGAGAACCGCCCCAGCAGCCCGCCCTTCTTGCGGCCGGGCGCGGGCTGCGCCTCGACGCCGCGGCGCACCTCTTCCAGCAAAGGCAAAAGCGCACGCTGCGCCGCATCGGCATGCAACTCGCCGGCGGCCACGCGGGCGTCGTAAATCTCGGTCAGGGTCTGGCTCATGTGCTGCAAATAACGCGATGCGCGGATTTTGAAAAGCGGACTCGCGTCGGCGCAAAAAGAAATGTATACCTTCGCATACCAAAACCGATCCGCGGCCCAGCCGGGCCCGGCAGCCTTTTCACGGGAGCCTGACCATGGCCAACGCCACGCCCCAACGCCTGCATCTTGTCTTCGGCGGCGAGCTCGTCGATCCGCAGCGCAGCGAATTCCGCAATGTCGAGGATATCCACATCGTCGGGATTTTCCCGAACTATGCTTCGGCCTATGACGCCTGGAAAGCCGAGGCGCAGCGCACCGTCGACAACGCGCATATGCGGTATTTCATTGCGCATCTTCACCGCTTGCGCGACGAAGAGCAGGAACAATCCTGATCTGACCGAAAGTCGCGATGCCCCGCCTGTTCTCCTTTGATCTGCGCAAGTCCCTCGGGATTCTCGGCCGATCCGAGACCAGGCGGCCCCCACCCCCATCCGACACACGCCCGCTCCATATCTGGGTGCTGTCCTCTGACGAGGCGGCCCCGCGCGCGCGGCTGATTCTCGAGGCGCTGCTGCGTCAGCCGCGGCCGGTCCGGATAACGCTTGTCGTGCCGCAGGGCGCGCCGGTGCCGGATCTGCCGGCCGCGGACGAGGCAATTTCGGTGCAGGCCGAATCCGCGCCGATCCATCAAGCCCGCATGCTGCGCCATGATGCGCCCGATCTGGCGCTGGTGCTGGGCGCGCCGCTGTCCACCTCGGTAACGGATGCTGCCGAGGGCCTTGCCGTGCCGGTGATCTGGGCCGAGGCGGTGGCTCTACCCGAGCGGCCCGGCCTTTTGGGGCGGCGCGAGAGGCGTCGGCAGCTCGAAAGCCTTGCGCATATTTTTGCGCGCGACCTTGACGGGATGGAGGGCCTGCAGGCCGAGGGCGCGCCAGCCGAGCGGCTGACGCTGGGCGGCATGCTGACCCTCCCCGCCGAGCCGCTGACCTGCTCCGAGGCCGAGCGTAGCTCTTTTGCCGCGCGCATCCGCACCCGCCCGGTCTGGCTGGCCGCCGCCGTGCCCGAGGCCGAGTTGGAAACCGTGCTGGCTGCGCATCGCCAGGCCTTGCGACATGCTCATCGGATGCTCCTGCTGCTTGCCCCCGAAGACGACCGGCTCGGGCCGTTCTGGGCCGACCGGCTCGAAGCCGAGGGTTGGCGCACCGCGCGGCGCAGCCTCGAAGGCGAGGCCGACGAAGATGTGCAGATCTTCATCGCCGATGATGCGCAGGAGTATGGCTTGTGGTATCGACTGGCCCCGATGACCTACATGGGAGGCACATTGTCGGGGCCCTGCGCGACCCCGCATGATCCGCTCGAAGCGGCGGCTCTGGGCTCGGCACTCGTGCACGGGCCGGTCTATGCGCCGCATTCCGAAACCTACAACCGCCTGATTGCCGCCCGCGCCAGCCGCGCGCTGCGCAATGCAGGGCAGCTTGGCGATGCGGTCGCAGACCTGATCGCGCCCGACCGCGCCGCGCTTCTGGCGCAAAACGCCTGGGGGGTCAGTTCGGGCGGGGCGGGGTTTGCCGAGCAGATCGTCGCAACCGCGATTGACGTGATTGATGCCCGCGCGGCGGAGGAGGGCTGAGATGGGCGCGCCCTTGTTCTGGTTCAATTCCCCGAAAGCGCCGGGCCTCAAAGCGCGGCTGCTGGCACCGCTGGGTTGGCTTTATGCCACCGCAACCGCGCGCCGCGTGGCACAGCCCGGGCTGCGCCTGCCGGTGCCGGTGATCTGCGTCGGCAACATCAACGCGGGCGGCACCGGCAAGACCCCCACCGTGATCGCCTTGGTGCAGCATCTGCAGGCGCGCGGGGTTACGCCGCATGTCGTCAGCCGTGGCCATGGCGGAGCGCTGCAAGGCCCGGTGCAGGTGATCGAGCGCCAGCACAGCGCCGCCGAGGTCGGTGACGAGCCCCTGCTGATTTCGGCCTTCTGCCCGGTCTGGGTGTCGAAGGATCGCGCGGCGGGCGCGCAGGCGGCGGTGGCGGCGGGCGCGCAGGTGATCGTGCTGGATGACGGGCATCAGAACCCCGCCCTATCCAAAGACCTCTCGATCGTCGTAGTCGATGCGGTGAAGGGCTTTGGCAACGGGCTTTGCCTGCCCGCGGGGCCCTTGCGCGAGCCGGTCGCGGCGGGGCTTGCGCGGGCCGATTTCCTGCTGTCGATTGCTGGAAATGCTGCGCAGCATTTTTCCGGCGCGCCGCAGAAAAACCCGGCTTTCGCTGCGCAGAAAAACTTTGCAGAAACCTGGGGGGCGGCGATCACCGTGCCGCATCTTCAGGGCTTCCTTGAGCCGCTGCAAACCGGGATGGACTGGGAAGGCCTGCGCGTTCTGGCCTTCGCGGGCATCGGCCATCCCGAAAAATTCTTTCAGACATTGCGGGAGCTTGGCGCGGATGTTCTGCGCGGCGAGGCGCTGGAAGACCATCAACCCTTCACGCCGCAATTGCTGACCCGGCTTGAGAATGAGGCGCGGCTTCTGGGGGCGCAGATGGTGACCACCGAGAAGGACGCCGCGCGCCTGCCCGAGGCCTTCCGCCCCAAGGTTCTGGCGCTGCCGGTGCGGCTCCGGATTGCCGATGCCGCACCGCTGGATGCTGCGCTTTCGCGCCTCGGGCTTTAGAGCAGCCCGTCGAGAACCTTCTTCAGTTCCTCATAGCTCATGTTGCTGTATTTGGTGCCGTTGATGACCATCGAGGGCGTTGCGGTAATCTCGTCCTTCGAGGCATTGGCCTGATAGGTCGCAACCATCGCGTCGCGGCGCGCGTCGTCCTTGACGCAGGCCTCGATCTGCTCATCCGAAAGCCCGGCCTTCAGCCCCAGCTTGCGCAGGTTGGCAAGGATCGTCTCGGGCTTGCCATCGCCGATCCACTCGGCCTGCGAGTCATAAATCAGGCCCGACATCGCATAGTAGCGCGGCGCACCGCCACATTGCGCGATCTGCCCGGCCAAGAGGCCGAAGCGGTCGAAGTAAACCTCGCGGTGGATGAACTTCACCTTGCCGCTGTCGATGTAATCGCGCTTGAGCGCCGGGAACACCTCTTCGTGCCAGGTCGCGCAATGCGGGCAGGTATAGGAAGCGTACTCGATCAGGGTGATCGGGGCGGTTTCCTCTCCCATCACGTAATCGGGCAGAAGCTCGACCGTGCTGGCCTCGGCTGGGGTGCTGACGGCGCTTTCCAGCGCGGCGGCAACCGAGGTGGTCGCCTCGGGCGCGCGCTGGGTCAGCATCAGGCCGACAGCCGCCACCGCGGCAAGGGCTATACCGCCAAAGAGGAAGGTTTTCGAGTTGCTCATAGGTCAGGCCTTTCGGTTCGCGGCACTTTTCGCATGTTTCGATAAGACGTTTTCGGCCAGCTGTTCAAGCGCGGCCTTGAGCCCGGCATCCGTGCAGCCTTCGGCCACGGCCTGCGCCTCAGCGCGGGTGGCCGGATCGGGTGCGGGCGGTTCGGGTTTCGGCGCCGGAGAGAAATGCGCCTGCCCTTCGGCAAAGCCTGTCGGCGCGGTCTGCGTCAACGAGATCCGCGAGATCGCATTGTAGCCGTAGCAGGCGTTCACCTTGTCGCGAATCGCGGGCAGTTGCATCTGCAGGATCGGCGCCGAGGCGCCCGTCGTCAGCAGCGTCAGCGTCGCCCCGAATCCGTCGCGCGCATAGCCGATCTTCACCGGCCGGCACTGCGCGGCGATCTCGGCGCCCACGACCTCGGACCAATGGGTCAACAGGCGCGTCACCGCAAAGCCCCGCGCCTCTCCGGCCGTGCGCAATTGCTCGCGCATCAGCCCGAAGGCCGGCTCGAAGCCGCGCATCCGGCGGCTCGGGGGGGTGTTGGAGTTTTTCGCTGCCATCTTCTCTTCCCGGTTCGAGCGGCTATCTTAGGCGGCTGGAATGGCTTGACCAGAGGAATGGCCGGTGGAGGGCATAAAACTTGCGTGACGGAGCCGAGAGCCAGATCAGCGCGGATCTGCTGGAGTGGTATGACCGCGAGGCACGGGTCATGCCCTGGCGCGTCGGCCCGGCTGAGCGCGCCGCCGGTGAGCGCCCCGATCCGTATCGCGTCTGGCTGTCCGAGGTGATGCTGCAACAGACGACCGTTGCCGCCGTGCGCGATTATTTCCGCCGCTTCACCGAGCGCTGGCCCGATGTCGCGGCGCTGGCCGCCGCCGAGGATGCCGATGTCATGGCTGAATGGGCAGGGCTTGGCTATTACGCCCGCGCCCGAAACCTGCTGAAATGTGCCCGCGCCGTGGCTAACGATCATGGCGGGCGATTCCCCGAGACTGCTGACGCCTTGCGCGCCCTGCCCGGCGTCGGCCCCTATACCGCCGCCGCCATCGCCGCGATCGCCTTCGACGAGCCCGCAGTAGTGGTCGACGGCAATGTCGAGCGCGTGGTTTCGCGGCTTTTTGCTATTGAGGCCCCGCTGCCCGGCGCCAAGCCGGAACTGACCCGCCTTGCCGGAACGATCACTCCGCAGGCCCGGCCCGGAGATCACGCGCAGGCGATGATGGATCTGGGCGCCACGATATGCACGCCGCGCAATCCGCTCTGCGGGCTCTGCCCGCTCAGGCGCGATTGCCGGGGCTATGCGGCGGGGCTGCAGACGGTGCTGCCGCGCAAGGCCCCCAAGCCCGAAAAACCCACGCGGCGCGGCTTTGCCTATGTCGCGGTAGGGCCGGCCGGCGGTGTCTTGCTGGAGCGACGGCCCGACAAGGGGCTTTTGGGCGGCACGCTCGGCTTTCCCGGCTCGGACTGGGCCGAGGCGCCCGAGCCCGCGCCGCCCTTCCGGGCCGAGTGGCAGCCGGGCGGGCAGGTGCGCCACACCTTCACCCATTGCCACCTTGAACTGCAGGTGATGGTCACGCGCGCGGCGCGTCCGGGCATGGTGGCACGCGACGCGTTTCGCCCCGGCGACCTGCCGACGCTGATGCGCAAGGTCTGGGACGCCGCCCAAAGCGCGCTTTGACGCAGTGCCGATGATTGCCTCGCGCCCCGCGCTCGCTAAGATGCGCCGACCGCAACCGGAGCCCTGATGTCGAGCCGCGCCGAAATCCGCCGCCCCAGCCATGCACTGCCGTTCTGGCTGTCGCTGGGGACGATTCCGCTGGCGGTGATCGAGGCGCGATTCGGCGGCTGGACGCTGCTGCTGCTGCCCAGCTACGCGTGGTGGATCGTGACGCTGCTCGACCAGGTGATCGGGCGCAACACCGACCAGCCCGACACCGAGACCCCCGAGAGTGATCTGTTCTGGTATCGGCTGATCACGCTGATCTGGCTACCGATCCAAGTCGTGGTGATCTACGGCGTGATCGGCTATGCGACCCGCAGCACCCAGCTGAACACCGCCGAGCTTACTGGGCTGATGTTCGGGGTTGGGGTGATCTCAGGGACGATCGGCATCGTCTATGCGCATGAGTTGATGCATCAGAAAACCCGGTTTGAGCATTGGCTCGCCGACCTGTTGCTGGCCAGCGTGCTCTATTCGCATTTCCGCACCGAGCATCTGCTGGTGCATCACCTCTGGGTCGGCACGCCGCGCGACACGGTCACCGCGCGCTACAACGAAGGGTTTCACCGGTTCTTCTGGCGGGTTTTGCGCGATTGTCCGCGCTCGGCCTGGCGGGCAGAGCGGCTCAAGCTTGCGCGGGCCGGGCGGCCGGTCTGGCACCTCTCGAACCCGTTCTGGCGCTATGCCGGGCTGCAGGCGCTGGCGCTTGGTGCCGCTTTCTTGGTGGGCGGCTGGATGGGTCTGGGGCTGTTCGTGCTGCAAGCCATTTTTGCCGTCTGGCAGCTGGAGTTGACCAATTACGTCGAGCATTACGGGCTGACGCGCCGCCACAAAGGCGAGGGGCGCTATGAGCATGTCATGCCGCGCCATTCCTGGAACGCCGATCATGCCGCCTCGAACTGGCTCCTGATCAACCTGCAGCGCCATTCCGACCACCATTACAAGCCCGACCGCCGCTTTCCGCTCTTGCAGACCTATTCCGCCGAAGAGGCACCGCAGCTGCCCTTCGGCTATCCGGCGATGACCGCGCTGGCGATGGTGCCCCCGCTCTGGCGGCGCCGGATGAACCCGCGCGTCCGCGCCTGGCGGCGCCGCTTCTATCCCGAGATCGAGGATTGGACCGCTTACAACCGCGGCACGACCGCGATGCCGCGCGGCTCGATGTAACCCGTCGGATTTTGCGTATTTGCGCCAAGAAGAAGGGGCTGCCGTTTCTTCTTGGTCCAAATACGCGAATCACCGCTCAGGTCACCACGCGCAGCGTCAGGTTGATGCGCCCACCCTTCGGCATCAGCGGCGAGGTGCCCGGCGCGATCCGGTCGATGCCGTGATACAAGAGCCGCGCCGACCCGCCCATCACCAGCACATCGCCCGAGCGCAGCCAGAGGCTTTGCGTCTTGCCACCGCGGGTTTCGTTACCGATGCGAAAGAGCCCGTCATCGCCAAGGCTGATCGAGACGACAGGCTGGGTGAAATCGGCCTCGTCGCGATCCTGATGCAGGCCCATCTTGGCGTCCTCGGCGTAGAAATTGACGAGACAGCAGTCCGGGTCGCGCGCGCTGCCCGAGACCGCGCGCCAGATCGCAAGCACCGAGGCAGGGATCGGCGGCCAGTCGCTGCCCGACGGGTGATGCTCGATGTAGCGGTAGCCGCGCCGGTCGGAATACCAGCCGAACCGCCCCGCCGAGGTCATCCGCACCCGCATCGGCTTGCCATAAGGCGTCATCGGCGAGAACAGCGGCGCGCGGGCGACCAGCGCGCGCAGATCCTCCAGCATCGCCGCCTGTTCCTTGGGCGAAAGCCAGCCGGGATAGTGGCGAAACCCGCGGATTTCCACCGGATCGGGGCGTTTCGGCGTGATCGGAGGCAATTCATCCATTTTGAAGCAATCTTCCGCCTGATCGGGTTCTTGCAGGGGCATTTTACCCTCCCTATATACGCCGGGAAGCCTTTGTCGGACAGGTTCCGCAGGGGCAGACAAAACCGAAACCACGGGATAGGGGCCGGGGGCCTTACAGGACCTGAGCTCCGCCATATCGCCGAAAGAAGAGGTATACACATGGGCAAAGTCATCGGGATCGACCTCGGGACCACCAACTCCTGCGTCGCCATCATGGATGGGTCGCAACCGCGCGTGATCGAGAACTCGGAGGGCGCACGCACGACTCCCTCGATCGTCGCCTTCACGGATAACGAGCGTCTTGTCGGCCAGCCCGCCAAGCGTCAGGCCGTCACCAACCCCACCAACACCGTTTTCGCCGTCAAGCGCCTGATCGGGCGCCGCACCACCGACGCCGAAGTCGAGAAGGACAAGAAACTTGTTCCCTACTCGATCGTCGATGGCGGCAATGGCGATGCCTGGGTCGAGGTGAAGGGCGAGAAATACTCGCCCGCGCAGGTTTCGGCCGTGATCCTTCAGAAGATGAAGGAAACCGCTGAATCGTATCTGGGCGAAGAAGTGACGCAGGCCGTCATTACCGTCCCGGCGTATTTCAACGACGCCCAGCGTCAGGCCACCAAAGACGCGGGCAAGATCGCGGGCCTTGAGGTTCTGCGCATCATCAACGAGCCGACGGCCGCCGCGCTGGCCTATGGTCTCGACAAGAAAGAAACGAAAACCATCGCGGTCTATGACCTTGGCGGCGGTACGTTCGACATCACCATCCTCGAAATCGACGATGGCCTGTTCGAAGTGAAATCGACCAACGGTGACACCTTCCTCGGCGGCGAAGACTTCGACATGCGCATCGTGAACTACCTCGCCGAGGAGTTCAAAAAGGAGCATGGCGTCGACCTGACCAAGGACAAGATGGCGCTGCAGCGTCTGAAGGAAGCCGCAGAAAAGGCCAAGATCGAGCTGTCGAGCTCGTCGCAGACCGAAATCAACCAGCCCTTCATCTCGATGGGCAAGGACGGCACGCCGCTGCACATGGTCGTCAAGCTGACCCGTGCCAAGCTGGAAAGCCTTGTCGGCGACCTGATCAAGGCGTCGCTCAAACCCTGCGCGGCAGCGCTCAAGGATGCGGGCCTGTCGAAAGGCGACATCGACGAGGTCGTGCTGGTCGGAGGTATGACCCGCATGCCGAAAGTCATCGAAGAGGTCACCGCCTTCTTCGGCAAGGAACCCCACAAGGGCGTGAACCCCGATGAGGTCGTGGCGCTGGGTGCGGCCATTCAGGCCGGCGTGCTGCAGGGCGACGTGAAAGACGTCGTGCTGCTTGACGTGACGCCGCTGTCGCTCGGCATCGAGACGCTGGGTGGCGTGTTCACCCGCCTGATCGACCGCAACACCACGATCCCGACCAAGAAGTCGCAGATCTTCTCGACCGCCGAAGACAACCAGTCGGCTGTGACGATCCGCGTCTTCCAGGGCGAGCGTGAGATGGCCGCCGACAACAAGCTCCTGGGCATGTTCAACCTCGAAGGCATCCCGCCGGCACCGCGCGGCCTGCCGCAGATCGAAGTGACCTTCGATATCGACGCGAACGGCATCGTCTCGGTTTCGGCCAAAGACAAGGCCACCGGCAAGGAACAGCAGATCACGATCCAGGCGTCCGGCGGTCTGTCGGATGACGAGATCGAGAAGATGGTCAAGGATGCCGAGGCCAATGCCGAGGCCGACAAGGTCCGCAAGGAACTGGTCGAAACCAAGAACCAGGGCGAAAGCCTGCTGCACTCGACCCGCAAGTCGCTCGAAGAGCATGGCGACAAGGTCGATGCCTCGACCGTCGAAGTGATCGAACTGGCCACGAATGCCCTCGAAGAGGCGCTCAAGTCCGAAGATCCCGGCAAGATCAAAGGCGCGATCAGCAACCTGACCGATGCCGCGATGAAGCTGGGTGAGGCGATCTACAAGGCGCAGCAGGCCGCGGCCGGCGAAGCCGATGTGGACGAAGATGGCCCCCGCGGCGTGGATGACGATATCGTCGACGCCGATTTCGAGGACATGGGCGAAGACAAGCGCAAGTAAGCGCCGGAACTGAGGAGCGGGCCCCGGTGGGGCCCGTTCCCGCGTTCCCCTCATTGGGGGTGCTGAACAATGTCGAAACGGGATTACTACGAGGTTCTGGGCGCTTCCAAAGGCGCCACGGCCGAAGAGCTGAAGAAAGCCTATCGCACCAAGGCGAAAGAGCTTCACCCCGACCGCAACAAGGACAACCCGGACGCCGAGGCCCAGTTCAAGGAAGTGAACGAGGCCTATGACGTGCTGAAGGATGCCGAGAAAAAGGCCGCTTACGACCGCTTTGGTCATGCGGCCTTCGATGGCGGCATGGGCGGCGGCCCGCGTGGCGGCTACGGCGGTTACGGCGGCGGGCCCGGCCAGGGCGATTTTGCCTCGGCCTTCTCGGATGTCTTCGAAGACCTCTTTGGCGATTTCATGGGCGGTCGCGGCGGTGGCCCCCGCTCGCGCGCTCAACGCGGCGCAGACCTGCGCTACAACATGCGCATCACGCTCGAAGAGGCGTTCAAGGGCACGCAGAAGTCGATCACCGTGCCGGGCTCGAGCGCCTGCACCGCCTGCAATGGCACCGGCGCCGAAGGCGGGGCCGAGCCGCAGACCTGCCCGACCTGTTCGGGCATGGGCAAGGTGCGTGCGCAGAACGGCTTCTTCACCGTCGAGCGCACCTGTCCGACCTGCGGCGGCGCCGGTCAGGTCGTCAAGAACGCCTGCAAAGCCTGTCATGGCGCGGGCCGGATAGAGCAGGAACGCCAGCTGCAGATCAAGATCCCGCCCGGGGTCGAGACCGGCACGCGCATCCGCCATGCAGGCGAGGGCGAGGCCGGACTGCGCGGCGGGCCTTCGGGCGACCTCTATATCTTCATCGAGGTCAAGGAGCACGCGATCTTCCAGCGCGACGGCATGATGCTGCATTGCCGGGTGCCGGTTGCCATGGCCACCGCCGCCCTGGGTGGCGAGGTCGAGGTGCCGACGATCGACGGTGGTCGCTCACGCGTCAAAATCCCGGCGGGGGCGCAATCGGGTCGCCAGATGCGTCTGCGCGGCAAGGGTATGCCGGCGCTGCGCGGTGGCGGCACGGGCGACATGATCATCGAACTGGCCGTGGAAACGCCGGTCAACCTGACGGCGAAGCAAAAAGAGCTGCTGCGCGAGTTCGAGAAGATCGAGGCGGAAAACAACCCCGAAGGCGCGAGCTTCTTCAAGAAGGTCAAGAAGTTCTGGGATGGAATGACGACCTGAGAGGGCGCCTTCGGGCGCCCTTTTTGCGTATTTGGGCCAAGAAGAAGTTAACCCTTTTTTCACCCTGCTCCGGCAGGGTTTTTTCATGACCCATCGCCTCGCCTCCGATCCGACGCTGCCGCTTTTTGGTGACCCCGACGAGGCGCGCGAGGCCGCGAGGCGGGTCGGGGCGGGGGCCAAGCTGCCCTCGTATATTGCCGATCATCGCGCCCGGCTGCGCGCGCGGTTCATGGAGGGCGGGGCGCAGGCCTTGCCCGATTACGAGCTGCTGGAGCTGGTTCTGTTTCGCGCCTTGCCGAGGCAGGACGTGAAGCCGCTCGCGCGGCGGCTGATCGACACGTTCGGGGATTTTGGCCGGGTGCTGTCGGCGCCAACCGCGCGGTTGATGCAGGTGACGGGCGTCGGTCCGGCGGTGGTGCAGGAACTCAAGATCGTCGAGGCGGCAGGGCAGCGGCTGGCGCGTTCCAAAGTGATCAACCGGCCGGTTCTGTCGTCCTGGCAGGCGCTGGTCGAGTATTGCCACGCGACGATGGCGCATCGCGAGACCGAGCAGTTTCGCGTGCTGTTCCTGGATCGACAGAACGTGCTGATTGCCGACGAAGAACAGGCGCGCGGCACGGTCGATCACGTGCCGGTCTATCCGCGTGAGGTGGTCAAGCGCGCGTTGGAGCTAAACGCAACCGCGCTGATCCTCGTTCACAACCACCCTTCGGGCGACCCGACGCCCTCCGAGGCGGATATCGCGATGACGCGGGCGGTCGAGGCGGCGGCGGCAGTTCTGGGGATCACGCTGCACGATCACCTGATCATCGGGCGCGGGCGCGAAGTGAGTTTTCGCGCGGCCGGTCACTTGTGAGCGAAAGCAAAACGGGGCGGCATGGCCACCCCGTTCCGTTTTCTGATCGCGATGTTCAGAGCTTGCCGTGGCAGTGCTTGAACTTCTCGCCCGAGCCGCAGGGGCAGGGATCATTCCGGCCCGGGTTACCCCAAGTGGAGGGATCGTTCTCGTCGAAGCCTTCGGCGGGTGCGGCCGCGGCGGCCGAGGCCTGAGCGGCGGCGGCCGCAGCCTGTGCGGCAGCCTGCTGCGAAATCGCGACGCGCTGCTCGGCAAGAACGGCGGCGCGCTCTTCTTCGGTCATCGGACGGATCCGCGCGAGGCGCTGCGTCACTTCCGAACGCAGGCTGTCGAGCATCAACTCGAAGAGCTGGAAGCTCTCGGTCTTGTATTCGGCCAGCGGATCGCGCTGCGCGTGGACACGGAAGCCAATCACCGAGCGCAGCTGTTCCAGCGTCACCAGATGCTCGCGCCACTTGGTGTCGATCGTCTGCAGCAGGAGCTGCTTTTCGATCATGTCCATATTCTCGTCGCCGAAGCCCGTGCGCTTTTCGAGCATGTAGGCATCCATCGCCTCTTCCATGCGCTCGGCGATCACGTCCTGGTCCACGCCCTCTTCCGCGGCCCATTCGGCCAGCGGCAGCTGCATGTTGAGGCGATCAAGCACCGCCTCGTTCATGCCCTCGATATCCCACTGATCGGCGTAGGTCTTGGGCGGCATGAATTCGTCGATGATGTCCTCGATCACCTGACCGCGCATGTCGCGCACGATTTCCGAGATCTCGGTCGACTCCATGATGTCGCGGCGCTGGCCAAAGATGGCCTTACGCTGGTCGTTCATCACGTCGTCGAATTTCAGCAGCTGTTTGCGAATGTCGAAGTTGCGGCCCTCGACCTTCGCCTGCGCGCGTTCGAGCGACTTGTTGACCCAAGGGTGCACGATCGCCTCGCCCTCGCCCATGCCGAGCTTGGAGAGCACCGCATCGAGCTTGTCCGAGCCGAAGATGCGCATCAGGTCGTCTTCGAGCGAGAGGAAGAACAGCGAGCGGCCCGGGTCGCCCTGACGGCCCGAACGACCGCGCAGCTGGTTGTCGATGCGGCGGCTTTCGTGGCGCTCGGTCGCCAGAACGAACAGACCGCCCGCCTCAAGCACCTTGGCCTTTTCTTCGGCATGCGCAGCCTCGATGCGCGCGCGCACCTCGTCGGGGTTGGCCTCGGGGTTGGCGGCCAGTTCCTCAAGCACCTTCATCTCAACGTTGCCGCCGAGCTGAATGTCGGTCCCGCGACCGGCCATGTTGGTGGCGATGGTCACCGCGCCCAGACGGCCCGCGTCGGCGACGATCTGCGCCTCTTTCTCGTGCTGGCGCGCGTTGAGCACGTTATGCGTGATGCCCTCTTTCTTGAGCATCTCCGAGATCATCTCGGATTTCTCGATCGAGGTCGTGCCCAGCAGCACCGGCTGGCCCTTTTCATGCGCCTTCTTCAGCGCCTCGATCACGGCGGTGTATTTCTCGCGCTGGGTGCGATAGACACGGTCGTGTTCGTCGACCCGCTGCACCGGGCGGTTGGTCGGCACTTCGACCACGCCGAGCTTGTAGATCTCGGCGAATTCCTCGGCCTCGGTGGCGGCGGTGCCGGTCATGCCGGCGAGCTTTTCATAAAGACGGAAGTAGTTCTGGAAGGTGACCGAAGCGAGGGTCACGTTCTCGGGCTGCACCGGCACGCCTTCCTTGGCCTCGATCGCCTGATGCAGGCCCTCGGACAGGCGGCGGCCCTTCATGGCGCGGCCCGTGTGTTCGTCGATCAGCACGATCTCATCGCCGGCGACCACATAGTTCTGGTCCTTGAAGAACACCTTGTGGGCGCGCAGCGCCTGGTTGACGTGGTGCACGATCGTGGTCGATTCCGGATCGTAGAGCGACTGGCCCTCGGGCAGGATGCCATCGGCTTGCAGGCGCTGTTCGAGGAAGTCGTTACCCTCTTCCGTGAAGGAGGCCCCACGGGTCTTTTCATCGACCTTGTAATGCTCAGGCGAGAGCAGCGGGATGTATTTGTCGAGCGTGATATAGAGCTCCGAGCGGTCCTGCGACGGGCCCGAGATAATCAGGGGCGTGCGCGCCTCGTCGATCAGGATACTGTCCACCTCGTCAACGATCGCGAAGTAATGACCGCGCTGCATCATCTCGGCGACCGAACCGCGCATGTTGTCGCGCAGATAGTCAAAGCCCAGCTCGTTGTTGGTGGCATAGGTCACGTCGGCGGCATAGGCCTCGCGCTTGTCATCATCGGCCTGGAAGGGCACCACGATGCCCGTGGTCATCCCGAGCGCGGCGTAAACCTTGCCCATCCACTCGGCGTCGCGCCGGGCGAGGTAGTCGTTCACCGTGACCACATGCACGCCCTTGCCGGTCAGCGCGTTCAGATAGACCGGGAAGGTCGCGACGAGGGTCTTGCCCTCGCCGGTTTTCATCTCGGCGATGTTGCCTTGATGCAGGAAGATCCCGCCCATCAGCTGCGTATCGAAGGCACGCAGGCCAAGGGCACGCTTGGCGGCCTCGCGGCAGTTGGCGAAGGCCTCGGGCAGCAGCGCGTCGAGGCTTTCGCCCTCGGCCACGCGCGCCTTGAATTCTTCGGTCTTTTCCTTGATCTGCGCGTCGGTCAGCGCGGCGAATTCGGGTTCGAGCGCGTTGATTTTGGCAACGATCGGGCGCGCCGCTTTCACCTTGCGGTCATTGGGCGTGCCAAAGACCTTCCGTGCAATCGTTCCAAGGCCAAGCATGTTCTCTCCGCGCTGTCTGAGCAATTCTGTGTTAGCGGCCTTGTCGCGCCTCTCGCAGATGCCTAGAACGGCTAACGAAATAAAGGACGCAGCGACCCCCAAGCGATGTAAGGGGCCACCGTCTGAGTGTCAACGCCGCGGGGCGCCGCGGCCTATGCGGAGTGATCACGGATGCTTAATCTCAAGTCGATTCTGGCGGCCAGCGCGGCCTGCCTCGCCTTTGGCATGGCCGCCTGGGCCGAGGACCGCCCGGCTTTGACCGCCGACAGTGTCCTGGCCAGCGTGAACGGCATCGACATCACTCTGGGCCAGATGATCACCGTGCGCGACAATCTGCCGCCCGAATATGCCGCCCTGCCCGATGATGTGATGTTCAACGGCCTGCTCGAACAGCTGATTCAGCAAACCGCGCTGTCGCAGATCGGCGAAGGCCGGATGACCAAGCGCGATGAAATCGCCCTTGAGGTGCAGCGCCGCGCCTATCTGGCGAATTCGCTGCTGGCCTATACCGCCGATCACGCTGTCAGCGAAGAAGCGGTGCTCAAGGCCTATGACGAGAAATTCGGCCAGACCGAGCCCCGCGAATACCATGCCGCGCATATCCTCGTGGACAGCCCCGAACAGGCCGCGATGCTGCGCAGCAAGCTCGATGAGGGCGCCGATTTCGCTGAGCTGGCCAAGGAAAACTCCTCCGACGGCGCCGCCTCGCAGGGTGGTGATCTCGGCTGGTTCGCGCTGACCGATATGGTCGAGCCCTTCGCCGAAGCCGTCGCCAAGATGAAAGAGGGCGAAATCGCGGGCCCGGTGCAGACGCGCTTTGGCTGGCACCTGATCAAGCTGGTGGAAACCCGCATCGCCGAGGCCCCCACGATCGAGGAGGCGCGCGACCGCCTCGAAGGCGACCTGCGCCAGCAAGCTGTTGAAAAACGGATGTCCGAGGTGCTGGAAAACGCCAAGATCGAGCGTATGGTCGAGGGAATCGACCCCGCCGTTCTCAAAGACAGCACGATCCTGGGTCAGTAAGCCCGCAGGCAGAGAGGGACCAGACGATGGCGAAGAAAGACAAGGACGCGAAAGAGCAGATCCAGAAGCTCAAGGCGCGGGTCAAGAAGCTCAAGGAACAGCTTGCCAAGAAAGACGCCGGCAAGAAAAAGGTGAAGAAGCCCAGCCTGGTGTCGCCGCTTGCCCCCAAATCCTTCCCGGCCCTGCCCGAAATCGCAGGGGTCGAGTTTGCCGCCGCCGCCGCGGGCGTGAAATATCAGGGCCGCACCGATGTGATGCTAGCCAAGATCTGCGAGGGCGCTGCCATCGCGGGGGTGTTCACCACCTCGTCCACGCGCGCCGCCTGCATCCTCGACTGCCAAGCCAAGCTGAAACTGCGCGGCGCCGCCAATTCGTCCGACGGCGCGGCGATCGTGGTGAACTCGGGCAATGCGAACGCCTTCACCGGCGCGGCGGGTCAGACCTCGGTCGAGGCGGTGACGGGCGCCGTCGCCGAGGCGCTCGGCGTTCCGGCCGCACGGGTCTTTTCGAGCTCGACCGGCGTGATCGGCGAGCCGCTGCCGCATGATCGCATCATCGCCAAGGTGCCCGAACTGCGCGACGCGCTGACCGGGGGCGGGCTTGAACTCGCCGCGCGCGCGATCATGACGACCGACACCTTCCCGAAAGGTGCCTCGGCCGAGGTCGCGGGCGATGGCGGCACGATCCGCATCGCGGGCATCGCCAAGGGCTCGGGGATGATCGCGCCGAACATGGCGACGATGCTGGTCTACATCTTCACCGACGCCAAGATCAGCCAGCGCGACCTGCAAAAGATCCTGTCGCGCAATGTCGACGACACGTTCAACGCGATCACCGTCGATAGCGACACCTCGACCTCGGATGCGCTGATCGTGGCCGCGACCGGCAAGACCGAGGCCGCACCGATCACCGACATGCGCACCCGCGCCGCCCGCGATTTCGAGGCCGCCCTGCGTGCCGTGATGATGGATCTGGCGCATCAGGTGGTGAAAGACGGCGAGGGCGCGACAAAATTCGTCGAGGTCCGCGTGACCGGGGCCGCGAATGCCGCCGATGCGCATAAGGTCGCGATGTCGGTGGCCAATTCGCCGCTGGTCAAGACCGCGATCGCGGGCGAGGATGCGAATTGGGGCCGCGTCGTGGCTGCCGTCGGTAAATCCGGCGCCAAGGCCGATCGCGACACGCTGACGATCTCTTTCGGGGACATGGTGCTGGCGGAAAAAGGTTGGCGTGTGCCCGATTACTCGGAAGAGGCCGCCTCGGCCTACATGAAGCAGCAAGAGCTGGTGATCGGCGTCGATCTGGGGCTGGGCCGGGCGGCGAAATCCGTCTGGACCTGCGACCTGACCCATCGCTACATCGACATCAACGCGGATTACCGCTCGTGAGCGGCGGCTGCGGGCCCGAGGGCGCCCCGGCGCCCGCCAGCCCGGGCCGTGTGATCCTTGTCTCGGCGGTGGCGCTGATCGACAATGACGGCCGGATCCTCTTGGCACAGCGCCCCGAGGGCAAATCGCTGGCGGGGCTGTGGGAGTTTCCGGGAGGCAAGGTCGAGCCGGGCGAGACGCCCGAGCATGCGCTGATCCGCGAACTCAAGGAAGAGCTGGGCATCGACACCTGGCACAGCTGCCTCGCGCCGCTGACCTTCGCCTCGCACAGCTACGAGGATTTCCACCTGCTGATGCCGGTGTTCGCCTGCCGCCGCTGGGAGGGCATCGTGCAGCCGCAAGAAGGGCAGAAACTGGCCTGGGTGCGTGCGCGCGACCTGCGGGACTATCCGATGCCGCCTGCGGACGAGCCGCTGATCCCGATCCTGCGCGACTGGCTCTGAGCCACGCGCAATAAAAAACGGGGGCGCAGGCCCCCGTTTTTCTTTTGTCTGTCTTGTAGGTTACAGGCTGCGCTGCACTTCTTCGCGCTCGAAAATCTCGATGACATCGCCGGGGCGGATATCGTCGTAATTCTCAAACGCCATGCCGCATTCCTGGCCGGACTGCACTTCCTTGACCTCGTCCTTGAAGCGCTTGAGCGTCTTGAGCGTGCCTTCGTGGATCACCACGTTGTCGCGCAGCAGGCGCACGCCCGCCGAGCGGCGCGCCACGCCTTCGGTCACCAGACAGCCGGCAACCTTGCCGACGCCGGTCACCTTGAACACTTCCTTGATCGAGGCATACCCGATGAAGTTCTCGCGGATCTCGGCCTTGAGCAGGCCCGAAGCGGCGGCTTTGATGTCGTCGACCAGATCGTAGATGATCGAGTAATAGCGAATCTCGACACCCTTCTGGTTCGCCGCGGCGCGCGCCGGAGCGTTGGCCCGGACGTTGAAGCCGATGACCGGCGCACCCGAAGCTTCGGCGAGGCCGATGTCGGATTCGGTGATCGCACCCACGCCCGAATGCAGCACGCGCACGCGCACCTCTTCGTTGCCGACCTTTTCCAGCGCCTGAACGATGGCTTCGGCCGAACCCTGCACGTCGGCTTTGACCAGAACCGGCAGTTCCGACACGCTTTCGTCGGCCTTGGCCTTGGCCATGAGCTGCTCCAGCGTGGTCGCGGCACCGGCGGCGGCGCGTTTGTCCTTGGCGGCCTGCTCGCGGTAATCCGCGATCTCGCGCGCCTGCGCTTCGGTCTCGACCACGTTCAGCACGTCGCCCGCTTCGGGCGTGCCGTTCAGGCCCAGAACCTCGACCGGAACCGAGGGGCCAGCTTCGTCGACGCGGTCGCCCTTGTCGTTGATCAGCGCGCGGACCTTGCCCCACTGTTCGCCGACGACAAAGATGTCGCCGCGCTTCAGCGTGCCGTTCTGCACGAGGACCGTCGCAACCGGGCCACGGCCCACGTCGAGCTTGGCCTCGATCACCGCACCTTGCGCGGCACGGTTCGGGTTGGCCTTGAGTTCGAGGATCTCGGCCTGCAGGGCAATCGCCTCAAGCAAGTTGTCGAGGCCCTTGCGGGTCTTGGCCGACACTTCGACGGTCTGCACTTCGCCGCCCATCTCTTCGACGACGACTTCGTGTTGCAGCAGCTCGGTACGGACCTTTTGCGGGTTCGCGTCGGGCTTGTCGCATTTGTTGATCGCCACGATCATCGGCACGCCGGCCGCTTTCGCGTGGTTGATCGCCTCGATCGTCTGCGGCATGACCGAGTCATCGGCCGCCACCACCAGAACCACGATATCGGTCACCTGCGCACCGCGGGCACGCATCGAGGTAAACGCCGCGTGGCCGGGCGTGTCGAGGAAGCTCAGCACCGCACCCGATTCGGTCGTGACCTGATAGGCGCCGATATGCTGGGTGATGCCGCCGGCTTCGCCCGAAACCACGTTGGCTTCGCGGATCGCGTCCAGCAGCGAGGTCTTGCCGTGGTCGACGTGGCCCATGATCGTGATGATCGGCGGACGCGAAACCAGATCTTCGGCCTTGTCCTCGACCTGATCGATGACCTGTTCGACGTCGGCATCGGACACGCGCACCGCCTTGTGGCCGAATTCCTCGATCACAAGCTCGGCGGTATCGGCGTCGATGGTCTGGTTCGAGGTGACCATCATGCCCATTTTCATCAGCGCCTTGACCACATCGGCGCCACGTTCCGCCATACGGTTGGCCAGTTCGGACACCACGATGGTTTCAGGCAGCTGCACATCGCGGCTTTGCTTCTCGGCCTTCTGGCCAAAGCCCATAGCCTTCTGGCGCGCTTTTTCCTGCTTGCGCTTCATCGCGGCCAGCGAGCGCTGACGCCCGCCTTCACCACCGGCAAGCGCATCCGAGAGCGAGAGCTTGCCCGCACGGCGGCCCGCATCGTCGCGGGTCTTGCCGCGTTGATCGCGGTCGGCACGCTCGTTGTTGCGCTCGCGGTCGGTCTTGCGCGGACCCGTAGCGACGACGCCCTTGGCCTCGGCGCGGGCGGCAGCGGCCTGCGCGGCGGCCTGATCCTGCGGCTCTTCGGCCTTGGCGGCCGGTGCCTTGCGGATCTCTTCTTTCTTCTGGGCGCGCAGAGCTTCTTCGCGGGCCTTACGCTCTTCTTCTTCCTGCTTGGCCTTCAGCGCTTCCTCGCGTTCGCGATCCTCGCGCTCCTTGGCTTCGGCTTCGGCACGACGACGCTCGCGCTCTTCCTCGCGGGCCTTTTCCTCGGCCTCGCGGGCAGCAGCCTCTTCGACCTCGCGGGCCTTCGCGGCCTGCAGAGCCCGCAGGCGACGCTCCATCTCAGCATCCGAGATACCGGCAGGGCGCTTCGACGGGTCGCCAAGATTGGGCGAACCGGCGGGCTTCGACGCCCCGGCTCCGGCCGCCCCCGGTTTCGGGACGACCACTTTCTTGCGCTTGGTTTCCACCACCACGTTCTTGGTGCGCCCGTGCGAGAAGCTTTGCTTCACCTGACCGGGGCGCGAACCGCCGAGACCGAGGGGTTTTTTGCCGTCCTTGTCGCTCATGCCGTCTTCGTATCCTTCATGGCGGTCACTCCGCCCTCTGGCTTGCGCATAGACGCAAGCTTTGCCGCTTCCATTTTGACGCGCTCGGTGAGTCCGTCAGCCGCAAGCGCGCCGTGTATCGCACGATCACGCCCGAAAGCCAAACCCAATTCCGAGGACGTCAGGCAGCCAAACCAGCGCGCCCCCTGGGGTGTCCAGAGCTTGCCCTTGCCCCGGTCGGAACCGTCCGAGGCCTGCAGAAGAACTTTGGCCCTGCCTTCGGAGAGCCAGCCCTTCACTTTTTCAAATCCGACGACCGCACGCCCCGATTTGCGCAACAGCGCGATCAGCTCGATCACGCGTTTCGCAAGGCCGGCCTCGACCATGTCGGCCAGCCCCTCGGGCACCTGTGCGGGCGCCTTGGCCGCGCGCGAGAACAGCCCCTTGGCGGCGGCCTTCTCGATCGCGGCGCGATCCGCCGTGACCCAGATCCCCCGGCCCGGCAGCTTTTCCGCCAGGTCGGGATAGATCATCCCGTCGGGACCGAGGACGAACCGGACAAGACCCGCCTTGGGCTGCACCTCGCCAGTGACGATGCAGCGCCGCTCGGGCGTCTCGTTATCCTTGGTCCGTCCACCACGGGTCATCGGCGCGTTCCGAGGCTCAGGCCTCGGCCTCCTCGTCTTCCTCGCCCTCGGCCTCTTCGGCCTCAAGCTCGGACGGGTCCACCCAGCCCAGCTGGATACGCGCGGTCATGATCAGATCCTGCGCCTCTTCGAGCGAAATCCCGTAGGGCTCGAGGATGCCGTCGTCCTTCACGCGCGCACCATCGACCGTGGTCCAGCCGCCGGCCAGCTCCCAGTCGGCGCAGGTGGCGAAATCTTCGAGCGTCTTCACGTCGTCTTTCGCCAGCGCCTCGATCATCTGAGGCGTCAGGCCCTCGAAGTCGAACAGCGACTGCTCGACGCCCATTTCCTTGGCCGCCGCGATCGCCTTGCGGTTCTGCTCTTCGATCACGTCGCGGGCACGGGCCTGCAGCTCTTCGGCGGTGCCTTCGTCCACGCCCTCGATCGACAGCAGTTCGTCGATATCGACGTAAGCCACCTCTTCGAGGTTGGTGAAGCCTTCGGCCACCAGCAGTTGGGCAAAGAACTCGTCCAGGTCCAGCGCTTCGACGAAGAGCTTGGTGCGCTCGGCGAATTCGGCCTGACGGCGCTGCGATTCCTCGGCTTCAGTCAGGATGTCGATGTCCAGACCGGTCAACTGCGAGGCAAGGCGCACGTTCTGGCCGCGACGACCGATGGCCAGCGACAGCTGCTCATCGGGAACGACGACCTCGATCTTGCCCGCTTCCTCGTCGATAACCACTTTCGCCACTTCGGCGGGCTGCAGCGCGTTCACGAGGAAGGTCGCCTGATCTTCGTTCCACGGAATGATGTCGATCTTCTCGCCCTGAAGCTCGCCGACCACGGCTTGCACGCGCGAGCCGCGCATACCGACGCAGGCGCCGACCGGATCAATCGAATTGTCGTTCGAGATAACGGCGATCTTCGCGCGCGAGCCCGGATCGCGGGCCACGGCCTTGATCTCGATGATGCCGTCGTAGATCTCCGGCACTTCCATCTTGAACAACTCGGCCATGAATTCCGGCGCGGTGCGCGACAGGAAGATCTGCGGGCCACGGGTTTCGCGGCGCACGTCTTTCACATAGGCGCGGATGCGGTCGTTCGGGCGATAGCTTTCGCGGCCGATCTTCTCGTTGCGGCGCAGGATCGCCTCGCCACGGCCGATATCGACGATGATATTGCCGTATTCCTCGCGCTTGACCACGCCGTTGATGATCGTGCCCTTGCGGTCCTTGAATTCTTCGAACTGGCGGTCACGCTCGGCTTCGCGGACCTTCTGCAGGATGACCTGCTTGGCCGATTGCGCGGCAATGCGGCCCAGATCGACCGGCGGCACCTCGTCGACGATCGTGTCGCCGACCTGCGGGTTGTCCAGATATTGCTTCGCCTGCGCGACGGTCAGCTCGGCCTGGTAGTTCTCCAGCGCCTCGTCCTCGACCACGGTGCGCACGCGGGTAAAGCTGGCGCGGCCGGTCTTGCGGTCGATCGACACGCGGATGTCCATCTCGGCGCCGTAACGCGACTTAGCGGCACGGGCGAGCGATTCCTCCATCGCCTGGATCACCAGATCCGGGTCGATCATCTTCTCGCGCGCAACGGCTTCCGCGGTTTGCAGCAGTTCAAGCTGGTTGGCAGAGGTGATTGCCATCTCTCAGGTCTCCTCGTCGGGGGAATCTGTGTCGGTTTCGATCTCGTCGAATTGCGTTTCGTCGATGCTGCCCGTGGCTTTCTTCTGGCGCAGCATCTCTTCGATCAGCTCGTCGGTCAGCACAAGCTTCGCGTCCGAGAGCCAATCGAAATCAAGGCCGATGGTGACCATCTCGCCGTTGTTCTCGATCTCGATCAGCACTTCGTTCTCTTCGGTGCCGCGCAAGATGCCCTTGAAGCGGCGGCGGCCGTCGATCTGCTCGGAGGTCTCAATCTTGACCTCATAGCCTTCCCAGGCGTCGAAATCCTTCAGCCGGGTTAGCGGCCGGTCGATGCCGGGCGAGGAAACCTCGAGATAGTAATTCTCTTCGATCGGGTCCTCGACATCGAGCACGGCCGAAACCGCGGTCGAGATCACCGCGCAATCGTCGACGTTGATGCCTCCGTCGGGGCGGTCGGCCATGATCTGCAGCGTGGCGGTTTTGCCGCCCTGCAGGCGCAGGCGCACCAGTTCGTAGCCGAGCCCTTCGATGGTCGGCCCGACGATCTCGGCGAGGCGCCGGTCGATCGCGGTTTTGGCGATGAGGTCGGTCATGTCCGATCCTTGAAAAACAAAAAAGCGGGTCCGTTGCGGCCCGCTGCATCTTTTCGGTGGGCGCCAGGTTTGGACCCCGGCACGCCGCTATTGAAGGCGATATAGGCGAAAGCCCGGGAATTGGCAAGGGTTCTGTGTGGGGCTCAGTCGCGCAGGCGGTTTGTCGCCGCAACCAGCGCTGCGGTGATCCCGACCTCAGAGAGCGCATGGCCCGCCGCGGGCACCATCCGCAGTTCCGCATTGCGCCAACCCTTCTTCAGCCGCCAGGCGGAGTCCGGCGGACAAATCATGTCGAAACGGCCCTGCACGATGATCGCGCGGATGTGCTCGATCTTGGCGCGATCACGCAGGATCTGGCCCTCGTCGATAAAACAGCCATGGCTGAAATAGTGGTTTTCCAGCCGGGCAAAGGCGCGGGCGTAATCGGTCGGGGATTCTCCGACCAGCCCGTCGTAATCGATTGTCGCCAACGCGTTTTCCCACATCGCCCAGGCGCGGGCATAGCGCGCCTCGGTCGGGTATTCGCCGCAAAACAGCCGCTTGCGATAGGCCGCGATCAAGTCGTCTTGCTCTTCGGGCGGGATCGGCAAGCGGAACTGCGCCCAGAGATCGGGGAAGAACCGCGCCGCGCCGCCGCCATAGAACCAGTCCAGCTCGGCTTGCGTGGCGAGGAACACCCCGCGCAGGACAAGCGCCTCGACACGTTCGGGATGCGCCTGCGCATAAAGCAGCCCCAGCGTCGCCCCCCAGCTGCCGCCAAAGATCATCCAGCGCTCGATCCCCAAACGCTCGCGGATCATCTCCATGTCACGGATCAGATGCGCGGTGGTGTTGTTTTCGACCCCGGCCGAGGGCCGCGACAGCCCGCAGCCGCGCTGATCGAACAGAATGATGCGGTAATGGTCGGGATCGAAAAACCGCCGCATCGCCGGGCTCGACCCGCCGCCCGGCCCGCCGTGGCAGACAATCACCGGCTGGCCCTCGGGGTTGCCCGATTGCTCGACATAGACGCTGTGGCCGTCGCCGGTGTCGAGCATGGTGCGGTAGCTCGGCTCGATCGGCGGGTAAAGAAATGCGGCCGGTGTGCGCTTTTGACCTGCGGTTCTGTCCATGATCGGACTATATAACGGGAAACCAGCGGCTGCTACGGGCAGCGAACTGCAAAGCGACGAGGATGGAATGGCGCAGGCGACGAACACGATCGACCCGGCGGAAGTGGCTAAATTCGAGGCAATGGCCGCCGAATGGTGGGACCCGACGGGCAAGTTCAAGCCGCTGCACCTGATGAATCCTGTGCGCTTGGACTACATCACGCAGCAGATCGCCGCGCAATTCGGCCGCGATCTGAAGGCCCCGCAGCCATTCAAGGGGTTGAGGCTTCTGGATATCGGCTGTGGCGGCGGGCTCCTGAGCGAACCGATGGCGCGGCTGGGCGCCGAAGTCGTGGGCGCCGATGCCGCACCGCGCAACATCCCCGTGGCGCAGCTTCATGCCGAGCAATCGGGGCTGGAGATCGACTATCGCAACTGCGCCGCCGAGGATATCGCCGCGACCGATGAGCGGTTCGACGTGGTGCTGGCGATGGAGATCATCGAGCACGTCGCCGATACGCAGGGTTTCACCGATACCTGCGCCGAACTCTTGAAGCCCGGCGGGCTGATGGTGATGTCGACCCTGAACCGCAATCCAAAAAGCTTCATGGCGGCGATCGTGGGCGCGGAATGGGTGATGCGCTGGCTGCCGAAGGGCACGCATGAATGGTCGAAATTCATCACCCCCGACGAGCTTTACGCGCTGATCCGCAACGCGGGGCTGGACGCGGTAGATCGCAAGGGGATGGTGTTCAACCCGCTAACCTTCGGCTGGAAGCTCTGCGAGCGGGACCTGTCGGTGAATTACGCGGTTGCGGCGGTGAAGCGCTGAGGGGCGCTGCCCCTCTGGCCTGCGGCCATTCACCCCGGGATATTTCCGGCAAAATGAAGCGGGTTATTTCGCCTTGGGGCGGAAGGCCTTGATCCGGGCCGGGTCGGTCTCAATCCAGCCGGCGCCGATCAGGTCGAGGCAATAGGGCACGGCCGCGAAGACCGCGTCGAGGCAGGTCGCGATGGCCGACGGTTTGCCGGGCACCATGATGATCAGCGATTTGCCCGCGATGCCGGCCGATTGGCGCGAAAGAATCGCGGTGGGCACCTCAAGCAGAGAGGCGCGGCGCATTTCCTCGCCAAAGCCCGCCAGTTCCTTTTCGAAGACATCGGCGCAGCCTTCGGGGGTTTCGTCGCGGGGCGCGGGGCCGGTGCCGCCGGTCACGAGGATCAGGTCGGCCTCGGCGGCAACCAGTTCGCGCAGCTTTTCTGCCACGCTCTCGCGCCCGTCGGGGATGATGTGGCGGGTGATTGCGAGCGGCGAGGTCACCACTTCGCGCAGGTAAGCCTCGCAGCCGGGGCCGCCCTTGTCCTCGTACTCGCCGCGGCTGGCGCGGTCGGAGACGGTGACGATGGCGGCCGTCGGCTGCGAGAAGCTCATTTCTTCACCCGGGCGTTGCGGGTGGCGATCAGCTTGAGGCGCAGCGCGTTGAGGCGGATGAAGCCGGCGGCGTCTTTCTGATCGTAGGCGCCCGCGTCCTCTTCGAAGGTCACGTGCTTTTCGGAGTAGAGCGAGTGGTCCGACCAGCGGCCAACGCAATGCACAGAGCCCTTGTAGAGCTTGAGACGCACCGTGCCGGTGACATGTTCCTGCGACTTGTCGATCAGGGCTTGCAGCATTTCACGCTCGGGCGAGAACCAGAAGCCGTTGTAGATCAGTTCCGCATAGCGCGGCATCAGGCTGTCTTTCAGGTGGCCGGCGCCCGAATCGAGGGTGATCTGTTCGATGCCGCGATGGGCCTCGAGCAGGATCGTGCCGCCGGGCGTTTCGTAGATGCCGCGCGACTTCATGCCAACAAAGCGGTTTTCCACGAAGTCGAGGCGGCCGATGCCATGAACGCGGCCATATTCGTTCAGCGCGGTGAGGATCGTGGCGGGCGACATCGCCTCGCCGTTGATCGCGACGGCATCGCCTTTTTCGAAGGTCACTTCGATATATTCGGGAGTGTCGGGCGCCTCTTCGGGGGACACGGTGCGCTGATACACATATTCCGGCGCCTCATCGGCCGGGTTTTCCAGCGCCTTGCCCTCGGAGGAGGTGTGCAGCAGGTTCGCATCGACCGAGAAGGGCGCCTCGCCGCGCTTGTCCTTGGCGATCGGGATCTGGTTCTGCTCGGCGAACTCGATCAGCTTGGTGCGCGAGGTCAGATCCCATTCCCGCCAAGGCGCGATCACCTTGATCGCGGGATCGAGCGCATAGGCCGACAGTTCGAAGCGCACCTGGTCGTTGCCCTTGCCGGTCGCGCCATGGGCGACAGCGTCGGCACCGTGCTGATGCGCGATTTCCACCAGCCGCTTCGAGATCAGCGGGCGGGCGATCGAGGTGCCCAGCAGGTAGAGCCCCTCGTAGACCGCATTGGCGCGGAACATCGGGAAGACGAAGTCACGCACGAATTCCTCGCGCAGGTCTTCGATGTGGATATTTTCGGGCTTGATGCCCAGCATCTCGGCCTTGCGGCGCGCCGGGTCCAGCTCTTCGCCCTGACCGAGGTCGGCGGTGAAGGTGATGACCTCACAGCCATATTCGGTTTGCAGCCATTTCAGGATGATCGAGGTATCGAGGCCGCCGGAATAGGCAAGCACGACTTTCTTGGGCGCGGACATGGGCATCTCCGGGAATCTTGGTTTCGGGCCGGGATAGTGGGTTTTTGCGTTGCGGACAAGGGCGGCGCGCAAAAGCAAACGGGCGGCCAGGGCCGCCCGCTGCTTTCGATCTGGTAGGAGCGATTATTCGGCCGCGCCGTCGGTACCGTCGCCGGCATCCGCGTCGTCGACAACCACAACGGCCGCGGCCGGGTCGGGCTCTTCGACCGGGGCGGGCAGACCGAGAAGCTCGTGCAGCTCCGCGAGGGCCTCGGGCGAAAGCGTGCGGCCATCCGAGGCCGCGAGCAAGGCACCTTCCTCAGCCGCTTCGGCTTCGGCGATATCTTCTTTCAGGCCTTCAATCTCACCTTCGAGCGCCGACACCGTATCAGGATACGCCTCAGCGGCAGCCTTCTCGGCGACCAGAGCGTCGTAGGCGTCCTTGTCCACACCATCAGGATCCGCAAGCGCGTCGATATCCGCGTCGATATCGCCGAGCGAGCGCGGCGGGTTCGCCAGCAGGCCGGCCAGTTCGGTTTCGAGCGGCTCGAGCTCCGCCGAAAGCGCGGCAGTCGCACCAACGGCCGTCGCATAAGCGGCAACGCGGCCAACGCGGCTGTTTGGCGCGGCATTTGCCATCGCCGTCGGGCTGGCATGGGCCGCGTTCAGGCCCTTGAGCTCGGAGGCGATCGCGCCGTGGTTGGCTTTCACCGGCTTGGCAGGTTTGGTCTTGGCCGGCGCGGGATCGGCTTTGGGGCTGAAGGAAGTACCTTTGCTGCCAGCGGAGCCGCCGCCGCCTTTGCCGCCCCCCTTACCACCACCGTTACCACCACCGTTACCGCCGCCATTGCCGCCACCGTTACCGCCGCCATTGCCGCCACCGTTGCCACCTTTGGCATAGGCCGCGTCGGCGCCGAAGCCAAAGCCGTCAACCGTCGGGGAGAGGAGGAATGCCGCCGCAGTCAGGGCAACGACGAAGCTTTTATGCATGCGCATTTCGCGTCCTTTCGTCTTGAAAATCGGGGTCTCCCCCAAATACCGCTCTTGGGTTAAGCAATAACGAAGGCGAAATCAGGGCAAAAAAATGTCAACGGCGACAATTCGCCGATTCCGACGCCTCAGCAGGGCTTGCAAGGCGCGCTTCCAGAGGACAATTCTGGCGCCATGACCGCATTTGCCCTCTCCGCCCTCGCCGCGACTCGCGCCCTGCGCGCGCTGTTCGATCCGACGCCCCTGCAGCGCAACGATCACCTTTCGGCGCGCTACGGCGCCGAGATCTGGCTCAAGCGCGAAGACCTGACGCCGGTGCGCAGCTACAAGATTCGCGGCGCCTTCACCGCGATGCGGAAACTCCGCGAAGCCGATCCGACCGCCGATCACTTCGTCTGCGCCAGCGCGGGCAACCATGCGCAGGGCGTGGCCTTTGCCTGTCGGCACTACGGCGTGAAGGGCACGATCTTCATGCCGGTGACGACGCCCCAGCAGAAGATCGACAAAACCCGGACCTTTGGCGGCGACGCGATCGAGATCGTCCTGACCGGGGACTATTTCGACCAGACGCTGGCCGCCTCGCAGGCGTTTTGTGCCGAGGCCAAGGCGCATTTCCTTGCACCCTTCGACGATGCGGGCGTGATTGAGGGGCAGGCCTCTGTCGGGGTCGAGATCCTTGATCAGCTGAGCCAGGCGCCGGATCTGGTGATCTTGCCGGTGGGCGGTGGCGGGCTGGCCGCTGGCGTGACCGGCTATCTGCGCGCCACCGCCCCCGAGACGCAGTTTCAGTTCGTAGAGCCGGTGGGCGGCGCCAGCCTGACGGCGGCGGTGGCCGCGGGCAAGCCGGTCACGCTTGATCATGTCGACAGCTTCGTCGATGGCGCCTCGGTCGCGCGGATCGGAGCACTGCCCTTTGAGCGGCTCGACTGGATCACCGCCGAGCAGGTGCATCTGGCGCCCGAGGATCGGATCTGCGTGACCATGCTCGAGATGCTCAATGTCGAGGGCATCGTGCTCGAACCGGCCGGCGCGCTCTCGATCGACGTGCTGCCCGAACTGGCCGATCAGATTCGCGGCAAGACCGTGGTCTGCGTGACCTCCGGCGGCAATTTCGACTTCGAGCGCCTGCCCGAGGTCAAGGAGCGCGCACAGCGGTTCTCGGGGCTGAAGAAATACTTCATCCTGCGCATGCCGCAGCGCCCCGGCGCGCTGCGCGAGTTCCTACAGATGCTCGGCCCAGACGACGACATCGCCCGGTTCGAATACCTGAAGAAATCGGCGCGCAACTTCGGCTCGGTCCTGATCGGGATCGAAACGAAATCGCCCGACAGTTTCACCCGCCTCGAAGCGCAACTTGACGCGGCGGGCTTCAGCTATCGCGATATCACCGAAGACCAGATTCTTGCAGAATTCCTGATCTGAGGCCCTCAGGCGGCAGCGCAGAATTCATCTGCACGCGCCATGAAAATCTCTTTCGACTGGCCGTAGCAGGCGATGATCGCCGGAATATCGGCCGCCGCCGCACCCCCGGCCACGATGCGCCGTTCATTCGCCTGACAGATTGCACCGAAATCCCGGAACCCCAGGTTCCAGGCCGATCCTTTCAGGAAATGCAGCTCATCCGAGAGCTTTTCCGGCGTTGCGCCAAGCCGCATGACGACACCCTCGACCTCGTCGAGAAACAGCTCCAGCACTTCCGAGAACTCATCCGCGCCGATTTCGGCACGCAGTTCCGCAACCCGATCCCAATCAATCATGTCCACCTCCGACGAGTCGGCAAAACCAACCCGAATGACCTTCACCACTCCTGAGGGTAAGGGCGAAGTCTTGCAGAAGGTTTAACCGCCTCCGGCGCAAGCGGGTCTTCACCTCTCCTTAAAGTCTTCGCGCAAGGATGCGGGGATATTCGATCAACGGATGACTCGTTTTGCCCGACGTCGCAGAGACCTCAGCCCCCTCCAGCCCAGAGCCCGCCGGCGGGGCGTCCCGGCGCGTTCTGGTGGTCGACGATTCCCGGATGCAGCGGCGCATCCTGTCGGCGCAGCTCGCGCGTTCGGGCTATGAGGTGATCGAGGCCGGATCGGCCGAGGAGGGGCTGACACTTTGTGCCGAACGCGCGCCCGACATCGTGCTGTCTGACTGGGTGATGCCCGGGATGAACGGGCTCGAATTCTGCCGCGCCTTCCGCGACCAGAACCGCGCCAGCTATGGCTATTTCGTCCTGCTGACCTCCAAGAACGACAAGAACGAGGTCGCGCAGGGCCTTGAAAGCGGCGCGGATGATTTCCTGTCGAAACCCGTGAATGGCGAGGAGTTGCGTGCACGTCTCGCCGCAGGAGAACGGATCCTGACGATGGAGCGCGAGTTGCGGCAAAAGAACCGCCTCCTGCGCGCCGCCCAGGAGGCGATCGAGCGCGACCTCAGCGAGGCGCGCAAGTTGCAGCAAAGCCTCATCAAGGAGCGGCACCGATCCTTCGGTGCAGCCGAGGTGACGCTGATGCTGCGACCCTCGGGCCATGTCGGAGGCGATCTTGTCGGGTTCTTCCCGATCAATGCGCGCCGCGTCGGCCTGTTTGGCATCGACGTCTCGGGGCACGGCATCGCCTCGGCCCTGATGACGGCGCGGATCGCGGGTTATCTTTCGGGGTCATCGCCCGAGCAGAACGTGGCGCTGATCCTGTCCGAATTCGGCATCTATGACGGGCGCCCCCCGGCCGAGGTCGCGCAGCATCTGAACACGCTGATCCTCGAAGAGATGGAGACCGAATCCTATTTCACTCTGATCTACGCAGATGTCGATCTGGTCTCGGGCGATGTTTGCCTTGTGCAGGCCGGGCATCCGCATCCGGCGGTGCAGCGCGCGGATGGCACGGTCGAGTTCCTCGGTCAGGGCGGGCTACCGATCGGGCTTTTGCCGATGGCGGATTACGAGCAGGTGACGACGGTTCTCGCGCCCGGAGACCGGCTGTTCCTGATGTCCGACGGCATTACCGAGGCCGCCACCCCGTCCGGAGAGATGCTCTGCGAAGACGGGCTGAGTCGGTTGATGCGCGATTCGGCCAAGCTACGCGGGCAGGCCTATCTCGACGCGCTGTTCTGGGATCTGAGCGAATATACGCAGGGCAATCTTGTCGATGATGTCTCGGCCGTGCTGTTCGAATTCAACGGCGCCAAGACCAATGCCGATTAACCCCGGCGCAAGAGCCCGATCGCTTGGCGGAGAAAATGCCGGTCGCCCGCACTGCCCAGCAGGTTCGCCGCGGCTTCGGGTTGCATCCAGACGGCGGAATGCCCCGGTTCGGTCGGCGGACCGAGGCGATGCACCGGGCGCGCCAGATAGATCGTGCAGAATTTCTCGGCCCAGATGTCGTATTCGGGCATGTAGGTGAAGCGCCGAAACGCCCCCAACCGGCGCGGCGGGGCGATCCGGTAGCCGGTCTCTTCATAGACCTCGCGGTGCAGCGCGCGCACCGGGCTTTCGCCCGGGTCGATCCCGCCGCCGGGCAGTTGATACTCCGGCACCGGCGCCGCCTTATGCGTGACCAGCACCTCTCCGTCCCGCCAGAGCACCGCATAGGCCCCGGCGCGCCGCCGGTATTTCTGATCGCCCTGCACCGGCTCGCCGAAACGTCGGATCATCTTTCCCCCTTGGGTCTGCGGTTGTGCACCCTATATAGGCACGGTATTCAAGCGCGCGACAGGCCCTCGATGGCCATTTTCGCGCCCTTCAAGGACAAGCCATGACGACGCTTTCGCAAATCGCCTGGGACGATACCGTCCTGCCGTTCCAACTCGACCGCTCGGATATCCGGGGACGAGTGGCACGTCTTGACGGCGTTCTCGAGAACGTTCTCGCCCAGCACAACTACCCCGCCGTGATCGAGACCCTCGTGGCCGAAATCGCCCTTCTGACCGCGCTGATCGGACAGACCGTGAAGCTGCGCTGGAAGCTTTCGCTTCAGGTGCGCGGCTCGGGTCCGATCCGTATCCTCGCGACCGATTACTACGCCCCCACCGAAGAGGGGGCGCCCGCCCGCATTCGCGGCTGGGCCAGCTTTGACGCCGAAACCCTCGACCCGAATGCCGATCCGTTCAGCCAGATCGGCGATGGCTACTTTGCAATCCTGATTGATCAGGGGCAGGGCACGACGCCCTATCAGGGCATCACGCCGCTCGCCGGCGGCTCGCTTTCGGCCTGCGCCGAGACGTATTTCGCGCAATCCGAGCAGTTGCCGACCCGGTTCTCGCTGGCTTTCGGCCGTTCGACCCTGCCCGGCCAGTCCGAGGCCTGGCGCGCTGGCGGCGTGATGCTGCAGCACATGCCGCCCGCCTCGCCGCTGCGTGCCGATGCAGGTTCGAGCGAAGCGAGCCTTTTGCAGGCCGAAGACATCCTCGATGACGACCAGCAGGAAAACTGGACGCGCGCCAACGTGCTTCTGGACACCGTCGAGCAGCTCGAACTGATCGGCCCCACGGTCCAGCCGACCGATCTGCTGGTGCGCCTGTTCCACGAGGAAGCGCCGCGGGTTTTCGATGCGCAGACCGTGAAATTCGGCTG
This sequence comes from Pseudothioclava arenosa, assembly GCF_002358085.1. Lineage (GTDB taxonomy): Bacteria > Pseudomonadota > Alphaproteobacteria > Rhodobacterales > Rhodobacteraceae > Pseudothioclava > Pseudothioclava arenosa. Next base: position 146,232 of record NZ_NTJD01000006.1, read on the forward strand.
CACCTGCTCCGAGGACCGCGTGCGTCAGTCGCTCTCGATCTATTCGGCGCGCGAGATGCGCCACATGATCAACGACGACGGCCAGGTTACCGCCGATTGCCAGTTCTGCGGCGCACATTACGAGATGCACCCCGAGAGCCTCGGCTTCGAAGCGACGCTGAACCCCGATGGCACGCCGAAAGCCGCGGAAGAGGGCGAAAGCTCCGATGTGTGATCCCCTCGCCCCGGTCATCGCCGCTCTGGCCGCGCCGGGGCGGCCTTCGTCGGATTACGACCTGAACCCTGAAATCAGCCTTCCGCCGGGCCGCAAGCTGCGCGCGGCGGGGGTCCTCGTGGCCTTTGAGGAGCATCAGGGCGAGCTGCGGCTTTACCTGACCAAGCGCGCCCCGCATCTCAAGCACCACCCCGGCCAGATCGCCTTTCCGGGCGGCAAGGTCGACCCCGAAGATGACGGCCCGATCGGCGCGGCCTTGCGCGAAGCGCAGGAAGAAATCGGGCTCCCACCCGAAAATGTGTCGATTCTGGGTGTGTTAGAGCCGCATGAGACAATTACGGGGTTCCTCGTGACCCCGGTTCTGGCGCATGTACACACACCTTTCACGCCCCGGCCCGAGGCCGGCGAGGTGGACGAGGTGTTTACCGTGCCCTTTGCGCATATCGCGGACCCCGCAAATTTCTGGCCCGAACGGCGGCGCTGGCTCGGGACGTGGCGCAGCTATTACGTGGCACCTTACGGGCCCTATTACATCTGGGGCGCGACTGCGCGTATGCTGCGGACATTGGCGGACCGGATGAAGGCGCATGAAGATCACGGCCGACTGGCTTGAAGACGAAACTACGCAGGCAGTGCTGCGCCTTCTGAACGAGGCAGGGCATCAGGCCTATCTGGTCGGCGGCTGCGTGCGTAACGCGCTTTTGGGCGCGCCGGTGTCCGACCTCGATATCGCCACGGATGCCCACCCCGAACGTGTGATCGAACTGGCGCCTCAGGGCGGGTTTAAGGCGGTTCCGACGGGAATTGACCACGGCACGGTGACGCTCGTGCGTGAGGGCGCCGTCTTTGAAATCACCACGTTTCGCCGTGATATAGAGACGTTTGGCCGCCATGCGACGGTCGCGTTTTCGGACGATATCCTCGACGATGCGCAGCGACGCGACTTCACGATGAATGCGCTCTATCTGGCTGCGTCGGGCGCAGTTCTCGACCCGATCGGCGAAGGGCTCGAGGATCTTGCCCGGCGGCATGTGCGCTTTGTCGGCGATGCCGAAGACCGGATCCGCGAAGATTACCTGCGCATCCTGCGGTTCTTCCGCTTCACCGCCTGGTACGGCGCGCCGGATGACGGGTTCGACCCTGACGGACTGGCGGCCTCGGCTGCGAATTGTGCTGGAATAGGGTCTTTATCCAAGGAACGGATCGGGCACGAGATGCGCAAGCTCCTGGCCGCGCCCGATCCGTCACGCGCACTGGCGAGCATGGCACAAACCGGCGTTCTGGCGCAGGTCATCGCGGGCGCGGACCCGAAACACCTCGGGCCGCTGGTCCATCTTGAAGAGCTTCATGCCCCCGGGCAGGCCGATTGGCTGATGCGGCTTGCCGTTCTGGGCGGAGAGGCACCCGATGACGCCCTGCGACTGTCCCGCAACGAAACACGCCGATTGGCGCGCCTGCGCGATCATCTGGGCTCCGGCGAGGGCGCAGCCGAGCTGGGCTATCGCATCGGCGCCGAGGATGCACGGGCAGTGTTGCTTCTGCGCGCGGCCCTGTTCGAGGCTCATTTCGACCCTGTTTCACTGCAAAACGCCGATTTCGGGGCCGCCGCCAAACTGCCGATCCGGGCCGCAGACCTTGCCGATCGGTTCTCGGGGCCCGCGCTTGGCGCGGCGCTGCGTGACCGCGAAGCCCGCTGGATCGCCTCCGGATTCACTTTGTCGCGCGCAGATCTGCTGGCCTGATCTGCAGGCCGCGCTATAACAAACACATGTTCCTGCGCCCTGATCCTTTTCGCCCCGCCGACGGGCCGCCCCCGCGGCAGCTGGGCGGGTTTTTCCGCTGGTCGCTCAAGGGCAGCTGGCCGATCATCGCCCTCGATGCCAGCTTCTCGGCGCTGGCAGGCTCGATGGAGGCCCTTTCGGCGCTGTTGCTGGGCTGGGTGATCGACGCGACGCTCGCCGCGGAACCCGATACGGTGTTTTCTGGCAATCTTTGGCTGATCGTCGGGTTCGTGGCCTTTTACATGCTGGTACGCCCCGCGATCTTCGGGATCAGCGCGGCCTCGACCAATGTTCTGCTGATGCCCACGGTGTTTCCGCAGGTTCTGGCCCGGCTGCACCGCTGGACGATGGGCCAATCGGTCACGTTTTTCGACAATGATTTCGCCGGACGGATCGCGCAAAAGCAGATGCAGACGGCCAATGCGGTCACGCAGACCGTCTCCGAGATCAACAACACCGGGTTTTTCGCGCTTTCCTCGATCATCGGCTCGATCGTCGTGCTGATCGGGATCGAGGCCTGGGGCGCGGTGGCGCTGGGCCTCTGGCTGATTGTCTATGTCGCCCTGATCCAGGCGTTTCTGCCGCATGTCCGGGGGCGCTCCAAGGCGAATGCCGGTGCTCGGGCAATGGTGACCGGGCAGGTCGTCGACACGATCACCAATATCAAGACCGTCAAGCTTTTCGGCCATTCCGCCCACGAAGACAGCGCTGCGCTTGAAGCGATGCAGGGCTATCGGCGCACGGCGCGGTCTTTCGGGGTGATTTCGGGCTGGTACAGGGTCGCTCAGATGGCGTTGTCGGGGCTGTTGCCGGTGATCTTGCTGGGACTCGCGATCGCGATGTGGCAACGCGGCGAGGCGACGCCCGGCGACATCGCCGCTGCAGGTGCGATTGCCATCCGGATCGCGCAGATGTCGGGCTGGGTCTCGATGGCGCTGATGGGGATCTGGCGCGCCGTGGGCGAGGTCGAGGACGGGATGAAGACCCTGACGCCGCCGCACGGGCTGATCGACCAGCCCGACGCGGGGGCGTTGCAGGTGCCGCGCGGCGAAATCCGTTTCGATCACGTCTCGTTTGCCTATGGGCAGGCCAAAGGCGGCATCGACGGCATCGAGCTGACGATCCGGCCCGGCGAAAAGATCGGTATCGTGGGTGCCTCGGGCGCGGGGAAATCGACCCTCGTCGCGCTGCTTTTGCGGCTCTATGACTGCGAAAAAGGCCGGATTCTGATCGATGGCACGGATGTGGCCGCGGTCACGCAGGAAAGCCTGCGCCGCGTGATCGGGATGGTCACGCAGGAGACCGCGATGTTCAACCGCTCGGCCCGCGAGAACATCCTTTACGGTCGCCCCGACGCCACCGAAGCCGAGATGATCGCCGCTGCCAAGGCCGCCGAGGCGCATGAGTTCATCCTCGGACTCAGCGACTCCAGCGGCAATCATGGCTATGAGGCAATGCTGGGCGAGCGTGGCGTGAAACTGTCGGGCGGGCAGCGCCAGCGGATCGCACTGGCCCGCGCCTTCCTGAAAGATGCGCCGATCCTGGTGCTGGACGAGGCCACCTCGGCGCTGGACTCCGAGGTCGAGGCACAGGTGCAATCCGCGCTGCACCGCGTGATGCAGGGCAAGACCGTGCTGGCGATTGCGCACCGGCTTTCGACCATTGCCGAGATGGACCGGATCGTCGTGCTCGATCAAGGGCGCATCGTCGAGCAGGGCAATCATGCCGAGCTTCTGGCGATGAACGGGTTCTACGCGCGCTACTGGAACCGGCAGTCGGGCGGGTTCATCGGCTGTGACGAAAGCCAGAATGCCGCGGAATAGGGTCTTTTCAGGCCAAGCCTGCGCCTGCTACTGGGGCGTCAAAAGGAGCCTGCCATGCAAATCACCATAGATCGGCTTTCGATTTCGGCGGACGGGGTCGCGCGCGGCCCCGAGGGCACGGTGCATGTGGCGATGGCCCTGCCCGGCGAGGTGGTCGAGGGCACGCCTGAGGCCGGGCGCATCGCCGCGCCCAAGATCGTGACGCCCTCGCCCGAGCGGGTGAAGGCCCCCTGCCCGCATTACCGCGCCTGTGGCGGCTGCCTGTTGCAACACGCTTCCGAGGACTTCACCGCCGCCTGGAAGGCCGATGTGGTGCGCACGGCCCTGTCCGCGCGTGGGATCGAGGCACCCGAGATCGCCGTGCAAACCTCGCCGCTGCATTCGCGCCGACGGGCCACACTGGCCGGGCGACGCACCAAGAAAGGCACGCTTGTCGGGTTTCACGCGCGCGGCTCGGATACGCTGGTTGAGGTGGAACAGTGTCTGATCTTGCGCCCCGATCTGCTAGCCGCGCGCCCGATCCTGCAAGAGGCGACGGCGCTTGGCAGCTCGCGCAAGGGCGAGATCGCCTTTGCCGTGACCCTTTCGGAGGCCGGGCTCGATGTCGCTGCGCAGGGTGGAAAAGAGCTGGATTCTGGCCTGTTTGCGGAACTTTCCGCGCTGGCCGAGCGCCATGACCTCGCGCAGCTCAGCTGGAACGGCGAGATGGTGGCCGCGCGGCGCCCGGCGATGCAGCGCTTTGGCGCGGCCCGCGTGACGCCGCCGCCCGGCGCCTTCCTTCAGGCGACCGCCGAGGGCGAGGCGGCGCTGGTCGGGTTCGTGCGCGAGGCCGTCGCGGGGGCGAAAACCGTGGCCGATCTGTTCGCGGGCTGCGGCACCTTTGCCCTGCCGCTGGCCGAAGGCGCCGAGGTGCATGCGGTCGAGGGCGAAGCGGCGATGCTGGGCGCGCTCGACAAGGGCTGGCGGATGGCCGAGGGGCTCAAGCGCGTGACCCACGAGGCGCGCGACCTGTTCCGCCGCCCGCTCCTGCCCGATGAGCTGGTGCGCTATGACGCGATCGTGATCGACCCGCCGCGGGCCGGGGCGGAGGCGCAAGTGGCGGAGATCTGCGCCTCGAAAACCTCCGCGCTGGCCTATGTTTCCTGCAATCCGGTCAGCTTCGCGCGCGATGCGGCCGCGCTGATCGCGGCGGGGTTCCGGCTGGAGCGGCTCTTGGTGGTCGATCAGTTCCGCTACTCGGCGCATGTCGAGCTTGCATCGCTCTTTCGGCGCGGATAGGGGCTGCGCAAAATCGTCAATCCATGGCAGGATGGCGGAAAACAAGGGGCACGAGCAGAACCATGACTGGACGCCGCGATCTGATGCTGGGCGCCACCGCGCTGATGGCGCTTTCCGCCTGTGGCGGCGGCAAGTTCAAGACCTATTCCGGCCCGGCAATCACCGCCGTTCAGGTCTTCAAGGAAAGCCGCCGGATGTACCTGATCGCCGATCGCGAGGTGGTCAAGGACTACAAGATTTCGCTGGGCGGCGACCCGATCGGGCCGAAACGCTTCGAGGGCGACGGCAAGACGCCCGAGGGCCCCTACATGATCGACCGGCGCAATCCGAATTCCGCCTATCACCTCTCGCTCGGGGTGTCCTATCCGAACGCGAGCGACCGCGCCTTTGCCGAGGCGAACGGCAAGAAACCCGGCGGGGACATCTTCATCCACGGGCAGGCCGGCAAGAACAAGGGCCGGGGCCGCGATTGGACGGCTGGCTGCATTGCCGTCACCGACGAAGAGATCGAAGAGATCTATTCGATGGTTTCGAACGGCACGCCGATCCACATCTTCCCATGAAAAAGGGCCCCTCGGGGCCCTTTCGCTTGCGGGGTTCAGTGCCCGGTCAGCATCGTCCACCAGATCTTGCCCGAGGGCTCCTGATACCAGCCGAAACCGATCTGCGTCGAGGCAGGGTTGAGGATCACGTCGCGCGTGTCGGGCAGCAGCATCCAGGCCGAAAGCGTTTCCAGCTCGGTCTCGTAGGTCTCCGAGATGTTCTCGCCGGTAACAGTGCCCATGAAGCCCGCACGCGCCGCCCGATCCAGCGGCGAAGACCCGTCCGAGCCCCAGTGCCACGACCGGTTCTGGCGCGACATGTCCTGCGAATGGGCGGCGGCAGCAGCCGAAAGCTGCGAATTCAGAACCATCGGAGCCGTACCCCGCGCGGCGCGCATGGTATTGACCGACTCGACGACACGGAGCGGGATCACCTCGGCGTCGCGCGCACCGATCTTGTAGACTTGCGGCAGGGGCTTGCCATCGGGGCCAAGCTGCGGCTCGTTCGACATGCAGGCGCTCAGCGCAAACCCGCTGACCAGTAACATTGCGACAACTCGAAACATCGGCCTTATCCCCTTGGCATTTGGCCCGACCCTTTACACGTTCACCCTTCGTCGCGCAAACCCACAGTTGCGTGAAGGCGCGATGACGCCGGTTTGATTTGCCTTCGTGCGAGTGTCACTCTAGATGCTGCGGAAAGTCGAAATCTGTTCCCGGAGAGAGCCATGTCTCATCCCCGCCGCCTTCTTGATCGCCGTGCCTTCCTGGGCACCGCCGCCGCTTTGGGCGCTGGCACCGCTATGCCCGCCTTTTCGCAGGCGCTGACCACGCCCGACGCGGGCCTTGAGCGGCACGAAGAGAATGCCAATACCAACATCCGCCGCAATATCTCGAGCTTCCGCGCACTGGACTGGCAGCCCTATTTCAGCAACCTGAAATATGGCGCGATCCTTGTCGATACGGTCTCGCGGGCGCTGCATTACTGGTCCGAGGATCAGTCGATCTATCGCCTGTTCCCGACCTCGGTGCCGGTCTCCGAGGAACTAACGCGGCGCGGGCGCACCGAGGTGATCCGCAAGGTCGAAGGCCCGACCTGGGCGCCGACTCCCTCGATGAAGCAGCGCAACCCCGACTGGCCGGATTTCGTGCCTGCAGGCCCCGATAACCCGCTGGGCACCCATGCGCTCTATCTGAGCTGGCAGTATTACCGCATCCACGGCACGCATGACACGCGCAAGATCGGGCGCAAGTCGTCGAACGGTTGCATCGGGCTCTATAACGAGCACATCAAGGAATTGTTCGGCTATGCCAAGGTCGGCACGCAGGTGCTGCTGATCTGACCGGCGCGCAGGATGGAATGACAAAGGGGGGCCAGTGGCCCCCCTTTTGCGTTTCGGCGCGGGCGGATCAGGCGATCCAGCCCATCAGGTTTTCCTGCACCACTTCCATCAGCGCCGCGATATGCGCGTCGTCGTCATTGAGGCAGGGGATATAGGTGAAATTCTCGCCGCCCGCATGTTCGAACGCCTCGCAGATCTCGCCCTGGATTTCCTCGAGCGTCTCGATGCAATCGGCCGAGAACGCCGGCGAGATCACCGCGATGTTCTTTTTGCCCGCCTTGGCCAGCTCGGCCACATGCTCGACCGTGTAGGGGCGCAGCCATTCCTCGGTGCCGAAGACCGACTGGAAGGTCGTCTCGATCGAGCCCTCGGGCCAGCCGAGCCGTTCGCGCAGGAGCCGCGTCGTTTTCTGGCACTGACAATGGTAGGGGTCGCCCTCCATCAGGTAGCGCCGGGGCATGCCGTGATAGGACGCGACCAGCACATCGGGGCGGCTCTCGGGCGTGGGATAAACCCGCTCGACCGATTGCGCGAGCGCCTCGATATAGCTCGGGCGGTCAAAGTACTCCGCCGCCACGCGGGCCGCGGGCTGGCGTTTCTGCTTCATCAGCGCGCGGAAGAACTGATCGTTCGCCGTGGCCGAGGTTGCACCCGCATATTGCGGATAGAGCGGCACGAAGAGGATCTTTTCGCAGCCCTGCTGCACCATCCGATCGACCACATCGAAGGTCGAAGGATTGCCGTAGCGCATGCAGTATTCCACCACCACCTCGGCGCCGTAACGCGTGGCAACCGCCTCGCGCAGCTTCGCGACCTGTTGCTTGGTGATCGTCATCAGCGGGCTTTCATTCGCCTCGTTATTCCAGATCGTCTTGTAATTTGCGCCCGAGGTGAAGGGCCGCTTCGACAGGATGATGAGCTGCAACAGCGGCTGCCATTTCCACGCCGGATAGTCGATCACCCGCTTGTCCGAGAGGAACTCGTTCAGGTAACGGCGCATCGACCAGTAATCGGTCGCGTCCGGGGTTCCGAGGTTGGCCACCAGGACCCCGATCTTGGCCGGTTTCACCGGCGGGTGGTCGGCGGGGGCATGTTTCAGGCGCGGGTTCGCGTCTTTGGTCATTCTCGTCGTCCTGTCTTGGCTTTACGGCTTTTGCCCGACTTAAAGCGTTTTCGGCACGGGTCAATGCGGCGATTGGGCAAACCCTAGCGGCCCGCCTTGTCACCCGTCTTGAATTCGGTGGCGCCCAGCGCCTCGGCCAGACGCGCCTGCGCAGAACCGGGGCGGAGCGGTTTCTGCTGGCTTTCATGCGGCTTCCAGCCGGTCAGCCAGACCATCTCGAAACTCGCGCGCACCCGGCCATCGGGCTCGGCAAAGGCCCGCGTATACCGCGCCATAGCCTCGGCAAAGACCGTGCGGCGCGTGGGGCGGCGCAGGCGCGAGGCCAGCGCATTCGCCTCGCCCATCCCGCGCAGATCGGCCAAAAGCCGCAGCGGGGTTTCATAGGTCACCTTGCGCATCACGCTGTCTGCCACCGGCAGTGCCAGCCCGGAGCGTTGCAACAAGGCGCCCAGATCGCGGATTTCGCCCATTGGCAGCACTCGGGGGCTCAGCCCGCCGGTCACCGAAACCTCGGCCTCGGCCAAGGCCGCACGCAGCTCGTTCAGGGTCTGACCGCCGAACATCACGGCGATGAACAGCCCGTCTGGGCGCAGCGCGCGGGCCGATTGCACGATCTGCCCAACCGGATCATTCGCCCAATGCAGCCCCATCGCATGCACCACGAGGTCATGCGCGCCCGCTTCGAGGTCAAGCACCTCGCTTTCGGGCACCAGCTTGGCCGTGGGCAGGATTTTCTGCCACGGCGCGAAGAAAGGTGCGACGACGGCAGGTGCCGTAAAGGTTCTGTTAACCTCGTTGAGCCTCTCCTCAAGCTCCAGCGCCGCGTCCTCGTGCAGAAACAGCTCGGGGCCGCGGGCCATGGCGCGGGCCCGGTTGCGCATCAGCGCGCTCTGGTCGGTCAGGAGAGGTGGTGTTGTCATGTCGGGGACGGAGATTAGTGCGGTTCGCAGGCGGATGCTAGCCGGGTTGGATGCGGCACTGCATCTGGTGTTTCCGCCGCGCTGCCTGTGCTGCGGCGAGGCGGTCGGCTCGGACCAGGGGCTGTGCGGCCCATGCTGGCGCGATGCGGGCTTCATTCAGGGCGCCTGCTGCACGCGTTGCGGCACCCCCCTGCCGGGGCAATCCGACGAGGCGCTGTGTTGCGACGAATGTCTGGCCGATCCGCCGCCCTGGCGACAGGGCCGCGCCGCGCTGACCTATTCCGAGACCGGACGACGGCTGGTGCTACAGCTCAAGCATGGCGACCGGCTGGATCTCGTGCGCCCGCTGGCGGGCTGGATGGCGCGGGCCGGCGCGCCCCTGATCGGGCCCGACAGCATCCTCGCGCCGGTGCCGCTGCATCGGCTGCGCATGCTTAAGCGGCGTTACAACCAATCGGCGCTTTTGGCACAGGAAATCGCCCGCCAAACCGGCTCTATCTACGTTCCGGATCTTTTTCGGCGGGTTCGTGCCACCCCCTCGCAAGAAGGGCGCAGCCGCGAGGAACGGGCTGCCAACCTTTCCGGCGCAATCGGCATAACCAACGGAAAAGAAACCGTAATATCTGGTAGTAGGTTGATGATCATCGACGATGTGATCACCTCGGGCGCAACTTTGCGGGCCGTTGCCGAGGCCGCAATTTCTGCAAATGCAGCCTGCGTCGATGTGCTGCTACTGGCGCGCGTTGCACGGAATACCTAAATCCCTATAGTCGAGCCGACTTCTTAGGGACTCCCAATGAAACGCGTTGAAATCTACACCACCCGCACCTGCCCCTATTGCATCGCGGCCAAGCGTCTCCTTGATCAGAAGGGCGTGGCCTATGAAGAAACCGATGTGGGCGCCAACCCGATCCTCCGCCAGGAGATGATGCAGCGTGCAAACGGCCGCCGCACCGTGCCGCAGATCTTTGTCGACGGGCAGGGCATCGGTGGCTGCGACGACCTGCATGCGCTGGATCATCAGGGCAAGCTCGACCAGTTGCTCGCGAGCTGAACGGTGCTGCGCGCGGGGCTCATCCAGCTTTCGGTCAGTGATGACCCCGAAGCGAATCTGGGCGTCACCCGCGCGCTGATCCGAGAGGCGGCGGCGGACGGTGCCAAATTCATGCTGACGCCGGAATGCACCAACCTGCTGTCGTCCGACCGCGCGCATCAGCGGGCCGTGTTGCGCCCCGAGGCCGAGGACATCACGCTTGCGGCGCTGCGGGCCGAGGCCGCCGATCTGCGGATCTGGCTGCTGATCGGCTCGCTCGCCCTGCAGGGCGAAAGCCCGGACGGACGGTTTTCGAACCGCTCCTTCATGATCGGCCCCGACGGACGGATCGTGGCGCGCTACAATAAGATTCACATGTTCGACGTGACCGTCTCCGAGGCGGAAAGCTACCGCGAATCAGATGGTTATCAACCCGGAACCCGGGCGGTTCTGGCCCAGACCGAGTTCGCACCGGTCGGCATGACGATCTGTTACGACCTGCGCTTTCCGCACCTGTTTCGCGCGCTGGCCAAGGCGGGCGCCCGCATCCTGACGGTGCCGGCGGCCTTCAATGACACGACGGGCGCCGCGCATTGGGAAAGCCTGTTGCGCGCGCGGGCCATCGAGACGGGCTGTTTCGTTCTGGCCCCCGCACAAACCGGCGCGCATGCGGCCCATCAGGGCAAGCCGCGCCGCACGCATGGCCATTCGCTGGCGGTTGGACCCTGGGGCGAGGTTCTGGCCGATGGCGGAGACGAACCGGGCGTCATACTTGTCGATCTCGACCTTTCGGCGGTCGACAAGGCGCGGGCTCGTGTGCCATCCCTGTTCCACGACATTTCCTTCGACGCCCCATGACCGACAGTTTCGACCCCCTTGCCGCCGCACTCTTTGCCGAAGTCTTCATGGCCGACCAGCTTGCCCGCAACATGGTGAGCCGGGCGCTGCCGAAAGGCATGGAAATCTCGCATTTCTCGGTGCTTAACCACCTGGCGCATATCGGGGACGAGCGTACGCCGGCGCAGCTGGCCGCCACGTTCCACGTCACGCGCGGGGCGATGACCAACACACTCTCCAAGCTGGAATGGGCCGGGCATATCCATATCCGCCCCGACTGGGACGATGCGCGGCGCAAATGGGTGTCGATCTCGCCCGCGGGGAAAGCTGCGCGCGATGCGGCGCTTTCGGCCTTCATGCCGGTGATCGCGGATGTGGTGCGCGATATCGGCGCCGAGAAGGTGCGCGCGATGCTGCCCGTGCTGCGCGAGTTTCGGTCGCGGCTCGAAGACAGCTGACGCGGAGGGGGCTCTGCCCCCCGTCCTGCGGACGTCCCCCGGAGTATTTTTGGCTCAGTGAAAAGGTGCCCGAAAACGCCAAAAGACCCCGCCGAGTGAACGGCGGGGCAAGGTTGCGCCTGCGGGCGGACCACAGGCACCGGCGGTAACTGAATAACGGGTGGCCTAGTGCAACTCGGCCCGAATCTGCTGGCGCAGCACGTCGATCGGGACGTGCTTGCCATCGCGACGGAAGGTCCAGTAGGTCCAGCCATTGCAGGAGGGCGCGCCTTCGAGATGGGCGCCGACCTGATGGATCGAGCCTTTCACGTCGTCGCCGATCAGCGTGCCGTCGGCGCGGACCTTGGCCTTGTGGCGGCCGTTCATCGAGAACAACTCTTCGCCCGGGCGCAGCATGCCGCGCTCAACCAGCTGGCCGAAGGGGATGCGCGGTTCGGCGCGTTTCGAGGCGGAGACCTCAAGGGCCTCTTTGTCGAATTTGCGGATCTTCGCGATGCGCTTCTCGGCGACCTCGCGATAGGCGGCCTCGCGCTCGATGCCGATGAATTCACGGCCGAGCATCTTGGCCACGGCGCCGGTGGTGCCGGTGCCGAAGAACGGATCGAGGATAACGTCGCCCGGGTTGGTCGTGCCAAGGATGATGCGATGCAGCAGCGCCTCGGGCTTTTGCGTCGGATGCGCCTTGTCGCCATTGTCATCCTTGAGGCGTTCGCCGCCATTGCAGATCGGGATCACCCAGTCCGAGCGCATTTGCACGCCTTCGTTCAGCGCCTTCAGCGCCTCGTAATTGAAGGTGTATTTCGCGCCTTCCGACTTCGAAGCCCAGATCAGCGTCTCATGGGCGTTGGTCAGGCGTTTGCCCCGGAAATTCGGCATCGGATTCGATTTGCGCCAGACCACGTCGTTCAGGATCCAGAAGCCCTGGTTCTGGAGTTCGGCGCCCATGCGGAACACGTTGTGATAGGAGCCGATCACCCAGATCGCGCCATTCGGCTTGAGGATGCGACGCGCGGCGGCCAGCCAGTCGCGGCTGAACTGGTCATAGGCCGAGAAGGACGAGAACTGATCCCAGTGATCATCGACCGCATCGACCTTGGAATTGTCGGGACGGTGCAGCTCGCCACGGAGCTGCAGGTTGTAGGGCGGGTCCGCAAAGATCAGGTCCACGCTCGCCTCGGGCAAGCTGTTCATGATCTCGATGCAGTCGCCTGCCAGAATCTGGTTAATCGGCAGCGCCGCCTGCGCCGCACGGGTCTTGATCTTGTTCATCTCTGCCTCGTTTTTGCCCGTCTGGGGGTGCCAGCTTTGCGCCGGTCTATGAGGTCAAAGATGAGTCAAAGGTGATTCGCCGTCAATTTCTTTTTTGAATCAACGGGTTACAGAAATGTCTTGGCACAAGATATTGTGGACGGGCTTGAACGAACGCCTATGAACGGGGGTCACCCCAAGATCTAGAAGCGCCGCGAGATGGTCCTTTGTCGGGTAGCCCGCGTTCCTCTCCCAGCCGTAACCGGGGTACTGTTGCGCCAAATCCACCATCAGCAAATCACGCGCTTCCTTGGCCAGGATCGAGGCGGCCGCGATCGAGACCGAGCGTGCATCGCCCTTCACGATCGCCTCCGCCGAGAACGTCAGGTCGCGCGGAATCCGGTTGCCATCGACCAGAACGTGCTGCGGCACCTGCGTCAGCCCCGCCACTGCACGGCACATCGCCAGATGCGCGGCCTGCAGGATGTTGATCGTGTCGATTTCCTCGACGCTGGCATGGGCCACGCACCAGTCGGAGGCCGCCTTGATCTCTTCGACCAGCGCGGCGCGGCGTTTCGCGCTGAGTTTCTTGGAATCGTTCAGGCCTTCGGGGATCGGGCCGGTGAACACCACCGCAGCGGCGGTGACCGGGCCGCACAGCGGACCACGGCCAACCTCATCGACGCCGGCGATACGGGCAAGGCCGCGCGCCTGCGCCGCCGCTTCAAAGGAAAAATCGGGTTTCTCAGCCATGCTCCCGACATGCCGCGCCGGGCCACAATGCGCAATGAAAAAGGCGGAGGGGAACTGTCCCTCCGCCCCTGCCTCCGGGCTATACCCCCGTCTTAGCGACGGGTGACGCGGTAGCCCTCCTGCTCGAGACAATTGCGGCCGTAGACGGTGGTGCGGTCACCGTGACGGTCGCGGATATCAAAGCGGCACTCGCGCGGCAGGCGCAGTTCGACGCGGTTGCGGGCGATGCAGCGACCCGAAACGACCTCGCGCAGCTTGCCGCGGATGCGCACGTTCTCGACGCATTGCGCGGGGATCATGTAGCGGCGGTCGACGTGCGCGGGTTTGCGCCAGCGGTCATCACGATCATAGTCGCGGTCCCAGCGGCGATCGTCGTAGCGCGTGGCGGGCGGCGGGTCGCGGCGGTTGTCATTGGCGGAATCGACGATCGCCGCCAGCACGCCAAGACCGATCAGCGCGCCGAGCACTTGTTTGTCTTGCTTGCCCATCGCGGCGGCGGGCGAGGTGGTCGCAGCCAGTGCACCAAGCGCAATCGCAGCAGCGGCGAGCATCGAGGTGAAGGCCTTGAAGGAAATCCGGGTCATTATCTTGGTCCTTTGCGTAGGGCGGGAACGTGGGCAGCGGCCCCCCGCGTTGACGATGACCCGACCTTGGCGCCACCCCCCTTCGCCACGCAATATCAGGGGTCTGTTATCCGATATCACGCCCGCTAACCCCGCTTTGCTATTGCATAACATCGGGCTTGGCCGCAGCCTCGGAGGCATGAAACAGCTTCTTCTCATCCTTGCGCTTGCGCTGGCCGCACCGATGGCCGAGGCGGCCTGCTATGCCGATTACAAGGCCAAGCAGGACAACCCGCTGCGGCTTCATTACGGCGTGGCCGAGCTGCCCGATGCGGCCTGTTCGAAAAAGGCCGCCAAAGCCGCGCTTGCCCCTCGTCTTGAGCGTGGGGACTGGACGCTCCTGAACATCCTGTCCATCTTCGGGCCGGAAGGTCTGGAAGAAAGGAAGGCCAGTGCCGGACAATATTTCCTCCGTTACTGAGGGGCTGCGCGCGGGCAACCGTGCCGTGGTCTGGGGCATTGCCGCGATCACCGCCATCCTCGCGCTGGCGGCGGTGCTTTTGTTCGTGTCGCTGCCCGACGCGAATGCCTTCAACGCGCGGGTCGAGCGGATCTTCGTCGAGAATGACATGCTCACCAGCCCAAGCGAGATCCGCCTGCTCGAAGTGCTGGCGCAATCGGGCACGGCCTTTGCCGAGGTGCTCTCGTCCTACCGGATGATCATCTTCATCCTGCTGGTCTTCGCCGCCGCACTTCTGGTCGCGGCGCTGGTGTTCCTGTTGCTGATCGTCGGCCTCAACCGCCGCATGACCGAGATTCGCCGTGCCGGGATCGAGGTGCAGAACCTGCGCGTGCTGCGCGGCGAAAACACCGTCGTGCTGAACGATATGGCCTTTACCCTGACCCCCGCCGCGATCGAGACGCTGGCGGTTCTGGCCGAGGCGCGGATGGATGACGAATATCTCTCGGGGGCGCAGATCGAGGCGGTGATCTCGGGCAAGCCGGTCGCCGATTGCGACGAGGCGGCGGGGGCCACGCGGGTCAAGCGGCTGCGCGACGGGCTGGGCAATCAGCTCGTGGCCGAGCTCTTGGTGCGCAATGTCGCGCGCAAGGGCTACACGCTCTCGGTGCCACCCGAACGGCTGCGGGTCGATTAAGAAAATTTCACGGAGTTTTCCTTGCCCCCTCCCCCCTCGGGGCTTATACGGCGGCTTCCATATGCCGCTTGGGGGGGAGCCATGATTCCGACGCCCTACTACCTGATCGACAAGGCGCGCTTGCTTGAAAACATGCGCAAGATCGAGCGCCTTCGCCAGCGTTCCGGCGCCAAGGCGCTTCTGGCCCTGAAATGTTTCGCCACCTGGTCCGCCTTCGACACGATGCGGGACTACATGGATGGCACGACCTCCAGCTCGCTGTTCGAGTTGCGGCTGGGGCGCGAGAAATTCGGCAAGGAAACGCACGCCTATTCGGTGGCCTGGTCCGATCGCGAGATCGACGAGGCGATTTCCTATGCCGACAAGATCATCTTCAACACCGTCGGTCAGCTGGAGCGGTTCGACACTCAATCCGCCGGCATTCAGCGCGGCCTGCGGCTGAACCCGCGGTTCTCGACCAGCGGCTTCGATCTGGCCGACCCGGCGCGGCCGTTCTCGCGGCTGGGCGAATGGGACGTGGCCAAGATCATGGGCGTGATCGACAAGATCACCGGCGTGATGATCCATTACAATTGCGAAAACCGCGATTTCGCGCTGTTCGACCAGCAACTGACCCGCATCGAGGACGAATTCGCCCCGGTGCTGGAAAAGCTGGATTGGGTCAGCCTTGGCGGCGGCATCCATTTCACCGGCGAAGGCTATCCGCTCGACGATCTGGCCGACCGGCTGCGCGCGTTTTCGGAACGGTTCGGCGTGCAGGTCTACCTTGAGCCGGGCGAGGCCTCGATCACCAATTCGACTACCCTTGAGGTCAGCGTTCTCGACATTCTCGACAACGGCAAACAACTGGCCATCGTCGACAGCTCGATCGAGGCGCATATGCTCGATTTGCTGATCTACCGCGAAAATGCGAAACTGCCGCAAGAGGGCGAGCATGCCTATCAGATCTGCGGCAAGTCCTGCCTGGCTGGCGATATCTTTGGCGATGCACGCTTCCCCGCGCCGCTCAGCGTGGGTGACCGGATTTCCGTGCGCGATGCCGCCGGTTACACGATGGTCAAAAAGAACTGGTTCAATGGCGTGAACATGCCAGCCATCGCCATCCGCGAGCTTGATGGAACCGAACGGCTCGTGCGCGAATTCACCTTCGAGGATTACCTGTCCTCGCTTTCGTGAGGGGCGCGCCCCCTCTTGAAGGGGCCCAAGCCCCCTTCCTCTGTCAAAAGGAGACAGCCGAAGTGAAAAAGAATGTGCTCATCATCGGTGCCGGCGGCGTCGCGCAGGTCGTTGCCCATAAATGCGCGCAGAATAACGACATTCTGGGTGACCTGCATATCGCCTCGCGCACCCGCGCGAAATGCGACGCGATCCTGGAAAGCGTGGCCGAGAAAGGCGCGATGAAAGTGCCGGGCACGTTCGAGGCCCATGCCGTCGACGCGATGGATGCGGCCGCCGTGGCGGAGCTGATCCGCAACACCGGCGCGCAGATCGTGATCAACGTGGGCTCGGCCTTCGTGAACATGACGGTGATGGACGCCTGTATCGAGACTGGCGCCGCCTATATCGACACCGCGATCCACGAAGACCCGGCCAAGATCTGCGAGGCCCCGCCGTGGTATGCCAACTACGAATGGAAGAAACGTGATCTCTGCCGCGAAAAAGGTGTGACCGCGATTCTGGGCGCAGGCTTTGACCCGGGCGTGGTGAATGCCTTCGCCCGCTTTGCCATCGACATGATGGACGAGGTGAAGTCGATCGACATCGTCGATATTAACGCCGGCTCGCACGGCAAATATTTCGCCACCAACTTCGACCCCGAGATCAACTTCCGTGAGTTCACCGGCACCGTCTATTACTGGGAAGACGGCCAGTGGAAAGAAAAGAAGATGTTCGAGAGCGGCCACGACTGGGATCTGCCCGTCGTCGGCACCTGCCGCGCCTATCAGTCGGGCCATGACGAGGTGCACTCGCTCGCGACCAACTATCCGCAGGCGGATGTGCGGTTCTGGATGGGCTTCGGCGATCACTACATCAACGTGTTCACCGTGCTGCAGAACCTCGGCCTCCTGTCCGAGAAGCCGGTGAAGACCGCCGAGGGGCTGGAAGTGGTGCCGCTGAAGGTGGTCAAGGCCGTGCTGCCCGACCCGGCGAGCCTTGCGCCGAATTACACCGGCAAGACCTGCATCGGCGATCTGGTGAAAGGCGTGAAAGACGGCAAACCGTTCGAGGTTTTCGTCTACAACGTCGCCGATCACAAGGAAGCCTACGAAGAGGTCGGCAGCCAGGGCATTTCCTATACCGCGGGCGTGCCGCCGGTCGCCGCCGCGATCCTGATCGCGCAGGGCGACTGGGATGCAAAGACCATGGTCAATGTCGAAGAGCTTGATCCCAAGCCCTTCTTCACCGTGCTCGACCGCATCGGCCTGCCGACGCGAATGCAGCTCGGCGGGCTGGGCGGCGAAGACAAAGCCTGGAACGAATGACCGAACGGCCCGCCTCTGGTGGGCCTTTCCTTTTCCGGGCTCACAAGTATCTCGGAAATGGTGACCCCGACAGGATTTGAACCTGTAACCTGCCCCTTAGGAGGGGGCTGCTCTATCCAGTTGAGCCACGGGGCCACGCGCCCCCTTGATGCGGCATCCGCGCTCGCCTTGCAAGGCGCAAGGGATGCGGCATTTTTCGATCATATCGGGAAACGAAAAGGGGGAGCGTATTGGCCCTACGCTCCCCCCTTGGGGTCCACCTTCACCGCGATCGGAGTCTACACGCGGCGTCGGTGTTATTCGGGGCGGGTTGTTCGGAGTCTAGGTCCGCCCCTCCGTTACCGCTAACGTAGCGATTCTCTATCGCTTGCGCAAGAGAAACTTTTAGCGCTAAACCTAAAGAAAATATGAGAGGGTCGCCCACCGTGTCTTTGCCTCCGAAAGAAAGCCGCCGTCCGCTGACCCTGCGCGACGTGTCCGAAGCCTCGGGCGTATCCGAGATGACCGTGAGCCGGGTGCTGCGCAATCGCGGCGATGTCTCGGAGGCGACGCGCGAAAAGGTTCTGCTTGCCGCCAAGACGCTGGGCTATGTGCCCAACAAGATCGCGGGGGCGCTGGCCTCGCAGCGGGTCAATCTGGTGGGTGTGGTGATCCCTTCGCTGTCGAACCTGGTGTTTCCCGAGGTGCTCTCGGGGATTTCCGCGGAGCTTGAGGATACCGGGCTGCAACCGGTCGTGGGTGTCACCAACTATCTGCCCGAGAAGGAAGAGGCCGTGCTTTACGAGATGCTCTCGTGGCGGCCCTCGGGCATCATTCTTGCCGGGCTCGAACACACCGAGGCCGCACGGGCGATGATGGTCAACTCGGGCATTCCGATCGTCGAGATCATGGATGTGGATGGCGCAGGCGTGGACTCGGTCGTGGGGATTTCGCATCGCCGCGCAGGGCGTCAGATGGCCGAGGCGATCATCGCGGCGGGTTATCGCAAGATCGGGTTCCTGGGCACCAAGATGCCGCTGGACCATCGCGCGCGCAAACGGCTTGAAGGCTTCGAAGAGGGGCTGGCAGCGGCCGGATTGACGATTGCCGACAAGGATTTCTACTCGGGCGGCTCGGCGCTGAAGAAGGGCCGCGAGATGACCGAGGCGATGCTGGCGCGCACCCCGGACCTCGATTTCATCTATTATTCCAACGACATGATCGGGGCCGGCGGGTTGCTTTACTGCCTTGAGCAGGGGATCGACGTGCCCGGTCGGCTTGGGCTTGCGGGGTTCAACGGGGTCGAGTTGCTGCAAGGCCTGCCGCGCCGCCTTGCCACGATGGATTCGTGCCGCCGCGAGATCGGTCGCAAGGCTGCCGAAATCATCGCCGGGCGTCCGCATCAAGGGCTGATCGGGGGCGAGGTGATCGAACTGGAACCGATCATCGAGCTGGGCGACACGATCCGGACGGCCTGATCAGCGGCGAAGCGCGCAGCACCCCCGAAGGCCAAGCGGCGCCCCGGTCCCTGCCAGAAACAGGTCGAGCGTGATGCCATAAAGGCGATCGCTCATCCCGTCAGAGCACAGCTCACGGCGCAGCGTCGCAAAGCCCTCGGCGCCTTCGCCGGCAAACCGCCACCCCAACACACCAAGATGCCCGCCCTGCGGAAGTGCGGACCACGCAATGGCGAGAGGCTGCGCCTCCTGCCCCATCGCGGTGAAACTGGCGCCAGCCTCCGGGGCATAGGCAAGGCTCCAGAACGGTTCGGTGCCGTGGCAGGACAGAGCCGTCTCGCCTTGCCACCACTCAGCGCCCTCCTCACGCGCGAGATAGCGCGCCGAGACCCAGACCACCCCCTCCGACAGGTTCAGTTGCGCCCATTTCCCATCTTCGGAAAAGCGGATCACCTCAACGCCCCGCGCGTCAGGTTCCAGCGCACCCAGGATCGCGCCCTGCACATTCGGAGCCGCACGCAGGTTCAGCCGGTCATCGGCAGAAACCCCCGTCACGCTGTAGAAGGCCGGGAGGCCCTCGGCGGAGGCCGCGCCTGCCAACAGGCAGAACAATGCGGGTGCGAACGCCCTCATTTCCCGGCACGCCAGCTTATGGAGGCGTATTGCCGCGTGTAGAACTCACCCATCAGCCCGATCATAGTGACCGCCAGACCGAAATAGAGCGGATACTGCCAATTCGTGAAATGCGGGTTGTAGTTGATGAAGGCAAAACCGCGCGCCTGGTCGATGGTGTGGAACAGCGGGTTCCAGTCGAACATCACCAACATCTTGCTGGGCAGCGTATTGGCCAGAAACATCTTGCCCGAGGCGATCATGTTCACCCGGGTGTAAACCGTCCTGATGATCCCGATCGGCCCGGGCGCCCAAGGCGTCGCCGCCAGAAACACGAGGCCCAGCGCGCAGCCGGTAAACCAAGCCAGCAACAACATACCAAAGGCGCCGACCATGTCGTAAATCTCGATATGCCGGTAGCCGACATGGTAGACGAACAGCACGATCACCAGAGACAGGACCTGATTGTAAAGCGCGCCAAGCGCCGCCGAGGTGATCGACACGGCCGTCGTCATCGGCGCGTGCTGCATCATGGCCGAGGTCGAAGCTTCGGCCCCGGACACGGCGCCCAGCGACTTCACATGCGTCATGAACATGAAGATGCCGCTCATCAGGAAGAGGATGAAATCCCCCCGAACCGAGGCGCGGCGCAGCCCCAGAACCTCTGACATTACGAAAAACACTGCAACCAGCATCATCGTCTGCATCATGTTCTGCAACAGGCCGAGGATCGCATTGCCATGCGTTCGGCGCAGGGATCGCACCGTGGCGTGAAAGATCAACTCCAGCAGGCTGAAGGTTGATCCGAGGGTGGAATTGCTGCGCTCTGCTCTGAACATCGACGATCCGGACTGGCTGCGCCACTATTTACCGCGGAAAACTTGCCGTTCCCTTGACGGCAGATCATAAGGGGAGACGATTTATATGGCAATTCCGGCCCTGAGGGGTCGAACGGGGGGATCAATGGATTTCGAACGCCTTGAAACCGTGATGCGGCAACTGGCCCTTGAGGCCGGCGCAAAGATCATGGACATCTACAACGCGCCCGATTTCGAGGTGAAAACCAAGTCCGACGCCTCTCCGGTGACCGAAGCCGACGAAGCTGCCGACGCGCTGATCTCGGCCGGTCTGCGCGCCGCTTTTCCCGATGTGGCACTTGTCACCGAGGAGCAAGCCGCCAGCCATGGCCAGGATGTCTCGACCTTCCTGATCGTCGATCCGCTCGATGGCACCAAGGAATTCATCAAGCGCCGCGGCGAGTTCACCGTGAACATCGCTTATGTCGAAAACGGCGTTCCGCTGCGCGGCATCGTCTACGCCCCGGCGATCGGTCGACTGTTCTACACCCGCGCGGATGGCACCTCGGTCGAGGAAACCGGACCCGAGTTTCACGCGCAGGCGGTGAATGCACAGACCCCGATCTCGGTTTCGATGCCCGACAATCGCGCGTTGATGGTGGTGGCCTCGAAATCGCACCGTGATCAGGCGACCGACGATTACATCAACCGCTATGCCGTGGCCGATATGAAATCGGCGGGCTCGTCGCTGAAATTCTGCCTTGTCGCCACCGGCGAGGCCGACATTTACCCCCGTCTTGGCCGCACCATGGAATGGGACACGGCGGCGGGCGACGCGGTGCTGCGCGGCGCGGGCGGCGAGATGGTGCGCTTCGATGACCACACGACCTTTACCTATGGCAAGGCAGGCTTTGAAAACCCCTTCTTCATCGCCTTCGCCCCCGGCGTTCTTCTGGTGAAATAATGTCTGTCCTGATCGTCATTCCGGCCCGCTACGCCTCGACCCGCTACCCGGCCAAGCCGCTCGTGCCGCTGACCGGGGCGACGGGCGAAAAAAAGACCCTGATCCAGCGCAGCTGGGAGGCGGCGATGGCCGTTTCGGGCGCCGATCGGGTTGTGGTCGCCACCGATGACGACCGTATCCGCGAGGCCGCCGAAGCGTTCGGCGCCGAAGTGGTGATGACCTCGGAAAGCTGCCAGAACGGCACCGAGCGCTGCGCCGAGGCCTATGCCAATCTGGGCGAGACGCATGAGATCGTGGTGAACCTGCAGGGCGACGCGCCGCTGACCCCCGCCTGGTTCATCGAAGACCTGGTTGCGGGGCTGCGCGCCAACCCCTGGGCCGAACTGGCGACGCCGGTGCTGCGCTGTGAAGGCGCGATGCTGGAGGCTCTCAAGGAGGACCGTCGCAACGATCGCGTGGGCGGCACCACCGCCGTGTTCGGTGCGGGCAATCGCGGGCTTTATTTCTCGAAAGAGGTGATCCCTTTCACCGCCGAGCGCCACGCCCCCGAGGCACCGACGCCGGTGTTTCACCATGTCGGCGTCTATGCCTATCGCCCTGAGACGCTCAGCCAATATCCGGGCTGGCCGGTCGGACCGCTGGAGCAGCTTGAGGGGCTTGAACAGCTGCGGTTCCTTGAAAACGGGCGCGCGGTTCTGTGCGCCGAGGTCGAGGCCCGCGGCCGCCAGTTCTGGGAACTGAACAACCCTTCGGACGTCGCCCGGATCGAGGCGATGATGGCCGAGATGGGTCTTGCCTAAGACACCCCGCGTTTAAATGCCGCGCCCGGTGGAAAAAGCGATGGAAAACCGCCAAGTTCACTGAAACGCGAGTTAACTTCCGCGCGCCGATCTGCGAGAGGAGCGCGGATCGAATCCGATCGTAACGAGTAAATTCTGTTCTCCCCAACACGAAGAAGGTGTCCCATGAAACGCAAGGTAACCAAAGCGATCTTCCCCGTAGCCGGCCTCGGCACCCGCTTTCTGCCTGCGACGAAATCCATTCCGAAAGAGATCCTGACGCTGGTCGACCGCCCGCTGATCCAATACGCGATCGACGAGGCCCGCGCCGCCGGGATCAAGGAATTCGTTTTCGTGACCTCGCGCGGGAAATCTGCGCTTGAAGACTATTTCGACGATGCCCCCGAGCTGGAGCGGGCGCTGCGCAAGGGCAACAAGGCCGCGCTGCTCGAAGAGCTGGAAAAGACCAACATGGATTCGGGCGCAATCGCCTATGTCCGCCAGAACCGCCCGCAGGGGCTGGGCCATGCGGTGTGGTGCGCGCGCCGGATGCTGGGCAACAACGAAAGCTTTGCCGTCATCCTGACCGATGACGTGATCGCGGCCGAGAAACCCTGCCTGCAGCAGATGGTCGAGGCTCATGAGGAAACCGGCGGTAACGTCGTCGCCGCGATGGAAGTGCCCACCGAGAAAATCTCGTCCTACGGCGTTCTTGACATTGAGGAGGACATGGGCGCGATGGTCAAGGTGAAGGGGATGGTCGAAAAGCCCGCCGCCGGAACCGCGCCGTCGAACCTCGCGGTGATCGGGCGCTATATCCTGACGCCCGAGATCATGAAGAACCTCAACAAGATGAAGCAGGGCGCCGGTGGCGAGATCCAGCTGACCGACGCGATCGCAGACGAGATCGCCAAGGGCAACCCGGTCTATGGCTTCCGCTTCAAGGGCCAGCGCTATGATTGCGGCTCGAAGGCGGGCTTCCTGCAGGCGACGGTGGCCTTCGGGCTGCGTCATCCGGATCTGCGCGATGAGTTCGGCGGGTATCTGGACGCGCTCGCCACCCAGCGCCACGGCAACTGATCGCGGCTGCCGATGGCTGATGTTGTATTGGTGACGGGCGGGGCCGGGTATATCGGCTCCCATGCGTGCAAGGCGCTGCGGGCGGCGGGTTACCTGCCCGTCGCCTACGACAACCTCTCGACGGGCTGTCGCGAGGCGGTCAAGTTCGGCCCTCTGGAAGAGGGCGATCTGGCCGACCGGGCACGTCTGGACGAGGTCTTTGCCAAATGGCAGCCGGTCGCGGTGATGCATTTCGCAGCGCTCAGCCTTGTCGGCGAGTCGATGAAGGACCCGGCGAAATACTGGCGCACCAATGTGCTCTGCGGGCTCAACCTGATCGAGGCGACACTGGCGGCGGGCTGCCGCAACTTCGTCTTTTCCTCGACCTGCGCGACCTATGGCGATCAGGATGGCGTCGTGCTGAACGAGGACACGCCGCAATACCCGATCAATGCCTATGGCGGCTCGAAACGCGCGATCGAGGACATGCTGCGCGATTTCGGCGCGAGCCACGGGCTGAACTCGGTGATCTTCCGCTATTTCAACGTGGCTGGCGCCGATCCGCAGGCCGAGGTGGGCGAACAGCATGTGCCTGAAACCCACCTGATCCCGCTGATGCTCGATGCGATTGCGGGCAAGCGCCCGGCGCTGACGGTGTTCGGCTCGGATTATCCGACACCCGACGGCACCTGCATTCGTGATTACGTGCATGTCTCGGATCTGGTCGATGCGCATGTGTTGGGGCTGAAATGGCTTGAGGCCGGCAAGCCCTCGCGGGTGTTCTGCCTCGGCTCGGGCGAGGGCTATTCGGTGCGCGAGGTCATCGCCCGTTCACGCGAGGTGACGAACCGTGAGGTGCCGATCATCGAGGGCGATCGCCGCCCCGGAGATGCGGCCAAGCTGGTATCGGGCTCGACCCGCGCACTGCAGGAATTGGGCTGGACGCCGCAGCGCTCTGCGCTTTCGACAATGATCGCAGACGCTTGGCGCTGGCATCAGGCGCCAGAATATGAGAGCTAATCCCTCAAACCTTTGAAGGATCAGCCCCCTGCCGAGCCTGCGAGAGATCTGGCAATCCTACCGGCTGCGCTTGCGCCGCAAACGCCTGCTTTGGCGCGCCTTTCGGGCACGACACGGGCTGCGCGCCGTTGCCGATCGCAGCGCCATGATCGCGCCGGACGATATCTTGCTGTTCGCCTGCATGCGCAACGAGGCCCACCGCCTTCCGCAGTTCCTGGATCATTACCGCCACCTCGGCATCGCACATTTCCTGATCGTCGAGAATGACTCCACCGACGACACCGCCGCCTTTCTGGCCGGCCAGCCCGATGTCTCGCTCTGGCGCAGCACGCGCAGCTACCGTGCGGCGCGCTTCGGGATGGATTGGGTGAACTGGCTGCTGTGGCGGCATGGCTCGGGCCATTGGTGCCTGACCGTCGATGCCGACGAGTTGCTCGTTTATCCCGAAAGCGATACGCGCGGCCTGCCCGAGCTCACCCGCTGGCTGGACGCGCGGGGGCAGCCCTCGATGCGGGCGCTGATGCTTGATCTTTATCCCAAGGGGCCGGTTTCCGGCGCCGCTTATCAGCCGGGACAGGACCCGACAGAGGTGCTGAACTGGTTCGATGCCGAGGGATATCGCCACGAAGCGCAGCCCAAATTCGAGACCGTCTCGATCCGCGGCGGCCCGCGCGCGCGCACCTTCTTTGCACAGACGCCTTCAGACGCGCCGCATCTGAACAAGGTGCCGCTGGTGCGCTGGCACTGGCGCTATGCCTATCTCAGCTCGACGCATATGGCGCTGCCGATCGCGCTGAACGGGGGCACCGAACCCAATCCGCAGATGCCGACCGGGGCGCTTTTGCACACCAAGTTCCTCGACGGGATCATCGCCCGCTCCAAAGAAGAGAAACGCCGGCGCGAACATTTCACCCACGCCGCGCGGTTTGATCGCTATTACGACGCGATCATCGCCGATCCGGACCTCTGGACCCCGGAGTCGCGCCCCTACGACGGGCCCGCCGCGCTTGAATCCGCGGGCCTAATGCAGCGCGGTCTGTGGCCATAAAGCTTACGTCCGCTTCGATCCGAAGAAGCCTTGTTTACGGCGTTGAATACAATCCGTATTCTGCGATGGATCGAAGGCGGGGATACGGCCTTCGCATTCTACCCTGCGGGCGACGTTTCCGACCCCGCCCGGATTTTGGTTAACCAGACCGAAAGCAGTTCGGCACGAGAATGCGGTGGCAGATCCGAAGGGACGAAACGTGAAGCTCAGACAGCTCAGACAGCTGCGTCGGGAGCGCCGATGGCGCCAGTTTCGCGCGTTTCGCAAGCGCCGCGAGCTGTCCTGCGTTGCCAATCGTACCGCCACGATCAAACCCGATGCAGTTCTGGTCTTTGTCACGCTGCGCAACGAACGCCCGCGCCTGCCCTATTTCCTGCGCTACTACCGTGACATGGGCGTCGGCCATTTCCTGTTCGTGGATAATGGCTCCGAGGACGGCTCGCGCGAATATCTGACCGCGCAGCCCGATTGCTCGGTCTGGACAACGCAAGCCTCGTATAAATCCTCGGGCTTCGGGATCGATTGGCTGAACTGGCTCTTGCGCAAATACGGCACCGGCCATTGGACGCTGACGCTCGACCCAGACGAGTTCTTTGTCTACCCGTTCTGCGACACCCGCCCGATCAACGCACTGACCGACTGGCTCGACAGCTACGAAATCCGCTCCTTCCCGGCGATGCTCCTGGACATGTACCCGAAGGGCCCGATCGACGCCGAACCCTATCGCGAAGGCCAGAACCCGTTCGAGATCGCCAGTTGGTTCGACAGCGGCAATTACATGATCTCCAAGAACGGCAAGATGCAGAACCTCTGGATTCAGGGCGGGCCCCGCGCGCGCTGTTTCTTCCCCGACGATCCGGCCGATGCGCCCTCGCTGAACAAGATCCCGCTGGTGAAATGGGCGCGCGGCCTGGTCTATGCCTCCTCGACGCATATGCTGCTTCCGCGTGGGCTGAACCGGGTCTATGACGAATGGGGCGGCGAGATGATTTCGGGCTGCCTCCTGCATGCGAAATTCCTCTCGCCCTGGTCCGAAAAGGTTTCCGAGGAGCTTGAGCGCCGCCAGCATTACGCAAATTCGCGCGAATACCGCGTCTATGCCGAGACCCTCTCGGAACCGCCGGATCTTTGGTGCAAATGGTCCGAGAAATATATCAACTGGCGCCAGCTCGAGATTCTCGGGCTGATGTCGAAGGGCAACTGGGCATGAGGGCGCGCGCGTGACGATCGGTTTCATCATGATGTGCCACACGGCGCTGGACCGGGCCGCGCAGGTCGCGCGGCACTGGGCCGAGCGCGGTGCGCCCGTGGTGATCCATGTCGACAAGCGCACCGATGCGGCGGAATACGGCACCTTGGTCAAGACGCTGGCGGATCTTGAAAACGTGTCGTTTTCGCCGCGTTTCAAATGCAACTGGGGCACCTGGTCACTGGTGCAGGCCGAACAGGCCGCCGCCGAGCAGATGCTCGCGCGCCACCCCGAGATCCACCACGTTTTCCTTGCTTCTGGCTCCTGTCTGCCGCTGCGCCCGCTGAACGAGTTGACCGCCTATCTCGCGGCCCATCCGCAGACCGATTTCATCGAAAGCGTAACTACGGCTGAGGTTGACTGGACCACCGGCGGCATCGGCCTCGAACGGTTCACGCTGCGCTTCCCGTTTTCCTGGAAACGTCAGCGCCGCTTGTTCGACCGCTATGTCGCGCTGCAACGCAAGATCGGCTTCAAACGCAAGATCCCCGAGGGGCTGGTCCCGCATCTGGGCAGCCAGTGGTGGTGCCTGACGCGCCAGACGCTCAGCGCGATCCTGCAAGACCCGCGCCGCGCCGAGTTCGACGCCTATTTTCGACGCGTCTGGATCCCCGACGAAAGCTATTTCCAGACCCTCGCGCGGCTCTATGCCACCTCGATCGAGAGCCGTTCGCTGACGCTGTCGAAATTCGATTTTCAGGGCAAGCCGCATGTCTTCTATGATGACCACCTGCAGTTGCTACGCCGCTCGGACTGCTTTGTCGCCCGCAAGATCTGGCACCGGGCCGAGCGGCTTTACGCAACTTTCCTGACCGACCGCGCGAGCATCGACCCCGAGGCCGAGCCGAACCCGACCAAGATCGACCGGCTGTTTCACAAGGCGGTCGAGCGGCGCACCAAGGGCCGGCCCGGGCTTTACATGCAGTCGCGCTTTCCCAAGAAAGACCGCGAGAACGGCAAGACTTCGGCGCCCTATTCGATCTTTCAGGGCTTTTCCGACCTGTTCGAGAATTTCGACGGCTGGCTGTCGAAATCGGCGGGTGTGCGCGTGCATGGCCACTTGTTCGGGCCCGAAGGCGCCGAGTTTGCCGGTGGCGAGACCATGTTCAATGGCTGCCTGAGCAACTCTGCGACGCTGCGCGACTACAACCCCCGCGCCTTCCTGACCAACCTGATCTGGAACGCCCGCGGCGAGCGGCAGTGCTTCATGTTCAGCCCGCGCGATACGCAACAGGACATCGACTGGTTCACCGCGACCGACCCGAATGCGCAGATCTCGGTGATCTCGGGGGCATGGGCGGTGCCGCTGTTCCGCTCGAACCAGGATTTCGCGGCGATCCGCAGCGAGGCGGCGCGACTGCAGCAGATCGAGATGCATCACCTCTCGATCCTGCGCTCGATGTTCGTCAAGGCGCGGGTGCGGATCTGGTCGCTGGCCGATTTCGTCGAAAACCCGATGGAGCCCTTGCAAACCATCATCGACGAGATCAGCCCGCGCGGCGCACGGCGTCTGACCGAAGTGCCGCAGATGGTCGACCTTAGCGGCTTTGGCCAGTTCCTGCAGAGCCTGCGCAACCAGGGCATGCAACCGCGCTTGATGGGTGATTTTCCGGTGGGCGACGACCTTAGCCCGAAGGCACCCCGCCGTGGCCGCCCCTATCTGGTGAAGTAAGCGATGCGCCCCTTCGACAGTTTCGTCATGCTCGCCGAGATGCGCACAGGCTCCAACCTGCTAGAGGCGGCGCTGAACGCGCTGGACGGCGTGACCTGCCACGGCGAGGCCTTCAACCCCGCGCTGATCGGCTATCCAAAACGCTCCGAGATGCTCGGCCTGTCGAAAGCTGAGCGCGATGCCGATCCGATGGCGCTCTGGGCGCGGATCAAATCGGCCGAAGGGCTGAACGGCTGCCGCTATTTCCACGATCACGATCCGCGCGTGCTGGACGCGATGCTCGACGATCCGCGCTGCGCCAAGATCGTGCTGACCCGCAACCCGATCGAAAGCTACGTCAGCCTGAAGATCGCGCGGGCCACCGGGCAATGGAAGCTGGGCGACGCGAAACATCGCAAATCCGCGCAGGCAAGCTTCGAAGTCGCCGAGTTCGAGGCGCATCTGGCCGAGTTGCAGGATTTCCAGCAGCGGCTGATGAACCATCTGCAGCGCAGCGGCCAGACCGCGTTTTACATCGATTACGAGGATGCGCAGGACCTTGGCGTGCTGAACGGGCTGGCGGCATGGCTGGGCGTCAAGGCGCGGCTTTCGGCGCTGCCCGACAGCCTCGTCGTGCAAAACCCCGAGCCGCTCGAAGCCAAGGTCGCGAATTTCCCGGCGATGGAGGCCTCGCTGGCGCGGCTCGACCGGTTCAACCTGTCGAAGACGCCGAATTTCGAGCCCCGCCGCGGCCCCAATGTGCCGGGCTTCATTGCCGCAGATGAGGCGGGGCTTCTCTATATGCCGATGCGCCCGGCGATGGATGCGCCGATCCGCGACTGGCTCGCGCAGCTTGGCCCGCTGCAAGAGGGGTTCTCGCAAAAGACCCTGCGCCAGTGGAAGCGCCAGCACCCCGGCCATCGCAGCTTCACCGTTCTGCGTCACCCGCTGTTGCGCGCGCATCTGGCCTTCAACGCGCTTGTGAACTGGGACAATTTCGCCGAAACCCGCGTGGTGCTGCGCCAAAGCTACAAGCTGCCATTGCCGCCCGAGGGTGAGGCCTTGCCGCCTGCCCGCCATGCCGAGGCGCTGATCGCCTTCATGGGCTGGCTGAAGGCGAACCTCGCCGGACAGACGAGCCTGGCGACGCATGGGCTCTGGGCGACGCAATCGGCGCAGTTGCAGGGCTTTGCGCAATTCGCCCTGCCCGACCTGATCGCGCGCGAAGATCGCCTTTCCGAAGATCTGGCCTATCTGTGCCAGTCTGCGGGCATCAAGGCGCCCGCGTTTCGCGCAGGCGGCGACCCGGCCACCACCACTCTGGCAGACATCTGGAAACCCGAGCTTGAGGCAGCGGCGCGCAATTGTTACGCGCGCGACTTCATGCAATTCGGCTTTGGGGATTGGAAAACGGCCTAGTTCAGGCGGCCTGAACGCCCTGCGCGGCCGTCAGAACCGCGTGCAGCGCCGCCGGATCGGTATTGGCGCGCAGCTTGGTGCAGGTTTCGGCATTGCGCATCGTGCGCGACACCAGCGCCAGCGCCTTCAGATGCTCGACCCCGGAATCCTTGGGCGCGAAGAGCGCAAAGACCAGATCGACGGGCAGGCGATCAACCGCATCGAAATCGAGCGGCTTTTCGAGGCGCAGGAACACGCCCACGACCCGATCAAGGCCGTGCAGACGCGCATGCGGCAAGGCAACGCCATGGCCGACACCCGTCGGGCCAAGGCTTTCGCGTTCCTGCAGCGCGTCCACGGTCTGAGGTGCATTCAGCCCGTAGGCTGAATGCGCGATCTCACCGAGATCCTGGAACAGGCGTTTCTTGCTCGTGACGTTGGACAGCACCTTGACGGCGCCCGGCAGGAGCAGATTGGTCAAATCCATTTGCTTCGACTTTTCCACGCCCGTCCCCGGACGCTCACTTGCTGTTACGCGGATCGATCCAGCCGACATTGCCATCTTCACGGCGATGCACGACGTTGACCCCGCCATGTTTCTCGTTGCGGAAGACCAGAAGGTCCGCGCCGGACAGTTCCATCTGCATCACCGCTTCGCCAACCGAGAGCGTGGGAACCTTGGTTTCCATCTCGGCCACGATCATCGGCGCGAGGCCGCTGCCTTCGGTCTCCGACTCGTCGTCTTCCGCGGCGAGCACATACATGCCTGCGTGGTCGAATTCAACCGGCTGCGAACGTTCCTTGTGGTGATCCTTCAGGCGACGCTTGTGGCGACGCAGCTGCTTGTCCATCTTTTCGCGGCACGATTCGAAGGCCGCATAGACCTCGGTCGCGTGGCCCTTGGCCGTCGCGGTGAGGCCGGTGGACAGGTGCACGGTGGCTTCGCAGATGAACTCATGCGCATCCTTCGAGAAATTCACCGTCGCGTCGGTAGGACGCTGCGCGTATTTCTCGACGGTTTCGCCAAGTTCGGATTTCACATGGGTTTGCAGGGCTTCGCCAACGTCGAGTTGTCTTCCGGTGATTTTGTAACGCATGGCTTCTCCTTCACGTCATTGCCTGACAACCAGCACATCACGCGCCGGTTGCAGGGTGGTTAAACTGCCAGAAAACGCTGTGCGCGCGCCCCGAGCGCCTTGCGCAGGTTGAGCGAAACCGGGCGGAAAATTCTGCCGCGAAATCACTCGGGTAAGGGGGCGGTGTTCACGCATTTGGTTCATTTGGGAACGGATTGCAGGAAGTGTCAACGGGTCAGTTTCGCCGCAGTGCAAAACCGCCTGTCAGATGATCCTGAAGTTCTGGCCGAGGTAG
The DNA here is from genome assembly GCF_002358085.1 of Pseudothioclava arenosa. Taxonomy (GTDB): domain Bacteria; phylum Pseudomonadota; class Alphaproteobacteria; order Rhodobacterales; family Rhodobacteraceae; genus Pseudothioclava; species Pseudothioclava arenosa. The sequence goes on from NZ_NTJD01000006.1 coordinate 177,172, forward strand.
ACACGGCGGACGTTCTCGTCACGCACAACTTCGTCGGTGGTGCCCGACATCAGGACCTTGCCGTCGTGCAGAATATAGGCCCGATCGACAATTTCCAGTGTTTCCCGGACGTTGTGATCGGTGATGAGCACGCCGATGCCGCGTTCCTTCAGATGCGACACGAGCTGACGGATTTCGCCGACGGCGATCGGGTCGACGCCCGCGAAAGGCTCGTCGAGCAGCAGGTATTTCGGGTCGGCGGCCAGGCAGCGCGCGATTTCGACGCGGCGGCGTTCACCGCCCGACAGCGCGAGCGCCGGGGCCGAGCGCAGATGCCCGATCGAGAAATCCCCCAGCAGCTCTTCGAGCCGTTCGCGGCGATGATGGGGCTCGTCCAGCACGATTTCCAGCACGGCCATGATATTCTGCTCGACCGTAAGCCCCCGGAAAATCGAGGTTTCCTGCGGCAGATAGCCGATACCAAGGCGCGCACGGCGATACATCGGCAGGGTGGTCACATCCTGCCCGTCGATCTTGACGCTGCCCGCGTCGGGCGTGATCAGCCCGGCGATATTGTAGAAACACGTGGTCTTTCCCGAGCCGTTCGGGCCCAGAAGCGCCACAACCTCGCCCTGATGCAGCGTCATCGAGACGTCCCGCAGGACCGGTCTTTGCCGATAGGATTTGCGCAGGCCCTGAACCTCAAGCCCGGTACCGCCCGTAGGCTGATCCGCCGCGGGCGCCTGATCGGGAAGCAGATCCATCAGTTGCCTCCCGGCTGGAGAATCGTGCGCACGCGGCCTTGCATCTGACCGGTGCCGGTCGCCAGATCGACATCGAGGCGCTGGCCCGACATCACGTTCTCGCCCTGCGTCAAAAGCACGTCGCCGGTCATCACCACGGTGCCCTTGGCCACGTCGTACATCGCCTCGGAGGCTTCGGCCGCCTCGCGGGCAGAGACGAGCGTCACGCCACCCGTCGCATGCAGCCGGTCGATGCGCGACTGGTCGCCCTGACCGTAGACCACCTCGACCTGCGCGGCCGTCAGACGCATATCGCCCTGACCAATCACGACATTTCCGGTAAAAACCGCATGCCCCGTCTCCTGATTCACCGCCAGCGAATCTGCGGTGACCTCGACCGGGGCCTTGGTGTCGCCCTTGATGCCGCCAAAAGCGATCTGCTGGCCCAGGGCGGGGCTCGCCGCGAGCAGGCCGATCAGCGCAAGAATGCGAAAACAAAACGACATCAGAACCTCATTGCGGCGGCAAATATACCAGTTTCACGCGCTCATTGAAGAGCAGATCAAGCACCTGACCGTTGTCATCGGCCTTCAATTCCATCCGGCCCGCCTCAAGCGTGCCGAACGGCCCCTCGCCGGACACCGCACCCGGCGAGACAAGTTCTGTCATATCGGGATTCACATCGATTCGCTCCGAGGCGATCCGATAGCCCGTCGAGGTCTGCAGCGTGACCTTTTCGCTCAGCACAAGGCCCTGCCCGGCCGGGTCCAGAACCCCCGAAGTGGCCGTCATATCGGCAACAAACCCCGATTTCGCGGTCAGTTTCGCCACCAGACCTTCGGCACTGGCGCCACGCTCGTTTTCAGGGTCGGGCACGGCGCGGCGGGCCGTCAGGCTCAGCACCGAGCCATCTTCGGTCATGCCCGCATATTGCGGCTCGATCAGGGCCGGCTCGCGCACAAGCTCCATCACGTCGACCTCGGCATAGGGAATCGCCGCCATCGGATCGACCCGGTTCGACAGCAAAAACAGGGTCGACAACAGCACAAGCGCGATCAGGGGCAGGACGATCTTGGCCCAGCCGACAAAACGCGAATGGCTGTTGTCATAGGCCATCAGACCACCCCGGCGCGCAGGCAGTCGTGGATCTGGATCAGGCCAACGGGGCGATCATCTTTCAGCGCAAAGAGGCAGGTGATCTTTTTCTCCTGCATCAAGGCAACGGCGGCCTCGGCCAGCGCGTCCGGCGCGATGGAGCGCGGGTTGCGGGTCATCACCTCTTGCACGCGATGCTCCAGCAGCCCCGCCATATGGCGACGCAGGTCGCCATCGGTGATGATGCCGGCAAGGCGCTCGTCGGCATCAAGCACGCCAACCACGCCAAAGCCCTTCTGGCTCATCACCAGCAGCGCCTCGGTCATCGGAGTGTCCTCGGCAACCAGCGGCATATCGGCATGCATCAGATCCGCCACTTTCGACAGCCGCGCGCCCAGTTTGCCGCCCGGATGGAAGGCGCGGAAATGCGCGGCGGTAAAGCCTCGATGCGCCATCAGCGCGACGGCCAGCGCATCGCCCAGCGCCAGCGTCATCGTGGTCGAGGTGGTGGGCACCACGCCGGTGCCGCAGGCCTCAGCCGCATGCGGCAGCACCAGCGCCACATCGGCCTGCCGCAACAGGGTCGATTCGGGGCGCGAGGCGACCCCGATCAGCGGGATCGAGAACCGCCGCGTGTGCGCGATCAGATCGGCGAGTTCAGGCGTTTCGCCCGAGTTCGACAGCACCAGCGCCACGTCATCCTCGGTGACCATGCCCAGATCGCCATGGCTTGCCTCGGCCGGGTGGACGAATTGCGCGGGCGTGCCGGTCGAGGCCAGCGTCGCAGCGATCTTGCGCGCGATATGGCCCGATTTGCCCATGCCCGAGACGATCACGCGGCCACGCGCCTTCAGGATCAGCTCGACCGCTTCGGTGAAGGCACCGTCAAGGCTCTCGCCCAGCGCGGCCAGCCCCGCCGCCTCGATCGCGATCACTTCGCGGGCGGTCGTCAGGAAATCAGTGGTGGAAGATGTCATTCGGTTCCTCCCAGCCCATCAGGTCAAGCCGCGCCCGCGCCGGCAGGAAATCAAAGCAGGATTGCGCCAGCTCGGTGCGGCCTTCGCGCGCAAGGCGCCCGGCCAGAACCTCTTTCAGGCGGTGCAGATAGAGCACGTCCGAGGCGGCATATTCCAGCTGCGCATCGGTCAGCTGCGGCGCGCCCCAGTCCGAGGTCTGCTGCTGCTTGGAAATATCGACGCCAACCAGCTCCTGCAGCAGGTATTTCAGCCCGTGGCGGTCGGTAAAGGTGCGCACCATCTTCGAGGCGATCTTGGTGCAGAACACGGGTGCCGTGATCACGCCAAACGCGTTGTAAAGCGCGGCGATATCGAAACGGGCGAAGTGAAACAGCTTCTCGGTGCCCGGATCGGCCAGCATCGCGCACAGCCGCGGCGCCTCAAGCTGCCCCTTGGCGATCTGCACCAGATGCGCATCGCCGTCGCCCGACGAGAGCTGCACAAGGCAAAGCCGGTCGCGGCGCGGATCGAGCCCCATGGTTTCGGTGTCGATGGCCACGACCGGGCCAAGATCGAGCCCCTCGGGCAGGTCGTTCTGATGCAGATGGATCGCCACGTCTGTCTCTTTCACTTTGACTTTCGCGTCATATAAGCCCTTCGGCCGCGCAATGCCAATGCAGGCTTTCCGCCGAAGCGCCGCGCTTTTGCCGCAGGCGGGTTTCTGCTAGCACCAAGGCGCAAGAAGGAGCCCCGATGCACAACCCCGATCCCACCGCCAAACCGCGCCTTGTCGCCGTCGTCGTGACGCGCGATCGGCTGGCGCAGCTACGCGTGACGCTGCCCCGGCTGATGGCCGATTTGCCCGGCGCCCTCGATGCGGTGGTGGTGGTCGACAATGCCTCGGGTGATGGCACGGCCGAGTGGCTGCGCACACAGGCGCATCCGGCGCTACACATCCTGCGGCAAGAGCAAAACACCGGCGGCGCGGGCGGGTTCGCGGCGGGTATCGCGGCGGCACAGAGCCTTTTTGACCCCGACTGGATCGTTGTGATGGATGATGACGCCCGCCCCGAGCCGGGCGCTTTGGCGGCGTTTCATGCGCTTGAGACCCAAGGCGCCGAGGCTGTGGCGGCGGCGGTCTATTACCCTGATGGCCGGATCTGCGAAATGAACCGCCCCTCGGGCAACCCGTTCTGGCAGCGCGCGGCGTTCTGGGGGGCGGCAACGCGAGGCCGCGCGGGGTTTCACATCGGGGATGCAGCCTATTCGGCACTGCCTTGCGAGATCGACGTGACCTCTTTCGTAGGGTTTTTCATCTCGCGGGCGGGGCTGGCGCGAGCAGGCCTGCCCGATGCGGACCTGTTCCTTTATGGCGATGACGCGATCTACACACTGGGGCTGCGGGCGCGCGGCGGGCGCATTCTGTTCGCGCCCCAGATCCGCTTTGCGCATGATTGCTCGACCTTCGCGCCCGGCGAGCGGCGGTTTCGCCCGCTCTGGAAGGCCTATTACTATCAGCGCAACTTGCTGATCCTCTACCGGATGGCGGCGGGCGCATGGTTCTGGCCGGTGCTTTGCGTGATCCTGCCACGCTGGCTGATGCGCATTCGCGCGCATCGCGGCGCGCGGCGCGCCTTTCTGCGCCTGACGCTGGCGGCGCTTGCGGACGGGCTGCGCGGGCGCCGCGACCGGCGCCATGCCGAGGTGCTGCACCTGGCCGAGACGCGTGACTAGTCCTGCAGCAAATCGAGGTGGAACCGCCACATCAGCAGCACCCCGAAGAACAAGGGCACCAGCGCGAAGATCAGCACATAAACCGGGTTCGCATAGGCCGCGTCATACATCGGATAGAACCCGCTGCGCACCATCCCCGTCAGTTGCAGAAGCGGGTTATACCACAGCACCTCCTGCGCCATCTGCGGCAGGTCCTCGTAGATATAGAACAGCCCCGAGGCCAGCACGAGCGGCCGCGTCGCGATCGACCAGAGTCGCTCCCACGCCGGAAACTTGCCAAATGGGACGACGTTCAAAACGCCGATGCCGAGCCCAAGCAGCATGATCAGCAAGATGCCGGTCACGATCGGGCCGATCTTGATCACCGCATGAGTGTCGATCACGGCAAAGATGCCGGCGATCAGGATCACCGCCACCAGCAACTCGGTCAGCACGTTCAGCAGAAACCGCGCAATGACCGCATCGACCCAGGTCACCGTCGGATATTGCATCAGCGGGCGCGAAAAGGTCAGCGCACGACCGACCGTGCTGGAAACATGGGTGAACATCTTCAACGGCAGATAACCCGTCGCATAGAACAAGAGGAAGCTTGTCCCCAGCGACGGGTTGCGCAGCATCAGCGAAAAACCGATCGACAACACCAACAGCACCGCGATCGGCTCGACCAGGGCCCAGATATAGCCGCCCGGCGTGCGCCCGAAACGCGTCGACATCTCGCGCAGCATCAGCGCGATCACCGTGCGCGCCGTCGCCGCAAGGATCATGCGGACGGGGCGCTCCGAAGGCTGGTCGGGATGCGGAATGATGATCGTCATGAAGGGCGGTTCCGGCTGGATATGTAGGGGCGACTATGCAAGAAAAGTCGCGAGGAAACAAATAGCAGATCAACCGATGATTGATTCCGCCCCTTCGGCACCAGAGGCGCGCAGCCCGCAAACGCCCCAAACCCCGAAGGCACCGGGCTTCACGCGGGCGACCGCGCGCCCGGCAGGCATGCGCAAGCGCCACAAGCTGCTGCTGATGTCCTTCCTGATCGGGATTCTGGGGCCGCTGGTGCTGGTGGCGTTCTATCTCTGGGTCATCGCCGAAGACCAATATGCCTCGGTCACGGGCTTTGCCGTGCGCAAGGAAGAAGGCGGAGCGATCTCGGAAACGCTGGGCGGGCTGATCCAGTTCGCCGGTGGCTCGGTCAGCTCGGAAAGCGATATCCTCTACGAATTCATCCGCTCCAGCGAGATCGTCGCGGCCGTCGATCGTAAAATCGACCTGCGTTCGCATTACGCGCAATACTGGCCGGGCGACTGGGCCTTTTCGATCTGGCCCGATGCCACGATCGAAGACCTCACCTGGTTCTGGCAGCGCGTGGTGCGGATCAGCTATGACAAGGCCAGCGGGCTGATCGAGGTCACCGTGCTCGCCTTCGATCCGCAGACCGCGCAGATCATCGCGCAGGCGATCCTTGACGAGAGCCAGAACAAGATCAACACGCTCAACGCACAGGCGCGCGAAGATGCAATGCGCTATGCCTTGTCGGATCTGGAGGTCGCGGTTGCGCGGCTGAAAGAGGCGCGCGAGGCGATGACGAATTTCCGCACCCGCACCCAGATCGTCGATCCCGAGGCTGATTTTCAGGGCCGCATGGGGGTGATGAACACCTTGCAGCAGCAACTGGCGCAGTCGCTGATCGAATTCGACCTCTTGGCCGAGACGACCAAGAGCACCGATCCCCGCATCGCTCAGGCCCAGCGCCGGATCGAGGTGATCCGCCAGCGGATCGCGCAGGAGCGCCGCTCCTTCGCCTCGCAAGTGGGCGAGAATGGCGCGGCGGGCGACGATTTTCCCAAGCTTTTCGCTGAATATGAGGGGCTTGTCGTCGATCGCGAATATGCCGAGGAAACCTATCGCTCGGCGCTCAGCGCGCTTGATTTGGCCCGGGCCAATGCCGCGCGCCAGAGCCGCTATCTGGCGAGCTATATCCGCCCGAGCCTGCCGGAAAGCTCCGAATACCCGCGTCGCGCTGTGCTGTTCTGGCTGACCGCGCTGGTATTGGCGCTTGGCTGGGCAACGCTGGCGCTGATCTATTATTCGATCCGCGACCGGGGCTGAGCAGGGGGCCGGATGATCCGCTTCGAGCATCTGAGCAAAGGGTTCCAGCTGCGCGGCCAACGCAAGGAGGTGATCCGCGACCTCACGCTCGAACTGCCCTCGGGGCGCTCGCTCGGGCTTCTGGGGCGCAACGGCGCGGGCAAATCGACGCTCTTGCAACTGATCGCGGGCACGATGCGACCGGATTCCGGGCGGATCGTTTCGGATGGCTCGATCTCCTGGCCGGTGGGGTTTGGCGGCTCGTTTCACCGCGAGATGACCGGGATCCAGAACATCCGTTTCATCGCGCGGATCTACGGCGTCGACAGCGACGAGCTTGTCGCCTTCGTCGAAGACTTCGCCGAGCTGGGCCGGCATTTCCACATGCCGGTGCGCAGTTATTCCGCCGGGATGCGCGCGCGGCTGACCTTTGGCGCCTCGATGGGGATCCGGTTCGATACCTATCTCGTCGATGAAACCACCGCCGTCGGCGATGCCGCCTTTCGCCGCAAGAGCCGCTCTATCTTCAGGGAGCGGATGAAACACGCCTCGGCAATCATGGTCAGCCACTCGCCCCGGCAATTGCGCGCGTTTTGCGACGCGGGCATCGTGCTCGAGAATGGCAAGCTGCGGTATTTCGACGACCTCGAAGAAGCGATCGAGCTGCACGAGCGGCAATTGGCATAATCGCGCTAGGGTTGCACGTGCGCCTTGAAAGGCAGGGCCACAGGCGCTACCCCGAGGAAGGCGCGCAAGGATCGGGATGCATGCGAAAGACACTCGTTCTTCACATCGGTCATTACAAGACAGGCACCACCGCCCTGCAGGTGTTTTGCGCGAATAATGCGAAGGCGCTGCGCAAGCTCGGCATCGACTACACCGCCGAGATGCGCCACCTCGCAAAACACTCCCGCCCGGCCTTCGCGCTGCTCAAAGCGGCGGGGGCGCGGACGCTCATGCATGGCTTTCGTGACCCGGCCCCGGTCGAGGCGATCTGGGCCGAGCTGTTCGAAGCCGTTCACAAAAGCAAGGCGCCGCAGGTCCTGATCAGCTCCGAAGAGTTCATGCGCCTTGGCGCCCATCCCGAGGCCGAGGCGCTTCTGGCGCGAATTTTCGCTGCGCAGAGAAATGCGCTGGATGTTCGCATCATCGCCTATCTGCGTGCGCCCCAGGCGCATCTGCGCTCGTGGTACAACCAGCTCGTCAAGATGAACATGCCGGTGCCGGGGTTCAATGAAACGGTGCGCTCGGTGATCGAGCCGATCCATTACGATTACGCGCTGGCGCTGGGGCCGTGGCTGCGTCTGTTCGGGCCCGAAGCGGTGACGATCCGGCCCTACACGGATGCGCTGCGCAAGGGCGATGCGCTGTTTGCGGATTTCATTGCTGCACTTGGCCTGCCGCCGCAGCCCCTGCAGAAATGGGCGCTGCCCGAGGCCGATGTGAACCCGCGCATGGATGACCGCCTGCTTGAGCTGGCCCGCGTGATGCGCCTGCTCGATGTGCCGAAAGCGCAGCGCGGGCGGATGCTCGAACGCGCACGCGGCTTTCTGGATCTGGCCGGAGATCCGGCTGCCGATCTGACGGAAATTTCGCAGCGCGCGCAGGCGGGGCTGGAGGAACTGGCACATCTGCCCGGTACACAGTTCGACACCAAAAGCCTTACTGGCGATCTGCCTCAACCCGAGGACCCGCGCATCGGCGAACAGGCGGCCTTGCTTGGCCTGATGCTGCAGGACCATCGCCGCCTGAGCCATGCCAGCGACAAGAAGATCGACTTGCTGACAAAGCGGGTCGAGGCGCTCGAAGCCGCGCTCTCCGGCACCCGGACATGAGGATCCTTTACTACAACTGGGTCGACTATCTGGACGACGAACATCGCGGGGGCGGTGTTTCGGTCTATCAGCGCAACCTGATGCATGCCTGGGACGCGGACCCGACTATTCGCGAAAGTTTTCTGTCGTCGGGGATTTCCTACGATCTTTTCAACCGCGCGCCGCGCTGGGAGCGGCTGCGTCACGGGCCCGAGGCCGACCGCGACCGCCGCTTTGAGATCGTGAATTCCGGGGTTCTGTCGCCGGCGCATTTCTCGTTCGGCAGCCCGCATCAGATCGCGCATGCGCCGACAACCGAGGCCTTCTTCGACTTTATCGACAAGACCGGCCCCTATGACGTGATCCATTTCAACAACCTCGAGGGGCTGCCGATCGAGGTTCTGAAGCTCAAGGAGATCTGGCACAGGACACGCGTGGTGGTGACGCTGCACAACTACTACCCGTTCTGCCCGCAGGTGAATCTCTGGCAGCGCGAGGCGGAGCATTGCGCGGATTTCAAGGCGGGCGCGGCCTGTGCAAACTGCCTTGTGCAGCCCCGCCCCGACGCACGTTTGCTGCGCGGCGCGAACGGGCTGGCCTACCACCTGAAATGCGCCGGATTGCGGCCCGGCAGCCGCGCCTTCGACCTGACATTCCGTCAATTGATGCGCGCCGGGCGGCTGTCGCTGCGCGCCGCCGGAATGCTGCGCAGGCGCGTCCGGGCCGCAACCGCTGCACCGCGATCCGGCTCCACCCAGGCGCAGCATTTTGCTGCGCGACGCAAGCAGATGGTTGCCGCGCTCAATGCGCATGCCGATCAGGTTCTCTGCGTTTCCGGGCGCGTGCGGGAAATTGCTGCGCAGCATGGCCTCCGCCCGGAGCTGCTGCGCACAAGCTATATCGGCTCGGCCCATGCACGGCATTTCGCGGAAACCCACCCGGCAGACAGCCTGCTGAACCCTGATGGCACGCTGAGCCTGGCCTATCTGGGCTATATGCGGCGCGACAAAGGGTTCTTCTTTTTGCTCAATGCGCTTGAGGCCCTGCCCGAGGCGCAGGCCCGCCGCCTGCACCTGCTGGTCGCGGCGCGCAGCGGTCCACCGGAGGCGATGGCCCGGCTGGCGGCCTTGCGCCCTCGGCTCGCCAGCCTGACCCATGTCGACGGCTACCGTGCGAACGACCTTGATCACCTTCTTGCGGACACGCGTCTCGGGCTGATCCCGGTTCTCTGGGAGGATAACCTGCCGCAGGTCGCAATCGAAATGCACGCCCGCCACATTGCGCTGCTGACCTCGAACCGGGGCGGTGCCTCCGAGCTTGGCCGGTTCCCCGCGCTGATCCATGACGCCGGCTCGATCCCGGATTTTCATCGCTGCCTGCAAACGGCACTGAACGACGCAATCGACCTTCGGGCCTATTGGGCAGGCGCGATGGCGCCAGTGTCCATGCCGGAGCATTTGGCGCAGTTGCGCTCGCTCTATCAGGAACCGGCCTGAGCGCCGGTCAGAAGCTGAAAGGATCTCGCGCCACAGCCTCTTCCAGCCGCGCGCGGAGCTCCGAGATGTTGGGCACGAAATCCGTGATCCGCGCCGTGTTCTGGCCGCGTGTCAGCAGCGCATCGCGAACCCGTTTTTCATAGTCGGGAAAAGCCGCCCGGTCGATCGCAAGATGGGCGAGCAGATCCTGGACGCGCGCCCTGCCAGCGTCAAAGTCGCCGTAGACATCCTCGAAATGGATCACGAAGGGATCGACCCCGAATTCCTCGAACAGCCGCGCCAATTGCTGGCGCCGATTTCGGCACAGCTCAAGGTGGCGCAGCGGCGCTTCAAGCTCGATCGGCGCAAGCGTGATCTCACCGCGCTCGATCCGCTGGTAATTCGCGTCGGCCGCCTCCTTGCCCCAGGCGCCGGTGATCTTGGCAAGTTCAAGCGAAACGATGCGATCGACCTCGTTGCGGCGATCAAGCACGACATGGCGATTGCCATAGCGCTCGCCCGCCTCCATCAGCGCCCGGTTCAGCGCGCTCGGCACGATCTCGTGGCAATGCTTGATCTTGCGCCCCGGAGCGAGCGCCTCGTCAACACCCGCGCGCAGTGCCGCCAGATCCCCACGCTGCCGAAAATCGCGCGTGATCGCCCCGAACTTCCGATCGACATTGAACGGCTCGTGCTCGGTCGCGAGATGCTCGGACATTTCCATCACGAGGCTGGCAAGCGTGGTCCCGCCAGTGCGCCGCATCGTCCAGATCAGGAAAGGGTAACTCATGGCGTCTCGCCGCAGAAGGATCGGTCGAAGCGGACGCTATCACCCCTCGTGCGGAGCCTCAATGCCATGAGGCGAGTGGTTTGCCCTTCGCTCAACTAAGACGTATTGTCCCGCAGCCCAAACAGGACTGGTGAACGAACATGCTCATCGGCGTCGAGAAACGCTTTATCTTCGTGGCCAACACCAAATCGGCCTCGACCTCCATCGAGCATCTGCTGATGCCCTATTCCGAGGTCATCCATGGCGGCAATGCCCGGCGCAAGCACAGCGCGCTGCGCAAGGTCCTTGGCGAATATCGCTTTCTGTTCGCGCAACCCGAGTTTGCCCCCGAAACTTTTTTCCGCTTCGGCGTGATGCGTGAACCGATCGACTGGATGGGGTCGTGGTTTCGCTATCGCAAGGGCAAGGGCCGCAAGGTGCAGCTGCCCCGCGAGATGAGCTTTGCCGAATATTGGGCCGAGACCGTCAGCAAGGCGGGCGATCCGCGCAAGACGCGCCGCCCGAACCAGCATGACATTTTCGTCGATCGCTCCGGCGCGCCGATCGTTGATGTGATCATCCCGCACCACCGCCTCGACGCCTATCTCGGTGAGATCTGCGAGCTGCTGGGTATTCCCTTCGAGCTTGCGGAAAAGAATGTCAGCGCGCTCAAGGCGCCGAAAACACAGTTCATTCCCGAAGAGCTTCTGCCCGAGATGCGCGCGTTCTTTGAGCGCGATTATGCGCTTTGGGACCAGCTTGAAACGCTCAATGCGGCGGGGATGGAAAAGCTGCGCCGCCGCGTGCTCACGTCTTGAGACCGTCAAGACGGGCCCGCACGAAAGACGCCTCGGTCCAGTGAACTGAAAGCCCCTCTTCGTAGAGCACGTCGCGGCCTTCGGAGACCAGCGCAAGATATTTCTGATATTCTTCGGCGCCATTGAAATGCTGGCGTCGCGCGGTCTCGGCCTGAGCTTTGCGGCGGAAATCCGCGTTGTACTTGAAGTGCCCGAACAGCAATTCGCGCCGCGCGACGCGCATGCCCGCGCCATAATGCAACCCCGCCGAGAGCCGCATCAGCGGGTGATACTTCAGCAGCGCGAGTTTCTGCGCAACGAACAGCTCACGCCGCGATCCGGGGATCAGACGATGGCGCACCGCGCTCGTCCAGGTTGGGGCGTTCGAATAGGGGCCCTGCCCGAACGAGGTTTCAAGGAACGGTTCCCGGTCGATGAAACAGGCCTGTTCGAATGGCGCGCCCGCGCGGAAATCCACCTGCTCAAGGGAGCCGCGGGGATACATGTCGAGCATGAAAACACGCGCAGCATCAGCATCGGCGAAATCTTCGCTGCGCAGCAATTCCGGCAGGCTGCCCGACAGATCAGCGCGCCAGACCAGCAGCTCATCAGCATCGGCAACCAAGGACCAGCGACCGACGCGGAACGCCGCCAGCAGCGCCTGCTGCCACGCCACGCCGTAATGCGAAAGCCGGTAGGCAGTGTCGACGGAAAAGACCGAGACATCCGGCTGCGCCTCCAGATATTCCAGCGTTCCATCGTCCGAGCAGTTGTCGGCGATCAGGAAAGCGCCCACCCCCATTGCCCGATAATGCGCGAGGAACTGCGGCAGCATGAACATCTCGTTGCGCATGCAGGCCACAACCGCCACCTCGGCGTTTCGGACGGCCTCCAACCGCTCCGCAGGCGAGATCAGTTCGAGCGCGTTGCAATCTTCGGACAGATGCGCTGGCAGATAGCTTGGCCAGATCTTTTTCGGCCAGAGCCCAGGCGCCTCTAGTAGCTGGCGCTGCGCAGGCGCCTGATCCTCGGCACGGTCCAGATGCACGAGCTTGACCGGATTGCAGGCGCTGGCATTGAAGCCGTTCACCCAGCGCGGCACCGGCAGGCCCGCCGGGTTTTCGCGGCGGCGCACGGTGATCCGATAATCCTCATCCGCCGGTGCGATCCCTTCCAACGCCAGCAGGTCGCCCAGCATCTTGTCTTCCATGAAAGACCGCTGGATCAGCGCGCGGCCTTCGGGGCTGGCGGCGGCGCGGGCAACGGCGTCCATCGCCGCGCGCGACAGCGCGTAGCCCGACCCGCCGTCGCAATAGAGGGACGGCTCGGCGGATTTATCAAGCTCCAGCCTTCCGCGCGCGCTTTGCGATTTAGCATTGTGCCAGGCACGGTCCATCTGGCCCGTAACCCGCGTCAGCTTGCGCCCGTAATAGTCGAATTTCAGATGGCTGAGGCTGTGGAAATACTCCGCCGCGTTCAGGAAACAGTCATCGTCGATCTTGAGCAGATAGCCAAAGCCCGTGTTGCGCCGCACCCAGTCGATCGTCGCGAGGGTTTTCTGCGGTAGCCCTTCGTAGTCGTCCGGGCAGGGCAGATGCAGCACATCGCCGTCTTGCCGCGCGGCACCTGTGGCACCGCCGACGACCACCACATAGGGCACGCCCAGCACCCGCAGCGCCGAGAGCCAGCCCTCGCGCATCGCCGGGATCCGCGTCGCGAGATTGGGCTGGCACGAGAAAACCGTCACCAGCGTGTCGAAGATTGGGTTCTCGGAAGCGGGCAGCGGCTCGGTCTTCGCGATGTCACCGAACAGCGCGGCCAGTTGGCTCTCGACCGCCGTGCCGCGCGCGCGGTGCAGCGCCGCCCGAACCGAAGATGCCGCAGCGATCTCGTTCCGCACATCCGCCGGACGCCCGGAAAGCTGCGCCTGCAGCCAGTCACAGCAAAGAGCCGAAGCCGCGGGGTGTTCCGCCACCAGAACCGCAAGCCGGATCGCCAGAGCAAGGCCAAGATAGCCCGACCCGTGAGACGCCAGCGGACGCAGATCCTGCAAATGCGAGGCAAACTCGTCCGTGTCGGGGGCACGGGTTTTGGCCTGCTGCACCAGTGCCGCGAGCCGCGCCCCTAGGTCGTGCTGCAGGCGATAGAACGGCGCGTGCGACACCTTGGGCCCCTGCGCCATCAACGCCTCGCGGACAAGCCCGCAAAGCGCGGGATCGGCCTCGGCCTCGTTCGGGAAGGAGAAATGGCGAATTCCGGCTTCGGCCGGATCAAGACCCGCGCGCGCAGCTTCCGCAAGGAAGGCACTATCGGACCGTGCGGGCAGCCCCGCCGGACCGAGAATCTCGCGCCGCAACCGCGTCGCACCCGAGGCGCCAAGGCTCTCGAACAGGTGCAGCGCGTCGATCTGCGCCGGCGTGGCCGGGCCACCAAAGCCGCCCTCGACAAGCGCCGCGAATGCCTTCGCCGCAACCTGCATTTGTGGCCCGGCACGCTCGGCCCTTTGGGCAAAGCCCCGCCAGAACTCGGGCTGCAACCCATAGGCGCGCAGCAGGGTCTCTTCGGTCTGGCGGCGCAGGTAGTCAGGCAGATGCGCGCCAGCCTCGATCAGTGACAACCCTGCCTCGATCAGCGCGCGGCATGGCACCCGCTCCCAATACTCGGGTTGGCGCCGGTCGATCAGCGCGAGGTAGGCGTAGATCACCTTGTCGCGCCGGGCCACATCAAGGCGCGGATCGCGCAGCGCCCGGCGCACGGTCCAGCCAATAGCGGACGTCACAAGCCAGCTTTCACGATCTTCGACCAGATGCCAAAGCACCTCGTCCAGACGGTCGAGATCCCCTTGCAGCAGCAGGAAGGGCAGGATCGCGGAATCGTGCCAGCCCTCGCCCTTTGGCGCGAAAGCGGGTAGCCCACGATCTTTCGCGTAGTCGAACAGCGCCTCGGCCCGGTCCGAAAGACAAAACACCTCGGAGAGTGCGATGCAGGCCTCGGCCAGCGCGGCGCCACTTAGCCCAAGGTCCGGCAAGAGCTGCGCCGGGTCCGTGCCCGGATCACGACGGCGTGCCTCGGCAAAGCGGCCAAGCGTGCGCGACACGTGACGCTCATGCGCCTCGGGGCCGCCCGAAGTCAGGTCGGGTTTCGGCGGTGGCGGCGGACTTTCGGGCCCGCCTTCGGGCCAGAGAAACGCTTCAAGCCGAAGCTGCGTCGCAAGGCTGGCAACGGCCCGCTGTGCCAGTGGCGAAAGCCGCGACCAGAGACCGGCGAAGCGCACATGTTCAAGGATCTGTGTTGCCGCAAGGAGGTCATTGCCCAGATCGGTCACTGCCAGCCGCGCGGAGATTTGCTGCGCCAGATCTTCGCGGGTCAACCGGAGCGGTAGCCGCTTGCCGTCCGCCTGCAAGGTCAGTTGCAGCGGGCTGCCTTCGGGAATGTACTGCCAGACGCGGCCTGGCAGCATCAGGCGCAAACCGGAGCCTGCCTCGATCGGCGCTGGCAGCGCGTCGATATCCTGCCCGCGCGCATCCAGAAACCGCGCGGTCGCAGCATCGGCGGCAGCGCGCAGCTCAAGCCGATGGCTGAGCCAAAGACCGGAGGCGCCCGTCGCGGGATCAAGCGGCACCGCCAGATCCAGCGCCGCCGCCGGGACCGCCCCATGCAGATCGAAGCGTTCAATCTGATCGAGCTTGCGGAACCGCCGCCCGCGCCAGCCTCCAAAGCGAAAGATCTCTTGGCCATCCAGGCGCACCCGGATCTGGGGCGGTTTGATCTCAAGCTCAAGGCGCTGCGGCCGGTCGCGGTGCAGAACAACCTTGCGCCGAATCTCGGCGCCCCAGCCTTCGGGCTCGGCGCTGCGTGCATTGCAAACCACAAGGCCTTCATCGGCGCGCAGCGAGATATGAAACAGAATTTCGTCGCTGCCACGCCGGAAGAACGAGAGGTTCGTGTAGGGCGCCTCGTGGAAATTCAGCCGGCAAGCCAGGAGGCCGTAACGCGTCACCGGAAAGCTCTGCATATGCGTTCGATCCATTCCGGAAGCCAAAGGGTCGGCGTCGTTATGACTCAACCCTGACGCGAAGACAACGCCCCCGATCTTCTGCATCCCATCAACCGAGCACAGTGCCCGGATGCGCGGCGGGATATGGGGATCGAACACTCCGACCGGCGCCTGAAGCCGCAGCAAACCCGGCAAGGCCATTAGCGCGAGCCGCTTTCGCTGCGCCGCAGAACATGCAGCGAAACTCGCCTGCTCCCACAGCGCCCGCGCAAACAGGCGGCGCGGCCAGTCCGGCGTCATCAAGGCGGTTTCGGGAATGCTGCGCCCGATATCTTGGATCTCGGCAAGCAGTCGGTCGGGGCGCTCGGCCCGCGCCAGAACCTGCCGCGCGGGCGGGTCGAGCGCGATCGCCACCGCGGGCCAGGCGCAATAGCTGACACGCTTCGCCCGCAGCGCAGCCCCGATCGTCACCCGCCACGACCCAAGCGCGCCCGTGCCAAAACGCAAGGCTTCGCTGCGCAGAAACTCGGTGCGGAAGATCTTGGCCGAAGGATGCGCGTGCAGTTTTGCGGCCTGATCCGACGCCAGAGTCATCGGGCCATTCCGCAGCGTGGCGGGGTCGGTTCCGGCCATATCGTGGAAGCCATTGTGGACCTCCGCCCCGCCGATCCCGAGCCGAAATTGCGACAGGCCAAAATCACTTTCGCTGCGCAGCATCTCCTCAAGCCATTGCGCAAGCCCACCGGGTTTGGGGCAGTCCCCGGCATCCAGAAACACGATGCAATCTCCGCGCGCAGCATCGAGGCCCGCGTTCCGCGCAGCCCCCTCTCCGCGCCCCGGATTGCGCAGTACCCGCACCGGGATCTGCGGCACCAGAGGCAGCAAAGCGTTCGCGCGGGCCTCGGGCACATCATCGCACACGATCAGCACTTCGCTTGCCAGCGGCGCATCTTGCAAAGCGGTCAGGGTGCGGCGCAGCGGCTCTTCCGCGCCGTTCCACGGGATCACGATCGAGAGGGGAGTGCGCCCGGCAAGTTCCAGCGCGAAGGCCTTGGGCAGCGTCAGATCCCACTCCGGCTGATAGTGCAGCCCCCGCCCTGCCAGAAACGCCCGCGCGACCTCCAGATAGCGCGCCCGGCGTTGGGGATTTCGCAGACTGACCGAGCGCTCAAACAGAAGCCGCGAGGCAATACGGGCATAGGCCTGATCGCCATGCGTTTTCGCAGCGCTCTGGATCAGCGGCGCGATCCGGTCGAGCACAGCGAATTGCTCAAACACACGGTCGCTGTCTTCGGCAGTGATCTGACCACTGCGCCCACGTGTCTGCAGATAAAGAGCCTCGGGCAGGTGTAGCAGCGCCCGCGTGCGCGCCGCGACCTGATAAAAGAACGCGTGATCTTCGAAGTAGGTGCCTTCGTCGAAATGCAGCCCCTCGATCAGCTCGCGGCGATAAAGCTTGTTCCAGGTCGAAGGAAAATGCCGGATCACCGCGCACCAGTCGTCCAGCGGATAGAGCCGCGCGCCACCCTCGATCTGCTCATCGCCATGGATCGCGGAATGGGTGCGGCTGGTACCATCGGGATGAAGGAAGCGAATGCCACAGGCAACCCAATCCGCCCCGCTCTCGGTCAGCGCCCCATGCATCCGCGCGAGGAAATCCGGCGCCAGGCGATCATCGCTGTCGAGAAAGGCGATAAACTGACCCCGCGCCTGTGCGAGGCCTGCATTCCGCGCCGCAGATAACCCGGCATTCTCCTGGGCAATCAGTCGAAACCGCGGATCGCCCGCGATCACCGCCTCGGCGCGGGCCCGCGACGCATCGCGCGAACCGTCATCCACCACGATCGCCTCAAAGTCGGCAAGGCTCTGGCGCTGCAGGCTTTGCAGACAGGCCTCAACATGATCCTCGACATCGAAGACCGGAACGATCACGGAAATCAGAGGTAGTAAGGAGCTGCGCAACAAGTCTGTCCGGTTGTATTTTCATCGACTATGCCAGAGCAGGGCGGGGCTGCCCAGCCCCTCGAAAACCCTTCGGCCGAGGCCTGCGGATGTTTCCAAAAAATTAATGCTTTTCAGTGCCTTGATGAATCCAAACTTAACCTGAAAATTGGCTGCAAGCGCCTTGTTTTCGCCCCAGTTGGACCCAGCCCATGCCCGCCCGCAGGCGCGCAATTCTGATCGGGTGATAGGAGGGGCGGATGGAACTGGGGTTCATCGGCACGTTTCAATCGGGCGCGGCGTCGCTCGACGCAAACATCTTGGATTTCTGCGTCCTCGAAATTGGCGGGGGCCTGTATCTTTATACCGTGTCGGGCGCCTATGGCGGGATCGCGGTTTATGCACTTGAGAGCGGCGCGCCGACACTGATCGACAGCGCCTATTACACCGACACCTCCACGATCGACTATGTGGCGCCGATCCTGATTTCATCTGGCACGCCGATGCTCGTCTACGGGTCGAGCTATCTGGGCCGCTTGCTGGGCTATAGCCTCGACGGCGTGGGTGAGATCGGGCTGCGCGACAGCCTGACACTGCCGGCAGGCGCGCCAGCGGGGTTCCAATCCGCCGCTGCGGCGCTCGATCTGCCGGGCGGAGAGGCGCTCTTTCTTGTCGATGACGATACCGGCGACCTTTATTCCTATTTCAACGATGGAACCGGCTGGGATCTGAGTGCCGGGCCGTTCGCCTTGCAGGTCGAGACCGGAGAGTCGGGCGACGCCATTCTGGAAACCGTTCGCATCGGCACCGCGACCTATCTGATCGCGACCACAAGCTTCTCGGACATGGTCCAGACGTTTCAGGTTTCGGAGTTTGACGGCACTCTGAGGGCAGTGGACACGCTGGGCAAGTTCGACGGCGTCGGCATCAACACACCGACCGCGATGGAAATCGTCGAGGCCTTCGGCAAGACCTGGATCCTGCTGGGTGCCGCCGAGAGCGGCTCGATCAGCGTGATGTCACTGGCCGCCGACGGAACCCTGAGCGCAACCGATCACCTGCTCGACACGCTCGAGACCCGCTTTGACGGGGTCACCGCCATGGCAAGTGTCACCGTCGGAGACCGCGTCTTTGTCATCGCGGGTGGGTCGGACGATGGCATCAGCCTGTTCACGCTGTTGCCCAATGGCGTTCTCGTGCATCTCAAGACCTTGGTGCATGCGACCGGGCTGGGGCTTGAGAATGTTGCGGCGATCGAGGCCGCGCTGGTCGGCGACAGCCTGCAGGTCTTTGTCGCCTCCGCGCTCAGCCCGGGCGTCGCGCTGTTCGAGATTGACCTCGCGACGCTCGGCGTCACCAAAACCACCTCGGGGACCACCGCGACCACGCTCTCGGGGGGCGCCGGAGACGATATGCTGGTCTCGACCGGGGATGAGGCCGACACCCTTCTGGGCGGCGCGGGCAGTGACATCCTTGTCTCGGGTGGCGGCGCGGTGGTGATGACGGGCGGCGCCGGATCGGATCTGTTCGTGATCGGCGCCGGCATCAAGCGGCAGGTCATCACCGATTTTGAACGCGGCCTCGACCGGCTCGACCTGACCAACTGGCCGATGCTGCGCAACACCGGCCAGCTGACCGCCTGGAACGAGGGCAACAACCTAATCCTCGCCTTCGACGGCCATGTCATCGAAATTCGCCCCGCAGGCAGCTACCTGCTGCGGCTCAGCGACATCCTCCCCGGCGCTTCGCTAGGCGCCCCCGATCATGCGCTGCTCTCGGGCGTCGGCTTCATTCTCTACGGCACTGAAGCGAGCGAGCGGATGATTGGCGGCCTCGGATCGGATTCGCTGCTGGGCGAAAGCGGCGGCGACACGCTTTTCGGCAACGATGGCGATGACGTCCTGTTTGGCGGAGACGGCGACGACCTGATTTGGGGCGGCGAGGGGAACGACGAGCTTTTCGCGGAGGCCGGCGCCGACACGATCGAGGGCGAAGACGGCGACGACTGGATCAACGGCGGCGAAGACAATGACCTTCTGCAAGGCGGCCTTGGCAACGATTACCTTGACGGTTCTTCTGGGGACGACGTTCTTTACGGGTCTGCCGGGGCGGATACGCTGGATGGGGGTGTTGGGAACGACACGCTTTATGGCGGCAACCAGGGGGATT
>NZ_NTJD01000007.1 GCF_002358085.1 Pseudothioclava arenosa
GCGCAGCGTTGTAGTCGGACCAGTTCGTCGTGCGATAGCGGGCGGGCTTGGGCTTGCTCATACCACGCGTCTAACTGCATGGATTCGCGATGTGAATCCTTCGCAGCCAGAGTTCTGCAACAATGCCCATCGAGACCAGTAGTGTCGGGCGCTCATTAGGGTTGGCGGTCGGTCACTGGCTCGAGGAAAAGGAATTTATAGAAAAAGGAAAACGTCATGTCGTGTCCGGAGTCGTGCAGGCTGCGGCTCTGGCGCATGATATTGGAAATCCTCCTTTCGGGCATTCAGGAGAAAACGCGATTGGAGGGTGGTTCTCTAAAGAACTCGACAACTCCCGGAGTATGTTCTCCGACCTCACCGATGCTCAGAAAGAGGAGCTGAAGAAGTTTGAAGGGAATGCGCAGGGTTTCCGTTTGCTTGCGCGCCTCGAAATGTATCGCAGCGACGGTGGGATGCGCTTGACGCATGCAACCTATGGGGCGTTCACGAAGTATCCTGCCCTTGCAATCTCGTCGAAAAGAGAAAAGGATGCGGCCGAAAAAATTGGCGGCAATGTATACAAAGGCCTTGATAAGTTCGGGGTATTTATATCCGAGTATGATATATTTAAGAAGATTTCGGAAAGGCTAGGACTCTTGGTGGGGGGCGATGCCGACGGCGAAATCTGGTGGTGTCGACACCCGCTGGTTTTTCTGGTCGAGGCTGCTGATGATATTTGCTATAATATCATGGACTTGGAGGATGCCTATACGGCGGGTGACTTGCCTTTTGAGGCGGTCAAGGATCTTCTCTCGGATTTGTTTGGGGGATCAAATCAGACTTTTGATTCAAGGAATGAAGAAGTTTCCTATTATCGTGCGCGTGCAATAAACGCCGCGATCCCCGCCTGCGTTGAAGCATTTAAGAGTAACTATGATAAGATCATGCGTGGAGAATTTTCTGCGTCTCTTGTATCTGCCAGCAATCTCTCTGAGAAGTTTAGAGACATTAAAGGCGTTGCTCGGGATCAAATTTTTACTGCTCCCAGAAAAACGAAACTTGATGTTGCTGGACGTGCAATTTTGCACAGGGTTTTGTCGGGGCTTCTTCCTCTTTTCGAGGAGTTGCAAGAAAAGAAATGGGACAAGTCCAAACTCTCAGAATATCACAGGCAGCTCGTTGGGATGACGCAAATTGATCTGCGGGATGTATCTGATCCGTATTCGGCAGCGCACGCTTTGACTGATTATGTTTCGGGGATGACTGATCGCTATGCAGTAAAAATTGATCGATTGATTTCTGGCCAAATTTCTTAGCGGGTTCGCTTTCCCTGCAAGCTGTCCCTTCCCCGCGGGAGTGGAAAGCGTCTCGCTCCGGCCTTTCGCGGATCTGGCGGCCATAGAGCGCTCCACCTTCCCGAGCGCCGCCGCGCCGCGCCCCGTCACCACGCCCCGTCACCGCCGCTTGATCCTTATCCGTTCCTTCGCCCCGATCCTTGGCGCCGGGCCGTCTCCGCCCGTCATCTCATGGTC
The DNA here is from genome assembly GCF_002358085.1 of Pseudothioclava arenosa. Taxonomy (GTDB): domain Bacteria; phylum Pseudomonadota; class Alphaproteobacteria; order Rhodobacterales; family Rhodobacteraceae; genus Pseudothioclava; species Pseudothioclava arenosa. Next base: position 1,512 of record NZ_NTJD01000007.1, read on the forward strand.
GGTCAGGCCCCAGGCTGGGCGCTCGGGCGCGTCGAAGCCGTTGTCGCGATAGGGGTCGATCGTGTCCGCGCCTTTCACCAGCCCGGCCAACCGCGCATGCATGAAGGCTTCCAGCACGGCATTCGCCCGCTCGCCATAGCCGCGCCCTTGCGATTTCAGAAAGCGCAGCACCGCCTCATCGAGCCACAGCGTCACCTTCACCTTGCGCCTGGGGCGCCGCGCGCGGGCGATCTCGTGCCATTCCGCCGGGATCCGTCCGCCCACGTCGATCGTGTTGTGCAGGTCCCATTCCAGGCGGCGGATGGCATCGGCCATGTAGTAGTGGTGTTCGCGCTGCGAGGCGGTCAGCGGGCGGTTCGGGTTGGGCATGGTGGTCTCCGGTCTGGAATGTTCCGTTTGGGGCAGTCTTGCGCGGAGGGCGTTAAGCACTTTTTCATGCGCCGTGCGGGGGCGAGGTATCGGGCGTGAAACAGACGAAAAACCAGACGAAAGCTGGATTTTAACGCTTCGTTAATCAAAGCCCACCACGCTGATTTCATGACCAGACCGCACGCCCCCCGTCTTGCTCTGAGCCTTGCCCTCGTGCTCGCCGCCTGTGGGGCTTCGCCAGCGCCACAGTTCTTTGGCGCCGAGCGTCACGACATGATTATCGAAGGTATTGATTTCACCGTGTTTTTAAAGGACGGGCAGGCGGAGGTGATCCGGCACGGGTACCTCTCCCGCGCCGAGCGTGACCGGGTGCCGCCGCTGATGATCCGTGCGGCGGAAACGGCGGCGGGGTGTGCCGTCGCGGGCCCCGCGCGTGGGCTCTGGGCCTCGCCCTCGCTGCCCGGCGATACCGGCGAGGCGCGTTTCAAAATGTCCTGCTGACCGCGACAACCCGCCGCGCCCTGCTGGAGCAAAGATATGATGCAGATCAAGGTTTGGTGATCGGAAAGGGTGTCCCTTGCCTGCGAACGCGTCTTAATCCTTCGGAGGACCCTATGATCCGCCTGATGAGTATCATCTATGCTCTCGCCGGCCCGACCCTTGCGGGCATCCTGATCACCGCCGCGCTGGTGATGAACATGTTCACGGTCAAGGCAATGATCGTCACCGCCGCGATCGGCTTTGTCGTCGCGCTGCCGATCTCTTGGTATGTCGCCAAGATGATTAACGAGAACGCCTGACCGGATCAGCACGTCTTGCGAGGCCCGATCCCCACGGGGGATTGGGCTTTGCCTTTTGCGGGTTCAGTCGCGCGCGAGAAACTCGGCGACGACGGTCTCGAATTCGCGGGGGCGTTCGGCATGCAGCCAATGGCCCGCGCCTTCGATCGCGGTGAATTCGGCCTCCGGGAAGAGACCGCGGATGCGCGCGTGCATCTCGTCCTTCACATAGGGCGATTTCGCGCCATGCACGAAGAGCGCCGGGCCTTCGAACGGCGCAAACGGCAGGTCTTCGGGCCAGCCGAGGATGCCTTCGAGATTGGCCTTGAGCGCATCGAGGTTGAACTTCCAGCGCACAGGTCCGTCGCGCAACTCCAGCGATTGCAGCAGAAAAGCGCGGGTGCCCGGATCGGCGACGCTTTCGGCAAAGCGCCGGTCGGCCTCGGAGCGCGAGGTCAGGTCGTCGATCTGGAGCGCCTGCATCGCCGCGATCAGCCCGCCATGTGTGGCGGCATGGCCGTAGCGCACCGGCGCCATATCGGCCACGACCAGTTTGCGCACCAGATCCGGCCGGGTCAGCGCCAGCACCATCGAGGCCTTGCCGCCCATCGAATGGCCCATCACATCGGCGCGCCCGCCATTGGCCTCGATCACCTCGGCCAGGTCGCCCGCCAGCGCGGCATAGCTGTGATCGTCCGACCAGAAGCTGTCGCCGTGGTTGCGCATATCCAGAGACAGCACGCGGCGGTCCTGCGACAGACGCTTCGCGATCACGCCCCAGTTGCGGGCCGAGCCGAACAGGCCGGGCGCGATCAGGAGCGGCGGCTGCGCGGGGTGGCTGCCTTGGTCGATCAGGTTGAGCATAGTCTCTCCAAGCGAAAGGGGGCCTCGCGGCCCCCTTGAGATAGCGCAAGCCTTTGCGAAATCAAAGGTTCGGGTAGAGCGGGAAGCTGGCGCAGAGCGCGGCCACTTCGGCGCGCACCTCGGCCTCGACGGCGTCATTGCCGTCTTCGCCATTCGCGGCCAGACCGTCGACGACCTTGATGATCATCCGTGCGATCTGACGGAACTCTTCTTCCTTGAAGCCGCGGGTGGTGCCGGCGGGCGTGCCCAGACGGATGCCCGAGGTCACGGTCGGCTTTTCCGGATCGAAGGGGATGCCGTTCTTGTTGCAGGTGATGTGCGCGCGGCCCAGTGCCTTGTCGGTGGTGTTGCCCTTCACGCCTTTCGGGCGCAGGTCGACCAGCATCACGTGGGTATCGGTGCCGCCGGTGACGATATCGAGGCCTCCCTTCATCAGCTCGTCGGCCAGCGCTTGCGCGTTGGCGATGACCTGTTTCGCATAGACTTTGAACTCGGGGCGCAGCGCTTCGCCGAAGGCCACGGCCTTGGCCGCGATCACATGCATCAGCGGGCCGCCCTGAATGCCCGGGAAGATCGCCGAGTTGACCTTTTTCGCGATCTCTTCGTTGTTGGTCAGGATCATGCCGCCGCGCGGACCGCGCAGGGTCTTGTGCGTGGTGGTGGTGGCCACGTCGGCATAGGGGAAGGGCGAGGGATGCGCGCCGCCGGCCACGAGGCCCGCGAAATGCGCCATGTCGACCATCAGCCAGGCGCCGACCTCATCCGCGATCTTGCGGAATTCGGCAAAGTCGATCTGGCGCGGGATGGCCGAGCCACCAGCCACGATCAGCTTCGGCTTGTGCTCTTGCGCCAGCGCGCGGACCTGATCGTAGTCGAGGCGCGAGTCCTGTTTGCGCACGCCGTACTGGACCGCGTTGAACCACTTGCCCGACTGGTTCGGCTTGGCGCCGTGGGTCAGGTGGCCGCCCGCGTCGAGCGACATGCCGAGGATGGTGTCGCCCGGCTGCAGGAGCGCGTTGAACACGCCCTGGTTCGCCTGCGAGCCCGAGTTCGGCTGCACGTTGGCGAAGTCACAGCCAAACAGCTGCTTGGCACGGTCGATCGCGAGGTTCTCGGCGACATCGACGAACTGGCAGCCGCCATAATAGCGCTTGCCCGGGTAGCCTTCGGCATATTTGTTGGTCAGCACCGAGCCTTGGGCTTCCATCACCGCGGCGGACACGATGTTTTCCGAGGCGATCAGCTCGATCTCGTCGCGCTGGCGACCGAGTTCATCGGTGATCGAGCCCCAAAGCTCGGGGTCACGGGTGGCTAGTTTCTCGGTGAAGAAGCCTTCGTCGCGCTGGCCGGTCATGTGGCGGTCTCCTGCAAGGTGCGGCATGGGGTTTGTCGGTCGTTTATCGCAGAATTTGCGGCTCTGAAAGCGTTCAAAACGACGAACGGGCATTTTGGCGCGCCATTTCGCGGGGATCGACGCTTGTGTTTCGGGGCCGTGCTTGTCACATCTTGGAAAACGAAGGGAAATCGGGCCGTGGGCAAGGGAAAGCTGATCCATTTCGCCGCGTCGAACGCCGAGAGCGCGCAGATCGCGCTGGAGCAATTGGTGCGGCGCTACGGCCAGGTGCCGCGCGAATCCGCCGAGGTGATCGTGGCGCTCGGCGGCGATGGCTTCATGCTGCAGACTTTGCACGACGGTTCCGGCCTGCCGGTCTATGGCATGAACCGCGGCACGATCGGCTTCCTGATGAACGATTACGAGCCCAAGGACCTGCCCGAGCGGCTGGCGGGCGCCGAAGAGGCGGTGATCAACCCGCTGGCGATGCGCGCCGAGACGATGGATGGCGAGATTCACGAGCTTCTGGCGATCAACGAGGTGTCGCTGCTGCGTGCCGGGCCTCAGGCGGCGAAGCTTCAGATCTCGATCAACGGCAAGCTGCGGATGGAAGAACTGGTCTGCGACGGCGCGATCCTGTCGACGCCGGCGGGCTCGACCGCCTATAATTACTCGGCGCATGGGCCGATCCTGCCGATCGGCTCGGATGTGCTGGCGCTGACTGGCATCGCGAGCTTCCGCCCACGGCGCTGGCAGGGCGCGATCATTCCGAATTCCGCGCTGGTTCGGTTCGACGTGCTCGATCCGGAAAAACGCCCGGTCATGGCGGATGCGGATTCGCGTTCGGTCAAGCCGGTGCGCTGGGTCGAGGTGCGCTCGGAGCCGGGCGTTGAGCATCGCATCCTTTTCGACCCGGGCCACGGGCTCGAAGAGCGCCTGATGCGCGAGCAATTCGCCTGATCGCTCAGGCTTTGCGCCAGTCCCCAAGTTTGCGATAGATCGTCGAGGGGGCCACGCCCAGCTCGGCCGCCGCCTTGGCCACCGCGCCATTATGGCGTGCGAGCGCGTCGCGGATCGCGAGCTTTTCGACCTCAGCCAGCGTCAGGCCCGAGAGCGATTTATGCGCCGGAGTTTCGGGATAGGGGTGCGCGGGCATGTTGCCGATCTCGCCGGGCAGCATCTCGGGCGTCAGTTCGGGGCCGTCATTCAGCACCAGCGCTGAGCGCAGCGCGTTGATCATCTCGCGCACGTTGCCGGGCCAGTCATAGGCCTCGATCGCGTTGACGGCCGCGGAGGACAGTTCCATGCTAGGACGGCCTTCCTGCATGGCGATCCGATGCAGCAGGGTGCGCGCGATCGGGGTGATATCCTCGCGGCGAAGGCGCAAGGGCACCATCGTCAGCGTCAGCACGTTGAGCCGGTAGAACAGGTCGCGGCGCAGCCCGGCTTCCGTGACCAGCGCCGTCGGCGATGCCGCGCAGGCCGAGATCAGCCGCCGCCCGTGGGGCAGGCCGGTCTTGCCGTCGCCATGGTTCTGCATGATGTCGAGCAGGCGCGACTGGGTCGGGGCGCTCATCTCGTCGATATTATCGAGAAACAGTGTCCCGCCGATCAGGCCGACCCCATCCGGGCGTTGGGCGCGCGGAGCCGTCAGCGTCGCCTCTTCCAGCAGCTCGGGGGTGAGCGCGGCGCAATCGAGCGCCTGGAACCCGTCCGAGCCATAGGCCGAAAGGGCATGGATGCATTGTGCGGCCAGCTTCTTGCCGGTGCCGATCTCGCCCGAGATCAGTAGCGGCGCCTGCGAGCGGGCGGCGGCGCGCATATGGCCATAGACCTGCTGCATCCGGGGCGAGCGCCCGATGAATTCGCCAAGCGGGGCGCCGCCCGACCGGCTGTCGAGATCCGCGCGTTGCTGGGCAAGCTGGCGCGCGGTCTCGATCACTTCGCCCAGCCGCTCTTCGCTGATCGGCTTCACTAGGAAATCCAGCGCGCCGGCCCGCATCGCGCGCACGGCCTGCTCGGTCGAGCGCTCGGCGGCGATGACCACCACGGCGGTCTCGGGCTGAAGCGCCAGAATATCGGCCAGCAGGTCAAAGCCGTCGCGGTCGTGGAGCGACAGGTCAATCAGCACCAACTTCATGCGGTGGCGCTGAAACAGCGAAAGGGCGTCTGACGCGGTGGCGGCGCAATGGGTGTCGAGGCCTGCGCGGCGCAGATGCGGTTCGTAGATGGCGCGAAGGCTCGCGGCATCTTCGACAAGCAGCACATCCAGATCAGGCAGCGGGTATCGTGGATCGTTCTGACCGAACATCACGATATCCTTTCCAGCGCGTCGGTCCTCATCGGCGCATCATGTCTGAAACGCGGCTGAAAAGCGAGAATATGTATTTGAACCGAAGCTTTGCGCTGTGGTCGCGCCGCGGTGCTGTCTGTCGGTGTCTGGTGGCGGGCGTGCTGCCGTTGCGAAAAGAGCCCGAGCGGGCTGCCTCTATGGGGTGGGTCGTCTGTCTCGGCGTTGCTGGGGGTCATGATCAAAGGGTCGAACTGAAAATGGATTCAACAAAAAGGATTGGTATAATGCCTAAGGTTTATAAGGCTTTGGTGGGATCGCGCAAGAAAATAGGCGGGGGTCGGTCGCCCGGCCCCCGCCTTTTCAGTTCTTAGGTGCGTGATCAGCCCTTGGCGTAGCCGATCGACTGCAGCGCAACCTTGATTTCGTCGAGGATCGCCGGATCGTCGATGGTCGCGGGCATCTTGTAGGGCTTGTTGTCGGCGATCGACACCATCGTGCCACGCAGGATCTTGCCCGAGCGGGTTTTCGGCAGGCGGTTGACGACGACGGCCAGCTTGAAGGCCGCAACCGGGCCGATCTGGTCGCGCACCAGCTTCACGCAATCCTTGACCACATCGGCCGGGGCGCGCGTCGCACCCTTGTTGAGGCAGACAAAGCCCACCGGCGACTGGCCCTTGAGGTCGTCGGATACGCCGATCACGGCGCATTCGGCAACGTCGGGATGCGAGGCCAGAACCTCTTCCATCGCGCCGGTCGAAAGGCGGTGTCCCGCGACGTTGATCACGTCATCGGTGCGCGCCATGATGTAGACATAGCCGTCTTCATCCATGTAGCCCGCGTCGCCCGTCTCGTAATAGCCGGGGAAATGCTCAAGGTAGGATTTGCGATAGCGCGCCTCGGCGTTCCACAGCGTCGGCAGCGTGCCCGGAGGCAGCGGCAGCTTGATCGCGATGGCGCCGAACTGGCCCGGCTCGACCGGGTGGCCGCCCTCGTCCAGGACCTGCACGTCATAGCCCGGCATCGGCACGGTCGGCGAGCCGATCTTGGTCGGCAGCACTTCGATCCCGATCGGGTTCGCGGCGATGGCCCAGCCGGTCTCGGTCTGCCACCAGTGGTCGACGACCGGCACGCCCAGGTGCTCCTGCGCCCATTTCACGGTGTCGGGGTCGGCGCGCTCGCCCGCGAGGAACAGCGCCTGCAGGTCATGCAGCTTGTAGCGCTTGATCCATTCGCCGGTCGGGTCTTCGCGCTTGATCGCACGCAGAGCGGTCGGTGCGGTAAAGAAGGACTTGATGCGGTGGTTCTGGATGATCCGCCAGAACACGCCCGGGTGGGGCGTGCCGACGGGCTTGCCTTCGAACACGACGGTGGTCGCGCCGGCCAGCAGCGGCCCGTAGCAGATGTAGCTGTGGCCCACGACCCAACCCACGTCCGAGGCGGCCCAGAAGCGGTCACCCGCCTCGATGTTGTAGATCGCCTTCATCGACCAGTGCAGCGCCACGAGGTGGCCGCCGGTGTGGCGCACGACGCCTTTCGGCTGGCCGGTGGTGCCCGAGGTGTAAAGGATATAGGCGGGATGGTTGCCCTCGACCGGCACGCATTCGGCGGGCTTCACGCCGTATTGGAAGCCGTGCCAGCTGAAGTCGCGGCCTTCGACCAGTTTCGCCACTTCCTGCTCACGCTGGAAGATGACGCAGAATTCGGGTTTGTGCTCGGCCTGTTCGATGGCGGCATCGAGCAGCGGCTTGTAATGCACGACGCGGTTCGGCTCGAGGCCGCAGGACGCCGCGATGATTGCCTTGGGCTGGCAGTCGTCGATGCGCACGGCAAGCTCATGCGCGGCGAAACCGCCGAACACCACCGAGTGGATCGCGCCGATCCGGGCGCAGGCGAGCATTGCTTCGAGCGCCTCGGGGATCATCGGCATGTAGATGATGACGCGGTCGCCCTTTTCGACGCCGCGCATGCGCAGCGCACCGGCGAGCGAGGCAACACGGTCGCGCAGTTCGCGATAGGTGATGCCCTTGGTCGAATGGGTGATCGGGCTTTCGTGCATGATCGCGATCTGGTCGCCGCGACCGGCCTCGACGTGGCGGTCAACCGCGTTCCAGCAGGTGTTCACCATGCCGTCCGAGAACCACTCGTAAAGCGGAGCGTTCTCTTCGAACAGCGCTTTCGAGGGTTGTTGGTCCCAGTCGATGCCCTTGGCAGCATCCATCCAGAACCCATTCGGATCCGCCTTCCAGGCGGAATAAACCTGATCATACGACATGTGTGCCTCCTCCATGCTTGCATGCTTGTTAGGCAGGCTGAAAGATTCTCGCAAGATTGTTACAAGATTGAATCCCGGCGATCGGTAAGAAATTTGCATATCGGCGTAAAATTGCCGTGCAAATGTTTGCAAAGTGTCGGCGCGTATTCAAAATTCTCTGGAGAATTTGCGATCTTTGCAAAATGCCGCCTGCGCGCCCCGGTCGGAGACGCAGGCGGTGGCTTTAGCTGTAATGCGCGACCGGCGTGCCGGCGATCGCGGACATGTTCAGAAGCCCGCGCGCGGTGATCGAGGGGGTGACGATATTCACCTTGTTGCCCATTCCCATCAGGATCGGCCCGACCTCGAGCCCGCCGGCCTTGGCCTTGAGGATGTTGCGCACCCCCGAGGCGGCATCGGTATTGGCAAAGACCAGCACGTTCGCGGGACCGTCGAGGCGCGAGTTCGGCAAGAGCCGTTCACGGATGTTCGGGTCCAGCGCCGCGTCGATATGCATCTCGCCCTCATAGGCGAAATCGGGCTGGCGCATGTCGAGCATCTCGAGCGCGGCGCGCATCCGGCGCCCCGAATCCGTGTCGAGGTTGCCGAACTGGCTGTGCGAACAGAGCGCGATCTTGGGCTGCAGGCCGAAGCGGCGCACGTGGCGCGCGGCGCCGAGCACGGTCTCGGTGATCTGCTCGGGCGTCGGCTCATGGTGGACATGGGTGTCGGCGATGAACAGCGGCCCGTCTTCCAGGATCATCAGGCTGAGCGCGCCGACCGGGTGCAGCCCGCCGCGCGCCAGCAGCTGGCGGACATAGCTGAGGTGCCACAGATACTGCCCGAAGGTGCCGCAGATCATGCTGTCGGCATCTCCGCGATGCACGGCCACGGCGGCGATCGCGGTGGTGTTGGTGCGCATGATCGCGCGGGCGAGGTCAGGCGTCACGCCACGGCGCGCCATCAGCTCGTGGTAGGTGCCCCAATAGTCGCGATAGCGCGGGTCGTCGTTGGGGTTGACGATTTCCAGGTCCGACAGGCGCAGCGGCAGGCCCGCGCGTTCGCAGCGGTGCTCGATCACCTCGGGGCGGCCGATCAGGATCGGGCGGTCGGTGGTTTCCTCTATCATCGCGTTGGCGGCGCGCAGCACGCGCTCGTCCTCGCCCTCGGAAAAGATGATGCGCCGCTCGGCGGTGGCGGCGGCCTCGAAAACCGGGCGCATCAGCAGGGCCGATTTGAACACCGAGCCGTCGAGCTTGCGTTTGTAGGCGGCGAGGTCCTCGATCGGGCGGGTAGCGACGCCGGTGTCCATCGCGGCCTTCGCCACCGAGGACGAGACCACGCCGATCAGCCGCGGATCGAAGGGTTTCGGGATCAGGTAATCGACGCCGAAGGTCATCTTTTCGCCGCGATAGGCCGCCGCCGCCTCGGCCGAGGTGGTGGCGCGGGCCAGTGCCGCGATGCCGTCGATGCAGGCCAGCTGCATCTCGTCGTTGATCTGCGTGGCCCCCACGTCGAGCGCGCCGCGGAAGATGAAGGGGAAGCAGAGCACGTTATTGACCTGGTTCGGAAAATCCGAGCGGCCCGTGGCGATGATCGCGTCGGGGGCGACGGTGCGCACCTCGTCGGGCAGGATTTCCGGGGTCGGGTTCGCCAGCGCGAAGATGATCGGCTGCGGGGTCATTTTCGCGACCATTTCGGCCTTGAGCACGCCCGGGCCGGAGAGGCCGAGGAACATGTCGGCGCCGTCGATCACCTCGTCCAGCGTGCGCAGGTCGGATTTCTGCGCATAGGCCGCCTTTTGCGGGTTCATGTCGACTTCGCGGCCCTCGTAGACCAGCCCGTGAATGTCGCAGAGCCAGACATTCTCCCGTTTGACGCCCAGCTTGAGCAGCATGTTCAGGCAGGCGATGCCCGCCGCGCCGCCGCCGGTCGAGACGATCTTGACCTCGTCGAATTTCTTGCCAGCCAGATGCAGCGCGTTGGTCGCCGCCGCGCCCACCACGATGGCAGTGCCGTGCTGGTCGTCGTGGAAGACCGGAATGTTCATCCGCTCGCGGCAGATCTGTTCGACGATGAAGCAGTCGGGGGCCTTGATGTCCTCGAGGTTGATCGCGCCGAACGAGGGCTCCATCGCGCAGACGATCTCGGCGAGCTTGACCGGGTCGGGCTGGTTCAGCTCGATGTCGAAACAGTCGATATTGGCGAATTTCTTGAACAGGACGGCCTTGCCCTCCATCACGGGCTTCGAGGCCAGCGCGCCAATATTGCCCAGCCCCAGCACCGCGGTGCCGTTCGAGACCACCGCAACGAGGTTGCCGCGCGCGGTGTAGCGGGCGGCGGCGGTCGGGTCGGCTTTGATCTCAAGACAGGCCTCAGCGACGCCCGGGGAATAGGCGCGGCTCAGGTCGCGGCCGTTCGCCAGCGGCTTGGTGGCGCGGATCTCGAGTTTTCCCGGCTTGGGGAATTCGTGATAATCAAGTGCGGCTTGACGCGCGCTGTCCTGTCTTGCTTCGTCCATCTGGCCCTCCCGAAACTGGTTTAGCTTTAAACTATATCGAATCCGGTTTGAAGGGGCTGGTTGCGCCACCACCTCGGTTTTCGGCGGAAAAGGGCCGGTCGTGGCCCTCTTGCATCGCGCGTGATCCCGGCGCAGGATCGAGAAAAATCGACCGGATGGACAAAACACGGTCGCAACCAACGGAGGAAGCGATGTCCCTTCTGAAGGCGGCGCGCGAGGTGCGCGAGAATGCTTATGCCCCTTATTCGAAGTTCAAGGTCGGCGCGGCGGTGCGCGGCGCCTCGGGCGTGATCTATCGCGGGGTCAATGTCGAGAACGTGGCCTATCCCGAAGGCACCTGCGCCGAAGCGGGCGCGATCGCGGCGATGATCGCGGCGGGCGAGACCGAGCTGATCGAGGTCGCGGTGATCGCCGACAGCCCGACGCCAGTGCCGCCCTGCGGCGGTTGCCGCCAGAAGCTGGCCGAGTTTGGCCGCGCCGAAACGCCGGTGACGCTGGCCACGACTGATGGCGACCGGCTTGAAACCACGATCGGTGATCTGCTGCCGGGTCGGTTCGACATGTCGCATATGGACAAGGCTTGATGGAAGCACGGGCGATCATCGCGGCCTTGCGCGACGGCAAGGGGCTTACCCCCGAGGCCGCGCGCTGGTTTGCGCGGGGGCTGGCGGATGGTTCGGTCTCGGACGCGCAGGCGGGGGCCTTCGCGATGGCGGTGTTTCTGCGCGGCATTGGCCGCGAGGGGCGCGTCGCGCTGACCGAGGCGATGCGCGATTCCGGCAAGGTGATGCGCTGGGACGTGCCCGGCCCCGTGATCGACAAACATTCGACGGGCGGCATCGGAGATTCGGTGTCCTTGCTGCTGGCGCCGGCGCTGGCGGCTTGCGGCGCTTATGTGCCGATGATCTCGGGGCGCGGGCTGGGCCACACCGGCGGCACGCTCGACAAGATGGAGGCGATCGTCGGCTATCGCACCGCGCCCGATCCGGAGCTTCTGCACAAGGTGGTGCGGGATGTGGGCTGCGCGATCATCGGCGCCACCGATGACATTGCGCCTGCCGACCGTCGCCTTTACGGCATCCGCGATATCTCGGGCACGGTCGAGAGCATTGATCTGATTACCCCCTCGATCCTGTCGAAAAAGCTGGCGGCCGGGCTGGAGGCGCTGGTGCTCGATGTGAAATGGGGCACGGGCGCCTTCATGAAGACCCGCGCCGCGGCGCATGATCTTGCGCAGGCGCTGGTCGAGACGGCGAATGGTGCGGGCTGCAAGACGGTCGCGCTGGTCACCGACATGAACCAGTCGCTGGGGCGCACGGCGGGCAATGCGCTGGAGGTGATGGAGGTGCTCGAACTGCTGACCGGCTCCGAGGTGAACCCCGATCTCTGGGCGGTGACCTCGGCACTGGGCGGCGAGGCGCTGGTGCTGGCGGGGCTGGCGGGCGATGCCGACGAGGGGCGCGCGCGTATCGACAACGCGCTGGAATCGGGGCGCGCGGCTGAGGTTTTCGGGCGGATGGTCGCGGCGCTGGGCGGGCCGATGGATTTCGTTGAACGATATCCCGATAGGCTACCCTCGGCGCCGGTGACCTATCTGGTGGCCGCGCCGCGGGCGGGGATCGTTTCGGGGGTGAATGCGGAAAGCCTCGGGCTTACGGTGGTGCGGCTGGGCGGCGGGCGGCTTGTTGGCAGCGATAAGGTGAACCCTTCGGTCGGCCTGTCGCATCTGGCCAAGATTGGCGAGACGTTCGAGGCGGGCGCGCCGCTTGCGCTGGTCCATGCCGCCGATGCGGCGGCGGCCGAGCGCGCGGCGGCCGAGGTGATCGCGGCCTATGAACTGACCGAGGGGCCGGTTTCACCGCCCGAGTTGATCGTGGAAAGGCTGGGCTGATGGCGCGCGCCTTCCTGATCGTGATGGATTCCGTGGGCATCGGCGGCGCGCCGGATGCTGACCGCTTCTTTAACGGCACCACGCCCGATACCGGCGCCAACACGCTGGGCCATATCGCCGAGGCCTGTGCTGCGGGTCGCGCGGAGCAGGGCCGCTTGGGGCCCCTGCGCCTGCCGCATCTGGACGCGCTGGGGTTTGGCGCGGCGGTGCAGCTGGCCTCGGGGCTGGCGCCGCCTGGGCTGGGTGCTGCGCCGAAAGGCCTCTGGGGTGCCGCGACCGAGGTCTCAAAAGGCAAGGACACGCCCTCGGGCCATTGGGAGCTGGCCGGGGTGCCCGTGCCCTGGGACTGGCACTATTTCCCCGACCTGACCAACAGTTTCCCGCCCGAGGTGGTCGCGGCGATCAAGGCCGCCGCCGGGACCGAGGGGATCTTGGGCAATTGCCACGCCTCGGGCACGCAGATCATCGAGGATCTGGGCGCCGAGCACCTGCGCACCGGCTGGCCGATCTGTTACACCTCGGTCGACAGCGTGCTGCAGATTGCCGCCCACGAAGAGGCCTTCGGGCTCGATCGCCTGCTGCGGCTCTGTCAGGACATCGCGCCGCTTCTGCATGGTATGCGGGTGGGTCGCGTGATCGCGCGTCCCTTCCTTGGCACGCCGGGCCATTTCGCGCGCACGCCGAACCGGCGCGATTTCGCCATCGCGCCGCCCGCGCCGACGCTTCTGGATTGGGCGGCGGAGGCGGGGCGGATGACCCATGCAATCGGCAAGATCGGGGATATCTTCAGCCATCGCGGCGTCGGCGCGCTGCACAAGGGCAAGGGCGACGCCGATCTGGCCGCGCATCTGATCCGGCTGGCGGAGGAGGCCGAAGAGGGCAGCCTGACCTTTGCCAATTTCGTCGAATTCGACAGCCTCTACGGCCACCGCCGCGATGTCTCGGGCTATGCGCGCGCGCTGGAATGGTTTGACGGGCAGGCGGGGGAATTTCTGGCCCGGCTCCGTCCCGGAGACCTTGCCATCTTCACCGCCGACCATGGCAACGATCCGACCTGGACCGGCGGCGATCACACGCGCGAACGCGTGCCGGTGCTGGGCGCGATGCCGGGTGCTTCGCCGCGCGCGCTGGGCCAATGCGCCTTTGTCGACGTGGCGGCCACCGTCGCCGCCCATCTCGGCCTGCCCGAACGGGGGCCGGGCCGCGACCTTCTTGCAACCGAATCTGGGAGTACGCCATGATCCCGCAGCTGACCGTCGTCGATCACCCTCTGGTGCAGCACAAGCTGACCTTGATGCGTGAGAAACATGCCTCGACCGCGACGTTCCGAAGGCTCCTGCGCGAGATCAGCCTGCTGCTGGCCTATGAGGTCACGCGCGGGCTCGAGATGACGACGAAGCGCATCGAGACGCCCCTGTGCGAGATGGAGGCGCCGATTCTTGGCGGCAAGAAGCTGGCGCTGGTGTCGATCTTGCGGGCGGGGAACGGGCTTCTGGACGGGGTGCTGGAGCTGGTGCCCTCGGCGCGGGTGGGCTTTGTCGGGCTTTACCGTGACGAGGCGACGCTGACGCCCGTGGAATATTACTGCAAGCTGCCGCAGGGGCTTGAGGAGCGGCTGACGATCCTCGTGGATCCGATGCTGGCGACGGGGAATTCCTCGGTCGCGGCGGTGGACCTGATGAAGGCCAAGGGCGCGCGCGACATCCGGTTCCTGTGCCTGCTGGCCGCGCCCGAAGGCGTGGCGCGGATGCAGGAGGCGCATCCCGATGTGCCGATCGTCACCGCCGCTCTCGACGATCACCTGAACGAGCATGGCTATATCGTGCCGGGTCTGGGCGACGCGGGCGACCGGATGTTCGGCACGAAATAACGGCTCAGTCGCTGCAAATGTCGCGCAGCGCGACCCATTGGCCGTCGGCCAGAACCGGTTCGGGGGCGGGGGCGCCCTTGAACGGGTCGGCCTCGATCAGGCCGAGCACGCTCTCGCCGGACGGATCTAGCGCGAAGGCGTAGGGCGTGGCCGAGACGCCCGCTTCGGCGAAGGCCTGCAGCAAGGGCTCGTCGGCGGGGCGCGCGGGCGGCGTTTCCAAAAGCTCGCGCCCATAGCCCTTGAGATACTCGGGTGAAAGGTTGCCCGTGGTCAGCAGGCGCAGCGCCGCGAGCGGCCCGGCCCAGTCCAGAAGGTCTTGCAGCGGGTCGCGCCCGGCGCTGGCCAGATGCAGCGCGATCAACTGGCCGGCGGCGACCTCGGGCGTGTCGGGGCCCTCGATCGCATCGGCGCCGATCACCGCGATCCGTCCCGGCAAAAGTCGCGCGCCGCGCAGCGTGCCGGGCAGGACGACGATTTCATTGGCGCCATTCAGCCGCCGCGCCAGCGCGCGCAGGGCGGAATTGCCCGCCGGGCTGCGGCAGGGCGCGCCGGTCAGCGTCGTCAGCTCGGCCAGAACCGCCCGGCCGATCTCGGTGCGCTTGGGTAGCGGCGCCACGCGCGCGGCCTGGTCGATCAGCGCGCCGGGTAGCCAGAACAGGATCAGGAGCGCCGCCAGAACGCCCAAGCCTCCGAACAGTGCCGTGCGCAGGCGCCCGGGATGGGGGCGGCGGGCCTCGATCAGGGCGTGGACCTTCTCGATCGCGGCGATCATCGTGTCGTCGTCCAGCTCCAGCTCTTCGCCAGGCTCGTCGGAAGGGGCGTAAAGTGCGGGGCGTTTGCCGGGGTTGAGCCGGATCATCGCGGGCAGTGACCAATGCGCCAGTGCCTTCACCGCGCGATCGTCCGAGATCACCAAAGTGGCATCGCCAAAGGACAGGATCACCTGCTGGCGCTGCGCCTCGGGGGTTTCACGCCAGAGGCCCTGGGCTTCGAGCCGCTGATATTCGGGAAGCGCGGTCATACTGGTTAAGGCTGCTCGTTCTGTTATCGCAACAGGATAGCCGATCCGCGCCCTTGGTCAATCTGGCGCGGCGGATGGAAGAGGCCGGGGGCTGTCTGCCCCCGGACCCCCGAGAGTATTTGTCGCTCGATGAAAGGGTCAGTCGAGCAGCTTGGCCACGGCGCGCAGCTCGAACTTCTGGATCTTGCCGGTCGAGGTTTTCGGCAGGTCGGTGAAGATCACGCGCTTGGGCGTCTTGAAGCCGGCGAGGCGCTCGCGGCAGAACTTGATGATGTCTGCCTCGGTGGCCTCGGCGCCCTCTTTGAGCTCGACGAAGGCGCAGGGGATTTCGCCCCATTTCTCGTCGGGCTTGGCCACGACCGAGGCGAGCGACACCGCAGGATGCGCGGCAATCACGCCCTCGACCTCGACCGAAGAGACGTTCTCGCCGCCCGAGATGATTATGTCTTTCGCGCGGTCGGTGATCTTGATGTAACCGTCGGGGTGCATGAAGGCGATGTCGCCCGAGCGGAAATAGCCGCCCTGGAAGGCTTCGCGCGTGGCCTGCGGGTTCTTGTAATAGCCCTTCATCGTGCCGTTGCCGCGCATCACGATTTCGCCGAGGTGCTGGGCGTCGCGGGCGACTTCGTGGCCGTGATCATGGACGGTGATGGTCTCCATCATCGGCATCAGAACGCCGGTGCGGGCCTTGAGTTCGGCGCGCGCCTCGCCTTCGATCCCGGCCCATTCGGGTTTCCAGGTACATTCGGTGGCGGGGCCGTAGACCTCGGTCAGGCCGTAGACCTGGGTCACGTTGAAGCCCAGCGGCTCGATCGCGGCGAGCGTCGCGGCGGGGGGCGGGGCGCCTGCGGTAAAGACCTCGACGATATGGTCGAAGTCGCGGCGGTGTTCGGGTTTCGCGTTGATCAACGTGTTCAGAACGATGGGCGCGCCGCCGAAATGGGTCACGCCATGGTCGGCGATGGCGTCATAGATCGCCTTGGCGGTGATGTCGCGGCAGCACACGGTCGTGCCGCCCATTAGCGGCACCATCCAGGGATGCGTCCAGCCGTTGCAGTGGAACAGCGGCACGATCGTCAGATAGACCGGGTACAGCTGCATCCGCCAGGAAATCGCGTTGCCCATCGTCGTCAGGTACGCGCCGCGATGGTGATAGACCACGCCTTTCGGCCGCCCGGTCGTGCCCGAGGTATAGTTCAGCGCGATGCTTTCCCATTCGTCCTCGGGCATCACCCAGTCGGCCATCGGGTCGCCCTCGGCCACCAGCGCCTCGTATTCGAGGTAGTGGCCGCCGGGTTCGAACCCGTGCTCGGGGTCGGCCACCTCAATGATCTGCGGCGCGGGGCCGTGCATCTTCTTGATCGCCTCTTCGGCGAGCGGCAGGAAGGCGGTGTCGCAGAGCACCACGCGCGCGCCGCCATGTTCGAAGATATAGGCGACGGTGTCGCTGTCGAGGCGGGTGTTGATCGCGTTCAGGATCGCGCCGCAGGCGGGCACGCCGAAATGCGCCTCGACCTGGGGCAGGGTGTTGGGCAGGATCGTCGCCACCACATCGCCGGGCTTCACGCCGCGCGCGGCGAGCGCCGAGGCGAGCTGGCTGACGCGGGCATGGAAATCGACGTAATTGATTTGCCGCGTGCCGTAGATGACGGCGGTGCGTTCGGGAAAGACCTCAAGGGCGCGATTGAGATGCGAGAGCGGCGTGAGCGGAACGTAATTCGCAGCGCATTTCTCAAGACCTGTTTCATCCGGCAGCCAACCCATGATGTCCTCCTCTTCGGTCGCAGGTGGCGCGATCATCTGTTTGGGCGCGGGAAAAGGGAAGGGGGCAGCAGTGACATTTTGGCGATTGCCCGGCTTGGCCCGCAGGTCGAGGGGAGCGGGGCAATCGCGAATCAACCTTAACGCGTGTTGCGATTTGTGCGGTTTTTGTCCGCTTCTTGCCATTCATGCGCCATGCTTTGCCGGCACATTGTTTCGTAAGGCGGGATAGTCGGGCATCCTCGGCACCATTGCTGGAGGGCCAGCGCGATACGCCATGATGTTGCCGCAATCTTGCCGCGAATTTTTCGCGACTCCTGTCCCAACTTTAACCGTGTGTGGGGCGTGGGGCGGAATGCCAACGGGTTTGAAACGGGATAAGTGCGATGTTTGGTCTCAAGCTGCAAGACTTCTGGACTGCGCGGAAAAGCCCTGTCGAGGGGGCGCTTGCCGCTGATGCGCTCGTGGAGAGTTATGCCGAAGCGCTGCCCTCCGACGGGATCGTCGCGGGCACCCGGATTGCCACCGAAGCGGGCTGGCGCCCTGTCGAGGCTCTGGCGCCGGGCGATCGGGTGATGACCTTCGATCATGGCGTGCAGGAGGTGCTGCATATCGAGCGGATCCGGCTGGGGGCTGTGCCGCGCGCGATCCTTGTGCCGCAGCAGGCGCTGGGCAATGCCACGGCGCTGTTGCTGCTGGGGGATCAGAGCGTGATGGTCGAAAGCAATCTGGCCGAGGCGGCGTTTGGCGACCCCTTCGTGCTGGTGCCCTCCGAGGTTCTGGAAGGGTTTCGCGGGATCGAGGCGGTGGCGCCCGATCGCGAGCTTGAAATCTTCCGCCTGCAGTTCGCGGCGCCCGAGGTGGTCTATGCGAATGGCTTTGGGTTGATCCACTGCGGCGGCGGTGCGGTCGCCCCGGTCGAGGTCGAGGCACCGGCCTATCCGCTGTTGCCGCGGGAGGCGGCGCGGATGGTGGTCGAGGCGCTGATCGAGGAAGAAGCAGCGACCTGTTGAGCAAGCCCCACAGGGGCAAATGGAAACGCCGGGCCTTAAGTCCGGCGTTTCTGTGTTTTCGGGGGAGGTCAGGCCGCTGTCGCCGCCTGACCTTCGCCGTAGCGGCCATAGAAGGTCTCGCCGGTTGCAGCGAGATCGCGCAGGAGCGCGGGCGTCTCGAAGCGCGCGCCATACTCGGCGGTGAGTGCCTCGCAGATCTCGACCGCGCGGCCCGCGCCGATGATGTCGAGCCAAGCGAAGGGGCCGCCCGACCAGGGCGCAAAGCCCCAGCCCAGGATCGCGCCCACGTCGCCCTCGCGGATGTCCTCGAGGACACCGGCCTCGAAGGCGCGCACGGCTTCCAGCACCTGCGCCATCAGCAGACGGTGCTGCACATGGGTCAATTCGGGCTGATCGGTGGCCTGCGGGTAGTGATCGGTCACCACCGCCGAGATGCCCTGACGCTTGCCGGCTTCGTCATAGTCGTAGAAGCCCGACTTGGTCTTGCGGCCCAGACGGCCCTGATCGGCCATCCAGAACACCACCTCGTCCACGGCCTCGTCCGGATAGGCATCGCCCATCGCGGCCTTGGTCGCCTTGGCGATCTTGACGCCGAGGTCGATCGAGGTCTCGTCGACCAGCTGCAGCGGCCCGAGCGGCATCCCCACCATCTTCGCGGCATTCTCGATCAGCGTCGGGTTCACCCCTTCGGCGACCATGCGGATGCCCTCGTTGATATAGGGGATGATGCAGCGGTTGGCGTAGAAGAAGCGCTCGTCATTGACGACGATCGGGGTCTTCTTGATCTGGCGGACGTAATCGAGCGCCTTGGCCACCGCGACCGGGCCGGTTTCGCGGCCCTTGATGATTTCCACCAGCAGCATCTTCTCGACCGGCGAGAAGAAATGGATGCCGATGTATTGCTCGGGCCGTTTCGAGGCCTTGGCGAGGCCGGTGATCGGCAGGGTCGAGGTGTTGGTGGCAAAGATCGCGTCCTCGGGGATCACGGCCTCGGCCTTGGCGGTCACCTCGGCCTTGACGCCCGGGTCCTCGAACACGGCCTCGACGATCAGGTCGCAGCCGTCCAGCGCGGCATAATCGGTGGTGGCGGTGATCAGGCCCAGCACGGCCTCTTTCTTCTCGGCCGTCACCTTTTTGCGCGCCATGCCCTTGTCGAGATAGGCCGCGCTATAGGCCTTGCCGCGGTCGGCGGCCTCTTGGGCGGCGTCGATCAGAACCACCTGAATGCCGGCCAGCGCCGAGACCAGCGCGATGCCCGCGCCCATCATGCCCGCGCCCAGAACGCCGACTTTCTTGACGCGTTGATCGGCGACATCGGGGCGGTTCGCGCCTTTTTCCAGCGCGCCCTTGTTGATGAAAAGCGAGCGGATCATCGCGGTTGCCGAGGGGTTGATCAGCACCTTGGTGAACCAACGCGCCTCAATCTTGAGCGCCTGGTCGAAGGGCACGAGTGCGCCTTCGTAAACCGCCGACAACAGCGCCTTCGCGGCCGGATAGACGCCCATGGTCTTGCCATGCACCATCGCCGAAGCGCCCACGAAGGTCATGAAGCCCGCGGGGTGATAGGGGGCGCCGCCGGGCATCTTGTAGCCCTTGGCGTCCCAGGGTTTCACCAGATCGGCGTCGGTCGCGCCCAGCACCCAGGCCTTGGCGGCGGCCAGCGGGTCTTCGACCACCTCGTCGACGATGCCGGCAGCGCGCGCCTTCTTCGGATCGCTCAGCTTGCCTTCCAGCAGGAACGGCGCCGCGACCATCGCGCCCATCTTGCGCACGAGGCGCGTGGTGCCGCCCGCGCCCGGGAAGATGCCGACCATGATTTCCGGCAGGCCGATCTTGGCCTTCGGATTATCGGCGGCAAAGATCCGGTGCGTCGACAGCGGCAGTTCCAGCCCGATCCCCAGCGCGGTGCCGGGCAGGGCGGTGGCAATCGGCTTGCCGCCCTTCTTGGTTTTCGGGTCCATGCCCGCCAGTTCAATCTTGCGCAGGATCGTGTGCATCCGCATCACGCCGTCAAAGATCGCCTGCGCTCCGCCCGCCCGCATCTCGGCGATCACGTTCAGGTCCATGCCGCCGGCGAAATCGGGCTTGCCCGAGGTGATGACCACACCCTTGACCGCATCGTCGGCCAGCGCTTTGTCGATGAAGCTGTCGAGCAGCGCGAAGCCCTCAAGGCTCATCACGTTCATAGATTTTTCCGGCACGTCCCAGGTGATGACGGCCACGCCATCGGCGCCGAGTTCGTATTTAAAATCAGCCATTCTCTTCTCTCCCTCAGACGCGCTCGATGATGGTGGCGGCGCCCATGCCCGATGCGATGCACAGCGTGGCAAGGCCGGTGGACAGGTCGCGCCGTTCAAGCTCGTCAAGCAGCGTGCCGATGATGATCGCGCCGGTGGCGCCGAGCGGGTGGCCCATCGCCATCGCGCCGCCGTTCACGTTGACCTTCGAGGCGTCGACGTCGAAGGCCTGCATGAAGCGCAGCACGACCGAGGCAAAGGCCTCGTTCACCTCAAACAGGTCGATGTCCGAGATCGACATGCCCGAGTCCTTCAGGATCTTTTCGGTCACCGGCACCGGGCCCGTCAGCATGATCGTCGGATCGGTGCCGATTTTCGCGGTGGCGCGGATGCGCGCGCGCGGCTTCAGGCCATGGGCCTCGCCGAATTCCTTGTTGCCGATCAGCACGGCGGCGGCGCCATCGACGATGCCCGACGAGTTGCCGGCGTGGTGGATGTGGTTGATCGAGGTCAGATGCGGGTATTTCAGCATCGCCACCTTGTCGAAGCCGGGCATCATTTCGCCCATGTCCTTGAAGCTGGCCTTCAGCTTGGCAAGGTCTTCCACTTTGGTGCCCGGGCGCATGTATTCGTCGCGGTCCAGAATGGTCAGGCCGTTCTGGTCGAGGACCGGCACGATGGATTTCGCAAAGCGGTTCTCGGCCCAGGCCTCGGCGGCGCGGCGCTGCGATTCAACGGCCAGCGCGTCGGCCTGTTCGCGGCTAAAGCCATATTCGGTCGCGATGATATCGGCCGAGATGCCTTGGGGGACGAAATAGGTCTTGAAGGTCAGGCTCGGGTCGACGGCAATCGCCGCCCCGTCCGACCCCATCGCCACGCGGCCCATCATCTCGACGCCGCCCGCGATATAGGCCTGACCGGCCCCGCCCTTCACCTGGTTGGCGGCCAGGTTCACCGCCTCCATGCCCGACGCGCAGAAGCGGTTGATCGAGAGCCCCGGGATGCTTTCATTCAGATCCGACAAGAGCACCGCCGAACGCGCAAGGCAGCCGCCCTGTTCCATCACCTGGGTCACGTTGCCCCAGATCACGTCCTCGACCGCATGCCCTTCGAGCCCGTTGCGCTCTTTCACCGCGTTCAGCAGCCGCGCCGAAAGCGCCACCGAGGTTACCTCGTGCAGGCTGCCGTCGGGGCGCCCCTTGCCGCGCGGGGTGCGACAGGCATCGTAGATATAAGCTTCAGTCATCTTACCTCCTCAGGCCCGGTCCGAAGGGTTTCCGGGCATCATGTCGTAGGGATGGCGCCAGCCCTCGAGGGCGGCGATGCGATCGAGCCAGCGGCTGATCGCGGGGAAATTCTCACGCTCGAACCCGAAGGGCTCGGGGTAGTAGAGATAGCCGCAGCAGGCGAAGTCCGCGATCGTGGGGCCTTGCCCCACCATCCAGTCGCGCCCCTGCAGATGTGCCTCAAGTGTCTTGAGCGCGGCCTGCACCCGGCCCGAAAGCCAGGTGATGGCGGCGGCTGGGCGCTTGTCCTCGGGCAGGAAGTTCATCAGGAACCGCAGCGCGCCGAATTGCGACGAGCCCTTGTGATTGTCCCAGAACAGCCAGCGCAGAACCTCGTCGCGATCCTCGGGCGGGCCCATGAAGCGGCCGGTCTTTTCGGCCACCATCATCTGCATCACGCCCGACTGGCTGATCACCCGATCGCCCTCCACCAGCACCGGCGCCTCGCCCATTTCATTGAGCGCGAGGTAGTCGGGGCTGCGGGTCTCGCCACGGAAGAAATCGACGAAGACGGGCTCCCAGTCGTAGCCCGCAAGGCTCATCGTCAACGCCGCCTTATAGGCGTTGCCGCTTTCGCCAAAGCAATAGAGTTTCGCTGTCATCGATGTCCTCCCAAGACGCCTGCATCATGCCATGAATTGACGCGCAGGTAAGGGGCCGGGGCCCGTAATGGCGCAACGTCATATTCTCGTTCCGTCGCGTCTATGGTGGAGCATCGCGTATTTTTGCCAAGAAGAAACAGCCGTTAGGGGCCTGTTAACGACGCTGCGTCAGGATCGGCGGGCGGTACAGGCGGGCGCGCCGATGACCGCCCAAGGAGAAGCCGCCCCGGCGCGTGGAAAGCGCTTCCTTCGGGACCGGACCGGTCCCCGTCAGCCGGGGCGCACCTTCTGGCCTTTTCGGGCGCCTGTTTCTTCTTGGCGAAAATACGCGAATACCGCCCCCGCCGCGGGCGCGGCGCTCAGGCTTTGCGCGCCTCGAGTTCCGCCCTGAACAGGCGTAGCCGCGCGGTCAGGTTCTCGTGGTTCGTGACCGAGTTGAAATGTTCGAACAGGAAGGTCAGCGCCTCGTCCTGGGTCAGCTCGGCCTCGCGGGCAAAGCTTTGCAGGCGGCGGTAGGCGTCATTGGTCATGGCCACCGGAAAGCGGCGCGTCAGGCGCAGGCGTTTGGGCATCACTCGTCCTTGGATTGGTAGGAAATCAGGTCGCGCTCAACGGTCTCGGCGCCGGGAATGGCAAGCCCCGAGAGCCAGTCGTGGCGGGCCTCAAGGCCCCATTGGCGCACTGGCGTGAAGGGCAGGTCGGCGGGGTGCGAGCCCGAGGTGAACTCGATCCAGTCGGAGCCGGTCTTGCGGTAAAACAGGGGCGTGCCGCATGCCGAACAAAACCCGCGCGCGGCGATGCCGGAGCTTTGGAAGACGCCCGGCTCGCCCTGCCAGGTGACGCGATCAGTGGCGACCTTCAGCAGTGCAGCGAAGGGGCTGCCGGTGGCGCGCTGGCACATCCGGCAATGGCAGATACTGGCAAAGGAAGGGCCGGGCGCCACGGTGTAGCGCACGGCCCCGCATTGGCAACTGCCGGTGAAGGCGGGAAGGGGCTGCCAGTTGTTTGCGTCGTTCATCGAAACCTCCGGGCGGGGGAGCTCCGCCCGGAAGAGTTTAGAACTGATCGGCGGCCAAGGCCATCACCGGATCGGCGCCCGACTCGATGCGCGCGAGGTGCATCGCGCAGGCCGGCATCTGGCGCGCCATGTAGTAGCGGCCGGTGGCGATCTTGGTCTCGTAGAAGGCCGTGTCCGAGGCGCCGGCATCCAGCGCGGCATAGCTCGCCGCCGCCATGCGGGTCCACATCAGGCCGAGGCAGACATGGCCCATCATGTGCATGAAGTCATAGCTGCCGGAGAGCGCCGCGTTCGGGTTGGTCATGCCGTTCTGCATGAAGAACATCCCCGCCGCCTGCAGCTGCTTCGAGGCCGCTTTCAGCGCGTCGGTGAAGGACTTCATGCGGTCGTCGCCGTCATGGGCCTTGCACTCGGCTTTCACCATCTCGAAGAAGGCCATCACGTGCTTGCCGCCGTCCTGCGCGAGCTTGCGCCCGACAAGATCCAGCGCCTGCACGCCGTTCGCGCCTTCGTAGATCATGGTGATGCGGGCGTCGCGGGTGAATTGCGACATGCCCCATTCCTCGATGTAGCCATGGCCGCCATAGACCTGCTGCGCCAGCACGCAGGTGTCAAAGCCCTTGTCGGTCAGGAAGCCCTTGAGCACCGGCGTCAGCAGCGAGATCAGCCCCTCGGCCGCCGCGTCATCGGCCTTGTGCGAGCGGTCGATCAGATGCGCGCCCCAGAAGGTGAAGGCGCGGGCGCCCTCGAGGAAGGATTTCTGATCCATCAGCGAGCGGCGGATGTCGGGGTGCACGATCAGCGGATCGGCGGGGCCCGAGGGGTTCTCGGTGCCGGTCACGGCGCGGCCCTGCAGGCGGTCCTTGGCGTAAGCCACGGCGTTCTGATAGGCGGCCTCGGCCACAGCGTAGCCTTGCAGGCCCACGCCCAGACGCGCCTCGTTCATCATGGTGAACATCGCGCGCATGCCCTTGTGCAGGTCGCCCAGGAGCCAGCCGGTCGCGCCGTCATAGTTCATCACGCAGGTCGAGTTGCCGTGGATGCCCATCTTCTCTTCGATGTTGCCGACCGAGACCGCGTTGCGGTCGCCGAGGCTGCCATCGTCGTTCACCAGGAACTTCGGCACGATGAAGAGCGAGATGCCCTTGGTGCCTTCGCCGCCGCCCGGCGCCTTGGCCAGCACGAGGTGGATGATGTTCTCGGCCAGATCATGGTCGCCCGCCGAGATGAAGATCTTCTGGCCGGTGATCTTGTAGCTGCCATCCGCCTGCGGGTCGGCCTTGGTGCGCATCATGCCCAGATCCGTGCCGCAATGGGGCTCGGTCAGGTTCATGGTGCCGGTCCATTCGCAGGACACCATCTTGGGCAGGTATTTGGCCTTCTGCTCGTCGGTGCCATGCGCGTGGATCGCCGAATAGGCGCCATGCGTCAGGCCCTGATACATGTTGAAGGCCATGTTGGCCGAGACAAAGATCTCGCCCACGGCGCAGTTCAGCAGGTAGGGCATGCCCTGACCGCCATATTCAGGGTCGCAATCGAGCGCGGTCCAGCCGCCCTCTTTCATCGCCTCGAAGGCCGCGTCGAAGCCTTTCGGGGTGCGGACCACGCCGTTTTCCAGCACACAGCCTTCCTTGTCGCCCACTTCGTTCAGCGGGGCCAGGACTTCGGAAGCGACCTTGCCGGCGGCCTCGAGGACGGCTTCGGTAAAGTCGGGCTCCATCTCTTCGTAACCGGGGATGCCGGCACTGGAGATCTTGAGCAGGTCATGCAGCAGGAACTGCATATCCTTGGTGTTGGCGGTGTAACTCGGCATGGTCTCTCTCCCTTTTCAGGGGCGGTAGCCTCACGCCTTCGCGATAAGCTCCTTCTCGCCCCATTCAATCTGTTCCTGCAACTCGGCGATGGCCTGCGTCAGCTCATCGCGCTGCTGCGTCATGTCGTTCAGCCGGTCGTGCGCGATGCGCAGCGTCTCGGCCAGTTGTGTCTTCTGCTGGTCGCCCATCGCATACAGGTCAAGCAGCTGGCGGATATCCTCGAGGCTGAAGCCGAAGCGCTTGCCGCGCAAAATCAGCTTGAGCCGGGCCCGGTCGCGCCGGGTAAACAACCGCTTCTGCCCTTCCCGGATGGGAAACAGCAAGTCCTTCGATTCATAGAACCGCAAGGTGCGTGGCGTGACGCCGAAGGCGTCGCACATCTCGCGGATCGTCATTACCTCTTCACTCATTTTCACCCCCTCGTGTTCCCTTGGGTAACGCAGAGAGGCAAATCACTGATCTGCCTCACATTACAATCCAAGTTTACGTTCGCGTCATCATAACGTGGCGTCATATCTTTCCTGACGTAATGTCAGAGATAATTACCGTAAGGTAAAGCAATATTGTTTCACGCTTCGACAGTCCAAAAATGCCTGCGCCGCCCGATGGGCGGCGCTGTTTCACAGATTCGACACGGCCAAAGACGGGCGTCTCAGATCGTCTCGGCGACCTGGTCGCGCAATTGGCGCAGATCGGCGATGGTCACGCCCAGCTCATCATATTGCTGCTGCAGGATGCTCAATTGGCGGTCCGCCAGTTCGATCCAGACGCGGTTCTGCTCTTCGGTGCCTTGCTGGTCGTAGATCAGCAGCCACTGGCGCAGCTCTTCGAGGCTGAACCCGAACCGGCGCCCCCGCAGGATCAGCGTCATCCGTGCCACTTCACGCGGGCCGTAGAACCGCGCGCGCCCCTCCTTCTGAGGTGAGAGCAACTCGATATACTCGTAGTAGCGCAAGGTTCGGGGCGTCACCTCGAATTTCTCGCACATCTCCTTGAAGCTCAGACGATCGTTCATGCGGGTCTCTCCTTGAGGCGAAGCTAGCGTGAACGGCGCGGGGCTTCAACTGCACGAATCGGTTCACTTTCATTTTCTCGCAAGAAATGCCGCCACGGCAGAATTTAGCCCGCTTGCGCGCGCCGGGGCGGTGGGGAATGATCTGGAAAGCCCTGCGGGGCGCGTTCCACAAGGGGAAGGCCATGGACGAGAGCAAACTGGAGTTCGCCCGGCAATTCATCGAGGCGGTGCCGCATGCACATGCGCTGGGCATGCATCTCGCCGCGATCGGCGACGGCGGCGCGACGATCTCGATGCCCTATGATCTGCGGCTGGTCGGTGACCCGCGTACCGGAGTCATTCATGGCGGTGCGGTCTCGGCGTTGCTGGATACCTGCTGCGGCGCTGCGGTCATGAGCCACCCCGACGCGCCCGCGGGTACCGCGACCATCGACCTGCGCATCGAGTACATGCGCGCGGCACGCCCGGGGCAGAGCATCACCGCCCGCGCAGAATGTCATCACATCACCCGTAACGTTGCCTTCGTGCGCGCCACCGCCCATGACGAGGAAGAAGGCCTGCCCGTCGCTGTCGCCGTCGGCACCTTCACTGTCGAACGTCCGAAAGGGGGTGCGAAATGAACCGCCCGAAGCCCGAGCCCGTCCAGCAGGTCAAGCAGCGCCGTGACGCGGCCTTGCGCGCGCTGGTGTCGGGCGTGCCCTACATCCAGTTCCTCGGTATCCAGTTCGAGCGCCGTGGCGACGAGCTGACCGGGCTGTTGCCCTTCGACGAGAAGTTGATCGGCAATCCGCTCTTGCCCGCGCTCCATGGCGGGGTGACGGCGGCTTTCCTCGAGGTGACGGCGATCATCGAGCTGGGCTGGTCGTTCCTGTGGGAAGACATGGAGGCCAGGCGGATCGACCCCGCGAGCCTCGACCCGCTTCACCTGCCGCGCCTGCCCAAGACCATCGACTTCACCGTCGATTACCTGCGCTCGGGCCTGCCGCGCGACGCCTATGCGCGGGCGCGGGTGAACCGCTCGGGGCGGCGTTATGCCTCCGTTCATGTCGAGGCCTGGCAAGACAATCGCTCGCGGCTTTTCGCGCAGGCGACGGGGCATTTCCTGATGCCCGAACCCGAAGCGAATGGCTGAGATCACCCATGCGCGGGTGTTTCGCATCGCCGCGCCGATCGTGATTTCCAACGCGACCGTGCCGATTCTGGGCGCGGTCGATACCGGGGTGGTGGGCCAGTTGGGCGCCGCCGCGCCGATCGGGGCGGTGGGTATCGGCGCGGTGATCCTCGCCTCGCTCTACTGGATTTTCGGGTTCCTGCGGATGGGCACCACCGGGCTTGTCGCGCAGGCGCATGGGCAGGGCGATGCAGGCGAGGTTTCCGCCGGGCTGATGCGCGCGCTGATCGTGGCGGGGCTGGCCGGGCTGGGGCTGATCGTGCTGCAAGGCCCGCTGGTCTGGACCGCGTTCCAGCTTGCGTCTGCCAGCGTTGAGGTCGAGGCGCTGGCGCGTGACTACCTTTCCATTCGCATCTGGGGCGCGCCCGCGACGATCTCGCTTTACGCGCTGACCGGCTGGCTGATCGCGCAGGAAAGAACCCGCGCGGTGCTGGTGGTGCAGCTCTGGATGAACGGGCTGAATGTGGCGCTGGATCTGTGGTTCGTGCTGGGGCTGGGCTGGGGCGTGCCCGGCGTGGCGGTTGCGACGCTGATCTCGGAGGTTTCGGGCGCGGCGCTGGCGCTGTGGCTGGCGCGGGGGGCATTCGCCGGCGGCCTCTGGCGCGCCCGCGCGATCTGGGAGCGCAGCCGCCTCGCCGAGATGGCCCGGGTGAACACCGACATCATGATCCGCTCGGTGCTGTTGCAGGCGAGCTTCACCGCCTTCCTGTTCCTTGGCGCGGGTCAGGGCGATGTGACGCTCGCGGCCAATCAGGTGCTGCTGCAATTCCTCAATATCACCGCCTATGCGCTCGACGGTTTCGCCTTTGCCGCCGAGACGCTGGTCGGGCAGGCGGTGGGGGCGCGCTCGGCTCCGCGGCTGCGGCGCGCGGCGCGGGTCGCGACGGATTGGGGCGTGGGCGGCGCGGCGCTCTTGGGTGCGGTGTTCTGGATGGCGGGCCCGGCGATCATCGACCTGATGACCACCGCCCCCGAGGTGCGCGACACCGCGCGGGCCTTCCTGCCCTGGATGATCGTCGCGCCCTTGATCGGCATCGCGAGCTGGATGCTGGACGGCATCTTCATCGGCGCGACGCTCACGCGTGAGATGCGCAACGCGATGCTGGTTTCGGTCGCGGTTTATGTGGGCGCGCTGGTCGTGCTGATCCCGGCCTTCGGCAATCACGGGCTCTGGGCCGCGCTGATGGTGCTGAACGGGGTGCGCGGGCTGACCATGGCGCGGCTTTATCCGCGCGCCGAGGCGAAGGCGGGCGGTTAGGGCGCGAAACGCTCGCGCCGGACGCCTCCGGCCGAGGCGGTGATGCGCAAGACCCGCCTCCGGTCGCCCTCAAGCGCCGCCTGCACAAGCCCCGCCAATGCGCCGCGCGCCTTCAGATGCGGCACCAGATCGGAATGGCCGAGCCCCGGGAAGATCAACTGGTCGGTGCCGGGCTTGGGGGCGAACCGCAGCGCATGGGGCAGGTCGTCGGCGGCGCCGTGAAACAGGCAGGCATGGCCCCGCGCGGGTAGCGGCGCGTCAGGCCAGAGCAGCGGCGGCAAGGCTTTGGTCCAGCGCGCCCAGCGGGTCTCGCCCGGCACGGCGCCGGGGCGGATCGAGACCTGCGGCGAAAAGGCCAGCACCACATCCACGGGCAGGATCTGCGCCGCGACCAGCGCGCAATAGGCGCCCATCGACAGGCCCAGCGTGGCGATCCGGGTAACGGGCGCGCGGGCCGTGACCTGCCCCAGCGCCGCGATCAGCGCGGGGCCGAATTCGGGCGCATTGGCCCAGCTGCGGCTCGCGTCCGAGACAAACAGCGCCCGGCGCGGGGCGGCTGCGGTGCCGCGCCCGGTGGCTGTGGCCACGAATTCGGGCGAGGGCGCGCGGCCCGGGTCATGCCCGACCGAGGCGAAGGCGATGACCAGATCGCCGCCCACGCCATCGCAAAAATCGACCGTGATCGGCCCCTCGGCGCAGATCCGCGTGAGGCGCACGCCGGACCGCCCGCGCTCAGCGCGAGCGCACCATGCCCATGATCTCGTAGGTCTTCTCGAGGATCGGGCGGGCGATGGCATCGGCCTGCTCGGCGCCGCGACCGAGGATGCGGTCGATCTCGGCGGGGTCCTGCATCAGGCGGTTCATCTCGGCGTTGATCGGCTCCATCACCGAGACCGCCAGATCGGCCAGCGCGGGCTTGAATTTGCCAAAGCCCTCGCCGCCATATTCGCCCAGAACCTCGGCCGGGGTCTTGCCCGCCAGTGCCGCGTAGATATTGACGAGGTTGCGCGCCTCGGCCCGGCCTTCAAGGCCTTCAAGCGTTTCGGGCAGGGGCTCGGGGTCGGTCACGGCCTTGCGGATCTTTTTGGCGATCGCGTCGGGGCTGTCGGTCAGGTTGATGCGGCTCGCGTCCGAAGGGTCGGATTTCGACATTTTCTTGGTGCCGTCGCGCAGGCTCATGACGCGGGTCGCGGCGCCCTCGATCACCGAATCGGGCTGCGGGAAGAAATCGACCTTGTAGTCATGGTTGAACTTGGCGGCGATGTCGCGCGTCAGCTCCACATGCTGCTTCTGGTCCTCGCCCACGGGCACTTCGGTCGCGTGATAGAGCAGGATGTCGGCGGCCATCAAAGACGGATAGGCGAAAAGCCCGAGGCTCGCCTTTTCCGCGTTCTTGCCGGCCTTGTCCTTCCATTGCGTCATGCGGTTCATCCAGCCCATCCGCGCCACGCAATTCATCAGCCAGGCAAGCTCGGCATGGCCGCCGACCTGGCTCTGGTTGAACAGGATCGAACGCTCGGGGTCGATCCCGGCGGCGATGAAGCCGGCGGCAGCCTCGCGGGTCTGGTGGCGCAGCGCGTCGGGGTCCTGCCAGACGGTGATCGCGTGCAGGTCGACGAGGCAATAGATCGTCTCGATCCCCTCATCCTGCTTCTCCACGAAACGCCGCAGCGCGCCGAGGTAATTGCCCAGCGTCAGGTTGCCCGAGGGCTGGATCCCCGAGAAAATCCGGCGTTTGAACTTGGCGTTGGGGTTGGGCTGGGCGTCGGTCATCGTGGGCTCCTGTCGTGCAGGCTGGAAATCTGCTTCCCGCTCGCTTATCGCTAAAGCCGGAGGGGCGTCAACCGATGCCCGGGGATCACGGGGGCATCATGCGCGAGGGATTCAACGAACAACCGATCAATCCGCTGCCCGTGATCGTGTGGATTTTGCTGGCGCCGGTCGTGATCGGCGAGGTGATGTTCGCGCTGGGCGGTTCGGGGCTGGCGGGCGATCTGGCGATGGGATGGCGGCTGGATGCGCTGCAGCGCTTCGCCTTTGATCCCGGCATCCTGCGCACCATGATCGAGCAGAACACCTGGCCGCCGAAGCAGGTCGCGCGGATCGTGACCTACGCCTTTGTCCACGCGAGCTTCATGCATTCGCTGATGGTGATGGTGTTCATTCTGGCGCTGGGCAAGATGGTGGCCGAGGCCTTTGCCGGCTGGGCCGTGGCGGTGGTGTTCCTCGGCTCGTCGGTGATCGGGGCGCTGGTCTATACCGCGCTCGGGCAGGATCAGGCGATCTATGGCGGCTACCCGGCGGTTTACGGGCTGGTCGGGGCCTTTACCTGGATCCTCTGGACCCGCCTGGGCGAGCGCAGCGAGGGCCGGATGCGCGCCTTCAGCCTGATCGGCTTCTTGCTGTTCATTCAGCTTGTGTTCGGGCTGATTTTCGGCGCGCGTCCCGACTGGATGGCCGAGGTGGCGGGCGCTGCGGCGGGGTTCCTGCTGTCGTTTCTGGTCGCGCCCGGCGGCTGGACGCGGGCGCTCGAACGCCTGCGCCGCCGCTAGGATCAGCCGCGCGGCGTGCGTTTCAGGGCGGATTTGAAATCGGCCATCCGGAAGGCGCCGATCAGCCCGCCCGCGCCGAAATAGGTCACGATGCCCAGCACGATCAGCCCGGTCAGCGCCAGATAGCGCAGCCCCGGCGCCTGCAATGCACCCTCAAGCGCCCAGGCCGCCGCCCAAAGCACCGCGCCCATGATCGCCGCCGCCGCCACGATCCGGGGCAGGCGGGTCAGGAAACGGGTGTCGAAGCGGGCGGCCTCGCCCATCGTGCGCGAGCCGCGCCAGAGTTGAAACACCATCGCCCAGCCGGCGAGCGTTGTGGCAATCGCCGCCGAGAGATAGCCGATCACTGGCGCCAGCCCGATCGCGATGCCCGCGTTCACCACCATTGCAATGAGCGCGTAATAGAAGGGCGAGCGGGTGTTTTCGCGGGCAAAGAACAGCGGTTGCAGCACCTTTTGCAGCACGAAAGCGGGCAGGCCGAGGCCGTAGATCGCGACAGCCCAGGCCGTGGCGAGGCTGTCTTCGGCGCCGAACTGGCCGCGCTGATAGAGCACCGAGGTAATCGGCAGAGCGATCGCCGCCAGTGCCACGGCAGACGGCACGGTCAGCGCCAGCGCGAACTCGCCCGCGCGGGAAAACGAATGCCGCCCGCCGGTCTCGTCCCCCGCACGCAGCTTGCGCGAGAGGTCCGGCAAGAGCACCACGCCGATCGCGATCCCCACTACGCCCAAGGGCAACTGATAGAGCCGGTCGGCATAGTTGAGCCAGGCGATGGCGCCCTCGAAATGCGAGGCGACCTGGCGCCCGACCAGCAGGTTGATCTGCACGACGCCGCCCGCCAGCATCGCGGGCGCGGCAATGCGCGCGAGGCGTTTCATCTCGGGCGAGAGCGTGGGGCGGCCCGGAAGGATGGTGAACCCCGCGCGTTTCGCGGCTACCCAAACCAGCGCCAGCTGCGCCACGCCCGCGACGGGCACCGCCCAGGCCAGCGCGTCGCCAATCGGCCAGCCCGCCGCATCAGCAAGGACCATCGCGGCAACGAACACCACATTCAGAAGAACCGGTGCGGCAGCGGCGGCGGCAAAGCGCCCCGAGGCGTTCAGCACCCCCGAGAGCAAAGCCGCAAGCGAGATGAACAGGATATAGGGAAAGGCGATGCGGCCGTAGCCCGTCGCCAGCGCAAAGCGTTCGTCTTCGGCAAAGCCCGAGGCCATCGCCAACACCAGCCAGGGCATCGCGGCCAGCGCCACCAGCGTCAGCCCGATCAGCACCGTGGCCAGCCCCGACATCGCCTCGCGGGCAAAACCTTCGGCGTTCTCGCCGCCCTCGAGCTTCTTCGAGAACATTGGCACGAAGGCCATGTTGAAGGCGCCCTCGGCGAAGAAGCGGCGGAACATGTTGGGCAGCGAGAAGGCGATCAGGAAGGCCTCGGCCACCGGGCCCGCGCCGAGGTAGGAGGCGATCATCACGTCGCGCGCGAAGCCGAGGATGCGGCTTGCCAATGTCCAGATGCCGACCGTCAGGAAGCCCTTGATCAGGCGGATCGGTTGCATCAGTTGCCCGCCCGTTCGGCGCCGCGGGTAATCGCTTCGCGCAGGCGTTTCTCAAGCTGCTCGCGCTTCGGCTTGGAGTGCAGTTTCAGCCCGAACATGTCCTTGACGTAGAAGCTGTCGACCACCTGCGCGCCATAGGTCGCGATCACGGCCGAGGCGATGTAGATGTGGTTCGAGGCCAGCGCCCGCGTCAGGTCATAAAGCAGGCCGGGGCGGTCGCGGGTATCGACCTCGATGATCGTGTAGAGATCCGAGCCCTCGTTATCGAAGGTGATATGGGTCGGGAACCTGAACTCGCGCTCGCGTTTCTTGACCTTGTCGCGGTCCTTCAGCGCGTCGCGCGCGACCACTTCGCCCTTGAGCGTCTTGTCGATCATCGTGCGCAGGCGCGGCAGGCGGGCGGCTTCGTAGGGGTGGCCCTCGGCGTCCTGAATCCAGAACACGGCAGTGGCGTAACCGTCCTTCGAGGTATAGGTGCGCGCGTCCACGACGTTCGCGCCCACGAGCGCCAGCGCGCCGGCCAGCCGCGAGAAGATACCCGGATGGTCGACCAGCGCGAAGGCCGCGCGGGTCGCGTCGTGATCGAGGTCGGGGTGTAGGTCGATGCGGATCTCGTCATCGGACAGGTTACGCAGAAGCTCGGCAAAGACCCGGTGCGCCTCGGTGGTGAGGCCCTGCCAATAGGGGTCGTAATGGCGCGCAAGCTCGGTGCGCAGGTCTTTCGGGTCCCAGCTTGCCAGCCGCTCGCGCAGCTCTTTCTTGGCCTCGTTTGAGCGCAGCTCGCGATTGACCGCCTCCATGCCATGTTCAAGCACCTGCGCGGTGTCGGTGTGCAGCTTGCGCAGCAGCGTCGCTTTCCAGTTGTTCCAGACGTTCGGGCCGACGCCGCGAATGTCGCAGACGGTTAGCACGGTCAGCAGGTCGAGGCGCTCGCGCGACTTCATCTGCTTGGCGAAATCGCGGATCGTGCGCGGGTCCGAGAGGTCGCGTTTCTGCGCCACGTCGGACATCAGCAGGTGGTTGCGCACCAGCCACTCGACCAGCTCGCATTCCTTGGCCGTGAGCCCCAGCCGCGGCGCCACCTTGCGGGCGATCTGCGCGCCGAGGATCGAATGGTCTTCGGGGCGGCCCTTGCCGATGTCATGCAGCAAAAGCGCCACGTAAAGCACCTTGCGGTTCACGCCCTTGTCGAGGATGTCCGAGGACAGCGGCAGTTCCTCGACCAGCTCGTGGCGCTCGATCTGCGCCAGCGACGAGATCACCTGGATCGTGTGCTCGTCCACCGTGTAGCTGTGATACATGTTGAACTGCATCATCGCCACGATCGGTTCGAACTCGGGGATGAAGGCCGAGAGCACGCCCAGCTCGTTCATCCGCCGCAAGGCGCGCTCGGGGTTGCCATGCTTGAGCAGCAGATCGAGGAAGATCCGGCGCGCCTCGCGGTTTTCGCGCAGCTCGTCGTCGAAAAGGTCGAGATTGGCGGTGACAAGGCGCATCGCGTCGGGATGGATGAGCATCCCCGTGCGCAGCCCTTCCTCGAACAGCCGCAGCATGTTCACGCGGTCGGCCAGAAACGCCTTTTCGTCACCGACGTTGATGCGGCCGTTCTTTTCCGCGAAGGGCGGGCGCAGTTTCTTTCGACGGCGGAAGAAGCGCTGCAGGACCGGCGCGGATTTGACGTGCACGGCCTCGAGTTTGGTCAGGAAGATCCGCGTAACCTCGCCCACGACTGTGGCGTGGCGGAAGTAGTCCTGCATGAAGATCTCAACGGCACGGCGCCCGGCAGTGTCGCTATAGCCCATGCGCGCGGCGACCTCGACCTGGGCGTCGAAGCTGAGCTGATCCGAGGCGCGCCCTGCGATCAGGTGCAGATGGCAGCGCACCGCCCAGAGGTAATCTTCGGCGTCACGGAAATTGGCGTATTCCTCCCTGGTGAACACGCCCAGGTCGACAAGCTGCTGCGCACGCTCGACGGTGTGGATGTATTTCGCGATCCAATAGAGCGTCTGCAGGTCGCGCAGCCCGCCCTTGCCCTCTTTCACATTGGGTTCGAGCACATAGCGCTGCCCGCCCTGGCGGCGGTGGCGCTCGGCGCGCTCGGCCAGTTTCGCCTCGATGAACTCGGCGCCGGTGTTCTTGAACAGCTCGCTGCGCAGCCGTTTGGTCAGCGTCGCGGCGAGGGCCTCGTTGCCGTCGATCATCCGATGTTCCAGCAGCGCGGTGCGGATCGTGTAATCCTCGCGGCCGAGCCGGATGCAATCGTCGAGCGTGCGCGAGCTGTGGCCGACCTTCAGCTTGAGGTCCCACAGCATATAGAGCATCGACTCGATCACGCTCTCGGCCCAGGGGGTGATCTTGTAGGGCGTCAGGAACAGCAGGTCGACATCGGAATGCGGCGCCATCTCGGCGCGGCCGTAGCCCCCTACCGCCAGCACGGAAAGATGCTCGGCCTCGGTCGGGTTCGGGTTGCGATGCAGCCGCTGGGTCGCGACTCGCAGAACCGAGCGCACCAGACCGTCGGTCATCTCGGCATAGGCGCGCACGGTGGAGCGCGCGGCGCGCGGATGGCCGCGGAAATCGGCTTCGATATAGGCGGTGGCCTTGGTGCGTTCCTCGTTCAGAAAGGTGACCACGGCGCGGCGGATGTCGCGCTCGTCATGTTCTTCGGTGCAGCAGGCATCAAGGGCGGCAAAGAGCCGTTCGGGCTCCATCAGCAGCGGAAGCCGCCCGGCCTCCGAAGCAACGGAGTGCGATTGCGGGGTCTGGGCGGAGGGCTGCGTCTGGGTCGTCACGTCTGGTCTGTCCGATGGGCGAGGAAAGGTGGCGGGTCAGTAACCCGCCCCCGAGAAGCTGCGCGGGGCCGGATCGACGATAATCGCTTCGCCGTTGCGCACCTGCGCCACGGCCAGCCCGCGTTCGTTGGTGCCGTCGGGCAGCAGGCGGAACACGCCGTTGACACCCGCGAAGCCCTGGCTCTGCGTCAGGCCCGCCTTGGTCAGCGCGTCGGGGTTGCCCGAGCGCACCAGTGCGCCGATCGCCGCCACCCCGTCATAGGCCAGCCCGGCCAGAACATGCGGGGCCTCGCCATAAGCGGCCTGATAGCGCGCCTCGAACTGGCGGCTCAGGCCCGGGTCGGGCAGGGTGAACCAGCCGCCTTGCAGACCGGGCAGGCTCAGCGTGGCCGGGGGGATATCCCACCGCGCGAGGCCGATGAACTGCGCCTTGTCGGGGCCGGCGCCGCTGTCGGGGAGCATCTGCGCCAGCAGCGGAAGCGCGCCTGCGGCATCCGCCGTCAGGATCACGCTGTCGACATCCCCGGCCTTGATCCGGCCGGCGATCTGCGGCACCGCCGTCGCCACACCCTGCTGCGAAAACGCGTAGCTCGCGCGGCCCACGATGGACACGCCCGCGCGCGCGGCCGCACCCTCGATCGCGCGCGCGGCAACCTGCCCGGCGGTGGTCTCTTCCGAGACGATCATGGTGCGTTTCTTGCCCTGACTCGCGGCATGGCGCATCAGGCGGTTCGCGGTGTTCGGGAAGGTCGAGCCGAGAACAAAGACATTGCCGCCTGCAATCGCGGTGTTGTTCGAGAAGGAAAGCACGTTGACGCCACGGCTTGCCACGGCAACGCCTGCGGCATTGGCGTTCTCGGCATGGACAGGGCCAAGAATGATCTTGGCGCCCTCATCGACGGCTTTCGTGGCCATCTGCGCGCTCAGTTGGGCATTGCCGCCGGTCTGGTAGACGCGCAGGTCGATCTTGACGCCCTGCAGGTCCGAGATTGCCATCTGCGCGGCATTCTGCAAAGCCCGCGCGAGGGTCTCTTCGCCTTCCTTGCCGGAGCCACCCGGAACCAGCAGCGCGACCGGCACCGGGGCCGAGGTGTCGATGCTCGGGCCGGAATTGGGGCCAAAGCCCCCCATCGGCTGGCAGGCGGCAAGCCAGCCCGCCGAAAGAAGCGCGCCGATTCGCAGCAAAGGGTTGCGAGGGATACGGAAAATGGCAAACATGACGGCGTCCTCTGGAACGGTTCAGGGGGCGTCGGGAAGACCCGAGACGCGCGAACCCTATGCCTTTCGCGCGTCGAAGTAAACGACACAGCCGGGTCAGAAAGGACAGCAGATGCACGATCGCGAACGCGCGGGCGGAACCTTGCCGCCGGGGCTGCATTTCATTGCCACACCGATCGGAGCGGCGCGCGATATCACCTTGCGCGCGCTCGATATCTTGCGCGATGCGGATGTGATTGCGGCCGAAGATACGCGGACGTTGCGTCACCTGATGGAGATCCATGGCGTGCCGCTGGCCGGGCGTCCGCTGGTCGCCTATCACGACCATAACGGCGAGGCCGCCCGCCCGCGCATTCTGCGCGCCCTCGAAGAGGGCAAGACGGTGGTTTACGCCTCTGAAGCCGGCACGCCGCTGGTCGCCGACCCGGGCTATCAGCTTGGGCGCGCGGCGATCGAGGCGGGGTTTCCGGTGCATGCCGCGCCCGGGCCTTCGGCGGTGCTGTGTGCGCTGACGGTGTCGGGCCTGCCGTCGGACCGGTTTCTGTTCGCGGGCTTCCCGCCCAATACCCAATCCGCGCGCCGCAAGTGGCTGCGCGAATTCGCCCCGGTGCCGGCGACGCTGATTTTCTACGAAAGCCCCAAGCGCGTTAGGGAAATGTTAGGCGATCTGGTGGAAGAATTGGGCCCAGAACGTCAGGCTGCGCTCTGCCGCGAATTGACCAAACGCTTCGAAGAGGTGCGCCGCGGCAGCCTGCAAGAGCTGCTGCAGGGTCTCGAAGAGGCGCCGGTCAAAGGTGAAATCGTGGTGCTGGTCGATCGCGAACGGAATCGCAAGGCGGACCCGGCGGCGGTTGAGGCGGCGCTGCGACAGAGGCTTGAAACGATGCGCCTCAAGGACGCGGCGCGCGAGGTTGCGGAGGAATTCGGCTTGCCGAAGCGGGATGTGTATCAGTTGGGCCTTGCGCTGGAGGACAAGGAATGAGTGGCGCGGTTTCCTATTATGCCGGGCTCGCGGCCGAGGATCAGGTCGCGACGCATTATCGCCAGTCCGGCCGCAAAATCGCGGCGCATCGCTGGCGCGGCCGCTATGGCGGCGAGATCGACCTGATCGCGCGTGATGGCGATACGGTGATTTTTATCGAGGTCAAACGGGCCAAGACCCATGCATGGGCCGCGGAACGGCTTTCGCGACGTCAGATGGAGCGCATTTTTGTCTCGGCCAGCGAGTTCGTTGCGCGGGATCCTGAGTGTGCCAATGCCGATATTCGCTTCGATCTGGCGCTGGTCGATGCTGCCGGGCGGATCGAAGTTCTGGAAAACGCTTTCTGCACGGACTAACTGAGCCTTCGCGGGTCATTGCATCGCCTCCGGCTTGGGGGCATCAAGGGCCAGAGAGATCAGAGGAGACCGCGCATGGGTTTGAAAGTTGCCATCCAGATGGATCCGATCGGGTCGATCAATATCGACGCCGACAGCACCTTTCGCATCGCCGAAGAGGCGCAGGCGCGTGGGCATGAGCTGTTCTATTACACGCCCGACAAGCTCATCTATCGCGAAGGCCGTGTGCTGGCGCGGGGCTGGCCCCTGACGGTGCGGCGCGTGAAGGGCAACCATTCCACGCTGGGGGATGAGGCAGAGGTTGATCTGTCGGATTACGACGTGGTCTGGCTGCGCCAGGATCCGCCTTTCGACATGGGTTACATCACCACGACCCACATCCTCGAGCGCATTCATCCGCAGACGCTGGTCGTCAACGACCCGTTCTGGGTGCGCAATTCGCCCGAGAAACTGCTCGTCCTGAATTTCCCGGAGCTGACGCCGCCCACGCTGATCGCGCGCGATCTTGAAGCCATCCGCGCGTTCAAGGCGGAGCATGGCGACATCATCCTCAAGCCGCTTTACGGCAATGGCGGGGCGGGGGTGTTCCGGCTCGATCCGAACGATCGCAACCTCGCTTCGCTGCATGAGTTGTTCACCGGTATCAACCGCGAACCGCTGATCGCGCAGAAATATGTGCCCGCCGTGGTCAAGGGCGACAAGCGGATCATCCTCGTGAACGGCGAGCCCGTCGGCGCGATCAACCGCGTGCCGGCCGAGGGCGAGACGCGCTCGAACATGCATGTGGGCGGACGCCCCGAGAAGGTGGGCCTGAGTGAGCGGGACCAGGAAATCTGTGCCGCGATCGGCCCGCTGCTGCGCGAAAAAGGGCAGATTTTCGTCGGTATCGACGTCATCGGTGAGTGGCTCACCGAGATCAACGTGACCTCGCCCACTGGCATCCAGGAGCTGGAGCGGTTCGATGGCGTGAACATTGCCGAAAAGATCTGGCAGGTGATCGAGGCGAAGCGCGCGGGTTAAAGCCCGGGCGCCGAGGTCAGCCGGTAGCTGAGCGCCTCGGCGATATGCGGTGCGCGCACGTCGGCCGCCTCGTCCAGGTCGGCGATCGTGCGCGCCACCCGCAACACCCGGTGATAGGCGCGTGCCGAGAGCCCGAAGCGCTCGGCCGCGCGGGTCAGCAGGCTGCGGCCTTCGGTATCGGGCGTGGCGATGTCCTCGAGCATTCGCCCTTCGGCCTCGGCGTTCACACGCAGGCCCGGATAATCCGCGAAACGCTCGCCCTGCCGCGCGCGCGCCGCCGCGACCCGCGCGGCGACCGTGGCCGAGCTGTCGCCACTGGCGGGCAAGTCGAGATCGGTGAAGCTGACCGGGGGCACCTCGATGCGCAGATCGAAGCGATCCATCAGCGGCCCCGAGATGCGCCCGAGGTAATCGCTGCCGCAGGCGGGAGCCTTGGCGCAGGCGCGGGCCGGGTCGCCCAGATAGCCGCAGCGGCAGGGGTTCGCGGCGGCGATCAGCAGAAAGCGGCAGGGATAGCGGACATGGGCATTGGCGCGGGCGACCACGACCTCGCCGGTCTCAATCGGCTGGCGTAGGGTTTCCAGAACGGTGCGCGGAAACTCGGGGAACTCGTCCATGAACAGCACGCCGTTATGTGCGAGGCTCACCTCGCCGGGCCGCGCGCCGCGCCCGCCGCCGATCATCGCCGCCATCGAGGCGGTGTGATGGGGTTCACGGAAGGGCCGCTCGCGCGAGATGCCGCCCTCGCTGAGCAGCCCCGAGAGCGAGTGGATCATTGAGGTTTCCAGCGCCTCTTCGGCCGAAAGCGGCGGCAGGATGCCGGGCAGGCGCGCAGCCAGCATGGATTTCCCCGAGCCCGGCGCGCCCAGCATGATCAGGTGATGGCGCCCGGCGGCGGCGATTTCCAGCGCGCGTTTGGCGCGTTCCTGCCCTTTCACATCGCGCAGGTCGCGGGTGGTGGGGGGGCGATGGACCTCGCCCGGACGGGAGGCGGGCAGGGGGGATTGACCGGTGAGGTGGCGCAGTGCCTCGCCGAGGGTTTGTGGCGCGAAAACCGAGGTGGCGCCGACCCAGGCGGCCTCGGCACCGCAACCGGCGGGGCAGATCAGGGCGCGATCCTCGGCGGCGGCGGCCAATGCGGCGGGCAGCGCCCCCACCACCGGGATCAACCGCCCATCGAGGGCCAGCTCACCGATGGCCACGCAGGTTTCAACCTCTTCGGGCGGGACCACCCCGATCGCGGCCATCAGCGCCAGCGCGATCGGCAAGTCGAAATGCGACCCCTCCTTGGGCAGGTCGGCGGGCGAGAGATTGATCGTCACCTTCTTCATCGGCAGCGCGATCGACATCGCGGCCAGCGCCGCGCGCACCCGCTCGCGCGCCTCGGATACGGCCTTGTCGGGCAGACCGACGACGGTGAACCCGGGCATGCCCGCAGCGAGCGCGCATTGCACCTCGACAGCGCGCGCCTCGACGCCCTCGAATGCCACTGTGTAGGTCTTGACGACCATCGCCTGCCTCATTGCCCGTTTGGTTAACGGCTAGCGCGGGATGGTTGATGAAGGGTTAACGAAACCTGAATCGCCTCGTTTCTGCACCTGTGCAGGGGTCTCTGTGCCCTGATGCGCAAATGTACATCTGGAATGGAACATTTTTGTGAGAATCATTCTAAAGCGCAAGACAAGCCCCGCAACAGCACGCATAGTAGGGCAAGAAATTCGACGTGATGGGGTGGGAGCCCCCGGGAGACAGCGAATGACGCAGGATGGGATGACTGACGAGACGCTTCCGCGCAAAATGATGGCGGCGGAGTACCTGGACGCGGAGACCGAGGTCGCGTTGGCCCGCGCATGGCGTGATGAGCGCGACGAGGCCGCGCTGCACCGGCTGATCACCGCCTACATGCGCCTTGCGATCTCGATGGCGTCGAAATACCGCCGCTATGGCGCCCCGATGAATGACCTGATCCAGGAGGCCTCGCTGGGCCTGATGAAGGCGGCCGACAAGTTCGACCCCGACCGCGGCGTGCGGTTTTCGACCTATGCGGTGTGGTGGATCAAGGCCGCGATCCAGGATTTCGTGATGCGCAACTGGTCGCTGGTGCGGACCGGCTCGACCTCGTCGCAAAAGGCGCTGTTCTTCAACCTGCGCCGGGTGCAAGCCCAGATCGAGCGCGAGAGCGGCGCCGAGGGTATCACTCTTGATGGCGCGCAGATGCGCCAGCGCGTGGCCGAGGTGATCGGTGTGCCGGTCGGTGATGTCGAGATGATGCAGGGGCGGCTGTCGGCTTCGGATTTCTCGCTCGATGCGCCGCAGTCGGGCGAAGACGAAGGCCGGTCCTGGGTCGATACGATCGAGGATGACGGCCCGAGCCCCGAAGAGCGTGTGACAGATCGTCACGATCACGCCCGGATGCGCGAATGGCTCGGTGAGGCGATGGCCGATCTGAGCGAGCGCGAACGTTATATCGTGGCCGAAAGGCGCCTGAATGAGGCGCCGCGGACGCTGGAAAGCCTTGGCGAAGAGCTGGGCCTGTCGAAAGAGCGCATCCGTCAGCTCGAGGCGCAGGCCTTCAACAAGATGCGCAAGAGCCTTGCACGCCATGACGGTGAGGTGCAGAACTTCTTCGCATGAAGAAGCTCGCTTTCGCCGCAGCGTTCCTGACGCTTTGGGCCCCGCCCGGTTCGGCCTCTGAAATTCAGGCCGAGATGCTGCCGGTCATGGTGCAGACCTTCCAGCCCGATATCGCGGTGCTGGGCGAGGTGCATGACAACCCCGCCCATCATCTCAATCAGGCGGCGGCGGTCGCCGCGCTGAAGCCGCGCGCGATGGTCTTTGAGATGCTGACCCCCGATCAGGCGGCGCGGATCACGCCCGCGCTGCGCGCAGACCCCGAGGCCTTGGCCAGGGAGATCGGCTGGGAAGAAGCCGGCTGGCCCGATTTCGCGATTTACGCGCCGATTTTCGAGGCCGCGCCAGATGCGCTCATCATGGGGGCCGCGCTGCCGCGCGAAGAGCTGTTCAAGGTGATGGAAGAGGGTGCCGAACGCTATTTCGGCGTGGATGCCGAGGCCTTTGGCATCGACCAGCCCTATCCGCCCGAGCTTCAGGCCGAGCTGGAGGCCGAGGCGCAGGCCAATCACTGCAATGCCCTGCCGGAAACTGCGCTGCCCGGCATCGTCGAGGCG
Source organism: Pseudothioclava arenosa (assembly GCF_002358085.1). Lineage (GTDB taxonomy): Bacteria > Pseudomonadota > Alphaproteobacteria > Rhodobacterales > Rhodobacteraceae > Pseudothioclava > Pseudothioclava arenosa. The sequence goes on from NZ_NTJD01000007.1 coordinate 43,540, forward strand.
CAGCGCCTGCGCGATGCGGCCTTTGCCCGGTCGCTGATGCGGGCGCGCAAGACCACCGGAGGCCCGATCGTGCTTATCACCGGCTCGGGCCATGCGCGCACCGATCTTGGCGTGCCGGCGATGCTGCGCAAGGCTGCGCCGGGGATCAAGCTCCTGTCGATTGGTCAGCTGGAGAAGATCGACGGCGTGCCCCCTGAAGGCGCGCAGCCCTTCGACTTCTGGATCGTCACCGAGGCAGCCCCGCGTGAAGACCCCTGCGCGGCCTTCACCAAGCCCTGAGTCTTGCGCGCGCGGCCCCCTCGGCCTAAGCATTTGAAAACGGCGGAGGGTGCCATGCTGGCGGGCAAGCGGATACTTCTGATCATTGGCGGCGGGATCGCGGCCTATAAATGCCCCGAGCTGATCCGGCTCTTGCGGGGGCGGGGCGCGGCGGTGACGCCGGTGCTGACGCGGGCGGGCGCGGAGTTCGTGACGCCGCTGACGCTGTCGTCGGTGGCCAATGAGGTGGCCCATAGCGACCTCTTCGACCTGACCCACGAGGCCGAGATCGGCCATATTCAGCTCTCGCGCGCCGCTGATCTGGTGGTGGTCGCGCCCGCCACGGCGGATCTGATGGCCAAGATGGCGCAGGGGCTCGCGAATGATCTCGCCTCGACGCTTCTGCTGGCGACGGACAAATCGGTGCTGATCGCCCCGGCGATGAATGTGCGGATGTGGGAACACCCCGCGACGCAGCGCAACCGCGCGCAGCTGGCCGGGGATGGCGTGCGCTTTGTCGGGCCGAACGTGGGCGACATGGCCTGCGGTGAATTTGGCCCCGGCCGGATGGCCGAGCCCGCCGAGATCGTCGCCGCGATCGAGGCCGAGCTGTCGGGCGGCTCGCTTTCGGGTAAGCACGTGCTGGTCACCTCGGGCCCGACGCATGAACCGATCGACCCCGTGCGCTATATCGCCAACCGCTCCTCGGGGGCGCAGGGCACGGCGCTCGCGGCGGCACTGCGCGACCTTGGCGCGCGGGTGAGCTTTATCACCGGCCCTGCCGATGTGCCGCCGCCCTCGGGCGTGACCGTGACCCGTGTCCAGACCGCGCGCGAGATGGCCGAGGCCGTCGCGCAGGCGCTGCCCGCCGATGCCGCGGTCTTCGCCGCCGCCGTCGCCGACTGGCGGGTCGCCAATGCCAATGGCCAAAAGATGAAGAAGGATGGCAAGGGCACGCTGCCGACGCTGGAATTCGCGGAAAACCCGGACATTCTCGCCACCGTTTCGCAGATGGCCGAGGGGCGCCCTCCGCTGGTCGTGGGCTTTGCCGCCGAGACCGAGACGGTCGTCGAACATGCCACCGCGAAACGTGCGCGCAAGGGCTGCGACTGGATCGTGGCGAATGACGTCTCGCCTGCTTCGGGGGTGATGGGCGGCGCGGAAAACGCGGTCACGATCATCGACGACGCGGGCGCCGAAAGCTGGCCGCGCATGGGTAAGGACGAGGTCGCGAGGCGTCTCGCCGCGCGCATCGCTGCGGCGCTGGGCGAAGGCTGAGAGGGGGGCTGCGTATTTGATCCAAGAAGAAGCCGGCTGTTTCTTCTTGGCTGAAATACGCGTCCGCCGGAGGCGGTCGGGCCGCAGGCCCGAAAACGGAGAGGGGTGAGCCATGACGGATCTGGTGGTGAAGGTCGAGCGCGAGGAATGGGCCGATCCGGGCGTGGCGCTGCCCGCCTATGAGACGCCGGGTTCGGCGGGCGCGGATCTGCGTGCGAACCTGCGCCCCGAAGACCGCGCGAGCGGGTTCACGCTTTACCCGATGCAGCGGGCGATCATTCCGACCGGGCTGCGCGTTGAAATCCCGCCGAGCTACGAGATGCAGATCCGGCCGCGCTCGGGGCTGGCGCTGAAGCACGGGATCAGCCTGCCGAACACGCCGGGCACGATTGACAGCGATTATCGCGGGCCGCTGGGCGTGTTGCTGATCAACCTCGGAACCGAGCCCTTCACCATCGCCCATGGCGAGCGCATCGCACAGGCGGTGATCGCGCCGGTGGTGCAGATGCGTTACGAATTGGGTACAGAGCTGAGCGAAACCGACCGTGGAGCGGGTGGTTTTGGCTCGACCGGGCGGGGCTGAGCCATGCTGGGGCTGTTCCTGCTGACCGGGGTCCTTGTGCTCGGGCTGGTGATGAGGCTGCCTGCGCGGCTGGTCTTGCTGGTGATGGCGGTGATCTGGGCGGGCTTCGTGTTGGTGCACCTGCTGTTTCCCGGTGGACATGCCCCGTTGCCGCGCGCGATCGGCGGCAGCTTGGCGGCCTGGCTTGGGCTTGGCGTGGTGGTCGTGATCGTGCTGGCCTATCGCGCGGGGTTGCAGCGGTTGCGCGCGCGGGCGCCTGACCCGGTGCAGGCCAATCCGCCGCCCGCCGGCAGCTTTTCGGATGCCGAGCTGGACCGTTATGCGCGCCATATCATGCTGCGTGAGATCGGCGGGCCGGGGCAGAAGAGGCTCAAGGGGGCGCGCGTTCTGGTGGTGGGAGCGGGGGGGCTTGGCTCGCCGGTGCTTCTGTATCTGGCAGCGGCGGGTGTGGGCCGGATCGGGGTGGTGGATGACGATGTGGTTTCCAGCTCGAACCTGCAGCGGCAGGTGATCCATCGCGACGCGGATATCGGCAAACCCAAGGTGTTTTCCGCCGAGGCCGCGATGCGCGCGCTCAACCCGTTCATCCAGATTCGCCCCTATAACCGTCGGCTGGGCGAGGATGACGCCCGCGCGCTAATCGCCGAGTATGATCTGGTGATCGACGGCACCGACAATTTCGCCACCCGCTACCTGCTGAACGCGGCCTGTGTGTCGGAGGGCAAACCGCTTCTGTCCGGCGCGATTTCACAATGGGAGGGGCAGCTGTCGCTTTACGATCCGGCGCGGGGTGCGCCCTGCTATGCCTGCGTGTTCCCCGAGGCACCCGCGCCGGGGCTCGCGCCCTCTTGCGCGGAGGCCGGGGTGATGGGGGCGTTGCCGGGCGTGATCGGGGCGATGATGGCGGGCGAGGCGATCAAAGCGATCACCGGCGCGGGGCAGGATCTGCGCGGACGCTTGCTGATCCATGACATGCTTTGGGGCGAAAGCCGGCAGATTAGCCTCAAGCGCCGCGACGATTGCCCGGTTTGCGGGCAGCACGCGGCCCCCGCCACAGAAGTTTGACCCGCCGCGCGCCGCTGCCTCTGGCCCTTGCCTGCGCGCACCCCTAGATTTCGGGCAAAGGAGTTCTTGAATGACCAATCCGATCCTCTCCGCCTGGGAAGGGCCTTTTGCCCTGCCGCCCTTCGGCCAGATCCGCGACGAAGATTTCGCCCCCGCTTTTGATGCCGCCCTCGCCGAGGCGCGCGCGAATATCGCCGCGATTGCTACCAACCCCGAGGCGCCTGATTTCGCCAATACGATCGCGGCGATGGAGGGGGCCGAGGCGGCGCTCGACCGGGTGTCGGGGCTGTTTTACAACCTTGCTGGCGCAGACAGCACGCCCGCGCGGCAGGCGCTGCAACGCGATCTGGCGCCGAAACTGTCGGATTTCTCGTCCGAGGTGCTGATGAACCCGGCGCTTTATGCGCGCGTCGAGGCGGTCTGGGCGGCGCGTGACGGCCTGCCCGCCGAAGAGGCGCGGGTGCTCGAACTTTACCGCCAGATGTTCCAGCGCGCGGGCGCGGGGCTGGAAGGGGCGGCGGCGAAACGCATGGCCGAGGTCAAGCAGCGCCTCGCCGTTCTGGGCACGGAATTCACGCAGAACCTGCTGGCGGACGAATCCGAGTGGTTCATGGACCTTGCCGAGGACGATCTGGCAGGCCTGCCCGAGTTCGTGATCGAGGCCGCGCGTGCGGCGGGCGCTGAGCGTGACCGCCCCGGTCCGGTGGTGACGCTGTCGCGCTCGATCATCGTGCCGTTCCTGCAGTTCTCGCCGCGCCGCGACCTGCGCGAAACCGCCTGGCGGGCCTGGGCGGCGCGGGGCGCGAACGGGGGCGCCACCGACAACCGCGCGATCGCCGCCGAGACGCTGGCGCTGCGCGACGAGCGCGCGAAGCTTTTGGGCTATGGCTCGTTTGCCGAGTTCAAGCTCGAACCCGAGATGGCCAAGACGCCCGCGCGGGTGCGCGAGCTGCTGATGCGGGTCTGGGAGCCTGCGCGCGCCAAGGCCGAGGCCGATGGCGCGGTGCTGGCCGCGATGATGCACGAAGACGGCATCAATGGCGATCTCGAACCCTGGGACTGGCGCTATTATTCCGAGAAACGCCGCGTGGCCGAGCATGATTTCGACGAGGCGGCGCTGAAGCCCTATCTCTCGCTCGAAGCGATGCTGGGTGCGATGTTCGACACCGCGACGCGCCTGTTCGGCCTCGAGTTCCGCGAGATCGCGGGCCCGTTCTATCACCCCGACGTGCGCGGCTGGGAGGTGACCCGCAAGGGCCGCCATATCGCGGTTTTCCTCGGCGATTATTTCGCGCGGGCCTCGAAACGCTCGGGGGCGTGGTGCTCGGCGATGCGTTCGCAGAAGAAGCTCGGCGGCGAGGTGCGGCCGATCGTTGTGAATGTGTGCAACTTCGCCAAGGGCGATCCGGCGCTGCTCAGCTATGACGACGCGCGCACGCTGTTCCATGAATTCGGCCATGCGCTGCATCAGATGCTGTCGGACGTGACCTATCAGTTCATCTCGGGCACCTCGGTGGCGCGCGATTTCGTCGAGCTGCCGAGCCAGCTTTACGAGCATTGGCTGGAAGTGCCCGAGGTGCTTGAGAAACACGCCCGCCATTACAAGACCGGCGAGGCGATGCCGAAGGCGCTGCTGGAAAAACTGCTGGCGGCGGCGACCTATGATCAGGGCTTTGCCACGGTCGAGTTCCTTGGCTCGGCGCTGGTGGATCTGGCCTTCCACGAGGGCGCTGCACCCGCCGATCCGATGGCGAAACAGGCCGAGGTGCTGGCCGAGATCGGCATGCCCGCCGCGATCGGGATGCGCCATGCGACGCCGCATTTCGCGCATGTCTTCGCGGGCGACGGCTATTCCTCGGGCTATTACAGCTACATGTGGTCCGAGGTGATGGATGCCGACGCCTTCGCGGCGTTTGAAGAGGCGGGCGACCCCTTCGACCCCGTCACGGCGCAGCGGCTTGAGGAATTCATCCTCTCGGCCGGTGGCTCGCGCCCGCCCGAAGAGCTGTATACCGCGTTTCGTGGTCGGATGCCGGGGGTCGAGCCGCTTTTGAAGGGGCGCGGGCTGCTGGAGCCGGTCTGAGGCTCAGCCGCGCCAGACATCCTGGTGGATGATGATCTCGGAGCGCGGGAAGGCCTCGGTCATCCGGGCCTTCAGCGCGGCGGCGATGGCATGGGCGGCGTCAAGGCTTTGCGCGCCGTCCAGTTCCACATGCAGGTTCACGAACAGTTTCGACCCCGCCGTGCGCGTCTTGAGGTCGTGAAAGCCCAGAACGCCGGGGTGGTTTGCCGCAATTTCCGCCAGCTCGGCCAGAACCTCGGGGCTGGCGGAGCGGTCCATCAACGCGTGGAAGGCGTCGAGCCCGATGCCCGCCGCGCCGCGCAGCATGTAGGCGGCGGCAAGAATCGCGATCACGCTGTCGACCTGCGACCAGCCGAACCGCGCCGAGAGCCATAGCGCCAGGATCGCGCCCAACGTCGGGAACAGGTCGCCCAGATAATGCAGCCGGTCGGCGGCCACGACCTTGTTGCCGGTGCGCGCGGCCACGCGCGACTGCCAGAGCACCAGCGCGCCTGTCAGCACCACCGAGACCAGCATCACCACGATGCCCTCGCCCTCGGCGGCCAGCGCGGGCGGGTTGGCTGAGATCAGGCGCAGGCTGGCCGCGCCCGCGATCACGAAGGCCGAGACCGAGACCAGCACCGCCTGCCCGAGCGAGGCGATGTCTTCGATCGAACTATGGCCAAAGGCATGGTCGTCATCGGCGGGCCGCGCGGCATAGAGGATCGCGCCCAACCCCGCGCTGGACACCAGCAGGTCCATCACGTTGTCGGCCAGCGATGCCGCGACCGAAAGCGCGCCCGTCGAGGCCAGCGCCCAGAGCTTCAGCCCGACCAGCACCAGCGCCACGGCGACAGAGGCAAAGCCCGCCGAAAGGTTCAGGCCAAGATGGGAATCACGTGTCTGCATCGCTTCGATTTAACAGCGGCGGTGGCGAATGTCTTGGGGCTCAGTCGCGGGTTTCGTCGGGAAAGACGCCCCAGAGCGTGGCCTTTTCGGCCCAGCCGTCGACCCCGTCCTGCTCCACTTCGCACCAGTCCAGCTTGCAGGTTCCGAGCCGCATGATCGCTCCGGCCTCGGCGACGGCGACGACATTTGCTCCCGTGTCGGGGCGGGAATGCAGCTCGGTCATATCTTGCTGGATGATCACATTGCGCACGCCAGAGAGCAGCGAGTAATGCACCCAGCCGCCCGCGCCGTCGCGGTCCTCGACGCGGCGCCAATGGCCGAATTCGGCGGTGATCTTGAGCGGCATGCCGGGATGTTTGAACACCCAGTCGATCCGGTGCGACAGCGACGGCCCGCGCCGCGCGTTGCCCTCGCTGCCCTTGAGCGTGACGAATCGCGGCAGAGGCAGATTCGTCACCGGCCCGCGTCCGGGCAAGGCCGGGGGCTGCGCGGCCTCGGTGACGGTCTCCAGAGACTCGCTCTGGACGGCCGCGGTATCGGCGAAGAGGGGGCGCGCCCCCAATGCCAGCATGAATGTGATCACAAACGCACTCGTTGACCTTGCGAAACGCATTTTTATCTGCCTCGTTTCATGGCTGCACAAAATGGGCGCGCAAGAAAGTTACGCGAAACTGCCCATTGTGGCCATTTTTATTGCTCGGGGGTCTTGTGTCTCCCCCCGTTGATGGGCAGTTTGCACCAAAAGGGAATTTCTTTGAAGAGAGGAGAGTCGGCCCATGCCCGCACCGCGGCTTAGTGTTGTCGTGACGCGACGGTTGCCTGAAGCAGTCGAGAGCCGAATGAAAGAATTGTTCGACGTGGAACTGCGCCCGGATAACGCGCGCATGAGCCGCGACGAGCTTGTCGATGCCATGACCCGGGCCGATGTGCTCGTGCCCTGCATCACCGACCAGATCGACGCTAACATGCTGGCGCGCGCGGGGGATCGGCTGCGGCTGATCGCCAACTATGGCGCCGGTGTCGACCATATTGACGTGGCGTCCGCCCGCCAGCGCGGCGTCTTGGTGTCGAACACGCCGGGCGTGGTCACCGAGGATACCGCCGACATGGCGATGGCGCTGATCCTCGGCGTCACGCGGCGTATCCCCGAGGGGCTGGCCGTGATGCAGTCGGGCGAATGGCAGGGCTGGTCGCCCACCGCCTTCCTCGGCGGCCGGATCGGCGGGCGTCGCCTTGGCATCATCGGCATGGGCCGGATCGGTCAGGCGCTGGCGCGCCGCGCCGCGGCCTTTGGCATGCAGATCCACTATCACAACCGCCGCCGCCTGCGCCCCGAGATCGAGGCCGAGTTCGGCGCGACCTATTGGGAAAGCCTCGACCAGATGGTCGCGCGGATGGATGTGATTTCGGTGAACTGCCCGCACACGCCCTCCACGTTCCACCTGCTGAACGCGCGGCGTCTCAAGATGCTCAAGCCCGACGCGGTGATCGTGAACACCTCGCGCGGCGAAGTGATCGACGAGAATGCTCTGGTGCGCGGGCTGCGCGCGGGCGAGATCGCGGGTGCCGGGCTCGACGTGTTCGAATATGGCGTCGAGGTGAACCCCGAGCTGCGCGAGCTGCCCAATGTCGTGGTGCTGCCGCATATGGGCTCGGCCACGGTCGAGGGCCGCGCCGAGATGGGCGAAAAGGTCATCATCAACATCAAGACCTTCGCCGATGGTCACCGGCCGCCGGATCTGGTCGTGCCGGGGATGGTTTGATCCCGACCGGAACATGATTGGCCCGGAGCGCACCCCGCTCCGGGCCTTTTTCATTTCGGGGCCTCCCGGGATTATGGCCCTGCGACGGCCCTTCATTTTGCCGAAAATATCCCGGGGGAGGCCGCAGGCCGGGGGCAGAGCCCCCGCGCGTCACTTCTGGCTGCGGCGCGCAAGCCAGTCCTGCCAGGCCGAGGGCGAACCGCGGAAGGCGTTGATGTCCGAGGTGCCGCGCACGCCGGGCACCACGCCGGTGCCGGTCCATTGCCAGAAGGTCCAATGCGTGCCGGGGTAGCGCTCGGACGGGGGCGCGGTCACGCTGCGCAGCCAGAACTCGTAGCCTGCGAACCCCTCCAGCGCGTTGTCGCGCCAGAAGTCGATCGTGGTGTAGATCACCGGGCGCGTGCCGTAATGCTTGGTCAGCGTTTCGAGGAACACCCGCATCTCGGATTGCACCAGCGCGGCTGGCGGGCGTTTCTGGCAGGTGGGCGAGGTGTGGTTCCACTCGATATCCAGAACCGGCGGCAGGTCGCCCTTGGTTTTCGGCACATTGCGGATGAACCATTCGGCCTGTTCGGCGGCCGAGCGGCAGAAATAGTAGAAATGATAGCCGCCCACCGGCACGCCGGCGGCGCGGGCGCGTGCAGAATTCGGGCGGAAGCCGGGATCAACGAAATCGCCGCCCTCGGTCGCCTTGAGCCAGGCGAAACGCACGCCTTCGGCGCGGGCCTCGCGAAACTCGATCAGGCCCTGATAGCGCGCGGCGTCGATGCCGTGGATCGGGTAATGCGCTGGCGTGGCGCCCGCCCAGGGATGTGGATCTGTGTCGCCAAAATCGGCGGGAACGCCCGGAGCGATGAAGTCTGAGACTTCAAGCCAGTCCGGCTCCATCAACGGTCGCTCGCTCGGGCCGCTGGGGCCACAGCCCAGCAAGGCGAGAGACAAGGTGATGAAAAGAAATGGTTTTGCTGAAAATTTCATGACTGCCCCTGAAATTATGCCCACGGCCAGAGTCGCGCAAAAAGGCCCGGCTGTCACGCGGACAACAGGGCCGTAAGCGAAAAGCCGCGTTGCTTAGCGACCGGGGCCGAAATCCTCGATGGTCAGTACGCCGTCGCCGTTGCGATCGCGCTGCCCGAACCACAGATCGGAGCCGTCCACGAATTCCTGCTCGGTAATCGTGCCGTTGCGGTCGGCGTCGAACATGCGCATGCCCTCGCCAGCGGGCATGTCAAACCCGAAGGCCACACCGCCGCGCCCGGCACCCATGCCCTGGCCCATGCCGCCGCCTTTGCCCTGGCCCATGCCTTTTCCCATCCCCTGACCTTGGCCCATACCTTGGCCGGGGCCTTTACCTTGGCCCATCCCCTTGCCCTGACCGGGGCCCATGCCCTGGCCCATGCCTTCGGGGCGCTGGCTGCCCGGGCCTTTCCCGGCCTCGCGCTCAAGCGCCTTATGCTCGTCGATCCCGGTCAGTTCCTCTTCCGAGAATCTCCCGTCGCTATCCTGATCGAACATGTAGAAGATGTTCTGGCGCTGTTCGCGCGCTTCGGCGCGGGTCACCTGACCGTTCCCGTCCAGATCCCATTGCAGCATGAATTGTTCGCCCGGAATCGGCATGTCCTGCGCGGCGAGGGTGCCGGCGGCAAGCGTGAAAAGGGCGGTGAAAGTCGCAAGGCGTTTCATGGCTGGCCTCTTTGGTTGAGTTCTGTCGGTAGAACGCGAAAGCCCCCGCACTCCGGCGGGGGCTTGCCAATTTGTCGCAGGGCTCACTCGGTCGCGAGTTCGTCCCAGCAGGCCATCGCGTGACCGGCATACATCATGCCCGGGCCGCCGCCCATCTGGATCGCCATGGCGCAGATATCGGCCAGTTCCTCGCGCGAGCCGCCCGCCTTCATCAGCGCGCCGACGTGGAAGTTGATGCAGGGCTCGCAGCGCGAGATGATCGCCATACCAAGCGCGACCCATTCCTTCTGGCGTTTGTCGAGCACGCCCGCCTCGCCGATGGCTTTTTCCATCGCGCCAAAGCCGCGCATCGCTTCGGGGATGGCCTTGCTCATCACCCGCAGTTCGCCGCGCATGCTGTCCATTTTTTCTTTGTAGCTCATTGATCTTCTCCTGTTCGAGGGATGGCGCATGCTGCCGTATGGGCCGCGCGCCAACTTTGATTTGCATCAACCGAAGCGTGATGGCGCGACGGCATGCCGCGTCTCGGGCGGCAGATCGCCGGGGCGCCCGGCGACCAGATCGGCGATCAGCGCGCTGGCGGCGGGGCAGGTCTGAAAGCCGTAACCGCCTTGCCCCGCGATCCAGTAGAACGTGGGGTCGGCCGGGTCGGGGCCCAGCAGGGGCGCGCGGTCGGGGGCGAAGCTGCGCAGCCCGGCCCAGGAGGCCAGCAGCCGGGTGACCGGTTCGGTGACCATCTCTTCGTAGCGCGCGAGCCCCTCGGCCAGAACCATGTCATCGGCCCAGGCGTCATGGGGCTCGGTCAGGTCCTCTTCGGCGGGCGAGACGATCAGGGCGCCTGCGTCGGGCTTGCAATACCAATCTTCATTGCCGCCGATAACCATCGGCCAGTGGCTGGTGTCGCGCCCGCCCGGCGCGGGCAGGCGCGCCATCGAGCGGCGCAGCGGTTGCACGCCCTTGGGGGCGATCCCGGCCAGTTCGGCAATCGGGTCGGCCCAGGCGCCCGCCGCGTTGAAGACGATCCGCGCCTGATGCGCCTCGCCGCCCGCGATGACCTCCCACCTTTGGGGCTGGCGCGTGATCTGCGTCACCGGCGCGCCGCTGCGAATCTCGGCGCCATGGGCGCGCGCCTCGCGCAGGTAGGTCTGGATCAGCAGGTCGGTGTCGATATCCCAGGCATGCGGCGCATGGGCCGCGAATCCCACCGTCTCGGGGTTCAGGATCGGGAACAGCGCCTGTGCCTCTGGGATCGAGAGCGGCGTAAGCTCGAAGGCCTCGGCATGGGCCTCGAACCGTGCCTGCTGATCGGGCGCGTCCACGATCATCAATCCGCGCGGGCTGAGCGTGCCCGAGGCCTGAAACTCGGCATCCGAAGCCAAGGACAGGGCGACCACCGCCGGGTTGCCATAGCGCGGCTCGTAAAGCGCGGCCGAGCGCGCCGAGGCGTGGTAAGCAAGGTTCGTCTCGGCTTCGAGCAAAAGCACCGAGCCCAGAGGCGCCAGCCGGGCCGCCGCCGAAATCCCCGCGATGCCGCCGCCGATAATCAGGAAATCATGTGTCATGGCGCAAGGCTAGGCTGCGGCCAAATCATTGAAAAGCGGAATATTATGCCCGTCACATTACGACGGATTGGGGCAAGTAAAAAGGCGGCTCGTGGCCGCCTTTTCATTCATCCGATCAGAGCGCGGCTCAGTTCTGCAGGCTGCGAACCTCGATCTCGCCTTCGGCGACCGATTTCATCGCGGCCACGGCGGCGATGGCACCGGCGGCGGTGGTGAAATAGGGGATCTTGTCGTAAAGCGCGACGGCGCGGATGTCGCGGCTGTCCGACACTGCCTGCGAGCCGTCGGTGGTGTTGAACACCAGCTGCACTTCGCCGTTCTTCAGCCGGTCGACGATGTTCGGGCGGCCTTCGTAGACCTTGTTCACCGCCTCGGCCTCGACGCCATTCTCGGCCAGCCATTTCGCGGTGCCGCGGGTCGCCACGAGGGCAAAGCCCATCGCGATCAGCTCGCGCGCGGCCTCGGCCAGATCGGCCGACTTGTCGGCATCCTTGATTGAGAAGAACACGCGGCCTTCGGTCGGCAGATGCGTGCCCGCGCCCAGCTGCGCCTTGTAGAAGGCCCGCGCGAAGTTGCGATCCCAACCCATGACCTCGCCGGTCGAGCGCATTTCCGGCCCGAGCAGCGTATCGACACCCGGGAAGCGGGCGAAGGGCAGCACGGCCTCTTTCACCGAGAACCAGGGCGTGTTCGGGTCCGCGAGCGTCAGCGGATCGGCCTGCGGGATCGGCGTGTCGGCGGTCAGCTCGGCCGGGAAGGGCGCGCGCGCGGGGAAATTCGCCATCGGCTCGCCCGCCATCAGGCGCGCGGCGATCGAGGCGATGGCCGAGTCGGTCGCCTTGGCGACGAAGGGCACGGTGCGCGAGGCGCGCGGGTTCACTTCGAGCACGTAGATCACGCCGTCCTTGATCGCGAACTGCACGTTCATCAGGCCGCACACGTTCAGGCCAAGCGCCATCTTCACCGTCTGCTCTTTCAGCTCGGCGATGATCTCGGGCGAGAGCGAGTAGGGCGGCAACGAACAGGCGCTGTCGCCCGAGTGGACGCCGGCCTCTTCGATATGCTGCATGATGCCCGCGACATGGACGGTCTCGCCGTCGCAAAGCGCGTCGACATCGACCTCGATCGCGCCAGCCAGATAGCTGTCCAAGAGCACCGGGCTGTCGCCCGACACCACCACGGCGGTGGCGATATAGCGTTTGAGGTGATCCATGTCGCGCACGATTTCCATCGCGCGACCGCCCAGAACATAGGACGGGCGGATCACCAGCGGGAAGCCGACACGTTCAGCGATTTCAATGGCTTGCTCTTCAGTCGAGGCGATGCCGTTGACCGGTTGCTTGAGCTCGAGGCGGTGCAGCAGGTCCTGGAACCGCTCGCGGTCCTCGGCGAGGTCGATCGCGTCGGGCGAGGTGCCGAGGATCGGGATGCCTTCGGCTTCGAGCGCATTGGCGAGCTTCAGCGGCGTCTGACCGCCGAACTGCACGATCACGCCGTGCAGCGCGCCGTTTTCCTGCTCGACGCGCAGGATTTCCAGCACGTGTTCCAGCGTCAGCGGCTCAAAATAGAGGCGATCCGAGGTGTCGTAGTCGGTCGACACGGTTTCCGGGTTGCAGTTGACCATGATGGTTTCATAGCCGGCCTCGGTCAGCGCGAAGCAGGCATGGCAGCAGCAATAGTCGAACTCGATGCCCTGGCCGATCCGGTTCGGGCCACCGCCGAGGATGACGACTTTCTTGCGGTCCGAAGGGCGGGCCTCGCATTCGACATCGCCCATCGCGGGGGCTTCGTAGGTCGAATACATGTAGGGCGTCTGCGCCTCGAATTCGGCGGCGCAGGTGTCGATGCGTTTGAACACGGCAGTGACGCCGAGGTTGCGCCGCGCACGGCGGACCTGCGCCTCGTCGCGGCCGGTGAGCTTGGCCAGACGCGCGTCGGTGAAGCCCAGCATCTTGAGCTTGCGCAGACCGGATTCGGTCATCGGCAGGCCAGCCTTGCGGATATCGGCCTCGGCATCGACGATTTCGCGGATGCGCGCCAGGAACCACGGATCGAAGGCGGTGGCGGCGATGATTTCATCGTCGGTCAGGCCGTGGCGCATCGCCTGAGCGATGGTGCGCAGCCGGTCCGGGGTCTGTTTCGAGATTGCCTTGATGATGGCGGCCTTGTCGGGGGCGCCCTCGATCTCGACCTCGTCGAAGCCGGTCAGGCCGGTTTCCATCGAGGCCAGCGCCTTTTGCACCGACTCATGGAAGCTGCGGCCGATCGCCATCGCTTCGCCCACCGATTTCATCGCGGTGGTCAGCTCGGGCTTGGAGCCGGGGAATTTCTCAAAGGCGAAGCGCGGGATCTTCGTGACGACATAGTCGATGGTCGGTTCGAAGCTGGCGGGCGTGACCTTGGTGATGTCGTTGTCCAACTCGTCGAGCGTGTAGCCCACGGCGAGTTTCGCGGCGATCTTGGCGATCGGGAAGCCGGTGGCCTTGGAGGCCAGCGCCGACGAACGCGACACGCGCGGGTTCATCTCGATCACGACCATGCGGCCGTCTTTCGGGTTGATCGCCCATTGCACGTTCGAGCCGCCGGTTTCGACGCCGATCTCGCGCAGCACGGCGATCGAGCCGTTGCGCATGATCTGGTATTCCTTGTCGGTCAGCGTGAGCGCAGGCGCCACGGTGATCGAGTCGCCCGTGTGCACGCCCATCGGGTCCACGTTCTCGATCGAGCAGACGATGATGGCGTTGTCGGCTTTGTCGCGCACAACCTCCATCTCGTATTCTTTCCAGCCCAGCAGCGATTCATCGACCAGGATCTGCGCCATCGGCGAGGCGTCGAGCCCCGAGCGGCAGATCGCCTCGTAATCGTCGCGGTTATAGGCGACGCCACCGCCGGTGCCGCCCAGCGTGAAGGCGGGGCGGATGATCGCGGGCAGGCCGATGTGCTCCAGCTCAAGCATGGCCTGCGCCACGCCCGCATTGATGTCGAACTTGCCGTTCGGCAGTTTCGGCGCGGTGACGATGGTGGCCTTGGGGTTTTCGATGCCGAGGCGGTCCATCGCCTCGCGAAACAGCTTGCGGTCTTCGGCCATTTCGATGGCCTCGCGCTTGGCGCCGATCATCTCGACGCCGAATTTCTCCAGCACGCCCATGTCGGCCAGCGCCAGCGAGGTGTTCAGGCCCGTTTGCCCGCCCATCGTGGGCAGCAGCGCGTCGGGGCGTTCCTTTTCGATGATCTTGGCGACGACCTCGGGGGTGATCGGCTCGATATAGGTCGCGTCGGCCATTTCCGGGTCGGTCATGATCGTCGCGGGGTTCGAGTTGACGAGGATGACGCGGTAGCCTTCCTCGCGCAGGGCCTTGCAGGCCTGGGCCCCCGAATAGTCGAATTCGCAGGCCTGACCGATCACAATGGGCCCGGCACCGATGATGAGGATGGACTTGATGTCTGTTCTCTTCGGCATGGTGACCCCCGGCGATGTTTGGCAGCAGAAAGCCCGCAGCCCGGAAGGGCGCGCGCAAATTGATGGGGGTTATAGTCATCAAGCCGCCCGGCGCAAGGCCAGAAAACCCGAATTGGCGGATTTCCGGCGCAGGTTTCGGCGGCTCCGGCTTGACTTTGGCGGGCCTTCGCGGTTGATCGGGCCGACCAAAGACAATGCCGCCCAGAAAAGGGGAGCCACATGCACGCCTATCGCAGCCATACCTGCGCCGATCTGAACGCAAGCCACGCCGGCGAGACCGTCCGCCTTGCGGGCTGGGTGCATCGCGTGCGCGACCACGGGGGCGTGCTGTTCATCGACCTGCGCGACCATTACGGCATCACGCAGGTGCTCTGCGACGGCGACTCGGCCGCGTTCAAGGCGATGGAGGCGGTGCGCTCGGAATGGGTGGTCCGCATCGACGGCACCGTGAAACGCCGCGACGAAAGCCTGATCAACCCGAAGATCCCGACCGGCGAGATCGAGGTCTACGTGCGCGACCTCGAAGTGCTGGGCGCGGTTGAGGGCGAGCTGCCGCTGCCGGTCTTCGGCGATCAGGACTACCCCGAGGAAACCCGCCTCGCCTATCGCTTCCTCGACCTGCGCCGCGAAAGCCTGCACCGCAACATGATGCTGCGCTCGAACGTGGTGCGCTCGCTGCGCAACCGCATGTGGGACACCGGTTTCACCGAGTTCCAGACCCCGATCATCACCGCGTCCTCGCCCGAAGGCGCGCGCGACTTCCTCGTGCCCTCGCGTCTGCATCCGGGCAAGTTCTACGCGTTGCCGCAGGCGCCGCAGCAGTTCAAGCAGCTGATCATGGTGGGCGGGTTCGACCGCTACTTCCAGATCGCGCCCTGCTTCCGCGACGAAGACCCGCGCGCCGACCGTTCGCCGACCGACTTTTACCAGCTCGACCTCGAAATGAGCTTTGTCGAGCAGGAAGACGTGTTCGCCGCGATCCAGCCGGTGATTCAGGGGCTGTTTGAGGAATTCGGCGGCGGGCGCCGCGTCGATGCCGACTGGCCGCGCATTCCCTATGCCGAGGCGCTGCTGAAATACGGCTCCGACAAGCCCGACCTGCGCAACCCGATCGAGATGCAGGTCGTGTCCGAGCATTTCGCGGGCTCGGGCTTCGCGATCTTCGCCAAGCTCCTGGAGCAGGACGGCACCGAGATTCGCGCGATCCCCGCGCCCACCGGCGGCAGCCGCAAGTTCTGCGACCGGATGAACAAATTTGCGCAGGAACAGGGCCTGCCGGGCATGGGCTATATCTTCTGGCGCGAGGCCGAGGGCGGCGCGGGCATGGAAGCGGCCGGTCCGCTGGCCAAGAATATCGGCCCCGAGCGCACCGAGGCGATCCGCCAGCAGCTTGGCCTGAACGTGGGCGACGCCGCCTTCTTCCTCGGCGGCAAGCCCGAGACTTTCGAGGCAATCGCGGGGCGTGCGCGCAACGTGATCGGCGAAGAGCTGGGCCTGACCGACAAGGAGCAGTTCAAATTCGCCTGGATCGTCGATTTCCCGATGTACGAGAAGGATGACGAGGGCAAGATCGACTTCTCGCACAACCCGTTCTCGATGCCGCAAGGGGGGATGGAGGCGCTGGCGGGCGACCCACTGGACGTGCTGGGCTATCAGTATGACCTCGCCTGCAACGGCTACGAGCTGGTCTCGGGGGCGATCCGGAACCACAAGCTGGAAATCATGTACAAGGCCTTCGAGATCGCGGGTTACCCGGCGTCCGAAGTCGAGAAACGCTTCGGCGGCATGGTCAAGGCGTTTAAATACGGCGCGCCGCCCCACGGTGGCTGCGCGGCGGGCATCGACCGGATCGTGATGCTGCTGGCCGACACTGCCAACATCCGCGAAGTCATCATGTTCCCGATGAACCAGCGTGCCGAAGACCTGATGATGGGTGCGCCTTCGGAGCCGATGAACGAACAGCTGCGCGAGCTGCATCTGCGGGTGATCCCGCAGGAGTGATCCGGCGCATTCGGCAAAAAACAAGGGGCCCTGCGGGGCCCCTTTCGCATTCTGCGCTCGGCGTGGATTTACGAGAACAGCACCTTCGCCACGGTCGCGGCGAGCGAGGTGGTCAGTGCGGCGGCGCCCAGCCCGAACACGGCCCAATGGGTCGCGGACACGAGGCGCTCGTTTTCGATCATGCGGATCAGATGCATTTTCATCGGCAGACTCCGGTGGCAGCTTCGTCACGATCAGGTTCGCGGGGAAATACGGCTGAAATGGGATGGGTTTGGTGCAGTTTGGGGGCAATTGCGCGCGGAGGCGGGCGCGGGTAGCCTCGCGCTCAGGGCAATGGAGGGGCAGGATGAAACGGTTCGGTGAGCCTTTGGGCGATTGGGTGGCGCCGCGCGCGCCCGACGTGATGCGGATCGAGGGGCGCCATGTGCGCCTTGAGCGGCTGGCCGAGCATCATGCCCACAGCCTGTTTCGCGCCTATTCCGGCGCCGACCCGATCTGGGATTACATGCCGGCGGGCCCGTTCTCTTCCGAGGCCGGGTTTATCCGGTTTATCAAAGACATGGCCGCCGGGAGCGATCCCTATTTCATGGCGGTCTGCGACCCTGTGACGGGGGCGGCGCTAGGGATCCTGTCGTGGTTGCGGATCACGCCCGCGCAGGGCGTGATCGAGCTGGGATATATCTGTTTCTCGCCCGCGTTGCAGCGCACGGTCGCGGCGAGCGAAGCGCTGATGCTGATGATCGGCTGGGCTTTTGAGGCGGGCTATCGCCGGTTCGAATGGAAATGCGACGCGCTCAACATGCCCTCGCGTCGTGCGGCGCAGCGGCTCGGGCTGAGCTATGAGGGGATTTTCCGGCAGGCGACGCATTACAAGGGCCGCAACCGCGACACCGCCTGGTTCGCCGCGATCGACAAGGAGTGGCCCGCGCTGAAAGAGGCCTATTCTGCCTGGCTCGCGCCGTCGAATTTCGATGCCGAGGGGCGTCAGATCGAATCCCTCTCGGATCTGACGCGGCTGGTTCGGGCCGGTTCGGACCCAGCACTGGGCGAGGGCTAGGCGCGGCTTAAAACGCCGCGCCCGCCGCGATCCGTTCCTGCACCAGATTGCTCAGCCGCGACACATCGGTTGCCCGCGGGCCGCCTTCGCGCGCGAGCGCCGAGGCCGCAGTTTCCAGTGCCGTATCATGGGCGGAGCGCGCGACCCCGGTCAGGAATTGCGCGGCATAGCTCAGCGCGGTCGCATCGGCCTGGGGCGAGAGGATCTCGGCCATGTGATGCAGGTCGTCGCGCAAGGCGATCGGATCGGGATGCACCAGATCATCCGGCGCGGCAGCAAGCACCGCAGGGCGCAGGTCATTCGGCAGGGCGGTCAGCACCACTTGCTGGAAGGCGGCGAGGCTTTCCAGCGGTTTTTCAAGAAACCCGTCCGCCCCGGCGGCCAGCGCGACGGGCCCCGTGCCACTGTCGCCCGAGGTGCCCAGCACCACGGGCGGCACGGGTTTCATCGCGCGGATCTCGCGGATGAGGTCGGCCCCCGAGCCATCGGGCAGGCCCATGTCGACGATCACCACGCCGGGGCGGTAGGTCGCCAGATGGCGTCGTGCCGAGGCGAGGCAATCGGCGCGCCGGATTCGCGCCCCCGAGCGGAGGCACAAAAGCCGCATCGCCTCCGAGGCAAACCGGCTGTCCTCGACCACCAGCACCGTCAGCCCCAGAAGAGGCCGCTGCGCCGTCGGGGCGGTGGAATGGATCAGCTCGCTCAGGTCGTCGCTCATCGTGGGGCTCCTGCAGAATCGCCAAGGGGAATCGCCGTCCACCGCAGTAGAGCGCGGGCTTGCCTAACGATCGGTTAAGCGCCCCGCCGCGCCCCTGCTTTCCCTTGCATCACGGCCCGCGCGCCCCTAAAGCCAAGGCAGACAACCCGAGGAGGCCCTATCATGATCGGACGTTTGAACCATGTCGCCATCGCCGTGCCCGACCTTGAGGCCGCGTCGGCGCAATATCGCGACACGCTCGGCGCCAAGGTGAACCCGCCGCAGGACGAGCCCGACCACGGCGTGACGGTCGTCTTCATTGAGCTGCCGAACACCAAGATCGAGCTGCTCTACCCGCTGGGGGAAAACTCGCCGATCGCGGGTTTCCTCGAAAAGAACCCGGCCGGTGGCATCCACCACATCTGCTACGAGGTCGACGACATCCTCGCGGCGCGCGACCGTCTGAAAGAGCAAGGCGCGCGCGTGCTGGGTTCGGGCGAGCCGAAGATCGGCGCCCATGGCAAGCCGGTGCTGTTCCTGCATCCCAAAGACTTCAACGGCTGCCTGGTCGAGCTGGAGCAGGTCTGATGAACCTCACCGGCGGGATCGTGCTCTATGCGGTGATCTGGTTCATGGTGCTCTTCGTGGTGCTGCCGATGCGGCTGACCACGCAGGAAGAGGCCGGCGAGGTCGTTCCGGGCACGCCGGCCGGTGCGCCGCATGACGCGGGAATGAAGCGCAAGGTCATCATCACCACGATCGCGGCGACGCTGCTTTGGGCGGTGATTGCGGCGGTGATCCTGTCGGGGGCGGTGACGCTTGCGGATATCGACTGGTTCAACCAGCTCGAACGCTAAGGTACTGACACAGAAACAAAAAACCCCCGCCAGAGCGATCCGGTGGGGGTTTTGCTGTTCCGGGCCTCAGCCCCGCGCGCTGAGCGCGTGATAGAGATGGGTGAAAGTCGCGGCACCCAGCACTGGCACCAGGAGGTTCACCCCGGGGATCGAAAGCGGCAGCGCCATCAGCACCCCGGCGGCAATGATCGTGCCCTTGTGGCGAGCGAACATCGCGGCCACGGCCTCGGGGTTGCGGCGGCGTGCGGCGACCATCTGGAAATACTCGCGCCCCAGAAGATAGCCGTTCACGCCGCCGAAAATCAGTGGCGCGAAGGGCCAGAACAGCGGCACCAGCATCAGCATCAGGGCCGCAAGGTTCGCGGCGATCACCACGCCGAAGAAGCGCAGCGCCTCTTCCATGCTTTGCGCCAGCGGCTTGTCGGCCAGAGCGGGCAGGCCGGGATAGTGGCGCTCTTCGACGGCATCGGCGACCTCTTCGATGAACAGCCCGATGAAGGCCGAGGCCACGGGCGCCATCAGGAAGGGCGAGAGCAGGATCATCAAGACCACCGCGCCCCAGCTCAGCACCGAGTCGATCCAGTCGATGGTGCCGATGAAGGGCAGGGTGAACTGATCGGGGACGAGCCAGCCGATGACCTGCGCGACCACCACGAAAATCGCGATCAGCAGCGCCAGCGCCAGCCCGACGCCCTTGAGCAAGACAGAGAGCGCGCGGCGCTCGAACAGGTCGTCGATTGCGCGCAGGAAGGCGGTAAAGATCATGCGTCAACCCAGGTGGTAATGGCGGTCAGATCGGGGCGGGGGCGTTCGGGCGGCGGGGAGGTCTCGGTGCCCAGATGGATAAAGCCCGCGATCCATTCGTGATCGGCAAGCCCCAGCGCCTCGGCGCGGAAGCCCGCGTCTTCGGTGACCCAGCCGGTCAGCCAGTTCGCGCCCCAGCCCGCGGCCAGCGCCGCATTCAGCGCGGCGGTGCAGACCGCCCCGACCGAGAGCGTCTGTTCGATTTCAGGCACCTTGTCGCTTTCGCGCGGGCAGGCGATCACCGCGATACAGCAATGCGAGCCTGCGAATTGCGAGGCGGCCTTGGTGACGGCCTCTTCGGCCAGACCGGCGGCGCGGGCGCGCGCCTCTGCGATGCCCGCCAGACGCTCCAGCGCCGGGCGCGCCAGCGCGATGAAGCGCCAGGGTTCGAGCTTGCCGTGATCGGGGCTGCGGGCGGCGGCGGTCAGGATTTCCTCAAGCGCCGCGCGCCCAGGCACCGGCAGCGTCAGCGTTTTGGCCGGGCGCGAGCGGCGCGTCAGCAGGAAGCGCAGCGCCTCTTCGTTGCGGGTGGCCGGGTTGATCGTGCCGGGGGGTATCTGCATGCGCCTCTCCTTTGTTGCGGATGATATCGGGGCTCGGCGCGGGGATTGCAAGCGGAGGCGGGCGGCGGATAGTCTGTGCGCATGTCCACAGATCCGACCGACCTTGCCCATCTTGCCCGGCCCGGCACCGAGATCGCGCTCCGCGTGACGCCCAAGGCCTCGCGCAACGCGCTGGTCGCGGCCGAGGACGGGTTGCGCGTCTATGTCACCGTGGTGCCCGAGGGCGGCAAGGCCAACCGCGAGGTGCAGAAGATCCTTGCCAAGGCGCTGGGGCTGGCGAAGTCCCGGCTGACCCTGGTGCGGGGCGAAACCGCGCGCGACAAGGTGTTTCGCGTTGATTGAGCCACCCGTCGCGGGCTTTCGTTGCGCGGGCGCTCTGGTAACCGTCGCGGGGGTTCGGTAGACTCATGAAAGACGTAGGAAATTCGCAGAACAGAGGGGGGCGCATGCCGGCACCTGAAGAGCCGTCTTCGCCGGGCACGCGCAAGCTGCAGGGCACGGTGATCGCCGAACAGCTCGAGGCCGAGATTGTCGCGGGGGATCTTGCGGCGGGCAGCAAGCTCGACGAGCTGTCGCTGGTGCAGCGCTTTGGTGTCTCGCGCACGCCGATCCGCGAGGCACTGCACAAGCTGGTTGCGCGTTCTCTGGCCGAGCGCATGCCCTATCGCGGCGTCGTCGTCGCCAATATCACCCGCGAGCGGATCGAGCAGATGTTCGAGGCGATGGGCGAGATGGAGGCGATGTGCGGGCGTCTCGCGGCCGACCGGATGACGATCGGCGAGCGGGCCGAGCTGGAGGACCTGCACCGCGCGATGGCGGGGATGGCGCAGCGCGGCGAGTTCGAGGCCTACGAGGCCGCCAACAGCGAATTTCACCAGCGCATCTATGACGCGACCCATAACCGCGACCTGATCGAGCTGTCGAATGCGCTGCGGCTCAAGCTGGCGCCGTTCCGCAAGTCGCAACTGCGCAGCGACGCCCGGATGGAGCGTTCGAACGAGGAGCATGAGGCGATCGTCTCGGCGCTGCTCGATCACGATCCGAAGCGGACCGAAAACGCCTTGCGGCGGCACCTTGTGAGTGCCGCGCGCGAGGTTCTGTCGCGGATGCGCTAGGGCTCAGCCGAAGGCCGACATCAGCATCCGCACTGCGGTGATCCCGAGGAACAGCGCGAAGGCGCGTTTGACCCAGACCGTGTCGAGGCTATGAGCGAGTGCGGCGCCCACGGGCGCGAAGCCAACGGTGAAGGGCAGGATGATCCCGGCGGCAAGCAGGTTCACGTAGCCCAGCGACAGCGGCGGGCGGTTCGGCACGCCCAGCCCCGAATAGACGAAGCCCAGCACCGCCGGCACCGCGATCATGAAGCCGAAGGCCGAGGCCGTGCCCACCGCGCGCCGGATCTCGACCGAGAAGCCGTTGAGCAGCGGCACCGACAGCGTCCCGCCGCCGATCCCCATCAGCGCCGAGAACAGCCCCGTCAGGTAGGAAATCGCACCATTCACCAGCGATGAGCGCGGCAGGTGGTCGGAAATCACCAGGTTCTTCGGCGTTGCCATGTTGATCGAGACGATCAACGCGATCGTCCCGAAAATCGCCTTCAGCCCGCTCGCGTCGATGTATTTCGCGGCGAGCCCGCCGGTCAGCGCGCCGAGCACGATCCCCGGAGCCCAGAGCCTGAGCAGGCCGATGTCGACTGCGCCACGCTTGTGATGCGCGCGCGCGGAGGAGATCGAGGTGAAGATGATCGTCGCAAGCGAGGTCGCCACCGCCATGTGCATCGACAGCTCGGGCGGGAAATGCGTCGCCGAGAGGATCCAGAACAGCACCGGCACCAGCACGATGCCGCCGCCGACCCCCAACAGCCCGGCAAGGATGCCGGCAAGGATGGCGGTGGCGGCGACGCCCCCGAGCAGGAGGGCGGCTTGTAGAAGCGAAAGGTCAGTCATGGTCGGTTACTCTAATGGTTAAAAGCTCAGCGCGGCGCCATCGGCGCGCGGATCGGTGGCAGCTTCGAAAAGCCCGTTCGGGTGGCGCAGCACAGCGCCGGCATGGCCCGCGAGATCCGAGAAGGCGTCGATCATCTCGACCTGGTGGCCCGCCGTGCGCAGCGCCGCGACCAGATCGGGGTCAACGCGCGCCTCCAGCTTGAGCGACGTCGTGTTGTCGCCCCAGGTCTTGCCCAAGAGCCAGCGCGGCGCCGTCACCGCGGCCTGCAGGTCCATGCCGAATTGCGCATAGCGGGTGAAAACGGCCGATTGCGTCTGCGGCTGGCCCTCGCCGCCCATCGTGCCATAGGCCATCACGCGGCCATCGGGCAGATGCGCGAGCGCGGGGTTGAGCGTGTGGAACGGGCGCTTGCCCGGCGCGAGCTGGTTCGGCCCCGGCTGCAACGAGAACCCCGCGCCGCGGTTCTGAAAGAACACGCCCGTGTCGGGACAGGTCAGGCCCGAGCCGAACTCCCAGAACACGCTTTGGATGAAGCTGACAACGGTGCCGTCGCGGTCGGCCGCGCCCATCCAGATCGTGTCGCCCTGTTTCGGTTCATAGGGCCACTCAAGCGCGGTGCCTCGGTCGATCCGGGCGGCCATGGCGTCGAGCCGGTCATCGGCGAGCCAGTCCTGCGCGGGTTCGCGCATCGTGGCCGGGTCGCCGAGCTCGGCGTTGCGCAGGAGGAAGGCCTGCTTGGTGGCCTCGATCAGCCCGTGAATGTGGTCGAACCCCTCGCCCTCGGTCACGCCGAGCCGGTCGAAGACGCCCAGAATCATCAGCGAGGCGATGCCCTGCGTCGGCGGTGTCATGTTGAAAAGCCTGCCTTGCGAGGTGGTGACCTCGAGCGGCGCGACCTCTTGCGCGCGATAGGCGGCGAAATCACCTGCGCGCAGCGGGCTGCCCTGCGCCTCGAGGAAGGTGCCGTGCAGTTTGGCCAGCGGCCCGTCGTAGAAGCTGCGCAGGCCATTCTCGGCCAGATGGGTCAGCGTGCGCGCCAGCGCCGGCTGCACCAGTCGCGCGCCCGGCGCGGGCACGTCGCCGTCGATCAGGAAGGTCTCGGCAAAGCCCGGCACGTCCTTTAGCCCGTCGAGTTTCTCGGCAGTGGTGCGGCTCTGGTTGCCGGTTACCGCGATCCCGTCGCGGGCATAGTCGATGGCGCGGCCCAGCAGTTGCGACAGCGGCAGGCGCCGCTCGGGGGCGACGAGGGCCAGTGCCGCCTCCCAGCCGCCGATGGTGCCGGGCACGGTCAGCGCGGCCTGCCCGCCGCGTGCGGGGATCGCGTTGATGTGGCCGCGTTCGGCATACCACTCGGGCGTCGCCAGCGCGGCGGCATGCCCGCCCGCGAAAATCCCCACCGGTGCTTCGCCGGGGCGGTGGATCAGCCAGAAGCCATCGCCGCCGATCCCGTTCATATGCGGGTAGGTCACCGCGATGGTCGAGGCGGCGGCCACCATCGCCTCGATCGCGCTGCCGCCGGCGGCGAGGATTTCCTGGCCGGCGAGGGCCGCCGCGCGATGAGGAGCCGAGATCGCGCCGTTATAGCCGAGGGCGGAGTAAAGCATGGGTTACCATCCGATCAGATTGGGCAGCCAGGTCGTGAGCTGCGGGAAGAAATAGACCAGCGCGAGCCCCAGGAGCTGCAGGCCGATGAAGGGGATGACGCCGCGATAGATGTCGCTGGTTTTCACCGAGGGCGGCGCCACGCCCTTGAGGAAGAACAGCGACCAGCCAAAGGGCGGCGTCAGAAAGGAGGTTTGCAGGTTGACCGCGACCAGGATCGAAATCCAGGCCATGTCCACCCCCGCCGCATGGAAGATCGGCAGAAACAGCGGCAGCGCGATATAGGAAATCTCGATCCATTCGAGGAAGAATCCCAGCACGAACAGGAGCACCATCAGGAAAAAGATCTGCCCGCTCAGCCCGCCCGGGACGGCGCTGAAGGCGTCTTGCACCAACCGCTCACCGCCGAGCCCGCGGAAGGCGAGGCCGAAGGGTTGGGCGAAGATCAGGATCAGGAACACCATCGCACTGGTCACGAAGGCCGAGCGGACCGTGTCGCGCAGCACCGCGAAATTCAGCCGCCCCGAGCCCGCCGCCAGCAGGATCGAACCGAAGGCGCCCATCGAGGCGGCCTCGGTCGGCGCGGCGATGCCACCGATGATCGAGCCCAGCACCGCGACGATCAACAGGATCGGCGGCGCCACTACCTTGACCAGTTTCACCGCGATGTCGCGGCGGCTGTAGGCGGCGCGCTCCTCGGCGGGAATGGCGGGAACTTTCTCGGGGCTGAGAAGGCCGAGGATCAGCACATAGGCCACAAACAGCCCCGACAGCAGCAGTCCCGGCACCAGCGCCGCGGCAAACAGCGTGCCCACGGATTCGCCGGTGATATCGGCCAGCAGGATCAGCACGAGGCTCGGCGGGATGATCTGACCGAGCGTCCCTGAGGCGCAGATCACCCCGGTGGCGACGCCCTTGTCATAGCCGCGCCGGATGATCGGCCCGAGCGCGATCAGCCCGACCGTGACCACGGTCGCCCCCACCACGCCCGAGGCCGCGCCCATCAGCACGCCCACCAGGATGATCGCCAGCGCCATGCCGCCGCGCACCCCGCCCATCGCGAGGCCGATGACCTCTAGTAAGTTCTCGGCGATCTTGGATCGCTCCAGCATGATCCCCATGAAGATGAACAGCGGCAGCGCCAGCAGCGTGTAATTCGTGACCACGCCATAGATCCGCGCGGGCAAGAGTGAAAACAGCCCCGGGCCGAACCCCGCATAGCCGAAGACAAGCCCGGTCAGGCCAAGGCAGACCGCGACGGGCAGCCCGCCGAGGAGGAGGAGAAAGAAGGCCCCGATCATGCTCAGGGCAAGGATTTCATTCACGGGCATCGGCAGGGGATTCCATCAGATTGCGCCTTTGCGGCGGGTGATCCGGGCGATCAGCCGGGTAAGGCTTTCGGCCGTCATCGCGACGGCCTGCAGGGCAAGCAGGGCAAAGGCCGCGGGGATCGCCGCCTTCAGGAGATAACGATAGGGCAGGCCGCCGGGGTCGGGCGAACCTTCGGAGATCGCGTAGCTGCTTTGCACGTAAGACAGCGACAGCCAGCCGACGATCACCGCGATCGCGCCAAGCGCGAGGTTCGAGACGAGGTCGATGAAGGCCTGCATCCCGCGCGGCATCTGCGCGTAAAAGATATCGACGCGCACTTCGCCGCCCTGGTTCAGCCCGTAAGACATGCCGAACAGCGCGCCCACGGCCATCAGGTGCCATTCCCCCTCCTGAAGGGCGACCGAGCCGAAGGAAAAGAAATAGCGAAACAGCACGTTCAGCGCGACGAGGATCACCAGCGCAAGCCCGGTCCAGGCCGCGATCTGCCCGGTGATGCGAACGGTGCCCCCGGCACCGCTCGCGATTTTATGGAGGAGGCCCGTCATCGTCTCAGGCCGGCAGGTTGTGATAGGGCTTTTCCGAGATCGCCGCCCATTCGCGGTGCTCGGCGCGGAAGGCCATGAAGGCGTCATGCACCTTTTTCGTCGCCGGATCAGCGGCGGCACCCTCGGCCAGAACCTCTTCGGTCACCTTGCGCAGCTCGGCCACGACATCCTCGGGCAGCACGCCCGCGATCACGCCCGAATTCTCGACCAGATCCTTGAGCGCAGCGGCGTTGTTGGCCTCGCACCAGGTGTGGCTTTCGAGGTTGCACGCCATCGCCGCGGTCGAGACGATCGCCTGAAGGTCGGCGGGCAGGCTATCCCAGGCGACCTTACCGATCAGCAGTTCGGTGACGTTCGAGGGCTCGTGCCAGCCGGTGGTATAGTAGTATTTCGCGGCGTTCTGCAGGCCGAGGCGACGATCCTGATAGGGACCGACGAATTCCGCCGCGTCGATCACGCCGCGTTCGAGCGCCGGGAAGATCTCGCCGCCGGGCAGCAGCTTCACGTCGACGCCGAGCTTGGCATAGACCTTGCCGGCCAGCCCGGGGATCCGCATCTTGAGGTTCTGGAAATCGGCGACGCTCTCGATCGGCTTGCGGAACCAGCCTGTCATCTGCACGCCGGTGTTGCCCATCGGCAGCGCCTTGAGGCCAAGGGGGGCATAAAGCTCGTCCCAGAGCTCCATGCCGCCGCCGTGATAGAGCCAGGCGTTCATGCCCTGGAAGTTCAGGCCGAAGGGCACGGTGGTGAAATACTGCGCCGCCGGGATCTTGCCGGCCCAGAAATAGGCGTTGGCCGCGTTCATCTCGACCGCGCCCGAGCGCACCGCATCAAAGCCTTCGAGCGCCGGGATCAGCTCGCCCGCCGCGAAATGCTGGATCTTGAGCCGACCGTCCGACATCGCCTCGACCTTCTTGCAGAAATCGGTCGGGCTGCCGGGGCCTTCGACGTAGAAGGGCGACCCGGGGCCATAGGCGTTGGTCATTTTCCAGTTGAAGCTGGTCTGGGCGTGGGCGACCGACGGGGCGGCGAGCGGCGCCACGGCCATCGTGGCCCCTGCGGCGAGGAATTTACGTCTGTCCATTGGCTGTCCTTTCATGGGGAGGTGTGACGCTTTCTTTAAGGGGCAGCCTTGGATGTGGAGCTAGAGAATTCGGCTCATTTATCGTGATTGGCTATAGATTGTATACGAAATTGACCATTAAAGACATTAATGTGCATGAAATTTGCGCGAAGTTGAGACCAAACAGGCCGGTGATCTTAGATTTTTGACGAGTTTTTGAGGGGCTGTCTGAGGAAAGGTTCGGATTGGTTGCGAGAGATTCGCGAAATGCGATTCGTGGCGAGGAGATGGCCCAGCTTCCGGGCTTTCGCGCCAAATTCATTCATTTGTTGCGAAAAATGCGCCCGTTTTTGCGGGCAGGCGCGAAAATATTGTGCAGATTTTCGCCTGATCGGATTTCTGCATTGACAATACGGTCAAGGAATATCCAGCCTGATCGAACCAAAGCATGAATGGTTCGCTATGTCGGTCACTGAAAATACAATCCTTGAAGCCGGAAGCTTCGCAGATGTGCTCCGCCAGCTACGCCGCCTGGTCACCAGCGGTGAGATGCCGGAGGACGGCAAGTTGCCCACCGAGCGCGAGATGGCCGAGACGCTTGGCGTCGGGCGCCGCGCGGTGCGCCGTGCGCTTGAGGCGCTTGAGTCCGAGGGGCTGGTCTGGCGCAAGCAGGGCAAGGGCACCTTCATCGGTCAGCCGCCGGATCCGACGGGCGCTCTGGCGGCGGCGATCGCGGGCCAGACCCGCGCCTCCGAAGTGGCTGAGGCGCGGCTTTACATCGAACCGGCGCTGGCGGGGCTTTGCGCCGCGCGTGCCAAACCCGATGACGTGCGCCGGATGCGGGTGCTGGTCGAGCGCATTCACCAGACTGCCGATCGCAACGCAGCCGAGCTTTGGGATGGTGCGCTGCACCGGATGATTGCGCGCACGGCGGGCAACCGCGTGCTGCTGACGGCGTTTTCACTGCTTGATGAGATCCGCGCCTCGGACGTCTGGCGGGAGCTGCGGGAAAAGGCGCGCGACCCGGGATCGAATGAACTTTATTTCCAGCAGCACATGCAGCTGGTCGATTGCATCGAACGCGGTGACGTGATCGGCGCCGAAGAGGCGATGCGCGCCCATCTCAATACGCTTTCCGAGCGGATGCGTCACGCGATCGAAGACAGCGAGGCCGGTGATGACTGAGGGGGCGATGACGGAAGCCGGGCCGCTGCTCGAGATCTCGGACCTCTCGATCCGCTTCGGCGGCGCGCCGAGCAACCTTGTCGACGGGCTGTCGCTGCGGCTCTCGGCGGGCGAGACGCTGTGCATCGTGGGCGAGTCGGGCTGTGGCAAGTCGCTGACGGCGCTGGCGCTGATGGGGCTGTTGCCGATGCCGCCGGCGCGGCGGATGTCGGGGCGGGCGGTGTTCGAGGGGCGCGACCTGTTCGAGCTGTCTCTGGACCAGCTTAAGGATATTCGCGGCGACCGGATGGCAATGATCTTCCAGGAGCCGATGACCTCGCTGAACCCGGCGATCAAGGTCGGTGAACAGATCGCGGAATCGGTGCGCCGCCACCGCGGCGTGAGCCGCGCCGAGGCGCGCGCCCATGCGCTCGAGATGCTGTGTCGGGTGCGGATTCCGGCGCCCGAGAAGCGGCTGGATGAATATCCGCACCAGATGTCGGGCGGCATGCGCCAGCGTGCGATGATCGCGATGGCGCTGGCCAACGACCCGGCGCTGCTGATCGCGGACGAGCCGACGACCGCGCTCGATGTGACGGTGCAGGCGCAGGTGCTCGACCTGATGCGCGCCTTGCAGCAGGAAAGCGGCGCGGCGCTGATCATGATTACCCATGACCTCGGTGTGGTGGCGGAAATGGCCGATACGGTCGCGGTGATGTATGCCGGCCGCATCGTCGAGACCGGCCCCGTCGCGCGGATATTCGAAGACCCGCAGCACCCCTACACGATCGGGCTGATGAGCTCGATGCCCGACCTTGGCCCGCGCGGCGGGCGGTTGGTGACGATCCCGGGCGTGGTGCCGCCGGCCGACGCGATGCCCGAGGGCTGCCGCTTTGCCTCGCGCTGCCCCTTTGCCGCGCCGGCCTGTGCCGAGGCGCCGCCCTTGCGCGATCTGGCCGAGGGACACAGCGTGGCCTGCTGGCTGGCGCCGCTTGAAGCGGTGGAGCCCGGCGCAGCGGAAGAGGTGGCATGATGGACGGGCGCGATCTGATCCTCGAGACCCGCGCGCTCCGGCGCCGCTTCGTCACCCGCAAGCCGCTGTTCGGCCCGCCCGTCGAGGTGCGCGCGGTCGATGGCATCGACCTGCGGGTCCGGCGCGGCGAGACCTTTGCGATCGTGGGTGAATCCGGCTGTGGCAAATCCACCCTCGCGCGGATGCTTGTGCGGTTGATCGACCCGAGCGAGGGCGCGATCCGCTTCGAGAACCGCGACATCACCCGGCTCGAAGGCGCCGAGCTGCGCGAGATGCGCCGCCATCTGCAATTCATCTTCCAGGACCCCTTCGCCTCGCTCAATCCGCGGATGACGGTTGGCGCTCTGCTCGAAGAGCCGCTGCGCGCCCATGGTATCGGCACCCCCGAAGAGCGCCGCGCGCGCGTGGCCGAGCTGCTCGGGCGGGTGGGGCTCCTGCCGCAGCACGCGAGCCGATATCCGCATGAATTCTCGGGCGGCCAGCGCCAGCGCATCGGCATCGCCCGTGCGCTCGCGGTTTCGCCCAAGGTGCTGATCGGCGACGAGCCGGTCTCGGCGCTTGATGTCTCGATTCAGGCGCAGGTGGTGAACCTGTTGCAGGACCTGAAAGAGGAATTCGCGCTGACGCTGATCATCATCGCGCATGATCTGGCCGTGATCCGTCACATGGCCGATCGCGTGGGGGTGATGTATCTGGGCCAGCTGGTCGAGGTGGCCCCCGCCGATCAGCTGTTCACGCGCCCGCGCCATCCCTACACCGAGGCGCTCCTCTCCGCGATCCCGGTGCCGCGCGTCGGGGCGAAACGCGCGGCGCGGGCGCTTGAGGGCGATCCTCCGAACCCGATCGACCCGCCCTCGGGCTGCCGGTTCCATCCGCGCTGCCCCTATGCCACCGAGCTCTGCCGGACCACCGTCCCCGAGCTTGCGATCGGGGCGGATGGCGCGTCGGTCGCCTGCCACCGGGCGCAGGAGCTGACGTTGGAAGGCCTTGCGGCCGAAGGTGGTGGCCGTAGCCCGGATGCCGAGAAACGCTTCGCGCTCTATCGCGCGCGACGTTCTGAAAGAGAAGGGGCCAACCCTTCCTCCCCCTCACAACTTACCGAGATCTGACAAGGAGTTACCTCACCCATGGCACGTATAAGAACCGCGGCCCTTGCGACGGCGATGTGCCTCGCCGCCTCGGGCGCCTTCGCCGCCGATCTGCGGATCGGCCTTCAGGAAGACCCGGATGTCCTCGACCCGGATCAGTCGCGCACCTTCGTTGGGCGGATCGTCTATGCCTCGCTGTGCGACAAGCTGGTCGACATCACCCCCGGCCTCGAGATCATCCCGCAGCTGGCGACCAGCTGGGAATGGTCGGAGGATGGCATGGCGCTGACCATGAAACTGCGCGAGGGCGTGACCTTCCATGACGGCGAGCCCTTCAACGCCGCCGCCGTGGCCGCCAATATCGAGCGCAGCCAGACCATGCCGGAAAGCCGCCGCAAGTCCGAACTGAAATCCATCGCCTCGACCGAGGTGATCGACGACGCCACGATCAAGTTCAACCTGACCGCGCCCGACGCCACGCTGCTGGCGCAGCTGGCCGACCGCGCGGGGATGATGGTCGCGCCCAAGGCCGCGGCCGAGGTGGGCGTCGATTTCGGGCTGAACCCGGTTTGCTCGGGCCCCTTCACCTTCAAGGAGCGGGTGCAGCAGGACCGCATCGTCCTCGAGAAATTCGCCGATTACTGGAACGCCGACGCGATCCATTTCGACACCGTCACCTTCCTGCCGATCCCGGACACGACCGTGCGCCTTGCGAACCTGCGGGCGGGCGATCTGGACATGCTCGAGCGTCTGGCGGCGACCGATCTCGGTTCGGCCAAGGCGGATGCGGGCCTGACCGTCGCGCAGGCGGTGTCGCTGGGTTACCAGGGCATCACGCTCAACCTCGCCAATGGCGAGCGCGCCAAGAACCCGCTCGGCGAAAGCAAGCTGGTGCGTCAGGCGCTGTCGCTGGCGATCGACCGCGACGTGCTGAACCAGGTGGTGTTCGAGGGTGCCTTTGCGCCGGGCAACCAGCCCTTCCCGCCGAACTCGCCCTGGTATGACGCCGATTACCCGGTGGCGGCGCGCGATGTCGAAGCCGCCAAGGCCAAGCTGAAAGAGGCCGGTCTCGAGAGCGTCGACATCGAGGTGCAGGTCGCCAACAACCCGGTGCAGATGCAGCTGATGCAGGTCGTGCAGGCGATGGCGGCGGAAGCCGGGATCAACATCTCGCTGACCGCGAAGGAGTTTGCCACGCTGCTCAAGGACCAGTCCGCGGGCGATTACGTGGCCAGCCAGGTCGGTTGGTCGGGGCGTGTCGATCCCGATGGCAACATCCACCAGTTCGTGACCTGCAAGGGCGGGATCAATGACGCGAAGTTCTGCGATCCGGCGGTCGACGCGGCGTTGAACAAGGCGCGCACCACGACCGACATGGCCGAACGCAAGGCAGCCTATGACGCCGCGCAGGACGTGCTGATGGAGGAGCTGCCGCTGATCTACCTCTATCACCAGACCTGGATCTGGGCGCTCGACAAGAAGGTCTCGGGCTTTACCGCCTATCCGGACGGCATGATCCGTCTGGAAGGTGTGAGCTTCACCGAGTGATCGAAACCCGGGTCCGGCGCATGAGGTGCCGGACCCTCCCGAACCCGCCGGACCTATTGCCATGCTCGGTTTCCTGACCCGCCGCCTGCTGATCGCCATCCCGACGATCCTGCTGATCTCGATCTTCGTCTTCACGCTGCAAAAGCTCTTGCCGGGCGATCCGGTGCTGGCCATGGCCGGCGAAGAGCGCGACCCGGCGGTGATCGAGTTCCTGCGCGAGAAATATCGCCTCAACGACCCGATCTGGATGCAGTATTTCAACTGGATCGGCGGCGCGCTGACGGGTGACCTCGGGATTTCGCTGCGCACCCAGCAGCCGGTGCTGACGCTGATTGCCGAAAAGCTGCCGGTGACGATCCAGCTGGCGGTGATGGCGCTGGTGATCGCGCTGGTGATCGGGGTGCCGACCGGGGTTCTCTCGGCCTATCGCAAGGGCAGCGTGATCGACTGGGTGGCCAATATCGTCGCGCTCTCCGGTCTCTCGATCCCGAATTTCTGGCTGGGCATCATGCTGATCCTGCTGGTCTCGGTCAAACTCGGCTGGCTGCCGGCCTCGGGCTATGTGCCGCTGACCGAGGACCCGCTGCAGTCGATCCGCACGATGATCATGCCCGCCTTCGTGCTTGGCACGGGGCTGGCCGCGACGCTGATGCGCCACACGCGTTCGGCGATGCTGGGCGTGCTGCGCTCGGATTACGTGCGCACCGCGCGTGCCAAGGGGCTGGGCGAAAGCGTCGTCGTGCTCAAGCACGCGCTGCGCAACGCGCTGATCCCGATCGTCACGGTGACGACGCTGCTGTTCGGCGAGTTGCTGGCCGGCGCCGTGCTGACCGAACAGATCTTTACCATCCCGGGCTTCGGCAAGCTCGTGGTCGATGCCGTGTTCAACCGTGATTACGCGGTGGTGCAGGGGATCGTGCTGTGCACCGCCGTCGCCTTCATCGCGATGAACATCCTCGCCGATGCGATCTATCGCGTCCTCAACCCGCGCATGAGGGAAGAACAATGACCGCGATCACCGACCCGCAACTGGCGCAGCCCAAGACCCGCAGTCGGGTCTGGCGCAAGCTGCGCGCAAGCCCTTCGGCGCTGTTTGGCGCGGTGCTGGTGGGGTTCTTCGTGCTCGTCGCCGTGCTGGCGCCGGTGCTGCCGATCCCGGCCCCGCTCGAGACCGACTGGATGGCGGTGCGCAAGGGCCCGTCGCTGGCCCATCCGATGGGCACCGACGAGATCGGCCGCGATGTGCTCTCGCGGATGGTCTGGGGGGCGCAGGCCTCGCTGCTGGCCGGGGTCGTGTCGGTGCTGATCGCGCTGTTCATCGGGGTGCCGCTGGGGGTCGCTGCGGGCTATGCGCGGGGCTGGACCGACGCGATCATCAGCCGCGGCACCGAGGCGCTTCTGGCCGCGCCCTTCCTGATCCTCGCGATCGCGCTGGCGGCGTTTCTGGGGCCCTCGCTGAGCAACGCGATGATCGCGATCGGGCTCTCGGCGATGCCGGTCTTCGTGCGGCTCGCGCGCGGGCAGACGATGAGCGTGATGACCGAGGATTACGTCGAGAGCGCCCGCGTCATCGGCCTCAGCCACCGCGCGATCGTCTGGCGCTACATCCTGCCCAACATCTTCCCGCCGCTGCTGGTGCAGGCGACGCTGACGGTCGCCACCGCGATCATCGCCGAGGCCTCGCTGTCGTTCCTCGGGCTCGGGCAGCAACCGCCCGCGCCGTCCTGGGGCTCGATGCTGAACGTGGCCAAGAACTTCCTCGAACAGGCGCCCTGGATGGCGCTCTGGCCGGGCATCGCCATCTTCCTCGTGGTGCTGGGCTTCAACCTTCTGGGCGACGGGCTGCGCGATGCGCTCGACCCGCGCGAAAACTGATTACAAGGCGCCGGGTCTCCGGCCAAGTCCAAGGAAAAGACCGACATGACCTTTACCACCCGCCCTGAAATCACCGGGACTTTCGGCGTCGCGACCTCGACGCATTGGATCGCCTCGGCCGTGGGCATGAGCCTTCTGGAAAAAGGCGGCAACGCCTTTGACGCGGCGGTCGCGATGGGGCTCGTGCTGAATGTGGTCGAGCCGCATCTGAACGGCCCGCTGGGCGATTTGCCGGTAATCTTCCGCGCCGCGGGCGATGCCGAGCCTACGGTGATCTGCGGCCAGGGCGTGGCGCCCGCGCGCGCGACCATCGCGCATTACCGCAGCGAGGGGCTTGATATGATCCCGGGCTCGGGGCTCTTGGCGACGGTCACGCCGGGCGCTTTCGACGGCTGGATGCTGCTGTTGCGCGACCATGGTTCGATGAGCCTGCGCGAGGTGCTGGAGCCCGCGATCCATTACGCCGAGACCGGGCATCCGATGCTGCCGCGCGTGGCGGCGACGATTGCGGGGCTGGCCGATTTCTTCCGCGAGGAATGGCCGAGTTCGGCCGCGACCTGGCTGCCCCACGGCAAGGTGCCCGAGGCGGGCGACCTGTTCTGCAATCGGGATCTGGCCGCGACCTGGACCCGGCTTGTCGACGAGGCCGAGGCCGTCTCGGGGCGCGAGGCGCAGATCGACAAGGCGCGCGAGGTCTTTGCCCAGGGTTTCGTGGCCGAGGCGATCGACGCCTGGATGCAAGAGGCCTGCGTGATGGATGCCGCGGGCGGGCGGCGAAAGGGCGTGCTGAGCGGTCAGGACATGGCCGAGTGGCGCGCCAGCTACGAGCGCCCGCTCTCGGTCGATTACGGCGACTGGCAGGTCTACAAGACGGGGCCCTGGGGGCAGGGGCCGGGGCTGTTGCAATCGCTGCGCATCCTCGAGGGGTTCGACATCGGCGCGATGGACCCGATGGGCTCCGATTTCGTGCATACGATCACCGAGACGCTGAAGCTCTCGATGGCCGACCGCGAGGCCTATTACGGCGACCCCGATTTCGCCGAGATCCCGATGGAGGTGCTGCTGTCGCGCGACTATGCCGCGACGCGCCGGGCGCTGATCGGCCCGGAGGCCTCGCTTGAACAGCGCCCGGGCCGGGTGCCGGGGTTCGAGGCCTGGGCCGATGCCGCGATCGCGCGCGCCGCCGCGCAGACGCCCACCGAGGCTGGCGCCGGGGCGGGCGAGCCGACGATGGCGCATCTGACCGAGAAGCGCGGCGACACGGTGCATCTCGATGTGATTGACCGCTGGGGCAACATGGTCTCGGCCACGCCTTCGGGCGGCTGGCTGCAATCCTCGCCGGTGGTGCCGGGGCTGGGGATGCCGCTGAACAGCCGCGCGCAGATGTTCTGGCTCGAGGAAGGCCTGCCCACCTCGCTTGCGCCCAAGCGCCGTCCGCGCACCACGCTGACGCCCTCGATCGGGCTGCGCGGCGATGGTGCGGCGATGGCCTTCGGCACGCCCGGCGGCGACCAGCAGGACCAGTGGCAGCTGATCTTCTTCCTGCGGCTCGTGCATCAGACGCCGAACCTGCAGGCCGCGATCGACGCGCCGCTGTTCCATACCGCGCATAACCAAGCCTCGTTCTATCCGCGCGGCACCCGCCCCGGCCACCTGATGCTGGAGCCGAATTTCGGCGAGGCGACGATTGCCGAGCTGCGCCGCCGCGGTCACCGCATCGAGGTTGCCGAACCCTGGACGGTCGGCCGCCTGACCGCTGCGCAGCGCGACCCCTCGGGGCTGCTGCGCGCCGCCGCGACGCCGCGGCTGATGCAAGCCTATGCCGTCGGACGCTAAGAAGGCGAGCCCCCATGACCTGGTCCATCGTTGCTCGTGACCCCCTGACCGGCCAGTTCGGCGTGGCCGTCGCGACCCGCTTTTTCGCCGTCGGCTCGCTGGTGCCGCATGTGCGCGGCGAGCGCTGTGCCGTCGCCACGCAGGCCTTCGTCAGCCCGCTCTGGGGAATGGAGGCTGCCGATCGCCTGGCCGAGGGCGAGCTGCCCGAGGCGGTGGTTCTTGATCTCGTGCATCGCGACGCGGGCCAGTCGCAACGCCAGATCCACATGATCGACGCGCGCGGCAATATCGCGGCGCATACCGGCGCGAAATGCATCGACTGGTGCGGGCAGGTGCAGGCCGAGGGGGTCTCGGTCGCGGGCAACATGCTGGCCAATGGCCGGGTGATCGCGGACACGCTGGCCTGCTATCTCGACCATCCCGATCTGCCCTTTGCCGAGCGACTGATGACCGCGATGGAGGCGGGCGAAGCGGCGGGCGGCGACAAGCGCGGCAAGCAGGCGGCGGCGCTGCGCATTCACCGCAGCGAAGATTATCCCTGGCTCGATCTGCGCGTCGACGACCATCCCGATCCGCTGGCCGAGCTGCGCCGCCTTTATGACGTGGCGCAGGAGCGTTACCTCTTTGTTGCCGATGCGATGCCCACGCGGGCGAATTTCTCGGGTGTCACCGACCGCACCGAGATCGACGCGAAAATCGCCGCCGAAGAGGCGCGGCGCGCGGCGCTGAAAGCGGCGCCGGATGCCAGCTAGGCGGGCGGCGGCGGGATGGGCCGCGGCTCAGAAGGTCGCCGGCGTCGCGACCCAGAGAATCCGCGACGTGCCCGGATCGATGTTGCGATAGCGATGCGGCAGGTTCGAGGCGAAAAAGAAGCTGTCGCCCGGGCCGAGGAAATGGCTTTGCCCGTTCACGAACAGCTCGACCCGGCCCTGCAGGATGAACCCCAGTTCCTGACCGACATGCTGGATGTCGCCGCCGCTTTCGGCGCCGGGTTCGAGCGTGTGGATATTCGCGTCCAGCAGCAGCTCGGGGAAGGTCGGCGTCAGCCGCTCCAGCACGATCGCGCCGCTCGCCCCGCCATGACTGACCCGAACCGAGGGCCGCTCGTCGGCGCGCATCACGCTGATCTCGTCCTCGGCGCCGTCACTTGCGAACAGCGCCACGATCGAGGTGTCGAGGGCGGCCAGAATTCGGTGCAGCGTGCGCAGCGAGGGCGTGGCCTGATCGGTCTCGATCTTGGAGAGCATCGAGGGCGAGCAGCCGACCTCATCGGCCAGAACGCGCAGCGTCTTGCCTCGCGCCTTGCGCCGGTCGCGCAGCCGTGCGCCCAGATCCTGCATCGTGCTCTGCGCCGGTGCACCCCCGGCAGCTGTCATGGGGTCTTCGCGCTGCCCAATTTCCGTGCTCATCCGTCAAATCTCCGCTCAGGGAAGCGCCGGTTGTGAAAATAGATCAAATTTTTGACCTTAAATGGCCAAAAGTTGAATTCTATTCAAATTACTGAGTCACAATTTCCTCATGTCTCAATCTTCGTCAGGCAACCTTGAGGAAAGTGGAATGAAATTCAATACCAGAAAGAGCCTCCGCGCAGTCGTCTTTTCGGTCGGAACCTCGGCCAGCCTGCTTGCCGCGGTCGCCGCGCAGGCCAAGGATACGGTCGAGCTGGGCTTCATCGGGCCGCTGACCGGCGGTGTGTCGTCGATGGGCCTTGGCGGGCGCAACTCGGCCGAGCTGGCGGTGCAGCTGCGCAATGCCGACCCGAACTCGAAATACCATTACGAGCTGGTCGCGCTCGATGACGAGTGCAAGCCGAATGTCGGTGTGCAGGTCGCGACCAAGCTGGCGACCGACCGCAAGGTCGTGGGCACGATCGCGCATTACTGCTCGGCGGTGGCGATGGGGACGGTCGATGTCTATCACCGCTTCGGCCTGCCGATGACGGTCTGGGGCGCGGTGCTGCCCGACATCACCTATGGCAACGACTACCCCGAGATCACCCGCGTCAACGGCACGATGATCAACCAGAACGAAAAGGCCGCCTCGGTGATGACCGGGCTGGGCTACAAGACCTTTGCGATCATTCATGACACCACCGATTACGGCAAGGGTCACAACACCTATCTGACGCAGTTCCTGACCGAGGGCGGGGCGAGCGTGGTGGGCGCCTTTGGCGTCACCGCCGACCAGCAGGATTTCACCGCAGAGCTGACGCAGGTGAAGGCGCTGAACCCCGATGTGGTGGTCTATGCGGGCCTGACGCCCGGCGGCGTTCGGGTGCGTCAGCAGATGGAGAAGCTCGGCATCGAGGCGGTCTTCGAGGGCGTCTCGGGGATCAAGTCGGACGCTTTCTTCGAAGGGCTGGGCGGTGAGCTGGCCGAGGGCACGATGACCTTCCTCGAAGGCGCGCCGGCCGAGAAACTGCCTGGCGGGGCCTATTTCCTCAAGGAATACGAGGCCGCGGGCTTCGACAGCCCGCCCGAAGCCTACGGCCCCTTCGCCTTCGCGGCGATGGACCTCCTGATTGACGCCGTCGAGGCCTCGGGCCCCGACCGCAAGGCGATCGTCGAGTACATGGGCGGCGTGAAGGAGCATGCCTCGATCACCGGCCCGATCACCTTTGATGACCACGGCCAGAACACGGTCGCGCTGATCACCGCCTATGTGGCGCAGGACGGCAAATGGGTGGTCTGGGAAGACAGCGAATACGCCTCGGGCGCGCGCAAGCTGGTCGCGCCGAAATAAGCCTCAGGGCGCAATCGCGGCGGGCCGGAACGCACCGGCCCGCCCCAATTTCTCGGGAAGGAAGAGGCACGAATGGATTTCGGTCTGATCGCACAATACCTCGCCAATGGGATCTTGCTGGGCACCATGTACGCGCTTGTCGCGGTGGGGTTCACGCTGTTCTTCGGCGTGCTCGATGTCATCAAGTTCAGCCATGGCGACGTGCTGATGCTGGGCACGTTCATCGGCTTTACCGCCTGGCTCGGGCTTGAGGCGGTGGGCGTGACGAACCCCTGGCTGCAACTGGCGGGGGTGCTCCTGTGCAGTCTTGCGGGCACGGCCCTGATCGGGGCGGCGATCGCCAACTGGCTGATCCTGCCGCTCAAGAGGGCGCCGCAGCTCAATACGCTGCTGATCACGCTGATGCTGGGCACGGCGATCCGCGAGGCGGTGCGGCTGTTCTATCCGAACGGCTCGAACCCCAAGGCTTTTCCCGCGCTCCTGCCCGATGCCTCGGTCGAGATCGGCAGCTTCGCGCTGCGCGCCGACAGCGTGATCCTGGTGGTGTCGGGGCTGGCGCTGATCGGGGCGCTGAACCTTGTCATCAACCGCACGCGGCTGGGTCTGGCGATCCGCGCCGTCGCGCAGGACGAAGAGACCGCCCGCACGATGGGGATCAACTACACGCTCGTGGTGCTGGCGACCTTTGCGATCGGCTCGGGCGTGGCCGCCTTCGCGGGCATCATGAACGGGCTTTACTATAATGAAATCAACTTCGGGATGGGCCTGATCCTGGGCCTGATCGGATTTTCGGCGGCGATCGTCGGGGGTCTGGGCAACCTTTATGGCGCGATCCTCGGCGGCTTCCTGTTCGCGGGGCTGCAGGTGGTCGGATCGGCGCTTTTGCCCTTTGCCTCGGCCTACAAGGACGTCTTCGCCTTCGCGGTGGTGATCGCGCTGATGGCGTGGAAGCCGACCGGGCTGATCCCTGAACGTTCCAGCGACCGGGTGTGACACATATGACCGATATTTCTCTTGTTCAAACCGACCGCCCGCGGGGCTGGATGGCAGGTGCCTTGGTGGTTCTTGGTGCGGGGCACTATGGCTGGGCGCTGCTGATGGCCGAAGAGACCTGGCAAGTCGTGGGCCTGCTGGCGCTGGCGGGCATGGCGACGATCGCCGCCTACAAGACCGGCTTCGTGCGCCGTGTCGAGCGGGACTGGGCCGAGGCCGAACCGCAGCTCAACCGGCTGGCCTTTGCGGTGCTGATCGGGCTGATCCTGGTGCTGGCGGGCTCGCATTTCGCGCTGCTGATGATCTCGACGGTGCTGCTCTATTTCATCGCCTCGCTCGGGCTGAACATCCAGTTCGGCTTTACCGGGCTGGTGAATTTCGCGGGCGCGGCCTTCTTTGGCGCGGGCGCCTATACGGCGGCGGTGCTGGGGGCGCAGGCGCTGATCCCGCCGCTGCTGATCCTGATCGCGGGCGGCATCGTCGCGATGGCGATCAGCCTGCCATTGCTGGTACCGATCGTGCGCACGACGGGCCATTACGCGGCCGTCGTCACCATCGCCTTCGGTGTCCTGTTCCGCACCTTCCTCGAGGTGAACGAGATCCTCGGCGGGCCGCAGGGGTTGATGGTCGAGTCGATGAAGCTGCCGGGCTGGGATTTCTACAACGCCCCGAATCTGTTCGGCTTCGAGACCTCGTTCTACCTGAATTACGCGCTGATGGCGGCGGGTCTGGCGGCGCTGGTGTTCGCGCTGTTCCGCCGGCTCGAACGCAGCTGGATCGGGCTGCACATGGACGCAGTGCGGCTCGATGAAACTGCGGCGGCCTGCTTCGGCATCTCGGTGCGCAAGACCAAGATCCTCGCCTTCCTGCTCGGTAACCTGATCCTCGGGGTGAGCGGGGCGCTTTACGGGATGATGATTTCCTTCATCGCGCCAGCCTCCTTCACCTTCTCGGACAGCCTGCTTCTGGTGTCGATTGTCCTGCTTGGCGGTCTCGGCAGCCCCTGGGGCGGCGTGGTGGCGGCAACGATCGTCGTGCTCCTGCCCGAGAAGCTGCAACTGCTTCAGGAATACCGTTTCCTGCTGTTCTCGATCCTGGTGATCCTGGTGCTGCTGTTCCGCCCTGAGGGCCTGCTGCCGCGCCATCTGCGTAACTTCTTTCCGAACCGGAGGACCGGGGCATGAGCGAACCGCTGCTTGAATTCCGCAATGTGGTGAAACGCTTCGGCGGGGTGACCGCGCTCGATGATTTCTCGATGACGCTGGCCCCGCGCGAGATCCTCGGGCTGATCGGGCCGAACGGCTCGGGCAAGACCACCAGCTTCAACGTGCTGACCGGGATCTATGGGCCGAGCGCGGGGCAGGTGATGTTCGAGGGGCGCGACATCACCGGCGCCGATCCGCGCGCGGTCTACGAGGCCGGGATCGTGCGCACCTTCCAGCGCTCACGTCTGTGCCTGTCGCTGTCGATCTATGACAACATCATGATCGGCGACACGGCGCGGCTGACGCGGGGGCTGTGGTCGAACCTGATCTCGCGGCGCGGGCTCGAGAAACAGCTCGACATGACCCGGCGCACGGCGCGCGATCTGGTGGCGACGTTCTCGGCTGAGCTTGCCGACCGGATGGACGCGCCCGTGGGCTCGTTGCCGATGATCGAGCGGCGCCGCATCGAGATCTGCCGCGCGCTGATTTCGGGGCCGCGGCTGTTGCTGCTGGACGAACCCTCGGCCGGGATGACCCATGACGAAACCCACCAGCTGATGGACGACATTCTTGCTGTGCGCGCACGCGGCGAGGGGCTTTCGATCATCATCGTCGAGCACGAGATGGGCGTGATCGAGCGCATCACCGACCGCTGCATCGTGCTCAGCTATGGCCGCAAGATCGCCGAGGGCACCTATGCCGAGGTGGCCGCCGACAGCGAAGTGCAAAACGCCTATCTGGGAGCAGACTGATGGCCGGGATCGAAATTCGCAACCTGCGCGCCGCCTATGACAAGGCCGACGTGCTGCATGATGTCTCGCTCGATGTGACGCCGGGCAAGATCACCTGCCTGCTGGGCTCGAACGGGGCGGGCAAGTCTACGCTGATCCGCGCGATCCTCGGGCTGACGCCGCCCAACGCGGGCACGATCAAGCTGGAAGGCGAGGACATCACCGCGCTTCCGACCCACAAGGTGATCGCGCGCGGGATCGCCGCGATCCCTGAGGGGCGGCGGATGTTTCCCAAGATGAGCGTCGCCGAGAACCTGCGCCTCGGCGCCTACCAGCTGCGCGACGAGGCGCTGATCCGGCAGCGGCTTGATAAGGTCTATGCGCTGTTCCCGCGCCTGGCCGAGCGCCGCGACCAGCTCGCGGGCACGATGTCGGGTGGCGAGCAGGCGATGGTCTCGATCGGGCGCGGGCTGATGGGCGGGCCCAAGATCCTGCTGATCGACGAGCCTTCGCTGGGCCTTTCACCGCTTTACGTGAAAGAGAACTTCCGCATCATCCAGGGCATCCGCGACGAAGGCATCACCGTCTTCCTCGTCGAGCAGAACGTGCGCCAGACGCTGGCGATTTCCGATTACGGCTATGTCCTGTCGGGCGG
Organism: Pseudothioclava arenosa; assembly: GCF_002358085.1. Taxonomy (GTDB): domain Bacteria; phylum Pseudomonadota; class Alphaproteobacteria; order Rhodobacterales; family Rhodobacteraceae; genus Pseudothioclava; species Pseudothioclava arenosa. The sequence goes on from NZ_NTJD01000007.1 coordinate 85,501, forward strand.
CAAGCTGGTGGCGCAGGGCGTCGCGGCGGATCTGGCCTCGGATCAGGCCGTCCACGAAGCCTATTTCGGGTGATGTCATGGATGTGGTTGACCTCACGCGCCGCCTGATTGCCTTCGACACGATCAACCCGCCCGGGGTCGAGGCCGAGGCGATGGCGTTTTGCGCGGCGCTTCTTGAGGCGGGCGGGTTCACCTGCCGCCTCGTGCCGCAGGGGCCGGGGCGCAGCAATCTGGTTGCGGAAAAGGGCACGGGCGCGGGTCGCGCGCTGGCCTTCACCGGCCATCTCGATACGGTGCCGCTGGGCGCCGCGCCCTGGCGCCATCCGCCGCATGCGGGCGTGATCGAGGAGGGGCGCCTTTACGGGCGCGGCAGCACCGACATGAAGGGCGGCGTCGCCGCCTTCATCGTCGCCGCGCTTGGCGCGCCGGTGCCGCCCGGCGGGATCGTCCTGCTGCTGACCGCAGGCGAGGAAACCGGCAGCGACGGCGCCCGCGCGATCGTCGAGGCGGGCCCCTTGCCACCCATAGGCGCGCTGATCGTGGCTGAGCCCACCGAAAACCGAGCGGTGCCGGGCCACAAGGGCGCGCTCTGGCTGCGGCTGGTGTTTCATGGTGTCACCGCGCATGGCTCGGCGCCCGAAGCGGGCGTCAACGCGATCGAGGCGGCGATGGTGGCGCTGGCCGCGATCCGGCAGATCGACCTTGGGCCGGCGCATCCGGTGATGGGGCGGCCGACGCTGAATATCGGCACGATCGCGGGCGGGCTGAATACCAACTCGGTGCCCGACCGCTGCGAGGTGACGCTGGATCTGCGCTCGGTGCCGGGGGGCGATCATGCGCGACTGGTTGCGCAGCTGCGCGCCTGCCTGCCCGAAGGCAGCGAGCTGCATCGCATCGTCGATCTGCCCCCGGTCTGGACGGACCCCGCCGAGCCCTGGCTGGCGGGGCTCACGACGAAAAGCGCCGCGCGTTCGGGCCAACCCGTCGCGCCGAGCGCGATGAGCTATTTCACCGATGCCTCGATCTTCACGCCTGCGCTGGCCGAGGTGCCGACGGTAATCCTCGGGCCGGGGCGGGCCGAGCTGGCGCACAAGACGGATGAATACGTCTCTCTGGCGCGGCTGGAAGAGGCGGTCGCGATCTATCGCGACGCGCTCGACGACTGGGAGGGATAAGATGATGAAGGACCTTGCGCAGGAACTGCCGGGCGCGCTTGAGACGGTGCGGGCGATTGCGGACGGGCGGTTGAGCGCCGAGGCCGCGACGCGGGCGCGACTGGACCGCTGTGCCGCGCGCGAGCCCGGGATCGGTGCCTGGGTCGAGATCGACGCCGAGGGCGCGATTGCCGCCGCGCGCGCGCTCGATGCCGGGCCGATCCGCGGGCCGCTGCATGGCGTGGCGCTGGGCGTGAAAGACATTTTTGCCGTGCGCGACCTGCCTTGGCGCAGCGGCTCGCCAATCTGGCGGGGCCGCGTGGCCGAGTTCGACGCGCCCTCGGTTGCGCTGGCACGCGGGGCGGGGGCGGTGATCCTCGGTAAGACCGAGACCACGGAATTCGCGGGCTATCAGCCCTGCCGTACGCGCAACCCGGTGGTGCCGGGGGCGACGCCGGGGGGGTCTTCGTCGGGCTCGGCGGCGGCAGTGGCAGCGGGCATGGCGCCCTTGGCGTTGGGCACGCAGACTTCTGGCTCGATCATCCGCCCGGCCTCCTATTGCGGGGTGGTGGGATACAAACCTTCGTTCGACCTTGTCGATCCATCTGGCGTGAGCGTCTTTGCGCGGTCCTTCGATACGGTCGGGGTGTTCGCGCGCTCGGTGCCCGATGCGGCGCTGGCGATCGAGGCGCTGAGCGGGCTGCGACTGCAACCGGGCAGCACCGGCGCGCGCCCGACGGTTTCCGTGCTGAGAGGCCCGACCTGGGGCAAGGCCTCGGCGGAGTTGCAGCGCGTCTGGGCGGGCTTCGAGGCGCGGCTGCGCTATTGCGCGCCCAGCCCCTTCGATTCGGATATCCGCGCCGAGATGGCCGAGATCCCGGCACTGCATGCCCGGATCATGGCGGTCGAAGCGTCCGAGGCGCTGGCCTATGAACTCGCCACCGCCGAGGAGTTCCTGTCGGAAGGTTTGCGCGCCCAAATCGCCGAAGGCCGCGCGCAAAGCTCCGAGGAACGCCTTGCCGATCGTGCCGCGATGATCGCGTTCCGCCAGCGCATGATGGCGCGCACGGCGCCGGGCGATATCTGGCTCACGCCTGCCACGACGGGGGGCGCGCCGCCCTTTGAGACGGGCACGGGCGATCCGGCCTTCAACCGGCTCTGGTCGCTGCTGGGCTTTCCCTGCTGCACGGTGCCGATCCTCGAGGACGAGGCCGGGCGCCCGATCGGCGTTCAGGTGGTGGGGCGTCTTGGCGACGATGCGGCCGTGCTTGAGGTCGCCCACAGCCTGATGCTGCGCGCGCAGGAGAGTGTGCTGCTTTGAGGCGGGCGTTTACTTCTTCGTCACGTCCTTGAGGCGGTAAACGCCTTCGGGAAGGTTCAGCGCGGCGGCCAGTTCGCGCAGCTGCGCATGCGAAAAGGTGATCCGCTGCACCACATCGTTGTCGTCGACCTGCTCTACGGTCACGCAATCCTCGAAAGAGGCGATGGTGATGTCTTCCTGAAGGTAATCGCGCGGGTCATCGCCCTCGTCGACGAGGGTGATCACGGTGGCGTCGAATTCGTGCTCGATGGTGAACATGGGGTCAGCCTAGCGCGACGGGCGCGGCGCGGAAAGCGCAAAATCGCCTGTCACCGAAGCGTGAGACATCGCGCCTTTTCCGGCTCTCGCGCGCCGGGTAGACTGCGGCCAAACCGGGCAGGGGAATGGCGATGGCGGCAATCGGGCAGGCGGCATACACGGGGCAAAAGGGGCGCAATCTGGCGCTGGCGGGGCTGGTGCTGGCACTGCTTGCGGCCTGCGAGGCGCCGGTGCCGGGCGGGTCCGCGCCCGCCTATGCGCCTGCGCCCGATTTGCCGCCACCCGAGGTGCAGGTCGAGAATTTCATCTCGGTCGCGCGGCGGATGGAGCCGCAGATCGAGGCCGAATGCCGGGCGCGCACGCGCGGGCGCAATTGCGATTACCAGATCGTCGTCGACGACCGCCCGGACCAGCCCGCCAACGCCTTCCAGACCGAGGATAAATACGGCCGGCCGGTCGTGGGGTTCACGCTCGGGCTGATCGCCGAGGCCGCGAACCGGGACGAGCTGGCCTTTGTGATGGGGCACGAGGCCGCGCATCACATCGCCGGGCATCTGCAAAGCAAGACCCGCGACGCGGTGGCGGGGGCGCTGATTCTGGGTGTTCTGGCGGCGGCGGGCGGCGGCGATGCAGGTGCGATCAGCCGGGCGCAGGACCTCGGTGCCTCGGTCGGCGCGCGGACCTATTCCAAGGATTACGAGCTGGAGGCCGACGAGCTGGGCACCGTCATCACCTGGAACGCGGGCTATGACCCGCTGCGGGGCGCGCAGTTCTTCACGCGGATTCCCGATCCGGGCAATCGCTTCCTGGGCACCCATCCGGCGAACCGGCTGCGCATGGATGTGGTGCGCGCGACCGTCGAGGCACTGCGCGCGGGGCAGCTCTAGGCTGGTTTCCGGGCGCGGACTGCGCAGATTTTCGCCATTCCTGTGTTTCGGGCCCGCTTCACGCGGGTTGATCCGCTTGCGCTTGATCTAGGTCATGGAGGCTCCGGAGGCGTGGCCGCAGGCTGGCGCAACATCAGCTGGAGCAAGGTTATGTTTGGAAACCGAGTCCTCAACCGTCATGCGGCGCTCATGAACCGGATGGCCGAAACCCTTGGCGTCGATCTCGAAGAGGCGCTGCGCCGGGGGTCGTTGAGTTCCGAGGAATGGCGCGATGCGCTCGTGTCCTGTGCAAGCTGCGACGATCCAACCGGGTGCGTGCACTGGCTTGGCGAGCATGGCGCGCCCGAAGACCGTAGCTGCGGGGCGCCCGCAGATGAGGCCCCGGATTTCTGCAACAACCGGCTGATGATGGCGCGCCTGCGCACAACGCTTGAGAAGCTGGGGCCAATCGGGGCCCCGCGTGAACCTGCGCGCGTGGAGGACTAAGCAATGGGTATTCAGGGAAATATCGATCTGAATTTCTGGCTGACCCGGGCGCTGGCAAAGCGGCTCGGCGTGAACCTGACCGAGGCGATGCATAACGGGTTCCTGACCGAAGCCGAATTCGCCAAGATGATCACGGATTGCCGCTGCTGCGGCGAGAGCGACGGCTGCCTGGCCGTTCTGTCAGAGATCAACGGGCCGCTCGAAGAGCCGCCGGAATATTGCCGCAACGCGCAGATCCTGCGTGAACTGGCGGCGCTGGTGCGGCGCCACTGAGGCGCCGCCAAGAAGGCTCAGATACTCGGGATCATCCCGCCGTCGACCCGGATCACCGCGCCGGTGACGTATGAGGCGCGCTCGGACGCGAGAAAACAGACCATATCGGCATATTCCTGGGGGCGGCCATAACGCCTCAGCGGGATCGCAGCGCGGCTCTCGGCGCTGATCTCGTCGGGGCTGCGACCGGAGGCTTCGGCGCGTTTCGCATCCAGAAAGGCCACGCGCTCGGTCGCGATCCGGCCCGGCACCACGATATTCGCGGTGATGCCAAAGCGCCCGACCTCGGCAGCGAGAGTTTTCGACCAGCCGACGAGGCTCGCGCGGAGCGCATTCGACAGCGCGAGATTGGGGATCGGCGCGATGATCCCGGCCGAGGTCGAGGTGACGATCCGTCCCCAGCCGCGCGCGCGCATTCCCGGCAGCACCGCATCCGCGATCGCGATCACCGATAGCACCATGCTCTCGAACCCCGCACGCCAATTTTCCGGGGGCTGCCCTGCGGCGGGCCCGGGTGCGGGGCCGCCGGTGTTTGCAATCAGGATGTCGACGGGGCCAAGGCCCGCCTCGATCTCGGCGAGGGCGCCGGGAATACGGCCCGGATCGGCAAGGTCCCATGCGACGACAAGGGCCTCGCCGCCCGCCGCCGTGATCTGCGCGGCCAGCGCCTCCAGCTTGCCAAGGTTGCGCCCCGCCAGCGCGACGCGCGCGCCTTCCGCCGCCAGCGCCGTTGCGATCGCGCCGCCCAATCCGCCGCTCGCGCCATGCACCAGCGCGACCCGGCCCGTGATACCCAGATCCATGATTTCTCCTCCCTGTTCGGAGCGAGCATCCTCTGCGCGGCCCGCCTCTGTCCAGTTCGCCTCTTGCGGCGGTGCAGCAATGCCCCTGCGGCAAGCCCTTGATTGCAAAGGCCCGAGCGGAAATCGGCCAGAGCCGAAGCGGAACTCTGCCAGCTTTCTGCGCGCGATCCCGTGAAAACGATTGATCGGCGGCACGATCCGGAGAGGCTTGGGTATCCCGCGAGGAGGCGGGCCTAACTGGGAGGAAACCGATGTTTCACAACATCAAGCTCGGCGCCGTGGCCGCCGGCATTATCGCGCTGTCGGCGCCCGTCGCGCAGGGCAGCGAATTCATCAACATCCTGACCGGGGGCACTTCGGGCGTCTATTATCCGCTTGGCGTGGCGCTCTCGGATATCTATGCCAAGGGCATCGACGGTGCGCGCACGCAGGTGCAATCGACCAAGGCCTCGGTGGAAAACCTGAACCTGCTGCAGCAGGGCAAGGGCGAACTGGCCTTCGCGCTGGGCGACTCGGTGAAATACGCTTGGGAAGGCAATGCCGAGGTCGGCTTCAAGGCGCCGCTCGGCAAGCTGCGCGCGATCGCGGCGATCTATCCGAACGTGATCCAGATTGCGGCGCTCTCGGACACCGGCGCGGTGACGGTTGCGGACCTCAAGGGCAAGAGCCTCTCGGTCGGCGCGGCCAAATCGGGCACCGAGCTGAACGCCCGCGCGATCTTTGGCGCTTCAGGTCTGAGCTATGAAGACCTCGGCAAGCTCGAATACCTGCCGTTTGCGGAATCGGTCGAGCTGATGAAAAACCGCCAGCTGGACGCGACGCTGCAAAGCTCGGGTCTGGGCAATGCGGCGCTGAAGGACCTGGCGACCTCGCAGGCGATCACCTTCGTGTCGGTTCCGGCCGAAGTCGCCGAGAGCCTTGGCGCGCCCTATGTCGCGGGCATGATCCCGGCGGGCACCTACGAAGGCCAGACCGCCGATGTGCCCACCGTTGCGGTGGTGAACTTCCTCGTCACCCATGAGGATGTCTCGGAAGAGACCGCCTATCAGATGACGAAACTGCTGTTCGAAAACCTCGACACGCTGAAGGCCGCGCATTCGGCGGCGGGCGGCATTTCGGCCGAGGCTGCAGTTAAGGGCTCGCCCATTCCGATGCATCCGGGCGCCGAGCGTTACTACAAGGAACAGGGGCTGATGTAAGCCTCGACGGGCCTTCGGGCCCGACTTGGACCGGCTCGGTACGCTCCGGGCCGGTCTCTTTGCGCGCATCCGGGAGGAGAACGGGATGAAAAGCGAAACGCATGAATTGCCCGAGGCCGATCTGGGCCTGCACGACCCGCTGGCCGAGAGCTTTCCGGCCAGTGTCGAGGGGCGGGCGCTGTTTTGGCTCGCGGTGGCCTTTTCGGGGTTCCAGATCTCGGTGGCGGCGCATCTGATCGACCTGCCGAGCCAGGTGGTGCGCGCGGTCCATGTGGGGTTCCTGATGGCGCTGGGCCTGCCGCTGCTGGCGATTGCCAAGCGCTGGGGCCGGGGCGGCAAGGCGCTGGCCTATGGGCTGGCGGGCATCGGCGTCGCGATCGCGGCCTATCAATGGATCGACTACACCGATCTTCTGATGCGCGCGGGCGATCCCTTGCCGCGCGACATCGTGTTCGGGGTTCTGGCGCTTGGCACGATCTTTTTCGCGGCCTGGGCGCTGATGGGCCCGGCGCTGCCGATCATCTCGGGCGTGTTCCTCAGCTATGCGCTTTGGGGCAACCATCTGCCCGCGCCGCTTGACCATCGCGGCTATGACGTGGCGCAGGTGATCGAGCATCTGACCTACGGCACCGAAGGCATCTATGGCATCCCGACCTATGTCTCGGCGACCTATATCTTTTTGTTCATCCTGTTCGGCGCTTTCCTCGAAAAGGCCGGGATGATCAAGCTGTTCACCGATGTCTCGCTTGGCCTTGTCGGCCACAAGATGGGGGGCGCGGCCAAGGTGTCGGTGCTGTCCTCGGGGCTGATGGGCACGATCTCGGGCTCTGGCGTGGCCAATGTCGTCACCACCGGGCAATTCACCATTCCCCTGATGAAAAGCTTCGGCTACCGCCCGGCCTTTGCCGGTGGCGTCGAGGCCACGGCCTCGATGGGCGGGCAGATCATGCCGCCGGTGATGGGGGCGGTGGCCTTCGTCATGGCCGAGACCTTGGGCGTCGAATATGTCGAGGTGGTCAAGGCGGCGCTGATCCCGGCGATCCTCTATTTCCTCGGCGTGTTCTGGATGGTTCATCTTGAGGCGGGCAAGCGCAACCTGCGCGGGCTGTCGCGCGACGAACTCCCCTCCGCCAAGGCCGCGCTGAAAGAGGGCTGGTTCCTGATCTTGCCGCTGGCGGTGCTCGTCTACCTGCTGTTTTCGGGCTATACGCCGCTGTTCGCGGGCACGGTGGGGCTGGCGCTGACCGGGCTCTTGATCATGGGCGGCTCGATCGCGCTGGGGCTGCCCTCGGGCCTGATCCGCACGATTTTCTGGATCTTCCTCGGCCTGATCGCAGCGGCCTTCTTCAAGTTCGGCCTGAATATCGTGCTGATCGCGCTGGCGGCGCTGATTGCGGTGAACCTGTTCAGCAAGGGCGGACGTGAAACGCTGGCGCTCTGCCGCGACAGTCTTGCCGAAGGCGCCAAGACCGCGCTGCCGGTGGGCATCGCCTGCGCGCTGGTCGGTGTGATCATCGGGGTGATGACGCTGACGGGTGCGGCCAATACCTTCGGGCAATATATCGTCGGCGTGGGCGAAAAGAGCCTGTTCCTGTCGCTGGTGCTGACGATGATCACCTGCATCGTTCTGGGCATGGGGATCCCGACCATCCCGAATTACATCATCACCTCCTCGATCGCCGGGCCTGCCCTGCTGGCGCTGGGGGTGCCGCTGATCGTCAGCCACATGTTCGTCTTTTACTTCGGCATTCTCGCGGACCTGACGCCGCCCGTGGCACTGGCCTGCTTTGCCGCCGCGCCCATTGCCAAGGAAAGCGGGCTGCGGATCAGCTTCGAGGCGGTGAAGGTTGCGGCTGCGGGCTTCGTCGTGCCCTTCATGGCGGTCTATACGCCCGCGCTGATGCTGCAAGACGGCGGGCCTCTGGCCGAGGCGATCGGCTATATTCCGGCGGTGGCCTATGTGGTGCTCAAAGCGCTGGTGGCGCTGGGGCTCTGGGGCGTGGCGGTGATCGGCTGGCTGGGTCGTCCGCTCGCGATCTGGGAGCGGGCTCTGGCGATGGCGGCGGCGTTTTCGCTGGTGGCCGCGCTCGCGATCACCGACGAGATCGGCTTTGCGCTGGCGCTGGCTTTCGGTGTGCTGATCTGGCTGCGCCGCAGGCAGGCGGGGGCTGCTGCATGAGCAGCTGCCTCATCGCCGGTGTGGTCATCATCGCGCTGGAATCGGGCGGCGGGTTTAGCCTCGAATGGACCCATTCCGTCGAGAAAGAAAGCTGGCGCGAAGACTGGCAGGTCTCTGACGGCCGGATGATCCTGCGCCGCGCGGCGGTGAAGGGATCGGGCGCGGGGATGGAACCCGGCCCCGACGGCTGGTTCGAAGACGGCTGGTGGGTCTGGGAACCCACGGCGCCGCCGGTCGCGGAACTGGTCCTTGCCGCCTCGGGCGAGACCCCCTCGGGATGGCGTCTTTGCGGGCGCGACTGCATCACCCTTGGCGCCGCCCCCGCAGAGCCGCTAGTCTTGCGCCCATGCCGGGGCGACGAAGCCGTCGGCGGCTAAGGGGGGAGGCATGGCGGCACGGGCTCGGCTCATGCGCGATCGCGGCGCGGCGCTTTGGGTCGCGGCGGCGGTGGTCTGCGTCGCGCTGGCCGCAGGCGCGCTGGCCTGGCGCGCGGCGCTGGCCGATATCGACGAGCGCCTCTACCAGAGCCTCATCCTGACGCTGCGCTCGCTGGAAACCGAGATCGACCGCTTTCGCTACCTGCCCAAGGTGACGGGCGAGGACGCGCGGATCCGTGCGGCGATCCAGTTGCCCTTCGACCCGGCCGCGATTGCGGCGGCGAACCGCTATCTTGAACGGGTGACCGAGCTGGCGGGGGCCAGCCATCTTTACCTGATGGATGCCGAGGGGCTCACGCTTGCGGCCTCGAACTGGCAGCTCGACGAAAGCTTTGTCGGGCAGAATTACAGCTTCCGGCCCTATTTCAAACAGGCGCTCGAGACCGGCGCGGGCGGGTTTTATGCAATCGGCGTGACGACGAAGACGCCGGGGTATTTCCTCTCGGCGCGGATCGAGGCGCCGGGGGGCGTGGTGGGCGTCGTGGTGGTCAAGGTTGACCTTGTGCCGCTGCAACGCGCCTGGGAGGCGGCGGGGCAGGCCACGGCGGTCGCGGATGCCGATGGCGTCGTCTTCCTGTCGGGCGTGACCGAGTGGCTTTATCGCCCGCTCAAGCCGCTGGCCGATGAGGCGCTGTCGCGGCTGGCCGCGCAGCGCACCTATCTTGAGGCCGATCTGGCGGGCGCCACGCCCTTGCTGGAAGGCTCGGCGGGCTGGATGCGGGACGGGTCGGGGCGGCGGCTGCGCGCGGGGTTGGTGCCGTTTGAAACCGACTGGCAAGTGGTCAGTGCGGCGCCGATGCGTCCGGCGCTGATGGCGGCTTTGGGCTGGGGCGGCGCGGCGGCGCTGGCCACGGCGCTGGGGCTTGGCCTTGCGAAAATTCAGCGCCAGCGCCGTCAGCTTGTTACCTTGCGGCTGCGCCAGTCCGAGATGCTCGAAGGCCAGGTCGCGATCCGCACGCAGCAATTGGCGCAGGAAATCGAGGCCCGCCGCGATGCCGAGGCCGATCTGCGCGCCGCGCAAGAAGGGCTGGTGCATTCGGAAAAGATGGCGGCGCTTGGCCGGATGTCGGCGGCGATCGTGCACGAACTCAGCCAGCCGCTGGCCGCGATGGAGGCGGTGCTGGCCGCTGCGGGGATCTCGATCGACGCCGGCGCGCCGCCCGAAAAGGCCGCGACCCGGATCGAGACCGCGCGCAACCTGATCCGGCGGATGCAGCGCACCACCAAGCATCTGAAAAGTTTCGCGCGCAAGGAGAGCGGCACACTTGAGGAAATCGACGCCCGTGCGGTGGCCGAAAGCGCGCTGGAACTGGTGCAGCCGCGGGCGCGGGCGGTGGGCATCTTGCCGGTGCTGGAGTCGGGCGGGCCGCTGATGGTGCGCGCGGGGCGGGTGCGGCTGGAACAGGTGCTGGTAAACCTCTTGCTGAATGCGCTTGATGCGGTCGAGGGGCAGGAGGGCGCTGAGATCGCGCTGAGCCTCGGGGTCGCCGGAAACAAGGCACGGATCGAGGTGCGCGACACTGGCCCCGGCATCTCGGCCGAAGACCTGCCGCGCGTGGTCGAGCCGTTCTTTTCCACCAAGACCAAGAGCGAGGGGCTGGGCCTTGGCCTTGCGATTTCGCAGGCCATCCTGTCTGAATTCGGCGGCCGGCTCGACATTTCCTCGCGGCCGGGCGAAGGCACGGTGATGGCGGCGATCCTGCCGCGCGTGGCGGGCGAAACCCTGCAGGAGATCGCGTCATGAGCGCCCTGATCCATCTGGTCGATGACGATGCCGATCACCGCGCGGCGCTCCTGGATCTGATCGACGCGGGCGGCTATCGCGGTGCGGCCTTTGCCTCGGCCGAGGCCGCGCTGGAGGCGCTGGCGGGTGGCGCGCGCCCCGATCTTCTGGTCAGCGACCTGCGGATGCCGGGCATGGATGGGTTCGCGCTGCTCGCGGCGCTGAAAGAGCGCTGGCCCGAGCTGCCCGTGGTGCTGATTACCGGCCATGGAGACGTGCCTCATGCGGTGCGCGCGATGCGGCTGGGGGCCGAGGATTTCCTGGAGAAACCCTATGACGCGGCGCATTTTCTGGCGGTGGTCGAGCGCGCCTTGCGGGCGGGGGAGACCCGGCGCGAAGTCGGGCGCTTGCAGGCGGAAATCAACCGGCGCGACGGGGCCGAAATTCTGGGTCAGTCCCACGCGATCGAGGCCTTGCGCGCCCGCATCGCGGCGCTGGGGCCCTTGGATATCGACGTGATCGTGACCGGCGAGACTGGCACCGGCAAGGAGTTGGTCGCGCGCGCCCTGCATGCCGCAAGCCCGCGTGCCGCTGGCCCCTTTGTCGCGGTGAATTGCGCGGCCTTGCCCGAAGCTCTGTTCGAGACCGAGATGTTCGGCCATGCCGCGGGCGCCTTTCCCGGCGCGCCCGAGAAAGCGGGCAAGCTGGAGGCCGCCTCGGGCGGCACGCTGGTTCTGGACGAGGTCGAGGCAATGCCCGCCGCGGCCCAGCCCAAGCTCTTGCGCGCGCTGCAGGAACGCGCGGTCGAACGGCTGGGTGAGAACACGCTGCGCCCGCTCGATCTGCGCATCGTGGCGCTGTCGAAAACCGATTTGCGCCCGCTCACGCTTGACGGCAGTTTCCGCGCCGATCTGTTCTATCGGCTCGCCGGGGCCGAGATCGGGCTGGACCCGCTGCGCGCGCTGGGCAATGACGTGCCGCTCTTGTTCAGCCATTTCGCTGAGTTGGCCGCGCGCCGCTATGGTCGCGCCTTGCCCGAGATCGGCTATGGGCTGCGTCAGCAGCTGATGCGCCGGCCCTGGCCGGGCAATGTGCGCGAGCTGAAGGCGCTGGCCGAACGCTTTGCGCTGGGGTTGGAGTTGCCCGATGCGCCCGCTGCGGCAGTGTCGGAGCCCGGCACGCTGGCCGACAAGGTCGCCGCCTATGAGGCCCGCGAAATTCGCGCGGCGCTGGAACGCGCGCGCGGGAACACCGAACGCGCGGCGCAGGCTCTGGGCATGGCGCGGCGCACGCTGAACGACAAGATCAGCCGGTACAAGATCCGCCTGTAGGGGGCGATCATTTCGGGAATGTCAGGGAAAAGTGGCAGCCCGTAGGGGAATCGAACCCCTCTTTCCAGGTTGAAAACCTGGCGTCCTAACCGATAGACGAACGGGCCACGCGGGCACGCGGCAGGAGTGGCAGCCCGTAGGGGAATCGAACCCCTCTTTCCAGGTTGAAAACCTGGCGTCCTAACCGATAGACGAACGGGCCATCGCTGCAGCGTGGGCGGTTCATACGGTAGCCGCATTTGCCGCGCAAGAGGTTTTTTCGCTTTTTCCGCATCGCGTTTGCGGGGCGCGCGATACGTCTGCCGGGTCAGGCGCGGGTGGCATCCTCAAGGCGCAGTTGGGGCTTGGATCGCCCGCCCCAGGTGTTGATTTCCAGTCGCCCGGCAAGGTGAAAGCGGTTCGCGCCGGGGTTGGAGAGAACCTCGCCCAAGGGGCCGTCAAAGGCACCGAACGCCACGCATTCAAGCTGCGCGCCGAGGCCGTCGCTCAGGCCAAACCGCAGGTGCGACTCGCCGATGCGCCGCGCGCCGCGAATCTCGCAGCCGGCAAAGGCGAACCGCGGCGCGGGCGCGCCCTGACCGAAGGGGCCGGCCTTGTCGAGTTCCTCGATCAGCGGAATCGTCGCGGCGCCGGGCATCAGCATCCCGTCGAGGCGCAGGTCGCGCGGCCCGCCCGCGCCCGCGCCCTGTTTTGCCAAAAGCTCGGAGAGGCGCGCCATCGCGGCTTCGAGCTTGGCCTCTTCCACGGTGAGGCCCGCCGCCATCCGGTGCCCGCCGCCCTTGAGCAAGAGCCCCTCGGCCGCGACGCGTTGCACCGCCGCGCCAAGGTCCACACCCGGTACCGAGCGGGCCGAGCCCTTGCCGATCCCGTCCTCCAGCCCGATCACCACGGCGGGGCGGTTCGTGGCCTCTTTCAGCCGCGCCGCGACAATGCCCACGACGCCCGGATGCCAGCCTTGCCCCGCAGCCCAGACCAGCGGCGCATCAAGCCCGCGCGCCTCGGCCTGCGCAAGCGCCGCGTCGCGCACGCGATTCTCGATCTCGCGCCGCTCGGTGTTGAGGAAATCGAGCCGCTCGGCCAGCGCCGCGGCCTCGTTCGGATCGTCGGTCGCCAGAAGCCGCGCGCCCAGATCCGCCGCGCCGATCCGCCCGCCCGCATTCACTCGCGGCCCGAGGATGAAGCCGAGATGATAGGCGGCGGGCGCCTGATCCATTCGCGCCACATCCGAGAGCGCGACCAGCCCCGGCCGCGCGCGCCGCGCCATCACCTTGAGGCCCTGGCGCACCAGCGCGCGATTGACCCCGATCAGCGGCGCCACATCCGCGACCGTGGCCAGCGCCACGAGATCGAGCAGAGCCATCAAATCGGGCCCCTGCACGCCCTCGGCGCGTAGCTGGCGGTTCGCCTCGACCAGCATCAGGAACACCACCGAGGCCGCGCAAAGATGCCCCAGATCGCCGCTTTCGTCCTGCCGGTTCGGGTTTACGCAGGCCAGCGCGGGGGGCAGGGTCTCGCCGCCGAGGTGATGGTCGAGGATCACCACGTCGGCCGGGCGCGCGGCGGCGACGGGGCCATGGCTCAGCGTGCCGCAATCGACGCAGATGATCAGCGAATGGGCCGCGCCAAGGGCGGCCATCGCGGGCTCGTTCGGGCCATAGCCCTCGTCGATCCGGTCGGGGATATAGAGCGTCGCCTCGCGCCCCATCGCGCGCAGCCAATGGATCAAAAGCGCCGCCGACGATCCGCCATCGACGTCGTAATCGGCAAAGATCGCGATCTTTTCGCGGTTCTTTACTGCCGCCAGAAACCGCGTCGCCGCCACGCCCATGTCGCGCAGCTTCAGCGGGTCGGGCAAAAGCTCGCGCAGGGTGGGTTCCAGAAAGCCCATCGCGTCTTCGGGCGCGACCCCGCGCGAGACCAGCACCCGTGCCAGCGCCGGGGGCAGGGCGGTCGCCTGCACCATCGCCTCGGTCAGCCGCTCGGCCTCGGGCGACGGCCCGACCCAACGCCGCCCGTTCAGCGATGCCTCAACGCCCAGAAATGCCGATGCCTGTTCCATGACTTCCTCTTGCCAAAAAACCGAAGGCCCCGCCAGAGGCAGGGCCATGCTTTCATCGAGCGAGATATACTCCGGGGGGTGAGGCGGGGAAACGAGCCCCCCGGTGGACGGATCGCCCGCCGAACGCCCGAAGCCCTGCGCAGGGCCGAGGGGGCAGCGCCCCCCTTGCGTCGCCGGGATCAGCGCTTGATCGGGTTGCGATAGACCATGCGCCGCACCGAGCCGGTTTTCGAGCGCATCAGGATGGTTTCGGTCTCGATGTAGTTCGGCTCACGCTTGACGCCGCGCACGATCGAGCCGTTGGTCACGCCGGTGGCGGCAAAGATCACGTCCGCGCGCACCATTTCGTCGCGGGTGTAGATCTTGTTCAGGTCGGTGATGCCGGCCTTGGCGGCGCGGGCTTTCTCGTCGTCGTTGCGGAACACGAGCTGGCCCCACATCTGGCCGCCCATGCATTTCAGCGCGGAGGCCGCCAGCACGCCCTCGGGCGCGCCGCCCTGGCCCATGTACATGTCGATGCCGGTGATCAGCGGTTCGGCGCAATGGATCACGCCGGCCACGTCGCCATCGGTGATCAGCCGGATTGCGGCGCCGGTTTCGCGGACTTCGCGGATCATTTCTTCGTGGCGCGGACGCTCGAGGATGCAGACGGTGATGTCGGTCGGCTTCACGCCCTGCGCCTTGGCCAGCGCCAGCACGCGCTCGGTCGGGGTCATTTCGAGGCTGACGACATCGGTCGCATAGCCCGGCCCGATGGCGAGCTTGTCCATATAGGTGTCGGGCGCATGCAGCATCGTGCCACGCGGCGCCATCGCGATGACGGTCAGGGCGTTCGGCATGTCTTTCGCGGTCAGCGTGGTGCCTTCGAGCGGGTCGAGCGCGATATCCACCGCCGGGCCGTTGCCGGTGCCGACCTCTTCACCGATATAGAGCATCGGCGCCTCGTCGCGCTCGCCCTCGCCGATCACCACGGTGCCCGCGATGTCGAGCAGGTTGAGCTGGTCGCGCATGGCGTTCACCGCGGCCTGATCGGCGGCTTTTTCATCGCCGCGCCCGATCAGCGTGGCGGAGGCATGGGCGGCCGCTTCGGACACGCGGGCAAGCCCGAGCGAGAGCAGGCGGTCGGCGAATTCGGTCGGAGAGGTCATGGGACTGTCCTGTCTGGAACTGAACGATACACGCCCGAAGGCGTCTGGATTTGTCGCGGGCCACAAAGACCCAAAGCGCCCCGAAGGGCAAGTCTGGGAACGCTAACGCGGGCGAAAACGGCGGTTTTCGCCCCGCTGCTCAGAGTTCCTCGATCCGGATCGCGACCGGTTCGCCCTCGACGACGCCGGTGCGCGGGAAATTCGAGATCGCGGTGTCGATCGCGTCGCGCATGGTCTTGTGGGTGACGATCAGCACCGGCGCCGAGGTGTCGGCATGGCCGTATTGGCGCATCCGGCTGATCGAGATGCCCGCGTCGCCCAGAACCGCCGCCACCTTGGCCAGCGCGCCGGGTTTGTCCAGCAGCTGCAGGCGCAGGTAATAGGGCGCGGGCGCTGCGGCCACGGCCGATTGTGCCTGTTTCAGCGAAGCGGCCGGCTGGCCGAAGGTCGGCAGGCGCAGCCCGCGCGCGATATCGGTCACATCGCCCATCACCGCGCTGGCCGTCGGGCCTTCGCCCGCGCCCGCGCCGCGCAGCACGATCTGCCCGACCGAGTCGCCTTCGAGCACGACCATGTTGGTTCCGCCGGTCAACTGCCCGAGCGGCGAGGAGGCCGGCACGAGGCAGGGCGTCATCCGCTGTTCGAGCCCGCGACCCGTCATCTGCGCCACGCCCAGAAGCTTGATCTTGTAGCCCATGTCGCCCGCGCGACGGATATCGTCGATCGAGATCTTGCCGATACCTTCCAGCACCACATCGTCAAAGGCGACCTTGGTGCCAAAGGCGATCGCGGCCAGAATCGAGAGCTTGTGCCCCGCGTCGATCCCGCCCACGTCCAGGTTCGGGTCGGCCTCAAGGTAGCCCAGCTGGTTCGCCTCTTCGAAGACGATGTCATAGGGCAGGCCCGCGTCTTCCATGCGGGTCAGGATATAGTTGCAGGTGCCGTTCATCACGCCCATCACGCGGCGCATCTGGTTGCCCGCCAGCCCCTCGGTCAGCGTCTTGATGACCGGGATGCCACCGGCGACGGCGGCTTCGAAACGGATCGTGCGGCCCAGGCTCTCGGCCAGCTCGGCCAGCTCCTGCCCGTGATGCGCCAAAAGCGCCTTGTTCGCGGTGACCACATCCTTGCCCGCCTTCAGCGCGGCGATCGTCGCCTCGCGCGCGGCGCCTTCATGCCCGCCCATCAGCTCGACGAAGACATCGACATCCGCGCGCGTGGCCAGCGCCACGGGGTCGGTTTCCCAGGCGTAATTCGACAGATCGGCATCGCGGTTCTTCGAGCGGTCGCGCGCGGAAACGGCGGTGATTTCGACCGGGCGGCCAGTGCGCGCCGAGAGCATCTCGGCATGGCGCTGGACGATTTTCACGACGCCGATGCCGACAGTGCCAAGGCCTGCGATGCCAAGACGGAGCGCGGGGCCGGAAGCGGTCGGGGCGGACATGGGAACCTCGTCGAAATCTGTTGCTGCGCCCTGTTACACCGCAAGCGGCGGGCTTGCAACGCGCGCTATTCGACGCTGGCCGGAAGGCTGCCGGGTGGGATCACCGGGCCACGCAAACCGGCTGCGCGGGCCCTGAGGGCGGCAGCGCGCGCCGACAGATCGCCCGTGGCCGAGGTCTCGGGGGCGGGGGTGCCCAGAATCTGCGCCTGCGGCAAGAGCGCGGGGTAATCGCCTTCGGTGTCGCCGCCGCAACTGGCCACTACACCAAGCGCAAGGATCGGGATCAGGGCGCGCATCTTGCCTCCTTCGGGTTCGCGCCGAGACTAAGCCCTCGCGCCGCCCGTGACCAGAGCCAAGCGCGGTTTCGGTTTGCGGGTGAACAGCCGTTCAGTTAGCGTGGCGCCATGGCACGCAAGACAGGTTCCCATTCCGAAATCACCGGCCCGCGCATCCGCGCCGAGGCGCAACGGCTTTTTGCCCGTCACGGCTTTGCCGCCGTATCGATGCGCCAGATCGCGGCGGCGGTGGGCGTGCAGGCGGGCGCGCTCTATCTCTACACGCCCGACAAGGAAGCGCTGCTTTTCGACCTGCTGAAAACCCACATGGACGGCCTTCTGGCGGCCTGGGCCGAAGAGCCCAAGGGCGAGGGCGCGCGGGCCCGCCTCGAGGCCTTCGTGCGGTTCCATATCCGCTACAACCTCGAACGCGCCGAGGCGGTGTTCCTGAGCTACATGGAGCTGCGCAACCTCGGCCCCGAGAATTTCGCGGTGATCGAGGGGCTGCGCAAGACCTACGAGACCGAGCTTGAAGCCATCCTCAAGGCGGGTCAGGCCGAGGGCGTATTCGACCTGCCCGACAGCAAACTCGCGACGATGGCGATCATCGCGATGTTGACCGGGGTAAATACGTGGTTCCGGGCCGGCGGGCGCCTCTCGCGCGAGACGGTCGAGGCGATCTATTGGGACATGGTGCGCAAGGCGGTTAGCGCCTGAAAAGGGGGGCGCTGCCCCCCTCGGCGCAAGGCGCCTCACCCCCCGGAGTATTTCGTGCTCGATGAAAGGGCAGGCCCCCTTTCATTTTGCCGATAAATATCCCGGGGGAGGCCGCAGGCCGGGGGCAGAGCCCCCTTAATGTTGCGGCTTGATGAAGGTGCCGTTGCGCAGCTCGCGGAAGGCGGTTTGAAGCTCTTCCTTGGTGTTCATCACGATCGGCCCGTGCCAGGCGACGGGCTCCTGGATCGGTGCACCCGCGATCAGCAGGAACCGCGCGCCTTCCTCGCCCGCCTGCACCACGATCTCGTCGCCGGTGCCAAAGCGCACCAGCGTGCGGTTGCCCGAGAGGTCGCGGATATTAACTTCCTGGCCCATCACCTCTTTCTCCAGCAGAACGCCCTCGGGGCGCGAGGCATCGGCAAAGGCGGCGGCACCTTCGAAGACATAGGCGAAGGTCGAGCGGTAGGTGTCGATGCGGAAGCGCTTCTTCACCCCCGGCGGCAGCGAGATGTCGAGATAGAGCGGATCGGCGGCGATGCCGTCGACCGGGCCGCGCTTGCCCCAGAACTCGCCCACGACGACGCGCAGCCGCGTGCCATCATCGTCGATCACCTCGGGGATCTCGCCCGATTTCACATCCTGATAGCGCGGCGCCGTCATCTTGAGGTCCGAGGGCAGGTTGGCCCAGAGCTGAAATCCGTGCATCTGGCCCTTGGCGTTGCCGGTCGGCATTTCCTGATGCAGGATGCCCGAGCCCGCCGTCATCCATTGCACATCCCCCGCGCCGAGGCTGCCCGAATTGCCGAGGCTGTCGCCATGCTCGACCGAGCCGGCGAGCACATAGGTGATGGTCTCGATGCCGCGATGCGGATGCCAGGGAAAGCCCGCGAGGTAATCCGAGGGCTTCTCGCCCCGGAAATCGTCGAACAGCAGGAACGGGTCGCATTCGGAAGGGTCGGCAAAGCCGAAGGCGCGGTGCAGGTGCACGCCCGCGCCTTCCAGCGTCGGGCGGGCCTTGCGGGTATCGAGGACGGGGCGGATCGACATGGTCTGTCTCCTGTTCAGGCCCGGAGGGGCGGCGTTCAGACAAATCTAGGGCTTGGCGCGGTTTCGGCAAAGAGGCGCAGGGGCAGAGCGGCTGCGCGCCTTTGCACAGTCCGGCAAGCGTCGCGCGCGCCTATCGGGGCTCTCGACTCTTCGCCCTCTGGGGCCAATATAGGGCCATGAGCTTGCCGCCCGGATTCCTCGACGAATTGCGCACCCGTGTCTCGATCGCCTCGGTGGTCGGGCGCAAGGTCACGTGGGATATGCGCAAGTCGAATATCGGTAAGGGCGACATGTGGGCGCCATGTCCGTTCCACCATGAGAAAAGTGCGTCTTTTCATGTGGATGACAAGAAGGGCTATTATTACTGCTTCGGCTGCCACGCGAAGGGCGACGCGCTGAGTTTCGTGCGCGAGACCGAGAATGTCGGCTTCATGGAGGCGGTGGAGATCCTCGCGCAAGAGGCCGGGATGAAGATGCCCGAGCGCGACCCGCGCGAGGCGCAGCGCGCCGACCGGCGCAGCGAATTGGCCGAGGTGATGGAGCAGGCGGTGCGGTTCTTCCGCCTGCAACTCGCGACGCAGGCGGGGGCTGAGGCACGTGATTACCTCGCGCGGCGGCGGCTTTCGCCCGAGGCGCAGGCCCGATTCGAGATTGGATTCGCGCCCGCCGGATGGCAGGGTCTGTGGGAGGCGCTGCGCGGGCAGGGCGTCTCGGAGGAGCTGATCCTTGCTGCCGGGCTGGCGCGGGCGAGCCAGCAGGGCAAGGCGCCCTATGACACGTTCCGCAATCGCATCATGTTCCCGATCCGCGATCCGCGCGGGCGCTGTATCGCCTTTGGCGGGCGTGCGATGGACCCGAGCGACCCCGCGAAATACATCAACTCGCCCGAGACCGAGCTCTTCGACAAGGGGCGCACGCTGTATAACCACGGTCCCGCGCGCGAGGCGGCGGGCAAGGGCGCGCAGCTGATCGTGGCCGAGGGCTACATGGACGTGATCGCGCTGGTCGAGGCGGGGTTCGGGGGCGCGGTGGCGCCGCTGGGCACCGCTGTGACCGAGGATCAGCTGCGGCTCCTCTGGCGCATCCATGACGAGCCGATCGTGGCGCTTGATGGCGATGCGGCGGGGCAGAAGGCGGCGCTGCGCGTCGTCGATCTGGCGCTGCCGCTGCTGGAGGCGGGCAAGGCGCTGCGGATCGCGATGATGCCGGCGGGGCTGGACCCGGACGACCTGATCAAGGCGCAGGGCCGCGAGGCGATGCAGAAGGTGCTCGATGGTGCCGAGCCGATGGTCAAGCTGCTCTGGGCGCGCGCGACCGAGGGCAAGAACTTTGACAGCCCCGAGCGGCGCGCCGCGCTGGACAAGCGCCTGCGCGAGGAATTGCGGCGCATCGCCGACCTCTCGATCCGCGGCCATTACGGCGAAGAGATCAAGCGGCTGCGCGCCGAGCTGTTCACGCCGGGCCGCAAGAGTAGCGAGGCAGGGCCTGCACGCGCGCCTTGGCGGCCCTCGGGCGGGCGGGGCGCCTGGCGCGCCCCGGCAGAACCCTTGCCTGCGACGCGCGCCTCGCTCTTGGCGGCGGCGCCGGGCGACGAGGTGGCCGAGCACCTGCGCGAGGCGATGGTGCTGGGCATTTGCGTGGCCCATCCCGCGCTCATTGCCATCTTCGAAAGCCAGCTTGAGCGCGTGCCGCTTGCAGACCCCGCGCATGACCGGCTGCGCCACGAAATGCTGCTCTGCGCCCATGACGCGCCTGAAGAGATTGCCGAAACCTTGCGCCAGCGTGCGGGGGCCGAGCTTGAAAAGCTGATGAACCTGCCCCATCTGAAATCGGCGCCACCGGTGCGCAAGGCTGACGACCTCGAACTGGCGCGAATGTGCCTTGCCGAGGAGCTGGCCAAGCTGGCGGCGGCGCGGGCCGTGCGTTCCGAGATCGAGGAGGCGATGGAGGAGATCGAGGGGCTGGCCAATGAGGGCATCACCTTCCGGCTGGGAGAGGCCACCAAGGCACGCCACCAGGCCGAACGCTCGAAGCTCGACGATAATTCCGACATGGGCGAAGACCGCAACGCCCTGTCGGCCCAGCTCCAGGCCCTGATCGACGCGCAGGTCTGGCGCAAGAAATAAGCGCCCCTGCCCGTAAATGCGCCGGGCATGGGCAAACCCGCAGAGCCTTCGGGGGCAGAGGAATTGTGAATGATTCGCCCCTGTGATTCGTTTTGACGATTCGATACAACCGACAGGTATGATTCGACTCGCGCCCGCCCGCGATCCCGGCACCGCCCGGACCGACCAAGGAGCCCCCATGGCCGCTAAAGACATCGAAGAGAACAAGCCCGAGACCGATAGCGACGAGGATACCTCGTTCGACATGTCGAAGGCGGCAGTCAAACGGATGATCGCCGAGGCGCGCGAAAAGGGCTTCATCACCTATGACGAGCTGAACAAGGTGATGCCGCCCGATCAGGTTTCGGGCGACCAGATCGAAGACGTGATGTCGATGCTCTCGGAGATGGGCATCAACGTGGTCGAGGCCGAAGAGGCCGAAGAGGAAAACAGCAACGAGGTCGCGACGACCGAAAGCGGCTCGCGCGAGGTGGCGGTGGCGACCACCACGACCGAGACGCTCGATCGCACCGACGACCCGGTGCGCATGTATCTGCGCGAGATGGGCTCGGTCGAGCTGCTGAGCCGCGAGGGCGAGATCGCCATCGCGAAACGCATCGAGGCTGGCCGCAACACGATGATCCTGGGGCTTTGCGAAAGCCCGCTGACCTTCCAGGCAATCACCATCTGGCGCGACGAACTTCTGAACGAAGACATCCTCCTGCGCGACGTGATCGACCTCGAGGCGACCTTCGGCAACTCGCTTGATGACGAGGAAGACGACGGTATCGAGGTGAACGAAGTCGAGGGCGAAGAGAAATCCGAGCGCAGCGACGAGCCCGAGCTTGATGCCGACGGCAACCCGATCCAGTCCGACGAGGATGATGAGGACGAAGGCGCGAACCTCTCGCTGGCCGCGATGGAGGCGACGCTCAAGCCGCGCGTTCTGGAAACCCTCGAACTGATCGCGCGCGATTACGCGACGCTGGCCGAGATGCAGGACCTGCGGATGTCGGCGACGCTGAACGAGGACGGCTCCTTCACCGTTTCCGAAGAAGCCGCCTATCAGAAGCTGCGCTCCGAGATCGTCGAGCTGGTGAACGGGCTGCACCTGCACAACAACCGGATCGAGGCGCTGATCGACCAGCTCTACGGCATCAATCGCAAGATCATGTCGATCGACTCGAATATGGTGAAGCTGGCCGACCAGGCGCGCATCAACCGTCAGGAATTCATTCAGGAATATCGCGGCTACGAGCTTGACCCGACCTGGCTCGACCGGATGAACGACAAGGCCGGCCGTGGCTGGCAGGCGCTGATGGAGCGTTCGCGCGACAAGATCGAGGATCTGCGCGGCGACATGGCGCAAGTCGGCCAATATGTCGGCGTCGACATCTCCGAATTCCGCCGCATCGTGAACCAGGTGCAGAAGGGCGAGAAAGAAGCCCGTCAGGCCAAGAAGGAAATGGTCGAGGCGAACCTGCGTCTGGTGATCTCGATCGCCAAGAAATACACCAACCGCGGGCTGCAATTCCTCGACCTCATTCAGGAAGGCAACATCGGCCTGATGAAGGCCGTGGACAAGTTCGAGTACCGCCGCGGCTACAAATTCTCGACCTATGCGACCTGGTGGATCCGTCAGGCGATCACCCGCTCGATCGCCGATCAGGCGCGCACCATCCGTATTCCGGTCCACATGATCGAGACGATCAACAAGCTGGTGCGCACCGGCCGTCAGATGCTCCACGAAATCGGCCGCGAGCCGACGCCCGAGGAACTGGCCGAAAAGCTGCAGATGCCGCTCGAAAAGGTCCGCAAGGTGATGAAGATCGCCAAGGAGCCGATCTCGCTCGAAACGCCGATCGGCGACGAGGAAGACAGCCAGCTTGGCGATTTCATCGAGGACAAGAACGCGATCCTGCCGCTGGATTCGGCCATTCAGGAGAACCTGAAGGAAACCACGACCCGCGTTCTGGCAAGCCTCACGCCCCGCGAAGAACGCGTGCTGCGCATGCGCTTCGGCATCGGCATGAACACCGACCACACGCTGGAAGAAGTGGGTCAGCAGTTCTCGGTCACCCGCGAACGCATCCGCCAGATCGAGGCGAAGGCCCTGCGCAAGCTGAAACACCCGAGCCGAAGCCGCAAACTCCGCAGCTTCCTCGACCAGTAAAAAGGCGCCCCCGCAAGGGGGCGTTTTTGTTTAGGATTGAGCTTCCCAGCGGGTCACCAGCTTTTCCAGTTCCAGCCAGGCATTCGGTGCCCCATAATCCACACGCCGGGCCTCGATCACCTCCTTGAAAGCCAGAAAAGCTTTCGACATGGCGCCGCGCCGCCCGACCCGAATGACCTCTTCGTCGTAGATCCCAAGGTTCACGCTGCGGGCCAGCTTCTCATAGCTATTTAGGAGGCCGTACAAGTCTGGTTGTAGGTTGGCATCCTCCTCGAAAGCTTTCCGCAACCTTTCGAGCGGGATCACCTCCTTGGTATCAATGTAGCGAAACCGTGTCTGTAAGGTGCTCAGTACAGGCGATCCTTTCAGTTGGTCGAGTGCTTGCTGGGCGGCAATTCTTCGGTTCCACTCGTTTGCTTCGAGATGCTGTGCCGCGCTCAAGTCTAGGCTTAGGCGAGTCTGATGAATTTGATAGGCAGCAAAGAGAAGGCCGGAGAAGACAAGTATCGTCGAGGTGATTTCAATAAAAAGAAGAAAGGTTTCATACCACATGGTTCATGTCTCAAATCTGGGATGTTATTAAGATAGCTGGCTTCTTGGTCGCGCCATAGCCTCTCATTTTGCCCCAAATATCCCGGGGTGAATGGGGCCATCGGCCCCAGAGGGGCGGCGCCCCTTCCGCCAAACCCCTTCCCCCGTGCCGGAGTGCCTGTTATCCCTTTGAAAACGCCAGTTCCGAGGTTTTGCATGACCCGTATTGCTTTTACCCTTGCCGCCCTCACGCTCGCCGCCTGCCAGATGGAGGCCATGGGCCCCGACGGTGCGCCCCTGCCGCGGATCGACCGGGTAGGCACCTGCTTTCTTTACGTGACCGATGAGGGCAATAGCCGTTTCAGCGTGACCTCGGGTGTGGGCGATGGCTCCAAAGAGCCGCTCGCTCTGGTCAAGCGTGGGCTCAGCGCCGCCGAGGCCGATGCGCTCTGGGCGAAGGAGCGTCGGATCATGGACCTGAACCCGGAATGCTTGGCGATCCGGGCGACGGATCGCGCGCAGGCCCTCCCGGCGCCGAAAGCCTGATGCACACCCGCTTCGAGATCGCCACGCGCGGCCCGGGGCTTTACGAATTCACCCGCGAACTGCGCGCCTGGGCCGAAGGGCAGGGCCAGCGCGAGGCGCTTCTGACGCTGTTCGTGCGCCATACCTCGGCGAGCCTGCTCATTCAGGAAAACGCCGACCCCGAGGTGCGCACTGACCTGACCGCCTTCTTCCACCGCCTCGTGCCGCCTACGAGTGACCCGTCGATGGCCTATCTGACCCACACCTACGAAGGCCCCGATGATATGCCCGCCCATATCAAGTCGGCGCTCTTGCCCACCAGCCTGCAGATCCCGCTGATCGCGGGGCGGCTGGATCTGGGCACTTGGCAGGGAGTTTACCTTTTCGAACATCGCGCCCATCCCCACCATCGGCAGGTCACCGCGCTTCTGCGTTGAGTCCTTGGAGCCACAGCGCCCACGCAAGATATGGATGTTTCACATTTCTGCTATCCAAGTTATCGCGCCCGCCTTATAGTTTTCCACAGAACCGGGGCGAAAGACCCCGAATTGAGGCGGGAACAGGAAGAAGGGGGAAGCCGATGCGCTGCCCGTTTTGCGGTAATGTTGACACCCAAGTGAAAGACAGCCGTCCGGCCGAGGATCACGTTGCGATCCGGCGCCGGCGTTTTTGCCCGGCCTGTGGCGGGCGTTTCACCACCTATGAGCGCGTGCAATTGCGCGATCTGGTGGTGATCAAGACCTCGGGCAAGCGTGAAGATTTCGATCGTGACAAACTCGAACGTTCGATCCGCATCTCGATGCAGAAACGCCCGATCGATCCCGAGCGGATCGATCAGATGATTTCCGGCATCGTGCGGCGCCTTGAATCGATGGGCGAGACCGATATTCCCTCAAAGACCATTGGCGAGATCGTGATGGAGACGCTGGCCCGGATCGACACCGTCGCCTATGTGCGTTTTGCCAGCGTTTACAAGAACTTCCAGGCGGCAGACGATTTCGATAAATTCGTCTCCGAACTGCGCCCGAACAATCCTGGCGAGGCGGAGTGACCGCCGAAGACGCGCGCTTCATGGCGCTCGCCCTGTCGCTGGCGGGGCGAGGACTTGGCAATGTCTGGCCGAACCCGGCGGTGGGCTGCGTGATCGTGCGCGCGGGGCGCGTCGTTGGGCGGGGCTGGACGCAACCGGGCGGGCGCCCGCATGCCGAACGGCGCGCGCTGGATCAGGCGGGGGCCGCCGCGCGCGGCGCTACGGCCTATGTGACGCTCGAACCCTGTGCCCATCACGGCAAGACCCCGCCCTGCGCCGAAGCCCTCGTGGCTGCCGGTGTCGCGCGGGTGGTTTCGGCGCTCGAAGACCCCGATCCGCGGGTTTCCGGCAAGGGACACGCGCTGTTGCGGGCGGCGGGGCTGGAGGTCGAGACCGGCGTGATGGCCGTCGAGGCTCGCGCCCTGCAGGTCGGTTTCCTGTCGCGGATTGAGCGGGGGCGGCCTTGGGTCGCGCTCAAGCTGGCGACGAGTTTTGACGGCCGCATCGCCACGCAGACCGGCGAGAGCCAGTGGATCACCGGCCCCGAGGCGCGCGCCTATGTGCATGCGCTGCGCGCGCGGTTCGATGCGGTGATGGTGGGCGGCGGCACGGTGCGCGCGGATGACCCGCTGCTGACTGTGAGAGGTTTCACCCCCCTGCGCCAGCCGGTGCGGGTGGTTGCCTCGGCGGCGCTTGATCTTCCGCGTGATCGTATGGCGGCGTCGGTTTCCGAGGCCCCGCTTTGGCTTGTGCATGCGGGGGCCGCTCCGCAAGAGGCGCGCGAGTGGTGGGCCGCGCAGGGCGCTGAACTGATCGAGGTTGCCGCCTCAGGCGCGGGGCTCGCGCCCGAGGCGATCCTTGCCGCGCTGGGCACCCGCGGCCTGACCCGCGTCTTTTGCGAAGGCGGTGGGCGGTTCGCGGCGGCCTTGCTGCGCGCGGGGCTGGTGGATGAGTTGATCGGCTTCACGGCGGGCGTCGCGCTTGGTGGCGAGGGCCGCGCGAGTGTCGGTGCGATGGAGTTGGCGCATCTTGCGGATGCGCCGCGCTTCCGGCTTATGGAAACCCGGCCAATCGGTGGCGATGTGCTGCATCGCTGGCTGGCTGTCTAGCGCCAAAGGTCGGCGTAAGAGGCGAAAACTCCTTGCAGTTTGGCGATCAGCCGGTTCGCGGCCGAGGGGTGCGGCAGGGGGCCGTTTGCCAGTCGTTCCACGATAACTTCCGGTGGGCAGGGCAACCCGGAAACCGGGTCACGATAGCGCGGGTAGGCGATCAGCGTGGCATGGGCAAGTTGCAGCAGATCGGGGCGCGTGCTGCGCCGCGCGGGGGCTGGGCTCAGGTCGCGCGTGAGGCCCCAGCCCGCATAAAACGGCATCCCGGCGCAGGTAACGGGTTTGCCGCGCAGCAGAGCCTCAAAGCCGAGCAAGGAGGTCATCGTCCAGACTTCATCGACCCTGTCTATGAGTCGCCCGGGATCGCATTTCTGCAAGATTACATCCGCGAAACGGCGCGCCTCTCTTTCGGAAACTGCGCCTTTGCGCAGTCCGGCCTCAACATCGGGATGAGGTTTGAAAATGATAATTGATTGCGGATTTTGACGTCGGGTTTCCGCAAGTAATGCGAGATTTGTGCAAATCTTTTCGCTGCCAAAACGGATCGATGCATCGTCCTCAACCTGCCCGGGCACCAGAATCAGATGCCCTTCAGGGAGCGCGGGCGGGGCATCGCCGATGTTGTATTTCGACAGGTTTGCTTTGCGGATCTGTGCGATCAACCGCTCCACCCGATCTCGCCCGCCCGGGGGCGGCTCTTGGGCGATCAGGGCCTCCAGATCGCTGGGCCGCGTCGGGTCGTAATAGATGCCGGTCTTGTCGGTGACCAGTGAAAGGGGCGGAACCAGATCGGCGCCGAGCCCGCGTGAGCGCAGAAACCCGTCCTCGACCCGGATCAGCGGCTGCCCTGTCGCTTGGGCGGCGGCTTCGGTGGCGGCATCCAGCTTGCTGGCCCACCAGAGGGTCGGGCGCTCGGCGTTCACGCGGTCGGAAAACCGCAGGCTGGCATGTCGACCGAAAAACCGCCGCAAGGGCGCGCGTTTCCAAAGGCGCATGCCGCCCGCCGAATAGCCGAACCGGTCTTCGCGCCAGGCGCGGACTTCGGCCTCAAGCTGATCCACCGCTTCTTCGAAGCTGCAGATCCGATTGCGGCAAGGATCGAACCAGGTTGGCGCGAGAATATAGGCGGCGGCGAAAAGCTGGGCGCGCGTCAGGCGGCGCCGACGCCGTGGAACGGGGCTCTCATCCACGGTGAGACCCCAGCCCGCATAGAAGGGCTGCCCGAAGACGCGGGGTTTGTGACCCGCGAAAATCGCCTCCAGCCCGAGTTGCGAAGACACGGTATAGACCGCGATTGCGCCCTCAAGAAGCGCCCAGGGCGAGACCGGATCGGTCACCAATTCGGTGCGCTGGTCGCAATGTTCGGGGCCGAAATAGCCGCGACGATATCCGGCGCAGGTCTCGGGGTGGGTCTTGATCAGGATGCGCGCGCCCGGGTGCTCGATCTGGGCGGTGGCGAGCATCTCGCGGAAGGTCGCTGGCGTCGCGCCACCAAAGCGGACCGAGGCATCACCCTCGGTTTGGTCGATCACCAGCACGTAGCCGGGAGGTGGCGGGGGGAGGTCCGGATCAAAATTGTTGTATTTTGACAGGTTTGAGCTTTGAAGCCGGGCTACTCCAGCCCTTGCCCGTTGCAAAATCGCATGATCGTCCAACGGGGCTTCGGCAAGGATGCGCTCCAGCCGGGAGGGTTTCGAGGCGTCGAAATGGACGCCTTCGGCATCAAGCAGCAGCCCGAGCGGTGGCGCGCCGCTGCGCCCCGGATGGATCGAACGCAGAAACGCATCCTCGACACGCAAGAGCGGCACCCCGCGCGCCTCGGCCACTTTCTCGCCGCGCGCGGCATAGGGCGAACGACCCCAGACAACGACGCCATCCTCGGGGCCGGGCAGGCCGAGGCTTGGCGCATACCCTGCCGCGCGCAGGATCGCGCGCAGGCGGGGTTGGCGCAGGAAGCCAAGGTTATAAAAGAAAAGCCGCCGGGGCGTGGCCTCGGCGGCGTCATCTTGCGTCAGCGCATCCATCAATTGCCGGTGGCGTTGCTGACCGTGCTGGCGGTGCCGATCGCGCCGGTCAGCACGCCCAGAGTCTTTTGCCACTGAACATAGGGGGCTTCCGTGACATAGACGGTGTCGCCGTCGCGGATGAAGAAATCGCGCGCGATGAACAGGCCGTTCGGCTCGGTAAGGTCGAGCACGTAGATCAGCCGCTGGTCGCCGACCAGATCGTTGCGGCCCAGCACCGCCGAGGCGATCTCGGCGGTCTCGTCGCGGAACACGAAGATGCCGGTCGGATCGGCGAGATGGGTCTGCAGCCCGCCTACCGTCGCCAGCGCCTCCAGTGCCGAGAGCGTCGGCGTCTTGAAGGGCACGCGGGCTTGCGCGCCGGTCGCGCCGAGCGAGGTGAAGGCGCGGGTGTCCTCTTCGATGAGGACCACATCCCCGGCCCGCAGCGCGATGTCCATCTGCGGGTTGGTGTAGAGATCCTTGAGCCAGATCATCTCGGAATGGGCGCCGCGTTTCACGGTGATCTTGGCGACTTCGGGCTTGATCGAGACACCGCCCGCGCGCGCGATCATCGTCGAGAGCGTGCGCGTCGGGCGCTCGATCGCATAGACGCCCTGGCCGCCGATCGAGCCCATGATCGAGACCGTCGCGCCATCGCCCGCCATGCGGGTCACCATGACCTGCGGGTCGGGCGTTTGCGGGTCGAGCTTTTCGGTGATGATCCGGCGCAGCGCGTCGGGCGAGTTGCCCGCCGCCTTGATCCGCCCGGCATAGGGCACGAAAATATAGCCCGCGCCATCGACCTGCATCTCGGTCAGGGCGGTGGCATTGGCGCCTTGCGAGGCGAGCAGCCCGTCATCGACGTTTTCCCAGATCGTCAGCCCCAGCGTATCGCCCGGGTGGATCGTGTCCGAGCCAACGACGCCGGCATTGCGGAGGGCCGAAGAGAAGCCGAGCGAGGGCTGCTGCGCGGTCGCGCGCGCCACCGCGTCATCGACCGCGACGACAAAGGCATTGCCCTTCTTGGTCACCGATCCGGCGTAGATTTCGCGTTTGCTGGGGCCCGAGCGCGGCAGGCCGCAGGAGGCGGTGCCCATAAGCGCCGCCGTCAGGCCCGCCAGAACGGCCCTTCGGTTGGTCATCGATTTCACTGCTCGAGCTCCTCTTTGCGGGATGCTGATTGTTGTTTTGCCCGCAACTCTACTGAAAAGCGAGAAAAATTTCCAGCAAGACCTAGCGGACGACGCGTAACTGTTGCCGCGGTGTCGCGTTGCCGGTGATCAGCGCGTCATAGGGATCTTGCGCGTCCAGCATCATGTCGACGACCTGGCGCAGCAGTGTGCGCCGGCCGCGCGCCGAATAGAATCCGCCGGGCACCTGGCTGGTCTCCAGCAGGAAGTGGCGGTAGTCGCGATAGGCGCGGCTGTCGGGGCGGCGGGGGGCGGCGAAGAACTCGGGCAGAGGCTGATCGGAGACGAACTCGGGCTTGGAAAACACCGCCCGCCCATAGGCCTTGAGCGGCAGTCCGCGCCAGAGCGCCTGCTGCGCGGCGGTGGAATTCACCGTCACCGCCGAGCGTGCCTGCGCCAAGAGCCCCGCGAGCTTGCCGCCGCGGACGAAATGCACACGGCCTTTCAGCCCGTGGCGCGCGGTCGCCTGCCGGATCGCCTGCGGGATCGGCGCGCGCCCGTCTTCGAGCGGATGGGCCTTGAACACGAGGTGATGATGGCCGGGCGCTCCGGCGGCAAACCCCGCCATCACCTCGTCGATAAACTCGGTCTGCGAGGCGAAATCGGAATGCGCGCGAAAGCTCGCGTCATGTTCCAGCTGCATCAGCACGAGGTGATAGGGAAAACCGCTACGCTTGATCCGGGCCGTGGCCAGCCAGCGCTCGGCGATATGCAGCGGCAGGTAGGCGAGGCGGCGCAGATAGAGGCGAAACTCGTCAAGTACGGTGAGGCCGCGATGCGGGCGAAACGCGCGATAGGCGCCGTTCTGCACCATCACGAAGAAATGGTAGAGCGCGCCGTAGAAGATATGCTGGCGCATGTCGCCCCAGCGCGGGGGCGCGTCGGGAAACTCGATTTCCGATTGCGCCAGCGCCGCGCGCATCTGGGGCACCGTCATCTCCATCAGCCGCGAATGCCCGTTCGAGCCGCCGCGCTCATAGCTGACCCAATAGGGCCGCAGGTAACCCTCTTCGAAGACATGCACGGTGATCCCGGCGGCGCGGGCGGCGGCCACCGCCTCGGCGTGGATCGGCCGGGTGTCGCCGTAAAGCACGAGGTCGGTGATCTGTTTCTCGGCGAGGATTTCACCCAGCCGCGCCGGCCAGGCCTCGGGCGTGCCGTCGTAGCGCAGGAACGAGGCGCGGTGGCGCCAGAACACCTCGTCGCCGCGGTTGAAGCCCGCGCGCCAGACCGTGCATCCCGCCGCACGCAGCATTGCGCCGAGCCGGTCGAAGAAGGGCCCGTGCGGGCCCTGCAGCATCAGGAAGGAGCGATGGGCGAAACGGGTCATCTGCCAGTCCGGTCGGTTCAGGGTGTTCTGCGGCAAAATCGAGGCCTTGTCACGGTTTACTGGTGCCTCGAGGCGCCCTTACACGAGGTAAACAGGTCTGATCCGTGCGAAAATGGGAGAATCGCTCTGCTCTGACGCAGGGTCGCAGTGTGCAGGCTGGCAAGGCGCGGCCCTTGCGCGGGGGGGCGACGCGAGCTAGGCAGGGGCAGCAAAGAAAGGGAAGTGCGATGTTCACCGGGATCATCACCGATATCGGCGAAGTGCTGGAGTTGGAACAGGCGGGCGACCTGCGCGCGCGGATCGGCTGCGCCTATGACATGGAGGGCGTCGATATCGGCGCCTCGATCGCCTGCAACGGCGTGTGCCTGACGGTGATCTCGAAGGGCGCCGACTGGTTCGACGTGCAGATCTCGGCCGAGAGCGTCGCCAAGACCAATATCGGCGACTGGGCCGTGGGCGCGCGGCTCAATCTTGAACGTGCGCTGAAGGTCGGTGACGAGCTGGGCGGGCATATCGTCTCGGGCCATGTCGATGGCGTGGCCGAGATCGTCGCAATGACCGACGAGGGCGACAGCACCCGGTTCACCTTCCGCGCCCCCGAGACGCTGGCGCGTTTTATAGCGCCCAAGGGGTCGGTCGCGCTGAATGGCACGTCGCTCACGGTCAACGAAGTGTCGGGCTGCGATTTCGGCGTGAACATCATTCCGCATACCAAGGCGGTGACGATCTGGGGCAGGGCCCAAGTGGGCGACCGGATCAACCTCGAAATTGATACGCTCGCGCGCTATGTCGCGCGGTTGCAGGAGTGGAATGCATGACGGAGGCCAAGCCCAAGCCGGTCGATAAATCGGGAACCCATGACGTTCCGGGGGCTGTCGAGGAAAGCCTGCGCGCGGCGATCGCGCCGACCGAGGAGATCATCGCCGAGGCCCGCGCCGGGCGTCTGGTGATCCTGGTCGATCACGAGGACCGCGAGAACGAGGGCGACCTCTATATTCCGGCCGAGAAATGCACCCCCGAGGCGGTGAATTTCATGGCCACCCATGGTCGCGGCCTGATCTGCCTGCCCTTGCCGGCTGAGCGCGTCGATCAGCTGGGCCTTGCGCCGATGGTGCGCGCCAATGCGATGCGCCATGAGACCGCCTTCACCGTCTCGATCGAGGCGCGCGAGGGGATCTCGACCGGCATTTCCGCGCATGACCGCGCCCAGACGATCGCGGTCGCCATCGACCCGCGCAAGGGGCCGCAGGATCTGGCCAGCCCCGGCCATATCTTCCCGCTGCGCGCGCGCGAAGGCGGCGTGCTGGTGCGCGCGGGCCATACCGAGGCCGCCACCGATGTGGCGCGTCTGGCGGGGCTCTATCCGGCCGGTGTGATCTGCGAAATCATGGGCGATGACGGCCACATGCTGCGCCTGCCCGGGCTGATCGAGTTCGGCAAGAAACACGGGCTCAAGATCGGCACGATTTCCGACCTGATCGCCTATCGCCGCCGCCACGACAACCTCGTGCGCGAGATGAAGCGGCTGGCGGTGAGCTCAAGCCATGGCGGCGACTGGGAGATGCGCGTCTTCACCGATCAGGCCGAGGGCGTCGACCACATCGTGCTGGTCAAGGGCGACATCACCACCCCCGAGCCGGTTCTGGTGCGCACCCATTCGCTGAATGTGCTCGATGACGTGCTGGGCATCGGCGCGGGCACCGGCGACGAGGTCCGCCGCGCGATGGAAATCGTGGCCGCCGAAGGGCGTGGCGCGGTCTGCCTGTTCCGCGACCCGTCGGCGAAACTCCTGCGCGAAGAGGAAAAGGGCCCGCGCACGATCAAACAGATCGGCCTTGGCTCGCAGATCCTGTCCTCGATGGGGCTGCATGACCTGATCCTGCTGACCGACAATCCGCAGACGAAATATGTGGGTCTCGATGCCTATGGGCTGCGCATCGTGGGTACCCGCCCGATCACGGAGGGCTGAGACATGGCCGGAACTGAAACCCATTACGTCCTCGACCTGCCGCAATTCGACAAGCCGGTGCGGCTCCTGATCGTGGTCGCGCCCTATTACAAGGACATCGCCGACAATCTGGTGGCGGGCGCGCGCGCCGTGGCCGAGAAGGCCGGCGCCGTGGCGGACCTGATCGAGGTGCCCGGTGCGCTTGAAATCCCGACCGCGATCGGCATGGCCTCGCGGATGGCCGATTACGACGGCTTCGTCGCGCTGGGCTGCGTGATCCGCGGCGAGACCACGCATTACGACACCGTCTGCAACGACAGCTCGCGCGGGCTGACGTTGCTGGGGCTGCAAGGCGTGGCCATCGGCAACGGCATCCTGACCGTCGAAAACCGCAAGCAGGCCGAAGTGCGCGCCGATCCGGCCGATATGGACAAGGGCGGCGGGGCTGCCGCTGCGGCCTTGCATCTTATCGCATTGTCGCGCAAATGGGCGGGCCGCACGAAAGGCATCGGCTTCAAACCGCAAGGTGAGTCGTTCCGCATCGCCGGCGAGACTGAAGGACCGACCACAGCATGACCGAAGACACCACGCCCGAAACCCCGGACGAGAAACCGCGCAAGCCGACCCTCGCCGAGAAGCGCCAGATGAAATCCGCCGCCCGCCTCTATGCGGTGCAGGCGCTGTTTCAGATGGAGGCCGCCGGGCATGGCGTGGACCGCGTTGCGCGCGAATTCGAAAGCTATCGTTTCGGCGCCGTGGATGAGGATGGCACCGAGATGGCCGAGGGCGATGCGAACCTGTTCCGCCGCCTGCTCGACGATGCGGTGATGTGGCAGGCCAAGATCGACCAGGCGACCGACCGGGCGCTGGTCGCGGCCTGGCCGATCGACCGGATCGACCCGGTGCTGCGCGCGCTGTTCCGGGCCGCGGGCGCCGAGCTGGTCACCCCCGCGACGCCGCCCAAGGTGGTCATCACCGAGTTCGTCGATGTCGCGCGCGCCTTCTTCCCCGAAGGCAAAGAGCCGAAATTCGTCAACGCGGTGCTCGATCACATGGCACGCGCGCTGCGCCCCGAGGCATTCTGAGCCGGTTTTCGCCGGATTTCCCCGGATTTAGCCCTGCGGCGAGATTGCGCGTTTGAATCCGCGCGGGCTGCGCTTACATTTATAACAGATCCATTTCAGGAGAATCTGTCATGCCGGAGCTTGTCCGCCTGTACATCAAGAACGTGATCATCGGTTTCGGCTTGGCCGTGGCCTTCGTGGGCATGCTCTTGTGGTTCAACGTCGCGAACCTCTGGCACCTGATCTCGACCTCGGACATCGGCTATATCGCGGTGGCGCTGCTTCTGGTGTTCAACACGGTGGTGTTCGCAGGCGTGCAATTCGCCATCGTCATCATGCGCATGGCCGAGGATGAGACGCCCGGCGGCGGCAAGCGCGATGCGATCCCGACGGTGGATGCCGCGCAGATGGTGGCCGTTCCGGTGCCGGTCGAAAAATCCGCACGCGTTCAGACCCGCCGCTAAGCTCGCGCTCCGCGCCGTCAGGCCCTCCGCCCTCGCGGGGGGCTTTTGCATGTGAACCGGGGGGATGCGGTGGCGGAAACCGCAGCAGCCGTGAAGGCGTGAATTTCCCGAGAGCCTGACTAAATCAGGTGGGAGCCGGGTAACGAGACCAGGATCTCGACAGAGCCAGCCCCCTCGGAAATGCTTATCGGCCACTGGAAAAGGGCCTTGCACGCACAGAGCAGTAACCGCCTCGATCCAGATAGGAGCGCCGGGGCGCCTTGGCAAGAGGGCAGGGGGCTGCGCCCCGCGTTGCGGCGCTATCTGCCGAAAGAACGGCGTTTTTCACCTCATACTCAGGTTTGAGACCCGCCTCCTCTAACTCTCAGTCGATAGGGTGCGCGCGAAGGCGGCCCTAATTTGCCCGGAGAACACAAGGCCGAGGCAGATTCCATGACCGCAATTCCCGCACCCGTGACGACCCGCCTGGGCTTTCCGCGCCCAATGCTCTCCGGGCCGGTGCTGACCCTTCTGGTGACGCTGTTCCTGCTGGCCTTCGACAATGCGACCTTTTGGGGTCGCGCGGCGGCGGCCTTCCCGCACAGCGCGCTACAGCTTGGGGTCTTCGTCGCGGCCTTCGCGGCGCTGACGGTGTTCGTCGCCTCGCTCTTCGGGTTTCGCTGGCTGTTGAAACCCGTGCTGGTGGCGCTTCTGCTGATCGGCTCGTCGGCCTCGTGGTATCAGGATCAGCTTGGCGCCACGATCGACCGCGAGATGATCCGCAACGTGATGCAGACCACCTTCGCCGAGGCGCATCACCTGATCACTTTGCCCTTCGTCGAGCATATCGTGCTGACGGGTATCCTGCCGGCGGCGCTGGTGCTCTGGGTGCGGGTGCGCCCCGCGAGCCTGCTGCGCGACCTTGGCACCTGGGCCGGGATGCTGATCCTGTCGGTTGCGGTGCTGGCGGGCAGCCTGCTGAGCGACTTCAAGGCCTATTCCGCGGTGATCCGCGAGCATCGTGACATTCAGGCCGCCTTCATGCCGCTGGCGCCGCTGGCGGGGGCCTGGCGCTATGCCAAGCAAGAGCTGCAATCGGGCAATCAGGTCGTCGCGTCGCTCGGGCTTGACGCGCACAAGGGCGCGCGGATCATGGCGGCTGCGAAGCCGGTGGTGACCGTAATCTTCGCCGGCGAGACCGCCCGCGCGCAGAACTGGGGCGCCAATGGCTATGAGCGGATGACCTCGCCCGAGACGATGGCGGCCGGAATGATCAACTTCTCGGATGTCGAAAGCTGCGGCACCGCGACGGCCGTGTCGCTGCCCTGCATGTTCTCGAACCTGACCGAGGATGACTATTCGCACAGCGCCTTCCGTGGCCGCGAGAACCTTCTGGATGTGCTCTCGCATGCTGGCGTCAAGATCGAGTGGATCGACAACAACACCGGCGATCAGAGCATCGGGGCGCGCACCGGTGCCGGGCGGATCAAGGTCGATCCCGCCGATCCTGCCTGCGCCGAGGGCGAATGCACCGACGCGGCCTTCCTGCCGATCCTGCGCGAGAAACTGGCCTCGGCGACGGAGGACACGGTTCTGGTCTTCCACATGATCGGCAGCCACGGCCCGGCCTATTTCCTGCGCTACCCCGAGGAATTCCGCCGCTTCACCCCCGATTGCCGCACCGCCGATTTCAATTCCTGCACCCCCGAGGAAATCCGCAACGCCTATGACAACACCCTGCTTTACTCCGACCATATCCTCGCCGAGGCGAGCCGGATCATGGCGGAGCAGGACAAGGTCGATAGCGCGATGCTGTTCCTGTCGGATCACGGCGAGAGCCTGGGCGAAAGCGGGCTTTACCTGCATGGAGCGCCGCGCCTCTTCGCCCCCGAGACCCAGTACAAGGTCCCGATGGAGATCTGGATGTCCGAGGGCTACAAGGCGGCGATGGGCGTCGATACCGCCTGCCTCGCGGCGAAATCAGATGCCCCCTTGAGCCAGGATTACATGTTCCATACTGTTCTCGGCATGATGGATATCGAGACCGAGGCACGCGACGGGTCGCTGGATCTGACGGCGGGATGCGCTCCGGTTTCCGGCTGAGGAAAGAGTATGAGTGACGAAAAGCGCCCCGCGCCGCCACCCGGCGGTCCGGCCCATGTTCTGGCCGCTGCGGGCTATTCGGCAAGCGGCCTCGCGCGGCTCTGGAAGGAAACCGCTTTTCGCCATCAGGTGCTGGCCGCGGCGCTGTTGTTGCCGGTCTATGTGGCGGCCCATGCGCGGCCCCTCGAGATCGTGCTCTTTGTCCTGCTGGCGCTGATCGGCTTTGCCTTCGAAGCGATCAACACCGCGATCGAAGAGGTCGTCGACCGGGTCTCGCCCGAGCGTTCGGACATGGCGAAAAACGCCAAGGATCTGGGCTCCTTGTCGGTGGCGTTCATCCTGCTCGCGCATGGCACGCTGCTGGCCTATGTGCTGATCACCTGAGGGCTCGACTTTTGTTCACTTTGCGTTCATGTTTTCCGCATGAGCGATACCCAGCCTTTTCAACAGATGCAGCCCGGCCAGATCCTCGCGCGTGGGGTTTTGCGTGCGCTGCGTGATCTGGGGATGTCGGGCCTGCCCGAGATGCCGCTGCGCCCGCGCCTGCGCGCCGATGTGATGGCGATCGGGCGCAAGGGCGAGATCTGGATCGTCGAGTGCAAATCGGGGCGCGCGGATTTCCGCGCCGACCGCAAATGGCAGGGCTATCTTGAGTGGTGCGACCGCTATTTCTGGGCGGTGGACGCGGATTTCCCGCTCGATCTTCTGCCCGAGGAGACCGGCGTGATCCTGGCCGACGGGCATGGCGCCGAGGTTCTGCGCGAGGCGCCCCATTGCCCGCTGGCGCCTGCGCGGCGCAAGGCGCTGACGCTGGATTTCGCGCGCCGGGCGGCGGGGCGGTTGCACATGCTCAGCGATCCGCGCCCGGGGCTGTTGCTTTAGGCCTCAGCGCTTTTTCTTTGATCCGGCGGCCATCTGGCGCGCGACTTCGGCGGCGGCCATCAGCTCTTCGGCAATTTCCTCGGCCTCTTCCGGGTCGAAATCGAGCGGCAGATCGACGCCGTCACCTTCGACATATATCCGCACCATGCCGTGATCGGTCGGGCCGATCTGCAGATTCGCGGCGATTTCGCTTTCCTTGTTGATCCCCATGGTCGGTCCTCCGGCAAGTTCAGTCGGGCGCGTGGCGCGTCTCATTCGGCCTAGCCTCTTGCGCGCGCGGGGGCAAGAGCCGCCTCGGTAGGCAAATTCGCGCGAAAGTGCTCTTGCAATCGCCTGTCGGGGGCGCTAAATCCGCGCGCAGTGCCGCCTTAGCTCAGTTGGTTAGAGCGCTGGATTGTGGATCCAGAGGTCCCCCGTTCAAGCCGGGGAGGCGGTACCATCCCCCCCCTCAGACATCCGCTCGAATGTGCCTGGCGCCGTTTGCCTGCTGTGGCGGCTCCATCACGGAGCGTGTCCCCGGGGCCTGACCCTCTCGCCAGAGCGCGCCGCTTGCGTTAGCAATGGGTAAAACGATTTCAACGTGGAGCGGGACCGATGAGCAGCAAGACCATCTTCATCCTGAACGGGCCGAACCTGAACCTGCTGGGCAAGCGCCAGCCGGAGATCTACGGCCATGACACGCTTGAGGATGTGGAGCGGAACTGCGCCGCCGTCGCCGCCGAGGCGGGGTTCGAGGTCGCGCTGTTCCAGTCGAATTACGAGGGCGGCATCGTCGAGCTGATCCACCGCGCGCGCGACGAGGCCTGCGCCATCGTGATCAACCCGGGCGCCTACACCCATACCTCGATCGCCATTCTCGATGCGCTGAACGCCTTCGAGGGGCCGGTGTTCGAGTGCCATATCTCCAACGTGCACAAGCGCGAATCCTTCCGCCACCATTCCTATGTCTCGCTGCGCGCCGACGGGGTGATGGCGGGCTTTGGTGTCGAGGGCTATGCGCTTTGCGTGCGCCGGGCCTGCTCGGTGCTCGCGGGCTGATCTGCGCGACAGGAGGGCCCGATGGCCAAGATGATCCATTCGATGATCCGCGTGCTCGACGAGGCGCGCTCGCTGGCGTTCTACGAGGCTGCCTTCGGGCTCCGCGTGGCCGAGCGGCTGGATTTCCCCGAGTTCACGCTGATCTACCTGTCGAATGGCGAGGGCAGCTTTGAGCTGGAGCTGACGGTGAACAAGGGCCGGACCGAGCCCTATGCGCTGGGCGATGGCTATGGCCATCTGGCGGTGTCGGTGGCCGATGTCGCGGCCGAGCACGCGCGGCTGGAGGCGGCTGGGCTTGCGCCGCGCAAGATCGTCGATTTCGCGCCCGCCGGCACGGTGATCGCGCGGTTCTTCTTTATCGCGGACCCTGACGGCTACCAGATCGAGGTGCTCGAACGCGGCGGGCGCTATCTGTAATGCAAAAGGCCGCGCCCGGGGGCGCGGCCTTTCCAATTCCATGATCCACGATCACTTGGGCAGGATGCGCACCCCGCCCTTGGCCGCGGACGAGGCCAGCATCGCATAGGCCTTGAGCGCGGTCGAAACGGCGCGCGGGCGCGGTGCGGCCGGGCCCCAGGGCAGCGGCCCCTTGGCGGCGCGGCGCGCCCCCAGCACGTCTTCGGCCACGGCGAGGTTGATCGTGCGGTTCGGGATATCGATCTCGATCAGGTCGCCGGTTTCCACCAGCCCGATCAGCCCGCCTTCCTCGGCTTCGGGCGAGACATGCCCGATCGACAGGCCCGAGGTGCCGCCCGAGAAACGACCGTCGGTGAGCAGCGCGCATTTCGCGCCCAGGCCCTTCGATTTCAGGTAGGAGGTCGGGTAGAGCATTTCCTGCATGCCCGGGCCGCCTCGCGGGCCTTCGTAGCGGATCACCACCACTTCGCCCTCGGTGACCTTGCCGGTCAGGATGCCCGAGACCGCGTCGTCTTGCGATTCAAACACCTTCGCCGGGCCCGAGAATTTCAGGATCGACTCGTCCACGCCCGCGGTTTTCACGATACAGCCATCAAGCGCGATATTGCCGTAAAGTACCGCCAGACCGCCGTCCTTGGAGAACGCATGTTCGACCGAGCGGATCACGCCCTTGGCGCGGTCGCGGTCCAGTTCCTTGTAGCGGTTCTGCGTGGAGAAGGCCTGGGTGGTGCGCACGCCGCCCGGCGCGGCGCGATAGAATTCCTCGATCGCCGGGTCGTTCGCGGTCATCACGTCCCATTTCGCGATCGCCTCGGCCAGCGTGTCGGAATGGACGGTGCGCACGTCGCCATGCAGGAGGCCGCCACGGTGCAACTCGCCCAGAATGGCCATGATGCCACCGGCGCGGTGAACGTCTTCCATGTGCACGTCCTGCTTGGCGGGGGCGACCTTCGACAGGCACGGCACCTTGCGCGACAGCCGGTCCATGTCGGCCATGGTGAAATCGACCTCGCCCTCATGGGCGATCGCCAGCAGGTGCAGCACCGTGTTGGTCGAGCCGCCCATCGCGATATCGAGGCTCATCGCGTTTTCAAACGCTTGATAGGTGGCGATTTCGCGCGGCAGCAGGCCCGGCTGGTTGCCTTCGTAATGGGCCTTGGTGATCTCGACGATCTTGCGGCCGGCTTCGAGGAACAGCGCCTTGCGGTCGGCATGGGTGGCCAGCATCGAGCCGTTGCCCGGCAGCGCCAGACCCAGCGCCTCGGCGAGGCAGTTCATCGAGTTGGCGGTAAACATCCCCGAGCACGACCCGCAGGTCGGGCAGGCCGATTTCTCGATCGCGAGGACCTCTTCGTCGGTGTATTTGTCGTCGGCGGCGGCGACCATCGCATCGACGAGGTCGAGGTCATGGCCGACGATCTCGGCGCCTTCCTTGCCCGCTTCCATCGGGCCGCCCGAAACGAAGATCACCGGAATGTTCAGCCGCATCGCCGCCATCATCATGCCGGGGGTGATCTTGTCGCAGTTCGAGATGCAGACCATCGCATCGGCGCAATGACCGTTGACCATGTATTCGACAGAGTCGGCGATGACTTCGCGCGAGGGCAGCGAATAGAGCATGCCGTCATGGCCCATCGCGATGCCGTCGTCGATGGCGATGGTGTTGAATTCCTTGGCAACGCCGCCCGCGGCTTCGATCTCGCGCGCGACCATCTGGCCGAGGTCCTTGAGGTGGACGTGGCCGGGCACGAATTGCGTGAACGAGTTTACCACCGCGATGATCGGCTTGCCGAAATCGCTGTCGGTCATGCCGGTGGCGCGCCAAAGGCCGCGCGCACCCGCCATGTTGCGGCCGTGGGTGGATTTGCGGGAACGGTAATGAGGCATGGGCTTCGTCCGTCTGGTCATGGGCCGGAAAGGCCGGTTTTGGGCTCGGGCCTGAATAATGCATGGGGGCGGGCTTGAACAGGGGCAACGAGGCCACGCGGGCAGGAGGGGGTGCTTTCGCCCGTGCCCGAGTGTCGCGCCCTGCGCCAGATCATGGCCGAATCCGGCCCGAAGGTGGTATGATTTGTCTTTGCAGGAGGAGGTCGCCATGCGTGTTCATCACAAGTTTCAAGGCACGGCTCTTGCCATTCTGGCCGCCGTGATCTGGACAGGGAGCGGGGGCGCCCCGGGGGCGCAGACCAGCGAGGGCGCGGTTGCGCCCGGAGCGGAGGCCGTGGCCGCGCCGGTGACGCTGAGCGCGGCCGAGGCGGCTGCGCTGCGCGAACGCGGCGAGGGATTGCTCTATGGCATCGCCCCCGCGATCAAGAATGTCGCGGCCGGGGTCGATCTGCTTGATCAGGCGGCGCAGGCCGGGGACGTGACGGCGCAAGAGGTTCTCGGAAAGGTGCTGATCGACGGCTATTACCTGCCGGCGGAGCCCGAGCGCGGGCTGGCCTTGCTGGAGATGGCGGCGGCGACGGGCAGCGGCAAGGCGCGGCTCGTGATGGCGCAGACCTATCTGTGGGGGCTGGGCGTGCCGGTGGATACCGCCCGCGCGCAGGCACTGCTGCAAGAGGCGTCTGACGCGGGTTACACCCCGGCGCAGGCGGTTCTGGGCGAGCAACTGGTCGGCGGCTGGGTCTTGCCGCGCGATATCGCGGCGGGGCAGGCGCTGTTGGAACAGGCGGCCGGC
This sequence comes from Pseudothioclava arenosa, assembly GCF_002358085.1. Taxonomy (GTDB): domain Bacteria; phylum Pseudomonadota; class Alphaproteobacteria; order Rhodobacterales; family Rhodobacteraceae; genus Pseudothioclava; species Pseudothioclava arenosa. The sequence continues at coordinate 126,816 of NZ_NTJD01000007.1, forward strand.
GAAGGCGAGGTCAAGGCCAAGCTCGCGCTGGGATCGTTTCATCTCTATGGCATCGGCCTGCCCAAGGACACGGCGCGCGCGCTGGCGCTGTTCGAAGAGGCCGCTGAGGCGGGCAATGGCGAGGGGCTCGCGCAATATGGCGAGACGCTGATGTGGAAAAACACCGATCCCGCCGCCGCCGAGGCCTATCTGACGCGCGCGGGGAATATGGGCGTCGGCGCGGCCTGGACGATCCTCGCCGAAGGGGCGATGTATGGCTACCTCGGCCCGCGCCGCAAGTTCGACGCCTTCGCCGAAAAGGCCCGCGCTGCCGGTAGCGAACGCATCGAGGTGCTTGATGCGACGCGCCGGATGTGGGGGATCTCGATGCGCGCGAACGGCCCCGAGACGCTCTGGCAACTGACGCAGGCGGCCGAGGCGGGCAATGCGGAGGCCGCGAAATTCCTGATCAGCCTGTTGCGCGACGGCAACCGGATGAATATTCGCCGCGATCTGGACGAGGCCGAACTGGCGCTGGAGCATTTCATACCGCTGCTGAGCGAGCGTGAGATCTGGCAATATCAACTGACCTTCTCCGCCAAGCGGGCGCGCTACGACACGCGCTACGAAGAGGTCGCGCAACTGGCCGCCGAGCACCCCGAGCACATGACGACCTGGCTCGGCAAGGAGTTGTACCAGGCCAACCCGAATGTCGCGATCTACATGGCGCAGAAGCTGCTGCAACGCGATGGGCTCTATCAGGGCAAGCTCGATGGCTATGTCGGCCCGCTCACGGTGAAGGCGCTCAAGAAGGCCTGCGAGACGATCGACCAGCCCGCCGCCTGCCGCGACAGCGTGCTGCGCCCCGAGGTCATCGCCGCCGTTCTGGTGCGCGGCTGAGGCGCTTCGCAGGGTGACCGGCCCAGGCGGCTGATCGCGCGTATTGTCACAAATTTTTCGCGGCGGCGTCACCTGACTGAGACGGTCGCCGCCGAGGAGAGGTGGATTGCAACCCGCTACGGAGTGACCCACCGATGCTCTTGACCCGTTTGTGCCTGACCTCGGCGCTGGCCCTTTGCGCGCAGGGCGCCATGGCCGAGATGAGCTTCAACCGCATTGCCAGCTTTGCCACCGTCGACAATATGGCCGAGGCCGACGACCACGGTCGTGAAAGCTCGGCCGAAATTATCGCAGCCTCGCCGGATGGCATGACGCTGGTCTATACCGACAGCCCGCTGGGCGTGATCGCCCGGATCGACATCACCGACCCGCGCGCGCCGAAGCCGCTTGGCACTGTCGCGATGGGTGGCGAGCCGACGGCGGTCTCGGTCGCGGGGCCGAATGCGCTGGTCGCGGTGAACACTTCGGAAAGCTACACGGCGCCGTCGGGCAAGCTGGTCACGGTCGATCTGGCCTCGGGCGAGATCCGCGGCGAATGCGATCTGGGCGGGCAGCCGGATTCGACCGCCGTCGCGCCCGACGGGTCGTTCCTCGCGATCGCGATCGAGAACGAACGCGACGAGGATGCCGGTGATGGCCGGGTCGGCCAGATGCCCGAAGGCTGGCTGGTCAAGCTGCCGCTGTCAAAAGGCACCCCCGATTGCGCGGCGCTCCAGAAGATCGCGATGACCGGCCTTGCCGAGATCGCGCCCGAAGACCCGGAGCCCGAATTCGTCGACGTGAACACCTCCGGCGAGATCGCCGTCACGATGCAGGAAAACAACCACATCGTGGTGATTGGCGCCGATGGCTCCATCGCGGCGCATTTTCCGGCCGGCTCGGTGGACCTCACGGGGATCGACACCACCGACGAACGCGGCGCGCTGATCTTCTCGCAAGAGCAACCCGGCCGCCTGCGTGAGCCCGACGGACTCGGCTGGATCGACGACAACCATTTCATCACCGCGAATGAGGGCGACATGGACGGCGGCTCGCGCGGGTTCACGGTGTTCCGCAAGGACGGCACCGTGGTCTATGAAAGCGGCCCCGAACTGGAATACGAGATCGTCCGCATCGGCCATTATCCGGACAAACGCTCGGATGCGAAGGGCGTGGAGCCCGAGGGGATGGAAATCGCCCGTTTCGGCGAGACGACCTTTGCCTTCATCCTCTCCGAGCGCGGCTCGATCGCGGCGGTCTATGACGTGACCGACCCGTCGGCGCCGAAGCTCAGGCAACTGCTGCCCTCGGGGATCGCGCCGGAAGGCGTGATGGCGATCCCGTCGCGCAACCTTCTGGTGACCGCGAACGAGGCCGACCTGATCGAGGATGGTGGCGCGCGGGCGCATGTCATGATCTACGAATATCAGGATGCGCCGCCCGCCTATCCGCAACTGACCTCGGCCGGGACCGAGACGCTGATCGGCTGGGGCGCCCTGTCGGGGCTGACCGCGCTGGACGGCAAGCTCTATGCGGTCAATGACAGCTTTTACGGCTACCAGCCGACGATCTTCGAGATCGACCCGACGCAGGTGCCCGCGCGCATCACCCGCGCGATCCGTGTCACCCGCGCCGGCTGGCCCGCGCAGAAGCTCGACCTCGAAGGTATCGTCGCGGATGGCGAGGGCGGCTTCTGGCTCGCCTCCGAGGGGCGCACCGACCGGCTCGTGCCGCACGCGCTCTATCACGTCAACGCCGAGGGCGAGATCAAGGCCGACCAAGAAAACGCCGTCTGGGATCACTACACGGCCAGCATTGAGCGCGATGATGTTGAGCGCCTTCACCGACCGACCGAAGAGACGCTTGAGGCTGCCAAGGCCGACCTGATCGAGACGGTTCAGACCTCGGAGATAGACCTAACCGACCCGCTCGCGCTCCTCGACGTAACACTTGACTATCAGGTGCTGAAAGAGACTTCGAAGATCAGCGCTGCGGCGCGGTCGGTGAAGCTCGCGGACATGCGCAAACACCTGACCAAGGGCGAGACGGCACTGATCGCGTCCGAGGTGAATGAGTATCTGCGCGCAAACAAACTCATTGCCGAGCCTGGATCGCCCGGATGGCTGAGCCTAGCACGCGCCATGATGCGCGCTGAGATAGAGGCGCTACAGCGCACCCTAGAGCGCGACAAGGGCGACTACACCGGCCAACCCCATGACCCTCTCGTGAAGCCCGCTACAGGCGCGCGCAGAGAGCTTGCGAAGCCCGGTGAAACAATCATGGAAGTCTTCGAGATATTCGCCGCTGAGAACAAGAACGGCGTGGCGCAGGACCGCATCAACCAGTCGCGGCGCGATGTTGGCATTTTCGTTCAGATGGTCGGCGCTAGTTTCCCTATCTCTCGGATCACTAAGGTTGAGGTCAGAGAGTGGAAGCAGCTTCTGAAAAAGTATCCGGTCAAAGCGACGGAGACCAAAGTCTTTGCCGGGATGAATATTCATCAGATCGTCAAGGCGAATGAAAAGGAAGGCAAGCCTGTGATCGCCGACCGGACAGTGAACCGCTACCTGTCGAGTCTGAGCGCGCTTTTGTCTTGGTCCGAGGAGAACGGATACATAGACCGCAACCCGGTCGAGAAGATGATGCTGAAAAAGGAAAGCTCGACCCCCACCCTGCCCTACACGTCCGACCAACTGAACAAGCTGTTTAGTTCGCCGTGGTTCGCAGGGTGCCAGAGTGCCGACGAGTGGCGCAACGTGGCGAAGCCCGGCAATGTGCTGATCCGAGACCACCGCTTCTGGGTGCCGTTGATCATGCTGTTCTCGAGCGCGCGCCCCGGTGAGATCGGCCAGCTTGCCGTCACGGACGTGCGCGAGCTGCATGGGCACTGGATCATGCATATCACCACCGAGGGCGATGAAACCGAGGAAGGCAAATCGGTGAAGACCGAAGGCTCTATGCGCGTGGTGCCGGTTCATCCTGAGCTAATCCGGTTCGGCTTTCTTAGCTACCATGAACAGCGTGTGAAGGAAGGCGGCTCGCAGCTATTCCCCGGAGCGAAGCGGAATGAGCGCGGTCAGATGATGGCCGATGTATCGCGTGAGTTCGGGCGCTACATGACCCGGATCGGCCTCAAGGAAGGTCGCGGCCTGTCGCTCTATTCGTTCCGGCATGGCGCTACTGATGCCCTTCGCAGGGCTGGATATCTCGACAAGGAATTCGGCTTCATTCTCGGACATGCTGAACCCTCAATGACGGGGCGCTATGGCATCATGCCTCAAGGGATACTTGAACAGCGTGTAGAGCTGATTAACGCTATCGCCTACCCCGGCCTAAATCTCGACCACCTCGCCGCGTAATACTGATGAACCCCCTTAGTTTAGGGGATTCACACTCGCCATTTGATATGTTATAATATCCACATTGCGAGTGTATTTGTTTCGAGTGACCTTTGTTTCAGAAAGTCCTTTCCCTTTTCACGAGGAAGGCGGTGGGAGTCTCGGACCCCACCGCCCTTCCGATCTTCGGCATTGTGCCGACCCTGACCGGCAAGAGCGTCACCGCTGAAAGCGCGCTGCGCGTTCCCGCTGTCGCCTGTGCCGTTGCCCTGATCGCTGAGACTGTCGGCAGCCTGCCGGTAAAGCTCTTCGAGCGCGAAGGCCGCGCCGCCGTCACCGAGCATCCGGCCTACAAGCTGATGCATGGCGAAGCGAACCCGTGGACCTCGGCGGAAGCCCTGCGGGTGCAGCTCACGACCGATGCGCTCTTGCGCGGGCATGGCTTCGCGCTCGTGGTGCGCAACGGGGCAGGGGAGCCGGTAGAGCTGCACCGCCTTGAACCGCATCAAGTGCAGATCGAGACCGACGACTTCGGCGAACCCACCTACCTTGTGCAGCTTGCGGACGGACGCCACCGTTACCCGTTCTCGGACGTGCTGCACGTCAGCGCCTTCGGGGGCGCATCCCCGATCACTCTGGGCCGCGAGGCAATCGGCCTCGCTCTGGCTTTCGAAGAGCATATCGCCAAGCTCTTCGCCAACGGCGGCAAGCCGGGTGGCATCCTCAAGACCGAAAAGACGCTCGGCGACGAAGCCAAGGGCAAGCTGGCTGCGAGCTGGACCGCTGCGCACGGCTCGGGCCGCACGGGTGGCACCGCCATTCTTGACGAAGGCATGGCTTACGAGAGCGTCACCATGACGCTCGCCGATAGCCAGTTCTCCGAAAACCGCCTTGAGCAAATCCGCGAGATTGCCCGCGTCTTCCGGGTGCCGCCGACCATGCTTTTCGAGCTGACGCGCGGCACATGGTCAAACACCGAGGAAATGGCCCGCCAGTTCCTGCAAGTGACGCTCAAGCCGTGGCTGGCGTCCTGGGCGTGGGCCTATGCCCGGTGCCTGCTGACGCCCGAGGAACGGCGCGAGCTGTATGTGGAGTTCGTCACCGACGATCTGACCACCACCGACACCGCCGCCCGCGCCACCGCTTACGGCCAATATCGCAGCATGGGTGCCATGACCGCGAACGAGGTGCGGGCCGGTCTGAACCTGCCGCCCCACGATGACGGCAACACGCTTGAGAACCCCTATACCTCGACCGGCGCAGCCCCTGTGCCTAATTCCCAGAAAGCCCCTTTGAATGACTGACCAGATTACCCTTCGCGCGTTCTTCGGTGACGGCGAACGCAGCTTCACCCTGACCGACCCAATGCTGGCCGAGCTGGAACGCATCACCGGCCTTGGCGTCGGTGCGGTCTACTTCCAGCTTGTGAACCTCGCCTATCCGGCGAACGTGCTGCAAGAGATCATCCGGCTCGGTCTGATCGGCGGCGGCACTGACCCCGAGGAAGCCAAGCGGCTCTGTGCGACCTATGCCGCGAACCGCCCGCTTGCCGAGACCTTCCCGCTCGCGTTCGAGATCATGGAAGCGCGGTGGAATGGTGTTGCCAAGCCTGACGCCGCCCCGGCGCTCAAGGTGGTCGCATGACCGACCGGCTTGAGATCAAGGCCGACCTGTCCGTCACCGACGCGGGCGAGATCACCGGCATCGCGTGGCCGTTCGGTTCTGCTGACCGCGTGGGCGACGTGATCGTCAAAGGTGCCTTCACCGGCCCCGCGACGCTGCCCATGCTCTTCGCGCACGATCAGGCGCAGGTCATTGGCGTCTGGGAACAGATCGCCGAGACCGACACCGGCCTGACGGTGAAAGGCCGTCTTCTGATCGAAGACGTGGAGCGCGCCCGTGAAGTGCGCGCGATGGTCAAGGCGGGTGCCGTCTCTGGCCTCTCTATCGGCTTCGTCACCAAGGACGCCAAGCGCGAGGGCAAGGGCCGCCGCATCACCGCTCTTGAACTTCACGAAATCAGCATTGTTGCCGTCCCGGCGCATCCGGGCGCGCAGATCGCCTCTTTGAAAACCGCCATTCTGAACAAGGAAATTTCTCAAATGGAAAATGAAGAAACCAAGGCCCAGGTGCCGCAGATCGACACCAAAGCCTTTGACGAGATCAAGGCCCGCCTCGACAAGCTCGAAGCCAAGGGCAACCGCCCCGGTGTGACCGGCATTCAAAGCCCGCTCATGACCGAAGACGAGGTGAAGGGCTTTACCGACTACCTGCGCACCGGCGACCGCAAGAACCTCGCCTACAGTGCGCCCTCGACCGGCAACATTCTCGCGCCCGAGGCCGTCTCGGCTTCGATCATCGAGAAGATCGCCGAACAATCGCCGATGCGTGGCCTCGCCTCGGTTATCAGCATGGGCGGCCCGCTTCTGCAACTGCCCCGCTTGGTGGATGAAGTTCAGCCCGCCCACGTCACCGAGACCGCAGCGCGCCCCGAGTCCGAACCGAGCTTCGAACAGATCGACCTCAAGCCGCATGAAATGGCCGTTGTCGTCCCAGTGACGCGCATCCTGCTGGAAGACGCCCAGGTTGATCTGAACGCCTACCTCGCCAATCACATCGCCCGCCGCTTCGGCCAGATGGAAGCGCAATGGCTTGTCACCGGCAACGGCACCACCGCCGCCGAAGGCGTGATGACCTCGGCGGAAGTTCCCGAGCTGGAAGTCGCCGGTCTGGACGGCGACGCGCTTGTTGACCTCTTCTATGCGCTGAAATCGGCCTATTCGAAGAACGGCGCGTGGATGATGAACCGCAAGACGATGGCGACGGTTCGCAAGCTCAAGGACACGGACGGCACCTATCTGTGGCAGTCGGGCCTGACGAGCGGCCAGCCTGCAACCCTTCTGGGCCGCCCGGTCTATGAGGCCGTTGATATGGCCGACCCGACCGCAGGCAACACGCCCATCGTCTTCGGTGACTTCGCGTCGGGCTACACCATTGCCGACCGCACCGGCTTTGAGATCCTGCGCGACGACTACACCGGCGCGGCAAACGGTATCGTCAAGCTGCACGCCCGCCGCCGCGTGGGTGGCCGCGTGGTTCTGGGCGAGGCCTTGACCAAGCTCAAGCTGGCAGCCTGAGCCTATGCACCCGCTGGCGCGCAGCTCTGAGGTGGTGGTGCGTTACGGCAGTCATGCTGTGACGCTTCGCCCGAGCCTGCGCGCGGCGATGACGCTTGAGCGCCTGCATGGTGGCTGGGAAGGTCTCATTCTCCACCTCTCCCAACTCCACACGCAAACCGTGTGGGCGATCATGCGGGCCTCGGCGGTTTCTGGTTCCGCTGCCGAGGCCCTTTTGCATTCCCTTGCGAACCGACCGCTCGATGAGATTAAGGAGGCCGTCGCTGAGCCTCTGGGCGAGCTTCTGGGGTTGTTCCTCGCGCCTATGGATGCAGAACCCACCGACACGCCGCCGCCTTCTACCGCGAAGCCTAAGCCGTGGTCAGAGGCGTATGCCGATCTGTTCCGCATCGGCACCGGCTGGCTTGGCTGGACGCCCACCGAGACCTGGGCCGCAACCCCGCTTGAGATCGCCCAAGCCTTCGAAGGCCACGTTGCGAAGCTCAATGCCATTCATGGGGCAGGCGAAGCCGAGACCCCCACCGGCCAGACCGAGGAACAGCGCGCCGCGAACATCGCTGCCGGTCTCGACCCCGACTTTGACCGCACAGGACTGCGCGCCCTGAAAGGAAAGCTCTGATGCCCCGCCCGCCCCACGTCTGCACCTGTGGCCGCACTGTGCCTCACGGCAAGCGCTGCCAGTGCCAGATCGAAAGCACCCGCGCCCGGAACCGTCGCCATGATGCGCGCCGCCCTAGCGCCCGCCAGCGTGGCTACACGACTGACTCGCAGAAGGCCCGCGCCGAATATCTGATGTTTCATCCTGAATGCGTGATCTGCGGTGCGCCCGCGACCGTTGTCGATCACATCACACCGCACCGGGGGAACAAGGAGCTGTTCTGGGACTGGCGCAACTGGCAAAGCCTCTGCGCCCACCACCACAACAGCGCCAAGCAACGGCAGGAGCGGGCGCAGGCATGAGCCGCGAGCTGTGGCAGGCCGTGCTGATGCGCGCCATTGACGACGCTGTGCATGGGGTGCCTGCGTCTGGCGTATCACCCGAGCGCCGCGAGTTCGAGACCCAAGAGGCCCGCCGCTTCCTGACAAGGCCGAGCGCAGACCTCGACCTTGTATGCACCTTCGCTGGCGTTGAACCCGAGGCGGTCAGGGGCAGGATGCGAGAAAACGCATTTGTCGCCTCGGGTAGGCGTTTTCCTTGAGGAAACTAGTTCACCCGGACATTCGCGAGAATTCGATCTTCTTCATACATGCGACGGTTGTCCGAGTTGAACTCCGCTTTCATATCGCACGACATGCCGTAGAGATCGGCGATCGTAAAGCCCATCGGCACGTAATCGCGCAGGTCTCTTGCCCTGTCATCTTTCTTTCCGTTCACCCCTCGGTCATAAATCTCAAATCCGACGACTAGGTGATGGGCATCGCAAGACACTTTGGGATCGTCGGAAGGTGAGAAGTAGAACGAACGTTGAGTTGTCGAATGGTTCTCAGCCGCGTAGCTTTTGACCTCAACATAAATCGGCACGCCGTCGCGTTCCACAAAAAGGTCTGGGTAGGCTGTGGCTTTCCCGAGGCCCTCCTTTGTCTTGGCGGGTGCTGTATTGAAGCCATGGGCTGAGAGAAACTTCGCGACATACGGCTCCATGTCGTTCCCAACTTCATTTGGTCGCGGGCGTCGAATTGGATTCTCTTGTATCTCCCGGCATACATCAGTCATCGCATTGATGAATCTCTCAAGAAATATTGAGTTTTCTTCGGTGTTTTTGTCGAACTTTATTACGTCTGTATTGCAGGTAGATTTAACAATAACTTCAAATGGCAAACCTTTTAAAGGCTTAAGCATTTGAGCCAAAATTTCTTCGAGAAGTTTTTCTCGCTCTGTAGTCATCATGTTCTCCGGAATATGACTATGCGGTTTGTATTCGTCCCGGCTGCATTGTTACCAACGCCCCAACAGTTTGAGGTTTTGGTAAAATCTTGCTGGTTGATCATGACCGCTTCAGGTTCTATAGCGAGTCCGCTAGAAGCTTCAAGAACGTGTTCCTCAAGGAAAACGGTCTTGTTTCTTACCTCACCAACTTCATATGCGATATGCCCGCCCGGCTTAGTGATGCGCACTAGTTCTCGGAGTGTCTGGTGGGTGAAGTCTTGCCAGTCTTCGACTTTTTTATGGCTTGAAATGCCCACCTTTTCAACTTCGATCCCAGCGAACCAGCACCGCAACCAGTTATCTGCCTCGTATTGAACGATGTCCAAAAAGGGTGGTGAAGTTACTGTAAGCGAAACACTTGCGTCAGGAATTTCATTGGTCTCGTGCGATTTCTTGGTCAGTAGTTTATAGCTATCAGTCGACGCGCCCCCTTGAGAGAGAAGAGACTTCGACTTCTTCAAGATTATGTCTGGGACTTCTCTGCGGGTCGGCGATTGATTGCGCTTTGCGTTAATCTTGACCTGCGTTTCAATGCTCACCGCTTGGTTCGGCGGCATGGTGTAGACAGAAAAGAAACCGGGCGAATGCCCAGTGAGGCGGTTGATCGCAACCATTCGAATCCACTTGTCAGTGTTATCGAGAAGGTTGTTGTTGCTTCGCTCGATCATCCATGACCGCAACCCTTCAATCATTGCTAGGGTGTCCGGGTGATAGAAAGGGAGAAGTTCGTCATGTTCAAAGTCGTCAAACGACTTCCACGGTATCTCCGCCAAGCGTTCACGAACTTGTCCGAGTGTCGGCGTGTTTAGTCTGGGTTCCGTAAGGAGGATGCTCAGGGGGTTCGCATCATTCCCGAAGGCTACACGACCTTTGAGGTTCGCTTCAATTGGTGTGGTCCCGCGCCCCATGAAAGGGTCATAGACGACGTCGCCTGGTTCCGTCAGAAGATCTATGAAGAACGCAGGCAGTTGCGGCTTGAAGCAGGCACGGTAGCTCACTTCATGAAGTCGGTGGCCCTGCCTTTGGCCCGCCGTCCAGAACTCGTTAATGTAGTGTGGGACACCGTTGCGCACCTCCACGATGCTCTCGCCCCCGAATTCGGAGAACGTCGCCAGCCGTGTCTGAAGTCGCGAGTGGTTTAGGGTGTCGCGCATTTCTAACTGCATTCTGCTTGCCCTGCTCGGTTGCACTTGGGACGCATGTGTAGCCCATGTTCCTGAGCCGGGCTACCGTGAAACTTTGTGGCCCCAGTAGGACCGGCGGGGGGAGGTTCACGCAGGATTGTCCCTAAATAACTTTTCGAGAGCGTATCAAGGCGCTGGATGCCAGTTGAGCCAGGGCCGCCGATGATCGCGGCCCTGATCGTTTTTGGGCTTAGTCGTCCGACTTCGGCGAGAACGTCGAAGGCTTCTTGGCTTCCGGCTCCCTCGCGGCGGGCGCCGGAGCGTGCTGGAACTGGATGCCGCAGTTCTTCTTGATACTGACTTTCTCGATGGCTTCGAGTTCACCCTTCAGGCGGCCAAGCTCCGAAGCCGTTTCACCGTTGCCGTCGATGAAGAACGCGGCCGGCCAGAAGAGAACCAGCGCGACGCCGGTCGCAACGGCATCGCTGCTCGCTTTCTCGTTCTGGACCCCAGTCAGTCGCGCTGCTTGGCTGGAAACCCGTTGAGCCTCTTCACTCAACTGGCGGCAGGAGTAAGACTCATACTGCATGGGAGAAATATACTGTGCCGAAATCTCATTGGCATTCTTCGCACAAGCGGAAACCGCAACGCTTGCAGCAAGCCCGAGAGCAACAAACTTAGAACGCATGAACTATCCTTTCTGCATACGTGTGCGCTAGAAAAGGTTAACGAAGTCAGGGCATTCAACTTTTCGCGTCTCGTTCGGTGCCCGTTTCAGGCTTGTCGTGTTTGGTGCGCAACAGAGAATTGACCTCGGGGTCATATTTTTAAGGCGATGCTGGCGAAGTGAGGTATGGCTTTGTGAAAATCACGGTCGCGTGATGCATTCGTGATTGACTTTGTTTCGACTCTTCAAATGCTTGGCGTGATATGTTATGTAATAACATAGATGCCTTTTCGTTTATGAGTTTGCGAGTATGCCTGTTGTTTCCGTTGCTGAGCTGAAAGCCCAGCTCAACCTTGACCATGATCTTGACGACGCGCTTCTGGCGTCCAAGATCGCCGCCGCCGAACACTACTGCCAGTCCTTTATCGGCCCCTGGAACAGCGCCAGCATCGACTCTGCGCTCTTCAACCAAGCCGTCCTGATGCTGGCAGCCTACTGGTATGAAACCCGCGAGGCCGCACAGGTCGGGGGCAACCCCTACGCGGTGCCTTTCGGCGTTCACGACATGCTGCAACCGCTGCGTCAATGGGTGGTGTGAGGCATGGCCGGTCTGGACCTGAACGCGCAGGCCGCACGGCTTGCCAAGCGCCTCGAAGCGATCCCGAATGCGGTTCTGCAAGACGTGCGCCCTGCCGTGGTGGCCTCTGCGGAAGACCTTACGCATGTGGCGCGCAGCCTCGCGCCGGAAGACGAGGGCGACCTGAAAGCCTCAATCGTGGTGACGCCGCCCGGTGCGGAGACGCCCGCCTATGCAGAGGGTGGTGGCCGTCGCAGGGCGGGCGAGAACCAAGCGCTTGTGACGGTCGGCAACCCCGAGCAACGCCACGGGCATCTTGTGGAGTTTGGAACCGACCCGCACGTAAACGCGGGGCAGTTCGCGGGCACTCAACACCCCGGCACCGAGGCGCAACCCTTCCTTCTGCCCGCTGCACGTCTGACAGAAGCCCGTGCGCGCCGCCGCATCGGGCGGGCCATCGGGCAGGCTATGCGCAAGGCAGCACAAGGGGGCAGCCATGATTGACCCCGCGCTGGCCTTCCAAACCGCCGTGCGCTCTGCGTTGATTAATGCGCCCGAGGTGGTGGCGCTTGTGCCTGCCGGTAATATCCGCGCGGGTTCCGTGCGCTCTGAGCGCTTGCCCTCGGTTGTCCTCGGCGATGCGCGCACCGAGTTCCTGGGCTGTGCTGCCGGGTCGCAGCGCCTCGCGCGCGTGTTTCTCACGTTGCACATCCGGGCACAGGAAGACGGGGCCGACACCGCGCGCCAGATCGGTGCTGCGGTGCATGGGGCGCTTGAGTTCGGGCCGCAGGACACGCCCGAGCTGATGATGGACGAATGGCAACAGCCGCGCGTGGTCTGGCTGCGCGACCCTAAGCCCGAGCTGAGCCTGACGCATGGCGTTATGACCCTTGAGGCCGTTGTTCGGTGGAGGGTCTGACCATGCAGTCTGGAAAACTTCAAAACCGTATCGAGCTGCAACGCATGACCGAGACCGTTGCGGCCTCGGGTGCCGTGTCGGGCGAATGGGAGACCTACGCGACCGGGCGGGCCGAGCTGCGTCAGGCGGGTATCTCGGAATTCCTGACGACCTATGGCGAAGGCGTGAGCAACAATGCGGTGTTTCTGATCCGCTGGCTTCCGGGCGTGAGCGTGGCAGATCGCATCCTGCACAACGGCAAGGCGTGGAACATCGTCGCGATTGCCGAGATCGGGCGCAGGCGTGGCCTTGATCTGCGGGCGGTGGCAGCATGAAGCCCGTCGCCATCTTCCTCTATGAGTTGTCGGGCAAATCCGCCGAGCCGTTCGCGGCTGCGGGGTGGGATTGCTACTGCATTGACATTCAACACCCCGGCAACCGCAGCGTGGGCAACGTGCATTTCGTTCAGGCCGACGCACGGCGCTGGAAGCCGACGCGCGACATGGTGGAGCGCTGCCGGTTCTTCGCGGCCTTCCCGCCGTGCGATGATCTGGCGACCTCTGGCGCGCGCTGGTTCAAGGGTAAGGGGCTACATGCGCTCTCGGATGCAATCGAGTTGTTCGCCATCGCCGCCGAGTGGGCCGAGTTCTTCGAAGTGCCTTACCTGATCGAGAACCCGCGCAGCACGATCAGCACCTACTGGCGCAAGCCCGATCACACTTTCGACCCGTGCGACTATTCCCAGCTCGCGCCGTCTGAGCATTACACCAAGAAAACCTGCCTCTGGACGGGCGGCGGGTTCGTCATGCCGCCGAGGGCATCGCTTCCCGGTCCTGCCCAGATGAACGTTATCCGCGACATGGCCGGGAAAGGCCGCGACCGGGCGAACGCGCGCAGCGTCACGCCTATGGGGTTCATGCGGGCGACCTATGAGGCGAACTTTAGTGCGCCTGCGCTGGCGGTGGCAGCATGAGCGTGCATCAACGAGGCATCAAGCCAGCGCTCTCTGCTGACACCGAGGCGCTGACGAAAGCGCCACCCGCGCCGACCTACCTCGCGGCCCATGCAAAGGCCGAGTGGAAAAGGATTTTTCCGCAGTTGATCGCCCGTAGAATCCTCACCCGCGCCGACCTTGCGGGCGTGGAGGCGTATTGCTCGGCGGTAGGTATCTGTCGGCAGATCGAAGAGCAACGCGCGGGCGGTCTGATCGACCCGAAGCTGTTTGGGGTGTGGAACCGGGCGGCGCAGACCGCGCGCCAGCTCGCGAGCGAATACGGCCTCACGCCGACCTCTCGGGCGCGGATCGGACTTGCTGGTCCTGTGGCACCCGAAGAGGACGACGATCCGTTGAATGTTTAGCTTATCGGCAGTGCGAACCTCTGAATGATCAGGAGAGCTGAAATAATTACGGCGGCAACCATGAAGCCCTTTGGCTTGTCTTTGCGATATGCCAGTCCGATGCAGCTCATGATCAAAACGCTGATGCCCAGCCCAACGCCCTCTGAAATTTTCGCGCCAGCAATCGCAGAGTCTCCAGATAGGGCGGGCAGGTTGAGTATCAGGCCGAAGAAGACCAGAACGGCAGCCACAGTAAGCAGGTAACGCTTCTTTGCAGTCATGATTTTTCCATATGAAACAATGAGTAGCGCCGAGAAACCAAACATGAAGTGCCCTGTCAAGGGGGGCACCTATCCGGCTTGGGTCATGGACAACTCGCCCATTCCCGACCCGCTCGGGCATGGCGAGCGCGCGGTGCAGTTCCTGCGCCGCCTGCGTCACCCGGCCAGCACAGCACCCAAGCGCGCCTTCCAGCTCGCGCCGTGGCAGGAGCGCATCGTTCGGCGCATCTACGGCCCGCGCAACGCGGACGGCTCGCGCGTGGTCAAGACGGTCTTCCTGATGATCCCTCGGGGCAACCGGAAGACCTCGCTGGCGGCGGCGCTGGCGCTTCTGCACCTCTTCGGGCCTGAGCGGGTGCCTGCGGGGCAGATCATCTTTGCGGCTTCGGATCGGGAACAGGCGGGCATCGGCTTTCGGGAAGCTGCCGAGATCATCCGCCAGGACAAGCGCCTTGAGGCGGTCTCGCGCATCTACGACGCGCACAACGCCCCGAAGGCGGTCAAAAGCACCCGCGACGGCTCGGTGTTGAAAGCCGTTTCCTCGGATGGACGCGCGCAGCACGGCACGACCCCGACCTTCATTCTCGCTGATGAAATCCACGTCTGGCAGGGGCGCGACCTCTGGGAAGCATTGCAGTCGGGCATGCGGGGCTGGCCCGCCCCGGTGACGCACCAACGTCGCGAAGCGGGCTGCGATTACTGGGCGAGTGCGCGGAGGGCATCCGAAAACCCCCAGACGGCACGGCGGCTATTCTCTGGCTGCGCGGTGCCGAACTTTGGTCTAGAGGGCGGGGCTTCGCGGCCCTGCCCTCTTTCCGTTTCGAGACCTAGATGCGTATTCGGCATTTGTGAGTCGTTTACGGGCTAAAAAGCCACGTGCTACACACACGCGACTGTAACACACGGCGCGACGCCTGTTTCGCAAGTCATTGAAAATAAATGGAAATTTTGAGTGGCTGGGGCGGTAGGATTCGAACCTACGGTGCGCGGTACCAAAAACCGGTGCCTTACCACTTGGCTACGCCCCAACGTGGGGCGGTGTTTAGCCAAGGCGGCGGGCGGCTTCAAGGGGAAAATCACACGAATTTCGTTGCTCTTCTCCGGGCGGGGGGGCTAAGGCAGGCAGCATGGAAAAAGTTGATGTTCTGGTGCTGGGCGCGGGGGCGGCCGGTTTGATGGCGGCGGCCGAGGCGGCACGGCGGGGGCGCCGGGTGCTGGTGCTCGATCATGCCGCGCATCCGGGCGAGAAGATTCGCATCTCGGGGGGCGGGCGGTGCAATTTCACCAACCGTGACCTGACCCGCCAGAACGCGACCGAACGATTCCTCTCGGAAAATCCGCGCTTTGCGCTTTCGGCGCTGTCGCGCTTCACGCCGGCCGATTTCATCGCGCGGGTCGATCGTGCGGGCATCGCCTGGCACGAGAAGCACCTCGGGCAGTTGTTTTGCGATGGCAAGGCGACCCAGATCACCGAGATGCTCCTGGACGATCTGCGGGCGGGCGGAGGGCATCTTTGGCTCGGCACCGAGATCGAGGCCGTGCAGCGCGATGGCGAGGCCTATCTGGTCTCGACCAGCCAGGGGGAGATTCTGACGGCCAGCCTCGTGGTGGCGACCGGCGGCAAGTCGATTCCCAAGATGGGCGCCACGGGCTTCGGCTATCGGCTGGCGGAACAATTCGGTCTGCCGCTTATAGAAACGCGCCCCGCGCTGGTGCCGCTGACCTTTGCCGAACAAGACCTCGCGCAATGCGCGCCGCTCTCGGGCATTGCGCGCGATGCTCGTGTGCGCCACGGCAAGACGGTCTTCGACGAGGCGCTTCTGTTTACCCATCGCGGCCTCTCGGGGCCGGCGATCCTGCAGATTTCCAGTTATTGGCGCGAAGGCCATACGCTTGAGATCGACCTTGCGCCGGGGCGCGACATCGCTGCCGAGCTGGCCGAGATCCGCCAGCAGGGTGGCAAACTCGCGACGCATAATGCGTTGGGACGGCTCTTGCCGGACAAGCTCGCGGCCGGGATCTGCGCCGAGCTTGGCATCGCGGGGCGGCTCGCCGATCATGGCAATAAGTCGCTCGCCCTGATCGGAGACCGTATTCATCGCTGGCAGGTGCGCCCGGTCGGATCTGAGGGCTATCGCACCGCCGAGGTCACGCTGGGCGGCGTTTCAACCGCCGCACTCGACGCCCGAACGATGGAGGCGCGACAGGTGCCGGGGCTCTATTTTGTGGGTGAGGTCGTCGATGTGACCGGCTGGCTGGGCGGATACAACTTCCAATGGGCCTGGGCGTCGGGCTGGGCCGCCGGGCAGGTGGCCTGACGGGCGCCGGGGCTCTGCCCCGGACCCCGGCGTATTTTCACCAAGAAGAAAGGGTGGGGAGGAACGCCCCTGCAGGTTTCTTCTTGGCCCAAATACGCCCGCCGGAGGCGTCCCGAAGGTGTCACAGGCGGATCGGGTTGTCCTTGGCGAGGCGGTCGAATTCCATCAGCGTTTCGATCAGCTTCGGCATCTGGTCGAGCGGGATCATGTTGGGCCCGTCCGACGGCGCGGTGTCGGGCGCCTCGTGGGTTTCGATGAATACACCCGCGATGCCGAGCGCCACGGCGCAGCGCGCCATCACCGGCGCGAATTCGCGTTGCCCGCCCGAAGAGCCGCCCTGACCACCCGGTTGCTGCACCGAATGGGTCGCGTCCATGATTACCGGGTAGCCGGTTTTCATCATCTCGGGCAGGCCGCGCATGTCGGCGACCAGCGTGTTGTAGCCGAACGAGGTGCCGCGCTCGGTCAGCAGGATGTTCTCGTTGCCGGTCGAGGCGACCTTGGCGGCGACATTGGGCATGTCCCAGGGCGCGAGGAACTGGCCCTTTTTCACGTTCACGGCCTTGCCCGTCTCGCCCGCGGCCAGAAGCAGGTCGGTCTGGCGGCAGAGGAAGGCGGGGATCTGCAGGACGTCGACCACTTCGGCCGCGGCGCGGGTCTGTTCGATGTCGTGGACGTCGGTCAGCACCGGGCAGCCCAGTTCGGCGCGCACTTTTTCCAGCACCCGCAACCCGGCTTCGATGCCGATGCCGCGCTTGCCTTTCAGGCTGGTGCGGTTGGCCTTGTCGTAGCTGGCCTTGAAGATGAACTGCGCCCCGGCCTGCGCGCAGGCGCGGGCCATCTCGGTGGCGATCATCAGTGCATGCGCCTCGGTCTCCAGCTGGCAGGGGCCGGCGATCACGGTCAGCGGGCGGTCATTGCCGACGGTCAGGCCGCCGATTTTCACGTCTTTCATCTTTTCCTCCGGTCGTCAGCTCGCGACCTGTTCGCGCAGGATCGAGGCGGTCAGCGACAGCATCAGATAGATGCCCGAGAAGATCAGGAAAGCCAACAGCGTGTTCTCGAATGCGCGCGGATAGGTGGGTTCGTCGGGGGCGATCGGGCTCACGCCCATCTCAAGGTAGCGCACCTGCTTGTTGGCCTCGATCCGCGAGCTTTCGACCTGCTCGGCGGCAGCGGCCAAGAGCATCTGGCGGGTTTCCAGTTCGGCCTCGGCAAGGCGCAGCTGGCCGGTGACCGAGGCGAGCGACTCGCCCGCGGGGCCGGTGCTGGTGGTAAGCTGGGCGCGCAGCTCGGCGATCAGCTGTTCGAGCCGCTGGATCTCGCCGCGCACGCCTGCTACGCGCGCCTCGTTCGGGCGCGGGTTATCGAGCAGCTGGCCCAGCTCCAGTTTCTTCTGCTGCAACTGCGTCTCAAAGCCTGAAACCTGCCCCATCACCGAGCTGGTTTCCGAAACCGGATCGAGGATGCCGACCTGTTCCTGCAGGTGCAGCACCTTCGCCTGAGCGGCAAAGACCTTGGCTTCGGCGTCGTCGTAATTCTCGCGCGCGCCCTGCATCTGGTCGCCGCGCAGGCGCTGGGTCAGGTTATCGACCTGTTCCTCGGCGTAGGAAATCAGCGATTCCGAGAAGCTGCGCGACAACTCCGGATCGGCTGCGATCACCTCCATCCGGACGATCCCCTCGGAGGGGTCGTATCCGATCTGGACCATGTCACGATACAGCTTGAAGGCCTCTTCGTTGGTGGCATTGGTGGGCAGGCGCTTGAGCGGGTCGATCCGGTCTTCCTGGAAATGCGCCTTGAACCCCTGATCCTCGTCGAGCCGCAGCATCGCCTGGCGCGATTGCAGGTAGCTCTGCACGGTGATCGAATCCTGCGCGGTGGCGAGCTGTGTGCCCGAGAACAATCCGCCCAGTCCCGAGCCGCCCATGCCATCGGCCTTCTGGATCACGAATTCGCTCTTGGTGGCGTAAAGGGGCGTCGCGACGGCAAAGTAATACCAGCCCGCGATCAGCGTCGGCAGGAACACGAAAAACGCCAGACGCACCGCCAGAAGCGTCAGCTTGCGGCGGCGGCGGCGGGCGATGTCGCGCTGAATGGCAATGATTTCACGGGCGGACTGGTCGGGCGAAAGGTAGTCGCCGGGGCTGAATTGGCCGGGCTGCGTGGTTTGCGGCACAGCAGCGGCTTTCTCGACCCGGGCCAGCGCACGCGAGCCTTTTTCTTCTTTCGCGCCGCGCACGACCGAGAGGATGCTGCCGCGTTCGAACGGGTCGATCCCCCTGCGGCGCAACAGCGCGACGGCCTCGAAATCCGAGCTCGCCTCGATGCCGTTCTTTTGCGCGAGCCGTCGCGCAAGGCGCAGCTGGCGCCCGGTCAGGCCTTCGGCGCGCACCGCCTCGACCTCGGCGGCCAGCCCGTCCGGGGCGGTCGTGGTTTCCGGCTCCGGGGCTTGTGCGGTTGGAAAGAGGCCCGGGCCGAAGCCATCGTCATGCGGCATGGTAAAGGGCATCTCGGTGGAATTGGCGGGCTGCACTTGAGCCGGCGGCTCGCTCGGTGCGGCGGGCGGAGCCGTGGGCGCCTTGGCGGGCGCAGGCGTGCTGGTGCGACGGATCCGGTATTTGGTGGCCTTAGGAGTAGTCATACATCCGTTTCGCTTCTTCCAGAGTGTCGAACATGTGGAGCTGCCCGTTGCGCAGCACCGCGGCCCTTCGGCAGAATTTCTCAAGTGTCGCAGCCTGGTGCGAGACCACGATCACGGTGGTGCTTTGCAGCCGTTCGCGCAGGATCGCGCCGGCCTTGCGGTTGAACTCCACATCGGTGGTGGCCGGCATGCCCTCGTCGATCAGATAGATGTCGAATTCCAGCGCCAACAAGAGGGAAAAAGTGAAGCGCGACTTCATACCGGAGCTGTAGACGCCGATCGGCTGGTCGAAATATTCCTCGAGGCCGCAGAGCCAGCGACAGAAAGCCTCGACGTAATCGGGGTCGAGCCCGTAGAGCCGCGCGATGAACCGCGCGTTCTCGCGCGCGGTATGTTTCGGCACGACGCCGCCCATGAAGCCGAGCGGGAAGGAGACGCGGCAGGTCTTGCGGATTTCGCCCTCGTCGGGTTTCTCCAGCCCCGCCATCATGTTGATCAGCGTGGTCTTGCCGGTGCCATTGGGGGCGAGGATGCCGAGCGATTGCCCGAGCTCGACGCGGAAGCTGGCGCGATCAAGGATGACCTTGCGCTGCTTTCCCGTCCAGAAGGACTTGCTGACATTGGTGAACTCCAGCATTCCCGCCGTTGGCTCCTGCCCGTTTTGCCTCCGCCCTTAGCGTGCCACCCTGCAGGCTGGCAGAGAAACCTTAACAAAGGGCCTTCATTTTTTCGTTGTCGGCATAATATGGGCAAAAGCCCGGTTTCACTAGGCCTGACGCGGCCAGGTGACAAAGTTGTAATGGATAAGGGGCGCGCGTGACGCTTGCGACCGAGATCGAGGCCTGCCGGCTGTGCGCCGAGCGGTTCGCCGCCACCGCGACGGCGCATGTGCCGCGCCCGGTGGTCTGGTTCCGGCCTGGGGCAAGGGTGCTGATCGTGGGGCAGGCGCCGGGCGCGCGGGTGCATGCCTCGGGGCGGCCCTTCACCGACCCTTCGGGGGACCGGCTGCGGGGATGGATGGGGGTTGGCGAAGACCAGTTCTATGACCGCGACCGGATTGCGATCGTGCCGATGGCGTTTTGCTTTCCGGGTTATGATGCGAAGGGCGCCGACCTGCCGCCGCCGCCTCTTTGCGCGCAGACATGGCGGGCGCGGGTGATGGCCGAGATGGGGTCGCACGCGCTGACCTTGCTGGTGGGCGGGGCCGCGCAGCGCTGGCATCTGGGCGCGCGCAATGTGACCGAGACGGTTTCGCAGTGGCGAATGCGCGCGCCGGGCGTGTTTCCCTTGCCTCATCCGTCCTGGCGCAATACGGGATGGCTCAAACGCAACCCGTGGTTCGAGGCCGATCTGCTGCCGGCCCTGCGCGCCCGGGTGAAGGAGGTTTTGCGATGACGCCCTATGACCGCGCCCATGCCGCGATGGAAGCCGATCCCGAGAACGAGGCGCTGCGCCTGGCGGTTTATGACCGGCTGGCCGATGCCGAGCTGTACCTGTTGCTCGAAGAGGAGCCCGAGGACGAAAACATCCGCCCGCAGCTGTTCTCGAGCGAGGAGGGCGATTTCGTGCTGGCCTTCGATCTGGAAGAGCGGCTGGCGGAATTCGTCGATGAGCCGATGCCCTATGCCGCGCTGCCGGGCCGGGTGATCGCGCAGCATCTGGTGGGCGAGGGCGTGGGGCTTGGCGTCAATCTCGGCGTGGCGGCCTCGGCGATGCTGTTGCCGCCCGAGGCGATGGAATGGCTGACCGAGACGCTGACGCATACGCCCGAGGCGCGCTCGGCCCGGCCGGCAAGCTTCGAGGCGCCTGCCCTGCCGCCGGCGATCCTTGGCCTGTTGCTGCCCGCCTTCGAGGCGAAATTCGAGCAGCTCGCGGGGCTGGCGAGCCATGCGCTGCTGGGCGGGGTGGTCTATGACGACGGGCATCGCGGCCACGTGCTGGCCTTTCTTGGCGCGCCCGAAGCTGCGCGGCCCGGGATCGCCAAGGCGATGGCCGAGGCGCTGGCCTTCTCGGGGCTGGATGCGGGCGAGCTGGACGTGACCTTCCTGGAGGAGGGCAACCCGGCGGCCGAGGTGCTTCTGGCGAAGGCGCTGGTGCTGCATCTGCCCGAGCGGGTCGAGGAAGAGGTGCAGGAGCTGAAGCCCTCGATGCCGGGGATGGACCCGGCAAAACCGCCGATCCTGCGCTGAGCCGTCACGCCGGGGGCTGTCTGCCCCCGGACCCCCGAGGATATTTCCGGCAAAATGAAAGCGGGGGTCAGCGCAGGCCGAGTTCGGAGAAGGCGCTGATCAGGTCGCGCGGCAGCGGGTCTTCGCGCTCGCGCAGTTTTGGCAGGTCGCGCGGGGCGTCTTCGGGCTTGAGGTAGCGCCAGCCTTGGAACGGGCGGCGGGGCAGGGCCTCGGTGCGGACCACGGCGCGGTCGAGGACGATGGCGCAGCGTGGAATGCCGTCGGCGCCCATCACCTCGTCGAGGGCGAGGATGCGCTGGCGTGCCAGCACCACGCCCTTGAACACCCAGTAAAGCGACCCGCCCGCCAGTATGTCTTCGGCGCGTTTCGGGGTCATCCGGGTGACATGCATTGCCGGCCCCGTGCCATAGCGGCTTGCCTGCCACTGGATCAGGTCTTCGACCTTTTCAGCGCCCACGCAGAGTTTGATCAGATGCACCATATCGGCCATGTCCGTTGAGTCCCTCCCCAATATAATGCGGATGACGGTCGGGGCAATGTTGACCGGAGCGGATCGGCTGCGTATCGTGAACACCCTTCGCCTGTGCCTCTGTCCGTGGCGGAGCCTGCCCCTTTCAACTTTTTGAGCTTCAAGAAGGACGACCGATGAGCCGTTTTGCCGCCCCAATCGCCGAGCAGATCTGGGACATGAAATATCGCCTGAAAGAGGCTGACGGCGCGCCTGTCGACAAGACGGTCGAGGATAGCTGGCGGCGGATCGCGCGCTCGCTCTCGGAAGTCGAGGCGGAGCCGGCGGTCTGGGAAGAGCGGTTTTATCACGCGCTCGAGGATTTCAAGTTTCTGCCGGCGGGGCGGATCGCGGCGGGCGCGGGCACGGGCCGGGCGGTGACGCTGTTCAACTGCTTTGTCATGGGCACGATTCCGGATTCGATGTCGGGGATCTTCGACATGCTGAAGGAGGCCGCGCTGACGATGCAGCAGGGTGGCGGCATCGGCTATGATTTCTCGACGATCCGGCCGCGCGGCGCGGCGGTGCACGGGGTGGCGGCGGATGCTTCGGGGCCCTTGTCCTTCATGGATGTCTGGGATGCGATGTGCCGCACGATCATGTCGGCGGGCTCGCGGCGCGGCGCGATGATGGCGACGATGCGTTGCGATCACCCCGATATCGAGCAGTTCATCACCGCCAAGCAGGACAGCGCGCGTCTGCGCATGTTCAACCTCTCGGTGTTGGTGACGGACCCGTTCATGGAGGCGGTGAAGGCCGACGGGCCGTGGGACCTCAAGTTCGAGGGTCGCGTTTATCAAACGCTGAACGCGCGCGATCTGTGGAACAAGATCATGCGCGCGACCTATGATTTCGCCGAGCCGGGGGTGATCTTCATCGACCGGATCAACCAGATGAACAACCTCGCCTATTGCGAGACGATTGCGGCGACGAACCCGTGCGGCGAGCAGCCGCTGCCGCCCTATGGCGCCTGTCTTCTGGGGTCGATCAACCTGGCGCGGCTGGTGACCAACCCGTTCGAGACCACGGCCGAAATGGACCCGAAGGCGCTTGACGAGCTGGTGCGTCTTGCGGTGCGGATGATGGATAACGTGGTTGACGCCTCGCGCTTCCCGCTGCCGCAGCAGGCCGAGGAGGCGCGCAACAAGCGCCGCATTGGCCTTGGTGTGACGGGTCTGGCGGATGCGCTTTTGATGCTGGGGCTGCGCTATGGCTCGGAAGAGGCGGCGGCGCAGACCGAGGCCTGGATGAAGCTGATCGCGCGGGCGTCTTACCTCGCCTCGGTCGATCTGGCCAAGGAGAAGGGCGCCTTCCCGCTGTTTGACGCCAAGAAATACCTCGCCTCGGGCAATATGATGCAGATGGACGCGGATGTGCGCGACGCGATCGCGACCCATGGCATCCGCAATGCGCTGCTGACCTCGATCGCGCCGACCGGCACGATCAGCCTCTACGCGGGCAACGTGTCGTCGGGGATCGAGCCGGTTTTTGCCTATGCCTACAAGCGCAAGGTGCTGCAAAAAGACGGCTCGCGCACCGAAGAGGAAGTGGTCGATTACGCGGTGCAGATGTGGCGCGACAAGTTCGGCGACAAGGCGCTGCCCGACTACTTCGTGAATGCGCAGACGCTGGCGCCTCTGGACCATGTGCGGATGCAGGCGGCAGCGCAGAAATGGATCGACTCGTCGATCTCGAAAACCATCAACTGCCCCGAAGATATCTCCTTCGACGCCTTCAAGGATGTCTACATGGAGGCCTTCGAGACCGGCTGCAAAGGCTGCACGACCTATCGCCCGAATGACGTGACCGGCTCGGTTCTGTCGGTCTCCGAGAAATCGGAAAAGGCGCCCGAGGCCGATCAGGGTGCCGATGTCGTCTATCTGACCGAGCCGCTCGATCGGCCCGCCTCGCTGGAAGGGTCGACCTACAAGATCAAGTGGCCGGGCTCGGAGCACGCGATCTACATCACCGTCAACGACATCGTGCAGGGCGGCCATCGTCGGCCCTTCGAGGTGTTCATCAACTCCAAGAACATGGAGCATTTCGCCTGGACGGTCGCGTTGACGCGGATGATCTCGGCGGTGTTCCGGCGCGGTGGCGACGTGAGCTTTGTCGTCGAAGAGCTGAAGGCCGTGTTCGACCCGCGCGGCGGCGCCTGGATGCAGGGGCAATACATTCCCTCGATCCTCGCGGCGATCGGCGGCGTGATCGAGCGGCACATGGTCTCGACCGGCTTCCTGAAGGGCGAGGGGATGGGGCTCAAGTCCGACCCGAAGGCCGAGGCGATGGAGATGGCCGTGGGCGACGAGCGCCCGCGCGGCCAGGCCTGCCCGAGCTGCGGTTCCTACGCGATGCGCAAGGTCGAAGGCTGCATGACCTGCGCCGATTGCGGCCATTCGAAGTGCGGCTGAGGCCGTGCTGAGGTTCGAAAACCGGGGCGCCGGGGCTTTGCGGCCCTAGCGCCCTTTCCATTTCGGCGGGCGCTTTTCGAAAAAGGCGCCGATCCCTTCGGTGACGTCGGCGCTGTCGGAAAGCCGTTGCAGCGCGGCGTCATTGGCCTGCCAGAGCGCGGTTTCTTCCTCGGCAAAGGCGCGATCCGACAGGGCAAGGCTTGCCTCGATGCTCAGGGGCGCATTGGCTGCCACCGCGCGCGCCAGATACTGCGCGGCGGCCAGCACCTCGGCGTCGGGAACCACGCGGTTCAGCAGCCCCCAGTCGCGTATCTCGGCGGCGCTGTAGGTTTTCGCGCTCAGCAACAGTTCGTTCGCCAGCACGCGCGGGATGCGCCGGGCCAGCCGGATCGCGCCGCCGCCGCCCGCGACCAGCCCCAGCTTGGCCTCGGGCAGGCCGAAGATCGCGCTTTCGCCCGCCACGACCATGTCGCAGGCCAGCATGACCTCGAAGCCCCCGGCCAAGGCTGCGCCGGTCACCGCTGCGATCACCGGCTTGCGGCGCGCGCGTGCGACGAAGCCCGCAAAGCCGTGTGGGCCATAGAGGATCGCCTCGGCATTGCCGGCGAGAAAGCTTTTGAGGTCCATCCCGGCGCAGAACACCGGCCCCGCGCCGCGGAGCACCGAGACCCGGATCGCGGGGTCGGCCTCGATCCGGTCGAAGGCTTCGCGCAGCGCCAGCGTCATCTCGGGGTCAATGGCATTGCGCCGCTCGGGACGGTTCAGTGTGACCAGCGCCACGCCGCCGGTGACCTCGATCTGGACGCATTCAGTTTTGCTCATTGGCGGCCTCCTGTTCTGCCAGCTTGCGCAGCTCGGCGCGGATGATCTTGCCGGTGGTGGTCATCGGCATTTCGGGAATGAACCGCACCACGCGCGGGAATTCATAGGCGGCGAGGCGGTCTTTGACGTGCAGCGCGATTTCCTCGGCCAGCGCCGGGCTTTCGGCGACCCCTTCGGCGAGCTTGATATAGGCTGCGACCACCGCGCCGCGCAGCGGGTCGGGCTTGCCGACGACGCCTGCCATCTGCACGGCGGGGTGGCTGAGCAGGCAATCTTCGATCTCGGCGGGGCCGATGCGATAGCCCGCCGAGCTGATCACGTCATCCTCGCGCCCGACAAAGGCGATTCGCCCCGAGGCGGTGCGCAGCCCCTTGTCGCCGGTCAGGAGCCAGCGCGTCTCGCCCACGGTCAGGAATTTTTCTGCGGTCGCATCGGGGCGGTTCCAGTATTCGAGAAACATCACCGGGTCGGGCGCGCGCACCGCGATGCTGCCCTCTTCGCCGGGCGGCATCACCGCGCCGGTCTCCTCGTCCAGAACCTGCACGTCATGGCCGGGCACGGCAAAGCCCATCACCCCCGGCTCGGTCGGTTCCAGCACGCCGCAGGACGAGACGATCATGTTGCATTCGGTCTGGCCGTAGAACTCGTTGATGGTCACGCCAAAGACGCGCTGACCCCAGTCGATCAGCTCCTTGCCAAGCGTCTCGCCGCCGCTCGCGACCGAGCGCATTTGCAGGTTTTGCGCTTCGGCCTCGGGCCAGAGCCGCATCATCTTGAGTGCGGTGGGCGGCAGGAAGGCGTTGCGGATACCGTGGCTGCGCATCAGCTCGAACGCCGCCTCGGCGGTGAACTTGCGAAACCGGCAGGCGACGACGGTGACGCCATGATGCAGCGCGGGCATCAGCACATCCAGAAGCCCGCCGATCCAGGCCCAGTCGGCGGGCGTCCAGATCCGGTCGCCGGGTTGGGGAAAGAAATCGTGGCTCATCTCGACGCCGGGCAGGTGGCCCAGCAGAACCCGATGCGCATGCAGCGCGCCCTTGGGGTTGCCGGTCGTGCCCGAGGTGTAGATCAGCACGGCGGGGTCTTCGGCGCGGCTGTTGACGGCGGTGAACTCGGGGCTTTCGGCGGCGCAGATCGCCTCGAAATCCAGCGCGCCTTCGGGGCCGCCTAGGCAGATGATCTGGCGCAGATCGGGCAGGGCGTCGCGGATCTCGGCCAGCTTGCGCAGGCCATCGGGGTTGGTCACCACAACCGAGGCGCCGGAATCGCGCAGCCGGTGCAACAGCGCCTCGGGGCCGAACAGCGTGAACAGCGGCAGCGCGATCCGCCCCGCCTTGGTGATCGCGATATGCGACAGCGCAGTTTCCACCGATTGCGGCAGGAGCACGCCGATCCGATCGCCCGGCGCCGAGATCCGCGAGAGCGCATTGGCCAGCCGGTTCGAGCGCTGGCGCAACTCTTCGAAGCTGTATTCCGCGACCGAGCCGTCCTCCGACACATCAATGATCGCGATTGCCGCGCCATTTTCCGCCGCGGGCCGGTCGCAGATATCGACGCCGATATTGTAATGCTCGGGAATGTCCCACGCGAAGCGGTCGCGCGTCAGCGCATAGCTTGCCTCTGGGTTCAACATCGTCCCTGCCTCCCCGCAGATACAATTGAACACTTGTTCAGTTGTGGAGGCTAACCCGCGTCGGCGCTTACTGCAAGCCCGGCTTTGCCACGAACAGGACCTGCCCGCGCGGCAACATTTTGTCTTGGCGCGTCACCGTCCAGCCGGTGGTGCGCGCCAGATGCAGCACATCCTCGGGCAAGAGGTGATAGGGCGGGCGGATGTCATGGGTGACGACGCCGTCGGGCTGGCGGTAGGCGCGCGCGGCGGCCTCGGCGTCGGGGGCAAGGAAAACTGTGAACAGAAACTGCTCCAGACGCGTGAAACGGTGCAGGTTGGTCAGGGCGCGGCGCAGATAGGCCATCGGCAGATGCGGAAACACCGCGAAGGCGATGGCATGGGTGATCGTGTCGGGCACGCCCGGAAACGCGAAGCGCGCGTCCTCGATCAGATGCGCCGGATCGAGCCGTGCGGGCTCGGACAGCTCGTTGCGGTGCCCCGCCAGCAACAGCGCGCGCGCCGCATCCGTCGCCCAGTAATGGCCGGGCTCCAGATAGGGCACCGCCTTGCAACCGAGCCGCAGCGACCCCGCGCCGATATCGAGCAGGTGATGCTCGGGGCGCAGACCTGCCTCGCGCAGGATCTCCATCTGCACCCGCCCGGTCTCGTCCCAGCGCCCGCCGACGATGTCGCGGTGCCGGCCCGCGGCAATCGCCTGATCGTAGAAACCGGCGGCTTCATAGGGATTCGAGGACACGCGAGGGGCTTTCGGCTAGGGAGGAACCGCGCCATTGCGCAGCCTTGCGCGCGCAAGTCAAGCGGTGCCGGGCGCGGGGGGGGGGGGCGTTGCACCCCGCGCCCGCAGGCTCAGAGCGCCACGCAATCCGCGAAATGCATGATCTGCCCGTCGGGCCCGGCCTCTTGCACCAGCCCGTGGATGTCGGTTTCGAAGCCGGGGCATTCGCGGGCGAACTCGCGGTTGAAGCGCAGGTAATCGACGATCTTCGCGTTGAACACCTCGCCCGGGATCAGGAGCGGAATGCCCGGCGGATAGGGGGTCACGAGGCTCGTGGTCACGCGCCCTTCCAGATCGTCGATCGAGACGCGCTCGGTCTTGCGTCGCGCGATATGCGAGAAGGCCTCGGAGGGCGTCATCGCCGGGAGGTGATCCGACAGGTAGATCTCGGTCGAGAGCCGCGCCACGTCGTATTTCGCGTAAAGCGTATGGACGTGCTGGCTCAGGTCCTTCAGGCCCATGCGCTCATAGCGCGGGTGCTTGGCCGAGAACTCGGGCATCACGCGCCACAGCGGCTGGTTCTTGTCGTAATCGTCCTTGAACTGCTGCAGCGCCGCCAGAAGCGTGTTCCAGCGGCCCTTGGTGATGCCGATCGTGAACATGATGAAGAAGCTGTAGAGCCCGGTCTTTTCCACCACGACCCCGTGCTCGGCGAGGTATTTCGAGACGATCGAGGCGGGGATGCCGGTCGCGTCGAAACGGCCCTCGATGTCGAGGCCGGGGGTGATGATCGTGGCCTTGATCGGGTCGAGCATGTTGAAGCCCGGCGCCATGTCGCCAAAGCCGTGCCAGCTTTCGCCGCCGCCGGTCTCGACGCCCTCGGCATTGGTCTTTTGCAGCACCCAGTCGCTGGCCTCGCCCATGCCGTCCTCGGTATGGTCGAAATCGGCCGGACCCCAGACCTGGAACCACCAGTCGTCTTGCCCGTATTCCTCTTCGACCTTGCGCATCGCGCGGCGGAAATCGAGCGCCTCGACGATGCTTTCCTCGACCAGCGCGGTGCCGCCCGGAGGCTCCATCATCGCCGCCGCCACATCGCAGCTCGCGATGATCGAATATTGCGGGCTGGTCGAGGTGTGCATCAGGTAGCTCTCGTTGAAGAGGTGGCGGTCGAGCCGCACCTCCTGGCTGTCCTGCACCAGGACGTGGCTTGCCTGCGAGATCCCGGCCAGCAGCTTGTGCACCGATTGCGTGGCGTAGGTGATCGACTTGGCGGTGCGCCCGCGCTTGCGGCCCATTGCGTGGAACTGGCCGTAGAACGGGTGGAAGGCGGCATGGGGCAGCCAGGCCTCGTCGAAATGCAGGTTCTCGACCCAGCCATCGAGCATGCGCTTGATCACCTCGGTGTTGTAGAGCACGCCGTCATAGGTCGATTGCGTGAGCGTCATGATCCGGGGCTGCACCGTGTCGGCGTCGTAATCCTTCAGGAGCGGGTTCGCGCGGATCTTGGCGCGGATCGCCTCGGGCTCGAATTCCGATCGCTGGATCGGCCCGATGATGCCCCAATGGTTGCGCGTGGGGCGCAGGAACACCGGGATCGCGCCGGTCATGATGATCGAATGCAGGATCGACTTGTGGCAGTTGCGGTCGACGACCACCACATCGCCCGGCGCGACCGTGTGATGCCAGACCATCTTGTTCGAGGTCGAGGTGCCGTTGGTCACGAAAAAGCAGTGATCGGCGTTGAAGATCCGCGCGGCATTGCGTTCCGACGCGCCGATCGCGCCGTTGTGGTCCAGCAGCTGGCCCAGTTCCTCGACCGCGTTGCAGACATCGGCGCGCAGCATGTTTTCGCCGTAGAACTGGTGATACATCTGCCCGATCGGGCTTTTCAGGAAGGCGACACCGCCCGAATGCCCCGGGCAGTGCCACGAATAGGACCCGTCCTCAGCGTAATCCAGAAGCGCCTTGAAGAAGGGCGGCTGGATGCCTTCGATATAGGCCTTGGCCTCGCGCAGGATGTGCTTGGCGACGAATTCCGGCGTGTCCTCGAACATGTGGATGAAGCCGTGCAGCTCGCGCAGGATGTCGTTGGGCAGGTGGCGCGAAGTCTTGGTCTCGCCATGCAGGAAGATCGGCACCTCGGCGTTTTTCCAGCGCACTTCCTCGATGAAGGTGCGCAGGTTCCTGACCGCCGGGTCCAGCTCGGGGCCGGCGCTGAATTCCTCGTCGTCGATCGAGAGCACGAAGGCGGAGGCGCGGCTTTGCTGCTGGGCGAATTGCGACAGGTCGCCATAGCTGGTCACGCCCAGCACTTCGAAGCCTTCGGCCTCGATCGCCTGCGCCAGCGCCCGGATGCCGAGCCCCGAGGTGTTCTCGGAGCGGAAATCTTCGTCGATGATGACAATGGGGAAGCGGAATTTCATCGGGCGGTCCTCGTCGATCCGGGCCATGGAACTCCGTTCATGTTGCCTGTGGGGCGCTACGTCAAGGTTGTGCCGCAGGTGCGGGATCAAACTCGCGTGCTTGGCGCAAGCGCGCATCACTTTGGCGAAAATTCCGCCCGGGCGGGGGGGCAAAAAGGCGCCGGGCCCGGATCCGCGCAGAGATCCGGGCCCGACTGGACAAGGCAAGGGACTGCCCGTCAGTGTTTATGCTCTCCCATCGGGCAATTGCCCTGATCCGAGAGGCAGGCGTCGGTGCGCAGCTCAAGCCACATGGCGTTCAGCACGGCAAACAGCGCCGCGAGCGGAAGGCCGAGAACCCAGGCGAAATACCACATCCGTTTTCTCCTTCAGTAGACCGTGTCGGTGTTTTCGGTGACGTCCGCTTCGGTGACCTTGCCCCAGAGCACCTTGTAGACCCAGGCGGTGTAGGCAAGGATCAGCGGCATGAAGATCACCGTGACCACCAGCATGACGAACAGCGTCTGGTGTGAGCTCGAGGCATCCCAGACCGTCAGCGAGCTGTTCGGATCGCTGTTCGAGGGCAGGATGAACGGGAACATGGTCAGCCCGACCGAGGCGATGATGCCGGTGATGCCCAGCTTCGACCAGAGCAGCGTCGAGACTTCACGCCCCGCCCGCAGCCCGAGGATCGCCATCGCCGTGCCGACAAAGCCCATCACCGGTGCCACCGCGATCCAGGGCCGCGCGGCATAGGCCGCAAGCCAGCTGCCGCTGCGGGTGACCTCGGAATAAAGCGGGTTCGAGGGACCGTTCGGAACCACTTCGCCGAGCGAGAAGCCCTGCACCCCGAACGCGAGCCAGAGCCCGGCCAGCGCATAGCCCGCCAGCGCCACCAGCCCCGCGACGGTGCCGATGCGACGTGCGCGCTCAGCCACCACACCCTCGGCCTTGAGGCTCAGCCAGGCCGCGCCATGCATCAGCAGCATCGAGAGCGACACCACCCCAGCCAGCAGCGCGAAGGGACGCAGCAGCCCGAGGAACTTGGTCAGCACATTGCCTTCGTAGATCGACAGCAGGTCGTCGGTCAGGTGGAAGGGCACGCCCAGAAGCACGTTGCCCACCGCCACGCCGAACAGCAGCGCCGGCACCGCGCCCGAGATGAACAGCGCCCAGTCCCAGCTGCGCCGCCAGACAAGGCCCTGCCGCTTGGAGCGGTATTTGAACGCCACCGGGCGCAGGATGAAGGCGGCGAGCACGGTGAACATCGCGAGGTAGAAGCCCGAGAAGCTCACCGCGTAAAGCGGCGGCCAGGCGGCGAAGATCGCGCCACCGCCCAGGATAAACCACACCTGGTTGCCTTCCCAGACCGGGCCGACGGTGTTGATCACCACGCGACGTTCGACATCGGTCTTGCCGACGAAGGGCAGGAGCGCGCCCACCCCCATGTCGAAGCCGTCGGTCAGGGCAAAGCCGATCAACAGCACCCCCAACAGCACCCACCAGATCACGCGCAAGACGTCGAGGTCGATCAATTCATACAGAACCATGTCACTTACTCCGCCGGAATTGCGTTGGTTTGGCCGCGCAGACGGGCCTCATGGGCTGCCTGCCAGGCCTCGGTTTCGGCCACGTCCTGGAACGGGCCCTTGCGGATGTATTTCACCATCAGCCCCATCTCGATCACGAAGAGAACCGAGTAGAAGGTGACGAAGCCGCCGAGCGTAATCAGCAGATCCGCGACCGAGAGCGACGAGGCCGAAAGCGCTGTCGGCAAGACGCCGTCCACCGTCCAGGGCTGGCGCCCGAACTCGGCCACGAACCAGCCCAGTTCTGCCGCAAGCCAGGGCGTCGGGATGATCGCCACGCCCAGATACAGCGCCCAACGCGGGAAGTTCATCTGACGGAACGAGGCGCGCCAGAAGAAATAGCCCATCACCGCGATGAAGCTGAAGCCAAGGGCCACCATCAGCCGGAACGCCCAGAACAGCGGCGCCACGCCCGGCACGGTGTCATCGGCGGCCTGCAGGATCTGCGCCTCGGTCGCCTCGCGCGGGTCGTCGACATAACGCTTGAGCAAGAGCGCATAGCCGAGGTTCTCGGAATGCGCCTCGAAGGTGTCGCGCACCGCTTGCGGGGTCGCGCCCCGGGTCTCGCGGATCTGCATCAGCGCGTCATAGGCAATCAGCCCATCGCGGATCTTTTCCTCCGAGACCTTCACCAGATCGTTGATGCCGGGGATTTCCGTGTCGAGCGAGCGCGTGCCGATCAGCCCCATCACCCAGGGGATTTCCACGGCGTAATGGGTCTCGCGGGCCTCCTGATCGGGGAAGCCGACGGCGGTGAAGGGCGCGGGGGCGGGGTGGGTTTCCCACATCGCCTCGATCGCGGCGAGCTTCATCTTTTGCGTGTGGCTCGCCGAATAGCCAGACTCGTCACCCAGCACCACGACCGAGAGCGCCGCCGCCAGGCCGAAGGCCGAGGCCACCGCGATCGAGCGCCGTGCCAGCTCCTTGTGGCGGTCCTTCAGCAGGTAGAGCGCCGAGACGCCCAGCACGAAGACCGAGGCCGTGACATAGCCCGCCGAGACGGTATGGACGAATTTCGCCTGTGCCACCTCGTTGAACATCACGTCGAAGAACGAGGTCATCTCCATCCGCATCGTGTCGGGGTTGAAGACCGCGCCGACCGGGTTCTGCATCCAGCCATTGGCGATCAGGATCCAGAGCGCCGAGAAGTTCGAGCCGATCGCGACCAGCCAGGTCACCACCGCGTGCTGCACCCGGCTGAGCTTGTCCCAGCCAAAGAACATCAGTCCGACAAAGGTCGCCTCGAGGAAGAAGGCCATCAGGCCCTCGATCGCCAGGGGCGCGCCAAAGATGTCGCCGACATAATGGCTGTAATAGCTCCAGTTCATGCCGAACTGGAATTCCATCGTGATGCCCGTCGCCACGCCCAGCACGAAGTTGATGCCGAACAGCGTGGCCCAGAATTTCGTGATCTGCCGCCAGATGGGGCGGTTCGTCATCACATAGACCGTCTCCATGATCGCCACGAGGATCGACAGACCCAGCGTGAGCGGCACGAAGAGGAAGTGATACATGGCTGTCATCGCGAACTGAAGGCGCGACAGCTCGACCAATCCGATCTCCATGAGTAGTCTCCTGATGAATCATAACTCGCGTTTCAGATGCGAATTTAGAGGAGTTATAACGTGTATCCCGGATGCAGATTTGATCTGCATCAAAAAGAAGCATTATGGATACATATTATTTCCGCATCCCGCTATGCGGGGGAATGCCGCAGCTGCAGCATGCGCGTGGCCACATCGCGCTCGACCTTGCGATGGGCGGCAATCAGGATCGCCGCCTCGGGCAGGGCGGCGCGCATTCCCGCGAGAACGCGCGCGGCGGTGTCCGCGTCGAGCCCTTCTGTCGGTTCATCCAAGAGCAGCACGGCAGGGCGACGGAGGAGCGCGCGCGCCAGCGCGAGGCGCCGTGCTTGCCCGCCCGAAAGCCCCGCGCCGCGCGGGCCCAGCCGGGCCTCCAACCCGCCGCGCGCCCGGATCGTATCGGCAAGGCAGGTCGCTTCCAGCGCCTGCCACAGCTCGGTCTCGCTGGCCTCGGGCGCGGCAAGGCGCAGGTTTTCGGCGATGGTTCCGGCGATCAGCGCATGGCGCTGCGGCACCATGACCAGCGTGTGGTGCAACGTCTCTGGGGCGAGCGTCGCGACATCGGTGCCGCCCAACGTCACGCGCCCGCTCGAAGGCGTCAGAGCACCGGCGGCCATCAGAAGAACCGTGCTTTTGCCAAGGCCGCTCGCGCCGGTCAGGGCCACGGTTTTGCCCGGCGCAATGGTGGCGCTGAGCGGGGCAAAGAGCGAAGGTGCACCGGGGCGCGGCGCGTAACCAAGTGCCTCAAGATGGAGCGCCGGGCGCGGTTCCAGCTGCGTCGTCGAGCGGGCGGCGGCGGGCAGGGCCAGCGCGGGTTCGACCCGGCGCGCGGCCTGCGCCATGCGGCCGATCTCGGTCAGGGCGCGGCGGATCGGTGCGATGGCCTCGGCCAGCGCAAGCGCCACGAAAACGCTAATTGCGGCGGCAGCGGGGGTGATCTGTCCGGCTTCGGCCAACCGGGCGCCCAGGCCCAGAGCGCCCGCCGTCACCCCGCCTCCGATCAGATCGAGCGCAAAGCCGGTGCGCCGCTCGATCCTGTCGAGCCGGGTTCGGGCCGCACCATGCCGGGCGCCAGCTTCAAGGGTGCGGCTGCGCGCCGCCGGGATCTGGCCATAAACGGTGAGGTCTTCGCGCGCGGTGATCATCTCGACCAGCCGGTTGCGGGTGGCCTGCAGCGCGGCCTCGGCCTCGCGCGAGGGGCGCCGCGCGCGGTGCTGCCCGGCCAGAAACACGAGGTTCGGCCCCAGCAGGTAGCCCGCGCCAACCCACGCCCCGACCAGCGGATGCACGAGCCAGCCGACCAGCGCTGCCGCCAGCACGATCACCGCCGCCCCGGCAAGCCCCGGCAGCACCAGCCGCAACAGCGCGCCATCAAGCGCATCGACATCCGCCGTCACCCGGTTCAGCACCGAAGCCGCGCGCAGCCGCTCGGTCGCGCGATAGGGCTGCGCGAGGAGCCCGCGCAACAGCCGCAGCCGCAGCGCCCCCAGCGCGCGCAGCACCGCGTCATGGGTGGTCAGGCGCTCGCCGTAGCGCGCGGCGGTGCGCCCCAGCGCCAGAAAGCGCACCATCGCGGACGGCGCGAAAAAGTTGAACAGCGTGCCAAGCCCCGCCATGCCCGCCGCCGCCGAGGCGGTGATGAACCAGCCCGAGAGGCCCAGCAGCGCCGCGCCCATCGCCAGCACCACGATCGACAGCAACAGCCCGATCGCGATTGCGCGGCGGTCAGCGCGGATCAACAGGCGGATGATGCGCAAGAGCGGTTTCATGGCGTGGCCTCCTCGGGGCCGAGCGCGATCACCTGATCCACCCGCGCGATCAGCGCCGGATCATGCGTGGCGAGGATCAGCGTGCCGCCCGCCGCGGCGAAGTCCAGAAGTCCCGCAGTGACCGCCGCGGCGGTGTCGGGGTCAAGGTCGGCGGTGGGCTCGTCGGCCAGCAACACGCGCTGGCCCGCCGCCAGCGCCCGCGCCAGCGTCACCCGCCGCGCCTCGCCGCCCGAAAGCCCCGCGCCGCGCTCGCCCAGAACCGTGTTCAGCCCCTTGGGCAGGGCCGCGATCACCGGGCCAAGCTGTGCCTGATCCAGCACGGTTTCGGGCAGCGGGCGGCCAAAGCCGATGTTCTGGCGCAGCGAGCGATCAAGGAAATGCGGCGCCTGCGGCATCCAGCCGAGCCCCGCGCGCCAGTCGGGCAGGTGGGCTTCGCTCAGCGCGGTCGCCCCGACGTGCAGTGTGCCTTCGGCGGGCAGGTCCAGCCCGGCCAAAAGGCGCAGCAACGTCGTCTTGCCCGCGCCGCTCGGGCCGGTGATCGCGATGCGCGCGCCGGGGGCGATCACCGCGTCCGGGTAGCGGATCAGAACCCCGCCGCGCCGCGCCACAAGCCCCCGCCAGGCGATCGGCCCGGCCGGGGGCTGGCCGGTGGCAGGAAGGTCATGGCCGGGCAGGCCGGGGCGGTCTTCGGCCTCGTAATCGGCCAGTTCCGCCAGCACCGCCTCGGCGCCCGCCTTGTCATGCCAGGCCGCCGCCAGATCGCGCAACGGCTGAAAGAACTCCGGCGCGAGCAGCAAGAGGAACATCCCGCCAAAGGGCGAGAGTGGCGTGCCCCAAGTGCCCCAGCCGACCTCGCCGAGCAGCGCGAAGCCGACCCAGACCGCGACCATCGCCACGCCGAGTGCCGAGAACAGTTCCAGCACGGTCGAGGACAGGAAGGCGATGCGCAACACCGCCATGGTGCGGTGGCGCAGGCTTTCCGAGGCGGCGTGAAACCCTTCGATCGCGGCGGGCCCGGCGCCGATCAGGCGCAGGTCGGACAGCGCCGCGAGGCGGTCGATCAGCAGGTCCGAGAGCTGGCCGATCTCGACCATCTGGCGGGCGCTGGCCTCTTTCGCGGCCCAGCCCACCAGCGCCATGAACAGCGGGATCAGCGGCCCGGCCAGCAGCAAGACCACCGCCACCGCCCAGCCATACCAGAGCGCAATCGCAAGGATGACGAGCGGCATCACCATCGAGCGCAACCGCGCCGGACGGTAGCGCAGCAGATAGGGGCGCAGGGCCTCTAGCTTGTCGGTGGCAAGCGCGGCCAGAGCGCCCGCATTGCCCAGCGACGACGAAGACGCCGCGTGGGATTCCGTTTGCACGATCTGGTGGCGCGCGGTGGCGATCACCGCTTCGGCAGCACGTGCCAACTTGCGTTGGGCGGCGGCCTCAAGCCCCGCGCGCAGGGCGGCCAGCGTAAAGAACCCTGCCGCCGCGATCAAGGGCGAGATCGTGGGCGCGCCGCTCAGCAGCCCGGCAAAGACCGCCGCGATCAGCGCTGCCTGCGCCGGCCAGACCAACGCCGCCGTCAGCGACAGAAGCGCGCCGGTCCGGGAAGGGGCTGTCAGGTGGCCCTGCGGGGTGCTGGCTCTGGCCATGATCCGATTTTCCACATATCAAATGCGAAATATAGCCTGGCTCTAATCGCCGTCTTGATCTTGATCAACTAATTTATGTATTTTTAATACAACAAATCGGCTCACGAAAGGGTGGGAGATGCGCGTGACGACACGAACCAACCTGGCCTTGCGCGTGCTGATGAGCTGCGCGGTGCAACGCGATACGCTGATCAAGACCGCCGAGATTGCCGAGAGCTGCAACTGCTCGGTTCATCACGCGGCGCATGTGGTGCAGCGGTTGCAGGCCAGTGGCGTGCTGGCGACGGTGCGCGGGCGCGCGGGCGGACTGCGGCTTGCGCGGCCTGTCGAGGCGATCTCGATCGGCAGTGTTGTGCGAGAATTCGAGGCCGATATCCCGCTGGCTGAGTGCTTCAACCCCGAAACCAACACCTGCCCGCTGGTCTCGGCTTGCCGGTTGCGTAGCTATCTCGCCCGCGCGATCGAGGCGTTTTACCACGAACTGGATCAGATCACGCTGCACGATCTGGTCGAGGGCAATTGCGGGCTTTACGAATTGCTGGGCGCGCGGCCGGTGGCGCCCGGTTGCGCGGGCTGATCCCGCCCCGGCGGGGTGGCCGCCGGGGCAAGGGGGAAACCTAGCGGGCGAGCGCGAAGAACTCGTCGTTCGGGCGCAGGCTGGCGACATTGGCCATCCGGTTCGACAGGCCGAAGAAGGCCGCGATGCCGGCGATATCCCAGATGTCGTCGGCGTCGAACCCATGCGCGGCGAGGGTCTCAAAATCGGCCTCGCCGACCTCATAGGCCGGGCCCGAGACCTTCATCGCGAAATCCAGCATCGCTTTTTGCCGGGGCGTCAGATCGGCCTTGCGATAGTTCACCGCGACCTGATCGGCGATCAGCGGGTTTTTCGCGCGCACCCGCAGAATGGCGCCATGCGCGACGACGCAATACTGGCACTGGTTCGCGTTCGAGGTCGCGACCACGATCATCTCGCGCTCGGCCTTGGTCAGGTTGCCCGGCTTTTCCATCAGTGCGTCGTGATAGGCGAAGAAGGCGCGGAACTCGTCGGGGCGATGGGCGAGGCCGAGGAAGATATTCGGAATAAAGCCGGATTTTTCCTGCACCGCCTCAATGCGGGTGCGGATGTCCTCGGGCATGTCGGCAAGCTTCGGCACCGCGAAGCGGCTGATCGGATGGGTCATTTGGGGTCTCCTCAGGTCAGGTCGGGGGCGATCGGCACGATCACGCGACCGCGGATTTCGCCGGACAGGAATTTCGGCGCGGCGGAAATCGTGTCCTCCAGCGCGATTTCGCGGGTCAGTGCGGCCAGCGTCTCGGCGGGCAGATCGCTGGCCAGGCGTTTCCAGGCCTCCAGCCGCTCGGGGCGGGGGCACATCACGCTGTCCACGCCCAAAAGCGCGACGCCGCGCAGGATGAAGGGGGCGACGGTGGCGGGCAGGTCCATGCCGCCCGCCAGACCGCAGGCCGCGACCGCGCCGCGGTATTTCATCGCCGCGCAGACATTGGCGAGCACATGGCCGCCGACTACGTCGACCGCGCCGGCCCAGCGTTCCTTGGCCAGAGGGCGGCCGGGCTGGTCATAGCCCTCGCGGGTGATGACCTCGGCGGCGCCAAGGCCTTTCAGATAATCGGTCTCTTCGGCGCGGCCCGACATGGCCACCACGCGAAAGCCGCGTTTCGCCAAGAGCGCGACCGTGACGCTGCCGACGCCGCCCGCCGCACCGGTGACCAGCACATCACCCTGATCGGGGGTCAGCCCGTGACGTTCAAGCGCCAGCACACAGAGCATCGCGGTGTAGCCCGCCGTGCCGATTGCCATCGCGTCGCGCGGGCTGAAGGGGGCCTGCAGCGGCACCAGCCAGTCGCCCTTGACGCGGGCCTTTTCGGCCAGCCCGCCCCAATGCCCTTCGCCCACGCCCCAGCCGTTCAGCACGACCTTGTCGCCGGGCGCGTAATCGGGGTGGCTTGAGGTCTCGACGACGCCCGCGAAGTCGATGCCCGGCACCATCGGCCAGCGTCGCACCACCGGCCCCTTGCCGGTGATTGCCAGCGCGTCCTTGTAGTTCAGCGTCGACCACGCGACACGCACGGTCACATCGCCCTCGGGCAGGTCGGCCTCGTCGATCTCGGTGATGCGGGCGTCGGTGCGCCCGTCCTCGGTCTTGTTCAGCAGCAGGCCACGGAACATGGTTTCCTCCCTTTTGCGGCCCCCCTCCGGGGCGATTTGTCAGCGCAGCATCGCGAAGAAGCCACGCGCGAATGTTTCAAGCGGATCGGGGCGGCATTCGAGCTTGGCGCGCAGCACCGCGCCCTCCCAGCCGATCCAGAAGACGGCAGCCAGTTCGTCGCAATCGGCCTCGGTCCCGATCTGGCCGGTGGCCTGGGCGGCGCGCAGGCAGCGCGCAGTGCGGGCCTGCCAATCGTCGAAGACCGCGCGCAGATGGGCGCGGAAGGATTCGGGTAGCGTGCCCATCTCCTGTCCGAGATTGCCGACAAGGCAGCCGCGCCGGAAATCGTGGCGCGCCATGCCAGCCTTGGCGTCCTCGACGAAGGCGGTGATGCGGTCGAGCGGCGCGCGGCTGTCGTCCAGAAACCAGCGGTCCAGCTTGCGCGCGAAATAGGCGTTGTAGGCGTCAATCAGCGCGTGACCGAAGGCCTCCTTGCTGTCGAAAAACGCGTAGAACGAGCCCTTGGGCACCGAGGCTGCGGACAGGATTTCCTCGATCCCGACCGCCGAGAAACCCTTTTCGGTCAGCACCGCCACGCCCGCCCGCAGCAGGCGCTCCTGAGCCTCCTCTTGCTCGGCGGCGGATTTGCGCGGACGGCCGCGCTTGCGAGGAACGGGGGCGGAATCGGTCATGAGTTATTATTTGACCGATCGTATATAAAAATCAAGAGCGGGTTTTGTGGCCGCTATTCCAGCCAGGAAACATCCTTGGCAAAGATGTACCCCGCGCCATAGACGGTGCGGATGATGTCGGGCGAGCGCGGGTTGTCGCCCAGCTTGCGCCGCAGCCGGCAGATCCGCGCATCCATCGAGCGATCGAAGGGTTCATTGCCGCGCCCGGTGGTCGCATCGAGCAGGTTCGAGCGCGTCAGAACCCGGCCCGGTGCGCGGAGGAAGGCCTCGAGCAGGGCGTTCTCCGACGACGACAGGCTGACGGTTTCGCCCTCGGCATGCGCCAATGTGCAGGCGGTGATATTCGCCGTCCACTCGCCGAAACGCGCGATGGCTTTCGGCGTGCTATTCTCTTCTTCGCGGGTCATGCGGCAGCGGCGCAATACCGCGCGCAGGCGTGCGACCATCTCGCGGGTCTCGAAGGGTTTGACGATGTAATCGTCGGCGCCGATCTCAAGCCCGACCACGCGATCGGTGACCGAGCCGCGCCCGGTCACCACCACCCGCGGCACCGTGCGCGGCAGCAGCCCGGAATTCAGCAGGCTCAGCCCGTCGCCATCGGGCAGGGACAGGTCGATCAGGCAGAGGTCGGGCAGCTTCGAGCGCAGGGCGCGCTCGAATTCGCTGAGCCGACGGAACGAGCGCACGGCGAAACCCTGCTGCGCCAGGCTGCGTTCGATGAGGCGGGTGATGTCGAGATCGTCCTCAAGCAGATATACGAGAATGCTCATGATCAGATATCTCCGGCGAGCGGGTCGCCCGCGGTCTTGGTCTTGGGTGCGCGCGCCGCGGCGAGCGCTGCCGACAATTCGGCGGTGGAAAACGGTTTGCGCAGCATCGGCACGTCGGCGCAGGCCGCCTGCTCGCCCTCAAGCAGCGCGGCCTGGCCGCTCATCAGTACCACGCGCAGGTCGGGTCGGGCGCTGCGCAGATGGCAGGCAAGGTCGATCCCGTTCATTCGACCGGGCATGTCGACATCGGTCAGCACCACGCCGACCGCCTCGATCCGCGCCAGCAGGTCGAGCGCCTCGTCGGCGGTGTCGGCCTCGACCAGCGGATGCCCGATCGCGCCGATCTTGCGGCGGATCGTGCGGCGCACCTCGCGGTCATCTTCGACCAGCAGGATCAGCGCCTGCTCGTCATCGGTCGCTGCGACGCTTTCGATCAGCTCGGATTGCGCGCCGGCGGTGGCCAGTTCGGGCGCGGCGGGGCTGTCGCTGCGATGCAGGGCGGCACTGGGCAGGAGGATGGTGAAATGGCTGCCTTCGCCCAGCGTCGACTCGACCGAGATCGCGCCATTCGACTGCTTGACGAAACCATAGACCATCGACAGCCCGAGGCCCGAACCCGAGCCCGCCGCCTTCGAGGTATAGAACGGTTCGAAGACCCGCTCGGTCTGTTCGGGCGACATGCCGCAGCCGTCGTCGGAAAAGCGGATCCGCACATATTCGCCCACCGGCAGATGCAGCAGTTCGGCCTCTTGCGCGGGCAGGTCGTAGGCGCTGGTCTCGATCACGATCCGGCCCCGGCCCTCGGTCGCGTCGCGCGCGTTCATCGCCAGGTTCAGGAGGGCCATCTCCAGCTGCGCCCGGTCGACCACGGCCTTCGGCGCGTCGGAGCGGTTGCGCTGTTCGATATGCAACTCGCGCGGGATCGACGAGCGAAGAAGCGTGCAGATCTCGGCCACCGCCGTGTCGATCTCGGTGGGCTCCGGGTCGTATTGTTCGCGCCGCGCCAGTGTCAGCAGTCGCCGCGTCAGCGCCGAACCCCGCCGCGCCGCCGAGATCGCCGGCGAGACGTATTCACGGGTCAGTTCGCTATCGCCCAGCTCATCGGCAAGTGGCCCGAGATTGCCCAGGATGATCGTCAGCAAGTTATTGAAATCATGAGAGATGCCGCTTGCCATGCGGCCGAGCGCATCCATTTTCTGCGCGCCCATCAGGGCCGACATCGTCGCCTTGCGGCGGGTCACGTCGATCGACAGGAGATAGAAGGCGATGACCTCGCCCGACGAAGGCGTTTCGGGGCGGAGCAAGGTGCGCACATCTTTGAACCGGCCGCCGGGCAACTCTACGCGCATCTCGAAATCCACCAGCGCGCCGCGGCGCGCCTGTTCGAAAAACCGCGCCGATTCCTGCAAGGTGCGCGGGTGCAGCACGTCGGAGGCGGGGAAGCCGATGATCTCTTCGGGCGTCTTGCCATAGGCCGCGGCAAAGCGGCGGTTGGCATAGAGGATGCGCATGTTGCGATCGACATGGGCGATGCCGGCGGGCACCTCGTCGGCGATCAGCTTGAGCCGCGCCTCGGAGAGTTGCAGCGCGCTGGTGCGCTCGGCCACCAGCTGTTGCAGGCGTTCTTCCTGCAGGCGCCGCTCGGTCACGTCGGTGTAGGTGGTCACGAAACCGCCTGCGGGCAGGGGGTTGCCGGTCACGCGCAGGATCTGCCCGTTGGGGCGGGCGCGCTCGATCGAATGGGGTTGAAACAGGCGCGCGGTTTCAACCCGGCGGGCGACGTGTTCCTCGTGATTGCCGGGGCCGTATTCGCCGCGCTGCGCATTGTAACGGATGAAGCTGGCGAAATCCGCGCCGACAAAAGCAAGCTCGGCGGGATAGTCGTACATCTTGAGGAACTGGTCGTTCCAGGCGATCAGCCGCAGATCGGCATCAAAGATGGTGATGCCCTGCTCCAGCTGCCCGAGGCCCTGCAATACAAGGTCGGAGTGCCGGTGTTCCGATGATTTGCCACGCATCGGCTGATCCATTCCGCTTACTCATCCCGTTCACTCGGATTGCCTAGAACATGCGTCAGCGCTGCGGCATTCCCAAGCGGAAACCGGTGCCCGTCACAATTCGGTACAATTGGCGGAAAATTGGGCAATAACCCCATGCGTAGTCTCATCCTCGGCTCGAATCGGAGGAACTCGGGTCGAAGGGGGGACTTATGCAGACCAAGCACAGTATTTATGAAAGTGGCCTTGAGGTCACTGCGGCAAACTATGCCGCGCTCACGCCGCTGTCTTTCGCCGAGCGCACCGCGGCGATCTATCCGGAACTCACCGCCGTCGTCTATGGCGACCTGCGCCGGACCTGGGGTGAAACCTACGAACGCATGTGCCGCATCGCCAGCGCCCTGGCGGGCCGCGGCCTCGGCAAGGACGACACCGTCTCGGTGATCGCCGCCAACATCCCCGAGATGTTCGAGGCGCATTTCGCCGTGCCGATGATCGGCGCCGTGCTGAACACCGTGAACACCCGCCTCGACGCCGAGGCCATCGCCTTCATCCTCAGCCATGCCGAGGCCAAGGCGGTTCTGGTCGATCCGGAATTCTCGGATGTGGTCGAGCGCGCGATCAAGATCTCGGGCCGCCGCGACATGCTCGTGATCGACATCGAGGACGCCAGCTATGATGGCGGCCACCGCATCGGCAGCGTCACCTATGACGAGCTGCTGGCCGAGGGCGATCCGGAGTTCCGCTATGTCCCGCCGGAAAGCGAGTGGGACGCGATCAGCCTGAACTACACCTCGGGCACCACGGGTAACCCGAAGGGCGTGGTCTATCACCACCGCGGCGCCGCGCTGAACGCGATGTCGAACATCATGACCTGGGGCATGGCGCATCACTCGCGCTATCTCTGGACGCTGCCGATGTTCCATTGCAACGGCTGGTGCTTCCCCTGGACGATCGCCGCGAATGCCGGCG
This sequence comes from Pseudothioclava arenosa, assembly GCF_002358085.1. Lineage (GTDB taxonomy): Bacteria > Pseudomonadota > Alphaproteobacteria > Rhodobacterales > Rhodobacteraceae > Pseudothioclava > Pseudothioclava arenosa. The sequence goes on from NZ_NTJD01000007.1 coordinate 169,795, forward strand.
TCTGCGTCTGCCTGCGGGCGGTGCGCGCCGAGCCGATCTACGAAGCGATCCGCAACGAGAAGGTCACCCATTTCTGCGGTGCGCCGATCGTTCTGAACATGCTGGCCAACGCGCCCGACGAGCTGAAGGACTTCAGCCATCAGGTCAAGGTCATGACCGCGGGCGCCTCGCCGCCGGCCGCCGTGATCGAGAAGATGGAAGCGATGGGCGTCGAGGTCACCCATGTCTACGGGCTGACCGAAACCTATGGCCCCTCGGTGGTCTGCGCCTGGAAAGGTGCCTGGAACGCCCGTACCGCCGAAGAGCGTGCCCGTCTCAAGGCGCGTCAGGGCGTGCGCAACCTGGCGCTGGCCGGGCTGATGGTGGCCGATCCCGAGACGCTGATGCCGGTGCCGTCGGATGGCGAGACGCTGGGCGAGATCTTCATGCGCGGCAACAACGTGATGAAGGGCTATCTCAAGAACCCGACCGCCACGGATGAATCGTTCAACGGCGGCTGGTTCGCCTCGGGCGACCTCGGCGTGATGCATCCCGATGGTTACGTCGAGCTCAAGGACCGCTCGAAGGACATCATCATCTCGGGTGGCGAGAACATCTCGTCGGTCGAGGTTGAGGATGTGCTCTACAAGCACCCGGCGGTGATGGAGGCGGCCGTGGTCGCGCGCCCCGATCCGAAATGGGGCGAAACGCCTTGCGCCTTCGTCGAGCTCAAGCCCGGCCAGGAGCTGGAAGAAGCCGAGCTGATCGCCTTCTGCCGCCAGAACATGGCGCATTTCAAGACGCCGAAAACGGTTGTCTACGGGCCTCTGCCGAAAACCTCTACCGGCAAGATCCAGAAGTTCCTCCTGCGCGATCAGGCGCGGGCGCTGAACGAGACCAAGTGACCTCCCCCGGACTGGGGGGCGGCTTCGGCTGTCCCCCCCTTTTCCAACGAGAGACCCATGACCCAGACCGATGACTTCATCCTCCAGACCCGGGGGCTTACCAAGGAATTCAAGGGCTTCACCGCTGTGAGCGAGGTCGATCTGAACGTGCGTCGGCACACGATCCACGCGCTGATCGGGCCCAATGGCGCCGGCAAGACGACGGTGTTCAACCTGCTGACCAAGTTCCTGATCCCGACGCGCGGCTCGATCGCGTTCAACGGGCGCGACATCACCAACGCCAAGCCCGCGGAAATCTCGCGGATGGGCGTGGTGCGTTCGTTCCAGATCTCGGCTGTTTTCCCGCACATGACGGCGCGTGAAAACGTCCGCGTGGCGCTGCAGCGCAAGCTGGGCACCTCGTTCCATTTCTGGCGCGCGGCGAAATCGCTGAACAAGCTCAATGACCGCGCCGACGAACTGCTGGGCATGGTGGGCCTTGAACGCTTCTCCGAGGCGATCGTGGCGGACCTGCCCTATGGCCGCAAACGTGCGCTGGAAATCGCCACCACGCTGGCGCTCGAGCCCGAGATGATGCTGCTCGACGAGCCGACGCAGGGCATGGGCCGCGAGGACGTGGAACTGATCACGCAGCTGATCCGCAAGGTCTCGGCGAACCGCACCATCCTGATGGTGGAACACAACCTCGGCGTGGTCTCGACGCTCTGCGACCGGATCACCGTCCTGCAGCGCGGCGCGCTCCTGACCGAGGGCACCTATGCCGAGGTCTCCGCCGACCCGCGCGTGAAAGAAGCCTATATGGGGAAAGCGGCATGAGCACGTTGATCGAGAACCACGACATCGGTGGTCAGCACGTTTCCGAACATATCGAGGAACTGCGCATCCAGGATCTTCACGCCTTCTATGGCGAGAGCCATGCGCTGCACGGCATCGACCTGACCGTCTACCAAGGCGAGCTGGTCACGCTTCTGGGCCGCAACGGCTCGGGGCGCACCACCACGCTGCGCTCGATCATGGGTCTGGTCGGCCACCGCACCGGCTCGATCATGCTCAAGGGCGAGGAAGTGATCCACGCCACGCCGCATTCGATCGCGCATCTGGGTGTCGGTTATTGCCCCGAAGAGCGCGGCATCTTCTCGCGCCTATCGGTCGAGGAAAACCTGATGCTGCCGCCGCGCGTGGCCGCGGGTGGCATGTCGGTCGAGGAACTCTACGAGATGTTCCCGAACCTTGCCGAGCGCCGCAAGAGCCAGGGCACGCGCCTGTCGGGCGGCGAACAGCAGATGCTCGCCATGGCCCGCATCCTGCGCACCGGCGCCAACATCCTGCTGCTTGACGAGATCACCGAGGGCCTCGCCCCGGTCATCGTCGACAAGCTGGGCGAGGTGCTGATCGAACTCAAGACCCGCGGTTACACCGTGGTTCTGGTCGAGCAGAACTTCGTGTTCGCGGCGCCGCTGGCGGACCGCCACTTCGTGATGGACCACGGCAAGATCGTCGCCTGCATCGAGCAGGACGAGCTCGAGTCCAAACAGCACATTTTCGACGAATACCTGAGCGTTTGACGCGCCAGGGACCATTCCTGAGGAGGAGGAAACTCATGAAACTGTTCAAACACCTTGCCACCAGCGCTTCGGCTCTGGCGGTCATGGCCACCGGCGCCGCTGCCGAAATCAGCGGCGGCGTGGTCAAGATCGGCCTGCTGACCGACATGTCGGCGACCTATTCGGACGTGGCCGGCCCGGGCACCATCACCGCCGCGGAAATGGCGATCGAAGAGTTCGGCGGCCAGGTTGCCGGCGCACCGATCGAGCTGGTCTCGGCCGATCACCAGAACAAGGCCGACATCGCCGCCAACAAGGCGCGCGAATGGGGCGATACCGAGGGCGTCGACGCCTTCGCCGAACTCGTGACCACCTCGGTCGCGATGGCGGTTTTCGAAGTCGCCAAGCAACAGAACAAGATCGCGCTGGTTTCGGGCGCGGCCTCGTCGCCGCTGACCAATGACGCCTGCATCCCGACCGGCCTGCACTGGACCTACAACACCCGCGCGCTCGCCGTGGGCACCGGTTCGGCCGTTGTGAAGGAAGGCGGCGACAGCTGGTACTTCCTGACCGCTGACTACGCCTTCGGCGAAGCCCTGCAGGGCGACGTTTCGAAAGTCGTGGAAGCCGAGGGCGGCCAGGTTCTGGGCGCTTCGAAGCACCCGTTCCCGGCGTCCGACTTCTCGTCCTTCATGCTGCAGGCGCAGGCCTCGGGCGCGAAGGTGATCGGTCTGGCCAACGCTGGCGGCGACACGATCAACGCGATCAAGGCGGCCAAGGAATTCGGCATCATCGAAGCTGGCCAGAAGATCGCCGGTCTGCTGGTGTTCCTCTCGGACGTGAACGCGCTGGGTCTTGAGACCGCGCAGGGTCTGCAGATGACCGTCAGCTTCTACTGGGACATGGACGACGAAACCCGCGCCTGGTCGCAGCGTTTCTTCGAAAAGACCGGCAAGATGCCGACGGGCATTCAGGCCGGCACCTATTCGTCGGTGCGCCACTACCTGAAGGCGATCGAGGCCACCGGTTCGGATGATACCGAAACCGTTCTGGCGAAGATGCGCGAAATGCCGGTCGAAGACATGTTCGCTCATGGCGGCGTGCTGCGCACCGACGGGCGCATGGTGCATGACATGTATCTCGCAGAGGTGAAATCGCCGGCCGAATCCTCCGGGCCGTGGGATTACCTCAAAATCGTGCGCACGATTCCCGGGGAAGAGGCCTTCGGCCCGCTCTCCGAGAGCACCTGCCCGACCAAGTAATGCGAGAGGAAGCCACCGGGCATAGCCCCCTATGCCCGGTGGTGACCCCGACAAGCAACAAGGACATCTCCAAATGCTGACGGATCTGCTGGGCTTTCCCCCGCAAGTGCTTTTCGGCCAACTGCTTCTGGGCCTGATCAACGGCGCGTTCTACGCGGTGCTTTCGCTCGGTCTGGCCGTCATTTTTGGCCTGCTCAACATCGTGAACTTCGCGCATGGCGCGCTGTACATGCTGGGCGCTTTCGCGACGCTGGGCCTGATGAAATTCTTCGGGATCGGCTACTGGGGCGCATTGATCTTTGCGCCGCTCTTGGTCGGTATCGTGGGTATCGTGATCGAGCGGCTGCTGCTGCGCCGACTTGCCGGTGTCGACCATCTCTACGGCCTGCTGCTGACCTTCGGTCTGGCGCTGGTGCTGGAAGGGACCTTCGTCAAGCTCTTCGGCGCCTCGGGCATTCCCTATTCTCCGCCCGCGCAGCTGCAGGGCGGCATCAACCTCGGCTTCATGTTCCTGCCGTGGTATCGTGGTTGGGTCGTCGTGGCCTCGCTGATCGTCTGCGCCGCGACCTGGTACCTGTTCGAGCGCACCAAGATCGGCGCCTATCTGCGCGCCGGCACCGAGAACCCGCGCCTGCTGCAGGCCTTCGGGGTGAACGTGCCGCTGCTGACGACGCTGGCCTATGGCTATGGCGTGGCGCTGGCCGCCTTCGCCGGTGTGCTGGCCGCGCCGATTACCCAGGTGAACCCGCTGATGGGCTCGAACCTGATCATCGTCGTCTTCGCCGTGGTGGTGATCGGCGGCATGGGCTCGATCGTGGGCGCGGTGGTGACCGGTCTCGCGATGGGCGTGATCGAGGGGCTGACCAAGGTGTTCTGGCCTGAAGCCTCCTCGACCGTGATTTTCCTCGTCATGGCCATCGTGCTGGTGCTTCGCCCGGCCGGGCTGTTCGGCAAAGCCGCCTGAAGGAGACAGGATATGAAAAAGTACTCCGGTTATCTGATCGCGCTCGGGCTGCTGATGCTGGCGCCCACGATGATCTACCCCGTGTTCCTGATGAAGCTCTTGTGCTTCGCGCTCTTTGCCTCGGCGTTCAACCTGATCCTTGGCTATGGCGGTCTGCTCAGCTTCGGTCATGCGGCGTTCTTCGGTGGCGCCTCCTATATCACGGGCCACGCGCTCAAGGTCTGGGGCCTGCCGACCGAGCTTGGCATCCTGTTCGGCGCCGCGGTGGCGGGGCTGATGGGGCTGGCGATCGGCATGCTCGCCATTCGCCGCCACGGCATCTACTTCGCGATGATCACCCTCGCGATGGCGCAGATGGCCTATTTCCTCTTCGTCTCCTCGCCCTTCACCGGCGGTGAGAACGGGTTGCAGGGCGTGCCGCGCGGCACCGCGCTGGGCATGATCGACCTGCAGAACGACATGTCGATGTATTACTTCGTTCTGGCGATTTTCGTGATCGGCTTCCTGATCATCGCCCGCACCGTGCATTCGCCCTTCGGTCAGGTGCTCAGCGCGATCCGCGACAACGAGGACCGCGCCCGTTCGCTGGGCTATGACATCGAGCGCTACAAGCTTCTGGCCTTCGTGATCTCGGCTACTCTGGCCGGGCTCGCGGGCGGCACGAAGACGGTGGTGTTCCAGCTGGCGTCGCTGACGGATGTGCATTGGCACATGTCCGGCGAGGTCGTCCTGATGACGCTCCTGGGGGGGCTGGGCACGATCGCGGGGCCTGCGGTCGGAGCTGGCATCATCATCACCTTGCAGAACTACCTGGCCTCGGGGCCGCTGGCGGCCTGGGTGCCGGTGGTGCTAGGCGTGATCTTCGTGATCTGCGTGCTGGCCTTCCGCCGCGGCGTGGTCGGCGAGCTGCGCGAGCTGATCAAGCGGCAGTTCTGATCCGGTTTGCCGGGCCCTCGGGCCCGGCGCCTTTCCTTTCGATCCTGGGGGATGTGCGATGAAAGTTATCGTGCCTGTTAAGCGCGTGATTGACTACAACGTGAAGGTTCGCGTTCGTGCGGACGGAAGCGGTGTCGATCTTGCGAATGTGAAAATGTCGATGAACCCGTTCGACGAGATTGCTGTTGAAGAGGCGA
>NZ_NTJD01000008.1 GCF_002358085.1 Pseudothioclava arenosa
TCGCCTCTTCAACAGCAATCTCGTCGAACGGGTTCATCGACATTTTCACATTCGCAAGATCGACACCGCTTCCGTCCGCACGAACGCGAACCTTCACGTTGTAGTCAATCACGCGCTTAACAGGCACCAGTACCTTCATCGGCGAGTGTCTCCCTACTTCGATTCCGGGCTGAAAATGGCCCAGCCAACAAGTTCTCGGCAATTTTGTTACATTGCAGGCGCAGCGAAAGACAGAGTAAAATCGACGCGCCTGCGTGTCGTAACGTCACGTTTTGAGTTTGTGACGCCGCGGAATGCGGAAAATCCGCGCCGCTCAGCGGTTCGCGCCCGGCACCCAGAGCACATCGGCGCGGCCATTGTCATTGGCGACGCGCGCCGCGACAAAAAACCAGTCCGACAGGCGGTTGAGGTATTTGACGGCGGCGGGATTCGCATCCTCGGCGGCGGCGAGTTCGGTCGCTTCGCGCTCGGCGCGGCGGGCAACGGTGCGGCACAGGTGGAGATAGGCCGAGAGCGCCGAGCCGCCGGGCAGGACGAAGCTGCGAAGCGGTTCGAGATTGGCATTCATCGCGTCGATTTCCGATTCGAGCCGGGCAACCTGCGTTTCGATGATGCGCAGCACCGGGTAGGGGGCTTCGGCATCCTTGTCCATCGCGGGGCGTGCGAGGTCGGCGCCGAGATCGAAGAGGTCGTTCTGGATCCGCGACAGCGCGGCATCGAGATCGCCTGCGGCCTGCAGCCGCGCAAGCCCGAGCGTCGCGTTCAGCTCGTCGACGGTGCCATAGCTTGCCACGCGGCGCGAATGCTTGGCCACGCGCGAGCCATCGGCCAGCGCGGTTTCGCCCTTGTCGCCGGTTTTCGTGTAGATCTTGTTCAGGACGACCATCGTCAGCCCCCTTTGCGCAGATAGACGAAGAGAAGGATCAGCCCAATGGCCACGGCCTGGGCCGCGATCCGCAGGCGCATCAGCTTGTTGGCGTGTTTCTTGTTGAAATCGCCGCCGCGCGCAAACCCCCCGATGCCGATCATCAGGATCACCAGCACCGCAAGGCTGGCGGCTGCCACGAGGTAAAAAAGCGGATCGTCTTTCATTTTCTCTCCCTGTTCGCGGGCTGACCATAGCGCGCGTGTGGGCGATTGCGAAGGAAATCGTCAGCCCTTTGCGACGACCTTGTCGAGCAGCCGCGTCGGCAGCAGGCGCCGCGCTACGCCAGCCAGATGGGTCGGTGTGGTGACGTAATAGCGCGGGCGCGGGCGCGGCGCGGTCAACGCGTGCAGCAGTTTCTCGGTGACCGCCGAGGCGGGCAGTTCGAAACGGTCTTTTTTCGCCTTCGGCTGATAAAGGCGGCGCAGCAGGCTGTCTTCGTATTGCGCGCGCCGTGGCGAGTTTTTCCAGTCGATCCAGCGCTCGAAATGCGCGATCGAGTTTTCGCGGATCTTCGAGGTGATCGGGCCGGGCTCGATCAGGATGATGTGGATGCCGGTGTCGCCCATTTCGAGGCGCAGCACGTCGGTCAGCCCTTCGAGCGCGTATTTCGTCGAGACATAGGCGCCGCGCCAGCGCGCGCCGACGAGGCCGAGCACCGAGGAACATTGGATGATCCGGCCCTCGCCGTTGTCGCCTTGCGCGCGCATCACGCGGATCGCACGTGTGGTCAGGTCGTGCAGGCCAAAGAGGTTGGTTTCGAAAATCTCGCGCAGCGCGCCCACGGGCAGGTCCTCGGTGGCGCCGGGGCAGGCGAAGGCGGCGTTATTGTAAAGCGCATCAAGCCGGCCGCGACCGCGTGCGAGCGCCTCGTTGAAACCCGCCTCGATCGAGGCCGGGTCGGCCATGTCGAGCGGAAAGGAAATCAGCCCCTCGCCGCGCAGGCGCTCGCAATCCTCTTCGCGGCGGCAGGTGGCGAACACTTTCCAGCCCGCACGCTTGAGCCCATGCGCGGCGTCATAGCCGATGCCCGAGGAGCAGCCGGTGATGAGGATGGTCTTGGTCATGCGTGCCTCCTGCCGGAAAAGCCCCGGCGGCGTGCGGGCCGCGATCGGGGATGCCTCCGGCGGGAGTATTTGTCGCTCGATGAAAGCGCAAGGCTTGCGATCGGATCAAAGGATCGGGCGCAGCAGGCGCGTGGCGACCCAGCCTTCGGTGCTGGTGCCCTGAATGCGCACGCGCACCCATTCGGCATCGGTGGCCGAGACCGGGAGCACCTCGGCGCCGAGCGAGAGCCGGTCAAGGACGGGCGCTTCGGCGGAGGCCGCAGCACGCAGGTTGAGCCGGTTGGCGGTGACCTGCCAGAGCGCGGTCGTGGCGGGGGTGCTGTGCTGGATCGCGCGGTGTTCGGGCGAGGGCCGCAGGACCGGCGCCGGGGCACTGGTCTTGACCAGGAGCGGCGTGATCCGCGCGCCTTCGGGCAGGGCGGGGGGCGCCGGGGCTGCGATGGCAACGGCGGGCTGTGCCTGCGGCGCGGGTGTCGCATTGGCCGAGGCCTCTTCATTGCCGGCAAGCGACAGGATCAGGAAGCAGCACGCCAAGGTGCCGATCACCATCTGCCCGAGCATCCGTCCCTGCGCCATCTGTCGTCCCTCCGCTTTGTGGTCTGGTCCGAGTAAAAGCCCGATGCGGCGGCCTGCGTGCAGGGGAAAAGCCCAGGCCCTTTCCCGTTTTGCGGCGCCATGCGCTTTGGGCTGGACCGGCTGCGCGGCGCGAATTACACCCGATGGCATGAGCGAGCCCGACGATCTTCCGCCTTCGACCGTGTCCGAACCGCTGAGCCGAGCGATTGGCGAGCGTTACCTGACCTATGCGCTGTCCACGATCATGCACCGCGCGCTGCCCGATGCGCGCGACGGGCTGAAGCCGGTGCATCGGCGCATCCTTTACGCGATGCGCGAGCTGAAGCTGGCGCCGACGGGTGGGTTCCGGAAATCGGCCAAGATCTCGGGCGATGTGATGGGCAACTATCACCCGCATGGCGACGCCGCGATTTACGATGCGATGGCGCGTCTGGCGCAGGATTTCGCGATGCGCTACCCGCTGGTCGACGGGCAGGGGAACTTCGGCAATATCGACGGCGACAGCCCGGCGGCCAGCCGCTATACCGAGGCGCGTCTGGCGCATCCGTCCGAGGCGCTTCTGGCCGGTCTGGCCGAGGATGCCGTGGACATGCGCCCGAATTACGACGGCACGCTGGAAGAGCCCATCGTTCTGCCCGCCGCTTTCCCGAACCTTCTGGCCAATGGCGCCAGCGGCATCGCGGTCGGCATGGCGACGAACGTGCCGCCGCACAACCTCGACCAGTTGATCGAGGCCTGCCTGCTGATGATCGACACGCCCGATGTTGGCGATGACACGTTGGCCGACCTGATCGAAGGGCCCGATTTCCCGACCGGCGGCGTGATCGTCGAACCGCGCGGCTCGATCCGCGATGCCTATCGCACCGGGCGCGGTGCGTTCCGGCTGCGCGCGCGGTGGGAGCGCGAGGATCTGGGCCGCGGCCAGTGGCAGATCGTGGTCACCGAGATCCCGTATCAGGTGCAGAAATCCAAGCTGATCGAGCGTCTGGCCGAGCTGATCCAGACCAAAAAGGTGCCTGCGCTGGCCGATGTGCGCGACGAGAGCGCCGATGACGTGCGCATCGTCCTCGAGCCGAAAGCCCGCACTGTCGAGCCCGAGATGCTGATGGGCATGCTGTTCCGCAACTCGGACCTTGAAGTGCGCTTCAGCCTGAACATGAACGTGCTGATCGACGGGCGTGTGCCGAAGGTCTGCAGCCTGAAAGAGGTGCTGCGCGCCTTCCTCGACCACCGCCGCGAGGTGCTGCAGCGCCGTTCGCAGCACCGGATGGACAAGATCGACGCGCGCCTTGAGGTGGTCGAAGGCTACATCATCGCCTTCCTCAACCTCGACCGCGTGATAGAGATCATCCGCCACGAGGATGAGCCCAAGGCCGTGATGCTGGCCGAGGATTGGGGCGGCGGTGTGTTCCTGACCGAGGTGCAGGCCGAGGCGATCCTGAACATGCGCCTGCGCAGCCTGCGCAAGCTCGAGGAAATGGAGCTGCGCCGCGAGCGCGACGCCCTGACCAAGGAGCGCGCCGGGCTGGAGGCATTGCTGGCGTCGCCCGCGAAGCAGTGGAAGACGATCGGCCGTGAGCTGGGCGAGATCCGCAAGCAATTCGGCAAGGACGCACCGGGCGGCGCGCGCCGCACCACCTTCGCGGAGGCCGGCGAGGTCGAGGAAGTGCCGATCGAGGCGATGATCGAGCGCGAGCCGATCACCGTGATCTTGTCGCAGATGGGCTGGGTGCGCGCGATGAAGGGGCACAACCCGCTCGATGCCGAGGCCAAGTTCAAGGACGGCGACGGGCCGCGCTTTGCCATTCACGCCGAAACCACCGACCGGATCGTGGCGCTCGCGTCGAACGGGCGCGCCTTTACCGTGCTTGGCGCCAACCTGCCCGGCGGGCGCGGCATGGGCGAGCCGCTACGCCTGATGGTCGACCTGCCGAACGAGGCCGAGGTCTCGCATCTTCTGGTGCCGAAACCGGGCGAGAAATTCCTGATGGCCTCCTCGGATGGCGATGGGTTCCTCTGCCCCGCCGAGGAACTGGTCGCGCAGACCAAGGCCGGTAAGCAGGTTCTGAACATGCGCGACGGCGCGAAAACCGCGGTTTGCGTGAAGGTCGAGGGCGATCACGTCGCCTGTGTCGGCCAGAACCGCAAGATGCTGGTCTTCGCGCTGGAAGAACTGCCCGAAATGGCGCGCGGCAAGGGCGTTCGTCTGCAGAAATACAAGGATGGCGGGCTGTCGGACGCGCGGGCCTTCACCCTGTCCGACGGGCTGAGCTGGAAGGACCCAGCCGGGCGCACCCGCACCGAGACCGATCTGTCCGAATGGCTGGGCAAACGCGCCGGCACCGGCCGCATGGCGCCGCGCGGCTTCCCGCGCGACAACAAATTCACCTGAGAAAAGGGGCTCTGCCCCCGGCCTTCGGCCTCCCCCGGAGTAGTTTTCCGCTCGATGAAAGGGCTTTCTTTCACTGAGCGCGAAATACTCCACGGGGGTCCGGGGGCGTGAAGCCCCCGGTTTCGGCCGCCATGCTCAGGCGTAAAGCGTCGGGGCGCCGATCTGCTCGTGGATGTGATTGACCGATCTGGTGTCGAGCCCGAGCGCTTCGGCAAGCTGGTGCAGGTATCGCGCCTCGTTATCGTTGTCGAGGTCGATCGCCATCACCGACATCGCATAGGCCTGTGCTTCGAGCCCGTCCGGAATGGCGCGGGCCAGCCCATCGACATCAATTTCCACCGCCAGTTCGCGTTCGACAAAAGCGCGCTCGGCCGCCGATACGTCGCCCAGCCGCTCCAGAAGTTTCTTCTGCTCGGTTGCGTCGATCTGGCCATCGGCTTTGGCGGCCTGGATCATCGCGCGGATCATCAGCCCGGCCATCGCCTCTTCGGCGGCGCCGGGGGTGGTGTCGGGCTCGCCGCCATTGGCGAGGGCTGAGTTGAGATCGGCGCCGAAGCCGCCCGATTTGCCGCCCATTGCCGCGCCCAGGAGGCCTCCAAGGCCGCCCGCCGCGCCACCCGCGCCAAGCGCGCCGATCAGATCGCCGAGCCCGCCCTTGCCGCCCGCACCGCCGACCAGTTGGCCGAGGATGTCACCAAGTCCGCCGGTGGTCTGGCCGTGCGGAGAGGAGCGGGTCGCGATCTGGCCGCTGCCCGCGCCCGCGAGCGCCTCGAGGAGCCCGCCAAGCCCGCCACCGGCGCTGCTGCCGGTCGTGCCGCCTGCGGCACTGCCGCCGCCGGCCAGGAGGCCGCCCAGCAGATCACCGATGCCGCCGTTTGCGGTGCCAGCGCTTTCGCGGAAAAGACCGCCCGTGTTCGCGCCCGATGCGCCCTTCGCCAGCGTCGAGACGCCCTTGGCGACGGCCATTCCAACGGCCACCTTGGCCAGAGTTCCTACCAGAGACATGATGTCCCCCTTTTGCAAAGATCCATGCCAGGACCCTAGGGAGCGTGGCGCCGAAGATCAGGGGAAAAATCGGCCATGATGCCCATTTCCGGGGCGTGGCTGCGACAGACCCGGGCCGGGCGACGGGCGACGGTGCCGCAGCCCCTTGGCTTTCCTATCTGTGGGCTTGATTTTTCCGGTTTGGGGCAATACGAAGCGCGCGATAATGACTCGGGCCGAGTGCGGCCCCCTAACCAGAGGCGTTCCGCGAGATGGCAAAAGGAAAGTTTGAACGTACGAAACCGCACGTCAACATTGGCACGATTGGTCACGTTGACCACGGCAAGACGACGCTGACGGCTGCGATCACGAAATACTACGGCGAATTCAAGGCCTACGACCAGATTGACGGTGCTCCGGAAGAGCGCGCTCGCGGGATCACGATCTCGACGGCTCACGTTGAATACGAGACGCCGAACCGTCACTACGCGCACGTCGATTGCCCCGGCCACGCCGACTACGTGAAGAACATGATCACGGGTGCTGCGCAGATGGACGGCGCGATCCTGGTTTGCGCCGCTTCGGACGGCCCGATGCCGCAGACGCGCGAGCACATCCTGCTCGGCCGTCAGGTGGGCATCCCGGCGATGGTTGTCTACATGAACAAGGTTGACCTTGTTGACGACGAAGAGCTGCTCGAGCTGGTCGAGATGGAACTTCGCGAACTGCTGTCGTCCTACGACTACCCGGGCGACGACATTCCGATCATCAAGGGCTCGGCGCACCAGGCGCTGATCGGCGAGATGAAAGAGATCGGCGAAGACTCGATCCACGCGCTGATGGGAGCCGTTGACTCGTACATCCCGACCCCGGCTCGTTCGATCGACCAGCCGTTCCTGATGCCGATCGAAGACGTGTTCTCGATCTCGGGCCGCGGCACGGTTGTGACCGGTCGTGTGGAGCGTGGCGTGATCAACGTCGGCGACGAGATCGAAATCGTCGGCATCCGCCCGACCAAGAAAACCACCTGCACCGGTGTTGAAATGTTCCGCAAGCTGCTCGACCGCGGCGAAGCTGGCGACAACATCGGCGCGCTGCTGCGCGGTGTGGACCGTGAAGGCGTTGAGCGTGGTCAGGTTCTGTGCAAGCCGGGTTCGGTGACGCCGCACACCAAGTTCGAGGCTGAGGCTTACATCCTCACCAAAGAAGAAGGTGGCCGCCACACCCCGTTCTTCGCGAACTACCGTCCGCAGTTCTACTTCCGCACCACCGACGTGACCGGCACCGTGACGCTGCCGGAAGGCACCGAGATGGTGATGCCGGGCGACAACCTGAAGTTCGAAGTCGAACTGATCGCCCCGATCGCGATGGAAGACGGCCTGCGCTTCGCCATCCGCGAAGGCGGCCGCACCGTCGGCGCCGGCGTCGTGTCGAAAATCCTCGCGTAAGCGACGGGTTTCTGAATGCGAAGGGCCGCTCGAAAGAGCGGCCCTTTTGCGTTGTGGCTCAGGGAGTGTCGCGATGCCGTCGCATCCGCCAGGCTTCGCGCGTCTCGGGGTTCTCGGAGATTCGCCGCACCATTGAGGCAAACCGGTAGCGCCCCGCCAATCCGCGATAGCTGAGCGCGGCGCGGCGCACGAGGCGGGTCAATTGCGCATCGCTGAGCGGCGCGACGCGCGCGCGGTCAAGGGATGCGCTCGTCGGCACGCTGGTGCAGAGGAACGCCACGCAGTGATGGGCGATCCGCGCGAGCGGCGTGAAATGGCGGCGTAGCAGGGTCATTTGTGCGGGCAGCCAGGGCTGGATCTCGTGCAGGAAATCCTGCTGCACCACGATCGAGCGGCCCGGGATCAGATGCGGAAAGAACTCGGCCGCGACGTGATCGGCGGTCTCGGCGGTTTTCGCGATATCGACGCAGAGAATCTCGATCGGCTCGCCGCTCCAACCCTGTTCGAGGAACTCGCCGGGGCGTAACTCGACCATCGGCTTGAAGGGTGTCAGCAGGCGATGAGCGAGCAACAGGATGTCATTGCCGGAAAAGGCCGGAATGCCCGCCGGATAAAGCAGGCTGCGCTTGACCTGCGGGTCGGCGGTGAAACGGTCGTAGGCGATGATCGGAGTCGTGCGCCCGGCGGCTTGCTGCCCGGTGGCAAAGCGCGCGGTCGAGCCGCCGATGAAAGCGCCAAGGTCGACGGTGTGCCCTGTTCCGCGCGCCCAATCCCGCGCAAGCCAATAATAGAACTGGGATTCTTCGGTGCTGAGCATGGTGGGCACGTGGCGGGCAGGCGCCTGCGCCTCGGGTGAAACCTGGCGCCAGGGTCGCTCGGCAAAGAGCTGCAGCGGGTCTGACGGGAGTTCGTTTGCCACCATGATCCTTGCCTAGCACCGGTGATTTCCCCTGACCAGAAGGCGAATGCGCAAGAGGCTGCAAATCGCCCTTGATTTCGCCGCGCAGGTGGCTTAGCACCCGCTGCACGGCCTAGGGGTGTAGCTCAGTTGGTAGAGCATCGGTCTCCAAAACCGAGGGTCGGGGGTTCGAGTCCCTCCGCCCCTGCCAGGCCGCTTCCAGACATTGCCCGCCGATCCGAACGGTTTTCCTTGCCCCCGGGGCAAGGCCCGTGCGATTCTGCCGCGCAACAGGCGCGCGAGGCGCCGGAGCAGTTGATGATCGGGGCAGGTCTTGCGTAAGCCGGCGTTTCTATTTTCGATTCTGTGTTTTCTGTTGCTGATGGTGGTGCGGACGAAGCCGCCGGGGCCTTGGGCGCAGACGCAGCTCTTGCTGAGCTATGATGACGGGTTTTCGCGCCGCGCTTTGTTGGGCTGGCTGATCGAGCTGGTGCAGCCGGCGGGGCTTGATGAGGCGACCGCGCGGATGATCTGCCTGATCGTGACTTTCGCGGGCGGGCTGGCCTTCATGCTTTACGTGCTGCGCGCGCTGGAAGACGTGCCGCGTGCCTTTGCGTTGGGGGCGGTGGTCGCTACGAGCTTTGGTCTGGCCGAGTTTCTGGGCAATACCGGCTATCTTGAAGGTGCCTATTTCGTGCCCGGCCTGATCGCACTGGCGCTGCCTGGCGCCGGGCTGGCGAGCGGGGCGGCGATGCTGGCGCTCGGTGCTGTCGGGGTGTTGATCCACGATGCGATGCTGCCGAGCTTTGGCGTGCTGATCGCGCTGCTTTTGTTCCTGCGCTGGCAGGGGCGGGGGCCTGGCCGGGCGGCCGGGGTGGCGGCGGTGCCGCTCGTGGCTCTGGTGGTGCTGAGCGCGGCGCTGTTCAAGCTCTCGCCCTCGGGGGCCGAGGCCGAGACGCTGATCGCCGGGGTGTCGGCGCGTGCGCTCGATTACCCGATCGACCCGAAGGCGGTCGAGGCGGTGCTGCGTTACGGGCCCGGCGAGGGCCCGAGCTACCTGTTCCGCTGGGAGACGCCGTTCTTCTATTTCGAGCGCAATTACGTGCTGCCGATCGGCTTTGGTTTTCTCGCGCTGGCCTCGGTGCTGATCTGGCGGTTGGGGGCTGGGCTGGGCGCGCTGGCGCGGCTGGCCTGCGTCTTGGCGGCACTGGCGCCGGCCACGTTGATGCTGGTGGCGTTCGACCTGTCGCGGCTGATGGGGTTCGCGGTGCTGCAGGCGATCCTGGTGATCGCGATCTTGCTGCGCGAACACCCGCCCGCGCGAGAGGCCCTGCCGCGCCTTGTCACCGAGGCCTGGGTCGTGGCGCTGATGGCGGCGAATGTGTTCGTGTCCTGGCCTGCCTTCAACCGTGGTGGCGAGTATTCGGCGCATCTTCCGGCCGGGCTGATTGAGACCCAGCGCTGGGGCCTGAGCATGGAAGAACAGCTGAAAATCCCGCCGCGCCAGTATTGAGCGACGAAATCGGGCCATATCTCTTGAAATCGCGGGGCGAAGCAAGTAACTGACCGCGACGCGCCAACGGCCGAGCCGTGGGCGATAGCAAAGGATGACGAGCATGGCGAACCCCCTTCAGTTCCTTCAGCAGGTGCGCTCGGAAGCGGGCAAGATCTCCTGGCCCTCGCGCCGCGAGGTGCTGGTGACCACCGGCATGGTGCTGGCGATGGCGGCGCTGACCTCGGCCTTCTTCGCGCTGGTCGACTGGGTGATCCGCACCGGCGTGGCCGCGATCATCGGCTGACCGCCAGCCTCTGCGGCCCCGGAAACGGGGCTTGGGCCTTGAAATCATTGGGGCCAGGCGTTAATGGGGCGGGACTTACCCGGGGCCGGCGTGCATCGATTCGGATTGCACGCTGTTTTTTGTTCTGGGCGCTGCGGGGTAACCCGTTGGCTTAATTGGAATTTTGGCGGGGCTTCCGCACAGACAGAGGGCTGAGGCAGGCATGGCGAAGCGTTGGTATTCGGTGAGCGTTCTCTCGAACTTCGAGAAGAAGGTGGCCGAGCAAATCCGTCAGTCGGTTGCCGAGAAGGGCCTCGAGGATGAGATCGAGGAAGTTCTCGTCCCGACCGAAGAAGTGATCGAAGTGCGTCGCGGCAAGAAAGTGACCTCGGAGCGTCGCTTCATGCCGGGCTACGTGCTCGTGCGGATGGACATGACCGATCGGGGCTATCACCTGATTACCTCGATCAACCGCGTCACCGGCTTCCTGGGCCCGCAAGGCCGCCCGATGCCGATGCGCGATGCGGAAGTGAACGCGATTCTGAACCGCGTCGATGAATCGGGCGAGGCGCCTGCGCCGCGCAGCCTGATCACCTTCGAGGTGGGCGAAAACGTGAGCGTGACCGACGGGCCCTTCGAGGGCTTCTCGGGCATGGTCGAGGAAGTCGACGAGGCCTCGGGCCGCCTGAAGGTCACGGTGTCGATCTTCGGCCGTCCGACCCCGGTCGAACTGGAATTCACTCAGGTGCAGAAAACCGCCTGAGTGGTGAGCCGTGGGAGGCGAGGGGTACGCCCCGGACCGAACCACTAAACTTCTCGTCCCCTTCGGGACGTGACAGTGAAAAGGAGAAGGCCAGATGGCCAAGAAAGTCATTGGGCAGCTCAAGCTGCAAATCGCCGCCGGTTCGGCGAACCCGTCCCCGCCGGTCGGTCCCGCGCTCGGTCAGCGCGGCATCAACATCATGGAATTCTGCAAGGCGTTCAACGCCAAGACGCAGGAGATGGACAAGGCCGCCAAGATCCCGACCATCATCACCTACTACGCCGACAAGTCGTTCACCTTCGAGATCAAGTCGCCGACCGCGTCTTACTTCCTGAAGCAAGCGGCTGGCCTGAAGCCGGTTGGCAAGCGCAACCGCCCGAAAGGCTCGACCAAGCCGGGCCGCGAAGTGGCTGGCTACGTGACCGCCGCTCAGGTGCGCGAGATCGCTGAAGCGAAGATGAAAGACCTGAACGCCGTCGATATCGAAGGCGCGATGAACATCATCCTCGGCTCGGCGAAGTCGATCGGTATCGAGGTGAAAGGGTAAGTCATGGCCAAGCTCGGTAAACGTACGAAGGCCGCCCGCGCCGCCTTCGAAGGCAAAGAAAACCTCTCGGTCGAAGAAGCTGTCGCGCTGATCAAGGCGTCGGCCACCGCGAAATTCGACGAGACCCTCGAAATCGCGATGAACCTGGGCGTTGACCCGCGCCACGCCGACCAGATGGTCCGCGGCGTTGTTCAGCTGCCGAACGGCACCGGTAAAACCGTCCGCGTCGCCGTTTTCGCCCGCGGCCCGAAAGCCGAAGAAGCGAAAGCTGCTGGTGCTGACATCGTGGGCGCCGAAGACCTGATGGAAACCATCCTCGGCGGCAAGATCGAGTTCGATCGCTGCATCGCCACCCCGGACATGATGCCCGTCGTCGGCCGTCTGGGTAAGGTTCTCGGCCCGCGCAACCTGATGCCGAACCCGAAGGTTGGCACCGTGACCATGGACGTCGCCAACGCCGTTGCCGCGGCCAAGGGCGGTGAAGTCCAGTTCAAGGTCGAAAAAGCCGGTGTGATCCACGGCGGTATCGGCAAGGTGTCGTTCACCGACGAGCAACTGGCTCAGAACGTGCGTGCCTTCGTCGAAGCGGTTTCGAAAGCGAAACCGACCGGCGCCAAGGGCACCTACCTGAAGAAAGTCTCGCTCAGCTCGACCATGGGCCCGGGCGTGTCGCTGGACCTGACCTCGGCCACGGCGAACTGATCTTCGGACATCGTTACGGAAAGGCGGGCTTCGGCCCGCCTTTTTGCGTTTCCGCTCGGATGACGTTGCGGCGCGGCACGGAATTTTCCCGTTCGGACAAGAAATTGCCGCGGGCCTCTTCACACCCGGCTGAAAACAGGCTAAAGGCCCCACTCGTTCCGGCGGTGGCGCTAGCGTTGCCGCCGGATCGATTCGTCCGAGACGGTGGGTGGGCCTGGCCCATAATTCCTGCCTGAGACGGGAAGGACCAGATTTCTACGGGTGGCACAGCAGTGCATTTCCCGCGGCGATTTTGGACGGACCCGTGTGCGGACCCCGATGTCGGGGCCTTTGGTCCCGGCGAAATGAGCCGGAGGGTCAAACCTCCCTACTTGGAGTGTAACTGTGGATAGAGCCCAAAAAGAGAAAGTGGTCGAGGAACTCGGCCAGATCTTCGCAAGCTCTGGCGTCGTGGTGGTTGCCCACTACGAAGGCATGACGGTTGCTGAAATGCAGGATCTGCGGGCTCGCATGCGCGAAGCCGGCGGTTCGGTCCGCGTTGCCAAGAACAAGCTCGCCAAGATCGCCCTGCAAGATCAGCCCTGCGCCAGCATTGCTGATTACCTGACGGGCATGACCGTGCTTTCCTATTCGGAAGACCCTGTCGCTGCGGCGAAAGTGGTCGATGCCTATGCCAAGGCGAACGAGAAGTTCAAAATCCTTGGCGGCTCGATGGGTGAGACGGCTCTGGATCAAGCCGGTGTTAAAGCCGTCGCTCAAATGCCGTCGCGTGAAGAGCTCATCGCTCAGATCGTGTCGTGCATCGGTGCGCCTGCTTCGAACATTGCCGGTGCGATCGGCGCGCCTGCTTCGAACATCGCGAGCATCCTTTCGACCATCGAAGAGAAAGCTGCTTAAGCAACTGACTGTGCCTGCGTGGGTGTGATGCCCGACGTTGGAAACCCAAATTAGGAACTGGAAAAATGGCTGATCTGAAAAAACTCGCCGAAGAAATCGTCGCTCTGACGCTTCTCGAAGCTCAAGAGCTGAAGAACATCCTGAAAGAAGAATACGGCATCGAGCCGGCCGCCGGTGGCGCCGTCATGATGGCCGGCCCGGCCGCTGCTGCGGAAGCCGTCGAAGAGAAAGACGAATTCGACGTCGTTCTGGTTGACGCTGGTGCCAACAAAATCAACGTCATCAAAGAAGTCCGCGCCATCACCGGCCTGGGCCTGAAAGAAGCCAAGGACCTCGTTGAGGCCGGTGGCAAAGTGAAAGAAGGCGCGGCCAAGGCCGAAGCCGAAGAAATCAAGGGCAAGCTGGAAGCCGCTGGCGCGAAAGTCGAGCTCAAGTAATCGAAACGGGTGCGCTTGCATCCGTTCTGACAAAACTGGCTGGGTCCGGGGCATTCCCGGGCCCAGCCGAACCTGTCTCGGAGAGGGCTTTGGCCTGAAGCCTTCTCCAAGGCGGCGTTCGCGGTTCGGGAAGCCCTCGGTGGGACGAGGGCATGAATGGAACCGCCCCCCTTATCGCCAGACGCCGCGCAATGGGCCCCGACATTGTGCCGCACGCGAAAAGACGAAAGGTGACGACGAGCATGGCTCAAGCTTACGTTGGTCAGAAGCGCATTCGCCGCTACTACGGCAAAATCCGCGAAGTCCTTGAAATGCCGAACCTCATTGAGGTTCAGAAATCCTCTTACGACCTGTTCCTGCGCTCGGGTGATGCCGAGAAGCCGCAAGATGGCGAAGGCCTCCAGGGCGTGTTCCAGTCGGTTTTCCCGATCAAGGATTTCAACGACAACGCGATCCTCGAGTTCGTGAAATACGAGCTGGAGAAGCCGAAATACGACGTGGATGAGTGCCAGTCGCGCGACATGACCTATTCGGCTCCGCTGAAGGTCACGCTGCGTCTGATCGTGTTCGATGTCGACGAGACCACGGGCGCGCGCTCGGTCAAGGACATCAAGGAGCAGGACGTGTTCATGGGCGACATGCCGCTCATGACCAAGAACGGCACCTTCATCGTGAACGGGACCGAGCGGGTCATCGTGAGCCAGATGCACCGCAGCCCGGGCGTGTTCTTCGACCACGATCGCGGCAAGACGCATTCGTCGGGCAAGCTCCTGTTCGCCTGCCGCATCATTCCCTACCGCGGTTCGTGGCTGGACTTCGAATTCGACGCGAAAGACCTCGTCTTCGCGCGCATCGACCGTCGCCGCAAGCTGCCGGTGACCACGTTGCTTTACGCGCTCGGCCTCGACCAGGAAGGCATCATGGATGCCTATTACGAGACCGTGAACTACACCGCCAAGGGCAAGTCGGGCTGGGTCACCAAGTTCTTCCCCGAGCGTCTGCGCGGCACCCGTCCGACCTATGACCTGATCGACGCCGGCACCGGCGAAGTGATCTGCAAGGCCGGCGACAAGATGACCCCGCGGATGGTCAAGAAGATCATCGACGAGGGCAAGGTCACCGAGCTTCTGGTGCCCTTCGAGCATATCACCGGCCGCTACTGCGCCCGCGACATCATCAACGAGGACACCGGCTTCATCTATATCGAAGCCGGCGACGAGCTGACCGCGGATTACGACAAGGAAGGCCAGCTCTCGGGTGGCTCGATCAAGACGTTGCTCGACAACGGCGTGACCGAGATCCCGGTGCTCGACATCGACAACGTCAACGTCGGCCCCTACATCCGCAACACCGTGGCTGCGGACAAGAACTGGAGCCGCGAGACCGCGCTGATGGATATCTATCGCGTGATGCGTCCGGGCGAGCCGCCGACCGTCGAAGCCGCCGAAGCGCTGTTCGACACGCTGTTCTTCGATTCGGAGCGTTACGACCTGAGCGCCGTGGGCCGCGTGAAGATGAACATGCGTCTCAACCTCGATGCGCCGGACACCCAGCGCACGCTGCGCCGCGAAGACATCATCGCCTGCATCAAGGGCCTGGTGGAACTGCGCGACGGCAAGGGCGAGATCGACGATATCGACCACCTCGGCAACCGCCGGGTGCGCTCGGTCGGCGAGCTGATGGAAAACCAGTACCGCGTCGGTCTGCTGCGCATGGAACGCGCGATCAAGGAGCGCATGTCGTCGGTCGAAATCGACACCGTCATGCCGCAGGACCTGATCAACGCGAAACCGGCCGCGGCGGCGGTGCGTGAATTCTTCGGCTCCTCGCAGCTGTCGCAGTTCATGGACCAGACCAACCCGCTCTCGGAAGTCACCCACAAACGCCGTCTCTCGGCGCTTGGCCCGGGCGGTCTGACCCGCGAACGTGCCGGCTTCGAGGTGCGCGACGTTCACCCGACCCACTATGGCCGGATGTGCCCGATCGAAACGCCGGAAGGTCAGAACATCGGTCTGATCAACTCGCTCGCGACCTTCGCGCGCGTGAACAAATACGGCTTCATCGAGACCCCGTATCGCAAGGTGAAAGATGCGCAGGTGACCGACGAGGTCATCTACATGTCGGCCACCGAAGAGATGCGCCACACCGTCGCCCAGGCGAACGCGACGCTGGACGAGAACGGCAAGTTCGTGAACGAGCTGGTCTCGACCCGTCAGTCGGGCGAATACTCGCTCAGCCCGAACTCGGCCGTGGACCTGATCGACGTGTCGCCGAAACAGCTGGTTTCGGTCGCTGCGGCGCTCATTCCCTTCCTTGAAAACGACGACGCCAACCGCGCTCTGATGGGCTCGAACATGCAACGTCAGGCCGTGCCGCTTCTGCGCGCCGAGGCGCCCTTCGTGGGCACCGGCATGGAAGCCGTCGTGGCGCGCGACTCGGGCGCTGCGATCATGGCGACCCGCGGCGGGATCGTGGACCAGGTCGACGCGCAGCGTATCGTTGTGCGCGCGACCGAAGACCTCGGCACCGGCGACGCTGGCGTCGACATCTACCGTCTGCGCAAGTTCAAGCGTTCGAACCAGTCCTCGACCATCAACCAGCGTCCGCTGGTGAAGGTGGGCGACCGCGTGTCGAAGGGCCAGGTGATTGCCGACGGTCCGTCGACCGATCAGGGCGAACTGGCGCTGGGCCGGAACGTGATCGTGGCCTTCATGCCGTGGAACGGCTACAACTACGAGGACTCGATCCTGATCTCCGAGCGGATCCACCGCGACGACGTCTTCACCTCGATCCATATCGAGGAATATGAAGTCGCCGCCCGCGACACCAAGCTCGGCCCGGAAGAGATCACCCGCGACATCCCGAACGTCGGCGAGGAAGCGCTGCGCAACCTCGACGAGGCCGGTATCGTCTATATCGGCGCCGAAGTGGGCCCGGGCGACATTCTCGTGGGCAAGATCACCCCCAAAGGCGAAAGCCCGATGACGCCGGAAGAGAAACTTCTGCGCGCCATCTTCGGTGAAAAGGCCTCGGACGTGCGCGATACCTCGCTGCGTCTGCCGCCGGGCGCCTATGGCACGATCGTGGAAGTCCGCGTCTTCAACCGTCACGGTGTCGACAAGGACGAGCGCGCGCTGCAGATCGAGCGTGAGGAAGTCGAACGTCTGGCGCGTGACCGCGACGACGAGCTGGCGATCCTTGAGCGCAACATCTACGCGCGTCTGAAGTCGATCATCATGGGCAAGGTGGCTGTGAAAGGCCCGAAAGGCGTCAAAGCCGGTTCGGAAATCACCGACGAGCTGCTCGCCACGCTGAGCCGCGGCCAGTACTGGCAGCTCGCCCTTGAAGACGAAGGCGACGCGAAAGAGGTCGAGGCGTTGCACGATCAGTTCGACGCCCAGAAACGTGCGCTCGAGCATCGTTTCGAGGACAAGGTCGAGAAGGTCCGTCAGGGCGACGACCTGCCTCCGGGCGTGATGAAGATGGTCAAGGTCTTTGTCGCGGTGAAGCGCAAGCTTCAGGCCGGCGACAAGATGGCCGGTCGTCACGGCAACAAGGGTGTGGTCTCGAAGGTCGTTCCGATGGAAGACATGCCCTTCCTGGCCGACGGCACCCCGGTCGACCTGGTGCTCAACCCGCTGGGCGTGCCCTCGCGGATGAACGTCGGGCAGATTCTTGAAACCCACATGGGCTGGGCCGCGCGCGGTCTGGGCCTGCAGATCGACGAGGCGCTGCAAGCCTATCGCAAGTCGGGCGACCTGAGCCCGGTGCGCGAGGCGATGCGGATCGGCTATGGCGACGACACCTATGGCGATCTGTTCGACTCGATGGATGACGAGACCTTCCTCGAAAGCGCCGAAGCGGTGCGCGGCGGGATCCCGATCGCGACGCCGGTCTTCGACGGCGCGAAAGAGGATGACGTGAACGACGCGCTGCGTCGCGCGGGCTTCGACACCTCGGGCCAATCGGTCGTCTTCGATGGCCGCACCGGCGAGCAATTCGCGCGCAAGGTCACCGTGGGCATGAAATACGTGCTCAAGCTGCACCACCTTGTCGATGACAAGATGCACGCGCGTTCGACCGGCCCGTACTCGCTTGTCACCCAGCAGCCGCTGGGCGGTAAGGCGCAGTTCGGTGGTCAGCGTCTCGGGGAGATGGAAGTCTGGGCCCTTGAGGCTTACGGCGCCGCCTACACCCTGCAGGAGATGCTGACGGTGAAGTCGGATGACGTGGCCGGCCGGACGAAAGTCTACGAATCGATCGTCAAGGGCGAGGACAACTTCGAAGCGGGCGTGCCCGAGTCGTTCAACGTTCTCGTCAAAGAGGTCCGGGGCCTCGGCCTCAACATGGAACTCCTGGATGCGGAGGACGAGGAGTGAGGGCTTAGGCCCTCACCCCATCCCCTTCGCCCTCATTCAAGGAATTAAAGATGAACCAGGAACTGACCCAAAACCCGTTCAACCCGCTGGCCGCGCCCAAGCAGTTCGACGAGATCAAGATCTCGCTGGCCTCGCCCGAGCGCATCCTGTCGTGGTCCTACGGGGAAATCAAAAAGCCCGAGACCATCAACTACCGCACGTTCAAGCCCGAGCGTGACGGCCTGTTCTGCGCGCGTATCTTTGGCCCGATCAAGGATTACGAATGCCTCTGCGGCAAATACAAGCGCATGAAGTATCGCGGCGTCGTCTGCGAGAAATGCGGCGTGGAAGTGACCCTGCAAAAGGTCCGCCGCGAGCGCATGGGCCACATCGAGCTGGCCTCGCCCGTCGCGCATATCTGGTTCCTCAAGTCGCTGCCCTCGCGCATCGGCCTGATGCTGGACATGACGCTGCGTGACCTCGAGCGCATCCTCTATTTCGAAAACTACGTGGTGATCGAACCCGGTCTGACCGAGCTGAGCTATGGCCAGCTGATGACCGAAGAGGAATATCTCGACGCGCAGGACCTTTACGGCGCCGACGCCTTCACCGCCAATATCGGTGCTGAAGCGATCCGCGAAATGCTGTCGATGATCGACCTCGAGGCGACCGCCGAGCAGCTGCGCGAAGAGCTGAAGGAAGCCACCGGCGAACTGAAGCCGAAGAAGATCATCAAGCGTCTGAAAGTTGTCGAGTCGTTCATCGAGTCGAAGAACCGCCCCGAGTGGATGATCCTGACGGTGCTGCCGGTGATCCCGCCGGAGCTGCGCCCGCTGGTGCCGCTCGATGGTGGCCGCTTCGCGACCTCGGACCTCAACGACCTCTATCGTCGCGTCATCAACCGGAACAACCGCCTCAAGCGCCTGATCGAGCTGCGTGCGCCCGACATCATCGTGCGCAACGAAAAGCGGATGCTGCAGGAAGCCGTTGACGCGCTGTTCGACAACGGCCGTCGTGGCCGCGTCATCACGGGCACCAACAAGCGCCCGCTGAAGTCGCTGTCGGACATGCTGAAAGGTAAGCAGGGCCGCTTCCGTCAGAACCTTCTGGGTAAGCGCGTCGACTTCTCGGGCCGTTCGGTCATCGTGACCGGCCCGGAGCTGAAGCTGCACCAGTGCGGCCTGCCGAAGAAGATGGCGCTCGAACTGTTCAAGCCCTTCATCTACTCGCGCCTTGAAGCCAAGGGCCTGTCGAGCACGGTGAAACAGGCCAAGAAACTGGTCGAGAAAGAGCGCCCCGAGGTCTGGGATATCCTCGACGAGGTGATCCGCGAGCACCCGGTTCTGCTGAACCGCGCGCCGACGCTGCACCGTCTGGGCATCCAGGCCTTCGAGCCGATCCTGATCGAAGGCAAGGCCATTCAGCTGCACCCGCTCGTCTGCTCGGCCTTCAACGCCGACTTCGACGGTGACCAGATGGCCGTTCACGTGCCGCTCTCGCTGGAAGCCCAGCTGGAAGCCCGCGTGCTGATGATGTCGACGAACAACGTTCTGTCGCCCGCCAACGGCGCGCCGATCATCGTTCCGTCGCAGGATATGGTTCTTGGCCTCTATTACATCACGATGGAGCGTCAGGGCCTGCCGGGCGAAGGCATGGTCTTCGGTTCGATCGAAGAGGTGGAGCACGCGCTGAACGCCGGCGCCGTGCATCTGCACTCGCGGGTCAAGGGCCGGATGAAGCAGATCGACGAGGAAGGTAACGAAGTCTTTATGGTCTTCGACACCACGCCGGGTCGGATGCGTCTGGGCAACCTGCTGCCGCTGAACGCGAAGGCGCCCTTCGAGCTGGTCAACCGCCTGCTGCGGAAGAAAGACATCCAGAACGTCATCGACACCGTCTACCGCTACTGCGGCCAGAAGGAATCGGTGATCTTCTGTGACCAGATCATGGGCCTCGGCTTCCGCGAAGCCTTCCGCGCCGGTATTTCCTTCGGCAAGGACGACATGGTGATCCCCGAGAAGAAATGGGAGATCGTCGAGGGCGTTCGCGATCAGGTGAAGGAATTCGAGCAACAGTACATGGACGGCCTGATCACTCAGGGCGAAAAGTACAACAAGGTTGTCGATGCCTGGTCGAAATGCTCGGACGCGGTGGCGGCCGAGATGATGAAGGAAATCTCGGCAGTCCAGATCGACGATGCTGGCATCGAGAAAGAACCGAACTCGGTCTACATGATGTCGCACTCGGGCGCGCGGGGTTCGCCCGCCCAGATGAAGCAGCTTGGCGGTATGCGCGGCCTGATGGCCAAGCCGTCGGGTGAGATCATCGAGACGCCGATCATCTCGAACTTCAAGGAAGGCCTGACCGTTCTTGAATACTTCAACTCGACCCACGGCGCCCGTAAGGGTCTGGCCGATACCGCGCTGAAGACCGCGAACTCGGGCTACCTGACCCGTCGTCTCGTGGACGTGGCGCAGGACTGCATCGTGCGGTCGCACGACTGCGGCACCGAGCGCGCGATCAACGCCTCGGCGGCGGTCAACGATGGTGAAGTCGTCGCGACCCTGGCCGAGCGTATCCTCGGCCGTGTCGCCGCCGATGACATCTGCGTCCCGGGCACCGACGAGGTGCTGGTGCGCAAGAACGAGCTGATCGACGAACGCAAGGCGGACGCGATCGAGACCGCTCGCGTGGTGTCGGTGCGGATCCGTTCGGCGCTGACCTGTGAAGCCGAAGAGGGCGTTTGCGCGCTCTGCTACGGCCGCGATCTCGCGCGCGGTACGCTGGTGAACCAGGGCGAAGCGGTCGGCATCATCGCCGCCCAGTCGATCGGGGAGCCCGGCACGCAGCTGACGATGCGGACCTTCCACATCGGCGGCATCGCGCAGGGTGGCTCGCAGTCCTTCCTCGAAGCCTCGCAAGAGGGCACGATCGAGTTCCGCAACGCCAACATCCTGGTGAACGAGGCGGGCGAGCAGGTCGTGATGGGCCGCAACATGCAGCTCGCGATCATCAACGATCTGGGCAGCGAAGTCGCCTCGCACAAGGTGCTGTATGGTTCGAAGGTCTTCGTCAAAGAGGGCGATGCGGTGAAACGCGGCGCCAAGCTCTTCGAATGGGACCCCTACACCCTGCCGATCATCGCCGAGAAATCGGGTAAGGCCAAATTCGTCGACCTCGTCTCGGGCATCTCGGTGCGTGAAGAGACCGACGAAGCCACCGGCATGACCCAGAAGATCGTGTCCGACTGGCGCGCTGCGCCCAAGGGCAACGACCTCAAGCCCGAGATCTTCATCGTCGATGCCGATGGCGAGCCGGTGCGCAACGAAGCCGGGAACCCGGTGACCTACCCGATGTCGGTCGACGCTATTCTGTCGGTCGAAGACGGTCAGGACGTGAAGGCCGGTGACGTGGTTGCGCGTATCCCGCGCGAAGGTGCGAAGACCAAGGACATCACCGGCGGTCTGCCGCGTGTGGCCGAACTGTTCGAAGCCCGCCGTCCGAAGGATCACGCGATCATCGCAGAAGTCGATGGTTACGTGCGCTTCGGCAAGGACTACAAGAACAAGCGTCGCATCTCTATCGAGCCGACCCAGGAAGGTCTGGAGCCCGTCGAATACATGGTGCCGAAAGGCAAGCACATCCCGGTGCAGGAAGGCGACTTCGTGCAGAAGGGTGACTACATCATGGACGGCAACCCGGCTCCGCATGACATCCTGCGGATCATGGGCATCGAGGCGCTGGCCGACTACCTCATCGACGAGGTGCAGGACGTCTATCGTCTGCAGGGCGTGAAGATCAACGACAAGCACATCGAGGTGATCGTTCGCCAGATGCTGCAGAAGATCGAGATCACGGACTCGGGCGACACGACGCTGCTGAAAGGCGAGCATATCGACAAGGCCGAATTCGACGAAGAGAACGCCAAGGTCGAGGCCCGCGGTGGCCGCTCGGCTTCGGGCGAGCCGGTTCTGCTGGGGATCACCAAAGCCTCGCTGCAGACCCGTTCGTTCATCTCGGCGGCCTCCTTCCAGGAGACGACCCGCGTCCTCACCGAGGCTTCGGTGCAGGGCAAGCGCGACAAGCTCGTCGGCCTGAAAGAGAACGTCATCGTCGGCCGTTTGATCCCGGCGGGCACGGGTGGCGCGACCACCCGCGTGCGCAAGATCGCCGCCGAGCGCGACCACAAGGTGATCGCGCAGCGTCAGGCCGAGGCGGAAGCCGCAGCCGCGCTGGCCGCGCCGATCGAGATGGACGAGCCCGATTTCGGCCCGGTGGAAACGCCGGAAAGCCGCGATTGATCTCGGACACGGACTTGAAAGGCCCCGCTTCGGCGGGGCCTTTTCACATTCGGGCGTGGCGCTGCCGCGGCCTCTGGTGCAGGCGCCCCGGCCCATGCAAAGATGCGCGCAACTCGACGCGCCTGACAGGAGAGACCCGATGAAATTGCGCCGCCTTTCGCTTGGACTGACCCTCGCCGCCCTCGCGCTTCCGGCGCTGGCCGGACCTTTCGCTGACAGCGAGGCGCAGCTGCGCAAGGTCTATGGCGCCTATCGCGCCGCGCTGTTCCTGAGCAATCAGGGCAAGGGGCCCGAAACCGCCGAGGCGCTGGCCAAGTTCGAGATGGGCTGGGGCAAGATCACTTCGGAGTGGGAGGCCGCCGCGCCGCCGCAATATGCCGACGATCCGGCCCTGCCGATGACCCTCGCTATGGTGACCGGGCTGATCGTCAAGGCGCAGGGCGAGGTGGATGCCGGGCATCTGCCCGAGGCGCATGAAACGCTGGAGGCGGTGCGCGACGAGATCGGCGGGTTGCACCTGCGCAACGGGGTGATCGGTTTCTCCGACCGGATGAACGCCTATCACGCCGCGATGGAGCATGTTCTGGCCAACGATTATGCGGCGCTGGGTGAGGCGGGCAAGCTGCGCGCGGCGGGCGATGCGGCGCTGCTCGACCACCTCGTTCAAGAGATCCTCGCGCATCCCGCGCCCGAGGCAGGCGACCCGGCCTATGGCCCGCTGGTCGAGGAGTTCGCGGCCTCGGTTGCTGCCTTCAAGGCGGCGGCGGAGACCGGCGAGATCGGCGCGGTGACCTCCGCGCAAAAGGCGCTCAAGATGCCCTATGCCAAGCTCTTCGCAAAGTTCGGCTGAGCCGGCTCTGTAACGCCCCGATGAAGATTGCGCGCAGGGCCCGGCCTGAGGGCCCGCGCTGTTGACATCCCGGGCGACTCCCCATATAGCGCGCGCATCCCAACGGGCGGAGTCCGTCCGGCGGGGAGACGAAACTCAGTGATCACGATCCGGGCAATCCACCCTGGTCCTCTGGCTTTCAACGCATTCGGCCCCGGCTTCGCGGCAGGGGAGGGGTGCGATTTGGCGTTTTTCGCGAATGGGCGCGGAACGTCGTCGAGAAGTGGCGCTGTCGGGGACGACGGCGAGTATTGACAACAGCAAACGGGGAACCGGTATGCCTACCATCCAACAGCTGATCCGCAAACCGCGGCAGCCCAAGGTGCAGCGCAGCAAATCGCAGCACCTCCAGCAGTGCCCGCAGAAGCGCGGCGTCTGCACCCGCGTCTACACCACGACGCCGAAGAAACCGAACTCGGCTATGCGTAAGGTCGCCAAAGTGCGCCTGACCAACGGCTTCGAGGTCATCTCCTACATCCCGGGCGAAAAGCACAACCTGCAGGAGCACTCTGTTGTGCTCATCCGCGGCGGCCGTGTGAAAGACCTTCCGGGTGTCCGTTACCACATCCTGCGCGGTGTGCTGGATACCCAAGGTGTTAAAGATCGTCGTCAACGCCGTTCGAAATACGGCGCGAAGCGTCCGAAATAAGGAGATCATCAGATGTCTCGTCGTCACGCCGCTGAGAAGCGCGAAGTTCTGCCCGACGCCAAGTATGGCGATCGCGTGCTGACTAAATTCATGAACAACCTGATGATCGACGGTAAGAAATCGACCGCCGAACGCATCGTTTACAACGCGCTGGAGCGCGTCGAGGGCAAGCTCAAGCGCGAGCCGATCGAAGTGTTCCACGAAGCCCTCGACAACGTGAAGCCTTCGGTCGAAGTGCGTTCGCGTCGTGTGGGTGGTGCGACCTACCAGGTGCCGGTCGAAGTCCGTCCGTCGCGCCGTGAAGCGCTGGCTATCCGCTGGCTGATCACCGCCGCGCGCGGCCGCAACGAGAACACGATGGAAGAGCGCCTCGCCGGCGAGCTTCTGGATGCCGTGAACTCGCGCGGTACCGCCGTGAAGAAGCGCGAAGACACCCACAAGATGGCCGACGCCAACAAAGCGTTCAGCCACTACCGCTGGTAATCAGGAAGGGACGCCATTATGGCACGCGAATATCCGCTTAACCTCTACCGCAACTTCGGGATCATGGCGCATATCGACGCGGGTAAAACCACGACGACCGAGCGTATCCTGTACTACACCGGCAAATCGCACAAAATCGGTGAAGTGCACGACGGCGCTGCGACCATGGACTGGATGGAGCAGGAGCAGGAGCGCGGGATCACCATCACCTCGGCTGCGACCACCACTTTCTGGGAACGCACCATTGATGGCGCCAACGCGCAAACGCCGAAGCACCGCTTCAACATCATCGACACCCCCGGCCACGTGGACTTCACCATCGAGGTGGAACGTTCGCTCGCGGTTCTCGACGGCGCCGTGGCGCTGCTCGACGCGAACGCCGGTGTCGAACCGCAGACCGAAACCGTGTGGCGTCAGGCTGACCGCTACAAGGTTCCGCGTCTCGTGTTCGTCAACAAGATGGACAAGATCGGTGCCGACTTCTTCCGTTGCGTGCACATGATCAAGGAACGCACCGGCGCCACTGGCGTTCCGGTCAACTTCCCGATCGGTGCCGAAGACCAGCTGGAAGGCATCGTTGACCTGATCGAGATGGAAGAATGGGTGTGGCAGGGTGAAGACCTTGGCGCCTCGTGGGTCCGTCAACCGATCCGCGACGATCTGAAAGATCTGGCCGACGAATGGCGTTCGAAGCTGATCGAAGTCGCCGTCGAAATGGACGACGACGCGATGATGGCCTACCTCGAAGGCGAAGAGCCCGATGCGGACACGCTGAAAAAGCTGATCCGTAAAGGCACCCTGTCGCTGTCGTTCGTTCCGGTCCTGGGTGGTTCGGCGTTCAAGAACAAGGGCGTGCAGCCCCTGCTCAACGCCGTGATCGACTTCCTGCCCTCGCCGCTGGACGTTCCGGCCTACATGGGCTTCACCCCGGGCGACGAGTCGGAAGAGCGCAACATCGCGCGTTCGGCCGATGACGCGCAGCCCTTCTCGGCGCTGGCGTTCAAGATCATGAACGACCCCTTCGTCGGCTCGCTCACCTTCACGCGCATCTACTCGGGCGTCATCAAGAAGGGCGACCAGATGATGAACTCGACCAAAGGCAAGCGTGAGCGTGTCGGTCGTATGATGATGATGCACTCGATCAACCGCGAGGAGATCGAAGAAGCGTTCGCGGGCGACATCATCGCGCTGGCCGGTCTCAAAGAGACCACCACCGGTGACACCCTGTGCGACCCGACGAAACCGGTCGTGCTCGAAACCATGACCTTCCCCGATCCGGTGATCGAGATCGCGGTCGAGCCGAAGTCGAAAGCCGACCAGGAGAAGATGGGCCTCGCCCTCGCTCGCCTGGCTGCCGAAGACCCGTCGTTCCGCGTCGAGACCAACTTCGAGTCGGGTCAGACCATCATGAAGGGCATGGGCGAACTTCACCTCGACATCCTCGTCGACCGTATGCGTCGCGAGTTCAAAGTCGAGGCGAACATCGGTGCTCCGCAGGTGGCCTATCGCGAAACCATCTCGCAGCCGGCCGACATCGACTACACGCACAAGAAACAGACCGGTGGTACCGGCCAGTTCGCGCGCGTCAAGCTCGAGATCAAACCGACCGAGCCGGGCGAAGGCTATTCGTTCGAGTCGAAGATCGTCGGTGGTGCTGTTCCGAAGGAATACATCCCGGGTGTCGAAAAAGGCATCCAGTCGGTGATGGATTCGGGTCCGCTCGCGGGCTTCCCGGTGATCGACTTCAAGGTGGCGCTGGTTGACGGTGCTTTCCACGACGTCGACTCGTCGGTTCTCGCCTTCGAAATCGCCACCCGTGCGGCCATGCGCGAAGGTCTGAAAAAGGCCGGCGCGAAGCTGCTCGAACCGATCATGAAAGTCGAAGTTGTGACCCCGGAAGAATACACCGGGAACATCATCGGCGACCTGACCTCGCGTCGGGGCATGGTGCAAGGTCAAGAGACGCGCGGCAACGCGATCGTCATCAACTCCTTCGTGCCGCTCGCCAACATGTTCGGCTACATCAACAACCTGCGTTTGATGTCCTCGGGCCGTGCGGTCTTCACCATGATCTTCGATCACTACGAAGCCGTTCCGCAGAACATCTCGGACGAAATCCAGAAGAAATACGCCTAAGGGAAACCAGGCGTCCGGGGTGACCCCGGGCGCCTGCCTTAGCGCCACACAGACAGGAGGCCATTATGGCAAAAGGAAAGTTTGAACGTACGAAACCGCACGTCAACATTGGCACGATTGGTCACGTTGACCACGGCAAGACGACGCTGACGGCTGCGATCACGAAATACTACGGCGAATTCAAGGCCTACGACCAGATTGACGGTGCTCCGGAAGAGCGCGCTCGCGGGATCACGATCTCGACGGCTCACGTTGAATACGAGACGCCGAACCGTCACTACGCGCACGTCGATTGCCCCGGCCACGCCGACTACGTGAAGAACATGATCACGGGTGCTGCGCAGATGGACGGCGCGATCCTGGTTTGCGCCGCTTCGGACGGCCCGATGCCGCAGACGCGCGAGCACATCCTGCTCGGCCGTCAGGTGGGCATCCCGGCGATGGTTGTCTACATGAACAAGGTTGACCTTGTTGACGACGAAGAGCTGCTCGAGCTGGTCGAGATGGAACTTCGCGAACTGCTGTCGTCCTACGACTACCCGGGCGACGACATTCCGATCATCAAGGGCTCGGCGCACCAGGCGCTGATCGGCGAGATGAAAGAGATCGGCGAAGACTCGATCCACGCGCTGATGGAAGCCGTTGACTCGTACATCCCGACCCCGGCTCGTGCGATCGACCAGCCGTTCCTGATGCCGATCGAAGACGTGTTCTCGATCTCGGGCCGCGGCACGGTTGTGACCGGTCGTGTGGAGCGTGGCGTGATCAACGTCGGCGACGAGATCGAAATCGTCGGCATCCGCCCGACCAAGAAAACCACCTGCACCGGTGTTGAAATGTTCCGCAAGCTGCTCGACCGCGGCGAAGCTGGCGACAACATCGGCGCGCTGCTGCGCGGTGTGGACCGTGAAGGCGTTGAGCGTGGTCAGGTTCTGTGCAAGCCGGGTTCGGTGACGCCGCACACCAAGTTCGAGGCTGAGGCTTACATCCTCACCAAAGAAGAAGGTGGCCGCCACACCCCGTTCTTCGCGAACTACCGTCCGCAGTTCTACTTCCGCACCACCGACGTGACCGGCACCGTGACGCTGCCGGAAGGCACCGAGATGGTGATGCCGGGCGACAACCTGAAGTTCGAAGTCGAACTGATCGCCCCGATCGCGATGGAAGACGGCCTGCGCTTCGCCATCCGCGAAGGCGGCCGCACCGTCGGCGCCGGCGTCGTGTCGAAAATCCTCGCGTAAGCGAAGATTTCGCGGGCCTTTCGGGGCCCGCGCATGACAGTGCTGAACGAATTTGGATGGTGCGCCGAAAGGCGCGCCATTCGCTCTTGACAGACTCAGGTATCCCCCATAGAGGACGCGCCTGATCTGCCAAGATTACTGGTTCGATGCAGGCGCCACATTCGGTGCCGTCTGCCTCTCAACCTTAACGCCATGCGAGAGGCATGACTGACAATGACTGGTCAAAATATCCGCATCCGGCTCAAGGCGTTCGATTACCGCGTGCTGGATGCCAGCACCCAGGAAATCGTGAACACCGCGAAGCGCACGGGTGCTCAGGTGCGCGGGCCCATCCCGCTGCCGAACAAAATCGAGAAATTCACGGTTCTCCGTGGTCCGCACATCGACAAGAAGTCGCGCGACCAGTGGGAAATCCGCACCCATAAACGTCTTCTCGACATCGTCGATCCGACCCCGCAGACCGTGGACGCGCTGATGAAGCTCGACCTCGCCGCGGGCGTGGACGTCGAGATCAAAGTCTAAGGAGGCGACGATGCGTTCTGGTGTTATCGCCAAGAAGCTGGGCATGACCCGGCTGTTCCTCGAAGACGGCAAGCAAGTCCCGGTGACGGTGCTGCAACTCGACAACCTGCAGGTCGTCGCGCAGCGCACCGAAGAGACCGACGGCTACACCGCCGTTCAGCTCGGTGCGGGTGAAGCGAAAGCGAAACGTACCTCGGCCGCGATGCGTGGTCACTTCGCGAAAGCGAACGTGGCGCCGAAGCGCAAGCTCGCCGAGTTCCGCGTGAGCCCCGACAACCTGATCGAAGTGGGCGCCGAGATCTCGGCCGAACACTACATCGCCGGTCAGCATGTCGACATCGCCGGCACCTCGATCGGTAAAGGCTTTGCGGGTGTTATGAAGCGCCACAACTTCGGTGGTCTGCGCGCTTCGCACGGTGTGTCGATCTCGCACCGTTCGCACGGTTCGACCGGTCAGTGTCAGGACCCGGGCCGCGTGTTCAAGGGCAAGAAGATGGCCGGCCACATGGGTGCTGTGCGTGTCACCACGCAGAACATCCAGGTCGTCAAGACCGACGCCGAGCGTGGTCTGATCCTGGTCAAAGGGTCGGTTCCGGGCGCCAAGGGCGGCTGGGTCACCATCAAGGATGCCGTGAAGAAGCCGCTGCCGTCGGACGTTCCGACCCCGGCTGCGCTAAAATCGGCCGCCAAGGAAGAAACCGCTGCTCCGGTCGAGGAAGTCTCGGCTGAAGGGGGTGAAGCATGAAACTCGATGTGATCAAGCTCGACGCCGGCAAGGCCGGTTCGATCGATCTGGCCGATGACATCTTTGGTCTGGAGCCGCGCGCGGACATCCTGCACCGCGTCGTGCGCTGGCAGCGCGCGAAGGCGCAGGCTGGCACGCACTCGGTCCTGACCAAGTCGGAAGTCAGCTATTCGACCAAGAAGATCTATCGCCAGAAGGGCACCGGTGGCGCGCGTCACGGCTCCAAGAAGGCTCCGATCTTCCGTCACGGTGGCGTCTACAAGGGCCCGACCCCGCGGTCGCACGCCCATGACCTGCCCAAGAAGTTCCGCGCCCTCGGCCTGAAGCACGCTCTGTCGTCGAAAGCCAAGGCCGGTAACCTCGTGGTGCTGGACTCCGCCGAGATGGCCGAAGCCAAAACCGCCCAGCTCGCCAAGGCCGCCAAGGAACTCGGCTGGAAGCGCGTGCTGATCATCGACGGTGCCGCGGTGAACGAGAACTTCGCCAAGGCCGCGCGCAACATCGAAGGTATCGATGTGCTGCCGTCGATGGGCGCCAACGTCTATGATATCCTGCGTCGCGACACGCTCGTGATCACGAAGGCGGGTATCGAAGCTCTGGAGGCTCGTCTGAAATGAGCGCGAAAGCTGAACATTACGACGTGATCGTGAAGCCCATCATCACCGAGAAAGCCACCATGGCCTCGGAAAATGGTGCGGTCGTCTTCGAAGTGGCGAAAACCGCCTCGAAGCCGCAGATCAAGGAAGCTGTCGAAGCCCTCTTCGGCGTGAAGGTGAAAGCGGTCAACACCACGATCACCAAAGGCAAGACCAAGCGTTTCCGGGGCATGCTCGGCAAGCGTTCGGACGTCAAGAAAGCCTATGTCACGCTGGAAGACGGAAACGCTATCGACGTTTCGACCGGCCTCTGATAGAAGCCGCACGAATCTCGCGGGTCCGAGCAATCGGGCCCGTTGAGCTTTATCTTTTCAGGCGACTGAAAATACGTGAGCGGGGAGCTACGGCGCCCCATACGAAACGGACCTTAAGGTTCAAAGCAACGGAAGACAGAGAGCATGGCACTCAAGTCGTATAAACCGACGACGCCGGGCCAGCGTGGGCTGGTTCTGATCGACCGTTCGGAGCTTTGGAAAGGTCGCCCGGTCAAGGCCCTCGTTGAAGGCCTCACCAAGACCGGCGGCCGGAACAACACCGGGCGCGTCACGATGTGGCACAAAGGTGGTGGCGCGAAGCGTCTCTACCGTATCGTCGACTTCAAACGTCGCAAATTCGATGTTCCGGCCACCGTCGAGCGGATCGAATATGACCCCAACCGTACCGCTTTCATCGCACTGGTGAAATATGCGGACGGCGAACTGGCTTACATCCTGGCCCCGCAGCGTCTTGCTGTCGGCGACACCGTGATCTCGGGCGCCAAGCAGGACATCAAGCCGGGCAACGCGATGCCCTTCTCGGGCATGCCGATCGGTACCATCGTGCACAACGTGGAACTGAAGCCGGGCAAGGGCGGCCAGCTGGCCCGCGCCGCCGGCACCTACGCGCAATTCGTCGGCCGCGATGGCGGCTACGCGCAGATCCGCCTCTCGTCGGGCGAACTGCGTCTCGTGCGTCAGGAATGCATGGCCACCATCGGTGCCGTGTCGAACCCCGACAACTCGAACCAGAACCTCGGTAAAGCCGGTCGTAAGCGCCACATGGGCGTGCGTCCGACCGTCCGCGGCGTCGCGATGAACCCGATCGACCACCCGCATGGTGGTGGTGAAGGCCGGACCTCGGGTGGTCGTCACCCGGTTACCCCGTGGGGCAAGCCCACCAAAGGTAAGCGGACCCGCTCGAACAAGAACACGGACAAGTACATTCTCCGTTCGCGTCACGCTAAGAAGGGTCGTTAAGATATGGCACGTTCTGTTTGGAAAGGCCCTTTCGTTGACGCCTATCTGCTGAAGAAAGCAGAGAAAGCGCGCGAGTCGGGCAAAGGCGAAGTGATCAAGATCTGGTCGCGTCGTTCCACCATCCTGCCGCAATTCGTGGGCCTCACCTTCGGGGTCTACAACGGTCAGAAACACATCCCGGTGAACGTCACCGAAGAGATGATCGGTCAGAAGTTCGGTGAATACTCGCCGACCCGTACCTACTACGGGCACGCTGCCGACAAGAAAGCCAAGAGGAAGTAAGAGCCATGGGTAAGGAAAAGAATCCGCGCCGCGTGGCGGACAACGAAGCAATGGCGAAAACCCGCATGCTTCGCACCTCGCCGCAGAAACTGAACCTCGTCGCCGCCCTGATCCGCGGCAAGAAGGTCGATAAGGCTCTGGCCGATCTGACCTTCTCGAAGAAGCGGATCTCGGATGACGTGAAGAAGTGCCTGCAGTCGGCGATCGCCAACGCCGAAAACAACCACGGCCTCGATGTCGACAGCCTCGTCGTCGCCGAAGCCTGGGTTGGCAAGAACCTGGTCATGAAGCGCGGTCGTCCGCGTGCGCGTGGCCGTTTCGGCAAGATCATGAAGCCGTTTTCGGAACTCACCATCAAGGTGCGTCAGATCGAGGAGCAAGCGTAATGGGTCAGAAGGTTAATCCGATCGGCATGCGCCTCCAGGTCAACCGCACCTGGGATAGCCGCTGGTACGCCGACAGCAAGGACTACGGTGATCTGCTGCTGGAAGACCTCCGCATGCGCGAGTTCATCCACGAAGAAGCCAAGCAGGCCGGTGTTGCCCGCGTGATCATCGAGCGCCCCCACAAGAAGTGCCGCGTGACCATTCACGCTGCTCGTCCGGGCGTGATCATCGGCAAGAAAGGCGCTGACATCGAAGCTCTGCGCAAGAAGCTGGCGAATTTCACCAAGTCGGAACTGCACCTCAACATCGTTGAAGTCCGCAAGCCCGAACTGGACGCCCAGCTCGTCGCCGAGTCGATCTGCCAGCAGCTCGAGCGTCGTGTCTCGTTCCGCCGCGCCATGAAGCGCTCGGTGCAGAACGCGATGCGCATGGGTGCCCTTGGCATCCGTGTGAACGTGTCGGGTCGTCTGGGTGGCGCCGAGATCGCGCGTACCGAATGGTACCGTGAAGGTCGCGTGCCGCTGCACACCCTGCGTGCCGACATCGACTACGCGCTGGCCGAAGCGTCGACCCCCTACGGGATCATCGGCGTGAAGACCTGGATCTTCAAAGGCGAGATCATGGAACATGATCCGCAAGCCCGCGACCGTCGCATTGCCGAAGCCCAGGACGGGCCGGCTCCGCGCGGCCCGCGTCGCGACGCCCGCTGAGGA
Source organism: Pseudothioclava arenosa (assembly GCF_002358085.1). GTDB lineage: Bacteria > Pseudomonadota > Alphaproteobacteria > Rhodobacterales > Rhodobacteraceae > Pseudothioclava > Pseudothioclava arenosa. The sequence continues at coordinate 32,011 of NZ_NTJD01000008.1, forward strand.
GTATGAGAGATGCTGCAACCGAAACGGACGAAGTTCCGCAAACTGCACAAAGGCCGCATCCACGGTGAAGCCAAGGGCGGTTTCGACCTCAACTTCGGGTCCTTTGGCCTGAAGGCGGCCGAGCCCGAGCGCATCACCGCGCGTCAGATCGAAGCTGCGCGTCGTGCGATCACTCGCCACATGAAGCGTCAGGGCCGTGTCTGGATCCGGATTTTCCCGGATAACCCGGTCACCGCCAAGCCGACCGAAGTGCGGATGGGTAAAGGTAAGGGCTCGGTGGACCGCTGGACCGCCAAGGTCAAGCCGGGCCGCGTGATGTTCGAGATCGACGGCGTGAACGAAACGATCGCCCGCGAAGCGCTGCGCCTCGGTGCCGCCAAGCTGCCGATCGGCACCCGCATCGTGGCCCGTCAGGACTGGTAAGTCCGGACCGCGAAAGAAAACGAAAGCCCCGCTTCGGCGGGGCTTTTGCATTTCCGGGCAGGGCGGACGGTTTCGCGGAAACAGGGGTTGCCCCATAGGGCGCTTTCCTGTAGGACGCGGCATCCGCCAGATCGGTTCCTCCGGGAATCGGTTGCGGGAGACATAACCCACCAGAAACAGGGTCACCCTCCGGGGGCCCTCTGGTGCCAAGAAAGGACCATGGGATGAACGCCCAAGAACTCAAGGCGAAAACGCCTGACGAGCTGCGTGAGCAACTCGTTGCGCTGAAAAAGGAAGCCTTCAACCTCCGCTTCCAGCAGGCCACCGGCCAACTCGAGAACACCGCCCGCATGCGCGCCGTCCGTCGTGACGTTGCCCGCATCAAGACGGTGCTGAACGCCAAAGCCGCCGAAGCTGCGAAATAAGGAGACTTCCGATGCCCAAACGTATCCTTCAAGGTGTCGTGACCTCGGACAAGAACGATCAGACCGTGACCGTCCTCGTCGAGCGCCGCTTCAAGCACCCGCTGCTGCAGAAAACCGTCCGCAAGTCGAAGAAATATCGCGCGCACGACGCAGCCAACCAATTCAAGACCGGTGACACCGTTCGCATCGAAGAGTGCGCGCCGATCTCGAAGACCAAGCGCTGGAAGGTCGTCGTCGAGGCCTGAGTTCTCTCAGGTCCCGGCGATAAACTTTCAGTTTATCGAAACCCTGGGGGTCATCCCCAAAGGTCGGGAGTAACCAAATGATCCAGATGCAGACCAATCTGGATGTTGCTGACAACTCCGGCGCTCGCCGAGTTCAGTGCATCAAGGTCCTGGGTGGTTCGCACCGTCGCTATGCGTCGGTGGGCGACATCATTGTCGTGTCCGTCAAGGAAGCCATCCCGCGTGGTCGCGTGAAGAAAGGTGACGTCCGCAAGGCCGTCGTCGTGCGCACCGCCAAAGAAGTCCGTCGTGAAGATGGCACCGCCATCCGCTTCGACCGCAACGCCGCCGTCATCCTGAACAACCAGGGCGAACCGGTCGGCACCCGTATCTTCGGGCCGGTCGTGCGTGAGCTGCGCGCCAAGAACTTCATGAAGATCATCTCGCTCGCTCCGGAGGTGCTGTGATGGCTGCTAAGCTCCGCAAAGGCGACAAGGTCGTCGTGCTGGCCGGCAAGGACAAAGGCAAACAGGGTGAAATCACCCAAGTGATGCCGCAAGCCGGTAAAGCGATCGTGGACGGCGTGAACACCGCCATCCGTCACCAGCGTCAAACCCAGACGTCGCAAGGCGGCCGCGTGGCGAAAGCCATGCCGATCGACCTGTCGAACCTGGCTCTGATCGACGCGAACGGCAAAGCGACCCGCGTTGGCTTCCGCATGGAAGGCGACAAGAAGGTCCGTTTCGCCAAGTCCACCGGGGAGGCGATCTGATGCTGGATCAAGCGACCTACACCCCGCGTCTCAAGACGCTCTATGCCGGCACCATCCGCGCTGGCATGAAAGAAGAGTTCGGCTACAAGAACGACATGCAGATCCCGCGTCTGGACAAGATCGTCCTGAACATGGGCGTCGGCGAAGCCGTCAAGGACACCAAGAAAGTCAAGCAAGCCGCCGAAGAGCTGACGCTCATCGCCGGTCAGAAGGCTGTCACCACGAAAGCCAAGAAGTCGATCGCCGGCTTCCGCGTTCGTGAAGAGATGCCGCTGGGCTGCAAGGTGACCCTGCGTGGCGACCGGATGTATGAATTCCTCGATCGACTGATCAACATCGCCCTGCCGCGCGTGCGCGACTTCCGCGGTGTGAAGCCCTCGTTCGATGGCCGTGGCAACTTCGCGATGGGCCTGAAAGAGCACATCGTGTTCCCGGAAATCGACTTCGACAAGGTCGATGAAGTTCTGGGCATGGACATCATCATCTGCACCACCGCTTCGAATGACGCGGAAGCGAAGGCGCTGTTGAAGCATTTCAACATGCCGTTCAACGCCTGATCGCGGGGAGAAGAGATTAATGGCTAAGAAATCCATGGTTGCGCGCGAAGTTAAGCGCCAGCGTCTTGTGAACAAGTACGCCGGCAAGCGCGCCGAACTGAAGGCGATCATCGCCGATCAGGACCGCCCGATGGAAGAGCGCTTCAAGGCGTCTCTGAAACTGGCGGAACTGCCCCGCAACTCGTCGGCCGTGCGTCTGCACAACCGTTGCCAACTGACCGGCCGTCCCCACGCTTACTACCGTAAGCTCAAACTCTCGCGGATCATGCTGCGCGAACTGGCCTCCTACGGCCAGATCCCCGGCATGGTGAAGTCGAGCTGGTAAGGGAGACCGGGAATGTCTGTGAACGATCCTCTCGGCGATATGCTGACCCGCATCCGCAACGCGCAAATGCGCGGCAAATCCACCGTCCGTACGCCGGCTTCGAAGCTGCGCGCCTGGGTGCTGGATGTGCTTCAAGCGGAAGGTTACATCCGCGGCTACGAGCCCGCGACGGATGCCAAAGGCCATCCGGAGCTGGAAATCAGCCTCAAGTACTACGAAGGCACCCCCGTCATTCGTGAGCTGAAGCGCGTTTCGACCCCCGGTCGCCGCGTGTACATGGCCGCGAAAGACGTGCCCTCGGTCCGCCAGGGCCTGGGTGTGTCGATCATCTCCACGTCCAAGGGCGTGATGTCGGACGCGGCTGCACGCACTGCCAATGTTGGCGGTGAAGTGCTCTGCACCGTGTTCTAAGGAGGTCCTGATGTCTCGAATTGGTAAAAAACCGGTCGAGCTCCCCGGCGGCGTTTCGGCGCAGCTCTCGGGCCAGACCATCGAAGTGAAGGGCCCGAAAGGGACCCGCTCCTTCACCGCCACCGATGACGTGACCCTCGCGGTCGACGGCAATGTGGTCACTGTGACGCCGCGCGGCACTTCGAAGCGCGCCCGTCAGCAGTGGGGCATGGCGCGTTCGATGATCGCGAACCTCGTCACCGGCGTCACCGCAGGCTTCAAGAAAGAGCTGGAGATCCAGGGTGTTGGTTACCGTGCCGCGATGCAGGGTAACGTGCTCAAGCTCTCGCTCGGTTACTCGCACGAGGTGAACTTCGAAGTTCCCGCGGGCGTGACCGTGGCGACCCCGAAGCAGACCGAAATCGTTGTGGAAGGCATCGACCAGCAGATCGTTGGTCAGGTTGCCGCGAATATTCGCGAATGGCGTGCGCCGGAGCCCTACAAGGGCAAAGGTATCCGCTATAAGGGCGAGTATATCTTCCGCAAAGAAGGCAAGAAGAAGTAAGGGTGGCGAAAATGGCGAACAACAAACGTCAACTGTTCCTCAAGCGCCGCCTGCGCGTGCGGAACAAGATCAAGGCCATGGCCAACGGGCGCGCGCGTCTGTCGGTGCACCGTTCCTCGAAGAACATCAGCGTTCAGCTGATCGACGACGTGAACGGCGTGACCCTTGCCGCGGCTTCGAGCCTCGAAAAGGATCTCGGTGTGGTCGGCAAGAACAATGTCGAAGCGGCGGCGAAAGTCGGCGCGGCGATTGCCGAGCGTGCGAAAGCGGCTGGCGTCGAAGAGTGCTACTTCGACCGCGGTGGCTTCCTGTTCCACGGCAAGATCAAGGCTCTGGCCGATGCTGCCCGTGAAGGCGGCCTGAAGTTCTAAGCCAAAAGTGGGGGACGTTCGCGTCCCCCCGATGATCCGGGGGCGGCCCAGCGTCGCCCACCAGGATTGGATGACATGGCGTGAAAGCGCCCATTCACGAAAGGAATGCCTCATGGCAGAACGTGAAAACCGTCGGGGCCGTCGCGAAGAGCGCGAAGAAACCCCGGAATTCGCCGATCGTCTGGTTGCGATCAACCGCGTGTCGAAAACCGTGAAGGGCGGTAAGCGCTTTGGCTTCGCCGCGCTCGTCGTCGTCGGTGACCAGCGTGGTCGCGTCGGCTTCGGCAAGGGTAAAGCGAAAGAAGTGCCGGAAGCGATCCGCAAGGCGACGGAGCAGGCCAAGCGCCAGCTCATCCGTGTGCCGCTGCGCGATGGCCGCACGCTGCACCACGACATCGAGGGCCGTCATGGCGCTGGTAAAGTCGTGATGCGCACCGCCCCGGAAGGGACCGGGATCATCGCCGGTGGTCCGATGCGCGCCGTGTTCGAGATGCTGGGCGTCAAAGACGTCGTCTCGAAGTCGATCGGTTCGCAGAACCCCTACAACATGATCCGCGCCACGCTGAACGGCCTCCAGAAAGAAGCTTCGCCCCGCTCGGTGGCGGCGCGTCGCGGCAAGAAAGTTGCCGACATTCTGAAAAAGCCGGAAGCCGAAGCTGACGCTGCGGCTGAAGCCTGAGGAGTTTGACCCATGGCTAAAACCATCGTTGTGAAACAAATCGCTTCGGCGAGCCGCCGCCCGGCCATCCAGGCCGCGACCCTCAAAGGTCTGGGCCTCGGCAAGATCAACCGCACCCGCGAGCTCGAGGACACCCCCTCGGTCCGCGGCATGGTCAACAAGATCCCGCATCTCGTGACCATCGTGGAAGAAAAAGGCTGAGCTTTGCTCACCTGACACTCGAAGCGCCCCGGTCGAAAGGCCGGGGCGTTTTTCATGGGGCCCGGTGGCGCCCAAGGAGGTTCCGATGGATATGAACGCGCAAAAGGCCGAGACGGCCGAGATTTTCCGCCAGATGGCGCAGATGGAGGACATGCCTGCCGAGGCCGCGGTGCATTTCCAGTTCGTGGCCGATGACCACTCGGCCGATTGGGATGCGTTCACGCAGGCCGCCGAGGGTTCGGGCTATGCGGTCGAATGGTATGAGGCCGATGACGAAGACGGCGAGCGCTATGTCGAGGCAACGTCACCGGTGATCGCGCTGACCCCCGAGGCGGTCTGGGCGCATGAGGAAAAGCTGACACTGCTGGCCGCGATCCATGGTTTTGCGCCCGACGGGTGGTCATTCTTTACGGCTTGAAACGTTGCTGTCTTTATGGGGAAGGTAAGTTCTGGTATCGAAAAGAGGTATTCATCTCTTTCCGCCTCAGGACATTTAAATGAGAGTGTTCACTCCAGCAATTGCCTGTTTTGTATTGCTAGCGATGCCTTCTTTGGCGGGCGAATGCTCAAGTTATGAAGCATCGGTTGCCTCCCTCTGGCGCCGGGCTGAATCTTTTCAGCAGGGCGCTGCATTTCGTGAATTTGGGTTTTCGCCTGCCGGCCCGACAGATGGCTGGATTAATGAATTCAGAAGGTTGCGGGACTTTGAGGAGGAAGCTCGCGCCTTTTCCCAAAAGTACGGTTTCGCCGTTGCAGACATCTATATGGTTGCTGACAGCTATCGCACCGATGGCGTTCTGGACGCGTATTTCGCGGACCTTCGTAAGGAGTTCTTCCAGCTTGATACCTGTAAGTGAGGATGCACGATTGTCCGCGCAGAGTGCTTGAACGTTGGAGATTATCCAACTATACGCCCCCGGTGGCCGACCGTGGCCACAAGAATCAACAAGAAACGCCGTGTCTGCCCCGTTTTCGCTTCGGGGGTATTTCCGGCAAAGGAGAAGCGACATGAAACTGCATGAACTGCGCGACAACGAAGGCGCTGCCCGCAAGAAGAAACGCGTTGCTCGCGGCCCGGGTTCGGGCAAGGGCAAGACCGCTGGCCGTGGTATCAAGGGCCAGAAATCGCGTTCGGGTGTGGCTCTGAACGGCTACGAAGGCGGCCAGATGCCGCTGTATCGCCGCCTGCCGAAGCGCGGCTTCACCAAGCCGAACGCCTCGAAATTCGCGGTGATCAACCTCGGCCTGATCGAGAAATTCATCGAAGCCGGCAAGATCGACGCCAAGGCCGAGATCACCGAAGACGCGCTGGTCGCTTCGGGCCTCGTGCGCCGCAAGCTCGACGGCATCCGCGTTCTCGCCAAGGGTGAGATCAAGTCGGCTGTCACGCTGAACGTGACCGGCGCTTCGAAAGCGGCCATCGAGGCCGTCGAGAAAGCCGGCGGCAAGCTGACCGTGGCGACCGCTGCCGCTGAATAAGCGGTTGTGAGCGGGCCTCGGCCCGCTTACATAGGCAACAGGTTTTCCAAGGCGCCGCCGACCGGGGAACGGTCCGGCGGCGCTCGCATGAAAGAGACGGGCATATGGCATCTGCTGCAGAGCAAATGGCGGCGAACCTCAGCTGGGAGGCCTTGGGTAAGGCGACCGAGCTGCGGCAGCGCATCTTCTTCACCATCGGGCTTTTGATCATCTATCGCCTCGGCACCTACATCCCGGTTCCTGGGATCGACACGGTGGCGCTGCGGGAGTTCATGCAGGGCGCGGCCTCGGGCCTCGGCGGCATCCTCTCGATGTTCACCGGCGGCGCGCTGGGGCGGATGGGCGTGTTCGCGCTTGGCATCATGCCCTACATCTCGGCCTCGATCATCGTGCAGCTGCTGACCTCGCTGTTCCCGGCGATGGAGCAGATGAAGAAAGAGGGCGAGCAGGGCCGCAAGAAGATCAACCAGATCACCCGCTACGCCACCGTCGGCCTCGCGACCTTCCAGGCCTTCGGTCTGGCGCGCTCGCTCGAAGCCGGTGACCTCGCGCATGATCCGGGCCTGTTCTTCATCGCCTCGGTGGTGATCACGCTGGTTGGCGGCACCATGTTCCTGATGTGGCTGGGTGAGCAGATCACCGCGCGCGGCATCGGCAACGGCATTTCGCTCATCATCTTCGTCGGCATCGTCGCCGAGATTCCCGCCGCGCTGGCGCAATTCTTCGCGCAGGGCCAGTCGGGTGCGATCTCGACCCCGGTGACGCTGGGCGTGATCGTGATGGTGATGGCGGTGATCGGCTTCGTGGTGTTCATGGAGCGCGCGCTGCGCAAGATCCACATTCAATATCCGCGCCGCCAGGTCGGCATGAAGATCTATGACGGTGGCTCTTCGCACCTGCCGATCAAGGTGAACCCGGCGGGCGTGATCCCGGCGATCTTCGCCTCGTCGCTCCTGCTGCTGCCGACCACGATCGCGACCTTCTCGGGCGCGCAGACCGGCCCGGTGATGTCGACGATCCTCGCCTATTTCGGGCCCGGGCAGCCGCTCTACCTGCTGTTCTTCGCGGCGATGATCATCTTCTTCGCCTATTTCTACACCGCGAACGTGTCGTTCAAATCGGACGAGGTGGCCGACAACCTGAAGAACCAGGGCGGCTTCATTCCGGGCATCCGTCCCGGCAAGAAGACCGAAGAGTTCCTCGATTACGTCGTGGCACGCGTTCTGGCCATCGGTTCGGTCTATCTGGCCGCCGTCTGCCTTCTGCCCGAGATCCTGCGCTCGCAGCTCTCGATTCCGTTCTACTTCGGCGGCACCTCGGTGCTGATCGTGGTCTCGGTGGCGATGGACACGGTGAACCAGGTTCAGTCGCACCTTCTGGCGCATCAGTACGAAGGTCTGATCGAGAAGTCGCAACTGCGCGGCCGTGGCGGCAGCAAGAAGAAGGCTGCTCGCAAGGCGCCGTCGCGCCGCTGATCTTCGCAAGACGGGAGTGAAATCATGGTCAATATCATCCTGCTCGGTCCGCCGGGCGCCGGTAAAGGCACCCAGGCACGTCGCCTCGTGGAAGAGCGCGGCATGGTCCAGCTCTCGACGGGCGACATGCTGCGCGAGGCGATGAGCTCGGGCACCGAGATGGGCAAGAAGGTCGCCGACGTGATGGCGCGCGGCGAGCTTGTCACCGATGAGATCGTGATCGGCCTGATCGAGGAAAAGATCGGCAGCGCCGGCGGCAATGGCTTCATCTTCGACGGCTTCCCGCGCACGCTGGCGCAGGCCGATGCGCTTGGCGAGCTGCTGGCGCGAACCGGCCAGACGCTTGGTGCGGTGATCGAGATGCGCGTCGATGACGAGGCGCTGGTGCGCCGGATCACCGGTCGCTTTACCTGCGGCGAGTGCGGCGAGGTCTATCACGACGAGACCAAGCCGACTAAGGCCGAGGGTGTCTGCGACGAGTGCGGCTCGACCAATCTCAAGCGCCGGGCTGACGACAACGAAGACAGCCTCAAGCAGCGCCTGATGGAATACTACAAGAAAACCTCGCCGCTGATCGGCTACTACTATCACGCCGGCGCGCTGCGCAGCGTCGATGGCCTCGCCGATATCGAGGATGTCGCGGGCGCGATCGCGGCTATTCTGGACCAGCCGGCAGGCTAAGGTGATTGCGCGCTTGACCTTGCGGGAAATTCCCTCTAGGTCACGGCGTCTCTCAGGAGAATCATTCTTGCAAAGGAAAGATTCTCTGAAGGAAAACTTCGCGGGGGCCCGAACGCCGTTTCGGGCCTTCAGTTGTGAAAAAAGGTTCTGGTGCTACGGAACCGCAACGAAAGGATAAGCGCTTTGGCACGTATTGCTGGCGTCAACATTCCGACCGGGAAACGCGTCCCGATCGCTCTGACCTACATCACCGGTATCGGTCCCCACACCGCGCAGCTGATCTGCGAAGCGGTGGGCATCGAAGCCACCCGTCGCGTGAACGAGCTTTCGGATGCCGAAGTGCTCGCGATCCGCGAACATATCGACGCGAACTTCACCGTCGAAGGCGATCTGCGTCGCGAGACCCAGATGAACATCAAGCGCCTGATGGACCTCGGCTGCTACCGCGGCCTGCGCCACCGCCGCAACCTGCCGGTTCGCGGTCAGCGCACCCATACCAACGCCCGCACCCGCAAGGGCCCGGCCAAGCCGATCGCCGGCAAGAAGAAGTAAGGGAGGGTTGAGATATGGCTCGCGATAAGGTTCGCACGAAGCGCAAAGAGCGCAAAAACATCGCTGCCGGCGTGGTTCACGTGAACTCGTCGTTCAACAACACCAAGATCCTGATCTCGGACGTGCAAGGCAACGCCATTTCGTGGTCGTCGGCTGGCACCATGGGCTTCAAGGGTTCGCGGAAATCGACCCCCTACGCCGCGCAGATGGCCGCCGAAGACGCTGCCCGCAAGGCGCAGGAGCACGGCCTGAAGACGGTTGACGTCGAAGTGCAGGGCCCGGGTTCGGGCCGTGAGTCGGCGCTGCGTGCGCTGGCCGCTGTCGGTCTGACCGTCACCTCGATCCGTGACGTCACCCCGATCGCGCACAACGGCTGCCGCCCGCCGAAACGCCGCCGCGTGTGATCTGATTTTTTGCGGTCGGCCCGTGCGAGATCCCTCGCGCGGGCCGGTCGTTTTCGCATTTTCCTCGGGCGTTTTCAGCTTTCGGACATGGGCTGAAAACAAGAATGGAGGCAACGCATGATCCATAAGAATTGGGCCGAATTGATCAAGCCGACCCAGCTTGAAATCAAAGCCGGCAACGATCCCATGCGCCAGGCCACCGTCATCGCCGAACCGCTTGAGCGCGGTTTTGGTCTGACGCTGGGCAACGCGCTGCGCCGCGTGCTGATGTCGTCGCTGCAAGGCGCGGCGATCACCTCGGTGCAGATCGACAACGTTCTGCACGAGTTCTCCTCGGTTGCGGGCGTGCGTGAAGATGTCACCGACATCGTGCTGAACCTCAAGGGCGTCGCCCTGCGCATGGACGTCGAAGGTCCGAAGCGCCTCGCGATCTCGGCCAAGGGCCCGGGCGTTGTCACCGCCGGTGACATCTCGGAAACCGCTGGCATCGAAGTGCTGAACAAGGATCACGTGATCTGCCACCTCGACGATGGCGCCGACGTGTTCATGGAGCTGACCGTGAACACCGGCAAAGGCTATGTCGCGGCCGACAAGAACCGCCCCGAAGATGCGCCGATCGGCCTGATCCCGATCGATGCGATCTATTCGCCGGTGAAGAAAGTCGCCTACGAAGTGCAGCCGACCCGCGAAGGTCAGGTGCTGGACTATGACAAGCTGACGCTGAAAATCGAAACCGACGGCTCGATCACGCCGGAAGACGCCGTGGCCTATGCCGCGCGCATCTTGCAAGACCAGCTGTCGATCTTCGTCAACTTCGAAGAGCCGGAAGCCGCGGGCAAGGCCGATGCCGATGACGGCCTCGAGTTCAACCCGCTGCTGCTCAAGAAAGTCGACGAGCTGGAGCTGTCGGTCCGTTCGGCCAACTGCCTCAAGAACGACAACATCGTCTATATCGGCGATCTCATCCAGAAAACCGAAGCCGAGATGCTCCGCACCCCGAACTTCGGCCGCAAGTCGCTCAACGAGATCAAGGAAGTGCTCTCGGGCATGGGCCTGCACCTCGGCATGGAAGTCGAGGATTGGCCGCCGGAGAACATCGAAGATCTGGCCAAGCGCTTTGAAGATCAGTTCTGATTGACTCAGACGGGGGGCGTGCGCTACATGCCCCCCGGTAAATGCCGGCACTGGCCGGGAACCTTGGGCAAATCCGCCCCAACGAAGTCCGATCCAACGCAGGTCGGGCAAGACAAAGCAAAACGCGAATAGGAGATTTATCATGCGTCACGCTCGCGGTTACCGCCGTCTGAACCGTACCCACGAACACCGCAAAGCGCTGTTCTCGAACATGGCTGGCTCGCTCATCGAGCACGAGCAGATCAAGACCACCCTGCCGAAAGCCAAGGAACTGCGTCCGATCGTCGAAAAACTGATCACGCTGGCGAAGCGTGGCGACCTGCACGCCCGTCGTCAGGCCGCGGCTCAGCTGAAAGAAGACAAGGACGTCGCGAAGCTGTTCGAAGTGCTCGGCCCCCGCTACAAAGAGCGTCAGGGCGGCTACATCCGCATCATGAAAGCCGGCTTCCGCTATGGCGACATGGCGCCGATGGCGATCATCGAATTCGTCGACCGTGACCCGGCCGCCAAAGGCGCCGCCGACAAGGCCCGCGTCGAAGCCGAGGACGCCGCCGAGGATTGATCCTCGCGCCGCATCGGCACGAAACAGACCCCGCTCGCAAGAGCGGGGTTTTTTTGTTGCTGGAATATTACCCTTGGTTGATCATCCTCTGATTTTGTAAACTGTGAATTGCGCAACCGATACGGGCGCAATAAGGTTAACGTAAACGTAGGCCCCGAGGCTCGGGCGCCTGTGCGAGAATTCTATCAAGGCAATTTCAAGACAGATGATTGTACACAGAGGGATTGATCAGAAGCTTGCGGTGCTGGGCAAGTTTGCGCCGCGCGGGTTCTTTGTCGGGCTGCATATCCGTTTCACCGCGCCACTGATATCCTTTCAGACCTACGACAAGGCCTGGCTTGATTATTATACCGACAACGGCTTCGTCCTGCGCGATCCGATGACGGCCTGGGGGTTCTCGACGACGGGTGTGATCCGCTGGAGCGATCCGGCGCTGCCCGATCCGTTCCACCTGTTCAGGGAGGCCGCGCGATTCGGCCTGAAATACGGGATGACGGTCGCCGTCGGCCCGATCCGGTCCCGCACCATCGCGAGCTTCGCGCGGGACGACCGGGAATTCACCCGGCAAGAGATGGAAGCGCTTCACGGGATCGTCTGCGAATTGCACGACATGACGGAACCGCCCTTTGAGCTGACGACGGCTCAGGTCGAGGCGCTCAGATGTGTTGCAGGCGGCGATCGACATGCAGCCGCCGCTGCAAAACTGGGGATAACCGAAAGCGCGCTCAAGGCGCGTCTCATCTCCGCTCGGAACCGCCTGATGGCGCGCACGACGGCCGAGGCGATCCAACGCGCCAAGGATTATCGTCTGCTCTAAAGTCCAGCCACCTGCGCACGCTGACCTAAATCACGAACTTGCAGGAGGCACTTATGCTGACCACTACCCTTTCTTTCGACAACTTCCACAACCATGGAGAGCTTTTCGCGAATATGCTTCGCGCGCGCCGGGAGTTGTTCATTGTCCACAACAAGTGGAACCTGCCCGAGGCGATGGGCATGGAATACGACCAGTACGACACCCCGGCGAGCCGCTGGGTCGTCGTGCATGACGAGCTGGGCCGCGTGCTGGCGGGGAATCGGCTGACGCCGACCACGACCAAATGCGGCATCTACAGCTACATGATCCGCGACGCGCAGCGCGGGCTCCTGGAAACGATCCCCTCGCATCTTCTGTATGAAGAGGCGCCGGTGGCCGAGACCATCTGGGAAAGCTCGCGTCTGTTCGTGGCGCATGACGTGCCCGCCGCGATGCGTCGGCGCGTCCATGCCAAGCTGGTGATGGAGTTGGGCAATGCGGCGCGTCGTCTCGGCGCGACCTCGTGCCTGACGCTGCTGAACGCGAACTGGCCGCGTTGGGCAGGGCGCGTGGGGGTGTCGATGACGGCGATGGGCCCGGTGATGGAAATCGAAGGGGTCAACAACCAGGTCGTGTCGATGGATTTCTCGCAGAACCTGCACTGATCGCAACCGGGTCGGGCCTTCGGGCCCGACCCATCCGCCCGATTGCGGAGGCCATCGGCTGGCGCTAGGCTCGCGCCATCATGGCCGACCTGTTCGACTCCCCTTCTTCCGGGCCCGCGCCCACGGCGCATCGCCCGCTCGCGGATCGTATCCGTCCCCGGCACCTCTCCGAGGTGATCGGCCAGCGCCATGTGCTTGGCCCCGAAGGGCCTTTGGGCGCGATGCTGGCCGCGGGGTCTTTGTCGTCGATCATCCTCTGGGGGCCGCCCGGTGTCGGCAAGACCACGATCGCGCGGCTTCTGGCCGAGGAAACCGACCGCGCCTTCGTGCAGATTTCCGCGATCTTCACCGGCGTGCCGGACCTGCGCAAAGTCTTTGAGGCGGCCAAGCTGCGCGCGGGGCGGGGACGTGGCACGCTCCTGTTCGTCGATGAGATCCACCGCTTCAACAAGGCGCAGCAAGACAGTTTCCTGCCGCATATGGAGGATGGCACGATCCTTCTAGTCGGCGCCACCACGGAAAACCCGAGCTTCGAGCTGAACGCCGCCGTGCTGAGCCGCGCGCAGGTGATCGTGCTCGAACGGCTGTCGCTGGCCGATCTGGAATTGCTGGCGCAGCGCGCGGAAAAGGCGCTGGGGCAGGGCCTGCCGCTGAAGGCGCCCGCGCGCGAGGCGCTTCTGGAGATGGCCGATGGTGATGGGCGCGCGCTCTTGAACCTGATTGAGCAGGTCGCGGCCTGGAAGGTTGCGGCGCCGCTCGATACCGAGGCGCTCTCGGCACGGCTGATGCGGCGCGCGGCAAAATACGACAAGTCCGGCGATGAGCATTACAACCTGATCTCGGCCTTGCATAAATCGGTGCGTGGCTCGGACCCGGACGCGGCGCTCTACTGGTTTTCGCGGATGCTTGAAGGCGGCGAAGACCCGCGGTTCCTGGCGCGGCGGCTGGTGCGGATGGCCGTCGAGGATATCGGGCTGGCCGACCCGCAGGCGCAATCGCATGCGCTGCACGCCTGGGAAACCTACGAGCGGCTGGGCAGCCCCGAGGGGGAACTCGCGCTGGCGCAATCGGTGATCTACCTCGCGCTCGCGCCGAAGTCGAACGCGGGCTACATCGCCTATAAGGCGGCGCGCAAAGAGGCCAAGCGCACCGGATCGGAGCCGCCGCCCAAGCATATCCTGAACGCGCCCACCAAGCTGATGGAAGAGCAAGGCTATGGCGCCGGTTATGCCTATGACCACGACGCCGAAGACGGGTTTTCGGGGCAGAATTATTTCCCCGAGACGATGAAGCGCCCCGTGCTTTACGCCCCGGTTGAGCGCGGGTTTGAGCGCGAGTTGAAAAAGCGCGTCGAGTGGTTCGCCAAACTGCGTGGCAAGCGCGGCGGTTGACATTCGCGGGCGGCCCGGGCCTATGGGCGCAAAGGAGCACAGCATGCTGATGACGGTTCTACAGGTCGCTTTGGGCGGCGCGATCGGGGCTTCGGGGCGCTATCTGTCCGGGGTGGCGATCCTGCGGATCTTCGGTCTGCAGCCGATGCCGCTCGGGGTGATTTTCGTCAATATCCTTGGCTCGTTCCTGATGGGGCTCCTGGTGGTGTTCCTGGGGCAAAAGCAGATGACGCATCTGAACCCGCTCCTTGCCACCGGCATCCTTGGCGGCTTCACCACGTTTTCGTCCTTCTCGCTGGAGACCTGGACGCTGATCGAGCGCGGTGACACGGCGCTGGCGGCGGCCTATGTGGGGCTGTCGGTTTCGGCGGGCCTCCTGGGGCTGGTGGCCGGCATCTATGCAATGCGTGCAATTCTGGGGGCGGCATGAGCGGCGTTCAACTTCTGAAAGTGACCGAAGACGAGGGCGAGCAGCGCCTTGACCGCTGGCTCAAGCGCCGCTTCCCGCAGCTCTCGCAAATCGCGATCGAAAAGATGTGCCGCAAGGGCGAGCTGCGGGTGAATGGCGGGCGCGTGAAGGCGAACACCCGCGTCGAGCCGGGGCAGGAGGTGCGTGTGCCGCCCTTGCCCGCGCCGGGCGAGCGGCCCTTGCCCGCTGACCGTGCCGAGGGGGTCTCGCAGGCCGATGAAAAGATGATCCAGGCCTCGGTGCTCTGGAAGGACGAGCATATCATCGCGATCAACAAGCCGCCGGGGCTGCCGTCGCAGGGCGGCTCGGGGCAGGGTAATCGCCATGTCGACGGTTTGGCCGAGGCGCTGAAATTCGGCTATAAAGAGCGCCCCAAGCTGGTGCACCGGCTTGATAAGGACACCTCGGGCGTGCTGCTTCTGGCGCGCACCGACCGGGTCGCGCGGCGCCTTTCCGAGGCGTTCCGCAACAAGACCACGCGCAAGATCTATTGGGCGGCGGTGGCTGGTGTGCCCAGCCCCAAGCTTGGCACGGTGCGTTTCGCGCTGATGAAGGCGCCCGGCCATGGTCGCGGCGGCGAGGGCGAGAAGATGGTCTGCATCCATCCCGCCAAGATCGGCGATTTCCCCGATGCCAAGCGCGCCACAACCGATTACGCGGTGCTCGATGCGCTGGGCTCGCGCGTGGCATGGATGGCGCTGGTGCCGATCACCGGGCGCACGCACCAGCTGCGCGCGCATATGGCCGAGATGGGCCACCCGATCATCGGCGACGGCAAATACGGCGGCTCGGGGCAGGAGAACCTCGGTGATGGCTGGGGCGCGCAACTGGGCGGCGAGATCAGCCGCAAGCTGCATCTGCATGCCCGCCAGATCAGCTTTGACCACCCCGTCACCGGCAAGCGCATTACCCTGACCGCGCCTTTGCCCGAGCACATGAAACGCACCTGGAAGACGCTGGGCTGGTCCGAGGCCGACGTGCCCGCCGACCCGTTCGAGGATCTGGAATGAAGCTTGCGATTTTCGATGTGGACGGCACGATTTCCGACAGCCAGTCCCATATCACCCATGCGATGACACTGGCCTTCGAGAGCGTGCATCTCGCCGCCCCCTCGCGCGAGGCGGTCTTGTCGATCGTCGGCCTGTCGCTGCCCGTCGCGGTGGCGCGGCTCGCGCCCGGGCTGGATGTGCCGCTGCAAGAGCGCATCGTTGAAGGCTACAAGGCGAGCTATTTCACCTCGCGCGCGGCGAGCCCCGCCCCGCTTTATCCGGGCGCTCTGGACTGCCTGCGCGACCTGCATTCGCGTGACGACCTGCTTTTGGGCGTGGCCACGGGCAAATCGCGGCGCGGGCTGAACGCGCTGATCGCGCATCACGGGCTCGACGGGATGTTCGTGACACAGCAGGTTGCCGACGATCACCCCTCGAAACCCGATCCCGAGATGATTTTTGCCGCGCTTTCCGAGACTGGCGTCGGGCGGCGCGCGGCGGTGATGATCGGCGACACGACATACGACATCGAGATGGCGCGCGCCGCCGGGGTCACCCCGATCGGCGTGAGCTGGGGCTATCACCCGGTTTCGGCGCTTGAGGCGGCGGGGGCGGCGCGGATCGTCAACAGCTTCACCGAGCTTGAAGCGACGGTCCTGGAGATTCTGGAGGAAGTGGCATGAGCGGTTGGACGGCCAAGCGGTTCTGGAAAGAGGCATCGGTCTGCCCCGTCGAGGGTGGTTATGCGGTGCAGCTTGATGGGCGCAGCGTGAAAACGCCGGCGAAGGCCGCACTTGTCCTGCCGACCGAGGCCATGGCCGCCGCCATCGCCGCCGAATGGGACGCGCAAGAGGAAAAGGTCAATCCGGCGACGATGCCGGTGACGCGCTCGGCCAATGCCGCGATCGACAAGGTGGCCACGCAATTCGCCGAAGTCGCCGCGCTGATCGCCGAATATGGCGGCACCGATCTTTTGTGCTATCGCGCCGAGGCGCCCGAGGATCTGGTGACGCGTCAGGCTGCGGTCTGGGACCCGCTGCTGGACTGGGCCGAGGCCGAGCTGGGCGTGCGCCTTGAGGTGACGGCGGGCGTCCTGCCCAGGGCGCAATCCGAGGCGGCGCTGATGCGGTTGCATGCGCTCGTGTCCGAGGTCGATCCGTTCCGCATGGCGGCGCTGCATGACCTTGTGGGCATCACCGGATCGCTCGTGCTGGGCCTTGCGGTGGCGCGGGGGCGGATCGGTGCGGGCGAGGCTTGGGTTCTGTCCCGAATCGATGAGGATTGGCAGGCGGAGCAATGGGGCGAGGACGAGGAAGCCTCTGCAACCGCTGCGGTCAAACGTGAGGCCCTTGAGCATGCAGGCCGGTTCTGGGCGCTTTGCGCCACCTGAGCGGCGCGTGCGGCTGCGCGGAAATTTTTCGGCTGTTTGCCGGTTTAATGAGCGGATGCCGCTTAGTTCCTCAGTTGCCCTTGCGGAAGCCTGAAAGGCTGCTTGACGATCTTTGACCAATCGGCCCAAACTCCGGGCATTGGGGTAACCCATCAATGATCATGCCCGAAATCAGGCAGCTAAAGAACCGCCCCCAGAGGGTGGCAACTCAGGAAGAGGTAACTATGAAGAAATCCGTACTTTTCGGGACGCTGGCCGTCGCCGGTCTGATGGCCGGTGCTGCTTCGGCTGACACCCTGGCCGAGGTCAAGGCGCGCGGTGAGCTGAACTGCGGTGTCAACCAGGGTCTGGTCGGCTTTGCTGCGCCCGATGCGAACGGCAACTGGACCGGCTTCGACGTCGCGGTTTGTAAAGCGGTTGCGGCGGCCGTGCTCGGCGATCCGACCAAGGTCAAATATGTGGCGACCTCGGGCCAGACCCGTTTCACCGCGCTTTCGTCGGGCGAAGTCGACCTGCTGGCGCGTAACACAACCTGGACCTTCTCGCGCGATACCGACCTCAAGCTCGATTTCGTCGGCGTGAACTACTACGACGGTCAGGGCTTCATGGTCCGCAAGGATCTGGGCGTGACCTCGGCGAAGGAACTCGACGGCGCCACTGTCTGCATCCAGACCGGCACCACCACCGAGCTGAACCTGGCCGACTTCTTCAAAGCCAACAACATGTCCTACCAGCCGGTCACCGTCGACTCGAACGCCGAAGGTGAGCAGCAGTACATCGCGGGCGCCTGCGATGCCTACACCACCGACATTTCGGGCCTTGCGGCAACCCGCGCCGCTTTCGCCGATCCGGATAATCACGTGATCCTTCCGGAAGTCATCTCGAAAGAGCCGCTCGGGCCGGCCGTGCGCCATGGCGACAGCAACTGGGGTGACATCGTGATGTGGACGCTGAACGCGCTCATCGCGGCCGAAGAATACGGCGTGACCTCGGCCAATGTCGAAGAGCTGGCGAAAGGCACCCAAAACCCGGAAATCAACCGCCTGCTCGGCGTTGAGGGTGATCTGGGCGCGATGATCGGCCTCGACAAGGAATGGGCCAAGCACGCCATCATGGCGGGCGGCAACTACGGTGAGATCTTTGCCGCGAACATCGGCGAAGCGACCCCGATCGGTCTGGCGCGCGGCCTGAACGCGCAATGGACCCAAGGCGGTCTGCTCTACTCGCCGCCCTTCCGCTAATCCAATCCAGATCGGGGCGCGCCATGTTGGCGCGCCCCCTTCAATTTTGAATGACCCGCGCAGGGGGGCAACGACCCCGGCTCCCAAGGGCATAAGCCCGGGCCTGCGACGGCGACAGGGGATGAATTAATGTCCAGTACACCGGACGTGCCGAACCAAGGGTTCCGGCTCTCACAGCTCGTATATGATACCCGCTACAGATCGCTGACGATCCAGACCGTCACGCTGATCCTTGTTCTGCTCGGGTTCGGCTGGTTGATCAACAACACGGTCCAGAACCTTCAGGATCTTGGCAAGGATTTCAACTTCGGCTTCCTCTGGAACCGGGCTGGCTATGACATCGGACAGCTGCCGATCCCGTATACCAACGATTCCACCCACGCGCGCGCTGCCCTTGTCGGCCTGATCAACACGCTCTGGGTGTCCTTGCTCGGCTGCGCCGCGGCCACGGTGCTCGGCATCTTCGTTGGCGTGCTGCGCCTGTCGCATAACTGGCTGATCGCGCGTCTTATGACGGTTTATGTCGAGGTGTTCCGCAATATCCCGGTTCTGCTCTGGATCCTGATTTCGCTGGCGGTGCTGACCGAAGTGTCGCCGCAGCCGCGCGACTTCAAGATCAACCCGGAAACCGGCGTGGCCAAGGCCGAGATGATCCTGTTCGACACGGTCGCGGTGACCAACCGCTACACGGCCATTCCGGCGGGCAGCTTCACGCGGGGGATCGACCCGATCGAGACGCCGCTGGCGCCGATTTCGGTGAATTTCCTGATCGTCGCGGCGATTGTCGCGGCTTCGATCTGGGCAAACCGCAAGCTTCTGGCCAATGCGACCAAGGTGCAGGAACTGACCGGGCGGCGCCCGGTGACATGGTGGAAATCGCTCCTGATCCTGTTTGGTCCGCTGATCGCGGCGCTGGTGGTGATGGGCTTCGAGATGCATGCGCCGGAACTCAAGGGTTTCAACTTCTCGGGCGGCACCAATGTGTCGAACGCGCTGGTGGCCCTCTGGCTGGGGCTGACGCTTTATACCGCCGCTTTCATCGCCGAGATCGTACGCGCGGGGATCATGGCGATTTCGAAGGGGCAGACCGAGGCGGCCTTTGCGCTGGGCCTGCGTCCGAACCGCACGATGAAGCTGGTGGTGCTGCCGCAGGCGCTGCGGGTGATCGTGCCGCCGCTGATTTCGCAATATCTGAACCTGACCAAGAACTCGTCGCTGGCAATCGCGGTGGGCTATGCCGACCTGCGCGCAACGCTGGGGGGCACCACGCTCAACCAGACCGGCCGCGAGCTGGAATCGATCCTGTTGATGATGCTCATCTACCTCATGATCTCGCTGACGATTTCGGGTGTGATGAACCTCTACAACCGGTCCGTGAAGCTGAAGGAGCGGTGAGATGAGCGAGAAACACGCAAATTCGACCGCCTATGTGCGCACCGAGATGCTGGGGGCGAAACCCGCCCCGGTCAGCCAGACCGGCCTGCTGAGATGGCTGCGCGAGAACCTGTTCTCGAACTGGGTGAATGCGGCGCTGACGCTGGTCGGGCTCTATTTCGTCTACTTCCTGTTCACGCATTTCTACCCGTGGTTCGCCCATTCGGTCTGGAATGCGAATTCGATCATGGAGTGCCGCGACACCATCACCGCCGAATTCGGCGAAGGGGCGACGGGCGCGTGCTGGGCGGTGATTCAGGAGCGCTGGCACCAGTTCATGTTCGGCTTCTACCCGCGCGAGCTTTACTGGCGCCCGCTCCTGGCGCTGGGTCTGCTGATGACGGTGATGGGGCCGATCCTGTTCTCCGAGGTCGTGCGCAACCGGCTGATCTTCATGGGCTTCGCGGCCGTGTTTGCGCTGGTGACGATGGCGCTGGTGGGCACGCCGATGTCGATCCTCGCAATGACGGCGGTGATCCTCGCGGCGGTTTCGGCCGCCATCGCCTTCCGCTTCTCGTTCGCGATGCTGGCGGCGGCGATCTTTCCGCTGGTGGCGATCTTCCTGCTTTGGGGCGGCTCGATCTGGACCGTGATCTTCATCGGCCTCGGTTTCGTTATTGCCGGGCTGGTGATGCGCGTTGCGGGGAACTTCGGGGCGATCATGTCGATGGCGCTGGGCGCGCTTGCGGCTGTGCTGTTCTGGGCCTTTGTGGCTGGGCCGCTCGGGATGCTGATCGACAAGACCGTGACAATGTCCAATCTGGGCGAGGCCGCTGTTGTTGCGCAGGAAGGTCTGGAGACGCGCGTCGATGCCGCCGCCTCTGCGCTCGCTGAGCTGGAGGCCGCACCCGACACGCCGAGAGCGGCCTTGCGGACGGCTGAAAGGAATCTGGCCGGGGCCGAACGGGCGCTGCGCGATTACTACGGCAAGAACGGGTTTATCGGCATCGAGTCTGTTGGCTCGGACCGGTTCGGCGGCTTCCTGCTGGCGATCACCATCGGCGTGGGCGGCATCGCGATGTCGCTGCCCCTGGGGATCGTGCTGGCGCTGGGGCGGCAGTCGAACATGTTCCTGATCAAGACGCTCTCGGTCGTCTTCATCGAGTTCATCCGGGGCGTCCCGCTGATCACGCTGCTGTTTGTGGCGTCGCTCTTGCTGAACTACTTCCTGCCGCCGGGCACGCAGTTCGACATCATCCTGCGGGTGATGATCCTGGTGACGATGTTCTCGGCCGCCTATATCGCCGAGGTGATCCGCGGCGGGCTGGCGGCGCTGCCGCGCGGCCAGTACGAGGCGGCCGACGCGCTGGGCCTCGACTACTGGAAGGCGCAGCGGCTGATCATCCTGCCGCAGGCCCTGAAGATCTCGATCCCGGGCATCGTGTCGACCTTCATCGGCATGTTCAAGGATACCACGCTGGTGGTCTTCGTGGGGCTGTTCGACCCGCTCAAGGGGATCCCGGACTTCATCCGCTCGGTCTTCGAATGGAAGGGCATCTACTGGGAGTTCTTCGTCTTCGTCGGCGCCATCTTCTTCATCATCAATTTCGCCATGTCGCGTTACTCGATGTATCTCGAGAACCGGCTGAAGCGTGAACACCGTTAAGGAGTGACCCCATGACGGAACCGCATTTCGACCATTCCGTTGACCGCAGCCATATGCAGGTCTCGGACGAGGTCGCCATCCAGATCGAGAACATGAACAAGTGGTACGGCCAGTTCCATGTTCTGCGTGACATCAACCTCACGGTGAACCGTGGTGAGCGGATCGTGATTGCCGGGCCTTCGGGCTCGGGGAAATCGACGATGATCCGCTGCATCAACCGCCTGGAAGAGCACCAGTCGGGCAAGATCGTCGTGGACGGGACCGAACTGACCTCGGACCTCAAGAACATCGACAAGGTGCGCTCGGAAGTGGGGATGGTGTTCCAGCACTTCAACCTGTTCCCGCATCTGACGATTCTGGAGAATTGCACGCTGGCACCGATCTGGGTGCGCAAGACGCCGAAGAAAGAGGCGATCGAGACGGCGATGTATTTCCTTGAAAAGGTGAAGATCCCCGATCAGGCGCATAAATACCCCGGCCAGCTTTCGGGCGGTCAGCAGCAGCGTGTGGCGATCGCGCGCTCGCTCTGCATGAAACCGCGGATCATGCTGTTCGACGAGCCGACCTCGGCGCTCGACCCCGAGATGATCAAGGAAGTGCTCGATACGATGATCGAGCTGGCGGAAGAGGGGATGACCATGCTCTGCGTGACCCACGAGATGGGCTTTGCCCAGGCTGTGGCGAACCGCGTGATCTTCATGGATCAGGGGCAGATCGTGGAGCAGAACAACCCGCACGACTTCTTCCACAACCCGCAGTCCGAGCGCACCAAGCTGTTCCTGAGCCAGATCCTCGGGCACTGAGTGCACTAACGCCGGAATTGGAAAGGGGCCCCGTGGGGCCCCTTTTTCGTTATTCGCCGAAGCCGTAGGTCTCGGTGACGTAGTCGATATCCTTGTCGCCGCGACCCGAGAGGTTCAGCAGGATCGACTTGCCCGGGTTGTTCTTGGCTTCACGGATCGCAAAGGCTACCGCATGGGCGCTTTCCAGCGCCGGGATGATGCCTTCGTGGCGCGACAGCTTGTAGAAGGCATCCAGCGCCTCCTTGTCGCCGGCGGCCGTGTAAGTCACGCGGCCGGTGCGATGCAGATGCGCATGCTCGGGGCCGACGCCCGGGTAATCGAGCCCCGAAGCCACCGTATGCACGGGCGCGGGGTTCCCTTCGGCATCCTTCAGCACGATGGTGCGGAAGCCGTGGATATCGCCGTCCTCGCCATAGGTGATCGTCGCCGCATGGTCGCCCAGCTTCGACGAGGTGCCCAGCGGCTCGACCCCGTAAAGCGCCACGTCCTCATCGTCGATAAAGCCCGAGAACAGCCCCATCGCGTTCGAGCCGCCACCGACGCAGGCTGCGACCATGTCGGGCAGCTCGCCGGTCATTTCCAGAAACTGCTCGCGCGCCTCGACGCCGATCACATGCTGGAAGTCGCGCACCATGCGCGGGAACGGGTGCGGTCCCACCACTGAACCGATGGCAAACAGTGCGGTATCGGCCTGCGCGACATAGCTCTGGAAACAGCTGTCCACCGCCTCTTTCAGCGAGCGGCCACCAAAGCCCACCGGCACCACGGTCGCGCCCAAGAGCTTCATCCGGGTGACGTTCGGGGCTTCCTTGGCGATGTCGATCTCGCCCATGTGGATCTCGCACTCCAGCCCGAAATAGGCGGCCGCAGTCGCCAGCGCCACGCCATGCTGGCCAGCGCCGGTTTCGGCCATGAGCTTGGTCTTGCCCATGTATTTCGCCAAAAGCCCCTCGGCCATGCAATGGTTCAGCTTGTGCGCGCCGGTGTGGTTCAGGTCTTCGCGCTTGGCATAGATGCGCGCGCCGCCGCAGAGGTCGGACAGGTTTTTCAGATAGCTGACCGGGGTCGGACGGCCCTGGAAATGCTTGCGGATATAGCGCAGCTCGGCGATGAAATCGGCCGATTTCGAAAGCCGTTCATAGGCGGCGGTGATTTCCTTGAAATGAGGAACCAGCGGGGGCGGCAGCTCGGCGCCGCCGTAATTGCCAAAGAACCCGTCCTTGTTGGGTGTCGTTTTCAGGTACCCCATTGTCTTCCTCTCTCTTCAGGTGCGCCGCGTCGGGCGAAAGAACTCGAGCACGCTGCCGCGCCCGAGCTGGACCTCGGACCAGTCTTCGATCTGGAAATCGACGATCAGGGTCGCGCAGGTCGGGTATTTGCGGAATTCGGGGTCGTAGATCGGCTGCGCGGGCAATTGCGCGGCAAATTCCGCGATGCCCGGGTTGTGGCCGATCATCATCACCGAGGGCGCGCTGGCGGTTTTCAGGACCTGCAGCATCATCTCGGGGGAGGCGTGGTAGAGGTCTTCGATATAGCTCACTTCAGGGCGGGTCTCGATCACCGCCGAGGCCACACCGTCCCAGGTTTCGCGGGTGCGCCGCGCGGTCGAGCACATCACCTCTTCGGGTTCCAGCCCGCGCGAGGCGAGGAAATCGCCCAGCTCATGTGCGGCGGCGCGGCCGCGTGCGTTCAGCGGCCGGTCGATGTCTTGCATCAGCGGGTCGTCCCAGCTCGATTTCGCGTGGCGGGTCAGGATCAGGCGGCGGTGTCCGAGCGGGGTCATTTTAGGGATTGCCTCATATGCCAAGCGGTTTGTTCGGGCAGCCTGCCATAGCCTTGGCTTGCCGGGCAAGCCCGACGCGCAAGGCAGCCTCCCGAGGTGCAATCGACCGCTTCGGGCGTGTCGAGATAAGCGTAACAGGATCTTACGTCATAACCCGCGTCGGAAAAGGCCTCGATCGGGCAAGCGACGCGGCAAGGCGCCGCACAGCCGATGCAGGGCGAGGTTGCGGGCGGCAACAGGTCATGGAGTCCCGGCACCGCGATCGCGCCGCGATAGGAGGCCAAAAGACCCATCCGCGCGTGCACCGGAAACCGGATCGGCGAGGTAAATGCCTGACCCGAAGCAAGAATCAGCGGGATGAAAGAGGTGCGCGGCGTCCCGAAGGGAAACAGCCCGTGCCCGCCGAAGGCCGCCGCGATGGGCGCGATCACGCGCTCGGACCAACGGTCAAGAGGGTGCGCCGCGCCGTCGCGAAACTCGGGGCTTGCGGTGAAATGGGCCCAGAAGCCGGGCTCGTCGGGGGACACGAGATAGATCGTCTCCCCCTCCTGATGGAGCGAGCCGGACAGGAACAGGCGCTCCGCCGCGAGGGCGGTGGCAAGGGCGGCGATCATCTCCGGCGCGGCAGAACGCGCGGGATGGTCGAGCGGATCATCGAGCCCGCGCCATGTTCGGTGAACAGTTCGAGCAGGCAGGCGTTGGGGACGCGGCCATCGAGGATGACCACGGCGCGCACGCCTTCCTTGATCGCCTGCATCGCAGTCTCGGTCTTGGGGATCATGCCGCCGGCGATGGTGCCGTCTTCGATCATCGCCTGAACCTCGTCGGGGGTCATCTGGGTGATGACGTCGCCCTCCTTGTTCTTGACGCCCGCGACATCGGTCAGCAGCAGCAGGCGGTCG
This sequence comes from Pseudothioclava arenosa, assembly GCF_002358085.1. Classification (GTDB taxonomy): domain Bacteria; phylum Pseudomonadota; class Alphaproteobacteria; order Rhodobacterales; family Rhodobacteraceae; genus Pseudothioclava; species Pseudothioclava arenosa. The sequence continues at coordinate 56,699 of NZ_NTJD01000008.1, forward strand.
GCCTGCAACGCGCCCGCGATCGCGCCTGCGGCGGTGTCGCCGTTGACGTTGAAGGTTTCGTTGTCGTTCACGCCGGTGGCGACGGGGGCGATGACCGGGATGATGCCGGCGTTATAGAGGTCGCGGATCACCTGCACATTCATCTCGACGGGGCGGCCGACGAAGCCCAGTTCCGGGTCGTCCGCCTCGCAGACCATCATGTCGTCATCCTTGCCCGAGATGCCGACCGCGCGCCCGCCCTGATCGTTGATCGCCTGCACGATGCGCTTGTTCACCAGCCCCGAGAGGATCATTTCCACGACCTCGACAGTGGCCTTGTCGGTGACGCGCTTGCCGCGCACCCAGTCCGACTTGATGCCCAGCTTACCCAGCATGTCGTTGATCATCGGGCCGCCGCCATGCACCACGACCGGATTCATCCCGACCTGCCGCATCAGCACGATGTCGCGGGCGAATTCGGCCATCGCGTCGTCATCGCCCATCGCGTTGCCGCCGAATTTCACCACCACGACGGCGCCGGTATAGCGTTGCAGGTAGGGCAGGGCTTCGGAAAGGGTCCGGGCGGTGGCGATCCAGTCTCGGTTCATCGGTTGCTTTCTCATGGCGCTCGTCTCGCGGAGGGGTTCGGCCCCCAGTGTTATGCGCTTCGGCTGCGGGTGCCAAGAGGCAGGAGGCTCGCTTGCGGATGGCGCGGATCGCGCTAGAGTTTGTTGCGACGCAGAAAACAGGGGGCCGCGATGGCTGAGGACGACCGCAAGGTGATGCTATTGACCGGGGCGAGCCGGGGCATCGGCCATGCAACGGTGAAACGGTTTGCCCGCGAGGGGTGGCGGATCATCACCTGTTCGCGCCAGCCCTTCCCGGCGGAATGCCCCTGGGGCGGCGGGCGCGAGGATCATATCGTGATCGACCTGGCCGACCCGATCCAGACCATCGACGCCATCGAAGAGATTCGCGGGCGGCTGAATGGCAAGTTGCACGCGCTGGTGAACAATGCCGGGATTTCGCCGAAGGGCGAGGGTGGCAGCCGGTTGAACACGATCGACACCGATTTGCGGACCTGGGGGCAGGTCTTCCACGTGAATTTCTTCGCCTCGATCGTGCTGGCGCGGGGGCTGCGCGAAGAGCTTTCGGCGGCCAAGGGCGCGGTGGTCAACGTGACCTCGATCGCGGGGTCGCGGGTGCATCCTTTTGCCGGCGCTGCCTATGCCACCTCGAAGGCGGCGCTGAAGGCGCTGACGCGCGAGATGGCGCATGATTTCGGGCCGATGGGGGTGCGGGTGAATGCGATCGCGCCGGGCGAGATCGAGACCTCGATCCTCAGCCCCGGCACCGAGAAGATCGTCGAGGGCCTGCCGCTGCGCCGTCTCGGGCAGCCGCGCGAGGTCGCCGATGTGATTTGGTTCCTGTGTTCGGACGCGTCGAGCTACGTGACCGGCACCGAGATCGAGGTGAATGCGGGCCAGCACGTCTGAGGGGGCTCCGCCCCCGGCCTGCGGCCTCCCCCGGAGTATTTCGGGCTCGATGAAAGCCTATTCGAGGCCCGCGATGATCGCGCGGAGCGTCTCGATGCCTTCGCCCTTTTCCGAGGAAGTGATGACGATCTCGGGATAGGCGGCGGGGTGCTTGGCCAGCGCGCCCTTGACCTGTTCGATCACGGCGGTGCGGTCCTTGGCGTTGATCTTGTCGAGCTTGGTCAGCACGACCTGGAAGGTCACCGCCGAGCGGTCGAGCAGCGAGAGGATCTCGTCATCGACCTTCTTGATGCCGTGGCGCGAGTCAATCAGCACGAAGACGCGGCGCAGGGTCGGGCGGCCTGAGAGGTAATTCTTGAGCAGCGCCTGCCATTTCGCCACCACCGCGACCGGCGCCTGGGCAAAGCCGTAGCCCGGAAGGTCGACCAGGTAGGGGCCGTCCTTGGTGGTGAAGAAGTTGATCTCCTGCGTCCGGCCCGGCGTGTTCGAGGCGCGCGCGAGGTTCTTGCGCCCGGTGAGCGCGTTGATCAGGCTCGATTTGCCGACATTCGAGCGCCCGGCAAAGCAAACCTCGATGCGGTCGGCCGGGGGCAGGCCGCTCATGGCGACGACGCCCTTGAGGAACTCGACCGGGGCCGCGAACAGGAGCCGCCCGCGTTCGCGCGCGAAATCATCGGGCTCGGGGGCGATCTGGAATTGCATCTGCATCAGAGAATCTCCACCGCATCGCCCTGGAACAGATCGCCGCCGGCGACCACGCGGCCATAGAGGCCGAACTGGTGGTTGCCCCAGAGCGATTGCAGGAGGTCGAGCGTTTCAAGGTCTTCGGCGCCGGTTTCCGGGTTGGCGCAGGTGGCGCGGCAGCGGGTGATCGGCATCTCGATTTCGAGAATGGCGTCACCGATTTTCAGGCGCTTGCCGATCAGCTCGCGCTCGGCTCCGGGCGCCCAGCCATCAACCCAGAGGTTGCCGCGGAACCGGTGCATCGAGACGGGTTGGCCCGCGGTCTCGGCAAGCTGCGCCAGCGAGGCGAGCGAGAGGATCGAGACATAGGGCTGTTTCATGTCGGCAAGGCTCGTGCCCGCGACGCGCTCGACGGCGCGGGGGGCAGGGCGGTTCGTCGGCCAGAACGGGCGCACCCATTCGATCAGCTTGACCTGATCTTCGGGCCGGTCGGGGTCGAGCGTGACATGCCACTGACCGGGATGGTTGAGAAGCAGGCCCTCGTCAGTCACTTTCGCGGTGACGGCCATCAGTTGCGGTGCGGCGACGCCCCGCACGAAGTTGCGTTTCGCGGCCCATTCGGTCAGCGGCCCCTCGAAGGTGGCCGCCTCGTGCGAAATCGCCCAGACCCGGTCAAACGGCAGGCAGTGCCCCTCGGTAAGGGACACTGCGGGGATTTCCTCGTAACCGATCGACTTGATCGGATGGCGGATGATATGCGCGATCCGCCCGGTCATTTCTTCGGCGCGCCGGCCTTTTTCTTGAAGCCCGACATGATGTTACCGAAGATGTCCGGGCGTTTCCCGTGCATCGACATGATCGTGTACTGCTGGATGAAGGTGATCGTGTTGTTCGCGATCCAGTAGAGCACGAGGCCCGAGGCGAAGCTGCCCAGCATGAACATGAACACCCAAGGCATCCAGGCGATGATCATGGCCTGGGTCTGGTCGGTCGGTGCGGGGTTCAGCTTTTGCTGGAACCACATCGAGATGCCGAGCAGGATCGGCAGCACGCCGAGGCTCAGCGCGAACAGGAGCGAACCGGGCCCGGGGGCGTCGAAGGGCAGCAGCCCGAAGAGGTTCAGGATCGAGGTCGGATCGGGGGCCGAAAGGTCCTTGATCCAGGCCAGCCAGGGCGCGTGATACAGCTCGATCGTGACGTAGATCACCTTGTAGAGCGAGAAGAAGATCGGGATCTGAAGCAGGATCGGCAGGCAGCCCGCAGCCGGGTTGACCTTTTCACGCTTGTAGAGCGCGATCATGCCTTGCTGCAGCTTGGCGCGGTCGTCGCCGCAGGCTTCCTTGAGCTTCTCCATCTCGGGCTGCAGTTCCTTCATCTTGGCCATCGAGATGTAGGATTTGCGTGCGAGCGGGAAGACCAGTGCCTTGATGATGACGGTCAGCGCGATGATCGCCCAGCCCATGTTGCCGATCGCGCTGTGCAGCCAGTGCAGCAGGCGGAACATCGGCTTGGTCAGGAAGTAGAACCAGCCCCAGTCGATCGAGTCGATGAAGCGCGGGATGCCGGCGTCTTCGTAGCCCTTGATGACTTCCCATTCCTTGGCGCCGGCGAAAAGCCGCGAGCTGAGGCTCGAGGAAGCGCCCGGGGCGATTTCCATCACCGGCAGGCGGGTCTCGGTCTGATAGAGGTTGGCGCTGGCGACGTATTTCACCACCGAGGTGAAATTGGTCTCGGTCGGGATGAGGGTGGTCATCCAGTATTTGTCGGTAAAGCCGGTCCAGCCGCCTTCGGCGACCTCGGTCTTCGCGGCATTGCCTTCACCCGGCAGCGCCTCAAGGTCGGGCAGCTTGTCGTATTTGACCTCTTCGAGAATGCCGTCGGACATCCGCACGGCCCCTTCGTGCAGCACGTAGACGCGGCGGCTTTCGGGGATGCCATGGCGGGCGACGATGCCGTAGGGCGCAATCCGCACCGCCGCGCCGGTGTTGTTCTCGACGCTTTGGGTGACGGTGAAGAGATAGTTCTGGTCGATCGAGATCTCGCGCTTGAACAGAAGGCCAGCGCCATTGTCCCAGGTCAGGGTGACGGGGGTTTCAGGCGTCAGCACGGCGCCCGCGGGGGCGCTCCATTGCGTGCGCGGTCCGGGCAGGGCGGCCGGGTCCATGCCGGCGGTCGGCAGCCAGCCGTAGACGGCGTAATAGGGTTTGGTGGTCTCGGTGTCGGTGCCGACGGGGGCAAGCAGGCGCACCAGAGCCGAATCTGCCTCGAGCGATTCCTTGTAATCCTTCAGCGACAGGTCGTCGAAGCGACCGCCCAGCATCGAGATGGAGCCGGTCAGGCGGGGCGTATCGATCTTGATGCGCGGGGCAGACGCGGAGGCAAGGGCTGCCGCCGCATCGACCGAAACCGGCCCAGCGGGCGCGGCGGTCGGCGGGGTGGCGGTCTCACCGGGGGTCGCCGTCGTGCTTGCGACTTCGGTCTGCGCCGGAGTGGTCGTCTCTGTCGCCGGGAAGAAGAAGGTCCAGGCGATCAGAACAAGCGCGGAAAGCACTGTCGCGAGGATGAGGTTCTTGTTTTGATTGTCCATAAAAACGGGGCCTGCCAGACTGTCCGAGGTTGCTGGAGGTTCAACAGAAGGGGGGGGCAAAGGTCAAGGCCTTTTCCCCCGCAGGCATAAGGATTGCGGATATTTCACCGGGAATCCGACGCGGATTTCGTCGCTGATCGCTTCGCCGGGCCGTGCCGCTCGGCGAGGGGCCCCTTCATCCTGTCAGCTGCTGCCACGGTGGATCAGTTGCGGCGTCGCCTCAAGCTTCTCACGGTGTTTGCGCGCCCAGTCGATCACCTCGGAAACGGCCATCGGGGCGCTGATTGCGGGGCCTTGAACATGCCGACAGCCAAGCTGAGAGAGCATCGCATATTCGCCGATGCTCCGGGCGCCGTCTGCAAGGGTCTCGATGCCCAGGCTTTCCGCCAGCGTGATGCATGCAGCGACAAGCCGCTGCTGCTCCGCATCGCGGTCCACATGGCTGACGAGGTCGCGCTCGATCCGCAGGCGCGATGCGCCACAGCGCCGGATCACGGCAATCGAAGAGGGGCCGGTCGCGGCGCTGGCAAGCTCGATCTTGCAGCCGATATTCGCGATACTGCGCAGATTACGGGCGACAACATCATGGTCGAGTTTGCCAAAGGCCGCTTCGGGAAGGACGAGGCAGAGTGCGGTTGGATCGATCTGAAAGCGGTCCATCTCCCATTCGAGGTGCTCGATCAGCCTGGGATCGCGCAGGATCTCGGGGCCGAGCCTGATTGAGACGGGTCCGAGGGCTTCGCCCGCCTTTTCCCAGGCGGTAAGAGCCTGAAAGCATTGATAGAGCATGACCTCCCAGTAGCGTGCGGTCAGGCGTGCCGCTGAGATCGCCTGCAACAGCTCGGTTTCAGGCAGGGGCGCGCGGCCCGGATGCGGCCAGACCGGGTGCAGGTCCAGCCCCGAGATCAACCCGGTGTCGGTGCTGAGCTGCGGTTCAAAAAAGGCCTTCACCTGACCGGCTTCAAGCGCGGCGGCCACCTCGGCGGCGAGGGCGCCGCGGGCCTTGGTCGAGGTTTCAACCTCGCGCGAATAGGCGCGAATCGCACTGGGCCCATTGCGCAGGGCTTCTTCGGCCGCATCTTCTGCGCCGCGCAGCAGGCCGGCGCCGCTGATTTCGGGCGCGCGTGCCATCTGGCAAAACCCGACATGGGCACTGAGCGTCACCATCTGACGCGCGATTGAAAACGGAGTTTCCAGCGCGCCTTGCAGTCGTGTCGAGAGCTGGATCAGGCTTTCGAGATTGAGGTGCCGCGTCGGGTCCAGCAGCACGGCAAACCGTCCCGGCCCGATCTGGAGCACGAAATCGACGTCCCGCACCGTGCCGGCGAGCCGCTCCGCGCAGCGGGTCATGAGTTGTTCGATTTCATCCGGGGCAAGCTGACGCGGGAGTTCGTCCGGCGTGTCGAGCCCGGCGATCAGGCAGGCCGTCAGCTGGTCGTTGAATTGCGCCTTCTCGACCAGCGCCTCCATGGTTCGGAGCGCGTCCGCGCGTCCGCCCTTGCCCGAAGCGGAGTTGCGCAGCGCCTCAAGCGCCTCGGGTTGTGGAACGGCGATGGGCCGCGTCATCCAGCCGACGGCGATCGCCGTGGCGGTGACCAGCGACATCGCGCCAAGCCCGAACCAAAGCCCGGCCAGCGCAATCGCAGGCAGAAACATCACCATTTCGCGCCGCATCAGGACAGGGCCCGAGCGCACGCCCTTTTCGCCGCCGAAGCTTGCCATGGCCAACCCCTTTCCAGTTGGAAGCAGGGGCAGGCTACGGCCGATTGGTCAGCGAAATCTTAATCCGCGCGGCGCAAATCCGGGATGTTTTGGTTAAAATCCGATGCTTTTTCGCCTTCGTTCCGCGCGAGGCCGAGAAAATCGAAGATGTCCGGGTCGCACAGATGCGAGGGGCGCACGTTCATCAGCGCGCGGAACATCACCTGACGGCGGCCGGGCGAGCGGCGCTCCCATTCATCGAGGATGCCCTTGACCTGTTGGCGTTGCAGCCCGTCCTGCGAGCCGCAGAGATCGCAGGGGATGATCGGATAGTTCATCTGGGTCGCGAATCTCTCGCAATCGGCCTCGGCCACGAAGGACAGCGGGCGGTAGACGAACAGGTCGCCCTCTTCGTTCACCAGTTTCGGCGGCATCGTCGCGAGGCGCCCGCCGTGGAACAGGTTCATGAAGAAGGTTTCCAGAATGTCGTCGCGGTGATGGCCCAGCACCACGGCCGAGCAGCCCTCTTCGCGGGCGATGCGATAGAGATTGCCACGGCGCAGGCGGGAACACAGGCTGCAATAGGTGCGGCCCTGCGGGATCTTGTCGACGACGACGGAATAGGTGTCCTGATACTCGATCCGGTGCGGCACGCCCATGTCTTCGAGGAACTTCGGCAGCACCGTCGAGGGAAAGCCCGGCTGGCCCTGATCGAGGTTGCAGGCGAGCAGATCGACGGGCAAAAGCCCGCGCCATTTCAGCTCGTGCAGCACCGCGAGCAGCGTGTAGCTGTCCTTGCCGCCCGAGAGGCACACGAGCCAGCGTGCGCCGCGCTCGATCATGCCGAATTTCTCGATCGCGTCGCGGGTTTCGCGCACGATCCGCTTGCGCAGCTTCTTGAACTCGGTGGTCGAGGGCGCACCGGCGAAAAGCGGGTGGATCGGGGCGTCTTCGTCGTCAAGCATCGTGCTTCTCCTGCTCGCGCTGCGCATCGAATTCGGGGTCGGCGCCGGGCACCGGGTCATAGCCATGCCCGCCGAGCGGATGGCAGCTGAGCACGCGCTTTGCCGCCAGATAGCTGCCCTTGAAGGCGCCGTGACGTTCGAGCGCCTCCATCGCATAGGCCGAGCAGGTCGGCTGATAGCGGCAGCCATGTCCGACATAGGGCGACAGCAGCAGCCGGTAGGCGCGCACCGGCAGGGACACGACCCAGGCGAGCGTGCTCATGCGGCACCGCCTTTGCCGCGGCGGCGGCCGCGCGGGGCCGGGCCTTCGGGGCGCGGCGGGCGGGGCGTGTCGGAATGGACCGAGGTCAGCGCGCGGCGCAGGTCTTCGAGAAGGTCGGTGAAGTCGCGGGTGGCGGTGGCACCGGGGCGGCCGACCAGCACGTAATCCCAGCCGGGCCGGGCGGCATCGGTCAGCACAAGCCGCGCGATTTCGCGCAGACGGCGCTTGGCGCGGTTGCGGGCCACGGCGTTGCCGACCTTCTTTGAACAGGTGAAGCCCACGCGCACCGCCTCGGGGGCGGCGGCCTCGCCGTCATGGCGCGGACGTGCCTGCAGCAGAAAACCCGGCGTGCCTTGCCGCCGGGCTGAGGCCGCACGCAGGAAATCGGCGCGCTGGCGCAGGATCTGAAGCCTGTGGGGCAGGGCGACCTCCGGACAAACGGAAACCGCCGGGGCGCCTCCCGCGCGCCGACCCTTTGGGCCAGTCACGGGTGCCTCCGGCGGTGTCATGCCTTGCGGGCCGTTTGGGCCTTAGGCCGAAAGACGCTTGCGACCCTTGGCGCGACGGGCGTTCAGCACCTTTTGGCCGCCTTTGGTGGCCATGCGGGCGCGGAAGCCGTGACGGCGGGCGCGAACGAGGTTCGACGGCTGGAACGTGCGTTTCATAAGTCTCTACTCCGGTTCGGGCCCCAAATCCGCGAGATTCGAGGGCCGAGTGCATTCGAAGCCCGGTCTTTAGAGGGGGATCCGTATCAAGTCAATCGACTGACGCGCGATTTTTCGCTCTTTTCACGCATTGCCGAGGGGTTCGGTGCGATCAGCCCTTTTGCCGATGCCCGGCTCTGCCTATTTATGGGCAAAGACCCGCGGCGAACAGGAAAAAACCGGGGGCATCAAGAAGATGCGGGAGAAAGGCCTGCAGCGGGACGCTCCGCATTGACGGTGACCAATGGCGCTCAACACGCTCTCAGGCCGGTTTCTGGTGCTGACGACGGTTTTCGTCGTGCTGGCGGAGTTTGCCATTTTGCTGCCGGGCCTGTCGAATTTCCGCGAGGATTACCTGCTGTCGCGGCTTGAGCGCGCGCAGATCGCCTCGCTGGCGCTGCTGACGACGGACCAGATGATCGACGCTGACCTCGAAGAGGAGCTCTTGGCCAATGCCGGCGTGTTCAACGTGGTTTTGCGGCGTGATGCGGTGCGCCAGCTGGTGCTGTCGTCGCCGATTCCCAGCCCGGTCGTGGCCACCTACGACCTGCGCGAAGACATGGTCTGGCACAAGATTCGCGACGCGCTGGCGGTGCTGGTCGATCCCGAGAATCACGTGATCCGGGTGATCGGCGATCCGGTGCAGCGCGGCGGGTTGGTGATCGAGGTCACGATGGAGACGGGCGATCTGCGCGTGGCGATGATCGACTACGGGCTGCGGCTGCTGATGCTCTCGGCGGCGATCGCGATTCTGCTGGCGGTGCTGTTGTTCGCGGCGATGCGGCGGCTGGTGCTGCAACCGATCAGCGGCGTGGTCAGGAAGGTCGCCGCCTATGCCGAAGCCCCCGAGGATGCGCGCCGCTTCATCGACCCCACCGCGCGGATCGTCGAACTGCGTGTGGCCGAAGAGGCGATTTCCTCGATGCAGCACCAGTTGACGGCGGCGCTCAAGCAAAAGGAGCGGCTGGCGCAGCTGGGGCAGGCGGTCGCCAAGATCAGCCACGACCTGCGCAACATCCTGACCACGGCGCAGCTGTTTGCCGACCGGATGGAGGATTCGGACGACCCGAGCGTGCAGCGCGCGGCGCCGAAGCTGATGAACTCGATCGGGCGAGCGGTGAACCTGTGCGAAACGACGCTTGCCTTTGGCAAGGCCGAAGAGCCGCCGCCCACGCTCTCGCGATTCAACCTTGCCGATCTGGCCGCCGAAGTGGTCGAGGGCGAACAGCCCCCCGCAGACGCTGCCGAGATCGACTTCGTCACCGATATCGCGCCGGGCCTGCGGATCATGGCCGATCACGAGCAGATGTACCGGGTGATCTCGAACCTCGTGCGCAACGCGCGCCAGGCGATTGCGGCGACGGGCGCGCCGGGGACGATCGAGATTGGCGCCGGAGAGACCGCGTCGGAATGGTGGATCCGCGTGCAAGACACCGGCCCGGGCCTGCCTGAGCGCGCGAAGGAGCGCCTGTTTCAGCCGTTCTCGGGCGGCACGCGCAAGGGCGGCACGGGGCTCGGCCTTGCGATCTCGGCCGAACTGGTGCGCGGCCATGGCGGGCGGCTCGAACTGGTGCGCAGCGATTCGGATGGCACGGAATTTCAGGTTCACCTGCCCAAATCCGCGGGCGAAGCCTGAGCCCCGCATGCGGATTGGCGGGCGTAACAGGGCGCTGAAAAAGAAGTTTTTCGTTTTTCGTGTTTTTGACCTTGCAAAGCCCACGCCCGGGCAGTAAATCGCCCTCCACAGCGGACCCGTAGCTCAGCTGGATAGAGCACCAGACTACGAATCTGGGGGTCGGGCGTTCGAATCGCTCCGGGTCCGCCATTTCCTTACATCGCCAGACGTCAGGCGGATCTGACCCTCCGGTCACATCTCCGACCCGGCTTGGCCGCTGCGCGTGCCGAGTAACCGCGCGTGGTTCTCTGGCGTGAGCCAGAAGGGAAGCCTCTCTGAACCCGGCGATAAATGATGTATGCTTGGCGGCATGGCGCGCGCGTTGAAATCTTTGATCTTTCTTATGGCCTCGCTTCTGGCGGCTTTTGCGGTCTACGGGGGAAGGGGTATCTTGATGCGGTTCTGGCTGCGGAAGGGCTACGCCCTCGGCCTCGAGCGCAGTCTGAGAAAAGGCCTGATCCTTGCGCTCTGGCTCGACGCGCTGGAGATGGGGCGCGGGCCTGACGGGTGGATGATCGGGTTTTCGATGCGAGTGAGGCGCTGTTCGGGGCACCTCCGGCGGAGGTGGCCGAGACGGAGTTTCTCCGGCTGATCGCCGTCCTGATCGCTCCGGCGACTTTTGACCTGCAAGGCGATGAGCGCGCGCTCAGGGCGCGCGTGGGGCGGATCGAACGCCTGCTCGCGAATGACTGCGCCCCGCTCGATCACGGGGATGTCTGGCTGGAAGGCTGCCGGAGCACGGCGGAATAGGCCGGGGAAGCCTGTCGCCTTCTGGGCTGGGCCTATTCGAGCCAGAGGCGGCGCTGCAGTTCGACATTACCGCTGAACGCGGTGCTGACGTCTTCGACACCAAAGCGTTCGACCAGCGTCGGCGCGGGGGACAGCAGGGACTGCCCCATGTTCGCCTTGCCGTCGCGCAGCCTGTAGCCCAGCAGTTCCAGAAGCGTCGGATACACGTCGATCATCGCACCCGCCCGCTCGATCTGCCCGGTTTGCCCGGCACCAAGGATGGTTACGAAATTGCGGCGGCTGTCCTCCATTTCGGAAAGCGCGTCGTCGAGCGTGTTGCGGAAAGCGAGATGGTCGCTCTGGATCAGGATGACCGTGTTCTCGGAGAGGCCGAGGCGGTCGATTTCCGCCAGAAATGCCTGCACGCGCCGCCCGGTGCAGGCGATTGCGGGGGGGATGTTGCTTTCGCCCTCCGGCGCCGGGGCGCAGTCTTGCGAGAGATAGGCGTCCGGGCCGTGCGTTGCGAGTGTGAGAGTGCTCAGCAGGAACGGCTGCCCGGCTGCGGCCAGTCGGCGCAATTCGTCGGTCAGGCGCTCGAACAAGAGGTCGTCGTTCATACCCCAGATATTGCGGCGGGGCTCGTTCTCCCATCCCTCGAACGAGCTGAGACCGCGCACGCGCTGATAGCCGTGGCTCTGGAAGAAAGCGCCCTTGGAGTAGATCGCAAGGTCCGACCCGTTCAGGTAACTTGTGGCATAGCCCTCGGCGCCCAGCAGGTCTCCGAGGCATTGTGTGCTGGTCAGGAAGTCCTTGAACTCCGGCAGCTTGTCGGCATTTTCCGTGTTCTGCCGATCGACGCTGAATACGCCGCGCGGAACAAGCGGTACGCCGCATTGGCTGGCGACGATCCCGCCCGAGGTGAAGTTGGTGCCCGAGACCTGGCCGATATTCGTCAGCGCAAGGCCGCGGTTTTCAAGATCGGCCAACGCCGCAAAGGCCTCCCGGGTTGCAGGCAGGTCGCGGTAGTTGCGCTCGAGGCTTTCGAGATAGAAGATGATGACGTTCTTCTTCTGCGCAGGCCGGTGCAGGATTTCCGGCGGCACGACCGAGGACGCGGGCGCGATCGAGGCGTGCAACGGGTTGGGCACGATCAGTTCGAAGAGGTAACGGCTGATCGGGCTGGCGCTCAGCGTCGCGAGGGCGACGATGGCGATCACGTTGCGATGGATGCGGTGGCTTGCGCTTAGAATGTAGCCCGCCGCCGCGATCAGCCCGAGCATCGCCAGATACCGCAGGATCGTCGAGGCGAAGCCGTCGAAGCCGACGGCCAGCATATCGGGTGCGCGGTTCTCGGAGAGGGTCATCAGCAGGTTGCCGACGTCGCCAGTTCCGAAAGCCTCGCGCATGAAGCTGAAGGGCAGGAGCAGGATGAGGCCGAGCAGCAGCAGGAGCGCAGGGATCAGGAAGGCCCGTGGCCTCTGGGACGGCAGACGCCAGGCGGGCAGCAGCCACGAGAGGGTCAGTATGAAGCTGACGATGACAGCCCCGAACGCGATCGGGGCAGGCAGACGCAGATAGGGGATGATCCAGCCGATGGCGAATGCGCCGATCACCAGAACGCTCAGCGCGCGCGCCAATCTCGCCCGGGTGGGCACAGCCGTCTTCGAACTTCGGTCCGCAGCAGTCATGGCGCATCGCCCTGATCTGAGGCTGGAGGTCACCCCCCCGGCTTCAGAGTGGTGAACATCTTGATCAGCATGATCATCACCGGCACCAGCACGATCACGAGGTTGACCGGGAACAGGAAGCCCGCCATCGGGAACAGCATTTTGACCGGCAAGGCGTTCGCCTTTTCTTCGGCTTTGACCATCCGGGTTTCGCGCATTTCCGTGCTGAAGACCCGCAGCGTCCGGATCACGCTGGCGCCAAGTTCCTGCGACTGGCGGAACAGGGTGGCGAGGATCTTGGCCTCTTCAACGCCGGTGCGCTCGGCAAAGTTCGCCAGCGCCTCGTGGAGCGGGCGCCCGGCGCGGGTTTCGAGGCTGATGATCGAAAGATGGAAGCCGAACAGCGGATTGGTGCGCAGGAATTCACGTGCGACCCGGTCCAGCGCGGCTTCGATCGACATGCCAGCATCGACGCAGACGATCAGCAGGTCCATCAGGTCGGGGAACAGGCGGCGGGCCTCGGTGAGGCGGCGCGACTGGAAATAGTCGAGCCCGGCGCTGCACAGGATGAAGGCCACACCCGCCAGCATCATGGCGAGGAGCGCGGACATGGTCGCGGTGACGCCACCGCTGATCGTGTTGAGCGCCGCCCAGGTCAGGATGAACACGCCAGCCGAGATCGCGAAGCGCAGGACGTTGAAAATCTGCGTGGCCTTCGGGCTCAGGAAGCCCGCGCGGATCAGGCGCATGTCCAGCCCGTCGGCGGCGGCATTACGCTGCACGTTGTAATAGTGCTGCACATAGGCATGCTCTTCCGAGAAGATCTTGTCGATCTCGGCAAGCTTCCCGCGGCCGGCGGACCCGACCTTGTCGAGATTGCGGCTGATCTCGCGCCGGCGGGCGACGGTGTTCGCCAGCGTGAAAACTAGGATGAGAACGGCTGCGAAGACCGCGATGAGGATGACCGTGTCGTTCAGTTGCACTCTCGTCCCTCCTCAGAAATCGAACTTGACGAGGTTGCGCAGGATCAGAGCCCCGATCCCCATCCAGACCAGAACGCCCACGACGATATAGGTGCCGTAACCTGTCGCCCAGACCGAGTCAAAATAGGTCGGAACCATGGTCTTGACCATCAGGTAGAGCAAGAAGGGGAAGATCCCCATCACCACCGCGGTGATCCGCCCCTCGGCCGAGATTGCGCGGATCTTGGCGCGCATCATGGTCCGGCCGCGCACCATTTGCGACAGGTTTTCAAGCACCTCGGCAAGGTTGCCGCCGGTGCCGCGTTGCACGCTCATCGAGACCGCCAGCAGGTTCAGCTCTTCGGCGCCCACGCGTTCCACCATGCTCATCATGCCGTCGTCGATCTCGGCGCCAAAGGCCAGCTGGTCGGACAGGATGCCGAATTCGGAACCGATCGGGTCGGGCATCTCGCGCGAGACCAGCGAGATCGCCGCGTTGAGCGGGTGCCCCGCATGAAGCGAGCGCGTCAGCACGTCGACCGCCACCGGGATCTGGTTGACGAAAATATTGATCCGGCGCGAGCGCAGACGCATCAGGATCATCACCGTGAGCGCCCCGGTCAGGAATACCGTCGAAATCAGTTGCAAGGTGGTGCCGCGCACGAAGAACAGGCTGAGCACCCAGCTTGCCATGAAAATCACCAGCAGATACATCGCGCGCTTTGCCGGCGGGATGTGCAGGCCGGATTGCTGATAGAGCCTCCAGAGCCACTGCAGGGCAGGGCCGCGATCCTGGCCGAAGCCGCGGTCCTTCAGCAGGCTTCCATAGACGGTGTCCTGGTCCGAACCCTGTGAAATCCGCTTGAGGCGCTCGTTGACCTCGCGCGTGCCGCGCTGGCTCACCATCAGCGCGCGCACGGCGATATCGACGAACAGGAGAACGGAGGCGAAAACCAGGCCGTAGACGATAATCAGGTTCATGGTGGCCCCTACAGTTTCCGCGACGGGTCGAAGGTCTCTTTCGGGATCCTCGAGCCGATGCCGGCGATCTCGGTCATGAAGCGCGGGCGGATGCCGGTGGCGCGGTATTCGCCAAGGATCCGGCCATCTTCATCGGTGCCGGTGCGCACGAATTTCATGATTTCCTGCAGCTGGATCACCTCGCCTTCCATGCCGGTCAGTTCGCCGATCGACATCACGCGGCGGGTGCCGTCGCGCAGGCGGTTGAGCTGGATGATGAAGTGGATTGCCGAGGAGATCTGCGAGCGGATCGAGAGCTGCGACATCGGCATCCCCGCCATGCCGACCATCTGCTCCATCCGCGAAAGCGCGTCGCGCGGGTTGTTCGCGTGGATCGTCGTCATCGAGCCTTCGTGGCCGGTGTTCATCGCCTGCAGCATGTCGAAGGCCTCGCCGCCACGGACCTCGCCGACGATGATACGGTCGGGGCGCATCCGCAGGGCGTTTTTCACGAGGTCGCGCTGGCTGATCTCGTTCTTGCCCTCGATCGAGGGCGGGCGCGTTTCAAGGCGCACCACATGGGGCTGCTGCAGCTGAAGTTCGGCCGCGTCTTCGATCGTCACGAGGCGCTCTTCATGCGGGATATAGGACGAGAGCGCGTTCAGCATCGTCGTCTTACCCGAGCCGGTGCCCCCCGAGATCACCATCGAGACCTTCTCCTCGACGGCCAGCGCCAGCAGGTCGGCCATGCATTGGGGCAGGGCGTTCTTTTCCACGAGGCTGTGCAGCGAGAACGGCCGGCGCGAGAATTTCCGGATCGAGACCTGCGGCCCGTCGACCGCCACCGGCCGGATCACCGCGTTCACACGCGAGCCGTCGGCAAGGCGCGCGTCGACCAGCGGCGAGGCTTCGTCAACACGGCGCCCGATTGCCGCCACGATCTTGTTGATGATGCGCAGCAGGTGGCTTTCGTCCTTGAACCGCACATCGGTCGGAGCCAGACGCCCGCCACGTTCGATATAGACCGTGCGCGGGCCGACCACGAGAATATCCGAGATCGTGTCGTCCTTGAGCAGCGGCTCCAGCGGACCAAGGCCCAGAAGCTCGTCGGCCAGATCCTGCACGAGGTTCTCAAGCTCTTTCGCATTCAGCGCGTAAGTCTTGGTCTTCACGTAGTCGCGCACGATCGGGCGCAGCTCGGTCAGGATGTCCTCGGGGGTCATCGTGTCGAGCACCGAGAGGTTGATCTTGTCGAGCAGCAGGCGGTGCAGCGTCACCCGCTCTTCGGCCATGTCGAAAAGATGCGGGTCGGCCGCCGCGGCGGGGGCGGGCTTGAACTCGTCCGCAGCCTCCGGAGCGGGTTCCGCCGGGCGCGCGCTGGGCGCGGCCATCGGGGATTGCTGCGTGTCCTTGGACTTGAAAAACCGGCTGACCATGCGCTCT
Organism: Pseudothioclava arenosa; assembly: GCF_002358085.1. Lineage (GTDB taxonomy): Bacteria > Pseudomonadota > Alphaproteobacteria > Rhodobacterales > Rhodobacteraceae > Pseudothioclava > Pseudothioclava arenosa. Next base: position 72,513 of record NZ_NTJD01000008.1, read on the forward strand.
CCCCTATTCCTTAACGATTACTTTAGTGCCGACGGGAACGTTTTCGAAGAGCTCCATCACGTCGGCATTGGTCAGGCGAAAACAGCCCGAAGTTTCAAAATTTCCGATGCTCGGCGCGTTATTGGTCCCGTGAATGCGATAGAGCGTGTCGCCACCGTTGCTGTACAGATACAGCGCGCGCGCCCCGAGCGGATTGTAGGGTCCCGAGGGCACCATGTCGGGCAGGCTCGGATCACGCTTGCGCATCTCGGCCGGCGGGCGCCATTCGGGCCATTTCGCCTTGCGTCCGACATAGGTCGTGCCGGTCCAGGTAAAGCCGTCGCGCCCGACGCTGATATCGTAGCGCGCCGCCTTGCCGCCGGGCAGCACCACCAGAAGTTCGCGCTTGCCGTTCGAGATCAGGATCGTCCCCGGCTTCTCGTTGCTCGGGTAGGCGATGACCTCGCGCGTGGTCGGGCCGTGGCTGCGCGGCACCGACTTCACGTTGCGCGCCTGCGCGAGGATGATCCGTTCGCCCGCCACGGTATCGCGCAGCAGGCCCCGCTCTGATGCCGCCATCGCGGGCGCGATCAGGCCGAGCCCGAGCGGCCCCAGCATGACAAGCGCGCAGATCAGCAGGCGTCGGATCATTTCTTGGCCTCCGCCGGTTCCTTCACGAGGATCTCGTCGAGATATTTCGACAGCGCCTTGAGGAATTTCGAACCCGAGTTCACATCACGCGGCAGCACGCCACGGTCGATCGCCTCGGGCAGCACCGATTTTTCCTCGGGCAGGAAGAAGAAGGGCGTGCCCTCGAACAGCTCTTCGAGCTTCGACTTCTTGATCCGCGAGCCACTGAACAGCGAGCCTTCGTGCTTGTTCAGCAGGATGCGGGTGTTCGAGAGGTCCTGGCCGCGCTCGCGCAGCCCGCGCAGGATATTCAGCGATTGGCTGATCGAGGGCAGCGTGATGTCGCTGACGATGGTGATCGTGTTGACGCCGGCCAGCACGTCCTCGCGCCAGTCGGTCTCGAAATAGGGGATGTCGAGCACGGTATGGCTGTGCTGGATCGTGACCGCATCCAGCAGCCGCAGCACGAGCTCATAGGCGTTAATATTCGTCACTGCGCCGCGATGGTTGAACGAATAGACCGAAAACCCCGCGTCGTGCTTCTGTTCGATCAGCTTGACGAATTCCTCGTCAATCCGCGAAGGGTCGGCCAGGATCGAGTTCAGCGGGAAATTCTTTTGCAGGTTCAGGTAGTAACCGCAGGAGCCGGTGGAGAAGTCGAGGTCGAACAGAGCCACGCTTTCAGCCGGGTCCTTCAGCTCGCGCCGCAGCAGATCGGCCAGCGAGATCGCTACCGAGGTCGCCCCCGCGCCGCCCACCGAAGGCACCACCGCATGCACCTGGTTGCGGGTGTGCTTGGCGTTGCGCAAAGCCGCCTGAAGCGCGCCGTAAAGATCGTCTTCCTGCAACGGCTTGGGCAGCCAGTCGCTGATCTTGAGCTTGAGCAGCTGACGCACCCGCTGCCCCGAGAGCGCCTCGGACACGACGATGAGCGGAACGTCTTCGTAGAAACCTTTGGCCTCGCTGATCGCCTCCAGCTCGGCGGTGTCAATGCTGCCGAAATCGAAAACGATGGCGTTGATCGCCTTGCCGCTCGTGGCCGAGGCCAGCATCTCATAGGAGACGGTCTCGACCTTGATGCCGACCATATGGGCGATTGCCTCGGCGGTCTCATGAGTGCCGCCATGGCCTGAATCGACCACTAGGATCGTCGCACCGCGTTGCTTCGAGAGAATGGGAGGGGTGTTGGAATTCATTGCGCTCACTAGTCGGAGTAATCGGTGTCAAGGTCTTCACTCGTCACGGTCACGGGCGTTGCCGGAACCGGAATCGAGTCGAGGGAAAGGAGCGCGCCCGCCAGAAGCATGTCGAACGACAGGCCGCGCGCCTCCACGGTAATGGTCACGACCGGGCCGCCGGGACGCCCGAAATAGCCCAGCCCGGCGCGGGTGTAGGTGACGCGCACGTTATCAGCCGAAAAGTTCGGGTTGATGTCGCACATGCCGGGGGCGCCCAGGAAATCCGGACGGCAGACTCCGTCGCCGCCGGTAATCAGGCGGTTGATGTTGGAATTGCAGGCGGTCGTGCCTGCGCCGCAAGAGGCCGAGACGATCGTCGACGGGTAGGGGTCGCCCGCGTCGAGGCCAGCCGCGTCGGCTTCCAGCAGCGTCGTCAGGTTGTCGATCAGAGGGTCCGATACAGCAAGCTGCCGTGCCGCGACCTGCAGGGCTTTCGCGGTCTGCGTCCATTGGAACAGCACGAAGCTGAATTCCACGAAGGCCGAGATCACCAGGAGCATGATCGGGAAGGTGATCAGCGCCTCGGTGAGGCTCAGCCCGTCGCTGTCGCGCCGGAATTTCCGCCAGAGCGTCACCATCCGATATACCTCTCGACGTGGGTATAGGAGAGATTGATGGTGCCGATCTCCAGCATCCCCAAGAGCGGCGAGGGCTGGTAATCGACATTGCCGGCGGCGCGGACCTCGGAATAGCCGCCCGAGGATGAGGGCAGGGCGGCGCGTGTGGCCGGGGTCAGCACCAGCTCCGCCGCGGTATTCCAGCCCGGAACGCGCAGCCCCCCGGTGCCGGCGGGGTTGCCGTAAAACGCGATATTGCGGGCGATATCCGGGCTGCAGGACGAGGTAAACCCAGCGACCTGACAGCGCGACCAGTAGCGCGCGGCATCGCGCACCCCGGTCGCCAGTTGATGGCGCTGCCAGAAGATATTGCCGAATTCCAGAATGCCGATGGTGAAGAACAGCAGGACGGGGGCTGTAATCAGGACTTCAATGAGAACGGAGCCGTTCTCATTGCGAACAAAATGCTTCAAAAAAGATCGCCGACCTGCCGGCACGATCACTTCTCCCTTGGCTGTCCCAAAGCCTCCACGCTCCCTGCGCGGGCGTCCTTTTGGCCATCACCTGATCCCTTTCAAGCCCCCGCAAAAGCGGATCAAGGAAGCATGATATCCTGGTTACCCGCACCCGGAGGGAACGGATTGATGGTTTGAATCTGCGCGTTCGACAAGGCCGCGTCACCGATGCCGAGCGTCACCGAGTCCCGACGGTTCATATAATCGGCGCAGCCCGCAAGCCCGCCGATCAGAACGACGGCCAGAACGAGGTTATTTTTTCGTGATGACAGCATCGTCAAACTCCAGATCGATCAGGTGGCCGTAGGGCCCCAGAATGCCTTCGCCCTTTTCAAACTGCTTGATCATGTCGCGATCGACTTCAAGCATGCCGAGCAGGAACAGCTCGACATCGTTCGACGAGCGGCGGCCGTCGAGCGGCGAGACCAGCGGCTGGTCCGGCGAGGCCGGATGCACGAGGCGCGGCGTCACCAGGATCACCAGATCGGTTTCCTGTTTCTGGAAGGCGCTCGAGCGGAACAGCGTGCCGAGGATCGGGATCTGGCCCAGCCACGGAACCTGTTTCACGTTGCGCTCGTTGTCGGTCTGCAGAAGGCCCGCGATGGCGAAGCTCTGGCCGTCGCGCAGGGTGACGGTGGTGTCGGCCTTGCGCGAGATGAAGGCCGGCTGGCCGTTCACCGAAACCGAGGTGTCGATATCGCTGACCTCGGGGCGGATGCGCAGGCTGATCAGGCCTTCGTCCAGCAGCACCGGGCGGAAGTTCAGGCGCACACCGTATTCGCGGTAGTCGGTCTCGGTGGCGACATTGCCGTTGCTGTCGGTCGCGGCGTTGTTGATCGGAACCTCACCACCGACGACGAAGTTGGCTTCGATGCCGTTCGAGGTGACCAGCGTCGGGTTCGCCAGACGGCGGGCCACGCCCTTGTCTTCGAGCGTGTGGATGATCACGTCGATATCGGTGCCGGCAACCGAGAGCAGGCTGCCGATGAAGGTGCCGAAGGGGACCGCGTTGCCGGCCACACCGCTGATTTCACCGCGCGAAATGGCGTCGCCGGCGCCATCGGTCTTGGTGGCGTTATAGTTGAAGCCCAGAAGGCGGCCCGCGTTGCGGCTGACTTCAAGGATGCGCACATCCAGCTGCACCTGCTGCGGGTTCACCACGCGGATGCCGTCGACGATCGGCTGATCGCTGAACTGGCGCGCGATTTCGAGCGCGCGGGCCTTGTCGATCGCGTCGCGCACCGAACCCGAAACGCGGATGCGGTTGTTGATATTGGTCACTTCAAGCCGCGCCGAGGGGATCGCACGGCCGATCGCCGCCTCGATCTCGGCAAAGTCGATCTGAACGCGCAGGACGATCACGCCCAGCTGCTCGCCCGCGCCGCCCATGAAGCGCACGTTGGTCGCGCCGAGCCGGTTGCCCTGCACATAGAAGGTGTCGGAGGACAGCGGGAACACATCGGCCACTTCGGTGTTGCCGACGATCACCTCGGAGAAGGGCTGGTCGGTCTGCACCGTCATGGTGAAGCCGGGGGCGACCACAAGCGGTTCATTCGCGGTGCCGCCGCTCAGGCTGATCATCTCATCCTGTGCCGCCGCCGGCGAGACCAGTGCAGCCATCAGCCAGAACAGGGCGGCGGTGGCGACAGCCAGCCAGCCAGCGCCGCGTTCCGCGATATCGCACCTCCGTTGCGCATAGGCGAAGTTCATGTCGTTGCTCCTTCTTGCCGCCTCGATCATGTCGGGGGCGGCCTCCTCCAGCGATTACTGATCGAGGGGTTTGATACGGTATTCGGTACGTCTGCCGTGGCTGGTCACGCCGATCGTCACGAATTCGGGACGCGGCTTGGCCTCCGGCTGGGGTTTCGGGGTGAGCGCATCGGCCATCGACGAGATCCGCTCGTCGACGTTGGCACCCAACTGGTTGATCTGGCTCTCGAGGCGCCGCAACTCCGCCTGATATTCCGGCGAGTTGGTCTGGTCGGGCAGCGAGGCGGCCGGCTCGGGATTGTTCAGGTGGTTCAGCGTCACGCGGTCGCTTTCCTCGGTGTCGATCGAGACCGCGTTGCGCAGTGCCAGCGACAGCGTGCCGATGGTGCCGGCCAGCGTCAGTTTCTGCGCCTCTTCGGTCGAGACCTCGAAGGTCACGGTGCGCACGACGCTCGGGTTGTCCTTGCGCTCATCGGCGATCTGGTCGATCGCGAGCACTTTCACGCCTTGCAGCAGCACGTCGACATAGGCGTCGCTCGCGTTGCGGCCGGTGCGGGTCAGCAGAACGTCCACGCGGTCGCCCGGCAGCACGAAGCCCGCCACGCCCAGCACGTCGTTCACGCGGATCGACACCGCCTTCATCCCCGGTGAGAGCGCGGTCGAGAGTTTCGCGCGTTGGCCCGGTGCGGTGACCTTGGTGGCAAGGATCGGTTCGCCTTCGGCCAGCGGCTCAAGCACGAAACGCGCGGTTTCGTCGGTCGCGCCGACCAGAACTGCCGGATCCTGGAACGAGCCCGTGGGCAGGCGGTCGCTCATCCATTTAATGGTTTCGATCTTGTCGGGGGTGATTCGCTCACCAAAGCGGAGTTCTTTCTTCGCGACGACGATCTGGCTGGTCGGGATCGCCTGATTGCCGCTGCGGGCCGCTGCCGAGATCGCGTCACGCTGGTCAACCAGCCAGCCGCGTGCGGCGACCACTGCGAGCAAAGCCAGAACAACAGCGACTGCCAAGCTGATAAGAGTCGTTTTGCGCATCTTCCTGCCTATCTGTCCCGTGCCGCGAATGCGGTTCTCGAAGTTCTTGGGGCGAAATCGCCAAAATTCTAAACAAACTTGCCCGCAGACCATTGTGCCGGGGGCGGATTACTTAACGCAACCCATTTTTAAGAAATTACCCGCCCCAACGTCAATTGGGGCGGGCGTAGAGGCTTCGGGGCAACGTTCGCTACCCCGGAATCTCATCCGAACTTAGCTCGGAGCGCCGGTGTTCGCGCCGATCCAGGTCGCCCAGTCGTCATACGAGGTGGCGATGTTGCCACCGAAGAGGATAACGGCGGCGATCACGGCCGCGGTCAGCAGACCAAGCAGGATCAGGTATTCCGTCAGAGCGAGGCCGTCCTCGTCTTTCTTGAACTTCCCAAGATAGGCGGCGCCGAATTTCACCAGGTTACGCATTTAGAGTTCCTTTCTCTTCAAATAATGCCTCAGACAACTCGCAAACTTCCCGGATCTCCCGATGGGTGAGGTGGCGAAATCGTCCTCTGCGTTCTCCCGCTCTCCCAGCGAGAGCATCGGTAACAAGCCTTTTATACACCAGTTTTTGGCGAGCCGAGAGAGGGGGAGTAAGAAAATCGATGGAGGAAACGCTGGATTTTCGGGCGACACGGCATCAATCGCGCCGATTTTCCCGGATTGTTGGCTATCGTAAGGTTAACCTGCGCGGAAGGTGCCCCGTTTGCGCCACAGAAATGCCACAGCTTGACGCCTGTTTTTTAACCATGACGGAGAGTTTGCGCAGCCCATGAGGGTTATTTGCATTGCGCGCTCGCCTTAAGGGTGTGTATCCGGCCGCCGTCAGATCGCGTGCTGCGAATCAGCAGAGTCGCGGAAGCGGGTTAGCGCACCAGGACGGCCTCATCGCGGACGAAGGTATCGAGCGTGCCATTCCCGCCCGTGCCGGTAATGTCGATGATCTCGACGTCGATCGAGCCGTCATCACCGGATCCGTTCTTTTCCATCGGGCTCACGAGGAAGATGCTGGCGAAAGCGTTCACCGGAAATTCCGTAACGCCGGTGCCGCCATTTTCAATGCAGTCGACAATGGCGGCAAAGATCACCCGGCGGTCGTCATCTTCCGAGGTGGTGGGTGTCGTCGGTCCGGGGTTGTTGACGTTGTGGGCATAGCATGACGGCGTGCCATTCTCGCTTTGCGCGCCGTAGGCCGCGCTCTCGGGGTCGGAGATGTTCCCGACAAGCCCGTTGTCGATTTCATAGCGGTAGACGTCATAGCGCGACGGCAGGGATTTGTTGTCAGAGCCCTTCACCTTGGTTCCGAAGGAGCTCATTTCGGTCCAGGTGAGGTCCGTCAGCGTCCCGCCATGGTTGGCCAGCCAGTAGCCGCGCGCGTCCCAGCTGCCGGTGCCGATGGCGGCGCCGGGAACGCCCTGATTCGGAAGGCTCATCGTGTCATTCGGCGGGAAGGCGCTGGTGGTCAGCCAGGCCGGATCGTCCGAAAGCTCGTCCGGGCAGGCATCGGCGCTGCTGCCGGGGTTGTCGACGGCATAGCCCTTGCGCACATTTGAGGCTGGCGGATAGGCGCGCTTATCTGCGGCGTTCGAGAAGGGCGCATCGTAAATGTCGAAGCGGGTGTTCAGCCCGGTGCGGATGGAAACGGCGGCGCCCGGCTTGGTCGTCACCCGGGAGGAATTATAGCAGGTCGGGTTCTTTTCGCCGGCAAACACTTCGCGCAGCGCATTGGCGCCGGCATTGGTGTTCTCGTTATTGCCGGTCACCTGCAGGAAGCCGAAATTCCCGGGCAGGGCGGTCGAGCTTCCGGGCGGGTGCAGGCGCAGCAGGCGGGCATGCAGCTGCCCATCCGCGAAGGCCGATTGCAGATCACTGCCGATCGGCTCTTTTTCAAACGGGTTGCAGATGAAGACCGGCGTCACGTCGCAGGCGGCGGTGTTGTAAGTCGCGACCGCATAGGCGCCGATCGTGCGCCCGCCGCCGCCCGAGCAATTCACACCGCGCAGCCGATCGGTGAAAGAGCAGAAATCGTTGCCGCGATAGCCGACATAGACATACATCGCGTCGGCGCCGTTGGTGTCGTAATTCGCCGGATCGACACGGTTCGCCAGAATATAGGCATTGTCGATCGGTGTGTCGTCGGAGTCGGGGATATCGGTCAGGAACTCGACGCGGAAATCGCCGGTGCCGTCTGCGTCGTAATTCAGGATGATCTGGCCGTCGGAATCTGCGAGATCGAGGAAGCTTACAGTATTCGCAAGGTTCTCCATCGCATCTTGCGCGCGCGTGATCGAATCCGTTCCGAAGTCAAGCTCGCGCGCGCCCGCCAGCGCCAGCGCATCGACTGCGGCCTGAAAATCGGTCTGGGCGTTGTTGCCGCGCCCCATGTCGATCAGCAAGAGCCCCAGCGCGATCATCGCGGGCAGCGAAATCAGCGTCAGGGCAAAGGCGTAGCCATCTTCGGATTTGCGAAATTTGCGCAGCATTCATCAATCTCCGTCTCCGGGGGCCGAACGGCCCGGCATCTCCCCGGCAATCTCGAACATAGTATTCAAAGCGTATCATACATGATTTTCGCACGAGGGCCGATAAATCAGTAAACGAGGCCGGGATATCCCGTCAGAAGGCGCCCGGCGATGGTTCCGGCGCCTGCCAGCGCGAGGGGAACGCCATAAGGCGCGGTGCCCTTGGCGCGCAGCTCGCTCAGCCTTGCCGAAACGTTGCCTTTCGGCAAGAGACGCGGGCCGAGCTTGATTGCCGCAAGCAGCAGGATCGAGGCGGCAAGCAGTAGAATCGCGAAGGCCGAGAGCCCCTGCCATCCCACCAGAACGCCCAGCGAGGGAAACAGCTTGGCGTCGCCCGCGCCCATTGCGCCGCGCAGCCAGAACAGGAGCCCCAACAGGAACAAGGCGCCCCCGGCGATCAGGTCTCCGCCGAGGGAGTCGGGCCCGCGCAGCGCCAGCGCCGCAAGCGCCAGCCCCACCATGATCAGGTTGTCACGATTGCTGATTCGCAGCGTGCGAAAATCCACGACGGCGATGCGGAGCAGATAGAAAACGGCCCCCAGCATGACGGCGATATGCAACGCGCTCATGATGGGGGCCTCATTCGGGGCGAGGATCAGATCCCCTGCAGGTCACCCGACGCGCGGCGCGGATAGCCGGTCGAGTTGCGCAGCAGCTCGAGGTTGTTCGCGACGGTCGCGTTCGACGGGTCGATCTCATAGGCGGCGATGAAATGCTTGCGCGCGGCGACAAGGTTGCCCCGCAGCATCATCGAATAGCCGTAGTTGTTGTGGAACTCGATGCGGTTGCCGATGACCGGCTGCAGCTTGCGATAGGCCTTGTCGGCCTCGTCGAAGCGGCGCAGGCGATCCTGCGCGGCGGCATAGAGCAACAGCGCCTGCGGATCGCTCGGGGCGACTTCAAGCGCCTTGCGCGCATAGGCGCCAGCCTTGCCGAAATGGCCGTTCTTGAACTGAACCTTGCTCGCAACGATCAGCTCGTCATCCGGGTAATAGTCGAGCGAAGCCGTGTCCGCGATGGTCGAAGCATTGTCGCCAAAGGCGGAAAGATTGCCAAAACCTTCTTCGGTGCAACCGCTGAGCGCAACGGCGGCGAGGCAGGCAAGAAGCGTAGAGCTGATCGTGCGCATGAGAATATCCCTCTGAATCGGGCCCATCATGCTTTCCGATGGGTCAAGATGTCCATTCGGAACTGTCATTTCTTGGGGCGATATTGTGAAAATGTAACGCTTTTGGGCCCAATCCGGCGAAATCCCAATGGATTGATGCGCGAAATCGGGGGAACAGGCCGTCACAACTCCATCTTCGTGTCACGCTTTGGCCGAAGTTGATTGCAATCTTTAGGAGAACGAAGACGCGAACATACCGCCGAGGAGACGACCATGAAATTCGCGAAGACCCTGCTGTCCCGCCTGGCGCTTTCGAAAGGGGCCAAGATGGATGTCGTCGAGGCCCGCTTTGCGCAGCTTTCGATGGCCGAGGGTACCGGGAAGCGCCGTCGTCGCAGCGTGTCTCCCTTCGCGGTGATCGGCCGCACGGCCTGAACGCAATTTGTGAGTGCGAGTATTTAAAAAGGCGCCTTCGGGCGCCTTCTTTTTTCAGAAATTGATCTCGATGCCGGGTAGGTTCAGCTCGATCATCAGGTCGCGCAATTCCTGGCGGGCGGCGACATTCGAGATGTTGAGGTTGTCGACGCCCAGATCTTTGAGGTCGAGCAGGGTGATGCCGCGCGGGAACAGCTCGCGGAAGATCACGCGCTCGGAGAAGCCGGGCGCCACGCGGAAGCCGATGCGCTTGGCCAGTTCCTCCAGCGCCGCGCCGACCTTGCGCTTGTTGTGCATCTGCTGCGCGCCAAGGCGGTTGCGCAGCACGATCCAGTCGATCGGCTTCAGACCCGCGCGGGCGCGCAGTTGCCGCGCCGCCCAGACCATTTCCGAATAGATCGAGGGGCCGGTGACGCGGCTGGTCTCCGGGTCGATCCGCGCCAGCAGGTCGAAGTCGATGAAGCTGTCGTTCAGCGGCGTGATCAGCGTATCGGCCAGCGAATGCGCGACCTGGCTCAGCCGGGTGTGCGAGCCGGGGCAGTCGATGATGATGAAGTCGCAGCGCGGCTCCAGCTCGGCCACCGCCGCCGAAAGTCGGTAGTCATAGGGGTTCTCGCCGGGGGCGAGGGTGCTCGCGTCGATCTCGGGCAGTTCGCGATACTCGGGGCAGGGCAATTCGACCCCTTCGCGCGCCATGAAGGCGATCCGGTTCTCGATGTAGCGCCCGAGCGATTTCTGCCGCAGGTCAAGGTCGAGCGCGCCGACGGTCTTGCCCATCCGCACCAGCGCGGTCGCGACATGCATGGAGGTGGTGGACTTGCCCGAGCCGCCCTTTTCATTGCCCACAACGATGATATGCGCCACGTCTGACCCTCTTCCTTTGGCACCTCTTCCGGATGCCCGCGAGACTATAGGAAGCTTGGGCTACCGAAGGAAGGGCGCGGGCGCAAGAGGGGCCGATGCTGTTGCGGCAAAGCAAAAGGGCGCCCGCAGGCGCCCTTTCAAAAACACTCGGGTCGGGATCAGAAGCCCAGACCGGCGTATTTGTTCTTGAACTTGGAGACGCGGCCCCCGGTGTCCATCAGCTTGGTGCCGCCGCCGGTCCAGGCCGGGTGCGAGGTGGGGTCGATGTCGAGCGACATGGTGTCGCCTTCCTTGCCCCAGGTCGAGCGGGTCTGATACTCGGTGCCGTCGGTCATCTTGACGGTGATGAAGTGGTATTCGGGATGGGTATCGGCTTTCATCGATCCACTCCTTATTCGGCTTTGGCTTTGTAGTTCGTGACTTCGGCGATACGGGCCGATTTGCCACGGCGCGAGCGGAGGTAGTACAGCTTGGCGCGGCGAACGCGGCCACGACGCACCACTTCGATCGAGTCGATGTTGGTCGAGTAGAGCGGGAACACACGCTCCACGCCTTCGCCGAACGAGATCTTGCGAACGGTGAAGGAGGCGCCGATGGTGCTGCCGCCGTTGCGCGAGATGCAGACGCCTTCATACATCTGCACGCGCGAACGCGAGCCTTCGGTCACTTTGTAGCCGACGCGAACGGTGTCGCCGGCCTTGAAATCCGGGATGCTTTTGCCGAGGGCGGCGATCTGTTCCGCCTCGATTTGCGCGATCAGGTTCATCGCTGGTCCTTTCTGTGCTTGCGGTAGGTCCGCAATTGGTGTGCGCGTCCTCAGAGCTCTTGGTCTTCGTCCGGGTCCGCCTTGCCCTATTCAGGGGCGCCCGCCAGAGTTCAGGTCGTCGTTCCTTGGGCCTTTCCCGGGCTGCGCGCGTGGTGCGGAAGAAGGCACCTTGCAGCAATAAGAAAAGGGTCCGGCACCGATTCCGGTCCGGACCTGCGCCTGATACGGGTGGGCGGGTGTGAAATCAAGCCCCGTTTCGGGCTATTTCCCCTTTTTCTGCTGGGAAATATGGGCCTCCCAGAGGTCGGGGCGGCGGGCGCGCGTGATTTCTTCGCTCATTTCGCGGCGCCAGCTCTCGATCTTGCCGTGATGGCCCGAAGTCAGCACTTCGGGAATGGCGCGGCCCTGCCATTCGGCGGGGCGGGTGTATTGCGGATGCTCCAGCAGCCCGTGCGAAAAGCTTTCCTCTTCGGTCGAGGCCTGATTGCCCAGAACGCCCGGCAAAAGCCGGATCGTCGCGTCGATCAGCACCTGCGCCGCCAGCTCGCCGCCGGTCAGGACGAAATCGCCGATCGAGACCTCTTCGACCTGGTAATGCTCCAGCACACGCTCATCGACGCCCTCGAACCGGCCGCAGAGGATGGTCACGCCCTGCGCCCCGGCAAGGCGCCGCGCCATCGCCTGGTCAAAGGGCTTGCCGCGCGGCGACATGTAGAGGATCGGCCAGAGCGCGCGGTCGCGCGGCGTGCCGGCCTGCGCGGTCTCGATCGCGGCGCCGACCACATCGGGGCGCAGCACCATGCCCGCGCCGCCGCCGGCCGGGGTGTCATCGACATTGCGATGCTTGCCGATGCCGAAATCGCGCAGCTGGATCGTGTCATAGCCCCATTTACCCTCGTCGAGCGCGCGGCCGGTCAGCGACAGGCCGAGGATGCCCGGGAAGGCCTCGGGGAAGAGGGTGATGATGCGCGCGCGCCAGGCGGCGGCGAGGCGTGCGGGTTCCTCCATCAGCACGCGCGGCTTGAGCGAGGCCGCGATCGACAGCCGCCCGTGCGAGCGCGAAGGCGTGGGCGCGTCGCTCATTCCAGATCCTCGGGCGGGTCGGCGATGATGCGCCCGGCGGTCAGATCGACGGTGGGCACCACGGCCTTGGTGAAGGGCAGCAGGAGCGCCTGCCGACGGCCCGGCCCGAACACCTCGAGGATGTCACCCGCGCCGTAATTATGCACCGCGCGCACCGTGCCGAGCCGCGCGCCGCCGGTGTCCAGCACCTCCAGCCCGATCAGGTCGGTATGATAGAATTCGTCATCGGGCAGCGAGGGCAGCTTGTCGCGATCGGCCCAGAGCGTCAGCCCGCGCAGCGCGTCGGCCTCTTCCTTGGTGGCGATGCCGCTCATGCGCGCGGCCAGCCCGCCCTTGACGCCGCGCGTCAGTTTCAGGGTGAAGCTGCGGCTGCCGTCTTCGGAGTAGAGCGGCGCGTAAGAGGTGATATCCTCGGGGGTGGAGCAGAAGCTTTTCAGCCGCACCTCGCCCTTGACGCCAAAGGCGCCCGCGATCGCGCCGACACAGATACGGTCTTGGTTGGTCATCAACGTTGCTCCATCTCGGGCAGGCCCAGGCGCGGTTCCCAGCCGAGCTGTTCCAGCTCGGGGGTGGCGCTTTCGGTTTCGGGATAGCCGATGCAGAAATAGCCGATCAAGCGCCAGCTTGCGGGCACGTCAAGGTCGCGGGTCAGCCGCTCGGGGTCGAGGATCGAAACCCAGCCGAGCCCCACGCCCTCGGCGCGCAGCGCCAGCCACAACAGCGTGACCGCCGAGACCACCGAATAGGCGCGCATCTCGGGCATGGTGCGGGCGCCAAGCCCCGCGCCCTTGGGCGTCGCCTCGTCGCAGAACACGGCCAGTTGCACCGGCGCGTCGCGCATCCCCGAGAGCTTCAGCCCGGCATAGATCGCGGCGCGCGAAAGCTCGCCCCCCGCGTGATATTCGGCGAGGGCCTCGGCATTCGCTCCCTCGAAATTGGCAAGCGCCGCGGCACGGGCCGCGGCGCTGTCCACGGCCACCACGCGCCAGGGTTCGGACAAGCCGACCGAGGGCGCGGTGGCGAAAGCGGCAAGGCCACGGTCCAGTACATCGCCCGGCACCGGGTCGGGGCGGAAGCGGCGCACATCGCGCCGCCACGCCATCAACCGGGCCAGATCCTCGCGGAAGGCGGTGCTGAACCTTGGCGTCAAGCTCACTCCTCGGCCGAAGCCTCGGCAGCTTTCGCGGCTTTCTCTTCGGCGCGAGCCTTGGCTTTGGCGCCCGGCACGGCTTTCTTCATGTTGGCGCGGGTCGCTTTTTCACGCACACCAGCGGCTTCGAGGAAGCGGGCCACGCGGTCGGTCGGCTGGGCGCCCTGAGCGAGCCAGTACTGCACGCGCTCCATGTTCATCTTGACGCGGTCTTCCGAGTCTTTGGCCAGCAGCGGGTTGTAGGTGCCCAGCTTCTCGATGAAGCGGCCATCGCGCGGCATGCGCGAGTCCGAGGCCACGATCGAGTAGAACGGGCGCTTGTTCGAGCCACCACGGGCGAGGCGGATTTTCATAGCCATGTGAGTTTCTCCTTTGAATGGCAGGGTCGGGCTGTGCCCGTCATTTCTGATATTGCTCGTGGTGCCGGATCACTTCGGCAATCACGAAATTGAGGAATTTCTTGGCGAACTCGGGGTCGAGTCCGCTTTCTTCGGCCATCCGTTCGAGCCGGGCGATCTGGGTCGCTTCGCGGGTAGGGTCGGAGGGGGGAAGCTCGTGTTCGGCCTTGAGCTTGCCCACGGCCTGCGTGTGCGAAAAGCGTTCGGCCAGCGTGTAGATCAGCACCGCGTCGAGGCGGTCGATGCTATCGCGGTGTTCTTTCAGGATCTGGGCGGCGCGCGCCGTGGGGTTTTGCTCGGACATGGCGCTTATTTCTTCTTGCCGAGGCCCGAGAGCCCGCCCAGACCGCCAAGACCCGGCAGGCCGCCCATGCCACCCATGCCGGGCAGCTTGCCGCCCATCGCCTTGGCGGCGGCTTCGACCTCGGCCGGATCCATGTTCTCCAGATCGGGCATGCCGCCCTTGCCGCCCATCATCCGCATCGCCTGCTTGAGCATGCCGCCTTTGCCCATCTTCGACACTTTCTTCATCGTGTCGGCCATCTGGCGGTGCATTTTCAGCAGACGGTTGAGTTCCTGCACATCGAGGCCCGCACCGGCGGCGATGCGCTTCTTGCGCGACGCCTGCAGGAGCGCGGGATTGGCGCGCTCTTTCTTGGTCATCGAGTTGATCAGCGCGATCTGGTGACGCAGCAGCAGGTCGTCCATGCCCGCGGCCTCGGCCTGCTTGGCGTATTTCGACATGCCCGGCATCATGCCCATCACGCCCTGCATGCCGCCCATCTTGAGCATCTGCTCAAGCTGCTGGCGCATGTCGTTCATGTTGAACAGACCCTTCTGGAAGCGCTTGGCCATGCGTTCGGCCTGCTCGCGCTCCAGCGTCTCTTGTGCCTTTTCCACGAGGGCGACGATGTCGCCCATGCCGAGGATGCGGCCCGCGATGCGCTCGGCCTCGAAGGTTTCGAGCGCGTCCATCTTTTCGCCGAGGCCGACGAAGCGGATCGGCTTGCCGGTGACCGCGCGCATCGAGAGCGCAGCACCGCCGCGCCCGTCGCCGTCCATCCGGGTCAGCACGACGCCTGAGATCCCAACCTTGTCCTCGAATTCCTGCGCCACATCGACGGCGACCTGACCGGTCAGGCCGTCGACCACCAGCAGGGTCTCGCGCGGGCTGACCGCGTCGCGCACCTGCTGAACCTCGGACATCAGCACTTCGTCGATATGAAGACGGCCCGCGGTGTCGAGCATGTAGACATCATAGCCGCCGAGCGTCGCCTGTTGCTTGGCGCGCTTGGCGATCTGCACGGCGCTCTCGCCCTTGACGATCGGCAGCGTGTCGATGCCGATCTGGGTGCCGAGGATCGCGAGCTGCTCCATTGCCGCCGGGCGGTAGATGTCGAGCGAGGCCATCAGCACGCGCTTGCCCTGCTTTTCCTTCAGGCGCTTGGCAAGCTTGGCGGTGGTGGTGGTTTTCCCCGAGCCCTGCAGGCCGACCATCAGGATCGGCGCGGGCGGGTTGTCGATTTTCAGCGCGTCGGCCTCGCCTTCGCCGCGCAGCATGTCGATCAGCGCGTCATGGACGATCTTGACGACCTGCTGGCCGGGCGTGATCGACTTGGTGACGGCCGAGCCGGTGGCCTTGGCCTCGACCGCCTTGATGAAGTCGCGCGCGACCGGCAGCGAAACGTCGGCTTCGAGAAGCGCCACGCGCACTTCGCGCAGCGCGGTTTTCACGTCATCGGCCGAGAGAGCGCCCTGTTTCGTCAGGCGATCGAAAACGCCGCCAAGGCGTTCTGAAAGGCTCTCGAACATGGCGCACCTCCATGCGGTTGCCGGACGGACCGGCGGAAAAACGACAAGCGCACCAGTGGGCGCAACGCGCTGACTGGTGGCGATCCCCCCGAACGGGTTGGGACCGGAGGGATTCGGACCTCCGGGAAATCTGGGCTGCTATAAGAAAAAAGGCCCGCGGCGTCAACCACGGGCCTCGTTTCGGAGCTGGACCGTCCTCGGGGAGGGTCAGGCGGCCAGATCCGCGATCTGCGCTTCGGCGCGGGCCAGAGCGGCGGCCTCGTCGACCGACACGCCTTCGGCGGTCACGAAGCTCACATCGGTGATGCCGATGAAGGCCAGAACCTGCTTGAGATAGGCCGAGGCGAGGTCATAGGCCGAGCCCTGCGGCACGCCGCCCGAGGCGTAGGCCACGATCACGCGCTTCGGGCCGAGCAGGCCTTCGGGGCCGGCTTCGGTGTAGCGGAAGCTCTCGCCAACGCGGCAGATCTGGTCGAGCCAGGCCTTCAGCGGCGCGGTGACGCCGAAGTTGTAGACCGGCGCGCCGATCACCAGCACATCAGCGGCGCGGATTTCGTTAATCAGCGTGTCCGACAGCGCGAGCGTCTCTTTCTGTTCGTCGCTGCGGTCTTCGGCGGGGGTGTAGGCCGCGCCGATCCAGGTGCCGTCGATCAGCGGGATCGTGGTGGTGTCGCGGGTGGTCACGTCGCCGCCGAGCTTTTCGACGATATGGTCGGTCAGCTTGGTGGTGACCGAGTTCGGGCCTTTGATCGAAGAGGTGA
The DNA here is from genome assembly GCF_002358085.1 of Pseudothioclava arenosa. Taxonomy (GTDB): domain Bacteria; phylum Pseudomonadota; class Alphaproteobacteria; order Rhodobacterales; family Rhodobacteraceae; genus Pseudothioclava; species Pseudothioclava arenosa. The sequence continues at coordinate 89,070 of NZ_NTJD01000008.1, forward strand.
CGCGCAGGATCTTGGTCATTTGGGGGCTCCTTTCAGAGGGGAGGTTGTTCTGCATCTGCGAAATAGATTGTACTTTGCAGGTGTGAACGCAACTGGCATAATCGCATGGGTAATGTTCGCAGGTGCACATATGGAAATCGACAATTGGGATGAGATTCGAACCGCCTTTCAGGTTGCCCGCATCGGCACTGTCTCGGGCGCGGCCGAGGCGCTGGGCGTTCACCACGCCACGGTGATCCGCCATGTGGATGCGCTTGAACAACGCCTTGGCACCAAGCTGTTTCAGCGCCATCCGCGCGGCTATACGCCGACCGAAGCGGGGCGGCAGGTTCTGGCTGTGGGGCAGGCGACCGAAGACCAGTTCGCCCAGCTTGCGGCGCGGATCGCGGGCGCGGGCGAAGAGATTTCCGGCGAGCTGACGGTGACCTCGCTGCTGACGCTCTCGGGGATGATCCTGCCCGCTTTGCGCAAGCTGATGGAGGATTATCCCGGTCTGCGTATTCGCTACATGACCGACGCGCGGGTGTTCCGCCTTGAATACGGCGAGGCGCATGTCGCGATCCGTGCGGGCAACCGCCCGACCGAGCCCGATAACGTAGTGCAGTCGCTGGCGCCTTTGCGGGTCGCGCTGTTTGCCTCGCCTGCCTATCTGGAGGCGCATGGCGTTCCGGCTTCTGATGACGATCTGGCGAACCACCGCTTTATCGGCTCGGATAATCGCGATGCGCGTGCGCCGTATTTCCAGTGGATGGCGGCGCGGGTGCCCGAAGATCGCGTGGTCTTTCGCGCAAACGATCAGGTCGCGCAATGGGCGGCGATCCGGCGTGGCATGGGGATGGGCTTCCTGCCGGTGATCGAGGGGCGCAACGACTACCTGCTGACCGAGGTGATGGGCCCGCGCGAGGAATGGAGCTCGAACGTCTGGCTGGTCACCCATGTCGACCTGCACCGCACGCCCAAGGTTCAGGCGGCGCTGCAGGCGCTCAAGGAAAGTGTGGCCGAGACCTGCTCCGAGGGCCCGCCGCCTGCGGGCTGAGCGCTCAAGCGGCGCGGCGGTCCTGCGCTGCGGCGTCTGCGGATTGCGCGGCCAGTGCCACGGGTTTCTTCGGCTTGATCCGTTCGCGGATCAGCGCCAGCCCATATTGAATCGCCAGCCCGCCAAGGATCAGTGCGGTATCTTGCAGCGTGCCCGCCGGATGCACCGCCTTCACCGCCTGCCCGAAGATCGCGAGGATCGTGCCGGTGGCAAAGACCGGCAGCGAGTGGCGACCAAGGATGCGCAGGGGCTCGGCCAGGCGCGAGCCGGCAAAGCGCGGCACGATCCCCGGCAGCGACAGCACATAGGCCAGCGCGAGGACATGCAGCAGACGCGGCGCCGAGACATAGGTCTTGTCAAAGCCCGCGATGTAGAAGGGCACGTTCCACTGCTGGAGCTGCCAGGACACATGGCCAAGCCCCTCCATCAGCATCGGCGAATTCACCCAAAATGCGCATAGCACCAGATACCCGCCCGCGAGCCAGCCGAGCCAGCGTTTGACCGGCACGAAGCGTTCGCCCCGGCGCAGCGCCAGCCCGGTCAGCAGCCCGAGCGAGAACAGGATTTGCCAGGCGAAGGGGTTAAAGAACCACCCGCCCTTGAACGGGTAATTCGGAAGATCCAGCCGGAAGGTGCCGACCAGCACCCAGAAGCCGATCGCAAAGGCCAGAAGCCCGCGCGGGCTGCGTTGGCCCAGCCGGATCAGGAATGGCGCGCCCAGCAGCAGCACCGCATACATCGGCAGGATGTTCACATAGCCCAGCTGGTGCCCGAGCGTCGCGATCCCGATCAGGAAGGCCAGCGGCTCGGTGGTCAGCGGGCGAAAGGCGTTCTTGGTCAACATCTCTTCGGCGCCGAACCACAGCGCTGCGGCCGAGACGATCGCGATCGCCCAGGCAGCGGTGAAGATATGCACGAGATAGAGCGTCCAGGCCCGGTGCCAGACCTTGCGCAGCGCGGCCCAGTTCAGCCCGTCGATCAGTCGCGGCCCATAGGCCAGCGCGGCGGACACGCCCGCCATGAAGACAAAGGCCTCGGCCGCGTCCGACATGCCGAAATTGCGCGAGGTGAAGTTCTCGTAGATCTGGCCGGGGATGTGGTTGATGAAAATCATCACCAGCGCGAGGCCCCGGAAAAAGTCGATCCGCGGGTCGCGCAGCGATTTGACGGGCTCAGCCATGGGCGTGCTCCTGTTCGGACGGCGCGGCGCTCCAGCGGCCGAGGATTTCGTCATGTAGGGCGACGACCGGAGGCGTGGCGATCTCGGAGGGGACGCGCATCAGCGGCGAGCGTGCGGGCTGCGAGGACCACCACAGCACCACCGGCGCAAACACCATCGGCAGGCCCACCGGCAGCAGCCAGAAGATCAGGTTCGGGGCGAGGAAATAGCTCGCGAAGAGCACGATCAACCCGGTCGAGGTGATCCAATGCGCGGCGGCGAAACCTTCGGCCAGCGTCAGGCGCCCGTCGCCCCGGTTGTTGGTCGGCCAGCCGCCATCGCGGCCCGCCAGCACCTGAAACACCGAGCGCGTCGCGAACATCAAGAGGATCGGTGCGGTCAGCGAGGAAAACGCGAGCTCCGCCACGGTCGAGGCCAGTGCCAAGGTCGCGCCGCCAAAGCCGCGCGCGATCCCCAGAACACCTGCTCGCAGCGCGATCAGGATCTTGGGCACGAACAGGAGCCCGAAGATCCCCAGCGCCAGCCCGATCGCTTTCGAGGCCTCGGAGGGCGGGAAATAGGGGAAGGGCCAGTAGGGCTCGGGGAAATAGTCGATCGGTTTCGCCATCAGCGGCGCGAGGATCGAGGCGGTCAGGAAGGCCAGCCAGAACAGCGGCGCGATATAGGCCATGATGCCCTGCGCAAAGACAAACCGCGACCAGGGCTTCAGCCCCGGCGCGCCGATCACCCGGCTGTGCTGCAGGTTGCCCTGACACCAGCGCCGGTCGCGCTTGGCGTGGTCGACGATATTCTCGGGGCCTTCCTCGAAGGAGCCTTCAAGATCGTCATCAAGCCGCACCACCCAGCCCTGGCGGGCCAGCAGCGCCGCCTCGACGTAATCGTGGCTCATGACATGGCCGCCGAAGGGGGGCGCGCCGCGCAGCACCGGCAGGCCGCAGCTTTCGGCAAAGGCGCGCACCCGGACGATCGCGTTATGGCCCCAGAACGGGCCGGTCCGCCCCTGCATCAGCGCAAGGCCGCGTGCGAAGACGGGGGAGAAGAAGCTGGCCGAGAATTGCATCGCGCGGCCAAAGCGCGATTGCGCGCGGATCACCTTGGGCAGGGTCTGCAACAGGCCCAGGCGCGGCTCGGCCTCGATCCGGCGGATCATCTGCAGGATCGTCTCGCCCTCCATCAGGCTGTCGGCGTCAAGGATCAGCGCGTAGTCATAGGCCGCGCCCGAACGGGTGATGAAATCCTCGATATTGCCGGCCTTCTTGCCGGTGTTCATCGCGCGGCGGCGGTAAAAGAACCGCCCCTCGCCACCGGTTTCCTCGACGAGCTTGGCGAACAGCAGACGCTCTTCGTTGGCGATCTCGTCCTTGCGGGTGTCCGAGAGCACGGCGAAATGGATCTGCGCCGGATCGGCGGTCGCCGCCAGCGAGGCATGCATCGCGGCGAGGCGCGAAAACGAGGTGCGCGGGTCCTCGTTATAGACCGGCATCAGGATCACGGTGCGGCCGCGGATCGGCGCCGAGGGATCGACGGGCGGGGCCTTGGGGCGCGAAAACAGCCCGATCAACGCCTGCGCCGCGCCCCAGGCCAGCCAGAGCGTGGAAATCAGGATCAGCAGCGCGCGGATCACATCGAGCACATCCAGCCCGTCTGCCGAGCCGAACTGCACGAAAAGCCAGAAGGCCCCCAGCCCTGCAAGAGCCGAGAGCCCGAGCGCGAAAGCGCGCAGCGCAAAGAGGGCGCCGCCGGTGGGAGGCATGGCTTAGAGCCGGGCGCCCGCGGAGGGCGCGTTATGGCCGCCGGGCAGCACGTGGCCCAGCAGGCGCCGCAACAGCCCGGCCTCGGGCTCGATCTCCTGCAGCGGCATCGCCATCGGCGCGTCGGGCAGGGCGAAGCGGGCGGTCTCGATCACCGCTTCGTCGACAAGGGTCATGGGCGTGGCTCGGGGAGGAAGCGCAGCAATCATGATTTGATCCATTGATAGGCCCAGATCTCGGTCAGTTTCCGGCTCCAGCCGGCGAGATGGGCGGAAAGTTCGACGGTGGCGTCTTTCTCGGCGTGAATGTCGACCACGAGGCGCCAGAGGTTCTCGGAGGGGACCTTGAACAGCACCTCGGTGCGCAGTTCGCCATTGATGACGCTGACCACGGGCTTGATCTTGTCGGCGGCTTCAGGCGGCAGATGCGCCAGCGGGCCGCCGGCGAAATCGACCACGAACTTGCGCGTGCCGTCCTTGTTCTCGACGCCCGAGACGCCGCCTTCGCCGGCGCGCGCGGCCTTGACATAGGCCAGCTCGCCATCCTCTTCGGGTGTCAGGTCGCCCCAGATCAGGCGATAGGAAAACTCGCGGCTCTCGCCGGCGCGGGCCTTGGCCTCGGGCACCCAGAAGGCCACGATATTGTCGTTCACCTCAAGATCCGACGGGATCTCGACCAGACGCACCGCGCCATGGCCCCAGTCGCCGATCGGCTCGACGCGCACCGAGGGGCGGCGCTCGTAATGCGAGGTCGCGTCCTGATATTGCTCGAAGTCGCGCTCGCGCTGATAAAGCCCGAAGCTTTGCGGGGTAGCTTCGGCGAAATAGGACGACGCCAGCCGCAGCGGGTTGTTCAGCGAGCGCCAGACCCGGTCGCCGCCCGCCCGCGTGATCGCCAGCCCGTCGCTGTCATGCACGCGCGGGCGGAAATCGTCGAAACGGTCGCGGTTGCGGTCGCCATAGAGGAACATCGAGGTCAGCGGCGCGATGCCGAGTTGCTCGATATCGGCGCGGAAGAACAGCCGCGCGGTCACCTCGATCTCGGTGTTCAGGCCGGGCGTGATCGCGAAACGATAGGCCCCGGTGAGCGAGTCGCTCTCCATCGCGGCGAAGACCGTCATCGTGCTGTTGCCCGGCTCGGGGCGGGTGATCCAGAACTTGGTGAAGCGCGGGAATTCCTCGGCCACCGAAAGCCCGGTGTTCACCGCCAGCCCGCGTGCCGAAAGCCCGTAGAGCGAGCCGCGGCCGAGCGCGCGGAAATAGGAGGCGCCCTGAAAGGCGATCAGCTCGTCGAAGACGTCGGGACGGTTGAGCGGATTGTGCAGGCGGAAGCCCGCGACGCCGGGCAGGGTCTCGCCCTGCGGCGCATGTGCGGCGGCCTCGCGTTCGTAGATGAAATCCGAAGTCGAGAAGTCCATCGGGCGCGCTTCGGTGCCCGAGACCTCGAACATGTGGATCGGCTCCTTGAACAGCCAGCCGAGGTGGAAGGCGTGGAGCTGGAACCGCGACGCCTCGATCTCGGCAAAGCGCGCGCGCACCGGATCGAAGCGGATCAGGCGGTAGTCGTCATAGGTCAGGCCCGAAAGGAACCCCTCGGGCAGGCTTCCGCGCGCGGCCGGGGCCGATTGCGCCGCCAGACGCATCTCTTCGGTCAGCAGATCGAAGGAAAACGGCAGGCCGGATTGCTGCGGCGCGGCAACGGGCATTTCCGTCGCCTCGGCGGCGGTTTCCGGGGCCGTTTCCTGCGCGCGCAGCCCGCCGGGCAGAACGCAAAGCGCCGCCAGGCCGCAGGCGCTGCTCAGGAGGGTGCGGCGGGTCGGCGAGGCAGGGGCAGGGCGATGTGCGTGGCTCATATTTTCAGTTGCATCTCATGCAGTTCCGGCGGTCTGAACCGCACGGCGATATCGCGTGGTCCATAGCCACAGAGATTGTCAACTTGCAAGAGAGTTCAAGGGGCGCCCGCCGTCACACCAACGTTATTCGGCGCCAAATCGGCGGATTTGCCATGCTTTGCCGATCGGCAAGGCGAAACGGGCGAATTCCCGCCGATTCTGCGACTGCAAAGGTGGTTTTCGTGCAGGTGCAAAGGGCGGCGATTCCGGGGCGAATCGGGCTGTGGTTTCGGGTCGCGGAGCGGTCGGGGCCCGGTGTGCCCTCTGACGCTGCGTTAGTCCGCGCCGGACCCTGAGAGCGGTGTGGTGGAGCAGGCGGGTGCGCTTTGGGCGCAGTGGGCGGGTCTGATCGGTTTTCGGGCGGTCCAGTCAGAACGTGAGGCATGCAGAGGTGCCAAACGCGGCGGAAAACCCCCGAAATCCGGCGGAAATTGCCCGGTTCTCCTTGACAGGCGAGGGGGCGCAACGCAGTTAAGGATGACCTCGCGAAAACTGGCCGAAGCGCAGGAAAATGCGCCCCGATAAGGCCCGCCAAAGAACGGACCCGGAGAGAGAATGTCGCCTGCATTGATCGCCGCCTTGCCCTTTCTGGGCGCAGTCCTTCCCGCGCTTCTGATCCGTACCGGGCGCAGCCATGCCGCGCTGGCGGCGGGCGCGGTCAGCGGGCTCGCGCTCTTGGGGTTGTTGTTGCACCTGCCGGCGGCTTTGGCGGGGCAGGTGATCACCGCGAAATTCGACTGGCTGCCCTGGCTCGGGCTGAATGCGAATTTCATGATCGACGGGCTCGGGATGCTGTTCGCGACGCTGATCCTCGGCATCGGCTTGCTGATCATCCTCTACGCGCGCTTCTACCTGAGCAATCAGGACCCGGTGGGGCAGTTCTATACCTATCTGCTGTTGTTCCAGGGCGCGATGGTGGGCATTGTTCTGTCGGATAACATACTGCTTTTGCTAATTTTCTGGGAGCTGACCTCGCTGTCGTCCTTCCTCTTGATCGGCTATTGGAAGCACCTGCCCGAAGGCCGTCAGGGCGCGCGTATGGCGCTGACGGTGACCGGGCTTGGCGGGCTTTCGATGATCGCGGGGATGCTGATCCTCGGCAATATCGCGGGCAGCTACGACATTTCGCAGATCCTGCTGGCGAAGGAGGCGATCCAGTCTTCGGATCTCTACCTTCCGGCACTGATCCTGATTTTGGGGGGCGCTTTCACCAAGTCTGCGCAGTTCCCGTTCCACTTCTGGCTGCCGCATGCGATGGCGGCGCCGACGCCGGTTTCGGCCTATCTGCACTCGGCAACGATGGTGAAGGCGGGGTTGTTCCTGATGGCGCGGCTCTGGCCGGTGCTGGCGGGCACGCCCGAGTGGTTCTATATCGTGGCGACGACCGGGCTGATCACCATGCTGATCGCCGCCAAGATCGCGATCTTCAAGGATGACCTGAAGGCGCTTCTGGCCTTCTCGACGGTGTCGCATCTGGGCCTTGTGACTTTCCTGCTGGGGCTGGGCACCAAGGTCGGAGCGGTGGCGGCGGTGTTCCACATCATCAACCACGCGAGCTTCAAGGCGGCACTGTTCATGTCGGCGGGCATCGTCGACCACGAGGCCCATACCCGCGACCTCAAGCGCCTTGGCGGGTTGCGCCACCTGATGCCGATCACCGCGACCATCGCCACGATCGCGGCGCTGTCGATGGCGGGCATCCCGCTGTTCAACGGGTTCCTGTCGAAAGAGATGATGCTGGAAGAGGCCGCGCATACCGCCTGGCTCGGCAGCCCCTATGTCGTGCCGGTGCTGGCGGCGATCGCGGCGTTGTTCTCGGCGACCTATTCCTTCCGCTTTATCGCGCATGGCTTCTTTGGCCCGGTGCGCGACGACTATCCGCACAAGCCCCATGATCCGCCCTTCGGCATGTGGGCGAGCCCCGCCTTCCTCGCCACGCTGGTCGTGCTGATCGGGGTGATGCCGATTACCTTCGCCGGGCCCTTCGTGCAGATGGCGGCGAACGCGGTGGTGGGCGGCGATCTGCACATGCACCCGATCAAGCATTGGCACGGCGTCACGCCGGCGCTGATCATTTCCGGTATCGCGGTGGTCGGCGGCCTGATCCTGCTCGCGAGCTTCAAGCCGCTCAAGGCCGCGTGGGAGGCGACGCCGCGCCCCGAGGCCAAGGCGATCTTCGACTGGATCGTCGGAGCCTGTGGCGCCGCCGCGGATTGGATCACCGCGACGCTGCACAATGGCTCGATGGCGCGGTATCTGACGCTGTTCACCATCGGCTCGGTCGCGGCCGGGTTCTGGGCCTTCTCGGGCGGCGGCCTTGGCCCCGAAACCCGCGAGATGCTGCCGATCACGCCGGTCGCGCTGGTCGGCTGGGTGATGCTGGTGACGGCTTCGGCCTCGGTCGTGGCCTTCCACCACAACCGCATCCTTGCGCTGGTGCTGATCGGGATCGTCGGGCTGATCGTGTCGATCTGCTTCATCTATCTGTCGGCACCCGACCTTGCGCTGACGCAGATCTCTGTCGAGGTGGTCACGGCGGTGCTGATGCTGCTGGCGCTGAACTTCCTGCCCAAGCGCACCAAGCGCGGTGCCGGTCCGCTCAAGCATGTGTGGCATATCGCGATCGCGGTGGTGACGGGGCTTGGCACCGGCGGGCTGATCTATACGCTGATGATGCGCGATTTCGCCTTTGAGACGATGTCGAAATACCACCTCGTCAACTCGCACACGCTGGGTGGCGGCGACAACGTGGTGAACGTGATCCTCGTGGACTTCCGCGGCTACGATACCTACGGCGAGGTCACCGTGCTCGGCATCGCCGCGCTGGTGATCTTCGCGCTGACCGAGGCGCTGCTGAATGGGGCGTCGTCGAAGAAGCTGATCGCCTGGCGGCCAGACGTTCCGCGCGCGGGCGACAAGCACCCGATCATGCTCCTGGTCGGCACGCGGGTGATGATGCCGATCGCGCTTCTGGTCGGCGTGTTCATCTTCCTGCGCGGGCACAACTTGCCGGGCGGGGGCTTTATCGCGGGGCTCGTGGTCTCGATCGCGCTGGTCATGCAATACATGGCTTCGGGCTTTGCCTGGACGCAGGCGCGGCAGAAGGTTTACTACCACGTGCTGATCGGTCTGGGCGTGCTGGCCGCCGGGATCACCGGCATCGGTGCCTGGTTCAACGGCGTGCCGTTCCTGACCTCGGATTACGGCTATGTGAAGCTGCCCGGCCTTGAGAAATTCGAGCTGGCGACAGCGGCGGGCTTCGACCTCGGCGTGTTCCTCGGCGTTGTCGGCTCGGTGCTGCTGGCACTGGGCGGGCTGAGCCGTCTGGCGCGGCGCGCGGCTGTGGGGGCCGAACCCGTCCACGCCCATATCATCGCCGAGAAGCCCGAGGCGCGTAGCCCCGAGCAACCCGGCGCCTTCCCCCCCGAGACCTTGTTGCCCCAGCGCTGGGCTCAGGCGCGCGGCTATACCAGCGCGCGTCAGGACGATGCCGACACCAAGCCGGTGAAGGCCAAAAAGACCAAACCGACCGAAGCGGAGGAGCAGTAATGGAAGCGCTGGTTGCAAGCGCCGTGGGCGTGATGACGGCGGCAGGCATCTACCTGATCCTGCGCATGCGCACCTTCCCCGTCGTGCTGGGCATGTCGATGCTGTCCTATGCGGTGAACATCTTCCTCTTCGCCTCCGGTCGCCTGGCGGTGAACCTGCCGCCGATCCTCGATCATGCCGGGGCCGAGACCCAGGGCTACACCGACCCGATCCCGCAGGCGCTGGTGCTGACCGCGATCGTGATCTCCTTCGGGATGACTGCGGTGGTGGTGATGCTGGCGCTGGGCTCTTTCGTCGAGGCGGGCAATGACCGCATCGACCTCGACGAAGAGGAGGCCGGCCAATGATGGGCAACTGGATCATCGCGCCGGTGGTTCTGCCGGCGTTTCTGGCGCCGCTGATCGTGCTGTGGATGCGGTTCGATCTGCGCACTCAGCGGATTTTCTCGATCGCGGGGATGGTGTCGCTGCTGGCCGTGGCGCTGGCGCTTGCGGCCTCGGCCAGCGTGAATGCGCCCGAGGTCTACAAGCTCGGCAACTGGGAGGCGCCCTTCGGCATCGTCCTCGTGCTCGACCGGCTCTCGGCCCTGATGCTGGTGCTGACGGCGGCGCTCGGGCTGGCGGTGGCGCTTTATGCGATCGGCTCGGGCTGGGACAAGCGCGGCTGGCATTTCCACTCGCTGCTGCAATTCCAGATGATGGGGATCAATGGCGCCTTCCTGACGGGCGATGCCTTCAACCTCTTCGTTTTCTTCGAGGTGCTGCTGATCGCGTCTTATGGCCTGATGATCCATTCGGGCGGTGAAAAGCGCCTGAAGGCGGGCGTGCAATATGTGGTCTACAACCTTGCGGGCTCGACGCTGTTCCTGTTCGCGCTGGGCACGATCTATTCGGTGACCGGCACGGTGAACATGGCGGACCTTGCGCAGAAAGTCGCGATGATGCCCGCCGACGAGACGGCGCTGGTGCGCGTGGGGGCGGTGCTCCTGATGCTGGTCTTCGCGGTCAAGGCCGCGCTGGTGCCGTTCCAGTTCTGGCTGCCCGCGACCTATGTGAACGCGCCGGGGCCGGTGGCCGCGCTTTTCGCGATCATGACCAAGGTCGGCGTCTACGCGATCGTGCGGATCTATACGCTGGTGTTCCCGGCAGATGGCATTACCGGCGCGCTGGCGGCGGATGTGCTTCTGCCCGCCGCGGCCGTCAGCCTGACCATCGGCATGATCGGCGTGCTGGGCGCGCGCGATCTGGGCCGCGTGGTCGCCTATGCGGTGATCGGCTCTGTCGGCACGATGATGCTGGCCTTCAGCCAGTTCTCCGAAGCCGCGACCGGCGCAGGGCTTTACTACATGGTGCATTCGACGCTGGCCGCGGCGGCGCTGTTCCTGATCGTCGATCTGGTCAAGGAACGCCGTGGGCCGACCGGGCTTGCGATCGTTCCGGCGGGGCGCACCTATTCGCACGGGCTCCTGTCGGCGATGTTCTTTGCCGGCGCCATCGCGATGGCCGGGATGCCGCCCCTGTCGGGCTTCCTCGGCAAGCTGATGATCCTGGACGCGCTGCGCGGGCAGTGGGGCCTTTGGGCGCTGGTGCTGGTGACCTCGCTGATCGCCATCGTGGGCTTTGGCCGCGCCGGTTCGACCGTGTTCTGGAAGGCCTACGCGATCGAGGGCGAACCCGCCCCCGCGCCGCGCGATGCCTCAGCGCCGGGGCTGGCCTTTACCGCGGCCGGGGCGCTTTTGGCCGGGCTGGTGGCGATGACGGTCTTCGCCGGGCCGCTCAGCGACTGGCTCAAGGCGACGGCGGCGCAGCTCCACCATCCGCAGGCCTATATCTCAGCGGTGATGGACGGCGCCTATGAGCGTGCGATGGAGGCGCAGGCCGAGGGGCAGAACGGCTCCGGCCATAGTGCCGAGGTCACCGACGACCATGCCGCGCCCGAGCCGCATATCGCCACCGAGGCCGAGGTGCAGGACGAGGCCAAGGACACCGGCCACGAACCGGCCACCGCGCCTGCAGCCGCGCATTGAGGGAGGGAAAGACATGATCCGCAAGATACTGCCCCACCCGCATCTGACGCTGCTGCTGACGCTGGTCTGGCTGCTTCTGGCCAATGCCTACACGATCAACTCGCTGGTGTTCGGCCTCCTGATGGGGCTTGTGATCCCTTGGATCACCGCGCCCTACTGGCCCGACCGCCCGATCATCCGCAACCTGCCGAAGATCATCGAGTACATCCTGATCGTCTTCTACGATATCCTGGTGTCCAACATCGTGGTCGCCCGGATCGTGCTGTTCCTGCCCAATTCCAAGCTGCAACCGGCCTGGGTCACGGTGCCGCTTGATCTGCATGAACCCGAGGCGATCACCGTGCTCGCCGGCACCATCACGATGACGCCCGGCACGCTCACCGCCGAGGTCTCGGCGGATGGCCACAGCCTTCTGGTGCATTGCCTGCACGCGCCCGACCCGGACGGCGTGCGCGACGACATCAAGGCGCGCTACGAGGCCCGGCTGAAGGAGATTTTCGAATGATCACCTATGCGCTCATCTTCGCGATCGGCTGCTACGCGCTGGCGCTCTTGTTCAACCTCTACCGCGTGGTCAAGGCGCCGGGCGTCACCGACCGGGTGCTGGCGCTCGACACGATGGCGGTGAACGCGATCGCGCTGCTGGTGCTGTTCGGCATCTGGGAGGGCACGGCGATCTTCTTCGAGGCCTCGATCCTCTACGCGATGACCGGGTTCGTGGCGACCGTGGCCTACGCGAAATTCCTGCTGCGCGGCGATATTATCGAGTGAGGGGCTGATGGAACTGTTCTGGGAAATCGTGATTTCGGCGCTGCTGGTGATCGGCGGCTTCTTCGGCCTCGTCGGCAGCTTTGGGCTGGTGAAACTGCCCGATCCGATGACGCGGCTGCATGCGCCGACCAAGGCGGCGACGCTGGGCGTGGGCGCGACGTTGATCGCCTCGATGGTCTGGTTCGGCGTCTACAAGGACGATCTGACGCTGCACGAGCTGATGATCACCATCTTTATCTTCCTCACCGCGCCGATCTCGGCCCATTTCATTGCCAAGGCGAATATCTTCCGCGACTGGAAGCAAGACCAACTGCCGCCGCCCGCGGGCAATGGCAACTGGGCCGTGCATGAGGTCGAATCCGATACCTCGGCGGAGGAGCTGCAAGAGGCCGAGGTCAGCCAGAAAAGCTGATCTTTCACTGAGCCTGAAATACTCCGGGGGTGAATGGCCGCAGGCCAGAGGGGGCAGCGCCCCCACCCCAAAGCAAAAGGCGCAGCCGGAGCTGCGCCTTCTTTATTTTGAAAACCCCGAAAGGCTCAGATCAGGCCGGCATGCGCCATCGCCGCGTCGATTGCGGCTTTGGTCGCGTCGGTCAGCTCGGTCAGCGGCAGGCGCACCTCGGCGTTGCACAGCCCAAGCTTCGACATCGCGTATTTCGCGCCCGCCACGCCCGGCTCCATGAAGATCGCGATATGCAGCGGCATCAGCTTGTCCTGGATCTCCAGCGCCAGCGCGTAATCGCCCGCGAGCGTCGCCTCTTGCAGCTGCGAGCAGAGCTTCGGCGCCACGTTCGCGGTGACTGAGATACAGCCCACGCCGCCCATCGCGTTGAAGCCCGCCGCCGTTGCGTCCTCACCAGAGATCTGGACGAAATCGGGGCCGCAGGTCAGGCGCTGCTTGGCGACGCGGCTCAGGTCGCCCGTCGCGTCCTTGACGCCGACGATGCGCGGCAGCTTGGCCAGCTCGCCCATGGTTTCGGGCGTCATGTCCACGACCGAGCGGCCGGGGATGTTGTAGATCACGATCGGCAGGGTGCAGGCATCGTGCATCGCGGTGAAATGCGCGATCATGCCGCGCTGCGTCGGCTTGTTGTAGTAAGGGGTCACCACCAGCGCGGCATCGGCGCCCGCGGCCTCGGCATGCTGAATGAGCCCGATGCCCTCGGCGGTGTAGTTCGAGCCCGCGCCCGCGATCACCGGGATGCGCCCGGCCACGGCCTTCACGACCTCCGAGACGACAAGGTTGTGCTCGTCATGGCTCAGCGTCGGGCTCTCGCCCGTCGTGCCCACCGGCACCAGCCCGTGGCTGCCTTGTTCGATGTGCCACTCGACCAGCTTCTTGAGCGTGTCCAGATCCAGCTCGCCGTTCTTGAACGGCGTGATGAGTGCGGGGATGGACCCTTTGAACATGACACGCTCCTTAGTGTGTGCGGGCGGATTCGCCCGGTTAAAATCGCGCGGACATTATGCGACGGGCGCGCGCTTGCCAACTTGTGAATTGCATGGCTGCGCCTGCCGGGGCAGGAAGGAGAAAACAACGAGCAGATCATGATCCGACGCCTTGCACATGCGGCCTGCCTTTGCGCGGGCCTGATTGCCGCCCAGCCCGCCGCCGCGCAGGACCCGCCCGAGCAGGCCTTGGCGCGTGCGCTCGCGGCCACTCAGGCCGAAGACTGGCCTGCCGCACTCAGTGCCGCGCGCGGGGCGGGGCATCTGGGGTTCGACATCATCGAATGGCAGCGCCTGCGCGCGGGCGAGGGGGCCTTTGCCGATTACGCCGATTTTGCCGCGCGCCGGGCAAACTGGCCGGGGATGGAGCTGTTGCGCAAGAAGGGCGAGGAGGCGCTGGAAGGCGCCCGCCCGCCCGAGGTCATCGCCTTTTTCGCCGGCGAGCCGCCGCAGACCGGCGCGGGTGCGCTGGCGCTGATCGGGGCGTTGCAGGCCGAAGGGCGCAGCGCGGCGGCCGCCGCCGTGGCCGAGGCCGCCTGGCGCGACCTTGATCTGAGCGCCGAGGACGAGGCCGCCTTTCTGGCTGAATACCCCGATCTTGTTGCGCCCCATCACGGCGGGCGGATGCAGGTGCTTCTGGACCGCGCCGATCTGGCACAGGCGCGGCGCCTCCTGGAACTGGTGACGCCCGGCACCCAGGCGGTGGCGCGCGCGCGCATCGCGCTGCAGGCCCGCGAGGCCGGGGTCGACGCGCTGATCGCCGCCGTGCCGGAGCGGATGATGGGGTCTTACGGGCTGGCGCGCGACCGCGCGCTCTGGCGCTGGCGGGTCGGGCAGGAGGATGGCTCGGCCGAGCTGATCCTCGACTGGTCCTCGGATGCGGGGCGCCTTGGCGATCCGGAGCTTTGGGCCGATCTGCGCAAGCGGATGGCGCGCTGGGACCTGCGCAAGGGTGACGCGCGCCGGGCCTACAAGATCGCCGCGCGGCATCGGCTGGAGCCGGGCGGGGCGGATTATGTCGAGCTGGAATTTCTGGCGGGCTTCTCGGCGCTGAAACTGGGCGACAGCCCCACGGCCGAGCGCCATTTCGCGGCGATGGCGGCTTCGGCGACGATCCCGACGACGATCTCGCGCGCGGATTACTGGCTGGGCCGGGCGCGCGCGCATCGCGGTGATATGGCGGGCGCGCAGGCTGCCTGGCAAACGGCTGCGGCCTATCCCGCGACCTTCTACGGCCAGCTTTCGGCCGAGAAACTGGGGCAGGCGCTGGCCCCGGCCTTTGGCGCGGACCCGGCGCTGCCCGACTGGCGCACGCAGGGCTTCACCGCCAGCACGGTGTTTCAGGCCGCGCAGCTCTTGCAGGCGGCGGGCGATATCGCGCTGGCCGAGCGGTTCGTTCTGCATCTCGAAGAGGGGCTCGACGCGCCCGGCACGTTGGCGCTGATCGGGCTGGCGCGGGGGTGGAACAACCCGCATCTGGAACTGACGCTGGCCAAGCGCGCCGATTTCGCCGGAACGCGGGTGATGGGCGCGCTGTTCCCCTTGCCCGAGTTCGCGCGCGCCGATCTGGGTGTGCCCTCCGATCTGGCGTTGGCGATCGCGCGGCAGGAAAGCGAGTTCGACCCCGCTGCGCAAAGCTGGGTGGGGGCGCGCGGGTTGATGCAGTTGATGCCCGAGACCGCGAAGATGATGGCAGGCAAGCTCGGCATCGGCTACGAGCCCGCTCGCCTGTTCGAGCCGGCCTATAACGCGCGGCTGGGCGGGGCCTATCTGGCCGGTCTGCGCGAGGAATTCGGCGCCTCTCCGGTGCTGGTTGCGGCGGGCTACAACGCCGGGCCGGGCCGCCCGCGCCGCTGGATCGGCGAATGGGGCGATCCGCGCGCGGCTGGCACCGAGGTCGCCGATTGGGTCGAGATGATCCCCTTCGACGAAACCCGGAACTACGTGATGCGCGTCTCAGAGGCGATGCCGATCTATCGCCAGCGTCTCGGTCTGCCCGCGCAGGGGTTCAGCGATCTGCTCAAGGGCCGCTAGGCGCGGGCCGCACGCCGCGTCCGCCACAGGGTAAACACGCCCGCGCCCACGACCACCGCTGCCCCAAGCGCGACATTGGGCTTCAGCGTCTCGTCGAAGACCACGATGCCCAGCCCCGAGGCAAAGACCAGTTGCAGATAGGCGAAGGGCTGGATCGCTGAAGCCTCGGCAATCTCATAGGCCTTGATCAGCAGGAAATGCCCCAGCGAGGCAGACACGCACAGCACCGCCATCCAGCCCCAGTCGGGCGCGCTCATCGGCATCCAGTGCCAGATGCCTGCAAGCGTCACGATCACCGCGCCCACCACGCCGGTATAAAAGAACGACACCGAGGCCGGATCGACCCGCCCGACATAACGCGTCAGCAGCGAGTAGAGCGCGAAAAGCAGGGCCGAGACCAGCGGGATCAGCGCATAGGGCGAGAACACGCCAAAGCCCGGCTGCAGGATGATCAGCACGCCGACAAAGCCGATGCCGATCGCCACGATCCGCCGCCAGCCGACCTTTTCGCCCAGCACCGGCCCCGAGAGCGCCGCGACCAGAAGCGGATAGCAGGCGAAGACGGCATGGCTCTCGACGAGGCCCAGATAGACGAAGCCCTGCACCATCACGATCACTTCGACGATCAGCACCGCCGAGCGGATCACCTGCACCCAAGGCAGCGCCGAACGCGTCGCGCGGCGAATACCGCCCGGCGCCCGCGCGGCGACGACACTGACGAAAAGCGCAAAGAACCAGAACCGCACCATCAGCGCCATATAGACGTTGTAGGTCTCGGCCAGGTGGCGCGAGATCCCGTCCTGCATGGCAAAGATGAAGGTCGTGGCGATCATCAGCCCGATACCGCGTGCGGTGTTCTGCTCAACCATCGTAGCGTCCGATGCTCATGTGGCGCTTGTGGCCATGGCCCGGCGCGCGCGTGACGGTAAAGCCCGCGGCGGCCAGCGCGCGGCGCACGAAACCCGCCGCCGTATAGGTCGCAAAGGTGCCGCCCGGCGCAGTATGGCGCCCGACCTCGGCCATCAGGTCTTCGCCCCAAAGCTCGGGGTTCTTGGCGGGCGAAAATCCATCCAGAAACCATGCATCCGCCCGGCCTGACCAGGCGGAAAGGGTTTCACGCGCGTCGCCCTCGATCACCTCGACCGCAATCGCGCCGAGATCAAACCGCCGCTGCCCCGCCGCCCAGGCGTCAAGAAACGGCCCCGCCACCGAATGCGCCTCGGGAAAGGCGCGCAGCGCGCGCTCGATCTCGGGGGCGGACATCGGAAAGGCCTCGAAGGAGGTGAAGCGCAGCGCCATCCCGGCCGGCGCGATCATCGCCAGCGCCAAAAGGTTCAGCCCCGTGCCAAAGCCCAGCTCGGCCACCTGGAACCCGGGCGCGAGCCGCGCGGGCAGGTCATTGCCGCGCAGAAACACGTGGCGCGTCTCTTCCAATCCGTTCGCCAGCGAGAAATACGGATCGTCGAACCGGGTCGAAACCGGTGTCGATCCGTCGCGCCACTCAAGCGCGGCTTGGCTCTGGTCAGGGGCGGGCATCGGGGGTAGTCCGTTCGGGGGCGCTATCGGCGCGACACTGGCGAAAGGGCGGGCGAATGGCAAGCGGGCGCGTGGATCTGACGGTGCGGGGCGGCGGCGCCTTTGGTCTTGCGATCGCGTTCGAGGCGGCCCGGCGCGGTGCGCGCGTGCGCCTGATCGAGCGAACCCGGCTGGGCGCGGGCTCGTCAGGCGGCACGGTCGGCGCGCTGGCCCCGCATGTGCCCGAGAACTGGAACCCCAAGAAACAGTTCCAGTTCGAGAGCCTGCGTATGGCCGAAGAATTCTGGGGCGCTGTGCGCACGGCGGGTGGCAAGGACGCGGGCTATGCGCGGCTTGGCCGGATCCAGCCGCTGGCGGATGCCGCGCAGATCGCCCGCGCCGAGGAACGTGCAGCCGGTGCGGCTGAGCTGTGGCAGGGCTTTGCCGACTGGCGCATCGTGCCCGCCGCCGAGTTCGGCCCCTTCGCGCCCGCCTCGCCGACCGGGCTGGTGATCTATGACACGCTGACCGCCCGTGCGGCGCCCCGTGCTGCAGGTGCAGCCCTCGCTGCCGCGCTCACCGCGCTGGGCGGCGAGATCGTGATCGGCGACGGCCCCGAAGAAGGCGCCGTCCTCCACGCAACCGGCGCCGAGGGGCTGGCGGATCTTTCGGTCGCGTTCGGAAAGGCGGTAGGCACGGGTATCAAGGGGCAGTCCGCGCTCTTGCGCTTTGACGCGGGCGCCGTGCCGCAGATCTATGCCGAAAGCCTCCATATCGTGCCCCATGCCGATGGCACGGTGGCGATCGGCTCGACCTCGGAACGCGAGTATACCGAGCCCTCCAGCACCGACGCGCAACTCGACGCGCTGATCGAGAAGGCGCGCCGGATCTGCCCCGCACTGGAAGGCGCCGAGGTCATTGACCGCTGGGCCGGCGTGCGCCCGCGCGCGAAAACCCGCGCGCCGATGCTCGGGGTTTGGCCCGGCCGCCCCGGCCACTTCATCGCCAATGGCGGCTTCAAGATCGGCTTCGGCATGGCGCCAAAAGTCGCGCAGGTGATGGTGGATCTGATGCTGGACGGGCGCGATGCGATCCCCGAAGGCTTCCGCGTCGAGGACAATCTCTAGGGGCTCCGCCCCCGAGGCCTGCGGCCTCTCCCCCGGAGTATTTCAGGCTCGATGAAAGCCTTTCATTTTGCCGAAAGTATCCCGGGGTGAATGGCCCGGAACGGGCCAGAGGGGCAGCGCCCCGGCTTACCAGCGGTTCAGCGCGTCCTCGTCGGCCTCTTTCGCGGCGACCCAGGCGGTGCCCGAGCGCATGTGTTCCTTCTTCCAGAAGGGCGCGCGGGATTTCAGGTAATCCATCAGGAATTCGGCGGCCTCAAAAGCGGCGACGCGGTGGCGGGCGGCGGTGGCGACCATCATGATCGGCTCGCCCACGGCCAGTCGCCCGTGGCGGTGGATGACCAGCGCATCGGCGAGTTGCCAGCGGGCCATCGCCTGTTCGGTGATCTTGCCGATCGCGGCCTCGGTCATGCCCGGGTAATGCTCAAGCTCCAGCGCCTCAAGGTCGCCCGAGTCGTCGCGCACTACGCCGGTGAAGGTCACGACCGCGCCGACGTCGTCGCGACCTTGCCCGAAGCTGGCAGTCTCGGCGGCGAAGTCGAAGGGCGCGGACTGGACCGAGATCTTCATCTCAGCCTCCCGTCATCGGCGGAAAGAACGCCACCTCGCGCACGCCCGCGAGGGGGTCGGAAAACTCGGACAATTCCTGATCGAGGGCGACGCGCAGCGCCGAGGTGTCGGCGAAGGCGGCCTCGTAGCGGGGTTCGCGCGCGGAAAGCTCTGCGACCAGATCGGCCACGGTCTTGGCTTCGGTTTCGACCTGTTCGCGGGCCAGCCCGATGCGTTCGCGGACCCAGGCGAAATAGAGAACCTCAACCATCTTTATGCTCCCGCAGGAAGGGCAGGGCCTTGGCGAAATAGTCCCAGCCGGTAATGCCGGTCAGCACAGCCGCGATCCAGATCAGCGCGAGCCCCGCGTGATTGGCCAGGTCGGCCGGCGAGGCGCCCGTGGGCAGGTCGCCTTCGCCCGCGCGGGGCGGCAGGCCGGATTCGAGGTAATGCAGCCCGGTGCCGAGGAACAGGACCGCGATGGCAAACATCTGCGCGGTGGTCTTCCATTTCGCGAGCTTCGTCACCTTGAGCCGCCCCGCATCGGCGCCGAGAAACTCGCGCAGCCCCGAGACGAAGACCTCGCGGAACAGGATCACCGTGACCGGCAGGATCAGCCAGGGGTTCATGCCCGAATAGCCGGTGATGATAACGAGCGCGATCACCACCATCGCCTTGTCGGCGATCGGGTCGAGCATGGCGCCGAACTTGCTTTCCTGTTTCCAGGCCCGCGCGAGGTAGCCGTCGAACCAGTCGGTGATCGCCGCGGTGATGAACAGCGCCAGCGCGAACCAGTCGGCGAGCGGGCGGTTGAAATACAGGAACATCACCGCCACGCCCGGCGCGGCGATCAGACGGAGGACCGTCAGGATATTCGGAAGCGTCCATTTCATGCGCGCAAGTTAGCGGGGGCCGGACGGAAGGGAAAGGGGATAGGTTTGCGCTAAAGCGCGATATCGTAGGTCTGCCAGGTGGTGTGGCGCGCGAGCCGGTCGTAAAGCGCGCGGGCGCGGGTGTTATCTTCGGCGGTGATCCAGCGGATGACGCTCCAGCCGCGGCTGCGACCGATGGTCTCAAGCTCGTGGATCAGCGCCTCTGCTGCGCCAGAGCCGCGTGCCTCGGGGGCGACAAAGAGGTCGTCAAGAAACCCGCCGGTGCTGGCCGAGAGCGGCCGCGCAAACGGGCGGTAATGCGCAAGCCCCACCGGCGTGTCGCCTTGCAGGGCCAGCAGCCCCTCGACCTCATGGGCGGGGTCCATGATCCAGTCCCAGACGCGGGCGCGCATTTCGGGGGTCTGGATGACGCCGTAGAAATGCGCGTATCCCGCATAAAGCTCTTCCCAGGCATCGCGGTCGTCGCTGAGGGGCGGGCGGAGGGTGATCTGGGTCATCGGCGGTCGGGGTCCTGATAGAGATGCGTCCCGCCCTGCCAGTCGGTCACGCGCCATTGGCCGGGGCCAAGCGGGGTGAAATACTCGGCGCTGATGGGCACCTTGCCATAGCCACCCGGAATATCCAGCACGTATGTGGGCAGGAGCACCCCCGAGATCCGCCCGCGCAGCGCCGCCATCAGCGCGCGGCCCTCGTCGATCGTGGTGCGGAAATGGTGGGTGCCGCGCGCGAGGTCGCAATGGTGCAGATAATAGGGCTTGACCCGCAGCGCGCCGAGCGCGCGAAACAGATCGCTCAGCGCTTCGGGCGTGTCGTTGATGCCGCGCAAGAGGACCGATTGCGAGAGCATCGGCACGCCCGCGTCGACCAGCGCCGAAATTGCCGCGCGCGCCTCGGGCGTCAGCTCCTGTGCGTGGTTGGTATGCAGCACGATCCAAAGCGCGGGGCGCGCCGCGCGCAGCGCCGCGATCAGGGCGGAGGTGATGCGCGCGGGCGCGACCACGGGCACGCGGGTATGGATGCGAATCTGGTCGAGATGTGCGATCTGCGAAAGCCGCCCGATCACCATCGCGATCCGCCGCGCCGAGAGCGTCAGCGGGTCGCCTCCGGTCAGGATTGCCTCGCGGATCGCGGGGGTGGCGGCGATGTAATCGAGTGCCGCGACCAGATCGGGCTCGGGAAGCGCGCCGGTCTCGCCCACGGTCTCGCGGCGAAAACAGAACCGGCAATAGACATCGCAGGTTTTCGTCAGGTGCAGGATCACCCGGTCGGGGTAGCGATGGGTCAGCCCCGGCACGGGCGCATGCGCGTCGTCACCGATCGGGTCGAGCAGCTCTTCGGGGCGGGTCTCGGCCTCGGCCTCGGAGGGTAGGAACTGCGCGGCCACCGGGTCGTCGGGCATGGCGATCGCGGCCTGCATCGCGCTGGTTACCCGGATGCGAAACTCGCGCGCGACGGGCGCCAGCGCGGGCAGGCGGTCACGCGCGATCAGCCCGGCCTCGGCCAGATCGTCAAGCCGCGTCAGCGCGGGCGGGGCAAGGGGGCGCGGATCGCTCATGGCGCAGGCGCTACAGGGCGCGCGGGGGCGGCGTCAATCCCGGTCATTGAAGAAATTATAGATGGTTTCGGCCATCGCCTCGGAAATTCCGGGCACTTCCATCAGGTCGGGCAGGCCCGCGCGGCTCACCGCCTTGGCCGAGCCGAAATGCTGCAAGAGCGCGCGTTTGCGCGTGGCGCCGATGCCGGGGATTTCGTCGAGCGGGTTGGCCATCGTGGCCTTGGCGCGTTTCGCCCGATGCGCGCCGATCGCCCAGCGGTGGGCTTCGTCGCGCAGGCGCTGGATGTAATAGAGCACCGGGTCCTGGCGCGGCAGGGCGAAGGGACGCTGGCCGAGGCGGTGGAATTCCTCCTTGCCGTGGTCGCGATCGACGCCCTTGGCGACGCCCACCACCGGAATGTCGGACAGGCCTATCTCGGCCATCACCTCGGCCACCGCCGAGACCTGCCCCGCGCCGCCGTCGATCAGCAAGAGGTCGGGCCAGCCCTCGCCCACCCGCTCGGGGTCGTCGCGCATCAGCCGGGTGAAGCGGCGCGTCAGCACCTCGCGCATCATGCCGAAATCGTCGCCCGGCGTCAGCTCGGTGTTCTTGATGTTCCATTTGCGGTACTGGCTTTTCATCAGCCCCTCGGGGCCCGCGACGACCATGCCGCCCACCGCATGCGCGCCCTGAATATGCGAGTTGTCATAGATCTCGATCCGGGCGGGGGGCTGCGGCAGCGACAACGCCTCGGCCAGCCCGCGCAGAAGTTTCGCCTGCGCCGCCGATTCCGACATCCGCCGGCCGAGGCTTTCGCGGGCATTGCGCTGGGCGTTTTCCACCAGCTCGGCCTTTTCGCCGCGCTTCGGCACGGCAATTTCGACCTTGCGCCCGGCCTTCTGGCTGAGCGCATCGACCAGGAGATCGGTGTTCTCGACCGGATGCGACAGGAGGATCAGCCGCGGCGGGGGCTTCTGGTCGTAGAACTGCGCAAGGAAGGCTTCGAGAACCTCGGCCTCTTCGGCGCCCGCGCCAGTGCGCGGATAGAAATCGTGATTGCCCCAGCTTTGATGGGCGCGGATGAAAAAGACCTGAACGCAGGCCTGTCCGCCCTCCATATGCAGCGCGACGATATCGGCCTCGGCGACGGTGCGCGGGTTGATGCCCTGCGATTGCTGCACGTTGGTCAGCGCGCGGATGCGGTCGCGCAACGCCGCCGCGCGCTCGAATTCCATCGCCGCCGCGGCCTCTTGCATCTGCGCGGCCAGCTCCTGCTGGATCGTGGTGCTTTTGCCCTCGAGGAAGCGTTTGGCATCGGCGACCAGCGCGGCGTAATCGGCCTCCGAGATCCGCCCGACGCAGGGCCCCGAGCAGCGTTTGATCTGATATTGTAGGCAGGGCCGCGTGCGGCTGTCGAACATCGCATCCGAGCAGTCGCGCAACAGGAACACGCGCTGCAGGTGGTTGAGCGTCCGGTTCACCGCGCTGGCCGAGGCGAAGGGGCCGAAGTAATCGCCCGAGGCCCCGCGCTTGCCGCGATGCTTGCGGATCATCGGAAACGGATGGTCGCCGGTGATGTGCAACAGCGGAAAGCTTTTGTCGTCGCGCAGCAGCACGTTGTAGCGCGGCTTGAGCTGCTTGATCAGGTTCTGTTCCAGCAGCAGCGCCTCGGTCTCGGTGCGCGTGGTCAGGAACATCATCCGCCGGGTTTCAAAGATCATCCGCGCGATCCGTGCCGAATGGCCCGTGGGGCGCGCGTAGTTCGACACCCGCGCCTTGAGGTTACGCGCCTTGCCGACGTAGAGCACCTCGCCCTTGTCGTTCAGCATCCGGTAGACGCCCGGCGAACCATCCAGCCGGGTCACGTAATCCGCAATCAGCGCATGCCCGGCCAGGCGCGGAGCGCCTTCGGAAACGGTTTGTTGCGGGGTTTCGGGCAGGTCGGTCATGCGATGCGTGGAGCTCTGGGCGATTCTCGGTCTGGCTGCAATCTTACGATGGGGAGTTCAAGGGAAAAGGCATCCACTGAATCTGTGGATAACTCTGTTGGAAAGATTTCGGCAGAGCGAGAATTTCGTTGAATCCTTGGGGTTTCGACGGGATGCCTAAATTTTGGGCGACATTTCAACGCTTTGTTTTTAAAGGATAAAAATATGCGATCCGCGCAAGTCACTGAAAAGCCTGCGCTTTTCGTAACACGTTTGTGACGTGGATCGGCAAAGTGGACAACTTGCCGCAACTGCTCGGTTGCGCGGGGGCTTCGGGGGTTATTCGACGCCCAGCACATCGGGTGTTTTCCAGCCCAGATGCTGCCCGCCATCGACGCAGATCATCTGCCCGGTGACCGCCTTGGCCTCGATCAGATAGCCGAGCGCGGCGCAGATATCCTCGGGGTCGGCGCCACGTTCCAGGATCGTCGCGGCGCGCTGGCGGGTGAAGTGGCTTTCCGACTGGCGCGCGCCTTGCAGGGTCGGCCCGGGTCCGATCGCATTAACCCGGATGTCGGGCGCAAGCGCCTGCGCGCCGGTGCGCGTCAGCGCCCAGAGCCCCATTTTCGCCAGCGTATAGGTCATGAATTCCGGCGTGGGCTTCAGCATCCGCTGGTCGAGCATGTTGACGATCAGCGCGCGGGCGCGGGGTTCGCGGCCCGAGCGGTCTGCCTTGGGCGCCTGCGCGGCGAAGGCCTGGCTCAGCACGAAAGGCGCGCGCAGGTTGGATTCGAAATGCCGGTCCCAGCCCTCGCGGGTGGCGCTGCGGATGGTGTCGTACTCGAAGATCGAGGCGTTGTTGATCAACAGGTCCAGCGGCTGGCCCAATGCCTCGGCGGCGCGCCCGACCAGCGGCGCGACCTGCGCCTCGTCGAGGATGTCGGCCTGCAGCGTGACGGCAGTCACGCCCAGCGCACGGGCCTCGGCGGCGGTGGCCTCGGCCTCGTCTTCGGAGCCGTTGTAATGGATCGCCACATCGGTGCCGCGCCCGGCCAGATACAGCGCCATCGCGCGCCCCAGCCGCTTTGCCCCGCCGGTGATGAGTGCCGCCTTCATGTGAGTGTGTCTCCGATCATCAGCCCGATCACATAGGCAGCATAAAGCAAGGTAAAGCCAATGCCGATCCCGCGTGTGATCGGCCAGCGATAGAAGACGAAGGGCAGGAGCAGCACCGAGGCGCCCAGCATCACCCAGAGGTCGACCGCCAGCATCTGCGTGGGGACCGGCAGCGGCCCGACCAGCCCCGCGAAGCCGATGATCGAGAGCAGGTTGAAGATGTTCGAGCCGATCACATTGCCCAGCGCCACGTCGGCGCGGCCCTTGGCGGCGGCACTGACCGAGGTCGCCAGCTCCGGCAGCGAGGTGCCGACCGCGACCAGCGTCAGGCCGATCACCGCCTCGGAAATCCCGAAGGCGCGCGCGATGGAACTGGCGCCATCGACCAGAAGGTTCGCGCCCAGCGGCAGGCCGATCAGCCCCGCGACGATGAAACCGGCCACCTGCCAGCCCGGCAGATGCGGGTCGGCGGAGGCGATTTCCTCTTCGCAGCGTGCGTTGCGATGCGCGAGCGCCTGACGGATCTGGCGCCCGAGGATCAGCGCCAGCGCCCCCAGCAGCACCAGCGCATGCGGCCAGCTGATCGGTCCCATGAAGCACAGAAGGATGAACAGGATCGTCGCGCCGATCATGATCGCGGCGCTTTCGCGGGTGTCCTGCTCGTCGGTGCGGATCGTCGCGATCAGCGCGGGCAGGCCCAGCACCAGCAGGATATTCGCGGTGTTCGAGCCGACCACGTTCCCCAGCGCGATCGCGGGCGCATTGTCGAGAACAGCAGCGACCGACACCATCAGCTCGGGGGCCGAGGTGCCGAAGGCGACCACGGTCAGCCCGACGATCAGTGCCGGAATGCCCAGCCGCAATGCCAGCGCCACCGCGCCCTTCACCAGCCAGTCGCCCGCCACGACCAGAAGCCCGAGCCCGAGCGTCACGAACAGCAGATCCATCAACATGTCAGGCCTTTGTCTTGCAGGGGCAGGGGCCGGAGCCGAGCTTGGGGCGGCCGCAATCGGGGCAGCGCGACTGCAGGCGAGGTTGCGAGCGGCGACCCGGCAGGCGCAGCTTGCCGAACATGGCGAGCACTCCCATCGCCACCAGAAACAGCGTCATTGCCTTGATCAGCATCTGTTCAGAGCCCGTATCGTTGCCACAGTGCGCGCTCTTCGGCGGCGTCGATCATTGCGCCGGCGGTGGCGGCGCCAAGGTCCGCCCCGAGCCCCATGCCGAAGCGCCGATACCACGGGCGCGCGACGCCCAGCGGCACGATCCGCACCTTCTCGCCATACAGCTCTTTCAGCTTGGGCACGGCATGGGCGCAGCCGTCGATCAGGCCGAACTCCGTCGCTTGACGGCCCAGCCAGAACTCGCCGGTGAACAGGTCGTGCTTGGCGTCAAGCTTGTCGCCACGCCGCGCGCGCACCCAGTCCTTGAAGATATCGTGCATCGGCTCCAAAAGCGCCTTGAGGCGCTTCACATCGGCCGGTTTCTCGGCGCTGAACGGGTCCATGAAGCTTTTCGACTTGCCCGCCGTGTGCATCCGCCGTTCGATCCCGTGTTTCTCGATGAAGCCTTGCAGGCCGAACCCCGCCGAGATCACGCCGATCGAGCCCACGATCGAGGCCGGGTCGGCCCAGATGTCATCGGCGGCGCAGGCGAGCCAATAGCCACCCGAGGCCGCGACATCCTCGACGAAGGCATGCACGGGCACGCCGTTTTCTTCGGCCAATCGACGGATGCGCGCCGCGATCAGCGAGCTTTGCACCGGCGAGCCGCCCGGCGAGTTGATCGCCAGCGCGATAGCGGCGGGTTTCTTGCGAAAGGCGCGTTCAAGCAGCGGGGCGAGCGCCTTGTCCGACAGGCCCTGCGCGCCGGGGCGTGCAGAGGCGCCGATCGCGCCATCGAGGCGGATCAGTGGCACCACCGGGATCTGGCGGTTGAAACGGGCGGGGATGTAATCGCGGATCGACATGCCTCCGATGTAGGGGGAGGGCCGCCGCGCGGCAAGCCGGGGGCACAGATAATCTGCTGTCACTTCGCATTCCGTGGCCACTTCGTCGGATTTTGATTTGCTTATGGTCTCCGCGATAGGTCAGACTCGGGGCCAATTGGGAGGTGCCGAATGTCTCAGGCCGAACGAATTTCGGAAATCGTCGCATGCCATCGCGGGCGTGAAGGCGCGCTCTTGCCGATGCTGCATGAGCTTCAGGCGGCGTTTGGGTGCGTCCCCGTCGAGGCCCACAAGCCGATCTGCGCGGCGCTGGGTATTACGGCGGCCGAATTGCAGGGCGTGATCGCCTTCTACGAGGATTTCCGCGCCGCGCCGCAGGGCCGCCATGTGATCCGCGTCTGCCGCGCCGAGGCCTGTCAGGCGATGGGCGCCGAAGCGATGATCGCGCGGCTCGAACGCGCGCTGGGCGTGCGGCTGGGCGAGACCGTCGGCGCGGTTACGCTTGAGGCGGTCTATTGCCTCGGGCTTTGCGCCTGTGGCCCTGCCGCGCAGGTCGATGACCGGCTGATCGCGCGCGCAACGCCTGAACGGCTGGCCGAGGAGGTGCGGGCATGAAGATCTATGTTCCCGGCGATGCGGCGGCGCGGGCGCTCGGCGCCGATGCGGTGGCGGCGGCTGTGGCCTCGCAGGCGGGGCTGCGCGGCCTAGACATCGAGATCGTGCGCAATGGCAGCCGCGGGATGATCTGGCTCGAACCGCTGGTCGAGGTGGAAACCGAGGCCGGGCGGATCGGTTTTGGCCCGCTGGAACCGGCCGATGTGCCCGCGTTGTTCGATGCGCCGGAGACTCATCCGAAGGCGCTTGGGCTGGTCGAAGAGATCCCGTTCTTCAAGGCGCAGACGCGGCTGACCTTCGCGCGCGTGGGTCGCATCGACCCGCTCAGCCTCGCCGATTATGAGGCCGAAGGCGGGCTTGCCGGTCTGCGCCGCGCGCTTGAGATGAGCGCCGAGGCGCGGCTGGACGAGGTCTTGGCCTCGGGGCTGCGTGGGCGCGGCGGTGCGGGCTTCCCGGCCGGCATCAAGTGGAAGACCGTCGCGGGCGCCAAGGCCGCGCAGAAGGTCGTGGTCTGCAATGCCGACGAGGGCGACAGCGGCACCTTCGCCGACCGCATGCTGATGGAGGGCGATCCTTTCGCGCTGATCGAGGGGATGGCGATTGCCGGTCTTTCGGTGGGGGCCACGCAGGGCTTCGTCTATATCCGCTCGGAATATCCCAATGCGATCGCGGTGATGCGCGCGGCTTGCGATGCGGCGCGGGGGGCGGGGCTGCTTGGCCCGGCGCTTCTGGGCAATGGCCCGGCCTTCGACATCGAGATCCGCGTTGGTGCGGGCGCCTATGTCTGCGGCGAGGAAACCTCGCTTCTGAACAGCCTTGAAGGCAAGCGCGGCACGGTGCGGGCCAAGCCGCCGCTGCCTGCGCTGCATGGCTTCATGGGTCGCCCGACCGTGGTCAATAACGTGCTGACGCTGGCGACGGTGCCCTGGATCTTCGCCCATGGTGCCGAGGCCTATGCGGCCTTTGGCGTCGGGCGTTCGCGCGGCACGATGCCGTTTCAGCTGGCGGGCAATATCCGCCATGGCGGGCTGTTCGAGACCGCCTTTGGCACCACGCTCGGCGATCTGGTCGAGGGGATCGGCGGCGGTACGGCTTCGGGCCGTCCGGTGAAGGCGGTGCAGATCGGTGGCCCGCTGGGCGCCTATTTCACGCCTGCCGATTTCGACATGAAACTGGGCTACGAGGAATGCGCCGAGCGCGACGGGATCGTCGGCCATGCGGGTCTTGTGGTATTCGATGACACCGCCGATATGGGCGCGCTGGCGCGCTTCGCGATGGAGTTCTGCGCCCATGAAAGCTGCGGCATGTGCACGCCCTGCCGGATCGGCTCGACCCGCGGCGTCGAGGTGATCGACGCGATGCGCGCGGGTGACCCAGAAGCCGAAACCCTGTTGCGAGACCTCTGCGAAGTGATGACCCACGGATCGCTCTGCGCGCTGGGGGGCTTCGCGCCCTACCCGGTGCTCTCGGCGCTCAACGCCTTTCCCGCAGAGTTCCGCCCGCCCCGGAAGGAGGTCGCCGAATGAAGGATCTCATCATTCCCGATCAGGGGACGCCCGCACGCCAAGGCGCGCCCGTGACGCTGACCATCGACGGCCAGAGCGTGACCGTGCCTGCGGGCACTTCGGTGATGCGCGCGGCGAAAGAGGCCGGGATCACCGTGCCCAAGCTCTGCGCCACCGACATGCTCGAACCCGTGGGTTCGTGCCGGATGTGCATGGTGGAGATCGCCGGTCAGCGCGGCACGCCGGCGTCTTGCACGACGCCTGTGAGCGATGGGATGGTTGTCCAGACCCAGACGCCGAAACTGGCGCGTCTGCGTCGTGGCGTGATGGAGCTGTATATCTCGGATCACCCGCTCGATTGCCTGACCTGCGCGGCCAATGGCGATTGCGAGTTGCAGGACATGGCGGCGGCGGTGGGGCTGCGCGAGGTGCGCTATAGCCCCGGTGCCAACCATTTCGCGCCGCGCAGCGAAGGTGCCGCGAACCCCTGCTACATCCCCAAGGATGTCTCGAACCCCTATTTCAGCTACGACCCGGCGAAATGCATCGTCTGCATGCGCTGTGTGCGCGCCTGCGAAGAGGTGCAGGGCACTTTTGCCCTGACCGTCGAGGGCCGTGGCTTCGACTCCCGCATCTCGCCCGCCGCGCCCGATTTCCTGTCGTCGGATTGCGTCAGCTGTGGCGCCTGCGTGCAGGCCTGCCCGACCGCGACACTGGTCGAGAAATCGGTCGAAGAGATCGGCCTGCCCGAACGCTCAGTGGTGACCACCTGCGCCTATTGCGGCGTGGGGTGCAGCTTTGAGGCGCAGATGCGCGGTGAGGAACTGGTGCGCATGGTGCCCTGGAAGGGCGGCGAGGCGAACCGCGGCCATAGCTGCGTCAAGGGCCGGTTCGCCTGGGGTTATGCGACCCACAAGGACCGGATCCTGAACCCGATGATCCGCGACAGCATCGACCAGCCCTGGCGTGAAGTGTCGTGGGATGAGGCGCTGGGCTTTGCCGCCGGGCGGCTGAACGCGCTGCGCGAGCGCCACGGCAAGGACGCGCTGGGCGTCATCACCTCGTCGCGCTGCACCAATGAGGAAACCTACCTCGTGCAGAAACTCGCGCGGGCTGTCTTTGGCACGAACAACACCGATACCTGCGCGCGGGTCTGCCACTCGCCCACCGGCTACGGGCTGAAGCAGACCTTTGGCACCTCGGCGGGCACGCAGAATTTCGACTCGGTCGAAGAGGTCGATCTGGCGGTGGTGATCGGCGCCAACCCGACCGATGGCCACCCGGTCTTTGCCTCGCGGCTGCGGAAGCGGCTGCGGGCGGGCGCGAAGCTCATTGTGATCGACCCGCGCCGCATCGACCTGCTGGAAACGCCGCATCTGGGCGAGGCCTGGCACCTCGCGCTGCGACCGGGCACCAACGTGGCCGTTATGACCGCGATGGCCCATGTGATCGTGACCGAGGGGCTGTTCGATGAGGCCTTCATCCGCGCCCGCTGCGACTGGGAGGAATGGGCCGATTACGCCGAGTTCGTCGCCAACCCCGATTACGCCCCCGAGGCGGTCGAGGCGCTGACCGGCGTGCCGGCCGCGACACTGCGCGAAGCCGCGCGCGCCTATGCCGCCGCCCCCAATGGCGCGATCTATTACGGGCTGGGCGTGACCGAGCATTCACAGGGTTCGACCACGGTGATCGCGATCGCGAACCTCGCGATGATGACCGGCAATATCGGTCGCCCGGGCGTCGGCGTGAACCCGCTGCGTGGCCAGAACAACGTGCAGGGCTCGTGTGACATGGGCTCATTCCCGCATGAACTGCCGGGCTATCGCCATGTCTCGGACCCTGACACCCGCGCGATCTTCGAGGCGGCCTGGGGCGTTACGCTTGACCCGGAGCCGGGGCTGCGCATTCCGAACATGCTCGATGAGGCTATGGCGGGGCGGTTCAAGGGGATCTACATTCAGGGCGAGGACATCCTGCAATCCGACCCCGACACCCGCCATGTGGCCGCGGGGCTTGCGGCGATGGATTGCGTGATCGTGCATGACCTGTTCCTGAACGAAACCGCCAATTACGCCCATGTCTTCCTGCCGGGCTCGACCTTCCTAGAAAAGGACGGGACCTTCACCAATGCCGAGCGTCGCATCAACCGCGTGCGGCGCGTGATGGCGCCCAAGAACGGGTTGGCCGACTGGGAGGTGACGCAGGCGCTGGCGAATGCGATGGGGGCGGGCTGGGCCTATGACCACCCCGCGCAGATCATGGCCGAGATCGCCGCGACGACGCCGGGCTTTGCCAATGTCACCTTCGATCTTCTGGACGAGCGCGGCTCGGTCCAGTGGCCCTGCAATGATGCGGCGCCGGACGGGTCTCCGGTGATGCATGTCGATGGCTTCGTGCGTGGCAAGGGGCGGTTCATCCGCACGGCCTATGTGCCGACAGACGAACGCACCGGCCCGCGCTTCCCGCTGCTGCTGACGACGGGTCGGATCTTGTCGCAGTATAACGTCGGCGCGCAGACGCGGCGCACCGCGAACACGGTCTGGCACGATCAGGACGTGCTGGAAATCCACCCGCATGATGCCGAAAACCGCGGTATCAAGACCGGCGACTGGGTGCGTCTGGCCAGCCGCTCGGGCGAGACGAGCCTGCGCGCCGAGGTGACCGATCGCGTTGCGCCGGGGGTGGTCTACACGACGTTCCACCATCCGGGCACGCAGGCCAATGTGGTCACCACCGACAATTCGGACTGGGCCACCAACTGCCCCGAATACAAGGTGACGGCGGTGCAGGTGGCACCGTCGAACGGGCCCTCGGACTGGCAGAGCGATTACGCCGAACAGGCGGCGCGGGCGCGCCGCATCGAGGCGGCGGAATGAGCCGCGACGGGCCGGGCTGGGTGCAGGCGGGCAGCTATGCGCTGGCCGCCGAAGTGCCCGTCGCGCTGGTCTTTGATGGGGTCACTCAGGCGGTGATGATGGCGACGCCCGCCGACCTGCCCGAGTTCCTTCTGGGCTTTGCCCTGACCGAAGGCATCATCGCCGCGCCCGCCGAAGTGCTGCGCAGCGAAATCGTCGAACAGGGCGCGGGCATCGAGGCGCGGGCCTGGCTGGCCGAGGCGCCGGGCGCGGCGTTTCGTGACCGCCGCCGGGCGATGATGGGGCCGGTGGGCTGCGGGCTCTGCGGGATCGAGTCCATCGAGCAGGCGCTGCGCGCGGTGCCGCCGGTGATCCCGCGGGCATTGCGGCTGCGCCCGGGCGATCCGGGCCGCGCGCTGGCCGATCTGGAGCGCGCGCAGGAGATCCACGACCGGGTGCGTGGCTGCCATGCGGCGGGGCTGTGGCGGCCGGGCGCGGGGCTGATTGCGCAGGCCGAGGATGTCGGGCGCCATAATGCGCTCGACAAGCTGGCCGGGAAGCTGGCCGGGCAGGCTGGCGGTGCGCTGGTGATGACCTCGCGGCTCTCGGTCGATCTGGTGCAGAAGGCCGCGATGATCGGGGCCGAAGTGCTGATGGGCGCGGGCGCGGCGACCGGACTGGCCGTGGCCGAGGCCGAGCGCGCCGGGATCACCCTGATCGGGCGCGCAGGCAGTCGTGCCCCTGAAATCTATTGTCACCCCGAGCGGTTCGACGGAGCGAAGTGATGCGGAAAGAGATCAAGATGGCGAACCAGATCGCCCGTTTCTTTGAAAGCCAGCCGGGCGACAATGCGGCGGCGGTCGCGGCCCATATCAATGACAACTGGTCGCCGACGATGCGCGCCGAGTTGCTGGCGCGGACTGAGGACCCGGAGTTGCATGATCTGGTGCGGGCGGCGTTGCCGCTGTTGCGCGGGGTGGTGCGCGCCTGAGGGGGCGTTGCCCCCGCTCGCCTGCAGCGAGCTCCCCGGAGTATTTCAGGCTCGATGAAAGCCGGTCAGCTTTTCTGCATGCGTTCGATATAGCTGCGCAGCTCTTCGGCTTCGTGGCGGGCGTCGCGTAGCCCGTCCATCGCGGCGCGCAGTTCCGCCTCGGTCTGGTTGATCTGGTTCATCAACTCGGCTTCGCGCTGCTCGACATAGATGATCGCCTGTTCGCGGGTTTCCTCGGCCTCGTGCAGAGCCTGTGCCATCTGTTCCAGCTCGCCCATGTCGGCGCGGGTGACGCGGGTCAGGCGGTGGATCAGCCAGGAGGCGACCCAGCCCAGCGCGAAGGCGATGAAGAGGATGATCGCGGTGGCGATGGTGAATTGGATATTGTTCATCTGGGCCTCCGTTACTGGCCGTCGCCGAGCCCTTGCGGGCGCGGGAGGGGCCGGGGCGTCGTCTTGTCCGGGGTCTGCACCTCGATCGCGGGCGGGTCAGCCTCGGGCTGGTCGGTCGCGGCCGGATCGGTGGTCGTGGTTTCCGTGGCGGGGGCGGGTGCCGCTTCGGGCTCCGTGGGGGCGGGATCTGCGGACGCGTCGGGGGCCTCGGCCGTCGGCGCATCGCTTTCAGCCTGGGCGTCTTCGGTCGCCATGTCTTCTGGCGCGGGCTCTTCTGCCGGTTCCTCGCCTTCGTGTTCCATCGGCGCGGCGTCGGTTTCGGTAAACTCGGCGTTGAGTTCTTCTTCGCTCGGTTCGGCATCGACCGCGTCGGGGATCGGGGTCGGGACTTCGGCGACGGCGGCTTCGCCCTGTTCCATCGGCTCGGTGTCGAGCAGCACGAATTCGATCCGGCGGTTGGCCTCGCGGCCCTCTTCGGTGTCGTTATCGGCGATCGGCTGGGTCTCGCCAAAGCCCTTGGCGGTCATGTTGCGCACCGAGATCCGGCGGTCCATCAGCGCGCGCACCACCGCTTGCGCCCGGTCCTGCGAGAGCGAGAGATTCATCTCGTCGCGGCCTTGCGAATCCGTGTGGCCGCCGACTTCGATACGGAACTCCTCGCAATCCTTCATCGCGGCGGCAAGCCCATCCATGGCGCCCGCGCCCTCGGCGGCGATCGTGGAAGAGCCCGGCTCGAAGGTGATCTTGGCATGTTCGACCGCGGCATTCAGGCGGCGCACGCATTCGGGGCCGTCGGGCAGCGACAGCACGGGATCGAGCCGCTTGTCATATTGCACCTTGAGGTCGATCCGGGCGCCTTCGCCCAGATGGCCGGCGAGCACCCGTGCAACCTCGTCGGAGGCATTCGCATTGCCGCTGACGCCGGTGACGCGCATCAGGTCGGGGGTGACCAGAAGCTGCCCTTCGTGCAGCTCGGCCAGCGCTTCGAGCCCGGCCATCGCGCGCACCGACCAGCCTTCGGGCAGGCCCTTGGTGCTGCGCATCGCGCCATAGACGCTGTCATGGCCAAAGAGTGCGCGGGCATAGTTTTCGATCAGCGTGCGCTGCGCGTCATCCAGGACACGCCCGCGCAGCGTCAGCTGCCCGTCATCGCCCTTGTCGGCAAGAAATTCGATCGTGTCCGCAGCTTTCGTCTCGGGGCGCTCCAGTTCGGCCTTGAGTGAGAACACCTCGGGGAGGTTCGATTCCAGCTCGCCCACGACGCGGTCGAAATCGCGCGGCGAAACCGACGGTGCGGCCGAAAGCGCGATATCGGCATCCGAGAAGGTGGCCGAGCCAGCGCCCAGCTCCTTGAGCCCGCGCAGCGTCATCGAGACCGCTCTGGCCCAGTCGGGCGAGGGGGTGCCCATGCCGATGGTGCAGCCGAGCGCGCCTTCGGCACCGGCCTCGCGTGCGGCGGCGAGGATCTGGTTGCGGGCCTCTTCGGTATCGGCCGAGCAGGCGTCGAACCGTGCGCCCTCGGTGTCGATCAGGAAGCGCAGCGTGAAGGGCGTGATCACCGGACGCGGTGCGGAAATGTCGAAGCTCAGCACCAGATCGCTCGGGCGTCGCCGCGCGAGCGTGGTTTCGATCCGGGCCTTTTCCTCGCGCGAGTCGGTGATCGCGACGATATCGACCTTGCCCGCCTGCACCGAAATCTTGGAGCGCGGCAGCGTGGCCAGCGCCTCAAGCGCGAAGTCCACCGCCGGCTGCCAGTCCACGGGGGCCGGGTAATCGACGGTTTCGAGCATGTCGGTGACGGGGCGATCCTTGGCGACCTCGCGCAGGCCCTCGATCATCTTGCCGCGCTTCGAGCCCTTGGGCAGCAGCCCGATCAACTGGATGCCTTCGCCGTTGCGCAGGATCTCGAGCGAGAATTCCGGGGCCGCGAGGATGGTGCGGGTCTCGACGTCGATCACGTCGATGATCCGGTCCTTGTCGACGGCGGTGCCTGCTTTTGATACGGCGCGGAACCGTTCGGCCTCGTCGGGGGCGGTGCCTGCCAGGATCACCTGAAGCCCGTCGGTCTGCACCTGCGCCCAGCCATGGCCATCGGCCTCCAGCGCCAGCTTCACCGCCTTGCCGGACTGGTCCTCGACCAATGCCGCGATTCCGCTTGCCGCGGCAAAAGACAGAACTGCGGCCACGCCAAAGGCTGCCGGGGTCATGATCTTGGGGCGAAGTGCCATCGCGCGGGGGGCCTCCCAGTCTAGGTGTATTCTCCTTAAGGGCGGCTCACCCGAGGATCAATCGCACGATTGCGCCAGCGGCAAGAAACAGCGCAACCAGAAGCCCGGTGTCGCGGTTGGCGCGGAACAGGCGCAGGCAGGTTTCAGGGCTGTCGATGTCGAGCCCGCGCATCTGCCAGAGCATGTGCCAGCCGAAGGCCCAGGGCGCGGCCAGACAGAGCGCCAGCACCAGCGGGTTGGCGGCCCCTGGCAGGAGCGCCCAGAGCACCGCGATCGTCATCAGCGCGACCGAAGCGATCAGGAATCCGCCCAGCCATTTCGCGCTATCCGCGCCAAACAGCCGTGCCGTCGATTTCACCCCGATCAGCGCGTCGTCTTCCTTGTCCTGATGGGCGTAGATCGTGTCGTAGAACAGCGTCCAGACCATCCCCGCCAGATAGAGCGCCACCGCCGGCGCGCCGAGGCTGCCGGTATGCGCGACCCAGCCCACCAGCGCGCCCCAGTTGAAGGCGATGCCCAGAAACAGCTGCGGCCACCAGGTGAAACGCTTGGCAAAGGGGTAGAGCGCCACCGGTCCGAGCGAGACGAGCCCAGTCACGATCGCGGGAACATTGAACGTCATCAGGATCGCGCCGCCCAGCGCCACCTGCAGCACCAGAAACGCCAGCGCGCCCTTCACGCTGACTTGCCCCGAAGGGATCGGCCGCGAGCGGGTGCGCGCGACGGCGGCGTCGAACTCGCGATCGGTGATGTCGTTCCAGGTGCAGCCCGCGCCGCGCATCAGGAACGCGCCCGCCGCGCAGGCGATCGCGAGCCACAGATCGGCCCAGCGCGGTCCGGTCGCGGCTGCGGCCAGCGCGATCCCCCACCAGCAGGGCAAAAGCAAGAGCCAGGTCCCCGCTGGGCGATCGGCACGCGCCAGTCGCAGAAAGGGTCGCGTGGCCGGCGGCGCCAGCCGATCGACCCAATTGCCCACGGAATCCGCGACGACACCGGTCTCCGGTCCCTTCGCCTCTGGCATTTCCTGCGCCGCTTTCATAGATTTCGCCTCATCATGCAGACACCGACCCGCGCCAAGATCCGCCTTTGTGTAGAGCACCCTTTAGGGGTGGGGCAAGCCGTGCCGCTCTCGCCCGAGCAGGCGCATTACCTTTTCGGGGTGATGCGCAAGGGCGTGGGCGATGCAATCGCGCTGTTCAACGGGCGCGATGGCGAGTGGACCTCGGAGGTCGTCGAGGCCGGGAAAAAGCGCGGCATCCTTGCCTGCCGCGAACAGGCCGCGCCGCAGCAGATGCCGCCGGACCTCTGGCTGATCTTTGCGCCGATCAAGAAGGAGCGCACCGATTTCATCGTGGAGAAGGCCGCCGAGCTGGGCTGCGCGCGGATCCTGCCGGTGCAGACCGAGTTCACCAATTCCGGTCGCATCCGGCAGGATCGGTTGCAGGCCCATGCGCTGGAGGCGGCCGAGCAATGCCTGGGCACCTTCGTGCCTCCGGTCGATGAGATGGTGCCTCTGTCCAAGCTGCTGGCGGGCTGGGACGGGGCGCGGCGCATTCTCTGGGCCGACGAAAGCCTTGTCGGCGCGGCTGAGACGCTGGCGGGTCTGGCGCCCGGTCCTTGGGCGATCCTGATCGGGCCCGAGGGCGGGTTCTCCGAGGCGGAACGTGAAAAGCTCCGCGCGTTGCCCTTCGTCACGCCCGTTAGCCTCGGCCCACGCATCCTGCGCGCCGACACGGCGGCGGTGGCGGCGATCACGCTCTGGCAGGCGGCGCTGGGGGACTGGCGGTGATCCGGCCTGAACTCGCCGCGCGGCTGCGGCTCTGGCAGGAAAGCGCGGCGGCTGCGGCGGTTCTGGCGCTCGGCGTCTGGATCGCCTCGCTCGGCGGCTGGCTGTTGCAGCCCGTGGGCGCGCTGATCGGGGCGCTGGGCGCGGGCTGGCTGGTGATCGCGCTGCGCCGCCTGCGTTTTGCGCGCCCCGTAGCGGACCCGGGCGTGGTCGAGCTGGACGAGGGCCAGATCGGCTATTTCGGCGCGGGGCAGGGGCTGGGTGGCTATGTCGCGCTTGAGGACCTGTCCGAGATCCGCCTGCTGACCCTGCGCGGGCGCAAGCACTGGCGCCTCAAGGGCAAGGATGGCTCGGCGGTCCTGATCCCGGTGGCGGCGCATGGCGCGGCGGTGCTGTATGACGCGTTCTCAAGTCTGCCCGGTATCGACATGGGCGCGCTCGCCGCCGCGCTTGACCGCGACTTGCCCGCACAATCGCTGTGGAAACGTGCAGCCCCGGGTGCGGTCGATCGCGCTTGACTCCCCTCCGTCTTCGCTCCACGTAAGTTTTCCCTGACACGCGCGCGAGGCACCGATGTCCATTCCGCAAGAGGGCGGCGGCCCGATCGAACGATACGAGCAGCTGGCCGAATATATCGCCTCGGGCGAAAAGCCGCGCGAGGCCTGGCGCATCGGCACCGAGCACGAGAAATTCGGCTATTGCGAAGACGCGCTGAAGCCGCTGCCCTATGACGGGCCGCGTTCGGTCAAGGCGATGCTCGAAGGGCTGCGCGACGAGTTCGGCTGGCAGCCGATCCTCGAGCAGGACAAGATCATCGGGCTGCAACTGAACGGCGCCAATGTCAGCCTTGAACCGGGCGGGCAGCTGGAGCTGTCGGGCGCGCCCCTGGAAACCATCCACCAGACCTGCGACGAGGTGAACGAGCACCTGCGCGAAGTACATCAGGTGGCCGACCGCATCGGCGCGCGGTTCATCGGGATGGGCGCCGCGCCCGAGTGGCGCGAAGACCAGATGCCGATGATGCCCAAGGGCCGTTACCGGCTGATGACCGACTACATGGACAAGGTCGGCACCATGGGCAAAACCATGATGTACCGGACCTGCACCGTGCAGGTGAACCTCGATTTCGCGTCGGAAGCCGACATGGTGCAGAAGATGCGCGTGGCGCTGGCGCTGCAGCCGGTGGCGACGGCGCTGTTCGCCAATTCGCCCTTCCTCGATGGCAAGCCGAATGGCTTCAAGTCTTGGCGCGCGAATGTCTGGCAAAACCTTGATCCCGCGCGCACCGGCATGCTGCCCTTCATGTTCGAAGAGGGCGCGGGCTATGAGCGCTGGGTCGAGTATGTGCTCGATGTGCCGATGTATTTCGTCTACCGCAACGGCCAGTATATCAACGCTCTGGGTCAGTCCTTCCGCGATTTCCTGAAGGGCGAGCTGCCTGCGCTGCCGGGCGAAAAGCCGACGCTCTCGGACTGGGCCGATCATATGACGACCGTGTTCCCCGAGGCGCGCGTGAAGAAATACATCGAGATGCGCGGCGCCGATGGCGGGCCGTGGCGCAGGCTTTGTGCGCTGCCGGCGCTCTGGGTCGGTCTGATGTATGACCAGTCGGCGCTGGATGCGGCGTGGGACCTGGTGAAGGGCTGGGATGACGAGACCCGCGAGGGTCTGCGCCGCGCGGCGGCACGCGATGCGCTGCAGGGCGAGGCGGGCGGCGTCAAGCTGCATGACCTCGCGCGCGAAGCGGTGGCGATCGCGCATGCGGGCCTCAAGGCGCGGGCGCGTTCGGGCGCGGGCGGCATGGTCCCGGATGAGACGCATTTCCTCAATGCGCTCGAGGAATCGGTCGAGAGCGGCCGCGTTCCTGCCGATGAGCTGCTGGAGAAATACCACGGCGAATGGCAGGGCGACCTAAGCCGGATTTACGCCGAATACTCCTACTGATTTTCGGCGCTCAGGCGACCGGGGCCGTGGATTTCGCTGCGTTTCGCCGCGCAGCATTCTGCGTCGCGGCATCGGTCTTGGGCCAAGTCACAAGAAGCGTCGCGCAGCCGATGACGCCTTGTTGTTCCAGCGTCTCTGGCAGGGTTTTCAGCGTGCACTCCAACACGCGCTGACCGGGTTTCGACACCTCGACCGCCACCGTCACCGGCGCGGTTCCGGGCAGCCCCAGACCGATCAGCCCGTCGCGAATGCGCGTGGCCTGCGCCACCGCCATGTAGAAGGCAT
This sequence comes from Pseudothioclava arenosa, assembly GCF_002358085.1. Classification (GTDB taxonomy): domain Bacteria; phylum Pseudomonadota; class Alphaproteobacteria; order Rhodobacterales; family Rhodobacteraceae; genus Pseudothioclava; species Pseudothioclava arenosa. The sequence goes on from NZ_NTJD01000008.1 coordinate 127,966, forward strand.
AGGCGGTGCCCGGCTGGGCGTGGCGGGTGGCCTCGGGCAGCGGATCGCCCGCGCGGTTCATGCCGGTGGTCAGCACCAGCGCATCCGACACGCCACGCTCGGTCAGCGAGCGACCGGCTGCGGCGGCGGCGGCACAGGCGGCGGTCACGCCCGGCACGATTTCCACCGCGATCCCTTCGGCGCGGGCGGCCTCCAGCTCTTCGGTGGCGCGGCCGAAAATGCCCGGATCGCCGGATTTCAGCCGCAGCACGCGCCGCCCTTTCAGCGCCTCGGCCACGATCATCTCGCAGATCTTGTCCTGCGGCCAGGCGCAATTGCCCACGGCCTTGCCGACATAGACGCGCTCGGCCTTGGGGTTGGCCAGCTCAAGCTCCTCGGGGTCGACGAGCCGGTCGTAAAAGATCACCTCGGCCTCGCGCAGCCGGTTCAGCGCGCGCAGCGTCAGCAGGTCGGCCGCGCCCGGCCCCGCGCCGACAAGCACGATCGAGCCCTTGCGCCCGTCGGGGGCGGATTGCGGCGGTTGGCTCAGCGTCTGGCGGAAGATGTCTTTCATCATGGCTCTCCGTCATTCCGCCGCGTGGCGCGTGGTAAACCGTTCGAGCAGCGCGGCCAGCTCCGGCTTGCACGAGCCGCAATTGGTGCCGGCCTGCAGCGCGCGGCCGATCTCGTCGACGCTGCGCAGCCCCTGCGTTTCGATCGCGTCCAGGATCGTGTTAACCCCGACCGAGAAGCACGAACACAGCACCGGACCCGGATCGGGCTGATCGGCGGGCGGGCGACCCGAGATCGCCTCGGGCGCCTCGGTGCCGGGCAGGTGGGCGAGGTAGTCGCGCATCACCGCGACCGGTTCGCGCGCGATGAACAGCGCCGCCACCAGCCGCCCGTCTTCGTGGAAGGCAAGCCGCGTCAGCCCGCGGGCCACGTCGGTCACGGATTGCATTTCGGCGCCGGGGCAGTCGAAGAGGCGGCGCGCCTCGGCCTCCCAGTCGGCGATCTCCGAGAACCCGGCCAGCTCGGCGCGCCAGCCAGAGCCCGCGCGGGCCACCGTCCAGTAATCGCAGCGCGGCGCGAGTGCGCGCGCCGAGATCGCGAACCCGTACCAGGCCGCCTCGACCTTGGCCGCCGAAACCGTCGCGGCCTTGCTTTCGGGCTGGCCCGAGACCGGGTCGGTCACGGCGGGGACAAGCGCGTCGATGCGCGCGGTCGGGCCGGTTTCGCCCGTCCAGTGCATCGGTGCAAACAGCTCGCCCGGGCGCTGCGCCGAGGTGATCCGCGCGCGCAGGATCGCGCTGCCGGTGGCGTTTTTCAGCCGCACGAGATCCGAGGCGCCGATGCCGAGGCGGGCGGCGTCTTCGGGGTGGATCTCGACGAAGGGCTCGGGGCGATGCGCCGAAAGCCGCGGCGAGCGCGCGGTGCGCGTCATCGTGTGCCACTGGTCGCGCAGCCGCCCGGTGTTCAGGCGGAACGGGTGTTCGGTATCCAGCGCCGAGACCGGCGCGCGCTGGCTGAGCGCCAGCATTTTGGCCTTGCCGCCGTCATGGAAGAACTTGCCATCGGCAAAGAAACGACCGCCCTGCTTGCCGGCGCTGACCGGCCAGCGGGTGGGGGCGAGGGCCTCGTAATCGCTGTCGGACAAGTCCGCGAGCCCCGAGATGTCAAAGTCGCGCCCGAGCGCGCCGGCGATGCCCGAAAGCGCCGCGTACTCGCGGAAGATCTCGGCGGTCGACTGGAAATCGAAGGCCGAGGTCCAGCCCATGCGGCGCCCGACATCGGCGAGGATATCCCAATCCGCCCGTGCCTGGCCCGGCACCGGCAGGGCTGCGCGCTGGCGCGAGATGGTGCGGTCGGAATTGGTGACGGTGCCCTCTTTTTCCGCCCAGGCCGAGGCGGGCAGGAGCACATCGGCCAGCCGCGCAGTGTCGGTCTCGCCGGTGATGTCGGAAACCACGACGAAATCGCAGCCTGCGATCGCGGCGCGCACGGCGTCTGCATCGGGCATGGAAACGGCGGGGTTGGTGTGGATGATCCAGAGCGCCTTGATCCGGCCCTCGCCGACCGCGCGGAACATGTCGACGGCCTTCAGCCCCGCGCCCTGCGGGATCGTCGGCGCATCCCAGAAGCCCTGCACGGCGGTGCGATGGGTCGCGTTCTCGAGGTCGAGGTGGCAGGCGAGCATGTTGGCGAGCCCGCCCACTTCGCGCCCGCCCATCGCGTTCGGCTGCCCGGTGACCGAGAACGGCCCAAGCCCCGGCTTGCCGATGCGGCCCGTGGCAAGGTGGCAATTGGTGATCGCGTTGACCTTGTCGGTGCCCGAAGAGGACTGGTTCACGCCCTGGCTGAAGATGGTGACGACCTTTTCGGTGCCAATCCAGAGGTCGAAGAAGGCCTGCATCTCGTCTTGCGACAGCCCGGTGGGCGCGAGGCGTTGCGCCTCGGCGGCGGCCAGCGCGGCGTCGAACCCTTCGACATGGGCGAGGAAGTCGTGATCCACCGCGCCTTGTCGCGCGATCGCGGCCAGAAGCCCGTTGAACAGCGCCACATCGCCGCCCGGCGCGATCGCGAGGTGCATCTCGGCCCCGTCACAGGACGAAGTGCGGCGCGGGTCGATCACCACCAGCTTGGCGCCGCGTTCTTTGCGCGCCGCGAGGATGCGCTGATAAAGAACCGGGTGGCACCAGGCGAGGTTCGATCCGACCAGCACGATCAGGTCGGCCTCTTCGAGGTCTTCGTAGGTGCCGGGCACGGTATCGGTGCCGAAGGCGCGTTTGTGCCCGGCGACTGTCGAGGCCATGCAGAGCCGCGAATTGGTGTCGATATTGGCCGAGCCGATGAAGCCCTTCATCAGTTTGTTGGCGACGTAGTAATCCTCGTTCAGGAGCTGCCCCGAGACATAGAAGGCCACGCTGTCGGGCCCATGCGCGGCGATCGTGTCGCGAAAGCGCGACGCGACCAGATCAAGCGCGCTGTCCCAGTCGGTCTCCTGTCCGTTCACCTGCGGCGCGAGCACCCGCCCTTCGAGCGAGACGGTCTCGCCCAGCGCCGAGCCCTTGGAACAAAGCCGCCCGTAATTCGCCGGGTGGTCCGGGTCGCCGCGCAGCGTCAGCCCGCCCATCCCGTCGGGGCGCAGGATGACCCCGCAACCGACGCCGCAATAGGGGCAGGTCGAGCGGATTTCGCAGGGCGAGGAGACGTCTTTCATGCGGCTTGCTCCGGTTGATAGGCAGGGCCGAAAATCAGCGTGTCGCGCAGCGGCGCAATCTCGGTGCCGTCGCGCATCATGTTGAAGAACCAGGTGCCGTCTGCGGTGTCGCCATAAAGGACGATGCCGATGATGCGGTCGTTCTCGATCACGAGGCGGCGGTAACGGCGGCGCAGCGGATCGTTCAGAACGATCTCGTGGCGGCCCGGCAGATCGGCGAAATCGCCCGCCGAGAACAGGTCGCAGCCGGTGACCTTGAGCTTGGCCGAAACCTCCTTGATCGCGTAGGCGGTGCGGCGCCCGAGCAGCGTGTCGGCGGCGACCAGCGCGTGGTCGAAGACCGGGGCGACAAGGCCGAAGGTCTGACCATCGAACTCGATGCATTCGCCGATGGCAAGGATCGCCGGGTCCGAGCTGCGCATCTGCGCATCGACCAGGATGCCGCGCGCGCACTCAAGCCCCGCTGCCTCGGCCAGTGCGATATTGGGGCGGATGCCCGCCGCCATGACCAGGAGGTCGCAGGGCAGTTCGGTGCCGTCTTCGAGCACCAGCGCGCGGGCCTGCCCGGCCTCGCCACGGATTTCCTGCGTCATCGCCGAGGTCAGCACGCGGATGCCGCGCGCTTCAAGATCGCGCTGCAACAGCCCTGCGGCAGCCGGGTCCAGCTGGCGGTCGAGCAGGTGCGAATTACGATGCACCACCGTCACCGAGACCCCGCGCGAGGCCATGCCCGCGGCGGCTTCAAGGCCCAGAAGCCCGCCGCCGATCACCACGGCGCGCGTACCCGCTCCAAGGCCCATCATCCGCTCTGTGTCTTCGAGGTCGCGATAGGCGATCACGCCCTCCAGATCGGCGCCGGGCATCGGCGGGATCAACGGCATCGCGCCGGTGGCGATGACCAGCCGGTCGTAGCCGATCGCGGTGCCGGAAGCGAGCGTGACCGTCTGCGCGGCGCGGTCGATCCCGGTCACGCGGGCGCCGAAATGGCAGGCCACGCCGCGCGCACGATACCAAGCGTCGTCATGGGTGACGATCTCGGGGTAGGATTTCTCGCCGGCCAGAACAGGGCTCAGCATGATCCGGTTGTAGGTGCCGCGCGGTTCGGCGTTGATCAGCGTGACCTTCCAGTCCGAGCCCGCATCGGCGAGCGCCTCCAAGAGGCGCCCCGCCGCCATTCCGCCCCCGATGATGACCAGACGCCCAACCATCGGCTTACTCCGCCGCGATCGGTTTGGCGGGTTTCTTGGGCTTCGCGCCATGCTCGTATTCCTCGAGGAAATCGAGCACTTCCTGCCGGTAGGCGTAGTAATCCGGGTGTTCCAGAAGGGCCTTGCGGGTGCGCGGGCGCGGCAGTTTCACATCGGTGATCTTGCCGATCGTGGCCTGCGGGCCGTTGGTCATCATCACCACGCGGTCCGCCAGCAGGATCGCCTCGTCCACGTCATGGGTGACGCAGATCGCGGTGACCTTGGTGCGCGACCAGACCTCCATCAGCACCTCTTGCAGCTCCCAGCGGGTGAGGCTGTCGAGCATGCCGAAGGGCTCGTCGAGCAGGAGAAGTTTCGGGCTGAGCGCGAAGGCGCGGGCGATGCCGACGCGCTGGCGCATGCCGTTGGACATTTCCGAGGCGGATTTGTCCATCTGGTCGCCGAGGCCCACGCGTTCGAGGTAATATTCGACCACGTCCTGACGCTCGGCGGTCGAGGCCTTGGGATAGACCTTGTCGACGCCGATCGCGACGTTTTCCTTGGCCGAGAGCCAGGGGAACAGGTTCGGCGCCTGGAACACCACGGCGCGTTCCGGGTCGGCGCCCTTCACCTCGAAACCGTCGAGCTTGATACCGCCCTTCGAGACCGAGTTCAGACCCGCCGTCATCGTCAGCACGGTGGATTTGCCGCAGCCCGAATGGCCGATGAGGCTGATGAATTCGCCCTTCTTCACCTTGAGGTCGAAGTTTTCGACCACGGTCAGCGGGCCTTTCGGCGTCGGGTAGATCTTGTGCAGCTGCGAATAGTCCAGATAGCGGTCTTCGAGCTGCGAGCGCGCGGCTTCCGACACGGCCTTGGGCAGCGCGTGGATCGGCTGGATGCCGGGCAGCTGGCGGGCGCCTTCGATCTTCGATTTGATGCCCACATCCATCAGGTAGTTGGTGACTTCGGCGCGCAGCGCCTTGAAGCCGTCGTGATGGTTCATCTCCATCCGGTCGCGCGGCCGCGGGATGGTGACCTTGAAGGGTGCGCCCAGCGTGCCATCGGGATTGAGCGGGATGATCCGGTCGGCCAGGATGATCGCCTCGTCCACGTCATTGGTGATCAGAACGCAGGTCTTCTTGTCGGCTTCCCAGATGTGCTCGATCTCGTCGGCAAGGTTGGCGCGCGTCAGCGCATCGAGCGCCGAGAGCGGCTCATCGAGCAGCAGAACCTCGGGGTTCATCGCCAGCGCACGGGCCACGTTCACCCGCTGGCGCATACCGCCCGAAAGCTCGGCGGGGCGGCGCGCAGTGGCGTGGCTCAACCCCACCATCTTGACGTAATGGGCGACCTTTTCCTCTTTCTCGGCGGCCGAGAGGTTGGGGAAGATCGTCTCGACGGCCAGACCCACGTTGCCCGCCACCGTCAGCCAGGGCATCAGCGAGTAGTTCTGAAAGATCACGCCGCGCTCGGGGCCGGGGCCGGTGATCGGCTTGCCCTTGAAGCTGACCGTGCCGGTGCTGGGCGTATCGAGCCCGGCCATCAGGTTGATCAGCGTGGTCTTGCCGGTACCCGAGAAGCCGAGCAGCACGAGGAACTCGCCCTCTTCGACTTCGAGGTTGATGTTTTTCAGGACTTCGTGGCGGTTCGCGCCCTGGCCGAAGCCTTTGCTCACGTTCTTGAAGGAAATGACGGGCATGGCGATCACCGGTTATTGGTGAAGGTGAAGAGCGACTGAAGCGCATACATCACGCGGTCCAGCAGGAAGCCGATGATGCCGATGGTCAGCACCGCGACCATGATCTTGGCCAGCGAGCTCGACGAGCCGTTCTGGAATTCGTCCCAGACGAATTTGCCGAGGCCCGGGTTCTGCGCCAGCATCTCGGCGGCGATCAGCACCATCCAGCCCACGCCCAGCGACAGGCGAAGCCCGGTGAAGATCAGCGGCAGCGCCGAGGGCAGCACCAGCTTGGTAATCTTGGTCCAGGTGCCCATCTTCAGCACCTTCGACACGCTGACCAAATCCTTGTCGATCGAGGCCACACCCAGCGCGGTGTTGATCAGCGTCGGCCAGAGCGAGCAGAGCGTCACCGTGATCGCCGAGATCAGGAAGGATTTCGCGAAGAACCCGTCATTGGTGGTGTAGAGCGCCGAGACGACCATGGTCACGATCGGCAGCCAGGCCAGCGGCGAAACGGGTTTGAAGATCTGCACGATCGGGTTGATCGCGGCATTGGCATAGGGCGAGAGGCCACCCAGGATGCCCAGCGGCACGGCCACGGCGGTGCCGATCAGGAAGCCGAAGAACACCGTCTTGATCGAGGTCCAGATCTGTTCGTAATAGCTCGGTGCGCCGGTATAGGCGACGACCTTGACCTCATCGGCGCGGCCCGCCTCAATCAGTTTCTGGTTGCGCGCCTCGACCATGGTCAGGAATTTTTCCTTCTTCACGGCCTTGGCTTCGGCGTCATGGTGCAGGTTCACCATTTCCGACCAGACTTCGGCCGGCCCGGGCACGGCGCCCAGCGAGGTCTGCACTTTCGGGGCAAGCGCGCCCCAGAGCAGCAGGAAGGCGCAGATCGAGAAGACCGGCACACCCAGGAGGCGCCAGACCTCTTTCATCTGGGCGCGCGGGTTGTCCCCCAGCACCGCTTTGACCAGCGGGGTGATCCAGGCAAGGCCGAGCACCTGGAACCATTTGTCGGCAGCGTTGATGCGAGTGAAGAGTTTCGCGCGGCTCGCGGCGCGGGCCTCTTCGCGGGCGAAATCGGGGTCAACGGTGGTCATCGTGCGGTCCTTTCGGGCGGCGGGATTGGGGAAGGCGGCTCACCCGGGCGTGGCGCCCGGATGAGCCGGAAGGGGTCAGCCCTTGATCTCGGTGCCGACAACCGTCTGGTTGCCCTTCAGGCCGATCGGCAGGCTTTCGAGATAGGCGTTCGGCGCTTTCGCGTCGTAGGGGATGTGGTCGATGACGTCTTCGGCCGGGGTCGGGGCTTTGTAGCCATCGCTGTCCCAGGGGAAGTCGGCTTCGTTCGCGAGGCCCTCTTCGACCAGCAGCTTGGCGGCTTGCAGGTAGATTTCCGGCTTGTAGACCGACTTGGCGACTTCGTCATACCAGCTGTCGGGCTTGGCCTCGGCAATCTGGCCCCAGCGGCGCATCTGCGTCAGGTACCAGACGGCGTCCGAATAGAAGGGATAGGTCGCGTTGTAGCGGAAGAACACGTTGAAGTCCGGAACCTCGCGCTTGTCGCCCTTTTCATATTCGAAAGTGCCGGTCATCGAGTTGGCGATGACTTCCGCGTCGGCGCCGACATATTCCGGCTTGGCCAGAATGTTCACGGCTTCCATGCGGTTGGCGTTGTCGTTCTCGTCAAGCCACATCGCGGCGCGGATCAGCGCCTTGGTGATGGCGATCGTGGTGTTCGGGTTCTGCTCGGTGAACTCGGCGGTCAGGCCAAAGACCTTCTCGGGGTTGTTCTTCCACAGCTCGTAATCGGTGATCACCGGAACGCCGATGCCCTTGAACACGGCCGCCTGGTTCCACGGCTCGCCCACGCAGTAGCCATAAATCGTGCCGGCTTCCATCGTGGCGGGCATCTGCGGCGGCGGGGTCACCGACAGGAGCACATCGGCGCCGATCTGACCGGTGATGTTCTCGGGGCTGTAGTAGCCCGGGTTCAGCCCGCCAGCGGCAAGCCAGTAGCGCAGCTCGTAGTTATGGGTCGAGACCGGGAACACCATGCCCATGTTGAAGGGCTTGCCCTCGGATTTGAACGTCTCGACGACCGGCTTCAGCGCCGCTGCCGAGATCGGATGCTGCGGCTTGCCATCGGCGTCGGTCGGGATATTGCCCTTCATCATCTCCCAGATCTGGTTCGACACGGTGATACCGTTGCCGTTGAGGTCCATCGAGAAGGGGGTGACGATATGGGCCTCGGTGCCGTAGCCGATGGTCGCGGCCAGCGGCTGGCCGGCCAGCATATGCGCGCCGTCGAGTTTACCGTCGATCACGCCGTCCAGCAGCACTTTCCAGTTCGCCTGCGCCTCGAGCGTCACGAACAGGCCCTCTTCGAGGAAGTAGCCCTGCTCATAGGCGACGGCGAGGGGCGCCATGTCGGTGAGCTTGATAAAACCGAAAGTCAGCTCGTCTTTTTCGAGCGCCAGCGGCTCGGCAAGCGCGGGGCTCACGAGCGCGGTGCAGGTGACGAGGCTGAGGAGAAGTTTCTTCATTCTGTCGGTCCTTTGTGTGGTGCCCGGGGTGAGGACGGGCGGAAAAACGAAAAAAGCCGCTGACACGACCGCCGGGAGGAGAGGGCGGTGGTATCGAGCGGCTTTGCTCTTTGTTCCCGATCAATGGGAGCAGTCTGTGGCAAGCGTCCTTGCTTGCTTGCCTTCATGAAAGGCCGCTTTAGGGCTCTTTTCAAAGAGGGAATCGTGGCGATTGCGAAGATTTTGCTGCGATGCGGCGATATGCCGTGCGAGATTGCCCAATATTTGGGCGTTACTCTTTCGCGGGGTCAAAAATGCGGCCATCAAAGAACGCATCCGGCAGCAGCGACAGCCGCCCGGAGGCCGAGGCGACCGAGGTTTCGACTCGCACCGCGCCCTCGATCTTGGCCGAAGCCCCGGGCAAATCGGCGATTCCGTTGAGGGCCTGGCGGTGCAGGTCCGAGCGGAACACACGATTCGCGGCGCGGCGCGCCTCCATCCGGTCGAGCCCGGTGCGCGCGGCCAGTTGCAGCCCGATCCATTCCGCCTGCGAACGCCATGGAAAGGTTGCGGCGCCGCGATGAAATTCGAGGAATCCGGGCACCTGCCGCTCTTCTCCGGCGGGGGAGATCACCAGCCGCCCGGTCATCGCGCGGTCGAGCACCTCGGAGGGCAGGTCGAGATAGCCGGGCCGCGCCAGCAATTCGGTGGCGAGCACATGCGACGAGGGGTCCGCGAGCCAGCGTCCGGCGCGCCAGACCGCGCGGATCAGCCGGCCCAGAAGCGCGGTTTCATGCTCGGCCCAGTCTTCGCGCACGGCCAGCACCTTTTCCGGGGCAAAGGCCCAGATCGCCGAACTGGGCAGAAGCAATTCGCCCAGGCCCGTCTCGACCGCCTGCGAGCCCCAAGGCTCCCCGACACAGAAAGCGTCGATCTCGCCGGCGCCGATTGCCTCGGCCATCAGCGGCGGCGGAACGGTGCGGATATGCACGCCCTGCGGCGCGGGCAGGCCTAGCGCCGAGAGCCAGTAATAGATCAGTTCGGCATGCATCGAGAACGGGAAGGGCACGCCGATGCGCAGCCCGTTCCTGGCCGCGGCAATCAAGGCGAGCCCCGCCGCGCGCGCGTCATTGAAGGCAAAGTCATGGCCCTGCGCGCGCAGCCGCTCGGCCAGCGCGCGGCTCACGCCGATCACGTTTCCATTGACCGAAAGCACCGAAGCCGCCGAAATCCGGGCCCCCGCGCCGCCCAGCCCCAGCGCCGAGGCCACCGGCACCGGCGAGAGCATATGTGCCGCCTCGACCTGCCCGAAGCTGAGCATGTCGCGCAGGCTCGACCACGAAGGCGCGCGTTTCAGGTCAAGCGTGATCCCCTCTTCGGCGGCAAAGCCCATTTCCTGCGCCACGATCAGCGGCGCAGCATCGACCAGAGGGATGAACCCGACAGACAGCACCGATCCTTTCATGACAGGAGCCCCGCTGCCGTGACCAGTGCCTGCGCCACATCCGCGACGCGGCGGCCCTGATCCATCGCGGTCTTGCGCAACAGCGCATAGGCCTCATCCTCGCCGATCCCGCGCGCCTTCATCAGCATGCCCTTGGCGCGGTCGATCACCTTGCGCTCTTCGAGCGCGCGCTTGGTCTCGGCCAGTTCGGTGCGCATCCGCTGGAACATCCGGAATCGTGCAATCGCGGCGTCGAGGATCGGTTTGAGCCGCTGCGGCTGCATCCCGTTCACGACATAGGCCGAAACCCCGGCCTCGATCGCCGCCGAGGACATGCCGTCATCCGAGCGGTCGACGAACATCGCCACCGGCCGGTCAAGTGGCCCCGAAGCGAGCGCCAGTTCTTCGAGCGTATCGCGCGAGGGGTTCTCGATGTCGATCAGCACCACATCCGGGTTCAGCGCCGAGATCTTGCGCGAAAGCCCCGCGGTCTCGCCGATGATGTGGATGTCGTAGGCGCCGGCATCGCGCAACGAGTCCACGATCTGCGTGGCCCGGTCGCGGTCTGCTTCGACGATGATGATCGAGATTGCGTTCGGCATGCGTTGAAATGGCGCGCGTGTGCGGGGGAAGTAAAGGTGCGGCGCGCGATGCCGGTGGCGAATTCTCCGGTCGCCCATTTTGCAGCCGCAGCAATGACCGCTTGATTAATCTTTGTGCACAGTTGGCGGGAGGGGCGCATTTGCCCCGCGTCATCCCGTCGCAACACTTGTCTCAATGATGCTGCGGGCGCAAAAAGAACCCGACCCGGGTGACGATACCCGATTCTGCCGCAACGGCGCGGCAATCCCGAACCTTCGGCCTCAGGCCGGCAGCAACGGCGCTGCGACTTCGACACCGGATTGACCTCCGGATCGTGGGATAGCGGCGCGCGTGCATACTCAACCCGTGTTTCCCCATCCGAAATCGCAAGGGCTGCGGCCCAGTCGCATAGTGGAGACACGCCATGAGCAAGCAACGCCTCGTCATCATCGGAAACGGCATGGCCCCGGGCCGGATGCTCGAACATCTGTTCGACCTGACCGACGCCTATGAGGTGACGATCTTCAACGCGGAACCCCGCGTGAACTACGACCGCATCATGCTCTCGCCCGTCCTGTCGGGTGAAAAGAGCTATGCCGATATCATCATCCACGGGGAGGGCTGGTACGAAGAGCACGGCATCACCCTTCACAAGGGCGAAAAGGTCGTCACCATCGACCGCGTCGAGCGCAAGGTGACCTCGGACAAGGGCACGGTCGTGTCCTATGACAAGCTGGTCATCGCGACCGGCTCGAACCCGTTCATCATCCCGGTGCCGGGCCACACCCTGCCGGGCGTGCTGGCCTATCGCGACCTCGACGACACCGAGGGCATGATCGCGGCCTCGGCCAAGGGCGGGCACGCGGTGGTGATCGGCGGCGGGCTGCTGGGCCTTGAGGCGGCGGCCGGGCTGAAGATGCGCGGCATGGATGTGACCGTGTTGCACCTGATGCCGTCGCTGATGGAGCGTCAGCTGGATGAAGCCGCGGGCTATCTGCTGCAGAAGGAACTCGAAGGCCGCGGCATCAAGGTGAAATGCCGCGCCAATACCAAGGCGATCCTGGGCACCGACAAGGTCGAGGGCGTGGAGCTGGAAGACGGCACCGTCCTGCCCGCCGATCTGGTGGTGATGGCCGTGGGTATCCGCCCGAACGCCGGTATTGCCAAGGACGCGGGCCTCGAGGTGAACCGCGGCATCGTCACCGATGCCACGATGAAGACCTCGGACCCCGATATCTACTCGGTCGGCGAATGCACCGAGGTGGGCGGCATGGTCTACGGGCTTGTCGCGCCGCTTTACGACATGGCCAAGATCGCCGCGCATGCGCTGGCGGGCGAAGCCACCGCTGGCTTCAAGCACCAGGAAACCCCCACCAAGCTGAAGGTGACCGGTGTCAGCCTCTATTCGGTGGGTGATTTCGGCGAGGGCGAGGGTCGCGAGGATATCGTCCTGCGCGACGCCGCGCGCGGCAGCTACAAGCGCGTGATCCTGCAAGACAACAAGATCATCGGCGTCGTGCTTTACGGTGATGTCGCCGATGGCGGCTGGTACAACGAGATGCTGAAGGCCGGCAAGGATGTCTCCGAGATGCGCGAAACGCTGATCTTCGGTCAGGCGCATCAGGGCGGCGGCAGCTTCGACCCGGTCGCGGCGGCGGCGGCGCTGCCCGATGACGCGGAGATCTGCGGCTGCAACGGCATCTGCAAGGGCACGATCGTGCAGGCGATCAACGACAAGGGTCTGAGCTCGCTCTCCGAGGTGCGCACGCATACCAAGGCCTCGGCCTCGTGCGGCACCTGCGCCAATTCGGTCGAGAACCTGATCAAGGCGGTGCTGGGCGATGCGTTCCAGCAAAAGGCCGAAGGCATGTGCGGCTGCACGCCGCTGGGCCACGGCGAAGTGCGCCGCGTGATCAAGGCGAAGGAACTCAAGTCGATCCCGGCGGTGATGCAGGAGCTGGAATGGTCGACCCCCGAGGGCTGTGCCAAATGCCGCCCCGCGCTGAACTACTACCTGATTTCGGATTGGCCGGGCGAATACGAAGATCACCAGCAGTCGCGCTTCATCAACGAGCGTGTGCACGCCAATATCCAGAAGGACGGCACCTACTCAGTGGTTCCGCGGATGTTCGGCGGTCTGACCACTGTCGAGGAACTGCGCGCGATCGCGGATGTCGCCGAGAAATACGAGATCCCGACGATCAAGGTCACCGGTGGCCAGCGCATCGACCTTCTGGGCGTGAAAAAAGAAGACCTGCTCGATGTCTGGTCGGATCTGGGCGATGCCGGGATGATCTCGGGCGCGGCCTATTCCAAGGGGCTGCGCACGGTGAAGACCTGCGTCGGCAAGGAGTGGTGCCGCTTTGGCACGCAGGATTCGACGGGCCTTGGCGTCAAGCTTGAGAAGCTGCTCTGGGGCTCGTGGTCGCCGGCGAAGCTCAAGCTTGCGGTCACCGGCTGCCCGCGCAACTGCGCGGAATCCACCTGCAAGGACATCGGCATCATCTGTGTCGATAGCGGTTATCAGATCGTCTATGGCGGCGCCGCGGGCCTGCACATCCAGGGCACGACCGAGCTGGGCACCGTCAAGACCGAAGAGGAAGTCCTCGAGGTCGTGGGCGCCTTGACCCAGATGTATCGCGAACAGGGTTTCTACCTCGAGCGCATCTACAAATGGGCCGACCGCGTGGGCTACGACCACATCAAGTCGGTCATTCTCGACAATCTCGAAGAGCGCCGCGCCTATTACGAGCGGTTCCTCTTCTCGCAGAAATTCGCGCAGGTCGATCCCTGGGCCGAGTTCGTCTCGGGCAAGCATGCGCATGAATTCCACCCGATGGCAGATCTCAAACTGGAGGCCGCAGAATGAACGCGAACGCCACTTCCGTAACCTGGACCGCCATCGGTCCGCTGACCGACATCCCGCGCCAGGGCGCGCGCTGCGTGAAGAACGGCGCGATGACCATCGCCATCTTCCGCACCTCGGATGATCGCGTCTTCGCACTCGAAGATAAGTGCCCGCACAAGAACGGGCCGCTGAGCCAGGGGATCGTGCATGACGGATGCGTCACCTGCCCCCTGCATAACTGGGTGATCTCGCTCGAAACCGGCTCCGCGCAGGGCGCCGACGAAGGCCAGACCGCCACTTTCCCGATCAAGCTCGAGGGCGGCACCGTCTTCCTCGGACTCTGATCGGCCTCCCCAAATCCAACAACAAGGGACAGCGAACATGTCATACGTTCAACCGGCGGAATTCGCCGCCAAGATGATCGACGCGGGCGAATCCAAAGTCTTCATGTCGACCAAAGACACCCTGATCCGCGCCTATATGGCCGGTGCCATCCTCGCGCTGGCCGCGGCCTTCGCGGTGACCATCGCCGTCAACACCGGCAACTTCCTCGTGGCCTCGCTGCTGTTTCCGGTGGGCTTCTGCATGCTCTACCTTCTGGGCTTCGACCTGCTGACCGGCGTGTTCACCCTGGCGCCGTTGGCGCTTCTGGCGAAACGCGCGGGCGTGACCTGGGGCGGCGTGCTGCGTAACTGGAGCCTTGTGTTCATCGGCAACTTCGCCGGCGCGCTGACCGTCGCCGTGTTCATGGCGATCATCTTCACCATGGGCTTCAGCCATGAGCCGAACGAAGTCGGCCAGAAGATCGGCAAGATCGGCGAAGCGCGGACGCTCGGCTATGCCGCCGCCGGTGCCTCGGGCATGCTGACCGTCTTCATCCGCGCGGTGATGTGTAACTGGATGGTCTCGACCGGCGTTGTCGCCGCGATGATGTCGACCAGCGTCTCGGGCAAGATCATGGCGATGTGGATGCCGATCCTGGTGTTCTTCTACCTCGGCTTCGAGCATTCGATCGTGAACATGTTCCTGTTCCCCTCGGGCATCATGCTGGGCGGCGAGTTCACCTGGGTCGATTACTTCGCCTATAACGAGATCCCGGTGGTTCTGGGCAACCTCGTGGGCGGCCTGACCTTCGTGGGCGCGATGATCTACTCGACCCACTACAAGACCGCGCCCTCGCGCAAGAAAGTGGCCGTCGGCACCCCGGCCGAATGATCACGCTCCGGCCCCGCCACTCCCTTGGCGGGGCCTCCCCGTTTTCTGAATGACGCGCCCTGCTATGCCCAAGGATCAAGCCTCGCCCGCCACACTGCGTGTCGCGATCGGCCAGTGGTCGAATGCGGGTGTGAAGCCGATCAATCAGGATTTCTTTGGCGCGCTGGTCCCCGAGGGATCGGCGCTTGCGCTCAAGGGGGTGGTTGCGGCCATCGCCGATGGCATCACGCCTTCGCCGGTCAGCCATATCGCCGCCGAGACCTCGGTGAAGGCGCTGCTGACGGATTATTACGCCACCTCGGATGCCGAGACGGTCAAGACCGCCGCCTCCAAGGTGATCGCCGCCACCAACAGCTGGCTTCACGCCCAAAGCCAGCACGCGCGGCAATCCAACCCCGATCACGGCCATATCTGCACGCTCTCGGCGCTGGTGCTGAAGGCGCGCAAGGGGCATCTGTTCCACATCGGCGACAGCCGGGTCTGGCGTCTTTCGGGTGAGACCTTCGAGCCCCTGACCGAAGATCACCGCGTCACCCTTGGCGGGCAAAGCTATCTGGGCCGCGCGATGGGGCTCGGCCATAATGTCGAGATCGACTATCGCAGCTTCGACCTCGCGCCGGGCGATATCTTCGTGATGACGACCGACGGCGTGCATGAATTCTGGGACATGCGAGCCGCCGCGCGGCTTCTGGCCGGGGCGGCGCCGGGCGATGCCGCGCTGGCCGAGGCCGCCCGTGCGATCGGCGAAGAGGCGCTGGGCGCGGGTTCGGACGACAACCTGACGATCCAGATCCTGCGCATCGAGGGCTTGCCCGACGCGGGCGGGGCCGACCTTCTGGATGGTGCGACCCAGTTGCCGCTGATCGAGCTGCCGAAGCCCGGTGATGTGCTGGATGGCTGGCGGGTGATCCGGCCCTTGCATCAGAACGCGCGCAGCCATGTGTTTCTGGCCGAAGACGCCGCCCATCGCCGCGTCGCGCTGAAATTCCCCGCGCTTGAGATGGCGCAGGACCCCGAGACCCGGCGCCGGATGATGATGGAGGAATGGGTCGCGCGCAGGCTTGCCTCGCCGCACCTTCTGTCGGCGCCGATGGCGGGCGCGCGCAGCGGGTTCTACACGGTCACCGATTACGTCGAGGGCCAGAGCCTGCGGCAATGGATGCATGACCACCCGAAGCCCAAGCTTGAGGCGGTGCGCGCGATCCTCGAACAGGTCGTGCGCGGGATGACCCACTTGCACCGCCGCGAGATGCTGCATCAGGATATCCGCCCAGAGAACATCCTGATCGACAGCGAAGGCACGGTGAAGCTGATCGATTTCGGCTCGACCTATGTTTCGGGCGTGCATGAGGCAGCGCCCGATCTGGACGATCCGATCCTCGGCACGATGCAATATACCGCGCCCGAGTATTTCTCGGGCGAGCCGGTCAGCTGGCAGGCGGAGCTGTTTTCGCTTGGTGTGATCGCCTACGAGATGCTCTCGGGCGATCTGCCCTATGGCACCACGGTGTCGCGGGTGCGCTCGGCGCGGGACCGGATGGCGCTGCGCTATCGCAATCTGGACCTGCGCGACGGTATGCCCGACTGGGTCGATCTGGCGCTGGAGCGCGCGACCAACCCCGATCCCACGCGCCGCCAAACGAGCCTCACCGAATTCGTGGCCGACCTGCGCCGCCCCTCGGACGATTACGTCGCGCGCAACCGCCGCCCGCTGATGGCGCGCGACCCGCTGACCTTCTGGAAGAGCCTTTCGGCCTTCCTCGCCCTGATCGTCGTGATCCTGCTGGTCAGGCTCGCGTCATAACCAAGCCGCGCAAAAGCGGTGCCAACAGGAGAGAGTGACATGACCATGATGCTGCCCGATATGCTCGACAAGGAAGACGTGACGGTTCTGATCCTTGCCGCGAAAAAGAAGCTTGGCCTGAAATGGGAAGAGATCGCCGAAAAGATCGGCATGAGCCCGGTTTTCACCCATTCCGCCTGCATGGGGATGAACGCCTTCCCGCTGGCCAAGGCCGAGGAACTGGTCGCCGTGCTCGGCCTGCCCGCAGAGGCCGCCGAGGTGCTGGCCGAAAGCCCGAACAAGGTCTTCGACTACACCGTGCCGACCGATCCCTGCATCTATCGCTTCTATGAAATCGTCGGTGTCTATGGCCCGACGCTGAAGGCGCTGATCCATGAAAAATTCGGCGATGGCATCATGTCGGCGATCGATTTCGACATGTCGGTGACCCGTGTGCCGAGCCCGAAAGGCGATCGCGTCAAGGTCGAGATGAGCGGCAAATACCTGCAATACAACGCTTGGTAAGCATTCGGGGCCGGGCGCGTGCCGCCCGGCTCAGCCCTTCTTGCCGATCTTCGGCTCGGTGCCGCGCGCGATCCGCGCGATATTGCTGCGGTGGCGCCAGAAAATCAGCGCAGCGAGGATCGCGCTGAGCAGCATCAGCTCGGGATGGCCCAGAACCCAGGCCAGCGGCACCGTGGCCGCCGCCGAGACCAGCGCCGAGAGCGAGGAAATCCGCGTGACCACCGCCGTGGCGAGCCAGACCGCGCAGGCGGCCAGGCCCAGCGGCCAGGCCAGCGCGATCATCGTGCCGAGGAAGGTGGCAACGCCCTTGCCGCCCTTGAAGCCCAGCCAGATCGGGTAGAGATGGCCGATAAACGCCGCGCCACCCGCGATGATCGCGGCATGTTCGCCTGCGAACTCGCGCGCCAAAAGCACCGCGATCGCGCCCTTGCCGCTATCGAGCAACAGCGTCGCCAGCGCGGCGGGCTTGTTGCCGGTGCGCAGCACGTTGGTCGCGCCGATATTGCCCGAACCGATCTGGCGCAGGTCGCCGAGCCCCAGCATCCGGGTGATGACAAGGCCAAAGGGCACCGCGCCCAACAGATAACTCAGCACTGCCACCAGCCCGAGTATCCCGAGCCCGCTTCCCATCTCCGGCATTCGCCCTCGCCCCGTTAGGTGTCGTAGTTGTAAACCTTCTGGCCCGCCACGAAGGTGGCCAGCACGCGCCCCTGCATCCGGGCGCCGTCGAAGGGGGTGTTCTTCGATTTCGACTGCAATGTCCAGCGATCAAGCACGAAGGGCGCCTCGGGGTCGAACAGCACGAGATCCGCGGGCGCGCCTTCGGCCAGGCGCCCTTGCGGCAGGCCAAGCCGTTTGGCGGGGTTCAGCGAAAGCGCGCGGAACAGCTCGGGCAGGCCGATTTGCTCGGCATGGTAAAGCCGCATCGCCGCCGGCAGGAGCGTTTCCAGCCCCACCGCGCCCGCATCCGCCTCTTCGAAGGGCAGGCGTTTCGATTCCTCATCGGCTGGCGTGTGCAGCGAACAGATCACGTCGATCGTGCCCTCGGCCACCGCCGCCACCATCGCCAGCCGGTCCGCTTCGGAGCGCAGGGGCGGGGTGAATTTGAAGAAGGTACGGTAATCGCCCACGTCGAACTCGTTCAGCGTGAGGTGATGGATCGAGATCCCCGCCGTCACATTCAGTCCCGCCGCCTTGGCGCGCGTCAGCGCGGGCAGGCTGTGGGCGGTGGTGATCTGGTCGGCGTGATAGGCGACGCCGGTCATCTCGACCAGCGCGAGGTCACGCTCAAGGCCCATCCGCTCGGCCATCGGCGAGACGCCGGGCAGGCCGCGCAGCGTCGCGAATTTGCCCGAGGTGACCGAGGCCCCCGCCGACAGCCCCGGCTCTTGCGGGTGGCTGACGATCAGTGCGCCCAGAGCGCGCGCATAGGTCATCGCGCGGGTCAGGACCTTGGTCGAGGTGGTGACATGGTCGCAATCGGTGAAGGCCACGGCGCCCGCATCGCGCAGGAACCCGATCTCAGTCATCTCGCGGCCTTCGCGGCCCTTGGTCAGCGCCGCCATGTGCAGGATGCGCACCGGCGCCTGCGCGGCGCGGCGGGTGACGAATTCGAGCGTCTCGGGCGTGTCGATCGCAGGTGCGGTATCGGGGCGCGCGATCACGGTGGTGACCCCGCCCGCCGCCGCCGCCTGCGCGACCGAGCGGAAACTTTCCTTGTGGCGCTCGCCCGGCTCGCCGATCTTGACGCCCCAGTCCACGATCCCGGGCGCGAGGCATTTGCCGCCACATTCGATCACCTCGGCATCGGCGGGGGCCTGCATCTGGCCGATCGCGGCGATGATGCCATTGTCGATCACCACGTTGCCGCGCGTCTCGGTCAGCGCCTCGGGGTCGATCAGGCGGGCGTCATGCAGGAACAGGGTCATCGGATCCCTTTCTTGAGGTCGAGCATCATGGAATAGACGGTTTCGGCTTCGGCCGGATCGAGATTGTCGAAGCCATAGGGTATGTCGCGCTCGTCATCGCGCCCGGCGATGGTGCGCACCGCGAACATCACCCCGCGCGGCGCCAGCGCAAGGCGCAGGTGCGGCGTGATTTCATGGCGTTCGACGGCAGAGCCGCGGCGGATATAGGCGGCGCGATCGGTCAGCAGATAGCCGGTGCTGAGGCTCTTGCGGTCGCCCTTGCGGCGTTGCTGCATCTTGTAAAATACGAAGCCCGCCATCGCCAGCGGGATCAGCGCGGCCATGCCTTCGCCCGACTTGCCCGCCACGAAGACGGCGATGCCGATGAAGATCCACATCGGCAGGTCGGATTTCTTGCCGCTCAGCGACCCGCGCGGCAGCGCCTTGCCCTGCCAGAGCACGGTTTCGCCGGGCGGCACGCGGCCTTCCCAGTCTGCATCCAGCGCAGGGGCGGTCGCGGCCGAGGTCTCCTGCGTCCAGCGCTTGCCCTGCTGGAAACTCTCGGGCGCGGGGCCCGGCTCTTCGAGCACGACGGGCGCCTCGGCGAAATCGTCGGGCTTGCGCGCCTCGGGGTGCAGCGGCGGCGGGGTGTTCGGGTCGCGCGGTTCTTCGGTCATTCGACGGTCCTCGCCCGGGCGCGGCGCGCCGCTTCGATCTGCGCGACCACGCCAGCGCTGTCGGCGAGGTGGCGGATCAGGTGCTTGGCGCCGGATTTGGTGACGATCTGCACATCGCCCATCAGCCGACGCACGGTGGTGATTTCCAGAAGCATCGCCTGCCGTCCCTGCGGCCCGATCAGGCGGCGATCCGTCAGCTGCCAGCGCCGGGCAAAGACCTCGGAGCGGAAATACAGCCCGCGCAGCCCCATGCCGACGAGGATCGCAATCGTGGCGATGGCGATCTGGCCGGGCTGCTCCATGAACAACAGCACCACCGCCACCAGCGCCGAGCCGATCAGCCCAAGGATCGCGTGATCCTTCCAGTAACGGTCGCGGTCGGGCAGGAACACGGCCTCGACGGCCTCGCCCTCTTCCAGCGGCAATTCGCTTTCAAGGCCGGGGCGGTAGTTCAGCACTTCATCGCGCTTGATCTCAGACATAGGTGCCCTCCACCAGCGCGCGGCCGCGCTCGGTGCGCAGGTTTTGCGCCAGAAGGTCCATCACGGCCATACGCACGGCGACGCCCATCTCGACCTGCTCCTGGATCACCGAACGGTTGATGTCATCGGCGATCGAACCGTCGATTTCCACGCCACGGTTCATCGGGCCGGGGTGCATCACGATCGCGTCGTCCTTGGCATAGGCGAGCTTTTCGGCATCGAGCCCGTAGCGGTGGAAATATTCGCGCTCAGACGGAATGAAGCCGCCGTCCATCCGCTCTTTCTGGAGGCGCAGCATCATCACCACATCGGCGCCCTCAAGGCCCTCGCGCATGTCTTCATAGACCTCGCAGCCGAATTCCCCGATCCCCGAGGGCATCAGCGTCGGCGGCCCGATCAGGCGCACGCGGTTCTCCATCTTGTTCAGCAAGATCAGGTTCGAGCGCGCCACGCGGCTATGCGCGACATCGCCACAGATCGCGACCGTGAGCCGCTGAATGCGGCCCTTTTCGCGCCGGATCGTCAGTGCATCCAAGAGCGCCTGCGTCGGGTGTTCGTGCTTGCCGTCGCCCGCGTTGATGACGGCGCAATTCACCTTTTGCGCCAAAAGGTCCACCGCGCCCGAGTTCTGGTGGCGCACCACCAGCAGATCGGGATGCATCGCGTTCAGCGTCAGCGCGGTGTCGATCAGCGTCTCGCCCTTTTTCACGGAACTGGTCGCCATCGACATGTTCATCACGTCGGCCCCGAGCCGCTTGCCCGCCAGCTCGAAGCTTGCCTGCGTGCGCGTCGAGTTTTCAAAGAACATGTTGATCTGCGTCATCCCCGCCAGCGCATCGGTTTTCTTTACCGTGCGGCGGTTCAGGTCCACGTATTTGTCGGCCAGATCGAGGACAGTGCGGATATCCTCCTGCGTGAGATGTTCGATCCCCAGAAGGTGCCTTGCGCGGAATGCCATCGTCCTCGCCTCCGAATGTTGTCCGGGACCGCTTATCGCAAAAGGGGGCGGGCGCGTCCAGCGTCCAAAGCGCGGCTGGACGGCGCGCGCCGCACCGCTTAGCTTGGCGCCATGCAGACTCGACCGCCTGAAGATTTCGACGATTTCGCCGCCCTTGCCATTCTGCAATGGCAGGCCGAGATGGGTGCGGACGAGGCGATTGGTGACATGCCGGTCGATTGCTTTGCCCTGCCGGAAAAGCTGGCCGCGCCGAAACTTGCGACGCCCGCCGTCGAGCCTGCGCCCGAACACGCCGCACGTCCCGAGCGTCTTGCGGCGATGCAGATGGCACCCGAAGGCCCCGATCCGGTCGCCGTGGCGCGGCAGGCGGCTGCGGGTGCCGCCACGCTCGAAGAGCTGCGCGCCGCGCTCGAGGCGTTTGACCTTTGCGCGCTGAAGAAGGGCGCCAAGAACACCGTTTTCGCCGATGGCAATCCGGGCGCGCGGGTGATGATCATCGGCGAGGCGCCCGGGCGCGACGAGGATCTGCAAGGCAAGCCTTTTGTCGGGCGCGCGGGGCAGCTTCTGGACAAGATGTTTGCTGCCATTGGACTTGCGCGCAGCGCCCCCGATCCGGGCGGCGCGTTTTACATCACCAACACGCTGCCCTGGCGCCCGCCGGGCAATCGCGATCCGGAGCCCGCCGAGCTGGTGATGCTGAAGCCCTTCCTTGCGCGCCATGTCGAGCTGGCCGCGCCCGATCTGATCGTGCTGATGGGCAATGCGGCTTGCGACGCGGCCTTGGGCAAGCGCGGGATCTTGCGGCTGCGGGGGCACTGGGCCGAGGCCTTTGGCCGACCCGCCTTGCCGATGACGCACCCGGCCTATCTGTTGCGCAACTCTGCCGCCAAGCGTGAAGCCTGGGCCGACCTCTTGTCGCTCAAGGCGCGGCTGGCGGGCGGCTGAACGCCCCCTCCGGCATGAATTTTCCGTGAGGGACGCCGGAAGCGACCCTTCGCCGCGTAGGAATGCCATGCCCCGCGCCGTAAACAGCTTGGCGCCCCCTCAAGCTGCGCTAATCTAACGATGACGCGACGCCACCGCCGGAGTTCCGGCAGCAAGGACCGAGCCATGCGATTTCTGACCCGAAGCCTGACCGGGCTGTTCCTTCTGGCCTTGACCCTCGGGCTTCTGGCGCTGGGCGCCTTTGCCATTCGTTCGGCCGTGGCCGAGCGGGCCGCCGGGGCGCCGGGGGCGCAGATGGCGCGCGAGCGGGTCTTTGCCGCGCAGGTGGTCGCGCTGGAGTATGGCACGCGGGTGCCGAAGCTCACCGCCTATGGCCAGGTCACCGGGCTGCGCCAACTTGAGCTGCGTGCGACGCGGGCGGGCACGATCGTGGCGCTTGCGCCCGAGTTCGTCGAAGGTGGCGTGGTCGATGAAGGCACGCTTCTGGTGCAGCTTGACCCCGCCGAGGCCGAGGCCGCGCGTGCCACCGCCGAGGCGGCGCGTGCCGAATCCGAGGCCGCGCTGGCGCTGGCCGGGCGCACGCTGGCGATTGCCGCCGACGATCTGGCCGCCGCCGAGGCGCAATTGGCGCTGCGGCAAAAGGCGCTCGACCGGCAGCTGGCGCTGAATGACCGGGGTCTGGGCAAGGCCACCGATACCGAAGCCGCCGAACTGTCGTTGTCTTCGGCGCGTCAGGCCGTGCTGACCAAGCGTTCGGCGCTGTCCTCTGCCGAGGCCGCACGCGATCAGGCGGAAAACGCGCTGCGCCGTGCCGCGATCGCGTTGACCGAAGCCGAACGGGAGCTGGCCGAAACCGAGATCCGTGCCGAGTTTTCGGGCCATTTGTCGGGCGTGACGGCGGTGCGCGGCGGGCTCGTGTCGAGCAATGAGAAACTGGCCGACCTGATCGATCCTGCTGCGCTGGAAGTCGCCTTCCGGGTCTCGACCGCGCAATTCTCGCGGCTGCTGGATGCGAACGGGCAGTTGGTCACGGCACCCGTCGAGGTGCTGCTGGAGACTGAGGGCGTCGAGATCCCGGCGCGTGCGACGCTGGTGCGCGCGGGGGCTGCCGTCGAAGAGGGCGTGACCGGGCGGATGCTTTATGCCCGCGTGACCGAGGGCGCGGGGGTGCTGCGCCCGGGCGATTTCGTGACGCTGCGCCTTGACGAGCCGGCGCTGGAGCGCGTGGCCGAAGTCGCCGCTTCGGCTGTGGACGCGAGCGGCCGGGTCTTGGTTCTGGCCGAAGAAAACCGCCTTACCGAGGCGCCTGTCGAGGTGCTGCGCCGTCAGGGCGACCGGCTCCTGATCCGCGCCGATCTGCCCGCGGGCACCGAGATCGTGGCGGAGCGCACGCCGCTTCTGGGCGAGGGCATCCGCCTGCGCCCGTTGCGCGGCGCCGAGGCCTCGGCGCTGGCCGCGCCGCAGACGATCCGGCTCGATCCCGAGCGCCGCGCCCGGCTGATCGCCTTTGTCGAGGGCAATACCCGGATGCCCGCCGAGGCGCGTGACCGGCTCTTGTCGCAGCTCGCGCAGGACGAGGTGCCCGCCGAGGTCGTGGAACGTCTCGAATCCCGGATCGGGGGCTGAGATGGGTCTGCGCAAGCTGCTTGCCGAACGCCACGCCAACCTGCCGCCCGCGCGCGGGCTGATCGGGCTGTTCACCCGCCATGCGACGCTGGCGAATATCGTGCTGGTGGTGCTGCTCTGCGCGGGGGCCGTCTTTGCGCCCAAGCTGCGCGCGCAGTTCTTTCCCGATGACGTGGTCGAAGAGGTCGAGATTTCGGTCGTCTGGGAGGGCGCGGGCGCCGAGGATGTCGATCGGGGCATCGTGCAGGTGCTGGAGCCCTCACTGATCGCGGTCGAGGGGGTGGATGCCTCGGAAAGCCGCGCGACCGAGGGCCGGGCGCGGATGACGCTCGAATTCGAGCCGGGCTGGGATATGGGCCGCGCGGTCGATGACGTGGAGAACGCGATCGCGCTGGCGGGTGACCTGCCTGATGGCGCCGAAGAGCCCGAGGTCACGCGCGGCGTCTGGCGCGACACGGTGACCGATGTGGTGATCACCGGGCCGATCGCGCCCGAGCAGCTGGGGCGTCTGGCTGACGAACTCGTGGTGCGGCTTTACGCCGAGGGGGTCACGCGGACCACCGTTCAGGGCATCGCCGCGCCGCAGACCGTGGTCGAGGTACCGACCGTCAAGATGATCGCCCATGATGTGACGATGCGCGAGATCGCAAATGTCATCGCGGCCGAGGCTTCGACCAACCCGGCGGGGGATGTGGCCGGCGGCGCGGCGCGCGTGCGCACCGGCGAAGAGCGCCGCGACGCGCGCGAGATCCGCGACCTGGTGATCCGCTCCGAGGCCGATGGCGCGCCGCTGACGGTGGGCGACGTGGCGCGCGTGCGTGTCGAGGGCGCGCAGCGTGACCGGGCTTATTACGTCGGCGACCATCCGGCGATGGTGATCAACGTGGCGCGTTCGGCCAAGGGCGATGCGATCGCGCTGCAGGGCAAGGTCGAGGAGGTCATCGACGAGATGCGCCCGACGCTGCCCGGCGGCACCACGATCGAGCTGGTGCGCACCCGCTCCGAGGCGATCACCCAGCGGCTTGAATTGCTCTTCGGCAACGGGGTGATGGGGCTTGGGCTGGTGCTCTTGCTGTTGTTCATGTTCCTCAATGCGAGGACCGCCTTCTGGGTGGCGATGGGCATTCCCACCTCGATGGCGGCGGCGGTGGCGGTGATGTATTTCTCGGGCATCACCATCAACATGATCTCGCTTTTCGCGCTGATCCTGACGTTGGGGATCGTCGTCGATGACGCGATCGTGGTCGGCGAGCACGCCGATTTTCGCGCGCGTTCTCTGGGCGAGCATCCGGTGATCGCTGCCGAAGAGGGGGCGCGGCGGATGGCGGCGCCGGTCTTCGCCTCGACGCTGACCACGGTGATCGCCTTTGGCGGGCTGCTGGTGATCGGCGGGCGCATGGGCAACATGGTCTATGACATCCCGCTGACGGTGATCGCGGTGCTGTCGGCCTCGCTGATCGAATGCTTCCTGATCCTGCCCAATCACATGTCGCACGCGCTGTCGCATGCGGCGGATAACAAGTGGTACGACTGGCCTTCGCGGCAGGTGAACCGCGGGCTGGAATGGGTGCGCCAGAACCTGATGCGTCCGCTGACGCGGCTGGTGATCGCGGGGCGCTATCCGGTGCTGGCGGGGGTGATCGCGCTGTTGCTGTCGCAGGCGGCTTTCGTGGTGTCGGGCAAGGTGCAGTGGCGCTTTTTCAACCCGCCCGAGCAAAGCACCGTAACCGGCGCCTTCGCGATGCTGGCCGGGGCCGAGCGCTCTGACACCGAGGCGATGATGCGCGCGCTGCAGACGGCGGTGGACAAGGTCGGCGGGGAATACGAGGCCGAATATGGCACCAACCCGGTCGAATATGCGATCGGGCAGATCGGCGGCTCGATCGCGCGCGCGCTGGCCTCGGCCGACAGCAAGGATACTGACCTCTTGGGCGGGATCTCGATCGAGCTGATCGATTCCGATTACCGGCCCTATTCCAGTTCAGAATTCATTTCGCGGCTGCAACAGGAGACCGCGCGCCATCCGCTTCTGGAGGAACTGAGCTTCCGCGGCTTCCGCATGGGGCCCTCGTCGGACGGGATTTCGGTGCAATTCACCGGCGCCGAGAGCCGCACGCTGAAAGAGGCGGCCGAGGCGCTGAAGACCGAGCTGGCCGGGTTCCCCGAGGTCTCGGCGGTCGAGGATAACCTCGCCTATGACAAGGAAGAGCTGATCCTCGATCTGACCGCGCAGGGCGCCGCGCTGGGCTTTGACATCGACAGCCTCGGCGCCGATCTGCGCGCGCGGCTGAACGGGATCGAGGCGGCCTCCTTCCCCGATGGCGTGCGCACCGCGACGATCGAGGTCGAGGCCCCCGAGACCGAGCGCGCCGCCGATTTCATGGAGCGTATGCAGATGCGCACGCCGGGCGGCGAATGGGTGCCGTTGGCCGATATCGTGACGATCCGCTCGGAGACCGGCTTCTCGACGATCCGGCGCGAAAACGGGCTGCGGCTGGTGGCGGTGACGGGCGATATCTCAGAGGACGACCCGGCGCGCGCCAATGAAATCCTGCGGCTCCTGGACGAGGAAATCCTGCCCCGCATCGCCGAAGAGCATGGCGTGGTCTGGCAGATGTCGGGCGCCGCCGAGCAGGAGCGCGAATTCGTGGGCGATGCAGTGATGGGGCTCGTGATGTGCCTTGTCGGCATCTACATCGTTCTGGCCTGGATTTTCGCCAGCTGGACGCGCCCGATTGTGGTGATGTCTGTCATCCCCTTCGGGCTGATCGGCGCGATCTGGGGCCATTACCTGTGGGATATGCCGCTGTCGATGTTTGCCGTGGTGGGCGGCATCGGCATGTCGGGGATCATCATCAACGATGCGATCGTGCTGATTTCCACGGTCGATGAGTATGCGGTCAAGCGCGGGCTGATCCCGGCGATCGTCGATGCGGTGGCCGACCGTCTGCGCCCGGTGATGCTGACGACGCTGACCACGGTGCTGGGGCTCGCGCCCTTGCTCTATGAGCAAAGCTCGCAGGCGCTGTTCCTGAAATCCACCGTCATCACGCTGGTCTACGGGCTGGGCTTTGGCATGGTGATCGTGCTGGTGGTGGTGCCGGCGCTCTTGGCGATCCAGCTCGATTTCGCGCGTCAGGTGCAGGCGATGCGCCACGGGCTGCGCGTGCCCGGGCTGAACCGCATCCTTGGCGGTGCCGCGGCGCTGATCGCGCTGGCATTCGCCGCGACGCTCGGGCGCGCGATCGTGCAGGGCGAGGGGGCCGGGATGGCGTTCCTGAGCTTTGCCGGGATCGCGGCGCTGGTCGTGCTCGGGGCAGGGCTTCTGGCGCCGCGTGTGCTGGCGGGCCATGTGCGCCACCGCCCGCCCGCGCTCTGACGCGGGCCTGCCGGGTCAGTCTTCGCAGCCGTCCAGTTCCAGCGCGTCGCCGCCTTCGAACAGGGTGATGCGCAGCTTCTCGGCATCAAGCGGGAAGGGCTGACCGTCGCCGGGCACGAATTCGGCCATGCTGACCAGCGTGTCGCCTTCGCGATGGGTCTGCGCCTCTGAGACCCAGATGCCGGGGTGGTCAAGTTCGAACACCGCGACAGGCTCCGCGCCCGAAGCCGGCACCGGCATCCGCGCGGTCACCCGCATCCCGTCCGCGATCGGCTCGACGATGCATTGTGCGTTGATGTCGCTCAGTCGCGGCTGGGCCGTCAGCGCGGCCTCGATCGCGGGGGCGGCCTCATCGGGCCCGTCGAGCTCGGCCGAAACCGCCACCGAGACCGGCACGCAGATTTCCTGGCAGATCCCGAAGTCGAGGTCGATCGCGAGGTTCACCGGGCGCTCGGGGTCGGTGGGCGTGATCGCCAGCGGCAGCACCACCTCGTCGTGATAGCCCAGCGTGCGCATCCCGTTTTGCTCGAACACTTCGGGGCGGGGCCAGAGCACTTCGACGCCCGCCACATTCTCAGAGGCGGTAAAGTCGAATTGCGGCGGAATGCCCGCCTCGCCGGGGCTGCGCCAATAGGTCTTCCAGCCTTCATCCAGCAGGATCCGGATCGCGGCGATCCGCGCGCCCTCGGGCGTGCGCCAGCCCTCGATCACCTCGGCCTCTTCCATGCCTTTGGGCAGCGGAAGGCGCGGCATCATTGCCTCATCCGCCTGAACGGCGAAAGGCGCGAGGGCAAAAAGGGCAAAAGCCGGGATAAGAGGGGTCATGACGAGTCGCTTCATAGATTTGCGATACTCCGCGTACCCCACTTGGGCAAAGTCACAAACGCGCGTGCTGACGAAACTGTGCGCTTGCTGCAACGGGGCTTGAACCTTTCGCGCGCAGGACACAGGTTAGAAGAAGGGCCCACGACGGGCCGGAACGGAGAGGCCATGTCCCAAGGTGCACTCGATCTGACCGGCAAGCTTCTGATCGCCATGCCCGGCATGGGCGACCCGCGCTTCGAGCATTCGGTGGTTCTGGTCTGCGCGCATTCGCCCGAGGGCACGATGGGGCTGATCGTGAACAAGCCGCTGCCCGCGCCGCATTTCGGCGACTTGCTGGAACAGCTCGGCATCACCACCACCGCCTCCGACCGCCCCGAAAAACGCCCGATCCTGTTCGGCGGCCCGGTCGAGACCGGGCGCGGCTTTGTCCTGCATTCGCCCGACTGGCGCGGTTCGCGCGAGGCGATGAGCGTCTCGCCCGAACTGGCGATGACCGCGACGCGCGACATCCTCGAAGACATCGCGGTGGGGCTTGGCCCCGAACGCTCGCTCTTCGCGCTGGGCTATTCGGGCTGGGGGCCGGGGCAGCTCGATCGCGAGATCCTCGACAACGGCTGGCTCATCGCCGAGGGCGATGCCGGGCTCGCGCTCGATGGCGATTATCAGACGAAATGGATGCGCGCGCTCGAAGCGATGGGGATCGACCCGCGCACGCTCTCGGCCTCTGCGGGCCACGCCTGACCCCTTCATTTTGCGATAAATATCCCGGGGGGCCGCAGGCGGGGGCAGAGCCCCCTCTGGCGGTTCAGCCGCGCGGGGCTGCGGCCCGGCGCAGCCGGTCGTTGATCGCGCGGCCAAGGCCCTTTTCCGGGATCGGCGCCACCGCGATCACGCTTGCGCCGCGCTCTTGCGCGAGCCTGTCGGCGGCGCGGAGCGTGGCAAACAGGGCCGCCGCCGCCTCGACCAGATCGCCGCTGGCCGAGAGGTTCAGATCGGCCCCGGCCGTGTCCGGTCCGAACCCGATCCAGACCTCGCCCGCGCGGGCCTCGGTCGCCTCAAGGCGCACCCCCGCGCCCGGCGCGTAATGCGATGTCAGTTGCCCCGGCGCATTGGGTTTGGCCGCATCGCCCCCGGCTTCCAGGGGCTGGCGCAGCGCCTCTTCCAGCGCTTCGGCCGGAATGCCGCCCGGCCGCAACAGCCGCGGCGGATCGAGCGACAGGATCGTCGATTCCACCCCGACCGCGCAGGCGCCGCCATCAACCACACCCGCGATCTTGCCCGAAAGCCCGTCCATCACATGCTCGGCCCGCGTCGGGCTGATCTTGCCCGAAGGGTTGGCGGAGGGCGCGGCCAGCGGCCCGCCGAAGGCCGTCAGCAGCGCGCGCGCGACCGGATGCGCGGGCAGGCGGATTGCCACGGACTCAAGCCCCGCCGTTACCAGATCGGAAATTCCCGCCTCGGGGCGCAGCGGCAAGACCAGCGTCAGCGGACCGGGCCAGAACGCCTGCGCGATATCGCGCGCCTGATCCGAAAATACCGCGAACCGCTCGGCCATCGCGAGATCGGCGACATGCACGATCAGCGGGTTGAACTGCGGCCGCCCCTTGGCCGCGTAAATCCCGGCGACGGCGCGGTCGTTGCGCGCATCACCGCCCAGACCATAGACTGTCTCGGTCGGAAAAGCGACGAGGCCTCCGGCGCGCAGCAACTCTGCCGCTCGCGCGATCCCTGCCGCATCGGCGGGCAGACGTTCGGTCTCGTTATTCATTGGCTTTTCGTGACGCAGCGTTGGTATTGATACGGCCTGACCTCGGGTTACCTTGGCCGCAAGTTTCAGGACATACGCGCGGGGCGCTGATTTGCCAAGCCGCGCGAGGGAAGGGAGTAAACCATGCCGTACCGTTCGCCGAGCGCGGAGATCAAATTCATCCTCGATCACGTCACCCCGATCGCGCCGCTGTCGGCGACCGAGATGTTCGCCGAGGCCACTGGCGAGACGGTCGAGGCGGTGCTGGTCGAGGCCGGGCGGCTCTGCGACGAGGTGATGGCGCCGTTGCTGCGCAATGGCGACCTGCATCCGGCCAAGCTGGAAAACGGCGTGGTGCGCTCCTCGCCGGGCTTCAAGGAGGCCTATCAGCAGATCGCCGAGGGCGGCTGGGTCGCGGTGGCGGCCGGGCAGGAATTCGGCGGCATGGGCCTGCCGCAGACCGTCTGCGTCGCGGTGAACGACATGATGTCGGGGGCGAACCTTGCGCTGCAACTGAACCCGCTTCTGACGCAGGGCCAGATCGAGGCGCTGGAGCATCACGCCTCGGATGAACTCAAGGAAACCTACCTGCCCAAGCTGATTTCGGGCGAATGGTCGGGCACGATGAACCTGACCGAACCGCAGGCGGGATCGGACGTGGGTGCGCTGCGCACCAAGGCGGAGCCCAAGGGCGATGGCACCTATGCGGTGACCGGCCAGAAGATCTTTATCTCCTGGGGCGATTCGGACGTGACCGAGAACATCTGCCACCTCGTTCTGGCGCGCCTGCCCGACGCGGCGCCCGGCACCCGTGGCATCAGCCTGTTCATGGTGCCCAAGCTGATCCCGGATGAAAACGGCAACCCGGGCGTGGCGAACAGCCTCAAGGTGGTGTCGCTGGAACACAAGATGGGCCTGCACGGCTCGCCCACCTGCGTGATGAGCTTCGAAGGCGCGACCGGCTGGCTGGTCGGCGAAGAGGGCAAGGGCATGGCCGCGATGTTCACGATGATGAACAACGCGCGTCTGGCCGTGGGCGTGCAGGGCATCGGCATCGCCGAGGGCGCTTATCAGAAGGCACTCGAATACGCGCAGGACCGCGTGCAATTCGCGCCGATCATCGAACATGCCGACGTGCGCCGGATGCTGGCCGAGATGAAGGCCGAGATCTTTGCCGCGCGCTCGATCGCGCTGGCCTGCGCGGTGGCGCTGGACATGGGGCGCGCCACCGGCGAGGCCGACTGGGCCGCGCGCGCCGCGCTGCTGACGCCGATCGCCAAGGCCTATGGCACCGACATCGGCATGTGGGTGGCCGAGCAGGGCATTCAAGTGCATGGCGGCATGGGCTTCATCGAGGAAACCGGCGCCGCGCAATATTACCGCGACGTGCGCGTGACCGCGATTTACGAGGGCACGAACGGCATTCAGGCGATGGACCTTGTCGGGCGCAAGATGATGGATGGCGGCAAGGCGGCCTTCCGTCTGCTGCAAGAGGTAGAGGACGAGGCCAAGGCCGCCCGCGCCAGCCTGCCCGATCTGGCCGAGGATGTCTGGCAGGCGGCCGAGTCGCTGCGTGAGGCGACCGAGGCGATGGTGGGGTCGGACACGCAGGACCGGTTCGCGGGCGCGGTGCCCTTCTTGCGCGCCTTCGCGCGGGTTCTGGGGGCGCATTACCACCTGCGCGCGGCGATCGCGGCGGGCAAGGGCTCGGCGCGCGAGAAGCTGGCTGCGGTCTATATCCGTCGCTTGCTGCCGCAATATGCCGCCGCCCTGGCCGAAGCGCGGGAAGGGGCCGAGGGGCTCTATGCGCTGAGCGTCGAAGACCTGAGCGCATGAGCGTCAAGGGCGGTCTGCGCTACCCCTGGGACGGCGCGCCCGAGCATGGCGCGGCGCAAGAGGTCGCGCCGGGCGTGCTCTGGCTGAGGCTGCCACTGCCGATGGCGCTCGACCACGTCAATTGCTTCGCCTTCGACGAGGGCGAGAGCTGGACGCTGATCGATCCGGGCATCGACACTCCGAAATGTCGCGCGGCGCTGCAGGCGGCGCTCGATGGCCCTATGGCGGGCAAGCCGGTGGGGCGGGTGATCGTCACCCATTACCACCCCGACCACATCGGGCTGGCGGGCTGGCTGCAGGCGCAGGGCGCAGAGCTTTGGTGCACCCGCACCAGCTGGCTTTTCGCGCGGATGCTGCAGCTTGATGCGCAGCCGGTGCCGGTGGCCGAGACGATCGACTATTGGCGTTCGGCGGGCATGGACCCGGATCTGCTGGCGCGGCGCGCGACGGAACGCCCCTTCAACTTTGCCGATTGCGTGCACCCGCTGCCGCTGGGCTTTCGCCGCATCGACGAGGGTGACGTAATCGAGATGGGCGGGCGGCGCTGGGTGGTGCGGATCGGCCATGGCCACGCGCCCGATCACGCGACGCTCTGGTCGGAAGAGGGCGATCTGGTGATCGGCGGCGATCAGCTGCTGCCCTCGATCTCGGCCAATCTGGGTGTTTACGCCACTGAGCCGGGCGCGGACCCGGTGACGGACTGGCTCGACTCGGCGCGCGATTTCCAGCCTTTCGCCACCGAGGCGCAGCTGGTTCTGCCCGGCCACAAGCTGCCCTTCACCGGGCTGCCGCTGCGCCTGCGCCAGATGATTTCCAACCACGAGGGCGCGCTGAAACGCCTGAGCGCGCATCTGTCCGACAGCCCGCGCACCGCCTGCGAGTGCTTCCCGCCGCTGTTCAAGCGCCCGATCGGCGAGGCCGAATATGGGCTCGCGCTGGTCGAGGCGGTAGCGCATCTCAATCACCTCTGGCACAAAGGGGAGGTCACCCGCACCCGCCGCGACGACGGCGCCTGGCTCTGGAGCCTGACATGACCGAGATCCGCACCACCGCCGAAGCGCATGAGGCCTCGGCCCTGCCGCGCGCCCGCGTCGTGCATTGCAATGACGATGCGCCCGAAACCCCCGAGGTTCTGCCGCTGCCGCCCGAACTCGCGCGCGAGCCGATCGAAGAGAAATCCGAGGCGCAATGGGCCTATGAGCGGTTGGTCCTCTATATCCAGAATTTCGAAGAGCAGCTGAATGCCGACGAAGAGGTGGCGATGGGGCTGGTCGGCGCCGAGGCGGGCGTGTTGCAGATCGAGGGCATCGGCTATTTCGCGCCCGATATCGTGACCTTCTACGGGATCAATGAAATCGGTGCGCGCACGCAGTTGATCCAGCATGTCAGCCAGCTCAACGTGATGCTGATCGCCCAGCCGAAAGCCGAGGAATCCGAGCCTCCCCGCCGGATCGGCTTTCACCTCGCGAAATCTTTCGAGATGCAGGAAGGGGCGTGACAGAAGGTCGCAGCCGCGCTATCCCCTAAACAGGGAGACTTTAGCGACAGGGAGGCGCCTATGGCCGAATATCAGCCGGGCAAGATGAATATCCGTGGCCAGGAAAAGACATTCGCGGGTTTTATGAAATTCGTGACCTGGGGATTTGTTGCAATCCTCGTTTTTCTGGTTTTTCTGGCTCTGGCGAACGGCTGAACAGCCTTAAACCGGTTTGAACAGAGGAGATCAGGCAGATGCGCCGATTTCTCATCTGCCTGATTTTGCCGCTGACGCTTGCGGCATGTGGGGCACAATCCACCTGGGCTCCTGACGAGGACGTGCAGAAAGCCGCCTATGTCTCGGGCAAGGAACCCACGGTCACGCTTTATACCGTGATCAAGAAGCGCTCGGGCGAGGGCGCGCATTCGGGCCTGATGATCGACGGCGCGCAGCGGGTGATGTTTGACCCCGCCGGCACCTGGTATCACCCCTGGGTACCCGAGCGGAACGACGTGCATTACGGCATCACCGAGCGGTTCCGCAAATTCTACATCGATTACCACGCCCGCGAGACCTATGACGTGATCGAGCAGACCGTGCCGGTCAGCATGGAAACCGCCGAGATTCTGCGCGCGCGTGCGCAGGCCTATGGCGCGGTGCCCAAGATGATGTGCGCCAATGCGGTGTCCGGCGTGCTGCAGGACCTGCCCGAGTTTGCCTCGGTGCCGCGCACCTATTATCCGCTCAAGATCAAGAGGGCCTTTGAGAAACTGCCGACGGTGAGCGAGCGGCTCTATCACGACAAGGACCCGGACAACCATCACGGGGTTCTTCTGGTGCAGGTCGAAACGCCGGTCTACGGCCCTGCGGGCGATGCGCTGGCGCAGGCCGCCTCGGCCAAGCAGGTTACGGAGTGATCCTGTCTCGGGCTCAGCCGACCAGCCAGAGCCCGAGATAGAGCGTCGCCAACCCGCCGATAATCCCAAAAAGCGTGTTGCGGGTGACCAATCCCAGCAGCACCGTCGCCGCCGCGGCCATGAGCCGCGCGGGGTCGGGCTCTCCGCCGGTTCCCGAGGGCCAGAGCACGAGCGGCGCCACCAGCCCCGGCAGAACCGCCACCGGCGTATAACGCAGGTAGCGCAGCGCCCATTCGGGCAGTTGCCGCTTGCCGATCATCCCAAGGAACGAATAGCGCAAAAAGAACGTGCCGATGCCGAGCGCGATGATGATGATCCAGATTTCAAGCGGGGAATAACCGGTCATTCCATGGCCCTCCGCCGCGCGACCCAGATCTCGACCTGCGCGCCGGTGATCATCGCCGCGAGCGCCGCGATCAAAAGCCCTGTGCCCGCCGGCAGAAACGCCAGCACCAGCGCCACGACCACCGAAACGCTTGCGGCCGCGACATGGGCGAGGCTGCGCAGTCCCGGTCCGATCATCGCGAGGAAGGTGATCGGAACCGCGAAATCCAGCGCGAATTCGGGCGGGATCGCCGCGCCGGCCCAGGCGCCGATCCAGGTCGCCACATACCATTGCGGGCAGACCGGGGCGCAGGCGCCCGCGTAATAGGCCAGCTTCTCGGCCAGCGATTGTTCGGGGCGGGTCTCATAATCGGCTGCAGCCAGTGCATAGGCCTGATCGACCATGAAATAGGCCACCAGCGCCTTTTGCCAGCTGGGCGCCGGGCCCAGATGCGGCGCGAGCGAGGCCGAATACATCGCCATCCGCAGGTTCACCGCCAGCGAGGTCAAAAGCACCATCAGCACCGGCGCCTGATCGACCATCAGCTGCACGGCGGTGAATTGCGAGGCGCCCGCGATCACCAGAATCGAGAATCCCATCACCTCGGCCATGTTCAGCCCGGCCTCGGTCCCGGCCACGCCAAACAACAGGCCAAAGGGCGCCACTACCAGCAAAAATGGCAGTCCGTGGCGGAAACCGCGCCAGAACGCGGTGCTGATCGGGTTCGGTGC
Source organism: Pseudothioclava arenosa (assembly GCF_002358085.1). Lineage (GTDB taxonomy): Bacteria > Pseudomonadota > Alphaproteobacteria > Rhodobacterales > Rhodobacteraceae > Pseudothioclava > Pseudothioclava arenosa. Next base: position 162,793 of record NZ_NTJD01000008.1, read on the forward strand.
GGGCATGCTCGGGCTTGTCTCGTACGGGTGAACAGGTAAGAGATAGGCCGCGCGCGTGCCGTGCGCCAAGCAGATGTTTGTGTCGGAGGCAATGTGACCGAGCCGCAATCAGAGATCGCCGGGCTGATCCTCGCCGGAGGGCGGGGGATCCGCATGGGCGGGATCGACAAGGCGCTGTTGCCGCTGATGGGGCGACCTTTGGTGGATCATGTGCTGACGCGGCTGGCGCCGCAGCTGGGCCCGATCGCGGTCTCGGCCAATGGCAACCCGGCGCGGTTCGAGCCCTGGGGGCTGCCGGTGCTGCGCGACGGGTTCATGGGGGAGGGGCCGCTGGCGGGGCTGATGGCTGGGCTTGGCTGGGCCGAGGCGCAAGGCGCCAAGGCGCTGGTCACGGTGGCGGTCGATACGCCCTTCGTGCCCGCCGATCTGGTCGCGCGTCTGGCCGACCGGGGTGTGGATTTGCCCGTTGTCGCGGCCTCGGGCGGGCGGCGGCATCCAACGGTCGCGCTCTGGCCCGTGTCCGAGGCGCCGCGCATCGCCGAGGCTTTTGCCGAGGGTGAGCGCCGTCTGGGCGCGGTGCTGTCGGGCGCGCGCTCGGTTGATTTCTCGGCTGCGCCCGATCCGTTCTTCAATATCAACACGCCCGCCGATCTGGACGCGGCGGAGCTGCGGCTGCGGGCCGCGCCATGAGTGTGCAACTGCGCCCCGGCCTTGCGCCCGCGCATCGCGCCGCCGCCGCACGGCTCTACTGGGCGGCCTTTGGCGCCAAGCTCGGTCGCGTGCTCGGCCCCGAGCCGCTGGCGCTGCGCTTCATCGCGCAGGTGATCGACGAGAGCCATGCGGTGAGCGCGCTCAGCCCCGATGGCGCGCTGATCGGCATCATCGGGTTTCGCACGCATCAGGGCACCTTCGTCGGCGGCGGGTTGGGCGATTTGCAGGCGGTCTATGGCCGCTGGGGCGGGGCCTGGCGCTTTGCCGCGCTCGCCTCGCTGGCCTTTGATGGCGAGCGGCGCGCGATGATGGTCGATGGCGTTGCGGTCGCGCCCGAATGGCGCGGCGCGGGTATCGGTGCGCGGCTGATCGAGGCGGCCTGCGCCGAGGCCGAGGCGCGCGGCTTCAGCCATCTGCGCCTTGATGTGGTCGATGAAAACCCGCGCGCGCGGGCGCTCTATGACCGGCTGGGGTTTCAGGTTGAACGGCGCCGCCGCCCGATCCTTTCGGGGCGACTTTTCGGTTTTGCCGGGGCGAGCGTAATGCAGCGCGACCTGGGCGCGCGGCCTTAGTCGAAGATCCCAGTCACGCGGCCCAGCAGCATGAAGGCGCGCGCGGTGCGGGTTTCGGCCAGCTCGGCGATCTCGGTGTCGGAGGCGTTCTTTTCGAACTCGCTGAAGGTCTTGTCGAACTGGCGCAGGAAATGGTGGGCGGCGTCGCGAAACACCGTGTCGCCGCGCATCCGGCCTGCGCAAAGCGCGATCGAGGAGCGGTCGCGAATACCGCCAAGCGCGGCGATCTCGCGGCCGCGTTCGCCGGTGGCGAAACGGCGCCAGATCTCGGGGCGGGCGCGGTCGGGTTTCAGGTCGTCCATATAGATGCCGTCCTGCGCGATCAGGTTCAGCACGTCCTGCGCGGCGCGGATCAGCTTGGCCATGGTGCGATCCTGTAGCGCGTTGCGCAGCGCATGGAACCCGGCCTTGTCCTCGGCATTATCGGGGAAGTTCAGCGCGCGGATGAAATCGGCGACCGAGACCGGGTGGCGCAGCGCCTCGGCGGGGGTGCCAAGCGCGAGCGCGGGCTGTTCATCGGCGCTGGCCGCGGGTTTCGGGGCGATCAGCGCGGCCTTGCGATCGGCCGAGGGCTGCGTCGCACCTGCGTCGCGGCGCGAGGCGAAAGTGGCGATTGTGGTTTCGGCCTGTCGGGTGGCGGCGGCGATCTCGTCGAGCTTGCGCTCGACCGCCTGGCCCGCGCGCATCGCCTGCGTGCTCGACCAGGCCGCGCGCATCGCCTCGATCGAGGCGCGCAGGCTGGCGGCCTCGTGGCGCAACTCGCGGGTGGTGCGGGCGGTGACAGCGGCGACCCAGATCATCGAGATCGGCAGGGCGATGGCGACCAGCACCATCACCGTGGTCATCATCCCGCCCGTGCTGCCCTCGGGGGCGGGCGGCATCATCCAGTAGAACAGCCCGACCATCGCCAGCCACAGCGCGCTCAGCGACAGGGCGATCACCTCGATCCGGCTCAGGCGCGGCTCGGCGCCTCCGCCCGATACGGGGCCAGACGCGCGCGGCCCGCCGGGCGCTTGCGCGGCGGGGCCGGATCTCGGGTCTGGCCGGTCGGAGCTCATGCGTCAGCTGCCCCTTTGTGGCGCGGTGTCAGAGGAACTTCACCGCAAGGATTTCATAGGACTTGGCGCCGCCGGGGGTGTTCACCTCGACCGAGTCACCTTCGTCCTTGCCGATCAGCGCGCGCGCGAGCGGCGATTTGATGTTCAACAGGCCCTTTTCCAGATCGGCCTCGGCCTCGCCGACGATCTGATAGGTGCGCTCTTCGTCAGTGTCCTCGTCCACCAGCGTGACGGTGGCGCCGAACTTGATCGCGCCCGAGAGGCGCGCGGGGTCGATCACCTCGGCGCGGCTGAGGATCGATTCGAGCTCCTTGATGCGGCCCTCGATGAAGCTCTGCTTTTCGCGTGCGGCGTGATATTCGGCGTTTTCCGAGAGGTCGCCATGTTCGCGGGCCTCGGCGATCGCCTTGATGACGGCCGGACGCTCTTCGGACTTCAGGCCCTTGAGTTCCTGCTCCAGCACCTCATACCCGGCGCGCGTCATCGCAATCTTTTCCATCTCGTCCCTCCGCCTGCTCGATCGGGCAACTCTACCGTTTCAAGCTGTTAATCCGGCAAGGCCCCCCGAAGTCAAGCCTCGCGCCTCATTTTCGCCCCAAGCAAGGGCTAGAAGCAAAGCAATAACAACGGGTGGACCCTGATGAACAAGGTCTTTCGAGCTGTCTTTCTTTATCTCGTCGCGTCGCTCCTGCTCGCGGCCTTTCTGTATGACGATTTCCCGCGCCTGCTGCGCGCGGCGCTGGGCACCACGATCCACAGCCTGAACCTGATGATCGGCGCGGGCTATTACGTGGCGCCGGTGCTGGTGGCGGTGCTTTTGGCCTTCGGCTGGCGGCGGATGGCGGCGCGCACGGCGCCGCTGATCTTCGTGACGCTCGCCTCGGTGCTCTTGCCGATCGGCTTTTCCTTCATGAAAAACGCCATCCCCGAGATCGTGCCTTATTACGCCGACCCCGCGCTGGCGTCGTTCGATCGCTGGCTACATCTGGGGCAGGACCCGTGGCGCCTGCTGCACGACTGGATCGACAGCCCCACGATGGGGCGGGTGGTCGATGCGGTTTATCTCAACGCCTGGGCGCTGCCGGCCTTCGCCTTCCCGATCGTGGTCGTCGCAACCGAGACCGACGAGGCGCGGATGACGCGCTATGTCTGGCTGTTCTTCATCTCGTGGTTCGTGGTCGGCAACCTCTTGGCACTGGCAGGCTCGTCGGTCGGGCCGGTCTATTACGACCGCCTGGTCGGGGGTGAGAGATTCGCGGCGCTTGCCGGGGCGCTGGGCGCTGGCGGCATGGGCGAGTCGGCGATGGGCGCAATTCAGGAACGGCTCTGGGCGCGCTACGAAGGCGGCGGCGTCGATCTGGGGCTGGGCATCTCGGCCTTCCCCTCGATGCATGTCGCGGTGGCCTTCATCACGGCGCTGTACCTGAGCGAGCGCGCGAAATGGATCGCGCCGCTGGGGTTCGCCTTCTTCGCGGCGATTCTCCTCTTGTCGGTCTATAGCGGCTATCACTACGCGATTGACGGCTATGCCTCGGTTGCAGTGGTGCTGGGGCTGAATGCGGTTCTCAAGCGCCGGGCCGAGCGCCGTCAGGGCGCAACAATATTGCGCAGCGTCGCCGCGTCACAATTGCTTCATTCCGCGAGGTAAGCTACCAAGCCCCCGAAACTTCGCAAATGGCGTGCGGATCGCTGCGCGCCCAGCCAGAGGATTTTGGGACATGTCGGATATCGCACGCGAGTCGATGGAATATGATGTCGTGATCGTTGGTGGGGGTCCTTCGGGTCTGTCTGCGGCGATCCGGTTGAAGCAGATCGCCCCTGATCTTCAGGTTGTTGTGCTTGAGAAGGGCTCTGAG
>NZ_NTJD01000009.1 GCF_002358085.1 Pseudothioclava arenosa
GTCCATGCCGCCATACTTGGCCTTCAGTTTGTAGAACGTCGCGGTGCTCAAGCCGTGCCTGCGGCACACCTCAGCCGTCGGCATCCCGGCCTCCTGTTCCTTGATCATCCCGATTATCTGCGCCTCGGTGAAACGGCTCTTACGCATGTGTCTGCTCCTTCAGAGTTGGCGCAGACTCTACATTAAAGTGAGGGATTTCGCGGGGGGCAGGTCACTGTCTCTAAAGGAACCCTCCGGCGCGCGCTGAAATACGCGGACGGCATGCCCGAATTCGACCTGAGCTATGCAGAGATATCCGCGCTGCACGCCTATCTGAACACCCTCAATCATTAAATCTGCCTCGAAGCAGAATTCGATCCGTGTCAGGGCGCGTAGCGGCCAAGCGCGGCCTTCAGCGTCTGCGCAAGAATATCGGCCTTGCCGCGCCAGCCCGCAATCTTGGTCGGGATCTTGCCCTGATCGGGATATCGGCGGCTCACCGGCACTTCGGCGATGCGATAGCCCAGCTGCCCTGCCCGCACCGTCAGATAGAACAGCAGCTCGTAGCGCTGAAACAGGTCGCGAAAGGGAGCCACGCGCGGGTCAAGCAGGTAGCGCCGGGAATAGGCGCGAAACCCGTTCGTCGTATCGGTCAGCCGCCGACGCGCGGCGAGGCTCAGGATCGGCGCATGGATCATCCGGTTGCCGAAACTGCGGTCGCGCGGGGTGTTGATCGCCGCGCCCCCCGGCGCATAGCGCGAGCCCTGCACGTAATCGGCCCCCGCCTCCAGTGCCGCAAGGAACCGGCGCACATGGGTCACGTCATCCTTGCCATTCCCATCCATGGTGACGATCCCCGCATAGCCTTCTTGCAGGCACCAGGCATAGGCCATGCGCAGCTGAGCCCCGAGCTTGCCCGGCCCGGTCTTGACCAGAAGCGCGCGCGCATCGCACTCGGCAAGGATCCCGCCATCCAGCGAGCCATCGCTGGAACCGCCATCGGCCATCACCAGATCGACGGGCAGCCCCGCCGCCGCGAAGGCCCGCAATTGCGCGCGGATCTTCTCGCCCTCGTTGATGACCGGGATCACCAGCGCATGCTCCGCGCGCTTCTCGCGAAAGACATGGGTGTCATGCGCCGGCACCTGCCAGCCCTGCTGCGCGGTCAGGTCTGAACCCTCGCTCATCATTCCATCTCCTTCGGCACGCGCGGCGCGGTAAAGACAAGCCCCCGGCTCAGCGCGAAGTTCAACAGCATAGAGACGCCGCTGGCCAAAACGAGGATCGCCATGGGATACTCGGCGAGCAGGGCAAGGCGCGACAGCGCCGCCACCGCCGCCAACCGCCCGACAAGGACGATCCCCAAGACAGCCAGATACTTGCCGAACCGCCGCCCCGACAGGCGCCCCGCGCCGCCGCCGAAGGTCCAGATCTCGTGCAGCAGGTAGTTGAACCCCGCCCCCGCCAGAAACCCGATCGCCGCGGCCAGCGCAAGCGGCGGCGCGAACAGGTGCAAGACCAGCCAGCTTGTCGCCAGATCGACACCCAGCCCCGCCAGCGTCACGATGAAAAACCGCCCGAATGCGGCGTACCCGGTCATCGCGCGCCCTCCGCCCCGGGCACGAGCCAGCCCAGATGGGCCTCGCGGCACTCTGGCAACTCGCGGCGCAACAGGTCGAAGAGGTCATAGATGTTATCAATCTTGCCCCCCATGATGCTGATTACGCGCGCCTGCGGGCCGGCGCGGTGAAACAGGATCGGGCGGCCATCATCAACCTCGGACTGGACCAGAAGCGTCTTGACCTCAAAAAGCGAGTCCACCACCTCGGCCTCGGAGATGCAGGGCATGTAGCGCGCGCAATCATTGATCATGAAGCGCGATTTCGAAGGTTTCGCCGCCGCCGCCAGCGCGTCATAGGGCGAAACCGGCGCGTCGGCATCCATCCAGGACAGCTGCGGTGTATAGCGCACATGGGTCAGCGAATAGCAACCGCGCGCGGGATAAGGCATCGAAGAAAAGAACGGCCCATCCATCACCGTGACCGCAGCGCCATTCATCCCCGGGGGCGGACGGATCAGAACCAGCTCGGTCACCTGATGGCGCAGCATCGCAGGCCGCAGCCCCGAGCGCCGCAACAGCGCGTTGATCTCGGCATAGGTCACGTTGAACCCGTAGCGCGCGCTGATCTCGGAGCCGTCGGAGAGCTGCGCCAGCACACCCTCGGGGCCGTCTTGATAGCGCTCGACCGTGGTACCAAAGCGCAGCTCGATCCCGGCGGCATCGAGCCGCGTTTCAAGGTGGCGCGCAAGCTTCGACCAGTCGAAGGCCGCCTCCTGGCACTCGAACACCGCCTCGATCATCTCATCCTCGAACAGGCGCGCATCCTCGGGGCGCACAGGCGTTATCGGCGCCCCCATTTCCTGATAGAACCGCAGGAACCGGCTGGCCGACACCTTGGAACCATGGCGCGCCACCGCGTAGAGCATGCGGAAATCATCGACCACGGCATCGGGAAAATCGCGCGCGAATTGCCGGCTCAGCAGTTTCGAGCGCACCGCCGTCAGCGCGCTCCGCGGATAGTGAAACCCGGTATGAATACGCGCCTGATTGACCTGCGAGGCGCGGGTCAACAGCCCATCGGATCGCTCGATCAGCAGGACACGCGCCCCGAGCGAGCGTAGAAAAAGCGCGAGGCAACACCCATAGAAACCGCCCCCGGCGACGAGGTAATCCACATCATGGCGTGGGGTCGCCGTCATCTCCCGCTCTCGTCGCGGCTGTCGGCGCGCGCATCGCGTTCAACATTCAGCGCATCCTCCAGCTCGCGAAACAGTTCGAGCGAGCCGCGCTCCTGCACCATCAGGTCGTCGAAGGCCGGCACCAGCAGCTCGATCAGCCGGTTGATCCCCGAGGTGATCGCCATCAGCGCGATCCCGAGGAAACCCGTCGTGCCGCTGATCGCGAGCGAGGTGGTAAACCAGCCCTCGGCAGTGTCGCGCGTGAGGAAGATCACCACCGCATAGATCGCGTAGATCAGCGCCATCACCACGACCACCACCGACAGATAGCCCACCCAGCGCAGCACCGAGGGCGCCGCCCCCGTCATCAGGCGCTCCAGCAGGAACAGCCTTTGCTTCAGGTCCTTGCGCAATGAAAGGCCGGTTCCCTGCGCCGCTATCTCGGTGTCGAGCAATGCGAAGGACGGGTTGATCGGCGGGAAGCGCAATGCGATCTCGCGCGAGGGATGGCGCAGGATCAGGCCCAGGATTTCCTTGGGAATGGCGATCGTGCGCAGCCGCGCCGCATCCACCCTGAACCCCGCCACGCGGCCAAGCCCGACGATGACCTTGTTCAGCGCCCCGCCCGTGCCGGAGCGAAAGCTGACCATCGAATTGCTGTCATTCGCATCCCGGATCATGCCCGGCAGGTCCAGCACAGGCAACTCGTCAAGCGAGGTCATCACCACCACATCGCCAATCGCACGGGTGGCCAGCGCATAGCGGCGCGCATAGGCCGTAGAGCTGTTCCCGCTCAGCCGGATCAAGCGCAGGTTGCGGATGTCCTGCAGCAGGCTGTCCTCGGCGCACCCCCGGCCATCGACACAGGCCACGAGGATCTCCCAAAACCGGTAGCGGCTGTCGATCTCGGCTGCGACCGCCTTCAGCGCGGCGGCGGAAGCCGGCGAATAGCTGAAATCGTCGAAACAGATCGAGACGAGGATATCGCTGCGCAGGGAAGCATCACTCATGGTTTTCCTCCAGGGCGTCGCCAAGCCGCCGCAGGCAGCCCGCAAGCACCGTCAACCCGGGGTCATCCGGGACCATCCGCATCTCGATCGAGGTCGATCCCACCCAATTCACCGCCCGCAGCGCCGCCACAGCACGCGCCGCATGCGCCGCCGAGGCCGGTGCAGGCGCCAGCATCGGCTCGCTGATATGCACATGCGAGACCCGGCCGATGCAGTCGCTCAGATCAAGCCCCTCGATCTCGCCGCTCAGCCAAAGCGTCCCGAAATCGAGGTTCAGCGTCAGCGCCGGGTGGTCGATCCGGTCGAGAAAACGAGTGGTGTCCTCCAGCGTGGTCAGGAAATTCGTGCCGTACTCCCTGGCATTAGGTTCAAGCGCGATCTTGCACCCCTCGGCAAGTGCCAGATCGGCCAGTGCCGCAAGCGTCTCGGCGGCGATCCCTTCTGCGACGTCGGCACTCATCCCAGACGGCACCACGCGCTGGCGCGGCGACCCGAAGACAATATTGGGAATAGCCAGCATCCCGGCGAGCCGGATCGCGCGTTCCATTCCCTCGACAAGTCGCTGACGCTCGGCGGCCGTCTCGAACAGCGCCACCCCCTCAACCCCGAACAGCGGCGCCTGCAGAGACACCAGATCAAGCCCAAATGCCGCTATCTCGGCGCGGCGGGCCGCAACCTCGGCGGGCGCAGGACAGAACGGGTCGTCGAGCGACGCCAGAAACAGGTTCGGGGCGATTTCCAGCCCGCCAAACCCGGCCTCGGCCAGCAGTCGATAGGCCTCCAGCCGCTGCGCCGGGTTCCAGGCAATGTTGGACGCGGCCAGCTTCATATCCACCCCCCATCCCGATACCAGCGCGCGATATCCGCGATCACCGCCTCACGGCCTCGCAGATAGGGTGCTGCACCACCGAAGACCCCCGCATGACGGGTGTGAAAATCCTCGCGATGGAGCTTGGCCCCTGTCTCGGGCATCTCGCGCCCCAGAAGCCGAAGGTGCACCTCGGCGGCCGAGACCGGCTCGGTCGCGACATGCAACGTCTCAACCCCTGCCTCAAGGGCGCGCGCGATCACCTCTGACAGGCCCGCGAGCCCGAAATACTGAAACCGGCTGTCCCGATGGGTGAATTGCAGCGCCGTGCGTCCAAGCGCGACCAAAGCTGTCTCGATCGCCGCGCGCTCTGGCCTGGCATTCAGCATGGCTCGGTCAAGGACATGCATCCCGATCCCGTCCTGCCAGCTCAGACACGACGCCAGCGCCGCGAAGGGGGGCGCCGGCATCGTCGCAGACAGCGCGTCGAACGCCTGCGCCGTCAGCATCGAGGGCACCGGGTTGGCGAGATCGAAAAGGAAATTCTTCTTCAGCCCCGCCCCGTACAGGGCCGGCAGCCGCAAGATCAGCGCGCCGGGAAATCGCGCCTGGCAGAAGGCTTCGAGGTGGCGGCGGTGACAACCATAGGCCAGATCCTCCTGAAAGCCCGTACTTGTCTCGTCATCGCCCGCATCGAACTGCGCGAGCACGGCGATGGTCGAGATCAGCACGAAGCGGCGAGCGGAGAGGGTTTCAAGATGCCCGATCAAATTCTCGATCGCGGCCCTGTCAGCCTCGGGCGCGCGATTGGCGGCAACCATCGAGCCCGGCGCCGCCGCACAAACCACCGTGTCAAAACGCCCGCCGCGCATCTGCGCGATCGTGGCCGAGTTGCACTGCGCGGCAAATCCCCGACTGCGCAAGAGATTGGTCCCGACGAACCCCGTCGATCCGATCAGCAGATCGCCCGCCATTCGCCTAATCCCCTTCGCGCTCGCACAGATAGATCATGATCGCTCCGACCTCGGTTTCCTCTTCACAATCCCACCCGTGCTTGAAGGCGGTTTCAAGGAAAACCAAAGGCTTTGTGCCCCAATGGTGCGATAAAATCATGCGCGCCCGATCATAGGGACGCATATCCTCGACGAAACGCATCGGATAGTCGTCGCGGATTTCGCCTTCTTCGTCACGCGCGCCACCCCGCACCGTCCAACTGGTGTAATCGCTCTCACGCCCGACAACCCCATGCACCGGCGCGCCCTGCCAGTTGGCGAAATCGAAGGTCGGCTGAGAGGCGAAGCTGATCCAGACCGGCAGCACTCCCTCCTCGTTCTCATCGGATGTGAGATAGGCCATCGCCACCATGTCTTCGCCGCGCGGACGAAACATTCCGTTCAGGATGCCATCAAGGCCGAACACCAGCAACAGCACCACCGCCCATCGCGGAAACCGCGGCCAGCGCGACAGAAACCGGAGCACAAGCAGCGCAATCAAAGTCAGCGTGAAGGGCTGAAGAAAACTGAAATGGCGTTCATAGGGGATCGGCAGCGCGCCCAGTGCATTCAGGACCATCGTGCCAAGCAGGGTCATCCCGCAGGCAAGCGCCACGAAGCGCAGCGTGCCCCCGCGCCGAAAGCCCATGAACAAAAACAACAGGATCGCGAAATTGAACAGGAAAAAGGCAAAGACCGGCGCGCCGTTACTGGCCAATGTGTCGAGGACCCGGTTCGAAACCGAGAACAGAACAAGGCGCAGAAACTCGCTCCCGGTCACCGCAAGGTCCCCCCCGGCGAAGAGATGTTTCTGGTAGACCTCGGGGTAGGCCGTCAGTTGATAGATCGCGGTCGGATCCACCAACAGGCGCTTGTAGATCAGGAAATATCCGGCCAGCCCGAGGCCCGTGAGCGCCACGCGCACAAGGGCGCCCTTGCGCCCGGCCCTCTCGCGCTCAAGCGCGAGATAGATAAAAACCGCCGCCAGCGTGCCCATCGCGCTGATGATCGAGACGAAAGAGAACAGGGTGCCCGCAAGACAGATTGCGACGAAGGCACTCAGGCGTCCGACCGTCGGCCCTTGGGTCAGGCGATATCCCGATGCCAGGATCGCCGCGCTGACAAAGGCGTCGAACATGTAATGCTTGGCCTGAGTCACCTGGTTCATAAGGAGCGGCGCCATCAGGATCAGCGCCAGAACCACCAGAGGAAACTCTGGTCTGCCCTCCGGCCGGAAGCTCTGCGCCAGGATCAGCACAAGCCCCAGATAGGCGCCAAGGGAAACCAGCTTGAGTCCGGGATAGACAGCCTCAAACCCGAAGAGATCGCGGATCAACAACCCCAGAGCAAGTTGCCCGGGCGGCGCGACCTGATCGTAATAGGGCAGCGGGCGCCCGACATCCGTCCAGCCGATATCGCGCAGGTTCACCAGCAGCATCGACTCGTCAAGCCACGGCGTCCGTCCCGCCAGAGCAAAGAGCAGGATCGAAACCAGCAGCAAAAGATAGAACAAACGATTTTCGAAAGACATCGACCGGCTGAGTTGCACTATCCCCAAGGAAAATGATCCACCCCCTCCGAAAAGAGGACGTTAGGTAACTTTGACAGAATTGGTGAAAAACGAAAGGTTAATATGCCTTAGAACACGGTTAACGGGGGACCAGCCGCGCCTCGGGCAGGCGCGACCGATAGCCGATTTCCGTTAAATCACCGCCTAGCGCGCCCAATCCAGCCGGATATCGTGGCGGTAGCGGTATTCGGGCGGCAGTGTGGGCGCGGTGGCCTCGTCGATCCCGGCATGGACATTCGCGGGCGGGGTCACCGTCGCGTCGCGGCCAAAAACAAAGCTCTGCTCCGCGACCAGCACCCGGTAGGCCTTGTTCAGCATCAGCGCACGCTCAGCCGAAGGCGCGATCAGCTCATAGACCGTCTTGCCCGCCAATGCCGCGTGGTCGACCTGCCCGGCGGGCGTGAACCAGCGCGCGCGCATCTCGGTGTTGGAGCGGAACTCATCACCGCCGCCCGCGCGCTGCAGGTATTGCGCGATCTCGCCCATCGCCTCGCCGCGATTGGGCACGTCGCGCTGCACGTGCAGGTCGATATAGCCCCAGCCCTCAGCGCCCGTCAGCTTGCGCGGAAAGGCCCAGGTCTGGTCGATATTCGCGCCGACCGAGGCATGGCAGCCGCGGCAAAAGAACAGCTCTTCGTTGGTCTGGCGGCGCAGCGCGCCCGAGGCGTCCTCGATAAAGGCCAGAAGCGTCCAGCCCTGCCCGTTATCCATCCCCTTGTCGCCCAGATCGAGGTAACGCGGCAGGTTTTCGTCCATCTTTTCCTGACGCTCGTTGCCATAGCGCGAGGCAATCTGCGGGATCGAGAGCGCGCGGGTCTTGACCATGTAGCGCAGCTCTTTCATGCGCCGCGCAACGGTGATGGCGCCCTGCGGATCGACCCCGACATAGCGCACCGAATGCAGGAACTCGGTGCCCTCGGGATAGAGCATCCGCGTCACCGGCTTATCGGCAGCGCCCCCCAGATAACTGGCGCGAGCGAGCACCCTGCCCGCCTGCCCCAGCGTGCCGTCGCCATCCAGATCGACGCCGATCGCCGCCTCGTCGAGGGGCGGCACGGTGACCTCGGGCAGGTCCTGAAACGCCATCTCCAGAAGCGCGAGATTGGCGAAATAGAGGTCTTCGCTCGGGCGCCCGTCGGACAACGTGTAAAACGGCGCGGGCAGCCGGATCAGCACATCGTCAGTCGAGCCGTTGGTCGGCCAGAAGGTCGAGGGCTGCGGCTTGTAATTGAAAGCGACCCACCACGAGCCATCCAGGGCCAGACCACGCGCATCGAAGGCCGCCGCGCCCTCGGCGTAACCGGCCAGATCGGGCACCCAACCGCCGAACCCCTCGGCCGCGAGTCGCGGCGCGAGACCGCTGTAATTGTCCTGCCCGATCCAGTCGCGGATCTCGGCATCGGAAATCGCCGCGACCTCGGCCGAGCGGTCGATGAAAAGATTGACGTGGTGATTGGTCAGGCCCGCTTCGGAAAAGGCATATTCCGCCTGCAACCCGCCATCGAGCATGAAATTCGGGCGCGTGGCGTCCTCGTTGGTCTGGTGGCAGACATAGCAGGGATTAAAGCGGCCCTCGATGCGGGTGTAGCATTGCGGCGGGATCGGCGCCTCTGGGTTATAACGCCGACCGGCGGCGACAAGCGCCTCGGAGGCGGGGCGCAGCGCGCGCAGCGCGGCGCCATCAAGGCTGGACAGATCCTGCGCGAAGCCGGTGGCCGGCAGGGTCAGGGCGAGGCAAAGGGCAAGGCGGCGCATCGGGGTCTCCTGTTCATATGGAAAGGGCGGCGCGATGCCGCCCTTTCGCATGGGTCATGGCCGGAGCCGGATCACTTCGCGGCGCGCGCGGGCGTCCAGAGCCACATGGCGTTGTTTTCGTGGTTGCCGGTGTCCTCACCGATCAGAACCTCGCCCGAGGCCAGCACCACGATGTTGTCGGGGTTCGAGATCCCGGCCACGTCGCAGGCATTGGCTTCGTTGTTCTTGTCATAGGCACCGCCCGCGACGACCGGCATCATGGTCGAGACGTTGAACGCCGCGTCGAGGGCCATTTCATAGACCACGCCGCATTTGTTCTCACCGACCTGAATGTCGCCCTTGTCGTCGGCCATGCCCTTGGCGACTTCCGACATCGCCATATACATGAACGGCACCGAGCCATCGGCGGCGGCATCATGGTTGATGTTCACGCCTTCCATCTTGCGGAATTCGGCGGTAGCGCCCTTGGCAGCGGCGGCCTTGCGGCTTTCGAGGAAGGCCACGCGGTTGTCGGCGGCTTCGCCCTTGGCCCAGGCGGCGACATCTTCGTCCGAGATATAGGAGGTCGCGCCTTCCTTGTAATCGGCCTGCGAGATGCCGTCATATTGCGCGATCCAGCCCGCGATATCGGCGTTCGAGGCATGGGCCAGCTCGATCCATTCCACGTCGAAGCCCGCTTCGGCAGCCGGGGTGCCCGGCGCGGCTTTCTGGGTCATCTTGGCGGCGTAAAGCGTGCCCACCGTCAGATCGCCCGCGGTATCGGCCACGAATTTGAAGAACACCACATTGGTGCCGTCATCCGAGAGATAGACGGTTTTCTGGTCGGGCATCACCACCGCGTTTTCGTGGCTGAAACGGCCCAGCGAGAACAGTTTGTTCGGCACCGCGGCGCCCGCCGGATCGGTGATCTCGACGATATAGCCGTAGCGGTAGGGGTTCGGGTAATGGCCGAGATAACCTTCGAGCGCGGCCACATCACCGATTTCTTCATAGCTCGGGTTGTTCCAGTCGGCGGTGTTGTCGAAGTAAAGCTCTTCCGAGGTCAGCGGCGTGTTCCAGGGGCTCAGCGTGCCGAAGCAGTTCACCCAGGTGCCCTCGACGCCCGAGAAATCGAGCATCATCGCATCGGCTTCGTCCACCGACCACAGGCCCTCGGCCGAACGGGTCATGCGCACGCGCGACATGCCGCCGGGACGGTCTTCCCAGTTGGTGAACAGGTAGCCCTCGGTCTCGCCGGTGCGCACAAAAGCATTGAAATCGGGGTCGTTCGAGACCTTGATCTCGCCCGACTTGCCGGCGATATGGCCGATCTTGCCGAAATCGCCTTCGCGCACGAGAATCTGATAGGCGCCCATCGAGCTGGTCACGACCTTCTTCGCATCGCCATCGGCCAGCGCGAGTTCCGCCGCACCGAAATCGGCATTGGCGACGACGCCGACAGCGGCGCGGGCAAAGTCATTGCCCAGATCGTCAGCCGGGTGCTGCACGTTGAAGAACAGGTCGCCCCCTTCGAGGAACATGCCGGTGATTTCGCCACCCAGCGGCACGCTGGCGACGCGCTTGAGCGTCTCGGCGAAGGCAGGCGCGCTGAGCGCGGTGGTGAGGATCAGGGCAGAAAGAATCCGGGTTTTCATGGTTTGCTCCAGGTGATGTTGCTGGCGCCTTCGCTAGCCCCGGCGTGTGACAGGCAACTTACAGCCAGATCACATGTTGATGACAGCCGCCCCGCACCCTTCGGCGCTTGCACGGGCGGCGTTTTTCCGCATCCTTGCGCCATGTCCCATGCCGATCAGCCTTTTGCCGCGTCCCCCGATATCCTGCCGCTTGGGCTGGACGGGCTTCTGGTGCGATTTGCGCGGGGCTTCTCGGATCAGGCGAATGCCCGCGCGCTGGCGCTGCATCAGGCGCTTTGCACCGATCCGCCCCAAGGATATCTGGAAAGCGCCCCGGCGCTGGCCTCGCTGCAACTGCGATTCGACCGCGCGCAGGTGGACCGTGCGGCGCTGAAAACCGAGCTGCACGCCCGCCTCGCCGCCCTGCCCGAGACCGCGCCGCGCCCGGCCCGGCTCTGGCATATCCCGGCCGCCTTCGGCGATTTGAACGGCCCGCAACTGGCCGAAACCGCCGCCCTCGCGGGCACCACGCCCGAGGCGCTGATCGCTGAATTCACCGCGACCGAGCTGCGCGTGCTCGCACTTGGCTTCGCGCCGGGCCAGCCCTATCTCGGCACGCTGCCGCCGCGTTGGGACCTGCCGCGCCTCGACGCGCTGACGCCGCAGGTGCCGCGCGGCGCGATCACCACCGCGATCCGGCAGGTCGTGCTGTTTGCCAACCTCTCGCCGACCGGATGGCGCTGGCTCGGGCGGACCGCCTTTCGCCCCTTCGCCCCCGAGGCCGAGACCCCGGTCGCGCTGGCCCCGGGCGATGCGCTGCGCTTTCACCCGATCTCCGCGCCCGAGCTTGACGCGCTTCTGGACACGGGCGACCCGCTGGGCGGCGCCCGGCTGGAGCGACGCGGATGAGCATGCTTTCGATCCTCTCAGCGGGCCCGGCAGTGTCGGTGCAAGACCTCGGCCGCCCGGGCTGGCTGGCCTCGGGGCTCGCGCGCGGCGGCGCGGCCGACCGGCGCGCGATCTTGGAGGCGGCGGCGCTTCTGGACCTGCCCGCCCCCGTCGCGGCGCTGGAAATGGCGGGCACGGGCGGGCGGTTTCGGCTCGCTCAACCCCATCGCATCGCGCTGACCGGTGCGCCGATGCGCGCCCGCCTCGACGGCACCCCGCTCGCCTGGAATGCAAGCCACCTGATCCCCGCCGGCGCGGTGCTGGAGATCGGCCCGGCCGAAGCGGGCGTCTATGGCTACCTCAGCTTTGCCGGCGGGATCGCAACACCGATGCGGCTTGGCGCGCGCGCAACCCAAGCCCCCGCCGGGCTCGGACGCCCCCTGCGCGCGGGCGATGGGCTGCCTCTGGCCCCCAACCCGGCCCCTGATGCGCCACCCCGCAGCCTGCCCCCGCCCGACCGTTTTACGGGTGGCACGCTACGCGTGATCCCCGGCCCGCAGACCGCCCTTTTCGCCCCCGAAACCCGCGCGCGGTTTTACGCAACCGCCTTTCGCGCCGCGCAGGGCAACCGGCAGGGGCTGACACTGACGGGCGGTCTGTTCACCTTGGCGGAGGCCCGCTCGATCCTGTCCGAACCCGTGGCCGAGGGCGACATCCAGATGACCGGCGCGGGGGTTCCGGCGATCCTTCTGGCCGAATGCCAGACCATCGGCGGCTACCCGCGGATCGGCACGGTGATCCCCGCCGACCTGCCGCGCGCCGCGCAATCTGCACCCGGCACCGTGCTGCGCTTCAGGGAAATCACGCTCGCCGAGGCCGAGGCCACCTGCCCGACCGAACCCGCCGAACTGGCCGCGCTCCGCGCCGAGGCCCGCCCTGTCGCGGCCCTGCCCGGTGACTCCGCCGCACTTCTGGGCTATCAGCTGATCGGCGGCGCAATTCGCGGCGACGAGGAGGAAGAATGGCGCGCAGGGTCGATCTGAATGCCGATCTGGGTGAGGGTTGCGGGCAGGATGCCCCGCTCGCGCAGATCATTACCTCGGCCAACGTCGCCTGCGGGCTGCATGCCGGCAGCCCCGCCGAGATGGCGCGCACGATGCGGCTGGCGCAGGCCGCTGGCCTTGCGATCGGGGCGCATCCGGGCTTTGACGATCGCGCGAATTTCGGCCGCACCCGCATGGCGCTTGGCGCGGACGATCTGCGCGACCTGATCCGCTACCAGATCGGCGCGGCCAAGGCGGTGGCCGAAGGGCTGGGGCTGGGGCTCGCGCATCTGAAGCTGCATGGCGCGCTGGCGAATATGGCCGCCGAGGACGCGGATCTTGCGAAAACCTGTTTCGAGGCGGCGCTGGCGGTCGATCCTAACCTGCGGCTGATGGTGATTGCGGCGACGCAACAAGAGACCGCCGCGCGGGCCCTTGGCGCGCCCTGGATCGGGGAGATTTTCGCAGATCGCGCCTATGAGGACGACGGGCGGCTGGTCGATCGCGCCAAGCCCGGCGCGGTCTTGCATGACGCCGAAGCCGCCGCCCGGCGCATCCTTCAGATGCTCGACGAGGGCGCGATCATCGCCGCCTCGGGCGCGCGCCTGCCCGCGCGGATCGACACGATCTGCCTGCATGGCGATACCCCCGAAGCCGTCGAGATGGCCCGCGCGATCCGCACCCGGCTGGAGGCCGCAGGCGTCACGCTGGCGCGTCCCTGACCCGCGATCAAAGGCTGGCGAGCCAGGCGGCAATGGCGGCTGCGGCCTCGGGGCCGGGGCTGTGATGCGTCGCCAAAACCGCCTCGAAATGCGCAGCCTTTTCCTCGGGCGACAGCTCGGCGGTGGCGCGCAAGAGTGGCTCGGGCGTGCGATGGCAACGCTGGCATTTGGCCTGATACGCCGCCTGCCCCGCCGCGAGTTGCTCGGGGAGCGGATCGGCCAAAGCCGCCCCGCCCCAGCACAGCGCCAGAACCAGCGCGCGCCTCATCCCTTGCGCTCCAGAAACGCCAGAACCGAGCGCGCCGCGCGCAGACCCGGCGCCTCGCCGCCCTCGCCCAAAAGCTCCATCGTGCGCTCCATCGCAGCAAATTGCACCGCGCGCGCCTCCGGGTTCTCGATCAGCTCCAGCAACGCAGCCGCCATCGGCCCCGGATCGCAGGCCCGACCCAAAAACTCGGGCACGGCGCGGGTGTCACTGACCAGATTGACCAGCGTCACCGTGTCGATCTTGAGCATCCAGCCGATCATCATCCGCGTCAGCGGCGCCATGTCGTAGCCGATCACCATCGGCGTGCGCGAGGCGGCCAGCTCAAGGCTCACCGTCCCCGAGGCCGCCAGCGCGATATCGGCGGCGCCAAAGGCCGCGCGCTTGTCGGCGGCGTCCTCGACCACGATCGGCGCGACCGGCCAGCGCGCCGTCATCTCGCGCACCAGCCCGGACACGCCGCGCACCGTCGGCAGCACCACGCGCAGCCCCGGCTCGCGGTCGCGCAGGCGCATCAGCGCCTCGTCGAAACGCGGACCGAGGCGCTTGACCTCACCGCGCCGCGACCCCGGCAGGCAGAGCGCCAACGGCTGGTCGGGCGCAATCATATGGGTCTCGCGAAAGGCCGCGACCTCGGCGGCGCTGGCGCGCGGTTCCGCCACCACCGGATGGCCGACGAAATCACAGCTCATCCCCGCGGCCTCCATATAGGGCGGCTCGAAGGGCAAGAGCGCCAGCACGTGATCGACCACTTCGGCCATCTTCGCCGCGCGGCCCGGACGCCAGGCCCAGACGGAGGGCGCCACGTAATGGATCACCTTGAAATCGGGGCGCGCCGCGCGCACGAGCCGCGCCACGCGCAGGCAGAAATCAGGGCTGTCGATGGTGATCAGCGCCTCGGCCCCCGAGGCCAGAACCGCCTCGGCGGTCTCGGCGATGCGCGCCTTGAGCGCACGGTATTTCGGCAAGATCTCCCAGATCCCCATGACCGAGAGCTCTTCCATCGCGAACAGGCTGGAGAGCCCCCGCGCCTCCATGCCGGGGCCGCCGATGCCCGCAAACTCGACCCCGGGCGCGAGGCTTTCGAGCCCCTCCATCAAGGCCGCGCCGAGCTTGTCGCCCGAGGCCTCGCCCGCGATCAGGAAAAGCTTCATGGTTCGCGCGCCCACAGGAAAAGCCCGTGATGTTCGGCCGCAGAAACGGTCGCGGCGCGATCAAGCAACAGCACCCCGTCCGCCTCCCAGACGATGCCGGCAAGCCCGGCTGCAGCGGCATTTTCAACCGTTTGCGGCCCGATCGCAGGCAGGTCGATACGCCGGTCCTGACCCGGTTTCGGCGCCTTGTAGAACACGCCGCGCGCGCCCTCCGGGTCAGGGCGCAGCGATTTATGCTGCGCAGCGAAGCGCAGCATTTCGTCGGTTCCGGGCAAAGATTCGGTCGCGATACAAAGGCCTTGCGCGACAACCGCACCCTGCCCCACATCGACCGCACCAAGGGCTGCCACGATGGATGCTGCGCGCGCAGCGTCGTGGCGATCCGCCTCGGAGGGCGCCCCGGTCAGAATCCCTGCGCCGGGCACCAGATCGGGTGCGATCTGATCGGCGCCGACGACCTCGAGGCCCCATTCCTCAAACAGCTCGATCACCGCGCGCAGGGTTTCATCGTCCCCCGCCTGCATCGCCCCCAGGAGCCGCGGCACGAGGCTTGCGGTGCGCGGGTCGAACAGCTCAGGCTCCAGCCGCGGGCGGCGCATGGCACCCGCAAACACCACCTGCTTCACCCCGCCATCGACGAGATGATCGAGGAAGGGCACCAGCCGCTCGACCCGGAATTTCAGCGTCTCGGCGCCCGGCACCGAGGCGGGAAACCCCTCCATCTCGCAGATCAGCATGTTGGGGCGCGCGGCGGCCAGAAGCGCCGGCAAGGCGCCCATCCCCGCGATCAGGGCGGTATCGGGCCGATCCGTCATCGCGGCGTCAGGAACGAGCGGTCCGAGGGACCGAGGATGAAATCGAGCACCTCGCGCGCCAGATCGCTGTCGGGGCCGTCCTCGGACAGCTTGCGCGCCTGTTCGCGGAAATTGCCCTCGGAGAGCGCCATGTACAGCTCGCGCAGCGCGCTGATATCGGCGCGCGGCGTGCCGCGACGCTTGAGCCCGACAAGGTTCAGCCCTTCAAGCCCCGCGCGCGGCCCCGCAACCAGCGCATGCGGGATCACATCGGCCGTCACCATCGAGAGCGCGCCGATGATCGCGCCGCGCCCGATGCGCACCCATTGGTGCACCCCCGAGAGCCCGCCGACGATCACGTCGTCCTCCAGAACGCAATGCCCCGCGACCGCGACCGAGTTCACCAGGATCACCCGGTCCCCGATCTGCGCGTCATGGGCGACGTGGCAATTGGCCATGAACAGCCCGTCATCGCCGACCCGCGTGACGCCGCCACCGCCCTCGGTGCCGGCGTTCATCGTGACATATTCGCGGATCCGGTTGCGCTTGCCGATGATCAGCCGGGTCTTTTCGCCCTTGAACTTCAGGTCCTGCGGGATTTGGCCCAGCGAGGCGAAGGGAAACACCGTGGTCTCGTCGCCGATCTCGGTCTCGCCCGCGATCACGACATGGGATTTCAGCACCACGCCCGCGCCGAGCGTAACCTCGGGGCCGATGTGGCAAAACGGGCCGATCTCGCAGCCCGGGCCGATCTTGGCGCCGGGTTCGATCACCGCCGAGGGGTGAATGCGCGTCTCCATTCCGTCCTCAGCCCTTGAGGTCCATCATCGCGGTGAACTCGGCCGAGGCCGCCATTTCACCATCGACCTTGGCGATACCCTCGAATTTCCAGATCTTGCCGCCGCCGCGCAGCGCTTTCACATGCAGTTCGAGGCAATCGCCCGGAACCACCATGCGGCGGAACTTGGCCTTGTCGATGCCCATGAAATAGGTCAGCAGCTCCTTGCCGATCACATCCATCGAAACGCCCACCAGAACGGCGGCGGTCTGCGCCAGCGCCTCGACGATCAGCACACCCGGCATGATCGGCTTCGAGGGGAAATGGCCTTCGAAATGAGGTTCGTTGCAGGTGACCATCTTGATGCCGACGGCGGTCTCGTTCGGGACGATGTCGCGCACCTTGTCGATCATCAGGAACGGGTAGCGATGCGGGATGATCTGTTTGATCAGGTCCAGATCGGCATTCGTATGGGGCGCGGGAACGGGTTTCTCGGACATCTTGGCTCCTTGGCTGCGAGGGGCTGCGCGGGTCGGAAACGCACCGCTCTGCTCGAAACTTGCTAGCAATCGGGGGGGGCTATGGCAAGGCGCTCGGCGCCCTTTGCCGAGGCCCGGTTAGTTCTGGGGCGCCGGATCGGGGGTCGCCTCGGCGGGGCTGGTCGGTTCGGGCACAGGCATCGGGGCCTCCGTGGGCGCGCTCGTCTCCCGCGCGGCATCCTCCGAGACCACCCCGGCGCCGTCGCCCACCCTCTCGTCAACGAGGCGCACCAGCTCGGCGGTCACATCCAGATCGGCGAGCCCGCGAATGATGACCCGGCGGTCCAGCACAATCGCCGCCCCGCGCGCGACAAGCAATTCATCAAGGATCGGCAGTGTCGCCTGAATGAAGGCGCCGCGTTCCTGATCAAGCCGCGCCTGCAACGCCTGCGCCTTGGCCTTCTGCGCCGCGCGGATCTCGGTCGCGCGCTTGTCGAACGCCTCGGCCGCGGCCCGAAACGCCGCCAGTTCCATCGTCGCGCGTTGTTCGGTCAGCGCGCGCTCCTCGGCGACCAGCGCGTCGGCGATGCGGTTGTTTTCGGTGTTGAGCGCACGCGAGGCCTCGGCCACGTCGCGCACCACGCGCTTGCCCCAGGTCGAGCCCTCGTAAAGCCGGTCCCAGTCGAGCGTGAGGATCTGCTGCGTGGCCCGCGGCGCGGCTTGCTCCTGCGCCGCGACCCCGCCCGGCCCCGCCAGCAGGCCAAGGCCCACCGCCAGAACCAGTGCGAGACGCATCGGGCTTGCCATGATCAGAACCGGGTCGAAACCGTCAGGTCGAAGTTCTGCTCGCGGTCGTAGTCTTCTTTCTTGAGCGCCTTGGTGAAATCGAGGCGCAGCGGCCCGATCGGCGAGTTCCAGAGCACCGAGGCCCCCACCACCGCGCGCAGGTTCAGACCGTCGTCGATCCGCCCGCCATCGGTGTTCTCAAGACCCCAGAGCGAGCCGACATCGGCAAAGACCGCGCCAGCGAGGTTGTATTCCGAGGGCAGACCCAGCGGGAATTCCGCCTCGGCACGCGCCACCGCGTAATACAGACCGCCAAGCGCGTCCTCGTTGGCGACATCCATGTCGCGCGGACCGAAGCCGTTCGATTCAAAGCCGCGCATGATCCCCGAGCTGCGGAAGCGTTCAAGGATGCGGGTGTCATAATCACCGAAGGAATGGATCGCGCCGCCTTCGAGGTCAAAACGCAGCGTAACCTCTTCCTGCATGATCTTGCGCTGCGCGCGCAGGAGCGCGGTGGTCTTGATACCCTGATAATCGCCGCCGATTCCGTAGAAATCCTGGCCGAATTCGAAATACCAGCCAAAGCGCGGATCGAGCCCGGTGGTCCGGGTATCATAGGTGTAGGAGTAGCCGATCGAGGATTTCCAGAGCGAGCCATCCTCGATCATCGCCTCGTCTTTCAGAAGCTGCGAGGAATCGTCATCAACATCGGTCAGCGTGTCACGTTCAAGCGTGTAGCGCAGGCCAAGCCGGCCATTGTCCGAAATCGGGAATTCCAGCGAGGGCGTGATGCCCGCCGCCTTGGTGTTGTAATCCGCGTTCGAATATTCCGAGGTACGGTACCAGGTCTTGAGGCCCGCACGCAGGTTGCGATCGAGGAACGAGGGCTCGACGAAGGTAAAGCCGTAGTTCTTGGTGTCCGTGCCCGACCCGAAGGACAGGCTGATATACTGCCCGCGGCCCAGGAAGTTCGATTCCTGGTAGTTGATGTTGAAGCCGATGCCCGATTCCACCCCGTAAGAGGCGCCGAAGGCGAGCGAGCCGGTGGGCTGCTCAGCGACGTTCACATCGACCACGACCTGATCGGAGGCCGAACCCGGACGCGTGTTCACATCAGCCGAAGAGAACAGGCCGAGCGCGCGGATACGCTCCGCCGAGGCGCGGATTTCACGCGGGTTGAAGGGGTCCCCTTCGACCGCGCGGAACTGACGACGGATCACCTTGTCCAGCGTGGTGTTGTTGCCCTCGATGTCGATGCGCTCGACAAAGACGCGCGGGCCCTTGGTGATAGCGAACTCGATATCGAGCGTCTGATCGCGGTCGTTACGGGTGACGCGCGGCTCGACGCGGATGAAATCGGCGCCCTTGCGCAGCGCGAGCTCTTCCATCCGGGTCACGGCATAATCCACGGCCACCGGCGAATAGGTCGCCCCGGTGCGAATCTTGGCGAGCTTGTCGAATTCGGCCGCATCCAGCTCGGGCACGGTCGAAATCGTGGTGATGTTGCCAAAGCGGAACTGCTGGCCTTCGCGGATGTTAAAGGTCATGAACACGCCGTCGCGCGCATTGGCCAGTTCCGAGGAAACCCCGGTGACCTGCGCATCGACATAGCCGCGCGAGCGGTAGAACTCGGTCAGCATCTGACGGTCCAGCTCGACGCGCTCGGCGATATAGGTGTCGGACTGGATGAAGGCGCGCAGCAGGCCCGCCTGTTTCGTCGACAACTCGCGGCGCAGACGGCGGTCCGAATAGGCGCGGTTGCCGGTGAACGAGACGCGCTCGACTTCGGTGACCTTGCCTTCCTTGATCTCAAAGGCCACGTCAACGCGGTTGCCGTCGCGGCGGATGATCTTGGGATCGACACGCGCCGCCATGCGCCCGCCCTGGGCATAGGCCTCGACGATGCGCGCGGCATCAGCCTCGACGGTCGCGGGGGAATAGACGCGGCGCGACTGGGTCTGAACGATCCCGGCCAGGAAATCGTCCTTGAGCTTCTTGTTGCCTTCGAAATTGACGATCGAGACCGTGGGATATTCCTGCACGCGGATCACCAGCGTCGAGCCCTGGGGCACCAGCTCGACCGACTCGAACAGGCCCGAGGCCTGAAGCCGCTGGTAAGCGTCGTTGAGCCCGCCCGCCGAGAGCGCCTCATTCCGACCGATTCCCGCGTATTTGATGATCGTTGCGGGTTCGATACGCTCGTTCCCTTCGATCTTGAGCTGGCTGAACTGGTAGTTCTGCGCCATCGCCATATCCGGCGAAGTCATTGCAACTGCAAGGAAAACCAATGCGCTCGTCGCAAGAGCACGCGCTTTGCCCGAGCGCTTTGCCCGAAGCCCCCAATCCGTCATCGCCCTCTCCCCAGATGGCCTTAATCAAATGTCCCTGATTGAGTATCGGGAAAGGCCAGTCTTGTCAAAACGCGAACGCGCCCCGAGGGGGGCGCGCGTGGCAAAAACGTACCGATCGTTGCGAAGTCAGAGGCGGTCGATCAGGTGCGGGTCCATGCCGAACATCTCGATCAGGTGCAAACCCAGCATGCCCGCGCCGACCAGCGCGACCACCGTTGCGACCGGCACCACAATACGGTCAAGCGAGACCTCGAAGACCACCGACAGGCCACGATAGCTTTCCGAAACAACATGCATGACAAACCCTCCTGCTCACCGTGCAGGCTAGTCGCGCAATATGGCTGAAATGGGGCAGGTTTTTGGCAAAACCGGTCAGCAGAACAGGTCGTTCCAGAGCCCGAACAGCATCAGCGTCAGCACCAGGCTCAACCCCATCGCCATCAGCGCGTTCAGCACCTTGTCCGAGGGCGGCTTGCCGGTGATCCCCTCCCAGAGGTGGAACATCAGATGGCCGCCATCGAGCACCGGGATCGGCAGCAGATTGAGGAAGCCGACCGCCGTCGAAAGCACCGCGATGAACCAGATGAAATCGGGCATGCCCCCCTTGGCCGCCGCCGCCGAGCTTTCCGCGATGCGCAGCGCGCCCGACAGGTTGCAGCTCGAAATCTGTTTCAGGATCATGGCCTTGAGCCCCGAGATCGACTGCGCGACGATGCCCCAGGTCTGGCGCACGCCGCCAATCAGCGCGTCGGAAATCGCCGTCGGGCGGGTCTCGGGCTCGAACACGAAGCCGCCATTGGCCCCGATCAGCCAGCGCGTCTCAAAAACGCCATCACCCACCGGCAGATCGGTGCGCCGCGCGGACAGCGTGACGGGGCGCGTCTCGCCGCTTGACGGGCTCCAGATTTCCAGCGCGAGCGGCTTTCCTTCGGCCGCGCGCACCGCCGCCTGCAGATCGGCAAAGCGCCAGATCGGCGCGCCGTCGATCGAGACGATCACGTCATCGGGCAGGATACCCGCGTCATAGGCCGCTGAACTCGGCGCAACCCCCACCAGAACCGGCGGGAAGAGCTGCGGCCCGGTGATCTCCTGCGACACTCCGTCACGCTCGATGCGCCAGGTCAGGGTCGGCTGCGAGGGCAGCTTTTCGACCAGCGTGTTGATCGTGTCGTAATCGGGGGTCTCCTGCCCCTCGATCGCGATGATCTGGTCGCCCGGACGCAGATCGCCCGTGCCTTCGGGCAGCTCGATCAGCGTGGCGATGGCGGGTTTCTCGGTCGGCGTGCCCGACCACATCATCAGACCCGCGATCACCAGGATCGAGAGGATGAAATTGAACACAGGCCCCGCCGCAACCGTCGCCGCGCGCGCCCAGAGCGGCGCGCCATGCATGGTGTGGCGGCGTTCCTCGGGTGAAAGCACCGCCATCGCGCCCTCGTCCACCCCCGCCGAGGCCGCATTCGCATCGCCCAGGAATTTCACGTAACCGCCCAGCGGAATCGCCGCGATCTGCCAGCGCGTGCCCTGCTTGTCGACGCGGCTGATCAGCTTGGGGCCGAAGCCGAGGCTGAACACCTCGGCCTTGATCCCGGAAATCCGCCCGATGATGTAATGGCCATATTCATGCACCGTCACGATCACCGAAAGCGCGATCACGAAGCTGACGATCGTGTAAAGCAGGTCTGCGAAGCCGCCGAGAAATTCCAAGGGCGCGTCCTCAGTTATGGGTCATTTCAAAAGCCAGACGCCGGGCCTCGGCATCCGCGGAGAGAACGTTATCAAGGCTTAATGCGACATTTCCAAGACCGTGGCGTCCTGACATTTCCGCGAGCACCCGCTCGACCAAGGCCGCCATGTCGAGAAAACCGATGCGCCCGGCGATGAACTGATCGAGCGCGGCCTCTTTCGCGGCGTTGAACACCGCCCCGGCCAGCCCGCCGATCGCCATCACCTCGCGCGCGAGCCGCAGCGCGGGGAAACGCGCCAGATCGGGGGCGCGAAACTCAAGGCTGCCGATCTGCGCAAGATCGAGCCGCGCCACCGGCAGATCGCGCCGCTCGGGCCAGTTCAGCGCATAGCCGATCGCGTGGCGCATGTCGGGCGCGCCCAGATGCGCCATCAGCGCCCCGTCGTTGAACCCCACCAGCGCGTGCACGATGGATTGCGGATGCACCAGCACCTCGATCCGCTCGGGTGCGATGCCGAAAAATTCGCGCGTCTCGATCACTTCGAGCGCCTTGTTGAACATCGAGGCGCTGTCGATGGTGATGCGCTGGCCCATCGCCCAGTTCGGGTGGCTGGAGGCCTCGGCCACGGTCGCCTGCGCGAGCCGCTCCAGCGGCCAGTCGCGAAACGCGCCGCCCGAGGCGGTGATGATGATGCGCTCGACCGCGTCCATGTCCTCGCCGACAAGCGCCTGAAACACCGCCGAATGTTCGCTGTCGACGGGCAGGATCGTGGCGCCGTGGCGCTGTGCCTCGGCCAGAAGCAAGGGCCCCGCGGTGACCAGGCTCTCCTTGTTCGCCAGCGCCAGCCGGGTGCCGTGGCGCAGCGCGCGAAACCCGGGCGCCAGCCCCGCCGCGCCCACGATCGCCGACATGATCCAGTCTGCCGGGCGGTCTGCCGCCTCAAGCAGCGCCTCAGGCCCCGCCGCCGCCTCAACGCCCGAGCCATGCAAGGCCGCGCGCAGGGCGGGCAGTTGTTCGGGGTAAGCCGTGACGGCCAGCTCGGCGCGCAGCGCGCGCGCCTGCGAGGCCAAAAGGTCCACATTGCGCCCGCCGCTCAGCGCGACGATCTGGAACGCCTCGGCCCCGCCCTCACGGGTCAGGAGATCAAGCGTGTTGACGCCGATCGAGCCGGTCGATCCAAAGACGGAAATGCGGCGCATCGCTCAGCCTCCGGCAAAGGGCAAAGGCGCGATCTGCGCGATCAGCAGCACCACCAGCACCGCACCGATCAGCGCGTCAAAACGATCGAGCACCCCTCCGTGCCCCGGGATCAGGTTCGAGCTGTCCTTGATGCCGACATGGCGCTTGATCGCGCTTTCGACAATGTCGCCCATCTGCCCGGCAAAGGCCACGAAGGGCGACAGCGCCACCAGCGCCCAGCCGCCATCCGCGCCCGCAAAGGCAAAGCCCACCAGAGCCGCGCCGACCCAGCCCGCGATCGTGCCCGACCAGGTCTTTTTCGGGCTGACGCGCGGCCAGAATTTCGGCCCGCCCAGCACCCGGCCCGCGAAATAGCCCGCGACATCCGACATCACCACCACGGCAACGATCCAGGCGATCACTTCGACGCCCAAGCCGTCGCGCAGCGCGACCAGCCCATACCCCGCGAGCATCACCGCCAGGCCATAGAACAGCACCAGCGCCCGATCCCGCCGCTGCGTCAGCGCCAGCGCCACCGGCGGCACCACCAGCGCGCCAAGCGCGAAGGGCGAATGCAGCGCCAGAACCGCCGCCAGCGCCAAAGCCGCCAACAGCCCCAGAAGCTGCGCGCGCAGCCCCTGCCCCGGATCGGTCATCCGCGCCAGTTCCCAGATCATCAGCCCGGTCACCACCACCGCCAGCGCCGCGAACACCATGCCGCCCGCCCAGATCGCACCGATCCCGACCACCAGCATCGCAATCCCCGACAGCGTCCGCGCTCGCAGGTCTCCCCATCGGCCCGAGGCCGCCGCACCGTTCTGGCTCATCACTTGGTTCCTCCAAAACGGCGCTCGCGCCCGCCGAAACGGCGCAGGATCTCCACCAGCTCGCCCGGCGAAAAATCGGGCCAGAGCGTCGGGGTGAATTCATATTCCGAATAGGCGGCCTGCCAGGGCAGGAAATTCGAGGTGCGGGTCTCTCCGCTGGTGCGGATCACCAGATCGGGGTCGGGCAGCCCGGCGGTATCGAGCCGCGCCGCGAAGGACAGCTCATCAAGCGCCTCTTCGGGCACGAGCCCCGCCGCGTAATCGCGCGCCAGCTGCGCCGCCGCCCGCGCGATCTCATCGCGCCCGCCGTAATTGATCGCGATCGTCAGCACGAGACGCGAGTTGCCCGCGGTGCGCTCCTCGATCCCGGCCATCAGCCGCTTGAGCTTGGCATCGAGCCGCCCGCGATGACCGATAAAACGCAGCCGCACGCCCTGCGCCGAGAGCGCATCGGCCTCGCGCTCGATATAGCGCGCGAAAAGCCCCATCAGCCCCAGAACCTCTTCGGTGGAGCGTTTCCAGTTCTCGGTCGAAAAGGCGTAGACGGTCAGGTAGCGGATGCCGAACTCGGGGGCGACCCGGACGATCTCCTTGATCCGCTCGGCGCCACGGCGATGGCCGGCCAGCCGCGGCCAGCCGCGATTGGTGGCCCAGCGGCCATTGCCATCCATGATAATCGCGACATGGCGGACGCCATAATCGGCCTCGGCGCCCTCGGGACGATCACCGGGTGTGTCTGGGTCGCTCAGAGCCATCGGCATCCCCCCGCCGGACCGCGCGGGTCAGACCTGCATGATCTCGGCTTGCTTGGCCTCAAGCGCCTTGTCGACGACGCCGATGTGCTTCTTGGTCAGATCCTCGACCTCGGATTCCCACAGCTTCACATCGTCTTCCGACATGCCGTTCGCCTTGGCCTTCTTGATCTGGTCCATGCCATCGCGGCGCACGTTGCGGATCGCGACGCGGGCATGCTCGGCATATTGCGCGGCGACCTTGGTCAGCTCCTTGCGGCGCTCCTCGTTCAGCTCAGGGATCGGCAGCATGATGATCGGGCCGTTGGTCTGCGGGTTGATCCCCAGACCGGACTCGCGGATCGCCTTTTCCACCTTGTTGATCATGCCCTTGTCCCAGACATTGATCGTCACCATCCGCGGCTCGGGCACGTTGATCGTGCCGACCTGGTTCACCGGCACGAGCGAGCCATAGGCATCGACCATGATCGGCTCGACCATCGAAGCCGAGGCGCGCCCGGTGCGCAGCGAGCCGAATTCGTGTTTCAGCGCCGTCATCGCGCCATCCATGCGGCGCTCAAGGTCATCCAGGTCAATCTCGATATCGTCGGACATGTTATTCTTCCGTTTTCGTTGAAGCGGCTTTTCCCGGTTCTAGCCCAGGTCCGGCCGGAAAGATAGCTTTAGCCCTGCACCTTGGTGAAGGTGCCCTGCCCCGCGAGGATGCCGCGGAACCCGCCCGGCTCGTCGAGCGAGAACACGATGATCGGCAGGTTGTTGTCACGCGCGAGCGCAATCGCCGAGGCGTCCATCACGCCGAGGTTCTTCTGCAGCACCTCGTCGTAGCTGACGACATCGTAGCGCTTGGCGTCGTCGTGCTTCTTCGGGTCCTTGTCATAGACGCCATCGACCTTGGTGCCC
Source organism: Pseudothioclava arenosa (assembly GCF_002358085.1). Classification (GTDB taxonomy): domain Bacteria; phylum Pseudomonadota; class Alphaproteobacteria; order Rhodobacterales; family Rhodobacteraceae; genus Pseudothioclava; species Pseudothioclava arenosa. The sequence goes on from NZ_NTJD01000009.1 coordinate 25,073, forward strand.
TTGAAGATCGCCTCGCAGTTCATCTCGTTGGCGCGCAGCGTGGCGGCGGTGTCGGTGGTGAAATAGGGGTTGCCAGTGCCCGCGGCAAAGATGCAGATCCGCTTTTTCTCAAGGTGGCGCACGGCGCGGCGGCGGATGTAGGGCTCGCAGACCTGATCCATCGGGATCGCCGAGATCACGCGGGTGTGCAGCCCCAGCGCCTCGAGCTGCGCCTGCATGCCAAGCGCGTTCATCACCGTGGCGAGCATCCCCATGTAATCGGCCGTGGTGCGCTCCATCCCCTGCGCCGAGCCCGCCAGCCCGCGAAAGATATTGCCGCCGCCGATCACCATGCAGATCTCGACGCCGAGATCATGGACCGATTTCACCTCGCGCGCGATCCGCGCCACCGTCGGCGGGTTGAGCCCATAGCCCTGATCCCCCATCAGCGCCTCGCCCGAGATCTTCAGCAGCACCCGTTTGTATCTGGTGATCTCTTCTTTTTCGGTGCTCATCGGCGAGGCCCTTTCCGGTTGTCATCAGGGCGCAAAATGTCCCAAATGGCGCCCGTGTTCAACCGCCCGCGACAGGCAAAGCGCGTCATCCGCGCCCCGCCGAGGCGCGGGCGCGCCCGGAAGGCCTGTGATGCAAGGCAAATTGCCTGAAATCGACCCGAATTTGCCGGTGCTGATCGCCGGATCCACCGCCAGCGGCAAATCCGCACTGGCGCTGGAAATCGCGCGCGATCAGGGCGGCGTGGTGGTCAATGCCGATGCGCTGCAGGTCTGGTCGTGCTGGCGTCTGCTTTCGGCGCGGCCCTCGGTCGAAGAAGAATCGCAGGCGCCGCACCTGCTTTACGGCCACAAGGCGCCGGGCGAAGACTATTCCGTCGGCCATTGGCTGCGCGAGGTCGCGCCGATCCTCGCCGCCCATCGCGCGGGCGGGCCGCGCCCGATCATCGTCGGCGGCACCGGGCTTTACTTCGCCGCGCTGACCGAGGGGCTGGCCGAGATCCCCGCGACCCCGCCCGAAATCCGCGCCGAGGCCGACGCCCGCGTCGCGCGTGACGGCCATGCGGCGCTTCTGGCCGAGCTTGACGCCGCGACCGCCGCGAGGGTCGATCCGCTGAACCCGGTGCGCGTCCAGCGCGCCTGGGAGGTGCAGCGCGCGACCGGCCGGGGACTGACCGAGTGGCAAGACGACACGCCGCCCCCGCTCCTGCCGCTCGGGGCCTGCACGCCGCTGGTTCTGGCCGCCGGACGCGACTGGCTGGCCAACCGGATCGACCGCCGTTTCGAGGCGATGATCGACCAAGGCGCGATCGACGAGGTGCGCGCGGTGCTGCCGTTCTGGGATTCGGGCGCGCTCTGGGCGAAGGCGCATGGCGCGCCGGAACTTGTTGCATTTCTGCAAGGAAAGCTGCCGCTCGAGGCCGCAATTGCCCGCGCGCAGGCGATCACGCGCCAATATGCCAAGCGTCAGCGCACATGGTCTCGTAGCAGAATGGGGCTCTGGCACAAGATCGCGTGTCCCTGACTAGAGCCCGGCGGGATTTTTCAGCGATCCTGAATTTTTGTTGGGAAATAAGAGGTTCGCGGCATATTCTCAGGCGGTCCGAAAGCCCCTGAACTCGCGTGGCCCGCCGTGAAACTGTTCAATTCTCCGCCCCTGTCGCAATTCGCGAAACCGCAAAGCGGGGCCGCTGGCGCCACCGCCGCGCAGCCCGCGAAAACCGGCACGCTGATCCCCGAGACGCCGAGCGCGGTGCGGATCTTGCAACTGCAACGCCTTGCGCAGGCCGGACGCTGGCGCGCCGAGGCGATGCGCTCGCTCTCCGAGCCCTGCCTGATCTGGTTCACCCGCGGCCAAGGCCGGATCACCATCAACGGTGTGACCCGCGGCTACGGGCCCAACAACGCGATCTTCATCCCGCCGGGCGTGATGCACGGCTTCGAGGTCGGCCCGCAGACCCATGGCGTGATCGTCTATTTCGGTCGCGGCACTGACCTGACGCTGCCGCATTCGACGCATCACCTGCGCATCCGCGAATCCCATATCCAGTCCGAGCTGACCTCGACCATCGACGCGGTCCATCGCGAGTTGCTGAGCGACCGGCCCGGCTCGGAACGCGCCGCGCGCCATTACCTCGGGCTGCTGGGCGTCTGGCTCGAACGCCAGGTCGAGCTGACCCCGGCCGAACCGCCGCGGCTGAATGCTTCGAAACGCCTTGTCGCGCGCTATACCGCACTGCTCGAACGCGATTTCCGCTCGGGGCATGGCGTGGCCGATTTCGCCGCCGAACTGGGCGTGACGCCCACGCATCTGACCCGCGTCTGCCGCCAGAGCTGTGGCCGGGGCGCCTCGGAGCTGTTGCAGGAACGCCGCCTTTACGAAGCGCGCAGGCTCTTGTCGGAAACCCGCGCCCCGATCAAGCAGATCGCGGAAACGCTGGGCTTTGCCTCGGCGGCCTATTTCGCCCGCGCCTTCCAGCACAAGACCGGCAAGACCCCTTCGGCCTTCCGGCGCGGCAAGTAATCCCACCCTTTAGCGACATGAAAAAACGGGGCCTCGCGGCCCCGTTTTCTTTTGTTTTCCAACCCCGAGCCTCGCACAAAGCCAAGGGCAGGAAAAATTGGCCGCCTCCCTGAGAGAGAGGGAGGGAGGCGGCCGAGGGCCGGGGAAACCCCCGGGAGGATCAGAAGAACCCGAGCTTGTTGGGGTTGTAGCTCATCAGGATGTTCTTGGTCTGCTGGTAGTGGTCCAGCATCATCTTGTGGGTCTCGCGGCCGATACCCGACTGCTTGTAGCCACCGAAGGCCGCATGCGCCGGATAGGCGTGGTAGTTGTTGACCCAGACACGACCGGCCTGAATGTTGCGACCGAAGCGGTAGCAGGTGTTCGCATCGCGCGACCACACGCCGGCACCGAGGCCATAGAGCGTGTCGTTGGCGATCTCGAGCGCCTCGGCTTCGTCCTTGAAGGTCGTGACCGACACCACCGGGCCAAAGATCTCTTCCTGGAACACACGCATCTTGTTGTGGCCCTTGAGGATCGTCGGCTGGATGTAATAGCCGTTCGCGATGTCGCCGTTGAAGCGCGCCGCATCACCGCCCGCCAGAACCTCGGCGCCTTCTTCGCGGCCGATGGTCAGGTAGGACATGATCTTGTCATGCTGCATCTTCGAGGCCTGCGCACCGACCATGGTTTCCATCAGGCGCGGGTCGCCTTGCTTGATGGCGTTAACGCGAGCGATGGCGCGCTCGATGAAGGCTTCGTAGATATCTTCCTGGATCAGCGCACGCGACGGGCAGGTGCAGACCTCGCCCTGGTTGAAGGCGAACAGAACGAAGCCTTCGATCGCCTTGTCGAGGAAGGCGTCATCTTTTGCCATCACGTCCGAGAAGAAGATGTTCGGCGATTTGCCGCCCAGTTCCAGCGTCACCGGGATCAGGTTCTCGGTCGCGGCCTGCATGATCTTGCGGCCGGTCGCGGTCGAGCCGGTGAAGGCGATCTTGGCGATGCGCGGGCTGCGCGCCAGAGCCGAGCCAACCTCGCCACCGAAGCCGTTGACGATGTTCAGCACACCCGGCGGCAGCAGGTCGGCGATGACTTCCATCAGCACGAGGATCGCGGCCGGGGTCTGCTCGGCGGGCTTCATCACGATGCAGTTGCCCGCAGCCAGAGCTGGCGCCAGTTTCCAGGCCGCCATCAGGATCGAGAAGTTCCACGGGATGATCTGGCCGACGACGCCCAGCGGCTCGTGGAAGTGGTAGGCGACGGTATCGGCGTCGATTTCCGACATCGTGCCTTCCTGCGAGCGCAGGACACCGGCGAAGTAGCGGAAATGGTCGATCGCGAGCGGGATGTCGGCGGCCGTGGTTTCGCGGATCGGCTTGCCGTTGTCCCAGGTTTCAGCGGCCGCCAGCAGGTCGAGGTTTTCCTCGAGGCGGTCAGCGATCTTCAGCAGGATGTTCGAACGCGCGGCGGGCGAGGTGTTGCCCCAGGCGTCTTTCGCCGCATGCGCCGCGTCCAGCGCCAGCTCGATATCGGCTTCGTTCGAATGCGCGACTTCGCAGACCTTGCCGCCGGTGATCGGGGTGATGTTGTCGAAATACTTGCCGCTCGACGGGGGCACGAATTTGCCGCCGATGAAGTTGTCGTAACGCTCGCGGAACGGCGAAACCATCACGCCCTTGAATTCAGGTGCCATGTCATTGGCCATGTTGTCCTCCCAGGTTTTCAAAGCTGCGGCACCCTCCTCGGCGCCAGATAGCCAGAGACTGCGGGAGGAAAACGCGCCTGCATAGTTCGACCAAGGTCTTATCCCGGCGCATCTGTCTCAGCAGCGAGACAGGTGCAGACGCAGAAACCGGGGGTTTTCAGGCTTCTCCCGCGCGGGCGGGGTCGCGCATCTCATCCATGATCGCGAGCATCGCCGCGACGGCGCGGGTGCGGTGGCGCTCGGGGTGGCTGAGCACGGCGAAAGGGCGCGAGGGCCGTGGCCCCCAGTCGACCGCGCGCACCGCGAGCCCCGGCACCCGGCCCGGCCCCACCGCGCGCCCCGAGATCATCGCCGCCGCGCCGCTGCCCGCCACCGCCGCGATCACCGCCTCGTTCGAGGGCAGCTCCAGCACCACCTCCAGATCGGCAGGCCGCAGCCCGAGCCCCGCCAGATGCGCCTCGAACACCGAGCGCGTCCCCGAGCCCGGCTCGCGCATCACCCAGCGCAGCGCGCGATACTCGCTGGCGCCGAAGCCCGGATGTTTAGCAAGCGGGTGAGATGTACCCATGATCAGAACCAGTTCGTCGCGCGCCACCACCTGCTGACGCAGCGCGCTTGGCGGCAGCTCGCCCTCGACAAACCCAAGATCCGCCGCCCCCTCTTGTACCGCGGCCGCCGCCTGCCGGCTGTTGCCGACGTTCAGCGTAACCTCGATGCCCGGATGGCGTTCGCGCAGCGCGACCAGCCGCGCGGGCAGCCAATAACTCGCCACCGACTGGCTGGCGAAGATGCGCAACGATCCGCGCGTCTGCTGCGCCAGATCCTGCAACAGGAGCCGCGCCGTCTCGGCCTGTGCCAACACCGCACGCGCGGCGGGCACGAAACTGCGCCCCTCCTCGCTCAGCTCGATGCCGCGCCCGACGCGATCGAAGAGCCGCACGCCATGTTGCGCCTCCAGCGCCGCGATCGCCGCCGAGACCGCGGATTGCGTCAGTCCCAGCGCCTGCGCCGCACGGGTGACATGGCGCCGCTCGGCAACGGCAAGAAAGATGCGCAACTGATCGAGGGTCATGGTTATTCATCACATTTTTCGATTAATCTGGCAAGAATATTGAGTTGGACCGAATGATGCCGTCACCGCGATACTGGGCGCAGTTAAAACCCCGGATTTGCCATGACTCGCCTGACGCTTCGCGCTCCCGCCCTTCCCCTGATGCCGCGCCTTTTGCCGGGGCTCGGCCTTGCCGCGTTGATCGCGATGGCGGCGATGGCGGTGCAGCGCGCCTCGGGGATCGGCGCGCTCAGCCCGATGGTTCTGGCGATGCTGGCCGGGATCGCGCTGCGCAACACGCGCGGTGTCGCCCCCGCCTTCGGCCCCGGCATCGCCTTCGCCCTGCGCCCGGTGCTGCGCGCGGGGATTGTGCTTTTGGGGTTCCGGCTGACATTCACGCAGGTGGCCGAGGTCGGCGGCCCCGGCCTTGCGGTGATCGTGGCGGTTCTGATCGGCACCTTTGTCTTTACCAAGGCGGCGGGGCGGCTTTTGGGCGTGGAGGCGCGCCTGGCCGAGCTGATCGCGGCGGGAAGCGCGGTGTGCGGCGCCTCGGCGGTCTTGGCGGTAAACACGGTGACGCGGGCGCGCGACGCCGATGTCGCCTATGCGATCGCCTGCGTGACCGTGTTCGGCACCCTTTCGATGCTGGGGTTTCCCTTGCTGGCCAGCGCCCTGCAGATGAGCGACACGCAGCTTGGCCTCTGGGCGGGGGCAAGCATCCACGAGGTGGCGCAGGTGATCGGCGCGGCCTTCGCCAAGAGCGACATCGCCGGACAGGCCGGGACCGTCGCCAAGCTGAGCCGGGTGATGATGTTGGCACCGCTGATCCTGAGCCTTGGCGCCTTCGCCCGCCGTCGCGGCGCCGAAGCCGGGCGCGCGCCGATGCCGCTCTTTGTGCTGGGCTTTGTCGCGGCGGTGGCGATCAACTCGACCGGCGCCCTGCCCGACAGCCTGCAGCCGCTGATCGCGACCACGGCAAGCTTTTTCCTGACCACGGCGCTGGCCGCGATGGGGCTCGAAATCGACCTTGGGCAATTGCGGCTGAAGGGCCTGCGCCCGCTGATCCTCGGGGCGCTGGCCTGGGTGTTCGTGTCGGCGCTTGGCCTGGGGCTGGTGCTGGCGCTCTAAACCCCGAGGTTCAGCGCCTTCGCCTTGCGATAGAAGGTGGCACGGGCAATGCCCAGATCGCGCGCCGCCGCCGAGACATTGCCGCCATTGCGCGCCAGAGCCCGCGCCATCGCCGCGCGCTGCGCCTCTTCAAGGCCCCCGCGCGGCCCCTGCCCGATCACGTCATTTGCCGGCAGCCGGCCGATCTGGCTGTCCTCGATGCCAAGATAGCGCCGCGCCGCCCGTGTCGCCCCGACCACCAGATCGTCGCGATCCAGCGCCAGCAGCATCACGCCCTGCGGCGCATTCTCGCCCGAGCCCGTCGAGAGGATCCGCGCGCTCTGATAGGAGGCGCGGAACAGGTCGCCCTCGATCCGCTGCGCCGCGTCCTGCACCGTCAGCGACACGAGGCTCGCATAGCCCTCGGTCATATCCGAGCGCGCCGAGGACACGTCGATCACCCCTGCCAGATCGCCGTTCGCACCAAACACCGGCGCGCCCATGCAGGTCAGCCCGATATTGCCCGCGCGGAAATGCTGATCGCGCCAGACGGTGACGGGGCGCCCTTCGGCAAGGCAGGTGCCGATGCCATTGGTGCCTTCGGCGCCTTCGGACCAATCCGAGCCGGTCACAAGGTTCGAGGCGTGAAAATCGACCTGATCGCCCGCGCGCACACGTTCATCCAAAATCAGCCCGCCCGCATCCGACAAAAGCACCGTGCAGCCCGCGTCGCAGGCCGCGCGCGCAAGCCGGTCCAGCACCGGCGTCGCGATCTTGAGCAACAGCCCCGAGGCTTCGCGGCGCGCGCGGATCTCTGCTGCGCTCAGCCGGTCCGAACGGCCCTTCTGGCCCGGGTCGATCTTGTGATGCATGAGCGAGCGGCGCCAGCTCGCGGCAAAGCCCGCACGCCCCGCAGCCGAGGATGAGGCGACCACGTCGCGCACGATCTCGGCGTGATTGCGCGGGCCGCCACGTCCGACCCTCTGGTGCGTATCGTCTCCTTGAGACGGCATGCGAAAGCCTCCCCTCTTCCAGATGCCTGTTCAGGAAAGACTAGGCCGATTCGACCCGCCAGCAAGGAAATTCAGCCGCCGCGCGCGCAAAACTGTCTCGGGATCGAGACAGTCCGGTTACTCGTCCTCGTGACGTTTGCCCCGGAAGCCCTGCGCGACAACGAATTTTTCCGAGCTGTCCTGACGGCTTGAGGGCGGCTTCACATTGGCGACCTTGTCGAAGTTCTTCTTGAGCACGGTAAGCAATTCCTGCTCGGCCCCGCCCGCCAGAACCTTGGCGACAAAAGTACCGCCCTCTTCGAGCACGTCGAAGGCGAAATAGGCGGCGTGTTCGCACAGCGTAATGATCCGCAGGTGGTCGACCTGCTGGTTGCCCGAAGCCGCCGCCGCCATGTCCGACATCACCACATCGGCCTTGCCGCCGAGCCAGGCCTTGACCTTGTCATCGGCGTCATCCTCAAGGAAATCGAGCTGGTGGATCTCGGCGCCGGCGATCGCATCGACCTCTTGCAGGTCGACCCCCAGCACGGTGCCGCGCTTCTTGCCGGATTTCTCGCCCAACGCATTGACGCGCTTCACCGCGACCTGACACCAACCGCCCGGCGCGCAACCAAGGTCCACCACCCGCGCGCCCGGCACGAGGAAGCGGTATTTCTCATCAAGTTCGAGGATCTTGTAGGCCGCGCGGCCGCGGTAGCCCTCTTTTTTCGCGCGCTGCACATAGGGGTCGTTTAGCTGCCGCTCCAGCCAGAGCGTCGAGGAAAGCTTGCGCCCTTTCGCGGTCTTCACGCGCACCCGCAGGTCGCGCTGCCCGCGCCCGGAAGTGTTCTTGCCCGTGGGGGTCTTGGCCATCAGATTTGTCCCATTTCTTCCAGCACGCCATCGGCGGCCATCTGTGCGTATAGCAGCCCCTCGCGCAGGCCGCGATCGGCGATCGACATCCGGTCGGTCGGCCAGACCCGCATCAGCGCCTGCAGGATCGCCGCCCCCGACATGATCAGCGTATGCCGGTCGCGCCCGATGCGCGGGTCGGTGCGCCGCCCTTCGGGGCCGAGCACGAGGAAGCTGCGGATCACCGCGTCGATCTGCGCCGAGGTCATCGTCAGCCCGTCGACGCGGTTGCGGTCATAGCGGCGCAGCCCGAGATGGCAGGCCGCCACCGTCGTCACCGTGCCCGAGGTGCCGATCACCTGAAACCCCTCCTGCGGGCTGCCCGAGGCATAGGGCGAGAAATCGGCAAGCTTTTCCTCGAAGAACCAGCTCATCAGCGCGAAGCGCGCGGCGTCGTCCTCGACATCCGAAAACTGATCCTTGAGCGTCGCCACGCCAAGCGGCACCGAGATCCAGTCGAGCACGCGCGCGGCGGGCACCTCGCCCAAAGGCTGGTTGAACCCGCCCGAGAGCTTGAGGATCGCGCGGGCGCGTTCGGGCGGAGCCACGTCGGAAATGTCGATCCAGACCAGCTCGGTCGAGCCGCCGCCGATGTCCACCACCAGAAGCTGCTCGGTCTTGGGCGACACCAGCGAGGCGCAGGAAATCACCGCCAGCCGCGCCTCTTCCTCGGCCGGGATGATCTCCAGCGGCAGGCCGGTTTCCTTGCGCACGTAGCGCAGAAACTGCTTGGCGTTGGCCGCACGGCGGCAGGCCTCGGTCGCGACCAGCCGCATCCGCTTGACGCCATGGCTCTCGATCTTGCGACGACAGATTTGCAGCGCCTGCACGGTGCGCGCCATTGAACTGCGCGAAAGCCTCCCGGAGGCTTCAAGCCCCTGGCCAAGCTGGACCGCCTTGGAAAAGCTGTCCACGACCTGAAACTGATTGCCCGTCGGTCGGGCGATCAGCATCCGGCAACTGTTGGTGCCAAGATCGAGCGCAGCATAAAGCTCGCCCGGCTCGGCGCGGGGTTTGGTCGCGGGGTGCTCTACCTTTTTCTTCGGGAACGCGCCCGCGGACCGTGGACGCCTGGGCGCCATGATACGCCCTCCGATTTCAAGTTACCCCCAAGGTAGCGGCTCGGGCGCGCCGGTTCAAGGGACGAGGTGTCGCGAATGTGACAGTCTCGCGCGCACGCCCTGCGCTGCGTGCGTGACAAAACCACGCCCCGGCGCTACAGAGCCGCAGCCCGTCCCGCCCGCATCCGGAGCCTGCCATGAGCGATATCTACAGCCATCTCACCCAGCTCGGCGGTCCGTCCGCCCTGCCCGCCTCGCCCGAGGAGGCCGTGCTCGAACGCGTACCCAACCCCGAGGCCGGCACCGATTACTGCGTGCGCTTCACCGCGCCCGAGTTCACCTCGCTCTGCCCGATCACCGGCCAGCCCGATTTCGCGCATCTGATGATCGACTACATCCCCGGCGAGTGGCTGATCGAGAGCAAGGCGCTCAAGCTCTATCTCGGCTCGTTCCGCAATCACGGCGCCTTCCACGAGGCCTGCACCGTCTCGATCGGCAAGCGGCTGGTGGAGTTTCTCGATCCGAAATGGCTGCGCATCGGCGGCTACTGGTATCCGCGCGGCGGCATCCCGATCGACGTCTTCTATCAGACCGGCGCCGCGCCCGCGGGCGTCTGGATCCCCGAACAGGGCGTGCCGCCCTATCGCGGCCGGGGCTGATCCCTCCGCCTTTCCTGAGCGCGGCTCATCAAGTTCTTGCGGATTTTTCCGATCCCGGGGCGTGGCCTGCAGGCCGCGCTCCGGATAGAAACACCCATGACGTCGCCCAAGCGCGTCCAGATGTCGAAATCCGTCATCGGAAATGTCGTGTTTTTCGCAATGCTGCGCGGAAGGAAAGGATTCGAGATGGCTCAGATCACGCTGGTTCTTTGGCGCGACATCCCCGCCCAGATCATTGCGGGGGCAGGTCGGCGCGGGGTCAAGAAACCCCTGCCCGAGCGCTTTGAACAGGCGATCGACCGCTGCGCGATGAAGGTGGGTGCGAAAGACAGCGACGCCTATCTCGCGGAATGGCGCAAGGCGCCCGCGGGCGAGATCGACGGGCCGGACGCCGAAGCGGCGCAGGCGATGCTCGACCGAATTCTCTCCGACTATGGCCCCGAGCGCCTGCGCGCGCTCATCGACAATGACGGCTGGGATCAGACCCCGCCCGCCTGACGGAGAACAGACATGGCGCTTGTGAATTTTCGCCGCGAGGCAAATGCGGGGCCGGTGAACGGCCAGGTTGCGGCCCTGGTCGAGGGCTGCTCGATCGAGGTGATGCCGCGCACCGCCGCAGGCGTCGAGCGCTTCGGCGACATCCTGCCCGCGGGCACGCGCGTCTATATCGCCCATATCGAAGGCACCCCGATCGAAGAGATGATCGCCACCGCCAAGCGCCTGCGCCTTGAGGGGTTCGAGCCGATGCCGCATTTCCCCGCGCGCATCATCCGCGACGCGGCGCAGCTGAATGACTGGGTGACGCGCTACAAGGGCGAGGCCGATGTGAAGCAGGCGCTCCTGCTGGGCGGCGGCGTGAAAACCCCGGCGGGCGAGCTCGACAATTCGATGCAACTGATCGAAAGCGGCGCCTTCAACGGCTTTGCGCGCCTTCACATCGCCGGCCACCCCGAGGGCAACCGCGACATAGACCCCGCGGGCGGCGACAAGAACGTGATGGAAGCCCTCCTGTGGAAACAGAAATTCTCGGAGCGTACCGATGCCGACATGGCGATCGTGACGCAATTCGCCTTTGAAGCCGGCCCGATCATCGCCTGGGCCGAGCGCCTGGCTGAAGCGGGCGTGACGATCCCGATCCATCTGGGCGTCGCTGGCCCCGCGAAACTGCAAACGCTGGTCAAATTCGCCATCGCCTGCGGCGTGGGCCCCTCGCTCAAGGTGTTGCAGAAACGCGCCCGCGACGTGACCAAGCTGCTGCTGCCCTTCGAGCCGACCGACCTCTTGTCGGAAATCGCCGCTTACAAATCCGCGCATCCCGCCTCGCTGATCGAGGCCGTGCATTTCTTCCCGCTCGGCGGTATCAAAACCAACGCGACCTTCATCGCCGAAACCCTGAAAGGCTGACCATGACCCGCACCGTAATCGAGTCCAAGACCAAGACCGTCGTGATCGGCTTTGACGAGCCCTTCTGCGTGATCGGCGAACGCATCAACCCGACCGGGCGCAAGAAACTCGCCGCCGAGCTGGAGATGGGCGATTTCTCGACGGTGGAAAAGGATGCGCTCGAGCAGGTGATCTGCGGCGCTACGGTGCTGGACATCAACTCGGGCGCGGTGTTCTCGAACAAGATGGCCGAAGACCCGCGTTACGCCGACAACAATTTCGTCGAGCCGCCGCTGATGGCCGAACTGATCGCCCGCGTGCAGGCCATCACCGATGTGCCGCTGTGCATCGACAGCTCGGTGCCCGCCGCGCTTGAGGCGGGCCTTGCCGCCGCCGAGGGTCGCCCGCTGCTGAATTCGGTCACCGGCGAGGAAGAGCGTCTGGAGCGCGTGCTGCCGCTGGTCAAGAAATACAACGTGCCGGTGGTGGCGATCTCGAACGACGACACCGGGATTTCGGAAGACCCCGACGTGCGTTTCGAAGTGGCCAAGAAAATCGTGCAGCGCGCCGCCGATTTCGGCATTCCCGCGCATGACATCGTGGTCGATCCGCTGGTGATGCCGGTGGGTGCGATGGCGACCGCCGGGCGCCAGGTCTTCACGCTGGTCCAGCGCCTGCGCACCGAGCTGGGCGTCAACACCACCTGCGGCGCTTCGAACATTTCCTTCGGGCTACCGGGCCGCCACGGCATCAACGCCGCCTTCCTGCCGATGGCGATCGGCGCGGGGATGACCTCGGCCATCATGAACCCGGTGCGCGCGCAGGAAATGGAGGCGATCCGCGCCGCCAACCTGCTGATGGATCACGACGCGAACGGCATGGAATGGATCAAGCTGGCGAAGGTGCTGGAGGCGATGAAGGACGGCGCGAGCTTTGCCGAAGCCTCGGCCGCAGCGGCCGCCTCGGGCGGGCGTGGCCGCCGCCGCGCGCGCGGCTGATCCGAGCCGACGATTCGACCCGAAATGCCCCGCCTGCCTGCGGGGCGTTTTGCTTTGGAAACGACGCCACAATTTTCTGCATAATAGTTTCCATTTTGGAAACCCGTTCGGCGCGAGAAATTCGTCGCAATCATCTCCAATATCGCAACAAACCGCCGAAAGTGGTCAGTTTTATCCACAATTGTTTCCACAACAGATAACAATCCCGCATCCCCCGACCGGCCGCTTTTCTTACCCCTCCCCGCAAGAGTGACTGGCCAGCGCGTTGCCGCTGCGGCATGGTTTTCGCATCATTCCTGTTCGAGCAGCCCTCCATGCGCCTCCCGTTCCGCCCCCTTGCCCGCCGCAAGACGCCGCTCCTCACGGCGCTGCCGCTCTGGCTCGGGCTTGCGGCGCTTGGGCTCACGGGGTGCGCGCCCCAGCCCGAAGCAACCGCGCGGGCGCCCGCCAATGCGCTGATCCTGCCGCTGGCCGAGCCCACGCCCCTGCCCGCGACGCCCGCGCCCGGCGCGCGCCTGCCCCCGAACAGCCAACTCGCGCAGGATTTCCTTGAACTGAACTTCGCGCTGGAAACCGGGCGCGAGCTGCCCCGATTTTCCCGCTTCGAGGGGCCGATCTCGGTCTCGATGGCGGGGCGCATTCCGGCCACCGCGCAGGTCGATCTTGCGCAGCTTCTGTCGCGGCTGCGCAACGAGGCGGGCGTGCCGATCTCGACCGCGCCCGGCGCCGCCAACCGCATCCAGATCGAGTTCCTGCCCAAGCGCCAGATGCAGGCGCGCGTCCCGAATGCCGCCTGTTTCGTCGTGCCGGGCGTTGCGGGCTGGGCCGATTACCTGCGCCATCGCAACGGCCCGCGCACCGATTGGGCGGGCCTGCAGACGCGCCAGCTGGTCAGCGTGTTCATCCCCTCGGACGCGAGCCCGCAAGAGGTGCGCGACTGCCTCCACGAAGAGATCAGCCAGGGTCTCGGGCCGCTGAACGACCTCTATCGCCTGCCCGACACGGTCTGGAACGATGACAATTTTCACGCCGTTTTGACCCGGTTCGACATGCTGATGCTGCGTCTGGCCTATGCGCCCGAGATGCGCTCGGGGATGAGCCGGCCCGAGGTGATGGCGCGGCTGCCCGGCCTGCTCGCGCGGCTCAATCCCGGAGGCGGCGCTGCGATGGGCGTGGCCCCACCCGCGCCGACACCGCAGGCCTATGTCGAGGCTGTCACCGGGGCGCTTGGCGGGGCGCGCTCGACCCCGCAGCGGCACGCGAGCGCGCAACGCGCGTTGATGATCGCGCAGGCGCAGGGCTGGGCCGACAGCCGCACCGCCTTTGCCTGGTTCGTGATCGGGCGGCTGAGCCTGCAAGCCGATCCGCCCGCCGCACTCGCGGCATTCGACCGGGCCGAGGCGCTTTATCACCCGCTGCCCGGCGCGGGCATCCAGATCGCGCATATCGACATGCAGCGCGCGGCCCATGCGCTCGGCACCGGCCAGCCCGAACAGGCCACGCGCCTTGTCGATCGTGCGCTCGGGCCTGCCCGCGCGGGCCAGAACGCGGCGCTGATGACCACGCTTTATATGATCCGCGCAGAGGCGCAGGCGCGCCTTGGCAACACGGCGGCTGCGCGGCAGGCCCGGCTCGACATGGGCCGATGGGCGCGCTATGGCTTTGGCTCCGACGTGGCGGTCCTGCGCCGCGTGGCCGAAGTCGCCGCCCTTGCCGAGGCCGGGGCGCGCATCAACTGAGCGGGGGCCTGTGTGGTCCGACCGAAAGCGAGGGGCTGATGATCGTCATTGCCGGGGCCGTGATCGGCGCGTTTCTGGGCTATCTGCGGGCCGCCAAGGCGGGCGGCAACGGGTTTGACCGCGCGCAATATGCGGCTGTCTACGCGATCGGGCTGGCGCTTCTGGGGCTGCTGATCACGCTGATCGCCGACAGGATGATGCGCGGAGGCTGAGATGTTCCTGCCCTTCTTCGACGCGCTGCGCCGCGGTGGCGTGCCGGTCTCGCTGCGTGAATACCTGAGCTTCCTCGAAGGGCTCGCGGCGGGGCTCGTGACCTATGACATCGACGGGTTCTATTACTTCGCCCGCACCACGATGGTGAAGGACGAACGCCATCTCGACCGGTTCGACCGCGCCTTTGCCGAGGCTTTCGCCGGGATCGAGGCGATCACCCCCGAGCAGGTGATGGAGGCGATCGACCTGCCCGAGGAATGGCTGCGCAAGATGGTGGAGCGCCACCTGAGCGACGAGGAAAAGGCCCAGATCGAGGCGCTTGGCGGCTTTGACAAACTGATGGAGACGCTCAAGCAGCGGCTCGAAGAGCAAAAAGGCCGCCATCAGGGCGGCAACAAATGGATCGGCACCGGCGGCACCTCGCCCTTTGGCGCCTATGGCTACAACCCCGAGGGCATCCGCATCGGCCAGGACCGCTCGCGCCACCAGCGCGCGGTGAAGGTCTGGGACAAGCGCGAGTTCCGCGACCTCGACGACTCGGTCGAGCTGGGCACGCGCAACATCAAGGTCGCGCTGAAGCGGCTGCGGCAATGGGCGCGCCACGGCGCCGCCGAGGAACTCGACCTGCCCGGCACCATCCGCGCCTCGGCCGAGGCCGGCTATATCGACGTGAAAACCCGCCCCGAGCGCCACAACGCGGTGAAAGTCGTGCTGTTTTTCGACATCGGCGGCTCGATGGACGCGCATGTAAAGCTGGTCGAAGAGCTGTTCTCGGCGGCAAAAACCGAGTTCAAGCATCTCGAACACTGGTATTTCCACAACTGCCTTTACGAGGGCGTCTGGAAATCGAACCGCCGCCGCTGGGACGAGGTCACCCCCACCTGGGAGGTGCTGAACCGCTACGGCGCGGATTACAAATGCATTTTCGTGGGCGATGCCTCGATGTCGCCCTATGAGATCACCCATGCCGGCGGCGCGAACGAGCATTGGAACGAAGAGCCGGGGCACCTGTGGCTGACGCGGGCGCGCGAACAATGGCCCGCCCATGTCTGGCTCAATCCGGTGCAGGAACGGCTCTGGCAATACACCCAGTCGATCGGGCTGGTGCGGCAGATCTTCGAGAACCGGATGTATCCGCTGACGCTTGAGGGCATCACCCGCGCGATGAAGGAACTCGGATGAGCCCGGTGCTCAAACGGCTCTGGCGCGAGCAGCGGGTGGTGTTCATCGCCTTTCTGCTGGCGGTCGGTCTGACGCTGTTTTTCGGCGGGCGGATGGTGATACGCGGCCTCTATTGGGCCGACCCCGAGCATCGCCATCAGGCGCCCGAACCCTGGATGACGCCGGGCTATCTTGCGCGCAGCTGGCACCTGCCGGTGGAAGAGGTCGATGCGATCCTCGGCGTCGGCGACGACCGCGCGCTGGTCGGATCGCGGCGCCCCACGCTTGAGGCGATCGCGCAGGCGCTCGGCGTGCCGGTCGCGGATCTGATCGCGCGGCTGACGACCGAGCTGCCCGCCCGCGCCGCCGACCACGCCGCCGGGGCGCGGAAATGACCGAGACCGCGCTGGTCGATATGCTGCTTGCGGCCCTGCCCGCCTTTGGGCCGTGGCTTCTGGGGCTTACGACCTTCCTGAGCTGCCTCGCGATCCCGGTGCCATCGTCGATCATGATGATCGCCTCGGGCGCCTTCGTGGCCTCGGGCGACCTTGCGCTGGTGACGGTTACGAGCGCGGCCTTTACCGGAGCCGTGCTGGGCGATCAGACCGGGTTCTGGCTCGGGCGCAGGGCCGAGCGGTTCCTGCCCGCCCCCGAGACCAAACGCGGCAAGCTCGTCGCCTCGGCGCTGGCGCAGCTCGCGCGGCGCGGCGCGATCACGGTGTTCTTCTCGCGCTGGATGTTCTCGGCGCTGGGGCCCTGGGTGAACCTTGCCGCAGGCGCCTCGGGCTTTGCCCATACGCGGTTTTCGCTGGCGGGAATTCTGGGCGAGGCGGTCTGGGTCTCAGTCTATGTCGGGCTGGGCATCACCTTTGGCGCGAACCTGCAGGCGGCCGCGGACCTTGCCTCGAACGCGCTGGGGATGATGGCGGCCGGCGCGCTCGCGCTCGCGCTCGGGGCCTGGCTCTGGCATGCGGCACGCCATCCCGGCCATCATCGCGCCCCGCATTGACCCGGCGCCACCCGCGCGCCATATCAAGCCCATGTTCTGGCGTATCCTGCCCATTCTCGCGCTGATCCTCTACGGGCTCGCCCTGTGGCATTTCTCGGCATGGTCGCTGAAGCGCCAGCTCGACGGCAATTCGCGCCGCCTGCGCGACACCCGGCTGCAACCCGTGCTCGACCGGCTCGCCCGCGCGCTCGATGTCCCAGATATCCCGGTCTACGTCTATCAGGTCGCCCCGGTGAACGGGCTTGCCGCCCCCGATGGCCGCGTCTTCCTGACCGAAGGTTTCATGGAGAAATACCGCGCGGGCGAAGTTACGCCTGAGGAAATCGGCTCCGTCGTCGCCCATGAACTGGGCCATGTGGCGCTTGGCCATTCGCGCCGCCGGATGATCGACTTTTCCGGCCAGAACGCGCTGCGCGTGCTGTTGATGACGGTGCTCGGGCGGTTCCTGCCCTTCATCGGGATCTGGCTTGCCAATATCCTGACCACCGCCCTGGCCGCGCGCCTGTCGCGCCGCGACGAATTCGAGGCCGATGAGTTCGCCTCGGCGCTGATGCTCAAGGCGGGCTACGGCATCGGCCCGCAGGTCTCGCTGTTTCGCAAGCTCGACGCGCTGACCAAGGGCGGCGGCGAGGGCGTGCCCGCCTGGCTCCTGACCCACCCGAAAAGCCCCGAGCGCATCGCCGCGATCGAAGCCCATGCGACCCGCTGGACGCCCGCGCCCTAAGCCCTTACATCGACGCGCATTCCGCGCTAGCGTGGCGCCCGGTGCGAGGATCGGATGCAGGCAGGAACGGATAGACAGGTGCGGCGACGGAGGGTGTTCTACATCCCCGGCTACGACCCGATTCACCCGCGCCGCTACCGCGAACTCTATCGCAGCGAAAGCGCCGCCCAAGCCGCAATCTCGGGCTATGAGATCGCGCTGCGCCCGAAAACGACGGGCGGCCCCTACGGCTGGCATGTCAGCGCGACGCAGGACGGCCAGCACACCGAAACCGACGTCGAGGTGCTGGTCTGGTCCGACATCGTGCGCGCCTCGATGGGCGCCTCGATCCCGGCGACCTACTGGCAATTGCTGCGCACCGCATGGGTCTATATCGCCTCGGGCGCGCTGTTCCGGCTGATGCGGCTGCGCAAGGGCCCGGTGATCGCCGCGCTCTACCCGATCGCGGTGCTGCTGGTACAGGCGCTGGGCGGCGCGCTTCTGGGCTGGGCGGTCGCAGCCCTCACCGGCCTCCTGCCGCCCTTCCCGGGCCGCGGCCTCGTTGCGCTGGGTCTGGCACTTGCCACGCTCGCGCTCACGCTGCGCTGGTTTCGCAAGCACGACAACCGCATCTACGCCTATTACCTGATGCATGACTACGCCTTCTCGGCCCGCTGGAAAGGCGCCAACCCGCCCGCGCTCGAAGCCCGCATGGCCGAGTTCCGCCATGCCATCGAGACCGCGCTGACCGAGGACTGGGACGAGGTCCTCGTCATCGGCCACAGCTCGGGCGCGCATCTGGCCATCTCGATCCTCGCCGATCTCCTGCGCGCCCGCCCCCTTTCATCGAGCCCGAAATACTCCGGGGGGGATTTGGCCGCAGGCCAAGGGGGGGCAGCGCCCCCCGCGCTTTCCTTCCTCTCGCTCGGCCAGGTCGTGCCGATGATGAGCTTCCTGCCCAAGGCCAACCGCCTGCGCGCCGACCTGCGGTTTCTGGCGGGCTCCGAGGCGCTCGCCTGGGTTGATGTGACCGCGCCGGGCGACGGCTGCGCCTTCGCGCTCTGCGATCCGGTCAAGGTCTCGGGCGTCGCCCCCGCCGATCAACACGGCCCCTTGGTGATCTCCGCCGCCTTCACCCAGACGCTCAGCCCCGAACGCTGGGCGGCGCTACGCTGGCGCTTCTTCCGGCTGCATTTCCAATATCTCTGCGCCTTCGACCGGGTCGGCGATTACGACTATTTCCGCATAACCGCCGGGCCGCAGACGCTGGCCGCGCGCTTCGCCGGACGCACCCCGTCAAAAAGCCGCATTGAGCGCGCCGTCAACCGCTATAGGGACTGCGCATGAACTGCCCGATCCCGCCAAAACCGCCCGCCCGCCCCGACAAGGTCTCGCTCTGGCGCTATTTCCGGCTGTTCCGCCAAGACATCCTCTCGGCGCAGCCCGCGCGGCTCTACCGCGCCTGGATGGCCGAGTTTCGCACGCCGTTCTTTCGCTCGTTCCTGTGCAACGACCCCGATCTGGTCGATCTGGTGCTGCGCGAGCGCCCGCTCGACTTCCCGAAATCCGACCGCGTGCGCGAAGGGCTGAAGCCGCTCTTGCGCGACAGCGTCTTCATCACCAATGGCGAGACCTGGGCGCGCCAGCGCCGCATCATCGACCCGGCGTTTGAGGGCGGCCGCCTGCGCGACACGTTCGGCGCGATGTGGGATGCAGGCGAGGCCTGCGTCGAGCGCCTGCGCCGCAAGACCGGCGCGGAACCCATTGAGATCGAATCCGAAACCTCGCATGCCGCCGCCGATGTGATCTTTCGCACCCTGTTCTCGATCCCGATCGAGAATGAGACCGCCGCGGCGGTGTTTTCCGAGTTCAAGGCGCATCAGCGCTCGGCGCCGGTGGTCAATCTGGGCGCGCTCTTGCCGCTGCCACGCTGGTTTCCGCGTTTTCACGGGCGCGAAACACGCCGTACCGCCGCGCGCATCCGTGCCCTGATCGAAGGGCTGACGCGCGCCCGCGCCGCCGAGATCGCGGCGGGCACCGCGCCCGACGATCTCGCGACCAAGATCATGACCACGCCCGACCCCGAGACCGGCAAAACCTTTGGCACCGGTGAGATGGTCGATCAGGTCGCGATCTTCTTCCTCGCAGGGCATGAAACCTCGGCCTCGGCGCTGGCCTGGGCGCTTTACCTGCTGGCCACCCATCCCGAGTGGCAAGAGCAGGTCGTAACCGAGGCCGAACAGGCCTTTGGTCATGAAGTCCCTTATTTTTCAACGCTCAACAAGCTAAAGCTCAGCCGCGCCGTGTTCCGCGAGGCAATGCGGCTTTACCCGCCCGTGCCGATGTTCGTGCGCGAAGCGACGCGGCCCGAATGTTTCCGTGACCGCTCTGTCGCCCCCGGCGATCAGGTCATCGTCAGCCCCTGGCACCTGCATCGCCACGCGCGGATCTGGGACAATCCCGACGGGTTCAACCCCGCCCGCTGGGACAGCGAGAACGGCAAAGAGGGGCTGCGGCGTGCCTATATCCCGTTCTCGGCGGGCGCGCGGGTCTGCCCCGGTGCGGGCTTTGCCATGGCCGAGGGGCCACTGATCCTGTCGATGATCACGCGGGCGTTTCGCCTGACCGCGCTGCCCGAGCGCCCGCCGATGCCGGTCGCGCATCTGACGGTGCGGGGCGCGGACGGGATCTGGTTGAAGCTGGAAGATCGCGTGAAATCAGTTGCTTAATCTCGGATCACGAAATCCGCGCCGCGGTTTTCCTGAACCGTGATCTGCCCGTTCGGCAGATCGTTCTCCGCCACACGCCGCGCAATCTCCTCGGGCGCCAGACCAAGATCGCGCCAGCGCGCCTCAAGCCGCGCGCGCAACTCGTCAGCCGGAACATCAAGCCGCACGGTCAGGTCGAAGCAGGGGAACAGGTCACGCCAAGGCGCACGCGTCAGCAGAAGGTAATTGCCTTCGACCAGCAGGAATTGCGCGCGCGCGGGCACCAGATGCGCCGCCGGAACAACCGTGTCGGCCACCCGGTCGAACCCCGGCACGGCAACATCGGCATCGCCTGCACGCAACGCCATGAGAGCGGATGATATCCCTTCGATATCAAACGTTTCCGGCGCGCCCTTAACGTGCAAAAGATCGCGATCTTTGAGCGTCGCATTGTCCAGATGGAACCCATCCATCGGCACCACCGCCGCCAGGCCCGGCGCTTGCGCGTTCAGCGCCTCGGCCAGTTCCGCAGCCAGTCGCGACTTGCCCGAGCCCGGCGCGCCCGCGATCGCGACGATCACCCGGCCCCCGCCCAGCTGCGCGATCTGCCCGGCCAGCTCGGCGCGCGGCAGGCGCAGCTCGGAGGACATGAACGCCCCCCATTCGCCCATCGGCCCGTCGGAATCGCCCAGCCAGTCGCTCATACGCTCAGCCCATCGCTGCGATCAGGCGGCCCATCTCGGCGACCGGATCTTCGGCGCCCCAGACTTCTTCGCCGATCGCGAAGAAATCAGTGACCGGCGCGAATTCACGGATCAGATCGAGGCTCAGCGCGCCTTCGGCCACCACCGGCACCTCGATCATCTGCGACCACCATTCAAACAACTCGAAAGGCGCGCGCGCGCCGGTGCCGAGCGTGCTTTCGCCGATCGGGCCGAGACTCACGTAATCGGCCCCCGCCTCTCCCGCGTTCATCCCGTCATGGCGCGAGCCGCCGCAGAAGGCGCCCACCACCGCATCCGGCCCCAGCGCCTTGCGTGCGGCGCGCACCGAACGCGCACCGTCCCCCAGATGCACACCATCGAGCCCGTGACGCTCGACCAGTTGCAGATGGCTGTCGATCACCAGCGCCACGTCGCGCGCATGCGCGATCTCGCGGCAGGCGTCGGCCGCGCGCCCGATCGTGTCTTCGTCGCGCGTGGCCAGCGCCAGCCGGATGCAGGCGATCTCATGCGCGTCCAGCATCCGCCCCAAAATCGCGGGGAAGCTGCCGAGTTCAAAGGCGGGCGGCGTGACAAGATAGATCTGCGGGCGGTTTTCGTCGGCCATGGCGCGTCCTTTCGGTTTCGCCCGCTTCTAGCGCAAGGCGCGCGCCCTTGCCAGAGGGGAGCGCGGCAAGTATGCGGGGCCCCGAAGGAGAGGCCCATGGACACCCACCCCGCGATCATCCTCGTGCGCCCGCAGATGGGCGAGAATATCGGCGCCGCGGCGCGCGCGATGCTGAATTTCGGCCTCGACAAGCTGCGACTGGTCGATCCGCGCGATGGCTGGCCGAACCCGAAGGCGGTGGCGATGGCCTCGGGCGCGGCGGGCAAGGTGCTGGATCACGCGGGCGTCTTCGCCGATGTCGCGGGCGCCGTGGCCGATTGCGATTTCGTTTTTGCCACCACCGCGCGCGGGCGCGAGTTGCCGAAACCCATCTACACCCCCGAGGCCGCGATGACCGAGGCGCGCGCGCGCATCAAGGCGGGCCAGCGCGTGGGCATCCTGTTCGGACCCGAGCGCACCGGGCTGGAAAACGACGACATCACGCGCGCGAATGCGATCATCACCGTGCCGGTGAACCCCGAATTCTTTTCGCTCAACCTCGCGCAGGCGGTGCTGCTGACCTCCTATGAATATTCGCGCCATACGCTTGAAGCGGTGCCGGTCGATCCGGGGCTGGCAGGGTTCGACCTCGCCAACCAGACCGAGGTGGAAAAGCTTGGCGATCACTTCGAGGAGCGGCTGGAAGAGGCCGGGTTCTTCTTTCCCGAGCACAAGGCCCCGATGATGAAGCGCAACCTGCGCAACATGTGGACGCGCTTTGGCATGACCCGCGCCGAGGTGCAGACGCTCCATGGCGCGCTGCGCCAGCTGATGCGCGGGCGCGACCAATAGGCGCGTTGCCGTTCGGTGCGCGCGGCCCCACCTAGGGCGGATGTGGCAAAGCCTGAAAATAGCGTTGATGGCGACCCTGACCGGCTCGATCCTGGGCGGGCTGGTGCTGATGTGGGTTTACCCCGCGCTGCGCGCGGCCGCCTTCCCCGAGCGCATGGGGCTGGTGACGCTCGCGCCCGGCGTAGCCGCCGACACCGCTTTCACCCTGCCCGAGCGCGCGCAGCTTCTGGCCAATATCGACACGGCCCGCGCCCGCGTGGCCGCGTTTTACGGCGCGTTTGATGCGAATGTGAAGCTTGTCGCCTGCAAGACCGACGCCTGCGACACGCGGCTTTCGGGGCGCGCGCCGGGCACGGCGGGGGCTGCGGCGATGACCTATGGCACGCCGGTCGTCTCGGTCCTGCACCTCAGCCCGCGGGGGCTCACGCCCACGATCATCGCGCATGAGTTCTCGCATGCGGAACTGGCGCGGATCACCGGGCTACGCGCGAGCCTGCAAGGCAAGATCCCGGCCTGGGTGAACGAAGGCCTCGCGGTGATCGTCTCGGACGATCCGCGCTATCTGGGTGCGGGCATGGGCCCCGAACGCTGCCTTGCGCCGCCTGTCGATCTGGTCGAGGGCCTGACCGAGTTTCGACGCAAAGGGGCAACGGACGACACGCTTTATGCGCGCGCGGCTTGCGGGGTGCTGCACTGGATGGCGGTGAATGGCGGGCGGCGCGGGCTTCTGGAGGCGCTGCGCGAGATCGGCGCGGGTCAGACACCCGCCGCGCCCTTCACCCTTGGCCGCTCCCCCGCCTGAGCCGCACAATCGCAGCTTGAACGCCCCGCGCCCCCCGCCTAGGTTGGGCGCGCATCAGAAGCCCGCAACAGGGAGAGGCGCATGAGCGGCAAGCGCAGCATTTTCGAAGAGGTGGGCGAGACGTCGGCGAAACCCGCCGCCCCCAAAGGCGGCATGATCGACACCCGTCCCAAGGGCGCGCGCGCCGCGATCCGGGTCTGGCTGTTCGCGCTCTTCGCGCTGGTCGCGGCGATGGTGCTGGTGGGGGGCGCGACGCGGCTCACCGACTCCGGGCTGTCGATCACCGAATGGAAGCCCGTCACCGGCGCGCTGCCGCCGATGTCCGCCGCCGACTGGCAGGTGGAATTCGAGAAATACCAACAGATCCCGCAATTTGCCGCGCTGAATGCGACGATGACCGTCGAGGAATTCAAGGGCATCTACTGGTGGGAATGGGGGCATCGCCAGCTTGGCCGCTTCATCGGTCTGGTCTGGGCGGTGGGCTTCGTCGGCTTTTGGGCGACGAAGCGTATCCCGACCGGCTGGACGGGGCGGCTTTTGGGCTTGGGCGTGCTGGGCGGGCTGCAAGGCGCGATCGGCTGGTGGATGGTGTCTTCGGGGCTGGGGGGCGAGATGGTCTCGGTCGCCTCCTATCGCCTCGCGGTGCATCTGGGGCTGGCCTTCGCGATCCTCGGGCTGATCGCCTGGTATGCGCTGGCACTGGGGCGCAAGGACTCCGACCTCTTGCAGGCGCGCCGTCTGGGCGAGCCGAAGCTGTTCGGCATGGCCACGGGCGTGATGCATTTCGCCTTCCTGCAGATCCTGCTGGGCGCGCTGGTGGCGGGGCTCGACGCCGGGCGCGGCATGACCGACTGGCCGCTGATGGGCGGCGAGATCCTGCCCTCCGAGGCTTTCGATCTCGAACCCCTCTGGAAGA
Organism: Pseudothioclava arenosa; assembly: GCF_002358085.1. GTDB lineage: Bacteria > Pseudomonadota > Alphaproteobacteria > Rhodobacterales > Rhodobacteraceae > Pseudothioclava > Pseudothioclava arenosa. Next base: position 48,848 of record NZ_NTJD01000009.1, read on the forward strand.
ATTTCTTTGAAAACCCGGTGCTCACGCAATTCCTGCACCGGATGGCGGGTTATGGGCTGGTGATCTTTGCAGGCATCGCCGCGCTCAAGGGCCGCCGCTCGGCCCATGGCGCAACCCGCACCGCGTTTCTGTGGATGGGGGCGGTCGTGCTCTTGCAACTTGCGCTTGGCATCGTCACGCTGGTCCATGGCGCGCCGCTGTCGCTGGGCCTCGTGCACCAGGCCGGCGCGATCCTCGTCTGGGTGATTGTGATCCGCGCGCGCTTCCTTGCGCGGCACCCGATCCTGCGCTCGATCCGGGAGGGCTGATCATGAACGCATTCGCCGAGCTGATGGCATTTCAACGCGAGACCGAGGCGCTGGCCTCGGTGGCGGGGCGACTGGGCTGGGATCAGGAGACGATGATGCCGCGCGGCGCGGCCGAGCAACGCGCCGAGGAAAGCGCCGCGCTTGAGGCCGTGTTGCATGCGCGGCGCACCGATCCGCGGCTGGGCGACTGGCTGGCGCGCGCGAATGCCCCGGATGCCGCCGGCGAACGCGCGCTGGACCTGATCGCGCGCAGCTACAACCGCAACACCCGCATTCCCGCCCGCCTCGCCGCTGAACTGGCGCGGCTGACCTCGCTCGCGCAGGGGATCTGGGCCGAGGCCCGCGCCAATGAGGCCCCCGCCGATTTCCTGCCCACCCTGACCGAGGTGCTGGCGCTGAAACGCGAAGAGGCCGCCTGCCTTGCCGAGGGCAATCTCTATGATGCGCTTCTGGACGATTACGAGCCGGGCATGACCAGCGCCGAGATCTCGGCCATGTTCGAAGCCCTGCGCCCGCGCCTTGTCGCGCTGCGTGAGGCGGTCTTGGGCGCGGATCGCCAGCCCGCCGAAATCAGCCATATCTTCCCGGAAAACGCACAGCTGCGGCTGGCCAAGATCTGCGCCACCGCCTTCGGCTATGACTGGACGCGCGGGCGGCTCGATATGGCCGTGCATCCGTTTTCCTCGGGCTCGGGCCATGACGTGCGCATCACTACGCGGATCTCGGAAACCGACCCGTTCAACTGCATCTACTCGACGATCCACGAGGTCGGCCACGCCTGCTACGAACAGGGCATCGACCCCGATTACCTGTTCACGCCGCTCGGCGCCGGGGTCTCGATGGGTGTGCACGAAAGCCAGAGCCGGATCTATGAAAACCAGCTTGGCCGCTCCGCCGCTTTCACCGGCTGGCTGCACACTCGCATGGTCGAGATGTTCGGCGATTTCGGCGTCTCCGACCCGCAGGCCTTCCACGCCATCGTCAACCGTGTCTCGGACGGGTTCATCCGCACCGAAAGCGACGAGCTGAGCTATAACCTGCATGTCATGCTGCGCTTCGATCTGGAGCGTGACCTGATCGCCGGGACACTCGAGGCGGCCGATCTGGAAGAGGCCTGGAACGCGCGCTTCGCCACCGACTTCGGCCGCGCGCCCGAGCGCCCCTCGCAGGGCTTCTTGCAGGATGTGCACTGGTCGGTGGGGCTGTTCGGCTATTTCCCGACCTACAGCCTTGGCAATCTCTACGCAGGCTGCCTCAACAAGGCGCTGCGCGCGGCGGTGCCCCATGTCGATGCGGCACTCGCTCAGGGCGACGCGAGCCCCGCCACCGGCTGGCTGCGGGAAAACCTGCAACGCCACGGCGGGCTGCGCCAACCGCGCGAGACGATCGAGACCGCCTGCGGCTTCGCCCCCACCGCCGAGCCGCTGCTGGACTATCTGGAACAGAAATTCAGCGCGATCTACGGGCTCTGAGCGGGCCGGTTCAAGCGGATGGGGGGCTCTGCCCCCCGGCCTGCGGCCTCCCCCCGGAGTATTTCACGCTCGATGAAAGCCGGGGCTTTCATTTTGCCGGAAATATCCCGGGGTGAATGGCGCGGAACGCGCCAGAGGGGCGGCGCCCCTGCCCCTCAGAGCGGCTCGATATCGCCCATCGCGCGCTGCGCGTGGAAGTCAGCCACGAATTGCTTCAGGCTCCCCGCCGCGATCGCATCGCGCAGGCCCTGCATCAGCTCCTGATAATAATGCAGGTTGTGCCAGGTCAGCAGCATCCCCGAGATCATCTCTCCGGCGCGGAAGACATGGTGCAGATAGGCGCGCGAATAGTTGCGGCACGCCGGGCAGGTGCAGGCCTCGTCGAGCGGGCGCGGGTCGTCCTGATGGCGGGCGTTCTTGATATTGACCTGCCCGCGCCGGGTCCAGGCCTGCCCGGTCCGGCCCGAACGCGAGGGCAGCACGCAATCCATCATGTCGATGCCGCGCTCGACGGCGCCGACGATATCGTCGGGCTTGCCGACCCCCATCAGGTAGCGCGGCTTGTCCTCGGGCAGGAAGCCCGGCGCGTAATCGAGCACGCCGAACATCGCCTCCTGCCCCTCGCCTACCGCCAGCCCGCCGACCGCGTAGCCGTCGAACCCGATCCGGGTCAGCGCCTCGGCGCTTTCCTCGCGCAGCTCGCGGGTAACACCGCCTTGCATGATGCCAAAGAGCGCATGGCCGGGGCGGTCGCCGAAGGCATCGCGTGACCTCTGCGCCCACCGCATCGAAAGCCGCATGGATTTCGCCACCTCGTCATCGGTCGCGGGCAGCGCCGGGCATTCGTCAAACGCCATCACGATATCCGAGCCCAAGAGCTTCTGGATCTCCATCGAACGTTCGGGCGTCAGCATGTGTTTCGAGCCGTCGATATGGCTGGAAAAGCGCACGCCCTCCTCGGTCAGCTTGCGCAGGCTGGCGAGGCTCATCACCTGAAACCCGCCCGAGTCGGTCAGGATCGGACGTTCCCAGTTCATGAACTTGTGTAGCCCCCCGAGCCGGTCGATGCGCTCGGCGGTGGGGCGCAGCATCAGGTGGTAGGTGTTGCCGAGAATGATGTCGGCGCCGGTCGCGCGCACGCTTTCGGGCATCATCGCCTTGACCGTCGCCGCCGTGCCCACCGGCATGAAGGCGGGCGTGCGGATCTCGCCGCGCGGAGTCGAAATGACGCCGGTTCGGGCCGCGCCATCGGTGGCGTGAAGGGCAAAGCTGAATTTCTGGCTCATTGGCTGGCTCCTGAGGTCAGGCGCGCAATTAGCGCGGATGCGGGCCGAAGGGAAGCCGGGCGGCGCGTCAGCTTTCGGCCTTCTTCTGCCAGCGCCCGGCCTCTTCGGCCCAATAGGCGGCCTGCGCGCCGGCACCCGTCAGCGCTTTCCATTGCCCGCGCGCGGCCTGGGTCGCGGCCTCGTCGCGCCCGTCGAACAAGATCCAGACCCGTTCGCGCGCGGCGATTTCCTCGGCCGAAACCTCGGCGCCATCGAGCGCCATCAGCGCGTCGAACGCGCCCGGCGCGGGCGCCGTGCCCAGCAGCACCGGCTGATGCGCGTCCTGCGGCCCGCCCGCCAGACCATGCGGCAAGAACCCGTCCTCGGGCGTCTTTTCCCAGAGCCACTGATCGAGCCAGGCAAGCCGCGCCGGGTCGCCCCCGCGCAGCTCGATCCGCCAGCCCTGATCCAGCGCGCGGCTCAACAGGTTCGCCACCACGGCCTCCAGCGGCGACTCGGTCACATGGTAGAAATTGGCCGCACCCAAGGGCTTAGCCCTCGAACTTGTCACGGATCAGGCGATCGAGCGTCATCACGCCCCAGCCCGTCGGGCCCTTCGGCGCCAGCGCGGTTTCGCCCGGCGGCAGCGCCACGCCCGCGATGTCGATATGGCACCACGGCACCTCATCCTTGACGAAACGCTTGAGGAAGGCCGCCGCGGTGATCGAGCCCGCAGGCCGCCCGCCGGTGTTCTTGATATCGGCCAGGCGCGACTTGATCAGCGTGTCATAGGCCGGTTGCAGCGGCATCGGCCAGGCGCCTTCGCCCTCGGCGCGCGCGGCCTCGGCGATCTGGCCGACAAAGCCCTCGTCATTGCCGAAGAGCCCCGCGTTTTCATGGCCGAGCGCGATGATGATCGCGCCCGTCAGCGTGGCGAGGTTGATCATCGCGCGGGGCGCGAAGCGTTCTTGCGCGTACCAGAGCACATCGGCCAGCACGAGGCGGCCTTCGGCATCGGTGTTGATGACCTCGATCGTGTCGCCCTTCATCGACTTCACGATATCGCCCGGACGCTGTGCGCGCCCGTCGGGCATGTTCTCGACCAAACCGACAAGGCCCACGACATTGGCCTTGGCCTTGCGCAGCGCCAGCGTGCGCATCACGCCCGAAACGACGCCCGCGCCGCCCATGTCCATCGTCATCTCTTCCATACCGCCCGCGGGCTTGATCGAGATGCCGCCGGTGTCGAACACGACGCCCTTGCCGACAAGCGCCAGCGGCGCCTCGTCGCCACCGCCGTTCCAGCGCATCACCACCACTTTCGAGGGGCTTTCCGAGCCCTGCCCCACGCCCAGCAGCGCGCGCATGCCCAGTTTTTTCAGCTCGTCCTCTTCGAGGATCTCGACCTCGAGGCCAAGCTCCTGCATCGCGGCAAGGCGGGCGGCGAAATCATCGGTGGTCAGGATGTTGGCGGGCTCGTTGACGAGATCGCGGGTAAAGAACACGCCCTCGGCCAGCGCGGCATGGGGGGCGGCGCGGGCGGCGGTTTTCTCGGGGTTCGCAACCATCACCACGACCGGGCCGGGCGCGGGTTTCGCCTCGGAGTGGTAGTCGAAGCGATAGGCGCGCAGCGCGAGGCCAAAGGCCACCTGACACGACAGCGGATGATTGCCCGCCAGCACCAGCGCGCCCTTTTCGCCCAGCACCTTGCCGACCAGCGCACCGGCCTTGCGCGCCTCGGCAAGGCAGGCCTTGCGGTCGAGCTTGATGATCTGCAGCGCCTCGGCGGCCAGCCCGCCCGGCCAGCCCAGCTCAATCGATTCGGCGGGCTTGAGCTTGGTGAAGGCCTCGGAGCCGATCGCCCGCGCCAGCGCGCCCCGCGTCAGCTTGTTCAGGCGGCGCGCCTCGGGGCCCATCTTGCCTTCGGAATTCACGATCAGCGCGATGCGCCCCTCGCGCCCGGCCAGAGCCTCGATATCGGTTTCGCGGAACTGGATGGCAACGGGATCGGTCATGTCTGTCTCCGGGCAAGGCGCGGACATCGGCGGAAATCCACCGCTCCGCGCGTTCATTTCAGCGCCCAACACTAGACCCGCCCCTGAAAAATGAAAAGCGCCTCGGCAGGGTGGTTTCCGGCCCTTCCCCAGAGCCGGAGTTCCCGCTAGAGAGGGGACATATCCGGGGGGATATTTTTGGTTTGAAGCGTCTCGACAGATATCTGCTGTCCCAGTTCATGGTGCTGTTCGGGTTTTTTGCCCTGGTGCTGGTCTCCGTCTACTGGATGAACCGGGCAGTTCTGCTGTTCGACCGGCTGATCGGTGACGGTCAGACCGCGAGCGTGGTGCTGGAATTCACCGCGCTGACCCTGCCCAACGTGATCAAGGCGGTGCTGCCGGTGGCGGCCTTCGCGGCGGTGCTGACGACGATCAACCGGCTCAACCAGGATTCGGAATTCGTGGTGATGAAGGCGCTTGGCGTCTCGCCGTGGCGGCTGGCGGTGCCGGCGGTGGCGATGGGGCTGATCGTGATGGTGATGCTCTCGGCGCTGACGCATGTTCTGGTGCCCGCCGCGAAGGCGCGGCTCGCCGATCGCGAAGCCGAGGTTGCGCGCGACCTGAGCGCGCAGCTTCTGGTCGAGGGCACCTTCCAGCACCCCGCCGAGGGGCTGACGGTTTATGTCCGCTCGATCTCGGATCTGGGCGTGCTCAAGGACATCTATATCTCGGACCGCCGTTCGGACCGCACGCGCACGACCTATACCGCCGAAAAGGCGCTGATCGTGCGCACCGAGACCGGGCCGAAACTGGTGATGTTCAATGGTATGGCGCAGGTGCTGCGGCAGTCGGACAGCGCGCTTTCGGTCACGCGCTTCGCCAATTTCACCTATGATCTCGGCACCATCCTCGCCGGGCGCGAGCGCAGTGCGCGCGATGTCGAGGAATTGTCGACCGCGCGGCTGATCGCGCCCGATGACGCGGTGTTTGCGGCCACGGGCGCCACCCCCGAGGCGCTGCGCACGCTTGTCCATGAGCGTTTCGCCGAGCCGCTGCTGGCGCCGGCTGCGGTGCTTCTGGGCTTCTCGATCCTGATGCTCGGCTCGTTCTCGCGCTTTGGGCTGTGGCGCGAGATCGGCATCGCGGTGGTGGCACTGATCGTGCTGAACCTGATCCAGAACGCCGTGACCGGGCAGGTCAACAAGGATGCGCAGCTCTGGCCGCTCTATTATGGCGTGCCGCTTCTGGGAATTGCGGCGGGGGTCGTGATGCTGGGCCTCGCCGCCCTGCCGCGCCGTCGGCGCCGGTCCGCGCAGGAGGTGCCGGCATGACGCTGTCATTCTATATCGCGCGGCGCTTCCTGCGTGCCTTCGGCATCGTCGGCGGGGCTTTTGCCGGGATCCTGTTCCTGATCAACCTCGCCGAGCTGGCCCGCAGGCTTTCGGGCGACGATTACGGGATCGGGGCGCTGTCGCGCTTTGCGCTGCTGAAACTGCCGCAGACGCTCTATGAGATCCTGCCGCTGGTGATGGTGCTGGCGGCAGTGACGCTGTTCATCGGGCTCGCGCGCAGCTCGGAGCTGGTGGTGATCCGCGCCGCCGGCCGCTCGGCGCTGCGGATGCTGGTGGCGCCGGTGCTGGTGGCGGTCGCGATCGGCATGATCGCGGTGACGATGGGCAACCCCATCGTTTCGGCCACCAAGAACCGTTACGAGCAACTGATGTCCGAGCGCAAATCGGAGACCCGCAGCACGATCTCGATCGGGCGCGAGGGTGTCTGGATGCGTCAGGGCGCAGGGCTCGCCGCCGATGGCAAGACCCCGGCGCAGGCGGTGATCCAGGCGGCTTCGGCCAATGCCGACGCGACACGGCTGAGCGATGTCACCTTCCTGATCTTCGTGCCCGGTCAGGGCCCGGTGCGGCGGCTGCGCGCGGCCTCGGCCGAGCTGGTGCCCGGCGCCTGGGCGCTGACCGATGTGAAGGACTGGAACCTCGGCGGCTCCACCAACCCCGAATTCGAGGCGACCCGCCACGACAGCCTGCGCATCGACTCCGACCTGACCGCCGCGCGCATCCGCGAAAGTTTCGGCGAGCCCGAGGATGTGGCGCTGTGGCAATTGCCGGGCTTCATCGCCTCGCTCGATGCGGCCGGGTTTTCCTCGCTGCGCCACCGCGTCTGGTTCCTCAGCGAACTCAGCCTGCCGATCTTTCTGGGGGCGATGGTGCTGGTCGCAGCCGCCTTCACCATGCGCCACGCAAGATCGGGGCGAATGGGGATGATGGTGCTCTTGGCCTTTGGCCTCGGATTGGGCATGTTCTTCCTGCGCTACGTCGCGCAGATTCTCGGCGGAAACGGTCAGGTGCCATTGATGCTGGCCGCCTGGGCCCCGCCACTGATCGCGGTCATCGTGCCGCTGGCTTTCGTGCTGCATCTGGAGGACGGCTGATGGCGCGTCTCGGAGCAACGGCAATCACCCGGTCCCTCGGCGTTCTGGCGCTGGCGGGGGGGCTGACGCTTGCCGCGATTGCACCGCGCGCCGAAGAACCCGCCGCGCTGCTGGCCAACCGGGTGATCCTGACCGGCTCCAACATGCTGATCGCGGAAGGCTCGGTCGAGGTGCTCTATCGCGGCACCCGCATGACCGCGCGCCGCGTCACCTATGACAGCACGACCGAGCAACTCTCGATCGAGGGGCCGATCCGGCTGACCGAGCCGGGCGCGCGGGGCAATGTGCTGGTCGCCGATCAGGCCGAGCTGTCGCGCGACTTGCAAAACGGGCTTCTGGCTGGCGCGCGCATGGTGCTGGCGCGCGAATTGCAACTGGCCGCCGACACGATCGAGCGCCGCAAGGGGCGCTATACCGTGCTCAAGCGCGTTGTCGCCTCGTCTTGCGAAATCTGCGCCGAGAACCCCACGCCGCTGTGGGAGATCCGCGCCCGCAAGGTCACCCATGACGCCGAAACGCGGCAGATCTCGTTCGAGTCGGCGCAGCTGCGCGCGATGGGCGTGCCGATTTTCTACCTGCCCTACCTGCGTGCGCCCGACCCGACCGTTGAACGCATGAGCGGCTTTCTCAGCCCCCAGTTCCGCACCACCTCGCTTCTGGGCTTCGGGATCAAGACGCCCTATTTCCTTACGCTCGGCCCCTCCGCCGACCTGACCTTCACGCCCTATGTCGCGGCCTCGCAGACCAAGACGCTCGGGCTGCGCTATCGGCGCGCCTATGACTGGGGCGACCTGCTGCTCGAAGGCGCGCTGAGCGACGACTCGATCGAGCCCGATGAGACCCGCGGCTACCTCTTCGGCGACCTGACGGCCCAGCTGCCCCGGGATTTCCGCCTGAGCGCGCAGCTGCGGCTGGTTTCCGACCCGTCCTACCTGCTCAATTACGACATTTCCGACGAGGACCGCCTCTGGTCCGGCATCGAGATCGAACGCGTGAAGCGCGATCAGCTGATCTGGGCGCGCATCGGCAACACCCATTCGATCCGTGAGGGCGAAAGCAATTCGACCCAGCCGATGGCCTCGGCCACGGCGCAATGGATCGACGTGTTCCGCCCGGCCGGGATCGGCGGCGAGCTGACGCTGGACTGGCAGCTGGCGACGGCGCGGCGCGCTTCGGACTCGGTGCTGGATGGCGATGGCGACGGGGTTGCGGACGGGCGCGACAGCGGCCGGCTGTCGATGGTGGCGGACTGGCGGCGCAACTGGCTCCTGCCCGGCGGCATTCTGGCTACGGCCGAGGCCGAGCTGGCGCTCGATGCGATCAGCGTCGGCACCGATCCGGCCTATGACAGCACGATCACGCGCGCCCTGCCCTCGGCGGCGGTGGAACTGCGCTGGCCCTGGATCTCGACCTCGGGGCGCGCGGCGCATGTGATCGAGCCGATCCTGCAGCTGGTCTGGAGCGGCGACGACCCCGAAGCCTCGCCCAACGAGGACAGCCTGCTGACCGAATTCGACGAGGGCAACCTGTTCGCGCTGTCGCGCTTTCCGGGCGGCGACGCGCGCGAGGCGGGCACGCGGGCGAATCTCGGGCTGAGCTACACCCGCCACGACCAGTCGGGCTGGTCGCTCGGGCTGACGGCGGGGCGCGTGTTCCGGCTCGACGATCTCGGGCAGTTCTCGTCGGGCTCGGGGCTTTCGGGCACGCGCTCGGACTGGCTTTTGGGCGCGAATCTCGCCACCGCGTCGGGCCTGACCGTCGCCAACCGCGCGCTCTTCGACGATGACCTCTCGATTTCGCGCAACGAATTCACGCTGGGCTATGACGGCGAGGCCTATGATATCGCGACGCGCTACCTCTGGATGGAGGCGAATGCGGCCGAAGGGCGGCTCGAAGACCTCTCGGAGCTGATGCTCGACACCGAATGGCTGTTCGCGCCGGGCTGGTCGGGCAAGCTCTCGGCGCGCTATGACCTGACCGAGGATCGCGCCAGCCGCACCTCTCTTGGGCTGCAATATGCCAATGAATGCATCACGGTCGATCTTTCCCTCTCGCGCCGCTTCACTTCCTCGTCTAGTGTGGAGCCCGAAACCGGGATCGGCATCTCGGTCGCGCTGGCGGGCTTCGGCGCGGGCGGCGATGCACGAAATGCAACACGGCGGGTCTGCGCGCGCTAAGGCGCGGCCCGAAACGACAAGACGAGCACGGACGGACCAATGAAGCGATTTCTTCCCCTTCTCGCCCTGGTGATCGCGACGAGCCTCGGACTGGGGGCACGCGTCGAGGCGCAAGGCTATGTGCAGGGCAATCTCTTTGCGCCGCAGATCACCGTGAACGGCCATGGCATCACCGGCTTTGAAATCAACCAGCGCATGCGGCTGATGCAGCTCTTGCGCGCGCCCGGCGACCTGCGCGAAGGCGCCGAGAAGGCGCTGATCGAGGATCGTCTGCGCCTCGATATCGCCAAGCAGATGGGTCTTTCGGTCAGCGAAGACGAGATCGCCGCCGGCATGGCCGAATTCGCCGGCCGTGCGAACCTCGACACCGAGCAATTCCTGAAAGCGATCGGGGAAGGCGGCGTCGAGCCGCAAAGCTTCCGCGATTTCGTGCGCGCGGGCCTCGCCTGGCGTGCCGTCGTGCGGGAAAAATACCGTGGCTCGATCAACATCCACGAGGCCGATATCGACCGCGCGCTGCTGGCGGAATCCGATCTGGGCCAGGGCACCAAGGTGCTGCTGTCGGAAATGATCATCCCCGCGCCCGCCGGTGAAGAAGGCCGCGCCATGGCGATCGCGCGCGAGGCTTCGGCCCTGCGCTCGCCCGCGGCTTTCGCCGAGATGGCCGAGCGGGTGTCTTCGGCGCCCTCGAAAGCGCGCGGCGGTCGTCTCGACTGGATGCCGCTCGAAGGCCTCCCGGCCGAGCTGCGCCCGGTACTGCTGCGCCTCAAGCCCGATACCGCGACCCAGCCGATCCGCCTGCCGAACGCGGTGGCGGTGTTCATGCTGCGCGGCATTCAGGATGGCGGCAAATCCGGCGCCCCGGCGATGACGCTCGATTACATGCTTTACGCGCTTGGCCCGACCGGTGCGGCTGCGACCGCGACTGCGGCGCAAAAGACCATCGCCGAGATTGACCGCTGCAACGATCTTTACGGCCTTGCCGAAGGGCAGCCCGCCGATCGCCTGCTGGTCGAAAGCGCGCCTGCGGGCAGCATCGACCCCGAGATCGGCGCCGCGCTGGCCGCGATGGATATCGGGGAGACCCGCGTGATCGCGCGCGGCGGCAATGACATGCTGCTGATGCTCTGCGAGCGCGCGCCGACGCTGGTGGGCGAAGAGGCCGCCCTCGATCGCAACGGCACGCGCGAGCGGCTGGTGAACGAGCGGCTGCGCGTTCTGGCCGAGAATTTCTTTGCCGATCAGCTCGAGACGGCGGTGATCACCCGGCCATGAGCCACCCCGCCCCGTTCGAACGCCCCGTCGCGCTGAGCTGCGGCGATCCCTCGGGCATCGGCCCCGAAATCGCCGCCCGCGCCTGGGAACAGCTGCGCGCGTCGCTGCCCTTCGTCTGGATCGGCGACCCCGCGCATCTGCCACGCGGCACGAAGATCCGCGAAATCTCCGAGCCCGCCGAGGCGATGAGCCATGCCGGTTCGGCGCTGCCGGTCTTGCCGCTGGAATTTGCCGCCGCCGCCCTGCCCGGCCAGCCCGATCCGGCCAATGCCACGGGCGTGATCGAGGCGATCCGGCACGGCACGGATCTGGCGATGCGCGGCGAGGCCTCGGCGCTCTGCACCGCGCCGATCAACAAGAAGGCGCTGAAGGACGGTGCGGGCTTCGCCTTTCCGGGCCATACCGAATATCTCGCGCATCTCGCGGGCGGGGCGCGCGTGGTGATGATGCTGGCCTGCGACACGCTGCGCGTGGTGCCCGCGACGATCCATATTGCTCTGTCCGAGGTGCCGCGCGCCTTTACGCCCGCGCTCTTGCGCGAGACGGTCGAGATCACTGCCGCCGGGCTGGCGCGCGATTTCGGGCTGGAAAACCCGCGTATCGCGATTGCGGGGCTGAACCCGCATGCGGGCGAAGGCGGCGCGATGGGCCATGAAGAGATCGACTGGATCGCGCCCCTGATCGCGGATCTGCGCGCCGAGGGCCATGCGGTCTCCGGCCCGCATCCGGCCGATACGCTGTTCCACGCAGCCGCGCGGACGCGCTATGACGCGGCGATCTGCGCCTATCACGATCAGGCGCTGATCCCGATCAAGACGCTGGCCTTCGATGAGGGCGTGAACGTGACGCTGGGCTTGCCCTTCGTGCGCACCTCGCCCGATCACGGCACCGCCTATGACATCGCGGGCCAAGGCCGGGCGAACCCCGCGAGCCTGATCGCCGCCCTGCGGATGGCGGCACGGATGAGGGCGGCGCGCGGGCTCTGAGCCGCGGCGGCGCTTGCCCTTTCGAGCCGTGTCACATATCCCGAGGGCAGGCCGGGGGCTGTCTGCCCCCGGACCCCCGAGGATATTTGCGGCAACGTGAAGGAGGCGGCGAGAATGGCGGCGATCGACGGGCTTCCGCCCCTGCGCGAGGTGATCCAGACCCATGATCTGGTGGCGAAAAAGAGCCTCGGGCAGAACTTTCTGCTGGACCTGAACCTGACCGCCAAGATCGCGCGCGCGGCGGGCGATCTGCGCAATTGCGATGTGCTTGAAGTGGGGCCCGGCCCCGGCGGGCTGACGCGCGGGCTGCTGGCCGAGGGCGCGCGCAGGGTGTTGGCGGTTGAGAAGGACGCGCGCTGCTTGCCGGCGCTGGCCGAGATCGCGGCGCATTATCCGGGGCGGCTTGAGGTGATCAATGGCGATGCGCTGGAGGTGGATGTCTCGGCGCATCTGACGCCGCCAATCCGGATCGCGGCGAACCTGCCCTATAACGTGGGCACCGAGTTGCTGGTGCGCTGGCTGACGCCGCCGGAATGGCCGCCGTTCTGGCAGAGCCTGACGCTGATGTTCCAGAAAGAGGTCGCCCAGCGGATTACCGCGAAAGTGGGCGACAACCATTACGGACGGCTGGCGATTCTGGTGCAATGGCGCTGCGATGCGCGGATCGTGATGTATCTGCCGCCCGAGGCCTTCCAGCCCGCGCCCAAGGTGCATTCGGCAGTGGTGCATCTGACCGCCCTGCCCGAGCCGCGCTTTCCGGCCGATGCCAAGGTGCTTGAGCGGGTCGTGGCGGCGGGTTTCAACAAGCGCCGCAAGATGCTGCGCGCGTCGCTGAAAGGCGTGCATCCGCGGATCGAGGCGCTGCTGGAAGAGGCGGGTATTGCGCCCACCGAACGCGCCGAACGGGTCAGCCTGGAGCAATTCTGCACACTGGCGCGGCTGGTCGCGCGGGGCTGAGCACCCGCGCCGAACAAACGAAAAAGCCGCGCTCTGGGGCGCGGCTTTTGTTGTTTCGGGGCCGGATCACTCGCTCTCGGCGGGCGCCTCGGGGGCCGGTGCGTCAGTGCCCGTGCCATCGGCTTGCGCCTCGCCCTTGGGCTTGCGCGGACCGCGACGGGTGCGCGGGGTTTTCTCGCGCTTGGGTTTGTCTTGCGGCTCGCTCGGAGCCTCTTCGGCACTGTCGCGGCTTTCGGGCGTCTCGACCAGCGTCGAGGCGGCATCGTCGTCCCCCGACACTTCGGGCAAGGGCGCGCGGGCCTCGGCCTCGGGGCGATCGTCGTTCCGGCTCTCGCCGCGATCACGCCCGCCGTTCTGGCCGTTGTTCTGATGATTTTGCTGGTTCTGGCGCTGACGCTCTTCCTGCTCGCGCGCAAGCTCGCGCTGCGCCTCGCCCAGCATACGGGTGTAATGCTCGGCGTGCTGGAGGAAGTTCTGCTCGGCCACGCGGTCATTCGAAAGCTGCGCGTCGCGGGCCAGCGCGAGATATTTGTCGATGATCTGCTGCGGCGTGCCGCGCACCTTGCCCTCGGGTCCGTTGGAATCGAAGACGCGGTTGACGATATTGCCGATCGAACGCTGACGGTTCGACTTGTTACGCGAACGGGATTTCGAAGATCTCATGAGCTTTCGTTCGTAATGCGCTCTGGGCGCGATGGGTCTGGCTGCAAGGCCTGTGCGGTGACCTGTCCGGGAGGGCGATGCCTTGGCATCAGATCCGGGCCGGCTATGTAAAGCTGAGCCGCGCGGGGGAGCGAACTTCCGCCCTGCGCTGCATTCGAATAACCATGTTGCGCTGCGGGTGACAAGGCGGAAAAACACGGCTGTGGCGTTTTCGCTGCGGATTTTCGCGCAAATCCGCCGGGATCTTGAAGAAACAGGCTGAAATCTCGCCGATGCCTGCCAATCAGGCGCAGCCGCAGCCGATTTCATCCACGGGCTTCCAGCCCTCGACCACGCGGTCGCGGCCATCGAGATCGGGTCGGATCGCGATACGTTCAAAGCCTTGTGCGGCCAGCAGCGCCGCGACCGCAGCCCCCTGCGTCGGCCCGATTTCCAGCAAGATCCGCCCGCCCGGCATCAGCCGGCTCCCCGCGCCGCGCGCGATCGCGCGATAGGCATCGAGCCCGTCGCCGCCCGGCGTCAGCGCCAGATGCGGCTCCCAGTCGTGGACCTCGGGCGAAAGCCCGGCCATCTCATCCGCCCCGATATAGGGCGGGTTCGAGACGATCAGGTCAAACCGCCCCTCGACGCCCGCAAACCAGTTACCCTGTTGAAACCGCACGCGGTTGCCAAGGCCATGGCGCTCGGCATTTTCGCGCGCGACCGCGAGGGCTGCGGGCGAGAGGTCTACCCCCAGCCCCGCCGCGAAATTCATGGATTTCAGCAGCGAGATCAGGATGCAGCCGGTGCCCGTGCCCAGGTCGATCACCTTAACGAAAGGCTTTTCCAGCGCGGCGGCGACGAGGATCTCGGTCTCGGGGCGCGGGTCGAGCGTGTCTTGCGTGACCTTGAAGGCGCGGCCCCAGAACATCCGCTCGCCCACGATCTGCGAGACAGGGCGGCGCGCGAGGCGGGCCTCGATCGCGGCGTCGAAAGCGGCCTGCGCCGCATCAGACATCGCATCTTGCAGCACCAGCGTGAGGCGGTCGGGTGCAACACCAAGCGCATGGGCCAGAAGCCTGCGGGCATCGGCGGGCGCGCCTTCGATCCCGGCCGCGGCCAGACGGCGCGTACCCGCGACCAGCGCGGCCTGCGCGCTCATCCCTCCATCTCCGCCAGTTTCGCGGCCTGATCCTCGGCGATCAGCGGGTCGATCACCGGGTCGAGATCGCCCTCCATGATCTGACCGAGCGCGTAAAGCGTCAGGTTGATGCGGTGGTCGGTCATCCGGCCCTGCGGGAAATTATAGGTGCGGATCCGCTCCGAGCGATCGCCCGAGCCCACCTGCGCCTTGCGGCTGTCGGCGCGCTCCTTGGCGGCGCGGTCGCGTTCCAGCTCGTAGAGCCGCGCGCGCAGAACGGCCATCGCATTGGCGCGGTTCTGGTGCTGCGACTTCTCGGAGCTCGTCACCACGATGCCGCTGGGCAGGTGGGTGATGCGCACCGCCGAGTCGGTGGTGTTCACGTGCTGCCCGCCCGCGCCCGAGCTGCGCATCGTGTCGATGCGGATGTCGGCGGCGGGAATGTCGATATCGACCTCTTCGGCCTCAGGCAGAACCGCGACGGTCGCGGCGGAGGTATGGATGCGCCCGCCCGCTTCGGTTTCAGGCACGCGCTGCACGCGGTGGACGCCCGATTCGAACTTGAGCCGCGCAAACACCCCCTCGCCCTCGATCCGTGCGACCGCTTCCTTGATCCCGCCCAGCTCGGTCTGCGCCAGCTCCATCAGCTCAAGGCGCCAGCCCTTGCGGTCGGCATAGCGCTGATACATGCGCAACAGGTCGCCCGCGAACAGCGCCGCTTCCTCGCCGCCGGTCCCGGGCCGGATTTCGAGGATCGCCGGGCGCGCATCGGCCGCGTCCTTCGGCAAAAGCGCAAGCCTGAGCCGCGCCTCCATCTCGGGCAGGCGCGCACGCAGAACCGGCAGCTCTTCCTCGGCCAGCGCGCGCATCTCGGGGTCCTTCAGCCAGCCCTCGGCCTCGGCCAGATCAGCTTCGGCCTGACGGAAGGCCTCGATTTCCGCGACGACGGGCTTCAGCTCGGAATATTCGCGCGAAATCCGCGCAATCGCCGAAGGGTCCGCCCCGGCGGCAAGCTGCGCCTCAAGGAAACCGAAGCGCTGCAGGATCTGATCGAGTTTATCGGCTGGCAACATGATGGCCCCGGGTTTGGCCGGAACCGGCCCCTCCGTCAAGCGCGATCCGCTGGCGTCGGGGACACTAGCTATTCCAGCCAAATCCGAATTGCCGCGCACCGACCTCGCGCAACTCGGCCATGAGATCCCGTTCCAGCGCATCGACCCGACCATCCGCCCGAACCGTGCGCGCGAGAGATTTTGCCAGTCGTTCCACCCGCGCCTGCTCCCAGCCAGAGACAGCCTCGAAGGCCTCCGCCACATCATCGCGGGTCGGACGAAGACGGCGGACGGTTCGCTCTATCTTGTCGAAAATCCCGGCGTCCAGCCCATCTAGCTGCCCCTGATCCCGCAAGTCGCAGGCCTCATCCTCGCAATAAAGCAGGATCTGCTCGATCTCGGCCGGGTGCAGGAAATCATCCGAACGCGCTGCCGCCACCGGAAGCGTCAGCGCCTGCGCCACATGCTGGCGCAATATGGTATAGGGCTGACGCGGAGCGCGGCGCGCAGGCTTTCTGGCGGAATCGTCGAATTCTTCGACCTCGGCGCTCGCGAGGATTTCATCAAACCAGGGAGCCGCGGGCTCGACCTCTCCGTCTTGGCTGATGATGTCGGAAATCCGGTCCACACGAAAGCTACGCATGGCCTGACGCTCGTGACAAAAGGCCTGCAGGTAGTAAAGTCCGTGGCGCTCCTCGATCACCCGCATCGTCACACGCCGACACGAAGGGTTACCCTGGGCATCGGTGTAGTCGATCATCAGGAAAAACGGCTCGATGTAATAGCGACGACAAATCTCGACGGGCGCGCCGGCATCGTCAGGCTCCGGATCGAGCACGGAACCGGGTGGAACGACGACTTTGGCAGGCCTCTTGAAACTCGGTGCGGGGTCTTCCAGTTGCGGGACGGTTCGAAAGAAATAGTCGAGAATGCTCATGAAGAATCTCCGGATCAATGACGCAAGAGTAATCCCGAAACCTCTTCAATCCGAAGTCCGAAATATGCCCCGCAATGGTGGCCTTTGCCTCCGCCCTGCCCGACTTTTCCTCGCGCCGATTTGGCGCAGCGGGTGGCCTTTACGCTTGCGCCGAGAAATCCTATATATTCACTCGACAATTCGCCGGGCCCTCTGCGCCCGCAAGACAGGACCATTCCGATGACCGATGCCACCCCGCCGCTTGAAGGCGCGCCGCTGATCCAGCCTTCCAGCACCGATCATCCGCTCCACGAGTCCGTGGTCGAGGCCTGCCGTTCGGTCTTCGACCCGGAAATTCCGGTGAATATCTATGACCTCGGGCTGATCTACACGATCGACATCAACCCGGAAAACGAGGTCTCGATCATCATGACCCTGACCGCGCCGGGTTGCCCCGTCGCCGGCGAGATGCCGGGCTGGGTGCAGAATGCCGTCGAATGCGTCGAGGGCGTGAAAGAGGTGAATGTCGAGATGGTCTTCGATCCGCCTTGGGGCATGGACATGATGTCCGACGAGGCGCGGCTCGAGCTTGGGTTCATGTGAGGCCGCCATGTTTCTGCCTTCCGACAAACCGCCCGTCACCCTGACCCCCGCCGCCATCGCGCAGATCGCGCGGCTGATGGAGCGTGAAAGCGCCGCGGGCTTCCGCATCGGCGTCAAGAAAGGCGGCTGTGCGGGCATGGAATACACGATGGAGATCGCGCAAGAGGCCGGCCCCGCCGATATCGTCGTCGAGGATGGCCCGGCGCGCGTGCTGATCGCGCCCCTGGCGCAGATGTTCCTGATCGGCACCGAGATCGACTATCAGACCGGGCTTCTGGAAAGCGGCTTTACCTTCCGCAATCCGAACGTGACCGAAAGCTGCGGCTGCGGTGAATCCGTCAAATTCAAGGATATGCCCGAGGCGGGCTGAACGCGCCCGCCCTTTGGGGCCAATAAGAACGGGAGGGACTCCATGCGTCGCAAGCTGGCCGCAGGGAACTGGAAGATGAATGGCCTCAAGGCGGATCTGCGTGAGGTCGCGGCGCTGCTGACAGATCGGCCCGCGTCGGGCTGCGAGGTGCTGCTCTGCCCGCCCGCGACGCTGGTTGCGGCGATGGCGATGACGGCGGCGGGGCGGATCGCGGTGGGCGGTCAGGACTGCCACGCGGCGCAATCGGGCGCACATACCGGCGATATCTCGGCGCAGATGCTGAAGGACGCGGGCGCGAGCCACGTGATCCTCGGCCATTCCGAGCGTCGCGCCGATCATGGCGAGACCGACGCGGTGGTGCGCGCCAAGACCGAGGCCGCGCTGGCCGCCGGGCTGGTCGCGGTGATCTGCCTTGGCGAGACCGAGACCCAGCGCGACGCCGGCGAGACTCTGGCGGTGATCGGCGCGCAGCTAGAGGGCTCGCTGCCCGAGGGGCTGACCGGCGCCACGTGCGTCATCGCCTACGAGCCGGTCTGGGCGATCGGCACCGGCCGCATCCCGAGCCTCGACCAGATCGCCGAGGTCCATGATTTCCTGCGCGACCGGCTTGTCGCGCGCTTTGGCGCCGAGGGCGCGACGATGCGCCTGCTCTATGGCGGTTCGGTCAAGCCCTCGAACGCGTCCGAAATCTTTGCGACCTCGAATGTCGATGGCGCGCTGGTCGGCGGCGCGAGCCTGAAAGCCGCGGATTTCGGCGCGATCGTCGCGGCGCTTGAGGCGGCCTGAGGCGCCGCGCGCGGGGTCGGCACTTTATTTCCGATTACTCCACTCAGGTATTGACCGAGCCCTCCTGCGACAGTAGAAAGGCGCCAATACCTGACCAAAGGAGTCGCAAATGAAACGCGCAGCCCTTCTTCTGACCGCCCTCGCCGCCACCCCGGCGCTTGCCGATGTGAACGTCTATTCGCACCGCCAGCCCGAACTGGTGCAGCCGCTGTTTGACGCCTTCACCGCCGAGACCGGCATCGCCGTCAACGTGGCCTTCGTCGACAAGGGCATGGTCGAGCGCCTCGTGGCCGAGGGCTCGCGCTCGCCCGCCGATCTGGTGATGACGGTCGATATCGCGCGGCTGCTGCAACTGGTCGAGGCGGGCGTGACCCAGCCGGTCGCCTCCGATGTCCTGAACGCCGCGATCCCGGCAGCGATGCGCGATGCCGAAGGCCAGTGGTTCGGCCTGACCTCGCGCGCGCGCATCGTCTATGCCTCGAAAGAGCGCGTGGCCGAGGGCGAAGTGACCACCTACGAAGACCTCGCCGATCCGAAGTGGAAAGGCCGCATCTGCACCCGCTCCTTCACCTCGGATTACAACGTCGCGCTGACCGCCGCCTATCTCGGCCATCACGGCGAAGAGGCGACCCGCGGCTGGCTCGAAGGCGTGAAGGCCAACCTCGCCAAGAAGCCCGAAGGCAACGACCGTAGCCAGGTCAAGTCGATCTGGTCGGGCGAATGCGACATCAGCCTCGGCAACACCTATTACATGGGCCAGATGGTGGCCGACCCGGAACAGATCGACTGGGCGAATTCGGTGAATATCACCTTCCCGACCTTTGAGGGCGACGGCACGCATGTGAACATCTCGGGCATCGCGATGACCAAGGCCGCGCCGAACCATGACGAGGCGCTGAAGCTGATGGAATTCCTCGCCTCGGATCACGCGCAGGAAATCTATGCCGAAACCAACCACGAATTCCCGGTGAAAGAGGGCGTGAAACGCTCCGAACTGGTGGCAAGCTGGGGCGAGTTCACCGCCGACGCGCTGAGCCTCGTCGAGATCGCCAATCTGCGCCCCGCCGCGCTGAAGCTGATCGAAGAGGTGAATTTCGACGGCTGAGCCCGCGTCCCGCGCCCAGACGTCACGGCCCCGGAGCAATCCGGGGCCATTTTTGTTCAGGCGTTATTCGGCGGCGAGACGCGCGGGGTCTTGCGCGGCGCCGATCCGCACCCGCGGATGGCGCGCGAGGCGCTGCAGCTCGGCCTCGAAACGCAGCCGCAGGCGGGCCGCGTCGAGCCCCGAGAACCCCGCAATCGGCGCGGGCTGCGGCAGGCGCGCGTGAAACTGCAAGAGCCGCCCCATCTGGCGCCGCGGCGGACGCAGCCCCTGGCCGTGCAGCCGTTGCACCATCGCCAAGGCGGTATCGGGCAGTTGCGCGCCGCGCAACGGCGCCTGACGCAGGGCCAGACCGGGCAAAAGCGCCTGCCCCAGCTCGGCCTGATCGCGCGGCGCGGGCAAAAGGATCAACTCGGCCGGGCGCAAGGCCAGAACGATCTCGCGCAGGATCTCGACCCAGCCGCGCGCGCGGGCGGCCAGCGCGGGGGCGCAGGCGTCGAAGGCGGGCATCACCCGCTCGGCGGCCAAGCTGCGCCAAAGCGCAGGATAAAGCGCCTCATAGCTGGCCAGCGGCACGACGAGCCGCCCGACCGGCCCGGCAAGCTGCGCGGCCAGCCCCTCGGCCCGCGTGCCGACCTCGGCAAAACCGCTGTCCCAGCCCTGTTTCGGCGCGCCCAGCAGGCTGTGATCCACAAGCACCCCGCCGCCCGGCGCGGGCGCCTCAAGCACAGGCCCCAGCCCGGCGCGCGCGATGATCCGCGCATTCGCAGGCAGGCTCCGCGCGAAGGCGGAACAGAGCCGCGGCATCGCCGCATTGGCCAGAAAGATATGGGTCACTGCCTCGTTCATGCCGCTCGTCGGGTCTGCCTCTGGCGCAATGCCGGTTTGCCCGGTCTTCGGCCAAGACTTCAGGGTCTTGAGCGCGAGTATAGCCCCGGTTTTCCCGAATGCGAACAGCAAAGCGCGGCGCTGGACATCGCCGCGGCTGCGCGCCACTCTGCCCGCGAACAGGAGGCGCCCATGGCACGCAAGATCATCATCGACACCGACCCCGGGCAGGACGACGCGGTCGCGATCCTGCTGGCGCTGGCCAGCCCCGAGCTGGAGGTGCTGGGGATCACCTGCGTCGCGGGCAACGTGCCGCTGGCGCTGACGCAACTGAACGCGCGCAAGGTCTGCGAGCTGGCCGGGCGCAGCGATCTGCCGGTGTTCGCGGGCTGCGAGCGCCCGATCGAACGCGCGCTGGTCACCGCCGAATATGTGCATGGCAAGACCGGGCTGGACGGGATCGCCCTGCCCGATCCGCAGATGCCGCTGGCGCCCGGACATGCGGTCGATTTCCTCATCGAGACCCTGCGCACCGAGCCTGCGGGTTCGGTGACGCTTTGCCCCTTGGGACCGCTCACCAATATCGCCATGGCGTTTCAGCGCGCCCCCGAGATCGTCGAGCGCGTCGCGGAGATCGTGCTCATGGGCGGCGCCTATTTCGAGGTGGGCAATGTCACGCCCGCGGCCGAGTTCAACATTTACGTCGACCCGCAAGCGGCTGATATTGTGATGAAATCCGGAGCACAGATCGCGATGATGCCGCTCGATGTGACGCATCAGGCACTGACCACGCGGGCGCGGATCGAGGCGTTTCGCGCGCTTGGCACCCGCGCGGGCCATGCTGTGGCGAGCTGGACCGATTTCTACGAGCGTTTCGATATGGCGAAATACGGATCGGACGGCGCGCCGCTGCACGACCCCTGCGTGATCGCCTATCTGCTGGAGCCGGGGCTGTTTTCCGGCCGCCATGTGAATGTCGAGATCGAGACCGGATCCGAGCTGACGATGGGGATGACCGTGGTCGACTGGTGGCGCGTGACCGACCGGCCCGCGAATGCGATGGTGATGGGCGCGGTCGATGCCGAGGGGTTCTATGCGCTCCTGACCGAGCGGATCGCGCGGCTTTGAGCCCCGAGGGGGCGCTGCCCCCGGCCTTGCGGCCTCCCCCGGGATATTTGTCGCAATGTGAAGGATTGGGAGCGCGCGCGGGCCGCCCTATATCTTGGAAAAGGAGCACGCGATGACCCCGAGGTTCGACAATTCCTATGCCCGCCTGCCGGGGCGGTTCTTTGAACGCGTGGCGCCCGAGGTGCCGCCCGCGCCCGCGCTTCTGGCGCTGAACCGCGGGCTTGCCGCGCGGCTGGGGCTCGATGCCGATTGGCTTGCCGGACCCGAGGGGCTGGCGATGTTGTCGGGCGCGGCCCTGCCCGAAGGCGCCGAGCCGCTGGCACAGGCCTATGCGGGACATCAGTTCGGCGGCTGGGTGCCGCAGCTTGGCGACGGGCGGGCGGTGTTGCTGGGCGAGGTCGTGGCGCCTGACGGGGCGCGGTTCGACATCCAGCTGAAGGGCGCGGGCCAGACGCCGTTTTCGCGCCGGGGCGACGGGCGGGCCTGGCTGGGGCCGGTGTTGCGCGAATATGTCGTGTCCGAGGCAATGGCGGCGCTTGGCCTGCCAACCACGCGGGCGCTGGCGGCGGTGGCGACCGGCACGGCGGTGGTGCGCGACGGGTTCGCGCGGCCGGGCGGGGTCCTGGTGCGGGTGGCGGCGAGCCATATCCGCGTCGGCACCTTCCAGTATTTTGTGGCGCGCGGCGACACCGAGGCGCTGCAACTCCTGACGGATCACGTGATCGCGCGCCATTATCCGGGCGCCGAGGGGCCCTTGGGGTTGATCCGGGCGGTGGCGGCGGCGCAGGCGCGGCTGGTGGCGGGGTGGCTCTCGGTCGGGTTCATCCATGGCGTGATGAACACCGACAACATGGCGGTTTCGGGCGAGACCATCGACTATGGCCCCTGCGCCTTCATGGATCATTACCATCCGGCCAAGGTGTTTTCCTCGATCGACGGGCACGGGCGTTATGCCTACGGCGCGCAGCCGCAGATCGCGG
This sequence comes from Pseudothioclava arenosa, assembly GCF_002358085.1. Classification (GTDB taxonomy): domain Bacteria; phylum Pseudomonadota; class Alphaproteobacteria; order Rhodobacterales; family Rhodobacteraceae; genus Pseudothioclava; species Pseudothioclava arenosa. The sequence goes on from NZ_NTJD01000009.1 coordinate 71,276, forward strand.
CCTGGAACCTGGCGCAACTGGCCTCGAGCCTCCTGCCGCTGATCGGCGAAGGTGAGGCGGCGATCGAGGCTGCGACCGAGGCGGTCGACAGTTTCGTGCCGGCCTTCCAGGCGGCCTGGCTCGATCGTTTCGGGCGCAAGATCGGGATCGCGGCGGCCGGGTCCGAGGATCTGCCGCTGATCGAGAGCCTGTTGAACCGCATGGCGACCGAGCGCGCGGATTTCACCCGCAGCTTCCGGGGACTTTCTACCGGGTGGGCACGCGACGAATTCACCGATCCGATGGCCTTCGACCAATGGGCCGAGGGCTGGCGGACAAGGCTGGCGCAAGAGGCCGACCCCGAGGCGGTGATGGCGGCGGCGAACCCGGTGCGCATCCCGCGAAACCACCGCATCGAAGAGATGATCGCGGCGGCGGTTGCGGGCGACATGGGCCCGTTCAGGCAGTTGCAGGCGGCGCTGGCCGAGCCCTACCGCCCCGACCCCGCGCTGGCCCGGTATGAGGCCGCGCCGCTCGCGTCCGAAGCGGTGACGCGGACCTTCTGCGGGACCTGAGATGCTCCGGATCGCCTCTTACAACCTGCATAAATGCGTGGGCTCGGACCGGCGGCGCGACCCGCATCGGGTGATGGCGGTGATCAATGCGCTGCAAGCCGATGTGATCGCGCTGCAAGAGGTCGACCTGCGTCTGGGCGCGCGCCCGGCCGCCCTGCCCGCCCGGCTGATCGAGGAGGAAAGCGATTTCATCCCGCTGCCGCATCCGCGCACGGGGCCGAATTCGCTCGGCTGGCACGGGCAGACGATGCTGGTGCGGCGCGGGCTGCGGGTGCTGGAGGCGCGGGGCCTTGACCTGCCGGGCCTTGAGCCGCGCGGCGCGCTGGTGGCGCGGGTCGCGCCCGTCTCGGGCACGCCGTTCACGCTGATCGGGGCGCATCTGGGGCTACGACGGATGGACCGGCGCGCGCAATGGCTGCGGATCGCCGAGGTTCTGGCCGAGGCCGCCCCGCATCCGGCGCTGGCGATCGGAGATTTCAACGAATGGCGCGCGCGCCATGGGTTCGAGGCGCTGACCGGATTTCATATCCACACGCCCGGGCCGAGCTATCCGGCGCGACGCCCCTTCGGCAAGCTCGACCGGCTGGTGACCTGCGGGCGGGCGCGGGTACAGCGGATGGGGGTGTTCGACAGTGCGCTCGCGCGGCGCGCCTCGGATCACCTGCCGATCTGGGCCGATCTCGACGGGCTGCTGATCTAGGCGATTGTAGCGCGCACAATCGCGCCCTTGCCGCGCCCCCGCGCCCTTGCCATGAGGGACATTCGGATTTGACCGCCTGATCAGGAAAACCCATGGAAAACGTGCGCGGCAGCCTCTTGATGGTTCTGGCGATGGCGGGCTTCGCGCTCGAGGACATGTTCGTCAAATCGCTGTCCGAGCGCCTGCCCGTGGGCGAGGTGCTGGCGCTTTTGGGCGCGGGCGGCGCGATGCTGTACGCGAGCCTCGCGATCTACCGGCGCGAGCGGCTGATCTCGGGCGACCTGCTGCGCGGCGCGGTGATCGGGCGCAACCTGACCGAGCTGATCGGCACCATGGCCTTTGTCTGCGCGATCGCGTTTACGCCCTTGGCACAGGCCTCGGCGATCTTGCAGGCGACGCCTTTGGCGGTGACGCTGGGCGCGGCGCTGTTTCTGGGCGAGCAGGTCGGCTGGAGGCGCTGGTCGGCGATCGTGGTGGGCTTCATCGGCGTGCTGATCGTGATCCGGCCGGGGACCGAGGGCTTCTCGGTGCTGTCGCTGCTGGCGGTGGCGGCGGTGATCGGGCTGGCCGCGCGCGACGTGATTACCCGGCGGGTGCCGAAAACCATCTCGTCGCTGCAGCTTGCGACCTATGGCTTTGCCTCGGTGGTGCCGGCGGGCTTCTTTCTGATGTGGCTGCGCGGCAATGGGTTCGTGGCGCCGGCGGCGATGGACTGGGCGCAGATCGGCGGGGCGATCCTGTTCGGCACGGGCGGCTATTACGCGCTGATCGCGGCGATGCGGATCGGTGAGGTCTCGGTGATCACGCCGTTCCGCTATACGCGGCTTCTGTTTGCGCTGGTGATCGGCTGGCTGGTGTTTTCCGAACCGGTCGATCAGGCGACGCTTTGGGGCGGCGCAGTGATCGTGGCGTCGGGGCTTTACACGCTCTGGCGGCAGGCGCGCGCCCGGCGCCGCTGAGCTTTCGTCGCTAACATCGCCAAAGCGGCGCTTTTGCACGCGATCCGCCCTTTTCCCAGCGCAGGCGCCGGTCTATAGAGGCCGCGAAAATGCAGCTTTGACCCAGACGGGGGACATTATGAGCACGATCATCGATATCCACGCGCGCGAAATTCTCGACAGCCGCGGCAACCCGACCGTCGAGGTGGACGTGATCCTCGAAGACGGCACCATGGGCCGTGCCGCCGTTCCCTCGGGCGCCTCGACCGGCGCGCATGAGGCCGTTGAGCGCCGCGACGGCGACAAGTCGCGCTACATGGGCAAGGGCGTGCTCGATGCCGTCATGGCCGTGAATGGCGAGATCGCCGAGAACCTCGTGGGCGAGGATGTCACCGAGCAGGTCGAGATCGACCGCGCGATGATCGAGCTCGATGGCACCGAGAACAAGGGCCGTCTGGGCGCGAACGCGATCCTCGGCGTGTCGCTGGCCTGCGCCAAGGCCGCTGCCGATTACACCTCGCAGCCGCTTTATCGCTACGTCGGCGGCACCTCGGCGCGCATCCTGCCGGTGCCGATGATGAACATCATCAACGGCGGCGAGCATGCCGACAACCCGATCGACATTCAGGAATTCATGATCATGCCGGTCTCGGCGGGCAATATCCGCGACGCGGTGCGCATGGGTTCGGAAGTGTTCCACACGCTGAAAAAAGAGCTGACCGCGCAGGGCCTGTCGACCGGCCTTGGCGACGAGGGCGGCTTTGCGCCGAACATCGCCTCGACCACCGCGGCGCTGGACCTGATCCTGAGCTCGATCGAGAAAGCGGGCTACAAGCCGGGCGAGGATATCTATCTCGCGCTCGACTGCGCCTCGACCGAGTATTTCAAGAACGGCAAATACGAGATGAAGGGCGAGGGCCTGAGCCTGACCTCGGAAGAAAACGCCGAATACCTCGCCAAGCTCTGCGCGCAATACCCGATCATCTCGATCGAGGACGGCATGTCGGAAGACGACTGGGCGGGCTGGAAGATCCTGACCGAGAAACTGGGCGACAAGGTTCAGCTGGTCGGTGACGACCTGTTCGTGACCAACCCCAAGCGTCTGGCCGAGGGCATCAAGGCGGGCGTCGCCAACTCGATGCTGGTCAAGGTGAACCAGATCGGCTCGCTGACCGAGACGCTGCAGGCGGTCGAGATGGCGCATCGCGCACGCTACACCAACGTGATGTCGCACCGCTCGGGCGAGACCGAGGACGCGACCATCGCGGACCTCGCGGTTGCCACCAACTGCGGCCAGATCAAGACCGGCTCGCTGGCGCGGTCGGACCGGCTGGCGAAATACAACCAGCTGATCCGCATCGAGGAAATGCTGGGCGCTTCGGCGGAATATGCGGGCCGCTCGATCCTGAAGTGATCGCGGCACAGAGCGGATCAGAGGGGGCCTTCGGGCCCCCTTTTTCATGCGCTCCGCGCGGGGAGTATTTGCGGCTCGATGAAAGCGCGGGGTTGCGCGGCGGGCCAAAGCGCCCATCTTGGGGAAAAGCCCCGGAGGTTTGCCATGCCGCTCCCAAGCCATATCACCCCCGCCGAAAAGCAGATCGGGATATTCACTGCGCTTTACGTGATCGGGTTTTCCGCCTGGTTCCTCGCCATCGGCAACATGGAGTTTGTCGTCTATATCGTCACCATGCTGATCCTGATCGGGCTGATCGGATCGAGCCTGCGCTCGGCCGAGTATCCGCCGGCGATGCTCTGGGCGCTCTCGGGCTGGGGGTTCCTGCATATGGCGGGGGGCGGCGTGCCGGTGGGCGAGAGCGTGCTTTACGGCGTGCAGCTGATCCCGATCATCTCGGACGGGCAAGGCGAGATGACGATTCTGAAATATGACCAGGTCGTGCATGGCTTTGGCTTCGGGGTGACGGCCTGGGTGCTTTGGCACCTCTTGGTGCGCCATTTCCCGACCGTGCGCGGCACCTGGACCAGTTACACCTACCCCGCGCTCGCCGCGATGGGGCTGGGCGCGGTGAACGAGATCATCGAGTTCTCGGCGGTGGTGATGGTCGAGGACACGGGCGTGGGCGGCTATTTCAACACCGCGCTCGACCTTGTGTTCAACGGCGCGGGCGCGGTGATCGCGATGCTGGCGGTGGCCTGGCGCGAGCGCAGCCTTAGCCCGGCTGGCTGAGCCGGCCGCCGCCTACCTGCGCGGCAACGCCCGTGGTCGCGGGCCCTGAGGTCGGCAGGCCCTGCGCCACGCGCAGCGCGAGATGGGCAAAGGCCTGCGCTTCGAGCATGTCGCCATCGAGGCCCAGATCCTCGATCGGCTCGACCCGGCAGGAAAACCGGCGCGCGAGTTCCACCATCAGCGCGGCATTGAGCCGCCCGCCGCCCGCGACATAGATCGCCTCTGGCAGGGTCGGGAAATGCTCGGCACCGCGCTCGACAGCCGCCGCGGCGCAGGCCGTAAGCGTCGCCGCCGCATCGGCATCGGACAGATCGGCGACGGCGTCGAGGATGCCATGGAAATCGTTCCGGTCCAAAGACTTGGGCGGCATTTTCAGAAAATAGGGATGGGTCAGGAAGCCTGCGACGACCGCCGCATCCGCCCTGCCTTGCAGCGCCAGATCACCGCCTTCGTCGCAGGCCATGCCAAGGCGCGCGGCCATCAGATCGTTCAGCGGCGCATTCGCGGGGCCGGTATCGAAGGCGAGGATCGCGCCCGCCTGCTCGGGCTCTTCGGCGCGCGGATCGAGCCAGGTGACATTGCCGACGCCGCCAAGGTTCAGCAACGCGACCGGCGCCACCATCCCGGCATATTGCGCGCAGGCAAAGTGGAAATAGGGCGCGAGCGGCGCGCCCTGCCCGCCCAGCATCACGTCGGACGAGCGGAAATCCCAGACCACCGGAACACCGAGGCATTCCGCCAGCACCGCCCCGTCCCCTGCCTGATGCGTGCGCGGCGCGCCTTGCAGACCGAGCGGGTCGTGCGCCAGCGTCTGGCCGTGAAACCCGATCACCTCGGGCGCGCAGTCGGGGTGATCGGCGATCATCCGGGCCAGAAGCTCGGCATGGGCGGTCTCGACGACCTCGGCGGCCTCGGCCACGCCCGGCTCACCCGGCCAGCGCCCGAGCGCCGCACGCAGCACCGCGCGCTCGGCCTCGGTGTAGGGGCGATAGCCGGTCGGGCCGAAGCCCTCGATCCGCCGCCCGTCGCCGCGCAGGAAAGCCGCGTCCACGCCATCGAGCGACGTGCCCGACATCGTCCCCAAGGCCCATTGCGTTTTCAGCTTCGTCATGGCTTCCCCTCGCCCTGCCTGACCGATATAGACATGCGCGCAAGAGAGGGACAAGCACGATGACCTACCATCCGAAATCAGACTTCATGCGCGTGATGATCGAGCGGGGCTTTCTGGCCGACTGCACCGATTATCAGGGGCTGGACGAGGCTTTGGTCAAGGGCACCGTGCCGGGCTATATCGGCTTTGACGCGACGGCAAAATCGCTGCATGTCGGCTCGCTGATCCAGATCATGATGCTGCGTTGGCTGCAGAAGACCGGCCACAAGCCGATCACGCTGATGGGCGGGGGCACCACCAAGGTGGGCGACCCGAGCTTTCGCGCCGATGAGCGCCCGCTGCTGACGACCGAGCAGATCGACGACAATATCGCGGGCATCAAGAAGGTGTTTGCGAAATACATCGACTATGCCGAGGGGCCCTCGGGCGCCCTGATGCTGAACAATGCCGAATGGCTCGACGGGCTGAACTACCTCGATTTCCTGCGCGACATCGGGCGCCATTTCAGCGTGAACCGGATGCTGTCGTTTGAATCGGTGAAGTCGCGGCTTGACCGCGAGCAATCGCTCAGCTTCCTCGAATTCAACTACATGATCCTGCAGGCCTATGACTTCCTCGAACTGAACCGCCGCTATGGCTGCCTGCTGCAGATGGGCGGCTCGGACCAGTGGGGCAATATCGTCAACGGGATCGACCTGACGCGCCGCGTGCTCGACCAGGAGATCTACGGCCTGACCTCGCCGCTGCTGACCACCTCGGACGGCAAGAAGATGGGCAAGTCGCAAAACGGCGCGATCTGGCTCAATGAGGACATGCTGAGCCCCTACGAGTTCTGGCAGTTCTGGCGCAACACCACCGACGCCGATGTCGGCCGCTTCCTCAAGCTCTATACCGAGCTGCCCGTCGACGAATGCGACCGGCTCGGCGCGCTTGAGGGCTCCGAGATCAACGCCGCCAAGATCATCCTCGCCAATGAGGTCACCGCGCTTTGCCATGGCCGCGCCGCAGCCGAGGCCGCCGAGGCCACCGCGCGCGAGGTGTTTGAAAAGGGCGGCGTGGGCGAGGACCTGCCGACGCTCACGCTGGGCGCGGACGAGCTGGGTGAGGGTATCAGCCTCGCGCAGCTGGTGGTGCGCTCGGGGCTGGCGAAATCCGGCAAGGACGGCAAACGCCTGATCGCCGAGGGCGGGCTGAAGGTGAATGACGAGACCTGCACCGACGCGGGCCGCATGTTCACCGCAGCCGATTTCGACCCGCCGGTGAAGCTGAGCGCAGGCAAGAAACGCCACGCGTTGGTGGAACTGGGCTGAGCTTCCGGGGCGCCGCCCCGGACCCCGGGATATTTCCGGCAAAATGAAGAAGGGCGCCCGCGGGAAACTGGGGCGCCCTTTGGCTTTCATCGAGCCCGAAATACTCCGGGGGGTGAGGCGCGCGAGCGCCGAAGGGGGCAGCGCCCCCCTGCCCCTTATTCCTCGACCGTGGCCGAGACGATGTAATCGGGGTCTTCGCTGACCACACCATTGGCGTAGGGCGAGCCCTTCTTGATCTGGTCGACGACCTCAAGCCCTTCGACGACATGGCCGAACAGCGTGTACTGCCCGTCGAGCGAGGTCGCCGGGTCGGTCATGATGAAGAATTGCGAGTTGGCCGAGTTCGGATCGGCGGCGCGCGCCATGCCGACCATGCCGCGCTGGAAGCTGCGGTTCGAGGCTTCGAGCGGCAGGTCGGGGTAATCCGAACCACCAACGCCCGCCATCGTGGTATCGCCGCCGCGTTTGCCGAAGCGCACGTCGCCGGTCTGGGCCATGAAGCCCTCGATCACGCGGTGGAAGATCACGCCGTCATAGGCGCCATCCTTGGCAAGCTGGATCATCCGCTCGACATGTTTGGGTGCGACATCGGGCAGCAGGTCGATCACGACCTTGCCCGAGACCTGCCCGCCGATTTCCAGAACGAGGTTCGGACCGGCGGTGTCGGGCACGCCAGAGCCTTCGGCGAAGGCGCCGGTGGCAAGCGAGGCGAGGAGGACGGAAGCGAGAAGCTTACGCATCAGCAGCCACCTTCACCGAGATCATGCGGTCGGGGCTCGCCGGCGGCTCGCCGCGCGCGATCTTGTCGACATGCTCCATCCCCGAGATCACCCGACCGTAGACGGTGTACTGGCGGTTCAGGAAGTGGTTGTCGGCGAAGTTGATGAAGAATTGCGAATTCGCCGAATGCGGATTCATCGAGCGCGCCGCGCCCAAGGTGCCGCGATCATGGGGGATTCCGGAGAATTCCGCCTTGAGGTCGGGGTATTGCGACCCGCCCGTGCCGGCGCGGCGCGGGTTGTAGTCTTTTTCCATATTGGCGTTTTCCACGTCGCCGGTCTGGGCCATGAAGCCCTCGATCACGCGGTGGAAGGCGACGTTGTCATAGGCGCCGTCGCGGGCGAGCTGTTTCATCCGCTCGCAATGACCGGGGGCGATGTCGGTCAGCAGCTCGATGACGACGGGGCCGTCCCTCAGCTCGATGATGATGGTATTCTCGGGGTCTTTGATTTCGGCCATGAATGGTCTCCTCGGAATTTGGAGGGACTTTAGGCAAGCGCGCGGGCAATGGGAAGGTGAAACGGATCACGAGACGTTGACGCCCGCGCCCCTTCGGGGCAATTTGCACCCGCCGTGCGACCACGGCCCCCACCTTGCGAAACCTGGAGATTGACGATGGCTTGGAAAACGCTCGACGAGATGGATCTGGCGGGCAAGGTGGTGCTTGTGCGCGTCGATATCAACGTGCCGGTGGAAAACGGCGTGGTGACCGATGCGACGCGGATCGAAAAGATCGCCCCCACCGTCAAGTTCATCATGGCGCAAGGCGGCAAGCCGGTTCTGCTGGCGCATTTCGGCCGCCCCAAGGGCAAGGTCGTCCCCGAGATGAGCCTGCGCCCTCTGGTTCCGGCGCTGGAAGCGGCGATGGGTTGCCCGGTGCGCTTCGCCGAGGATTGCATCGGTGGCCCCGCCAAGCGTGCGGTCGCGGCGCTGGCCGAGGGCGAGGTGCTCTTGCTGGAGAACACCCGCTTCCATGCGGGCGAGGAAAAGAATGACCCGCAGATGTCGGCCTCGCTGGCGGCTCTGGGCGAGGTTTACGTGAATGATGCCTTCTCGGCGGCGCACCGTGCGCATAGCTCGACCGAAGGCGTGGCGCATCTGCTGCCCTCGGCGGCCGGGCGCCTGATGGAAGCCGAACTCAAGGCGCTGGAGGCGGCGCTTGGCAACCCCGCACGCCCGGTGACGGCGGTCGTGGGCGGCGCCAAGGTCTCGACCAAGCTCGACCTGCTGGGCAATCTCGTGGCCAAGGTCGACAACCTCGTGATCGGCGGCGGGATGGCGAATACCTTCCTCGTCGCGCAGGGCATCGACATCGGCAAGTCGCTGGCCGAGCATGACATGGCCGAGACCGCGCGCGAAATCCTCGGCAAGGCCGAGGCGGCAGGCTGCCGGATCGTGCTGCCCTCGGATGTGGTGGTTGCGCGCGAGTTCAAGGCGGGGGCCGAGAACGAAGTGGTCGCCGCGACCGCCTGCCCGTCCGACGCGATGATCCTTGATGCCGGGCCCGATGCCGTGGCCGAGATCATCCGCGTCTTCGAGGCCTCGAAGACCCTGATCTGGAACGGCCCGCTGGGCGCCTTTGAAATCGCGCCGTTTGATACCGCGACCAATGCGGCGGCGGCGCGGGCGGCGGAGCTGACCGAAGCGGGCGGGCTGACTTCGGTCGCGGGCGGTGGCGACACGGTCGCGGCGCTGAACAAGTCGGGGGCTGCGGCGAAGTTCTCCTATATCTCGACCGCGGGCGGGGCCTTCCTCGAATGGATGGAAGGCAAGGAATTGCCGGGCGTGGCGGCGCTGGATCAGGACGACTGAGCCACGGGCAACTGGTGGAACGAAATCGGGGCGGACCATCGGGTTCGCCCTTTTTCTTAGCACCCTGCCCGCGCGGCGCCGCGGAAAAGCGCTGAGCGCCACGCGCGTTAGCGCCACCAGAATTGCACCGCCGCGTCCGAGTCGCTATCTGCGGGGGCGACGGCCCGAGGCCGAAACCAATTCCATTCCGGGGGACCGAAGATGTCGAACGCCAAGCAGACCGAACAGATGCAAAAAGGTGCGGGCTTCATCGCCGCGCTCGACCAGTCGGGCGGCTCGACGCCGAAGGCGCTGCGCCTCTATGGCATCACCGAAGACGCCTATTCGAACGAAACCGAGATGTTCGACCTGATCCACCAGATGCGCGGCCGGATCATCAAATCGCCCGCCTTCACCGGTGACAAAGTGATCGGCGCGATCCTGTTCGAGCAGACGATGGACCGCGCGATCGACGGCATCCCGACCGCGACCTACCTTTGGGAACAGCGCGGCGTCGTGCCCTTCCTCAAGATCGACAAGGGCCTCGCCGACGAGGTCAACGGCTGCCAGATGCTGAAGCCGATCCCGGGGCTCGATGCGCTTTTGGAGCGCGCTGCGAAGGCGGGCATCTTCGGCACCAAGGAGCGCTCGGTGATCTCGGCCGCGAATGAAGAGGGCATCAAGGCCGTCGTCGCGCAGCAGTTCGAGCTGGGCAATCAGGTTCTTTCGCATGGGCTCGTGCCGATCATCGAGCCCGAGGTGACGATTTCCATCGCCGACAAGGCCGGGGCCGAGGCGATCCTGCGCGCGGCCCTTCTGGCCGAGCTCGACAAGCTGCCCGCCGACAAGCAAGTGATGCTGAAGCTCACGCTGCCCGCCGAGCCGAATTTCTACAAGCCGCTGGTCGACCATCCGCGCGTGATGAAGGTCGTGGCGCTCTCGGGCGGTTATTCGCGCGACGACGCGAACGCGATGCTGGCCAAGAACACCGGCATGATTGCCTCGTTCTCGCGCGCGCTGACCGAGGGGCTGAGCGCGCAGCAGTCGGATGCGGAATTCGACACGATGCTGGGCGCTGCGATCCAGTCGATCTACGCGGCCTCGATCGCCGGCTGATCGGCCCGATATCACGCTGGCGCCCGCCGCTTTGGCGGGCGTTTTGCGTTGCGCCAGAAGAAATCCGCCACAGCCCCCGCGCGGGGGATTCCCTTTGCGAATCACCTGTGGCATGATCCCCGAAACGCCCGTCAGAGGCGCATCCGAGGCAGTGAGAGCATGAGTAAACGTCTGGATCTTCGTACGATGGTCGCCGTGCTGGGCGCGATGCTGGCCTGCGCCTATTTCGCCATGTCGGCGATCCAGGGCGGCTCGGGCATCTTTCGCCGCGTCCAGATCGAGGCCGAGATCGTCGAGATGACCCGCGAGCGCGATGCGCTGCGCAGCGAAGTCGAGCGTATGGCAAACCTCACGCATCGGCTCTCGGATGCCTATCTCGATCTCGACCTGCTCGATGAACGCGCCCGCGACGTGCTTGGCACGATGCGCAGCGACGAGATCGTCATCCGCTGATCCTTCCCGAAATTCCTGTCTCACGCTGGGCGCAAAACGCGCTTCCGGCGAGATTTGGCCTGCGCCGACGCCACGTCAGCAGGAATGATTGCAACGGCGCGCGCAATGCGCTAATAACTAGTTTAACGTTGAACTATCCGTTTGTTTCGGGAGGAACACCCCATGACACCGCGTAAGGGCGAGGCGAAACAGCCTGCCGCCAAACCCAATATTTCCGGAGAAGACCTGCTGTCCTATTACCGCGACATGCTGCTGATCCGGCGTTTCGAGGAAAAGGCCGGCCAGCTTTACGGCATGGGCCTGATCGGCGGCTTCTGTCACCTCTATATTGGCCAGGAGGCCGTGGTGGTCGGGCTCGAAGCCGCCGCCGAAGAGGGCGACAAGCGCATCACCTCCTATCGCGACCACGGCCACATGCTGGCCTGCGGGATGGACGCCAAGGGTGTGATGGCGGAACTGACCGGGCGCATCGGCGGCTATTCCAAAGGCAAGGGCGGCTCGATGCACATGTTCTCGAAAGAGAAGCATTTCTACGGCGGCCATGGCATCGTCGGCGCGCAGGTGCCGCTGGGCGCGGGCCTCGCCTTCGCCGACAAATACCTTGAGAACGGCCGCGTGACCTTTGCCTATTTCGGCGATGGCGCGGCGAACCAGGGCCAGATCTACGAGACCTTCAACATGGCGGCGCTGTGGAAGCTGCCGGTGATCTTCGTGATCGAGAACAACCAATATGCCATGGGCACGGCGCAGAAGCGCTCGACCTCGACCCCCGATCTCTACACGCGCGGCGAGGCCTTTGGCATTCCGGGCGAGGTGGTCGACGGCATGGACGTGCTGGCGGTCAAGGATGCGGGCGAGCGCGCGGTGGCGCATTGCCGCGCGGGCGAAGGCCCCTACATCCTCGAGGTGAAGACCTATCGCTACCGTGGCCACTCGATGTCGGACCCGGCGAAATACCGCACCCGCGAAGAGGTGCAGAAGATGCGCGAAGAGCGCGACGCGATCGAACATGTGCGCGACCTGCTGCTGACCGGCAAGCACGCCACCGAGGATGACCTCAAGTCGATCGACCGCGAGATCAAGGCGATCGTCAACGAATCCGCCGAATTCGCCAAGGAAAGCCCGGAGCCGCCGCTGGAAGAGCTCTGGACCGATATTTACGCCGAAAGCGTCAAGGGCTGAGGGGGAACAACCGATGGCTACCGAAATTCTGATGCCCGCCCTGTCGCCGACCATGGAGGAAGGCACGCTGGCGAAATGGCTTAAAAAAGAAGGCGATACGATCGCTGCGGGCGATATTATCGCCGAGATCGAGACCGACAAGGCGACGATGGAATTCGAGGCGGTGGATGAAGGCATCCTTGGCCGCATCCTGGTGCCGGAAGGCTCGGCGGGGGTGAAAGTGAACACCCCGATCGCGATCATGGTCGAAGAAGGCGAAAGCGCCGATGCGGTTCCGGCTGCGGCCGCGCCCGCAGCTGAGGCCCCTGCCCCGGTCGAAGCTGCGGCCCCGGCTGCGGCGGCAGCGCCCGAAATGCCCGCGCGCGACACTTCGCCCGACTGGCCCGAAGGCACCGAAATGAAGACCATGACGGTCCGTGAGGCGCTGCGCGAGGCGATGGCCGAAGAGATGCGCGGCGACGCGGGCGTCTATCTGATGGGTGAGGAAGTCGGCGAATACCAGGGCGCCTACAAGATCAGCCAGGGCCTTCTGGACGAGTTCGGCGCCAAGCGCGTGATTGACACGCCGATCACCGAATATGGTTTCGCCGGGATCGCGGTGGGCTCGGCCTTTGGCGGACTGAAGCCGATCGTCGAATTCATGACCTTCAACTTCGCGATGCAGGCGATCGACCACATCATCAACTCGGCCGCCAAGACGCTGTACATGTCGGGGGGCCAGATGGGCTGCCCGATCGTGTTCCGCGGCCCGAATGGCGCGGCGGCGCGCGTGGGCGCGCAGCACTCGCAGGATTACGCGGCGTGGTACGCGCAGATCCCGGGCCTGAAAGTGGTCATGCCCTATTCGGCAGCCGATGCGAAAGGCCTGCTGAAACAGGCGATCCGCGACCCGAACCCGGTTATTTTCCTGGAAAACGAGATCCTCTACGGGCGCTCGTTCGAGGTGCCGGTGCTCGACGATTTCACCATCCCCTTCGGCAAGGCCAAGATCTGGCGCGAGGGTTCGGATGTGACCATCGTCAGCTTCGGCATCGGTATGGCGCATGCGCTGGAGGCCGCCGACAAGCTCGCCGCCGAGGGGATCTCGGCCGAGGTGATCGACCTGCGTACGCTGCGCCCGATCGACTATGACACGGTGATCGCCTCGGTGATGAAGACCAACCGTTGCGTCACCGTCGAAGAGGGCTTCCCGGTCGCTTCGATCGGCAACCACCTGAGCGCCGTGATCATGGAGCGCGCCTTCGATTATCTCGATGCGCCGGTCATCAACTGCACCGGCAAGGACGTGCCGATGCCCTATGCGGCGAACCTCGAGAAGCTGGCGCTGATCACCTCGGACGAGGTGGTGGCCGCCGTCAAATCCGTGACCTATCGCTAAGGGAGAGAGACCATGGCAACCGAAATTCTGATGCCCGCGCTGTCCCCCACGATGGAGGAAGGCACGCTGGCGAAATGGCTGGTGAAAGAGGGCGATACCGTCTCGGCGGGCGACATTCTGGCCGAGATCGAGACCGACAAGGCGACGATGGAGTTCGAAGCCGTCGACGAAGGTGTGATCGGCAAGATCCTGATCGAGGCTGGCGCCTCGGGGGTCAAGGTGAACACGCCGATCGCGGTGCTTCTGGAAGAGGGCGAGGATGCCTCGGCGGCAGTCGTCTCCGCGCCTACGGCGGCAGCACCCGCCCCGGCCCCCACGGCTGCGCCTGCCCCCGCAGCAGCGGCCGCACCGGCACCTGCCGCACCGCAAGCCGCTGACGGGAAACGCGTTTTCGCCTCACCGCTCGCACGGCGCATCGCCGCCGAAAAGGGCATTGACCTTGCCGGCGTCAAGGGCTCTGGCCCGAAAGGTCGGATCGTGAAGGCCGATGTGGACGGCGCGAAACCTGCGGCTGCTCCGGCAGCGGCAGCGCCCGCCCTGGCGGCGGCCCCCGCTGCGACTCCGGCTCCTCAGGCGCCCTCGGCAGCCTCGGTCGCGCGGCTTTACGAGGGCCGCAGCTACGAGGAAATTACGCTTGACGGGATGCGCAAGACGATTGCCGCGCGCCTCACCGAGGCCAAGCAGACGATCCCGCATTTCTACCTGCGGCGCGAAGTTGCGCTCGACAATCTGATGGCGTTCCGCAGCGACCTGAACAAGCAGCTCGAAGGGCGCGGCGTGAAGCTGTCGGTGAACGATTTCATCATCAAGGCCTGCGCGCTGGCGCTGCAGGCGGTGCCGAATGCCAATGCCGTCTGGGCGGGCGATCGGGTTCTGAAGATGAAGGCCTCGGATGTGGCGGTGGCCGTCGCGATCGAAGGCGGGCTGTTCACGCCGGTGCTGCAAGATGCCGAGAGCAAGTCGCTTTCTAAGCTCTCGAGCGAGATGAAAGACCTCGCCAAGCGGGCCCGTGACCGCAAGCTTGCGCCGCATGAATATCAGGGCGGCAGCTTCGCGATCTCGAACCTCGGCATGTTCGGCATCGACAATTTCGACGCCGTCATCAACCCGCCCCATGGCGCGATCCTCGCGGTCGGCTCGGGCGTGAAAAAGCCCGTGGTGACAGAGGATGGCTCGATCGGCGTGGCGACGATGATGTCGATGACGCTCTCGGTCGATCACCGGGTCATCGACGGCGCGCTGGGGGCGGAGCTGCTCAAGGCGATCGTCGAGAACCTCGAGAACCCGCTGACGATGCTGGCCTGAGGCCAGATCGCCCAAAGACTCAGCACTCACAGAAAAGCCCCCTTAATCGGGGGCTTTTTCATGCGTCTTTAGACCAGATCAAAGAAGTTTCACATGGATTTGCTATAGATGCTGCAGATGCATTGTCACGGAAAGGACAAAGCCATGGACGACTGGAAATCTGAACTCGAAACCATCCGCGCCGAGATGGGCGATTATGCCGCCAAACAGGGTGCGACCCAGCAAGGTTTCGCCGCGCTGCACGGCGCCTCGCTCGCGCCGGGCGCTCTGGGCACCAAGGAAAAAGAGCTGATCGCGCTGGCGATCGGGATCGCGCGGCAATGCTCCTACTGCATCGGCATCCACATTCAGGCCTGCATCGCCGCGGGCGCGACCCGCCCCGAGATTGAGGAAACCGTGAACGTCAGCGTGCTGATGGGCGGCGGCCCCGCGCTGATGTATGGGATGAAGGCGCTTGAGGCCTATGATCAGATGAGCGCCTGACGCCAATCTGAAATTAAAAAGGCGGGCCCCGGTTCACACCGCGGGCCCGCCTTTTGATTTCATTTGATTATTCAGATGCGCCGCAGCCCTTGCGCAGCGTCTGGTCCATTTCGGTCGAGGGCTGGTCGCAACCCGCGTCGCCCACGATCTTTGCCGGAACACCCGCCACGGTCTTGCAGCACGGCACGTCATTCAGCACGACAGACCCAGCCGCGATCCGGGTATTGTCACCAATCTTGATATTGCCAAGCACCTTCGCCCCCGCCCCGATCAGCACACCATTGCCGATCTTGGGATGACGGTCTTCCTCTTCCTTGCCGGTACCACCCAGAGTCACCGAATGCAGCATCGAGACATTGTCGCCAACCACCGCCGTCTCACCGATCACGATGGAATGGGCGTGGTCGATCATCACGCCTTTGCCGATGCGCGCGGCCGGGTGAATATCGACACCGAACATTTCCGAGGTGCGCATCTGGATGAAATAGGACATGTCCTTGCGCCCCTGTTTCCAGAGCCAATGCGCGATACGGTAGGCCTGAAGCGCCTGATAGCCCTTGAAGAACAGGATCGGTTGCAGAAGCCGATGGCAGGCTGGGTCCCGCTCGAACACCGCGACCAGATCGGCGCGTGCCGATTGCCCCAGCTCCGGCGAGGTCCGATAGGCCTCGTCGGCGATTTCGCGCAGAATCTGTTCGCTCATCTCGCCCGAGGCGAGCTTGAGTGAAAAGCGATAAGCCAGCGCGCGTTCCAACGTCGGGTGATGCAAGAGCCCGGCATGAATAAGCGCGCCCAGAAGCGGCTCATTGCGCACAGCCTCAATCGCCTCGTCGCAAATCCGCGACCAGACCGGATCGAGGGCAGCCAGTTTCGCATTCCGTTCGGCCATCGCAGCCTCCTTAGTCCTTGCGAAGCCTATCACATAGGCCCCGCAAGGCATAGGGGAAGCCCTTAGCGAACGAAAGTTGAAAATCAGATGCCGACCGAAACGCTGGCAAACAGCCCCGGCCCATAGACATCCGAGACCTGCGCGACCTCCACGTCAAAAGCACCGGTGATGCCGTCGGCAGCTGCCAGCGCCGCCTCGTAAGACCAGGCCGTCAGAGGTAGTTGCAGCTCTCGGCGCACCGCCCCGCCTTCGCGCACTCGCAAGAGGTAACTCTCGCTCACCTCGCCCAGCGGCACTTCGATCCCATCCCAGCTGTCGCCGCCAATCCGCGTCCGCCGGATCCAAGTGAACTCCCAGCCCTCGGCCGTCGGCTTGGCCCGCAGGTGACAGGGCGACAAAGGCCGCAACCCGATCCCCGAAAAGGCCCGCTGCTGATGTACATAGCTCGGGTCTTCGTAGCCCCGCAGTGCCGATCCGATCCGATAATGCCGCGCAAGGTTTCGCATCCCCGGCGTATGCATGATTTGCTGCGGCGCGCCGTCCAGAAGAACGATGACAGAGCCTTCGGGCCAGACTTCGGGCATCAACCGATCCGACCCCAACTGCCCCCGCAGGCGCGTTCCCAGATCCCAGACCCCGGCCTCGATTGGCTCCGCATCGCAGAACTGGAACAACTCCCAATCGTCATCCACGCCATTCCCGATCGCCATCAGGTTCGCCCCCGCCAACACCCGCGCTTCCGAGGCCGCCTCCAACTCGCCCCCGGCCATGCGGACCCGCAAAGCCGCGCCCTTGTCCCAAAGCCCGGTGCGCGACGCATGCAGCGGCGAGAGCGTGCGCCCGATGACAGCACCCTGATCGAGCAAGCTGTTCAGCGTATAACCCGCGTCCTCCGAGGCCGAATAGACCGCGACCGACCCAGGCCAAGGCTGCGCCGTCACCGCCAGATGCGGTGCGTAGGGGTCCTCGGCCCCGCTCATCAGCGGCAGATCCAGGAACACCGGCGTCACCGGCACAGGCGGAACGAAGCCGCGCAGCGTGACCGCCCCCTCGGTCTCATCCGAAGGCAGGTAGACGGCCGGCTCAACCCGCACCGCCTCCATCGTAAGCGCCCCGGCCTGCTCGACCCGGTCGATGCGATAGCGCCGCGTGCCTTCGTCGGTCCGGAGCGCGACCACATCGCCCGCCCCCAGATGGCCGAGCGACGGCGGCAGAGCAAACCGCGCCCCGTCACGCGCGACACGTGCCTCGGCAAGCCAACGCTCGACCGTCCCTTGGGCCTCAGCGCGTGTAAGAACAAGCGGAAGCTCCGACATTGCGACAGACGTCGCCTCCTCATCCGGAAAAATCGCCTCGACCGCGCGCGTCGCATATTCGCCATCCGCCTCGGTGTAGCTCAGACGGACCCGCCCGGCCATTTCCGCATCGGGCGCGCGCAGCGTTTCCAGCAACCCATCCGTCTCGCCCAGCGCCAGATCCTCTTGCGTCAGATGTGCGGAGATCCGGCCTTCGCGCATACGAAAGACGACCAGCCCATCGCGCTCGACCGCCTCAAAGCCGTAACCAAGCATCAGCGATTGCAGGAGCCCGCGCGCCGACACGCCGGATTGGGCAACAAAGCCGCGCACGACCCCGTAAAGCCCGGACACGTCGATATGGTACAGACCGGCCCGCGCACAGATCTCGGCGACGACATGCGACAGGGGCTGCGCCGCCGAACGGCCCGAAATCCAGTGTCCACGTGGGTAATTCCCGGCATCCGACCAAAGATCGCCCAGCGCCGGGAACTGCGGATAGGGACGCGCATCCCAGGCCCAGACATGCGCCTTGGAAAGGTCGATCATCGCCCCGCCGTAGATATCCGAGACCGGGTTGTGTTCTGCACGGCCCCAATAGTCGAGCATCGCCCGCAGATATTGCATCTGGATCACTTCATCGCGGCGCCCGTTCGAATAACGCGGCAGGCTCGATTCCGAACTTTTGGGATCGAGGAACTTGTTGGGCTCATTCGTGCCCTTGTCGACCGCCGCACATCCCAACTCGGTGAACCAGATCGGCTTCGAGCGCGGTTCCCAGACGGTCGGCGCCTCGGAGCGCACGCCCCCGATACGCGGATAGTGGCGGTTCTCCCAGAAACTGCGGATATCCTTGTAGCGCCAGATCCAAGGCTCATCATAGGCGCCATCGGTGATCGGCGTGCGGATCTGCGCATCGCGATGCTCGGCGCCCGCGTAATACCAGTCGAACCCTTCTCCGCCTTCGATATTCGACTGCAGATAGTCGAGATCATAGATCGACCCCCAACCCGCATCCGCGTGATCTTCACCATCGCGCCAATCCGAGAGCGGCACGTAATTGTCGATCCCGATGAAGTCGATATTGGCGTCGGACCAGAGTGGATCGAGATGGAAATAGCGATCGCCCTCGGGGCTCTGATAACCGAAATACTCGCTCCAGTCCGCCGCGTAGCCGATCTTGCACGCAGGCCCCAAGATCGCCCTAACCTCGGCGGCCAGCTCTTTCAGCGCTTCGACGACCGGAAAACTGTCGCCAGAGCCCCGCAATTGCGTCAGCGAGCGCAGCTCGGAGCCAAGGCAAAAGGCCTCCACACCGCCTGCCAGCGCGCACAGATGCGCATAATGCAACACGAACCGACGCAGAGAATATTCCTCGGGGCCGGTATAGGTGACCGTCGTGCCCGAAGCCGCAAAATCCGATACCTGCGCCTGCCCGATGAACGCCGCGATTTCTGCCTCTGCCGCAGTCGAGCGATCCGGGCTACCTTCGCGCCCGGGTGCCACCGAGAGCGTGATCCGACCACGCCAAGGCAAAGCCGCCTGCTCTTCACTCTCGCCCCAGGGATCGGGCAGGCCATTCCCTGCCAGTTGGTCCATCAGCACGAACGGATAGAAAGTTACCGCCTTGCCCGCTGCGTGCAGCGCCTGGATCGCCTCGATCACCGAGGCATCGGCGGGCGTTCCACCATACACGGGCTTATCCTCGAACAACGGCACCTCGGGCACCTGATGCCGCGTCAACCCCGACACAACCCAGGGCATCTTCACACCATCGACCTGCGCATCTGTGACCTTGGGGCGGATCTCGCAGCTGCCACAGCGCAGGTCATTGCCGAACCAGCTCACCACCAGCGAAACGCTTTCACAGGCGGGCAGTTCCTCATCCAACGCCGCAAGGCTCACCGAGAAATCGCTCAGGTCGCCCGTGACATGCTGATTGACCACCTCGCTCTGCGCGCTCAGCCCGACGAACCCGTCCCCCGAGGCGGCATCGGCAATCCCCGCAATCGCCACTTTTGAGGTCGCCAGCGCATATTCCCCCGTTCCCGGGATCATCGAGACCGCGCGCACAGAACCCGCGAGATCGGGCACCTCGGGCAAGACCTCCCCCTGCGCGCGGCGGATCACCTCGAAGGTGAACTGCGGAACACGGTTCCCAAAAGGCGCCAGCTGCAGGTCCTCAAAGACGACATAAGCAATGCCTCGATAGGCGGGCGCATTGTCCAGCCCCTCGACCGCAGCGATCTTGGGGTCCGGCAACTGGTCTTCACTGCCGGTATAGACGCGCATCGTCATCGTCGACGGGTCCAGTTCCATCCCATCGGCCCAGACACGGGCCACGCGCAGGATCTCCCCCTCGCAGATCGCCAGCGCAAGGCTCACCGAATAGCTGTAACTCGTGGTGCTCGGCGTCGGCGTGCCCTTTGAGCCGCTCTTTTTCTTGCGCGTCTCAAGGAAGCGCGTAGCCCAGATCACCTGCGCGCCGAGCCGGTTGCGCCCCCAGGCGATGCCGACCGCCTCGCCTTCGGTGGCCGAGGTCAGGCGGAATCGGTCGATCCGCCCGGTCTCCACCGAGCCCGACCCCGCACCTAAGATACGCTGGTCAATCGCGCGGCCCAGCGTCGCCCCGACCGCCCGGCCGATAACCGCACCGGACATGCCCAGGATCGTCCCTCCGAACCCACCGCCAATTGCGGCCCCCGCCGCCGAAAGCAAAATCGTCGCCATTCGCTGGCTCCTTTACGGAAATTGAAAACGCGCCACGATCCGGCGCCGCCATGGCACGGGCAAAGGCGACTCGATCACCCCATGGCCCGTGTAGGCATGAATGAAACGCGCCTCGCCCCCGATCCCCGAGAGCACGCCCAGATGCTTGGCAACCCCGGAGGCACGCATGCGAAACAGAAGCACCTGCCCCGGCGCTTCGTGCGCGCCCTCGGGCAGCTCGATGAGGTTGCGCCGCGCGCCCTGCCAGAGCGTCTCAACGCGGCTCGGCTCGGACCAATCCGCCGTGTAGGGCGGGATCTGTTCCGGCTCCGCGCCGTAGATCTCGCGCCAGATCCCCCGGATCAGCCCAAGGCAATCCGTACCGACACCACAGACCGAGGCCTGGTGCAGATAGGGCGTGCCGATCCAGCCGCGCGCAATCCCGACCGCCCGCTCTCCCTGCGAGATCATGCAAACAGGCTCCCGCCGTCATTCGCCCCCGCCGAGGTCGGATAGGACATCAGCCAATCCTCGCCCGGAATATGCGGGAAGCCCCTGAAATTGAGGAAGTTGTGGAACTTCAGTTTACAGGTCTCGGGGCGCCGGTCGCAGCCCGCCTCCAGCCGCACCATGTCACCCGGCGCGACATCCGCACCAAGACGTTGCCACAGCTCGACCTCGCGCGCGCCCGTCCCGGAAAGCCGGTCGTTCTTGATCACGCCGACCAGCCCCTTGGCCGCCCCCGAAAGCACGCGCAGGCGCCCCTTCTCGAACCAGCGATCATCGAAACTCGGCAGCGCGGCAAAACGAAAGACTTGCGCCTCTTCGACCCCCTCAAGCGCCAGTTCGACCGAACAGCCCGGCGTGCTCAGGTCAAAGCCGCAGCCCCGATCGCCCAGCACCGCGCCGCAGCGCCCGTGATAGATGCGCCCGGTCTCGTTCGCCAACAGCTCGCTCAGCCCGCGCAGCTCGGCCGTGAACGCGCCCGCGCCGCGCGTGATCTCGCCCAGATGGCCGCGGAACACCAACGCGCGCTCTGAAACTTCGGCCCAGTTCACCAGCCAGGCCCGCACCTCGGCCCCGTCATAGCGCCCCGCCAGCAGGTCCGCCTCGTTGATCGCCGCCGAACTCAGCGCGCCAAAGGCCTCCGAGTTGTCGACCGACAGGCCCGTGCTCTGGCTCAACGCCTTCGCCGTCATACCGGTATCGGGCGCGAAACGGATCCCGTCGAAATCCAGCGCCACGTCGTGATCGGTGAACCCCAGCACCTGCCCGTCGCGGCGTGTCACCGCCCAGGCTCGCGCGATCGTCGTCGCCCCCGAGGCCAGATGTGCCTTCAGCTCTTCGGAATACCCCATCAGATCCGCACCTCCAGCACCGGCACCTGCGGCAGGTCGCCCGCCTGGAACGAGGCAACCGAGACCTGAATGCCATCGGTATCGAAACGCACCGGAACGTCGAACTCGAAGCCCGCCGTGATCCGCGTGCCTTCCGCCGGCGCGTCGTGAAAGGTCACGACACCAGTGCCAAGGTCGATCTCCCAGGCCACAGCCTCGGCCTGATGGTCGCCCTGAACGCCCACCCGCACCGTACCCAGCACCGGCTTTTTGATCGGGCGCGTATATTCGACGCCACCCGAGACATAGGTCTTGGCCAGCTGAAAGCTGCGCGTGACCCCGTCGCCTATGCCGATAAACTGATCCTCGTAATGGGGCGCCCCCGAGGGCGCGCAGGATTTGTAATCGGCCCAGTCCTTCCAGCGGAACCCGTGCAACTGCCCGCCGCGCGCTTCGAAAAACGCAATCAGATCGGCCACGTCATCGAGCGAGCGCAGCCCAACCCCCGCATCGTAACGGCGCCGCGAATGCGCCCAGGGGCTGTTACGCTCTTCGAAACCATTTGCCAGCGTCACGATCTCGGTGCGCCGCTCGGGTCCGCCGACCGAGCCGAAACTCAGGTTCGCCGGAAAGCGGATTTCATGAAATGCCATTGCTCCCTCCTCAACGATTGCGATCGCCCCGCGCGAGCATCCGGCCCATCTGCGCGGCAATCTGACTTTGCGAGCGCTGGAAACCGCTCACATCGGGGGTCGAGATGTTCATCACCACATTGACCGGGCGCGACGAGCCCTGCGCCTGCACGCCCAGCCGTCCATCCGCCGTCCGCGTGAGCGGCATGATCGCCTCGGGGCCCGCCTCGCCCATCAGCCCGGTCGCACCGCGCATCGGGAATGTCGTGGGCGCGCTGACCACCCCACCCTTGGCAAAGGGCATCACCCGCCCCTGCGCAAAGGCCCCGCCATTGGCAAAGGGAAAAGCGCCGCTCAGCATGCCGTTCAGCCCGCTCGCCAGCGCACTGCCCAGCGCGTTCTGCACCGGCCGCATCGCGATGTTGTAAACCGTCTGCGACAGGCTCTCGCCGACCTGGCGCAGCGCATCCGAGAGCTTCATCCCATCAAACACCACCCCGTCAAACGCGCGCTTCAGGCTGCGCCCGAGGCTGTTCGACAGCGTGCCCACCTCGCGACTGGTGAACACCATGCTGTCACGCATCCGCAGCAGCTCATCGCTGAAAGCCGCCGTCATCACCTCGGCTCCACCAAGGTTTTTCTCCAGCGCGGCCGCCTGCTGGCTCAATCCATCCAGCCCGTCCACCTCGACCATCTTCACATCCTTTCAGAATTGTCAGGCGCCACGACGGGCGCACCATCGGGCCATTGCGCCGAAAGCGCCTCAAGGCGCGCCCGGGTCAGTGGCGGCGGGCCCGCGACCTGCCCAAGCATCAGTGCCAGCTCCGCCGGCGTCAGCCGCCAGAACTCCCAGGGCCGCAGCCCAAGACCCCGCAGCCCGACCCGCATCAGACCCGGCCAATCGAGCCCGCCGCGGCTCATTCCCCGGCCCCGCCCGGCACCGAGAAGGCGCGCGCCAAGAGCTCCGCCGCGATCCGCGCCGCAGCCACCGGCCCGCCACCGATCTCGACCGAACGCAGTTCCGCCGCGCGCCCCTGCCAGCCGCCGCCACGCAACCCGGCAACCAGCAGCGCCAGCACGTCACGGCTCGAAACCCGCCCCGCCTCGAACCGCGCCACCAGCCCCAGCAGATCGCTCTCGGCCAACTCCGCCTCAAGCTCGGCCAGGGCGCCCAGCGTCAGCTTGGCCACATGCGGCACGCCATCGAGCACCACCTCGACCTCACCAGCCATCGGGTTCGCCATCTCAGATCGCCACGAAGCTCAGCGCGCCCGCCGAGGCCATCGTGACCTCATAGGTCGCCTCGCCGTTGTAGCTGCCCGAATACTCGATCCCCGAGATCATGAAGGCGCCCTGTATGATGCCGAAATCCGGGATGATGACCTGGAATTCCGGGCGCTCGCCGTCGAAAAAGATCTGGCGCGCGCGCTCATCGGTCGCCGCGTCCTTGAACACGCCCGAGCCCGAGATCGAGGCCGATTTCACGCCCGCCCCGCTCAGCAGTTCGCGCCAGCCACCCTGGCTTTCCAGCGAGGTCACATCGACCGTCTCCGCGTTGAAGCTGATCCGCGAGGCGCGCAGCCCCGCGATGGTTTCGAATTGCCCCGCCCCCGAAAGGTCGAGCTTGATCAGAAGGTCCTTGCCGTTTTGGGCAGCCATGAGAGGTCTCCGTTAAGTCATGAAATTGGAACGGCCCGCGGCATCACGCCGGGCCGCGACAGGCGCGCATCTCGCCGGGGCTCAGCCCTCGACGCGCGCCCGGAACGTCAGGTCGATCCGGCGCGATTCACCGGTCTCGACACGCCGCGCCTTGGCCTTGAGGAACCACAGCCCCACCAGCGCGCCACGCGACAGCACCAGAGGCGCGTCGATCAGCACGTCGCAGATCGCCGCCGCCACCTCTTTCGCGCTCTGGAACCCCGCCGCATCGGTAATCACCGAGACGACGAACTCATGCACCGCCCCCGGCCCGCTCTTGTCCGAGGCATCGACCGCATCCTCGGGCCCGAGCGAGACATAGGTCCCGCTGACCGGGCCCGGCGGCACCGCATCATGGATCGCGCCGCCCACCAGCGCATCCAGCGCCGGATCGGCCACAAGCGCCTGATAGACCGCGGCCTGAAGCGCCGCGCTCACCGCATAGCTCATGCCACGACCTCCTCTCGGGTAAAGCAGGTCAGGTAATGACCCGCCGCATCCGCCTCGGCGACGGCGAGGATGCGAAAGATCCGCGTCCCGTCACGCAAGCGCTGTTCCGGCAGAGGCCGCCGGGGCGAACCCTCGGGCGCGGCCCGCACCACGATCTTGAAGGGCACCGAGGCCAGCGTCACGAATTCGCCCGCGCGCTCGACGCCGGTGCCGGGCGTCACCTCGGCCCAAAGTTCCCCCAGCGCGACCCAGCTCAACGCGAAGCCACCCGCGCCATCGGCCAGGCGCTCGGGCGCCTCCAGCACCAGTTTCCGGTTCAGGTTCGGGACTGCCATCAATGCCCCCCCAGAATCCGCACCGTGCGCCAGCGCTCGATCAGCGCCATCACGCCAAACGACATCTCGCTGCCCGTGCCCGCACCGTCATGGCGTGCCTCGAAATATTGCGCCGCCAGCAGGAACACCGCCTGCGCCAGATCCACCGGCAGATCGCTCCAGACCGGGCCGAACCCGGCGGTAAAGTCGATCTCGACCCGCCCCGCCAGCGGGATCGCCGGCAACACCCCAGACCCGGCCGTCAGCCGCGGCCGCGCCATATCCTCGACCAGCACGTAGCGCGCCGGGTCGATCACCTCGATGCTGCCATCGCGCGCCACAAGCCGCATCTCCGACACCGCGCGCACCGGCGCCACCGGCAATGGCTGCGCCATGTCATTGCGCCAATGCTCCAGCGACAACGAGAAATCGCGCGAAATCAGAACCTTGCTCGTGCGCCCCTCGATCGCCGCAAGCGCGGCCCGCAGATAGGCCTCGAGCGCGGCATCCTCGGCGCCCATATCGGCAAAGCCCGTCCCAAGCCGCAAATGGTCCCGGAACTCGGCCACCGGCAGCGCTGCCGCGTCCACCGCCGTCAATTCGTTCAGCATCATGAAAACTCTCCGAAAGTCGCGTGTGCGCCGGGCCCTTCGCGGAAACCGGCCTCTCTGGCAGATCGGGCGCAAGCCCTGCCACCGCCGCTCGGACGGAGGGAGCAGCTAGGCGACGGCGACCAGCCCGCGCCCGCCCTGAGCCGAAACAGCTCCGGCTCAGAACCGGGGAGCCATCAGCCCCCCGACCCCGTCCACCGCCTTACAAGACGGCGAATTTGAGCAGCTTGATCGCCGCGAAGTCGCTGACGTCACCACCCACGCGCTTCGAGGCGTAGAAGATGACATGCGGCTTGGCCGAGAAGGGATCGCGCAGCACGCGCATCTCGGGGCGCTCGGCCACGGTGTAACCCGCACCGAAATCGCCAAAGGCGATCGCGGTCGCGTCGGCGGCGATGTCGGGCATGTCCTCGGCAATCACCACCGGGTAGCCCATCAGGCGCGCCGGCTCGCCCGCCTGCAGACCGTCAGTCCAGAGGAAGCGGCCATCGGCATCCTTCATCTTGCGCACCGCACCCGCGGTTTTCGAGTTCATCACGAAGCTCGCATTGGCGCGGTATTCGGCGTCCAGCGCATAGACCAGATCGACGATTGCATCGGCCGGGTTGGCGCCCGAGAAATCGCCGTTCGCGCCGGTCGCGACATAACCCAGCGAGCCCCAGGCCCAGATGTCATTGGCAACCTTCGAATGGGTCAGGAAGCCGGTCGGCTTGTCGACGCCGTCGCCATTCACGAAGGCCGCGGCCTCGGCGCGGGCGAATTTCTCGGCGATGCGCTTGGCCAGCCAGGTCTCGACATCAAAGGCCGAGTCATCGAGCAGGCGCTGCGAGGCCTTCGGCATCGCGGCCAGCTCGTGCAGCGGGATCGAGACACGCTCGATCTGCGGCGTCGCGGTCTCGGTCAGCGCGGCGGTTTCCGTCGCCCAGCCCGAGCCCAGCTCCGAATGATCGACCAGCACGTCATAGGAGGTCGCCTCGACATTGACGACATTGGCGATCGAACGGATCGACGCGGTCGAGCGCAGCACGCCCTGAATGGTCGCCGCGGTCTGCGGATCGACAAGATAGCCGCCCTCCGCCGCGACCGCGGTATTGAGCGCCTTGCCCTCGAGGGTCAGGCCACGCAGGCCGTCGTCGTCGCCCGAACGCAGATAGGCAGCAAAGGCCTTCTGGTGCGGCGCCTCTTCGGTGGCGGCGATGGAAAGGGCGGGACGCCCGGCGGTGATGGATTTGGTCTGCATCATGGTCAAACGATCTTCCTGTTGCTCGAACTTGGATTTAACTTCTTTCTGAAAGATTTTGATTTCCCTCAGAAACCCGGCCAGCGCGGTTTTCACCTCAGCCGCCGGGTCAGGGGCCTCGGACATGCCCGTCCCGGCCCGAGCCTTGGTCTCGGTCTTCATCTTCACTCCATTCTCAGTGGCTCAAAGAGGCTGGGCCCGCTCAGCGGTCAGCCAGTTCGGCGGTGGCCTCATGCAAGACCTCCGCCAGATCACGCCAGATCGCGGCATCAAGGCCTTCGCCCTTCGCCGCCACCCGCGCCTCGCGGAGCATCGGGAAGGTCACGAGCGACACCTCCCAAAGCTCCAGTTCCGCAAGAAGCCGCTGGCCTTTTGCGTCCTTCTCGGCGGCAATCGTGCGATAGCCGATCGACAAACCGTCGATCGCCCCCGCCTCGATCAGCGCCGCCGCTTCTCGTGCACGCGCCACGTCGGGCAACAGACGCCCCTTGACGTAGAGCCCGCGCTCATCCTCGTGGATCTCATCCCAGATGCCGATCGGCTGCGCCGGATCGTGCTGCCAGAGCATCTTGACCGAGCCGCCCCGCGCCTTCAGCCGCTCAAGGCTGGCGCGATAGGCACCCCGCAGCACGACATCGCCGCCCTGATCGGCCAGACCGAACAGGCTCGCATAGCCCTCGATCACCCGACCCTCGGTCAAGGTGACCTGAGCCTCCTGCTTGCAGAACTTCAACTCAAGACCGTAATCATCAGTATTCATTTGATTTTCCTTATCTAGGCGCAAATTCAAGAACGCCCTGGACCGCCTGCGTCAGGATCACGGCCACGACCCCGTAGACCGTCATCCACAGGCGCCGCTCCAGACCCTCGATCATCGTCTCGATCCGCTCCAGCCGCTTCTCGACCTGGCCGAATTGCAGCTCCATGATCTTCTCGGTCGCCTCGAAGCGCTGCTCGTGGA
This sequence comes from Pseudothioclava arenosa, assembly GCF_002358085.1. GTDB lineage: Bacteria > Pseudomonadota > Alphaproteobacteria > Rhodobacterales > Rhodobacteraceae > Pseudothioclava > Pseudothioclava arenosa. Next base: position 98,698 of record NZ_NTJD01000009.1, read on the forward strand.
CCTCGAAGGGCTCTTTCAGAAAGCGCGACCCGCCGGTGCCCATCTCAGCCCTCCGCCAGCGGCGGCAGGCCCAGCAGCGCACGTTTCTCCGCATTGGTCAGGAAATCCGCCCCGCCCACGCGCTTCCATTGCTGGTCACGCTCGGCCGCCAGCGCCGGGATCTGGTCGAGGTCGGGTTTGAGCATGATCTGCGCGCCCAGATGCAGCGACAGCCATTCCGAAACCGAGGCCGCCACCCGCGTCACCAACGGCAGCACCGTCAGGCGATAGAACGCCCGATGTGCCTCGGCGTAATTCGCATAGGTCGCCTCGCCCGGAATACCCAACAGCATCGGCGGCACCCCGAAGGCCACGGCGATCTCGCGCGCGGCGGCCGCCTTGGTCTGATGGAACTCCATGTCCGAGGGGCTGAACCCCATCGGCTTCCAGTCGAGCCCTCCTTCAAGCAGCATCGGACGCCCGGCATTGCGCGCGCCCTGATGGTGGGTCTCCAGCTCAAAGACCAGCCGGTCATACTGATCGGGGCTGAGCGTGCCCTGCCCGTCACCCCCCTTGTAGATGATCGCCCCCGAGGGCCGCGCGGCATTGTCCAGAAGCGCCTTCGACCAGGCGCTGGCCGAGTTGTGCACATCCATCGCCGTGGCCGCCGCCTGCATCGGCGAGAGCCCGTAATGGTCGTCCTGCGGGTGGAAGCTCTTGATGTGACAGATCGCCTCCGGCCCCAGCCCCATGTTGAAGCGATGCTTGCGACCGCCGACCGAATAGTCATAGGCGACCGGCCAGCCATCGGCACCCGGCACGATACTCATCCTGTCCGAACGCAGCACATGCAGCTCGCGCGGCAGGCCCGGCTCGGCGCTCACCGCCTCCAGATAGCCATCGCCCGACAGCAACAGCTGGCCATACAGCGCCTCGAACAGCTCGGCCTTGCCCTGCCCCGGGTTCGGACGGCGGATCAGGTCCACCACCGGGTGGATCTCATAGCGGCGCTCCGCATCCTGGCACACCAACGGCAGCGCGGCGGCCGCCTCGGCGATCAGCTTCACGCAGCGAAACCCGATCGGATTGCCGGTAAAGCCCAACCGCGTCAGCGAGGCGGTGTCACGCGGGCTCCAGGCAACCCGCCCCGTCCCGCTCGCCATCGCCACGATCCGCCCGGTCTTGGAGGCCTTGACCTCCGGAACCGTCTCGACGGCCGTCTTGCGAAAAAACTTCATTCCCATTGCCTTCTCCTCATCGCACCGCCCGCCCACCGCATCGGGCGAAGGGCGCTCAGCCAAAGAAAAAGGGCCGGGAAATCCCGACCCTTCGTAATCCGTTCCAATCGCCGCGCCGCGGGGATTTCGCACCCCCGCACCCCTGCGGAGTATTTCCGGCTCGATGAAAGCCAGGGGGCGCTAGAGCCTGCGCACCTGTGGGCGCCGCCAATGCGCCGCAGGCTCGATCATCAGCTCGGTCACCGCCCAGACCAGCGCATCCACCCGGTCGGGCGAGCCCTTGCCCTGATAGCCCTGCACCGTCATGCGGCACATCTGGTCCTCCAGCGCGCCCAGCCGCGCCGCGGCGAGGTGACAGATGCGGCCCTGTTCATAAAGCGCCGCCACCGGCTCGGCCCGCGCGCTCTTGCCACGCCCGGCCCGCAGCGCCTTGAAGGGCACCAGCGGGTCGATCTGGCGCAACACGGTCTCGATCAGGTCACCACCCTGGTTCACCTCGGCCACGAGACGCTCGGCGCCATGGCGCTCCATCGCGGCGATCGCGGCATGGGCCCAATCGGTGGGCCGGCCCCGCGCCGAAGCGTCTTCGAGCACATAGGCGCGCCAGTCCTGCACCGGGCCGCGCGTGACCGCCCCGACCACGAGGATGCCGCATTCATCCGACCCGGCATGCGCCGTCACCGCCGGGTCCAGCGCCACAACGGTGCGATCAAGTTCCGGCAGGCTTTCGACCCGCGCGGCTTCAAGCTGCGCGCTCGTCCAGAGCGCCCCCTCGACATCCTCGAGCAGCATTCCGTCCAACTCCTGGCGACCAAGCCGCGTGCCGCCATAGCGCGCCTGCACCTCTTCCAGGAAACTCTCAGCCAGATAGGCACGGTTCGCCTCTGTGGGCGCGTGGGTCACCACCGTCGAGGGGTTGTTCAGGATCGTCTTGAGCACCCCCACATTGCGCGGCGTCGTGGTGATCACCTGCTGCGGATGATCGCCCAGCCGCAGCGCGAATTGCAGCATGTCCCAGGTGTCCTCGGCCTTCTTCCACTTGGCCAGTTCATCCACCCAGGCGGCATCGAATTGCGGCCCCCGCAGCCCTTCAGGTTCCGAGGCCGAAAACGCCGTCGCAGTCGCGCCATTCGGCCAGACCAACCGCCGCCGCGTCGCCTCCCACACCGGGCGGCGATCGGGCGGCGAGCAGGCCAGTATCCCGCTATCGCCGAAAATCATCACCTCGCGAACCTGATCAAAGGTCTCGCCCACCAGTGCCATGCGTTTCGCCCTGCCGGGGTCGAGCGGGCGCGCACCCTCAACCATCGCGCGCACCCACTCGGCCCCGGCCCGCGTCTTGCCCGCACCGCGCCCGCCCATCACGACCCAGCTCTTCCAGGCCCCGGCGGGCGGCAGCTGATGCGGCAGCGCCCAGAACTCGAACAACCACGGCAGGGCCAGAAGCGAATTCTCATCCAGCCCCGCCAGAAACGCGTCAACATCCTCCGGCGTCGCGGAGGCAAGCCAGGCGGCGCCCGATCTCAGTTCGTGCGGCGTCGAAGTCGAGCGCATGATCCCGGACGACCCCGGCAGCATCTCTGCGGAGTTTTTCAACACGGTTCCTTTCTTCCATTGCCGTTGACAGGGCGGCCCGAAGCTCGCGCACGGCCTGACGCGCGGCCTTGGCCTCGCTCACATCCCCCTGTCGGATTTCCTTGAGCGCGGCCGTCAAATCCGCGACCGCGCCGTGAAACAGCTCTTCCGTTGCTTCCAGCGAGAGTGCCGAAAGCAGCCCTTCCTCCTGTGGGAAAGTACTATCCATCTGTTCTGAACCCGCCTCTCATGCCGTTGTCCGCACGAGCGAAATGAAGAAGCGCCAACGGGTTTCCCCGCGGCGCTTGCCCACTTCTCCTAGCATGCCATATATCTACCTTAGAGCGTTCACGATGTCAAGTTCTAAATCCAAGGTTGTATTTTGCGAGATGAAAAACCCCGCGCGGAACGCGGGTTTTTTTCAATGATTTCAAAGGCGCGCTGACGTCACTGCTGCTGTTTTTCGATCGCACGCCATTTGGCGACGTTGCGATTATGCTCGGCCAGCGTCTCGGCAAAAGCATGCCCGCCCGAGCCATCGGCCACGAAGAACAGGTACTGAGTCGCCTCCGGATGCATCGCCGCCTCGATCGAGGCCCGCCCCGGATTCGCGATCGGCGTCGGCGGCAGCCCGTCGATGACATAGGTGTTGTAGGGCGTCTCGCGCTTCAGCTCGGACTGGCGCAGCCCGCGCTCCAGCACACCCTGCCCGTTCGTCACCCCGTAGATCACCGTCGGGTCGGTCTGCAGCTTCATACCCTGACGCAGCCGGTTGACGAAAACGCTCGCCACCTGCCCGCGCTCGTCCGGCACGCCGGTTTCCTTCTCGATGATCGAGGCCATCACCAGCGCCTCTTCGGGCGTCTGATAGGGCAGATCGGCGTCGCGGCCCTCCCAGGCCTCGGCCAGGATCTTCGCCTGACGCGCGGCCATCTCATCCAGGATCGACTGCCGCGTCGTGCCCTTCTCGATCGCATAGCTGTCGGGCGCAAGGCTTCCCTCGGGCGGAACCGCTGCGATCTCGCCCTCAAGCTCGGCAATCGCCTTCAGCCCCTCGACCACCTGCCAACTGGTCACACCCTCAGCCAGCGTGACGCGCAGCCGCAGGTCGCCCTTGTCGCGCGCCTTTGCCAGCGCCTCGGGCGCGGGCTCTTCGGCAAAGCGCCACTTCGCCACCTCGACATAATCGCGGCTCGCCGGGTCCAGCTCGCGCAGGACCGCATCATTCACGCGCACACCGATCCGCAGGTTCAGCTCATTGCCGCAGGTCGCCGGGCCACCGACGGTCAGCTGATCGACAATCTGCTCCATCGAGCTATGCGGCTCGATCAGATAGGAGCCGAACTTCAGAAGATGCGCCTTTTTCGAGTAATCCGCCCCTGCCCGGAACAGGTATTCCGACGAGATCGCCCCGGCCTCCGTCAGCGCGCCGGCCACCTTGCCGATGGTCGCGCCCTTGTCCACGCGGTAACAGATCGCCTCGGCCAAAGGCCCCGGCGCGCGATATTCCCGCTGCGCCCAGGCCAGCAAGCCGAAGGCCGCCACCAGCAAGACAATCGCCAGCGTCAGAAAGGTCGAAACGATGTTACGCCACATCAGTCGGTGACCTTGCCCATCACCAGCGAGGCATTGGTGCCGCCAAAGCCGAAGGAGTTCGACAGCGCGATGTTGATCTCACGCTTGCGCGCGGCATTCGGCGCAAGGTCGAGCTTGGGCTGCACCGCCGGATTGTCGAGGTTCAGCGTCGGCGGCGCAATCTGGTCACGGATCGCGAGGATGCAGAAGATCGCCTCCACCGCGCCCGCAGCCCCCAGAAGGTGGCCGATCGAGGATTTGGTCGACGACATCGTGGCCTTCGCCGCCGCATTGCCCATCAGCCGCTCCACCGCGCCCAGCTCGATCGTATCGGCCATGGTCGAGGTGCCATGCGCGTTGATGTAATCCACCGCATCCGGCGTGATCCCCGCGCGCTTCAGCGCCGCCTGCATCGAGCGGAACCCGCCATCGCCATCCTCGGCCGGCGCCGTGATGTGATAGGCATCGCCCGACAGGCCATAACCCAGAACCTCGGCATAGATCTTGGCGCCGCGCGCCTTGGCGTGCTCGTATTCCTCCAGCACGACAACACCCGCGCCCTCGCCCATCACGAACCCGTCGCGATCCTCGTCATAGGGGCGCGAAGCCTTGGTCGGCTCGTCCGCGCGCTTGGTCGAAAGCGCCTTGCAGGCGTTGAAGCCTGCGATCCCGATTTCCGAGATCGGGCTTTCCGCGCCGCCCGCCAGCATCACGTCGGCATCGCCCCACTGGATCAGCCGCGCCGCATCGCCAATCGCATGCGCACCAGTCGAGCAGGCCGTCACCACCGCGTGGTTCGGCCCCTTGAAACCATAGCGGATCGAGACCTGGCCCGAGATCAGGTTGATCAGCGACCCCGGGATAAAGAAGGGCGAGACACGCTTGGGCCCGCGTTCCTTGATCAGAACGGCCGTTTCCGCGATCGTCGAAAGACCGCCGATCCCCGAGCCGATCATCACGCCCGTGCGCAGACGGCTTTCCTCGTCCTCGGGCATCCAGCCCGCATCGCGCACCGCCTGATCGGCCGCGGCCATCCCGTAGAGGATAAAATCATCGACCTTGCGGCGCTCTTTCGGCTCCATCCAGTCGTCGGGGTTGAACGTCCCGTCCGAGCCATCCCCAACCGGGATCTCGCAGGCGTATTTCGTGGTCACGTTCGACGCATCGAACCGCGTGATCGGCCCGGCGCCGGACTGCCCTGCCAGCAACCGCTTCCAGGTTTCCTCGACACCGCACGCAAGCGGCGTAACCATACCGAGACCCGTGACAACAACGCGACGCATGCTTTACCTCGTCAGTGAAAACAATCCCTGCTCTGATACACGCCCGCGCGCGGCCACGCAACGCATTGGCGACGTTTGCACCCGCGCCGGGCGGCGCGCTGCCTAAGCGTTCAGCACAGACGCGCGCCGATTACCCCAGCGGATAGTGTGACAGCGCGGTGTAGCGCGCGCCCTCGGGGCGCAACTCCGAGGCATAAAGCGTAGCGCCCTCGGCCGTCATTCCGGGCAGCGGCGCCTCAGCCTGCGCCTGCCCGCGCGCCTCGAGCCACTGCGCGAGGCGGCAGGCCTCACCGGGCTCCATCCGCGCGCGAAACCGCGCCAGCGTGACATGCGGGCGAAACCGGCGCCGCTCCAGTGCGATCTCGGCCCGCCGCGCCGCCTGCGCCACAGCGCGCTGCAGCGCGACCAGTTCGGGCACCGGCTCCACCGCTAGCGCCAAAAGCCGCGGGTGCTCCGGATCGAACAACTCAAGCCCGCCAAAGCGCAGCGCGGGCGCCGGCAGGTGAATATCCGCCAGCCCCTCGTGCAGCGCCTCGATCTGCCATGGTTCCAGATCGTCAAGAAAGGCCAGCGTCAGGTGCAGCGACTCGCGCGGCACCACCCGCCCGATAGGCAGGCCCTCCTGCAAGTGCTCGACCGCATCAAGCACCAGCTCCGACAGCCCGATTCCGACGAAACAGCGCATCCCGCCCCCCGAAACGAAAAGCGGCGCCCCAAGGGGACGCCGCCTGCATTCTCAGATCCGAAGGGATCAGGACGCTTCGGTGATGAACTTCACCGCGTCGCCGAAGGTCTGGATGGTTTCGGCGGCGTCATCCGGGATCTCGATGCCGAATTCTTCTTCGAAGGCCATGACCAGCTCGACGGTGTCGAGGCTGTCGGCGCCCAGGTCGTCGATGAACGAGGCGGTTTCGGTGACCTTGTCCTCTTCCACGCCCAGATGCTCAACGACGATCTTCTTCACGCGATCAGCGATATCGCTCATGTTCGTTCCTCAATCTCGCGGACCCTTGGGCCCTGTCTGATATCCTTGCTCGTTCCGAGCGGTTCAAGCGCCCCGCTTGCGCAAGGCCGCCGGCAGGCGGGTCCTCCCCCGGCCGTCCAGCCCGCTTCTAGCACAGTCTTGCCCGATGGCAACACGCTTTTCGCGCCTTTTGAAGCGGCCTCTGGACGCAGGGGAAGCCGGCTCAGATCATCGCCATCCCGCCGTTCACGTGAAGCGTTGCGCCAGTGACATAGCTCGCTTCCGGACTGGCCAGATAGAGCACCGCAGCCGCGATTTCCTCGGGGCTGCCCATGCGGCCCGCGGGGATCTGCTTGAGGATATTCCCCTTCTGCTCGTCATTGAGCTTGTCGGTCATCGCGGTGGCGATGAAGCCCGGCGCGACGCAGTTCACGGTGATGCCACGGCTCGCGACCTCGGTCGCCAGCGACTTCGACATCCCCACCAGCCCCGCCTTGGCAGCGGCATAGTTGCCCTGGCCCGGGTTACCCGTCGCGCCCACCACCGAGGTGATGTTGACGATACGGCCCCAGCGCGCCTTCATCATGCCGCGCAGCACGCCCCGCATCAGCCGGAAAGACGCCGTGAGGTTCACGTCGATCACCGATTGCCACTCGTCATCCGACATCCGCATGAACAGGTTGTCGCGCGTGATCCCGGCGTTGTTCACCAGAATATCGAGCCCGCCCATAGCGGCAGCAGCGGCTTTCGGCAGCGCCTCGACCGACTCCGGATCCGACAGGTTCGCCGGGCAGACGAAAGCCCGCTCGCCCAACTCGGCCGCCAGCGCCTCCAACGGCTCCACCCGCGTCCCCGAGAGCGCAACATTCGCCCCCGCCGCGTGCAGCGCCTTGGCAACCTCGGCACCAATCCCCCCCGAAGCGCCCGTCACCAGCGCCGATTTCCCAGTCAGATCGAACATGACCACTCCTTCACCTCTTCCCGGACGTCATAGCAACGAAGTCTCTCCGCCGCCAGCCTTTGAAGAGCCGAGGTACGATTGCCGCCCTCAACGGTGACTTGAAGATTCCAGCGATCCGCCGGAAACTGGCGGCATTTCAAAACTGATTTGGTGCGCGAATGGATTTCCCTGGAATGGATAATGTGATGCGGACGCTCAGCCTGGCGTTCGCAGCCGTCGTAGCAATCGGCTTCATCAGACTTCTCGCTGAAATCGGTATCAAATCCATCAAGCGCCGCCGCCGATCCCACGTCTCTTCAACCCGAAGCACGCCATTCGTCCCTAAAGCCCTGAAATCCCCCGACCACCTGCAGCTTGTAGCAGAGGCCGCGTTTCAACGCGTGCCGCTCCTGAACAAATCCGAGGCACGGCTGCTTCCGATCCTCGAAAAGCTTGTTCGCGAACTCGGGCAAGGGCATCGCCTGCTGATCCAGGTTGCTTTGGGCGAACTGCTTTGTGCGGCCAACGCAGATGGCAAGCCCAATTACGGGCTTGAAGCGAACCGGGCGATCAACGCCAAACGGCTCGATTTCGCGATCATCGACCGTCGCGGCCTCATGGTGGCGGCTATCGAATATCAGGGCAGCGGCCATCACCTGAATTCCAACGCCTTCATGCGCGATGCCGTCAAGCGCGAGGCGCTGCGCAAGGCCGGTATCACACTGATCGAACTGCCGCCCGATGCCGATGAGGCGCTGATCCGCGACAGGCTGAACTCTGTCGCGGATCTTCCGCTCGCGGCCTCGTTGCGTCGCGAGCCGCCTTTGTCACGCGAAAGCTGAGGGCCTCAGCCTTTCAGCTTGGCGATGTCTTCGGGGGTGCCGATATTGGCCTGCGCAGTTTCCTTGGCGATGCGTTTGATCATCCCCGAGAGCGCCTTGCCCGCGCCGATTTCCCAGAATTCGGTGACGCCCTGGCCGACCATCCACTCGACCGACTCGCGCCAGCGCACCGAGCCGGTGACCTGCTCGACCAGCAGCTGACGGATCAGCTCGGGGTCGGAAACGGCTTCGGCGCGCACGTTGGCCACGACCGGTACCACCGGCGCGTTGATCTGCGTGCCCGCCAGCGCCTCGGCCATGGCGTCGGCCGCAGGCTGCATCAGCGCGCAATGGAAGGGTGCGGAGACCGGCAGCATCACCGCGCGCTTCGCGCCCGCCGCCTTGGCGATTTCCACCGCGCGTTCGACCGCCGCCTTGTGTCCCGAAACCACCACCTGCGCGGGGTCATTGTCATTCGCGGCCTGGCAGACCTCATTGCCGGGCCCGGCAGCCGCGGCCTCGCCCGCGATGCGGGTCGCGTCATCAAAGCCCAGACCCAGCAGCGCCGCCATCGCGCCGACGCCCACCGGCACCGCCGATTGCATCGCCGCACCGCGGATGCGCAGCAGCTTGGCCGCATCGGTCACGCTCAGCGCGCCCGCCGCGCAAAGCGCCGAATATTCGCCCAGCGAATGGCCCGCCACGAAAGCCGCATCCCCAACCGAGAAACCCTCGGCCTCCAGCGCGCGCAGCGCCGCGATCGAGGTCGCCATCAGCGCGGGCTGGGCATTCGCCGTCAGCGTCAGCTCGGCGATGTCGCCCTCCCAGATCAGGCTCGACAGGCTTTCGCCCAGAGCCGCGTCAACCTCGTCGAAAACCGCCTTGGCTGCCGGATAGGCCTCGGCCAGCGCCTTGCCCATTCCGATCGTCTGCGCGCCCTGACCGGGGAATACGAATGCACGGGTCATGCCACCCTCCTCTGATGTCGCTTGACGCCGGGTCTAGCGCGCGCAGGCGCCTGACACAATATCTTGGGCCGCCCGGTGCCCGGAATTCAACGCCGCAGCGCAACGAAAAAGGGCGCCCGAAGGCGCCCTTTCCCGTAACTACCGTGCTGATTAGCACGAGTAGTACATCTGGTACTCGACCGGGTGGGGGGTGTGCTCGTAGGCGTACACTTCTTCCCACTTGAGCGCCATGTAGCCCTCGAGCTGACCTTTGGTGAACACGTCACCGGCCAGCAGGAAGTCCATGTCGGCTTCCAGAGCTTCCAGAGCTTCACGCAGCGAACCGCAAACGGTCGGGATCGCGGCCAGCTCTTCCGGCGGCAGGTCGTAAAGGTCCTTGTCCGAAGCCGGGCCCGGATCGATCTTGTTCTTGATGCCGTCGAGGCCAGCCATCATCAGCGCCGCGAAGCACAGATAGGGGTTCGCCGACGGATCGGGGAAGCGGGCTTCCACACGCTTGGCTTTCGGCGATTCGGTCCACGGAATACGGACGCAGCCCGAGCGGTTGCGGGCCGAGTAGGCGCGCAGAACCGGAGCCTCGAAGCCCGGGATCAGACGCTTGTACGAGTTGGTCGACGGGTTGGTCAGCGCGTTCAACGCCTTCGCGTGCTTCAGGATGCCGCCGATGAAGTACAGCGCTTCCTGCGACAGGTCAGCGTATTTGTCGCCGGCGAAGAGCGGCTTGCCGTCTTTCCAGATCGACATGTTCACGTGCATCCCCGAGCCGTTGTCGCCTTTCATCGGCTTCGGCATGAAGGTCGCGGTCTTGCCATAGGCATGAGCGACGTTGTGGATGACGTATTTGTACTTCTGGATGTTGTCGGCTTGCTCGGTCAGACCGCCGAAGATCATGCCCAGCTCGTGCTGACAGGTCGCCACTTCGTGGTGGTGCTTGTCGACCTTGATGCCCATGCGCTTCATGGTCGAGAGCATCTCGCCGCGCAGATCCTGAGCTTCGTCGATCGGGTTGACCGGGAAGTAGCCGCCCTTGTGGCCGGCGCGGTGAGCAAGGTTGCCCATCTCCATCGCCGCATCGGTGTTCCAGGCCGCCGCTTCGGCGTCGATCTGGTAGCCGACCTTGTCCGGGGTGACCGAGTAACGCACGTCGTCGAACAGGAAGAATTCAGCTTCCGGGCCGAAGTAGGACGCGTCACCGATACCGGTGGCTTTCAGGTAGGCTTCGGCTTTCGCAGCGGTGCCGCGCGGATCGCGATCATAGGCTTCGCCGGTGTCGGGCTCGACCACGTTGCAGTGCACGCAGAGGGTTTTCTCGGCGTAGAAGGGGTCGATGTAGACCGACTTCGCGTCCGGGATCAGCTTCATATCCGACTGATCGATCGACTTCCAGCCAGCGATCGAGGAACCGTCGAACATGAAGCCTTCTTCGAAGAAGTCTTCATCGACCAGGTCGGCGATCAGCGTCACGTGCTGCAGTTTGCCGCGCGGGTCGGTGAAGCGAACGTCAACGTATTCGACTTCCTCCGACTTCATCAGTTCGAGAGCTTTTTTCACTGCGCCCATTGCAAATTACCCTTTCTGTGGAGCGTGGGTCATCAGGCCTGCGGCCCGAATTCGAATTTCTGTTATCAGACCGCGTCGTCGCCGGTTTCACCGGTGCGGATGCGGATCGCCTGTTCGATCGGCGAGACAAAGATCTTGCCGTCGCCGATTTTTTCGGTGCGCGCGGCCGACGTGATCGCTTCGATGGCGGCATCGACCATATCGTCGGGCAGCACCATCTCGATCTTCACCTTGGGCAGGAAATCAACGACATATTCGGCGCCGCGATAGAGTTCGGTATGACCTTTCTGACGGCCAAAGCCTTTCACTTCGATCACCGAAAGACCCTGAATTCCGGCCTCTTGCAGCGCTTCCTTCACCTCATCGAGCTTGAAGGGCTTGATGATCGCCTCAATCTTTTTCATGCAGCCGACTCCCCCGACATATTTTGCGCACCCCCTCAGACCACTTTCCACGCGCGCCCGCAATCGGCTAGCTTGGAAGAGGCCAGCGAGGCCACGGGATTCCAAGTGGTGCGCTTAAATTTTCATCACTTCGCCTCATCCGCAAGCGATTTGAAAACTTTTTCCGGGATTAAATGACCGAAATACTCACTTCCGCCCAAATGCGCGCCATCGAAGCCGCTGCGATCGACAGCGGCCGGGTCTCGGGCCTTGAGCTCATGGAGCGGGCGGGCAGAGGCGTCGCGGACGCCACCTTCGCGACCTGGCCCGAGCTGATCTGCGCGCCGGGCCGGGCGGTGGTGCTGTGCGGGCCGGGCAATAATGGCGGCGACGGATATGTGATCGCGCGCCTCCTGTTCGAGCGCGGCTGGGATCTGCGCCTTTATACTCTTGGCGACCCCGCGCGCCTGCCGCCCGACGCCGCAGCCAATGCAGCGCGCTGGCAGGCGTGCGACATCGGCAGCACGCCCCTCGACCCGCAAACACCCACCGCCCTGCCGGAAGCCGATCTGAGCATCGACGCGCTCTTTGGGATTGGTCTGACCCGCCCGCTGCCGCCGGGCGTCGCGGGACTCCGACTGCCAGGCCACCGGATCGCGGTGGATGTGCCCTCGGGGCGTGATGCCGATGCAGCCCAAGACCTCGGCCCCGCCCTGCCCGCCGATCTCTGCGTCACCTTTCACCGTGAAAAACCCGTTCACGAAATGCTAAAGCGTGAGGGCGTAAAAATCGTGGTCGCGGATATCGGCCTGTGACCGCGCCCGAACCGCCTAAACCGCCGGAGACCCCATGATCCAACACATCACCCCGGATAGCGCGATGCGCGCGGCCCTCGCGAAATCCCCCGAGGCGCATAAATACAGCCACGGCCATGCGCTGGTGCTGGCGGGTGGCCCGGGCAAAGGCGGCGCCGCACGGCTTGCGGCCCGCGCGGCGCTGCGCGTGGGGGCGGGGCTGGTGACCGTGCTCGCGCCGCAATCCGCGCTGGCCGAGAACGCGGCCCAACTCACCGCCGTGATGCTCGATCCCCTACCCGATGCCTTCAGCCTGCGCGGCATCTTGCAGGACAAGCGCAAGAACGCGCTTTTGCTGGGCCCGGGGCTGGGCCTCGCGCGCGCGCAGGAAATGGTGCCCGCAGCACTCTGGGGGCAACGCGCGACGGTGCTCGATGCCGATGCGCTGACCGCCTTTGCCGACGACCCCGAGCGCCTGTTCAACCACCTCCACCCCGCCTGCGTGCTGACCCCACATGAGGGCGAGTTTGCCCGGCTCTTTCCCGATCTCGCCGAAGCCCTGCGCACAGGCGCCCTGCCCCGCCCCGAGGCTGTCCGGCAGGCCGCTGCGCGCGCGGGCTGCACGGTGCTCCTGAAAGGCGCCGACACGCTGATCACCGCGCCCGACGGCGCGATCGCGCAAAACGGCGCGAGCGGCGACCAGGCGGCGCCCTGGCTCGCCACGGCGGGCTCGGGCGATGTGCTGGCGGGGATCATCTGCGGGCTTCTGGCGCGCGGATTTGCGCCTTTTGACGCGGCCTGCACCGGCGCCTGGCTTCATGCCGAGGCGGCGCGCAGATTCGGCCCCGGCCTGATCGCCGAAGACCTCCCCGAGGAACTCCCCGCAGTGTTCCGCGCGCTCGGCCTCTGAGCGCGCGGAAATCCCCCTTTCCCCCGCCCGCGCGCCTTGCTAGAGAGGCGCCAATGCGGGTGTGGCGGAACTGGTAGACGCACCAGATTTAGGTTCTGGCGCCTTTGGCGTGGGGGTTCGAGTCCCTTCACCCGCACCAAATCCCCTCTTCCCCCGGGCTTTGCCCGCGCAAGCTGGCGAACACGCCCGTTTTCGCCTTGCCTCCAAGGCCCGCGATCAATAGAAGGGCGGCTGAAATTTCGATTGCCTGCCGCGGAGCGTCCGCGGCCCAAGAACGAAGGACATCCCATGCAGGTCACCGAGACCCTCAACGAAGGCCTCAAGCGCGGCTACAAGATCACCATCACCGGCGCCGAGCTGGATGCGAAAGTCACCGCGAAACTGGAAGAAGCCCAGCCCGAAATCGGGATGAAAGGCTTCCGCAAGGGCAAAGTCCCGATGGCCATGCTGCGCAAGCAATTCGGCGAGCGCCTGATGGGCGAAGCCATGCAGGAAGCCGTCGACGGCGCGATGTCCGAGCATTTCGAGACCTCGGGCGACCGTCCGGCGATGCAGCCGCAGATCGAGATGGAAAACGGCGAAAGCTGGAAGCCGGGCGATGATGTCGTGGTGACCGTGTCCTACGAAGCCCTGCCCGCGATCCCGGAAGTCGACCTGACCGGCCTCAAGCTTGAGCGCCTCGTGGTCAAGGCCGAAGACGCCGCCGTGACCGAGGCCCTCGAAAACCTCGCGAAATCGGTTCAGAACTTCGAGAAGCGCCGCAAGGGCACCAAGGCGAAAGAGGGCGATCAGGTCGTGATCGACTTCGAAGGTTTCGTCGACGGTGAGGCCTTCGAAGGCGGCAAGGGCGAGGATTACCCGCTCGTGCTCGGCTCGGGCTCGTTCATCCCGGGCTTCGAAGACCAGCTGGTCGGCGCCAAGGAAGGCGAAGAGGCCGAAGTCAACGTCAAGTTCCCCGAGCAGTATGGCGCCGCCCATCTCGCCGGCAAGGACGCGCTGTTCAAATGCACCGTGAAGGAAGTTCGCGGCCCGAAAGACGCCGAGATCGATGACGAGCTGGCGCAGAAATTCGGTGCCGAAGACCTCGCCGCGCTGAAAGGCCAGGTCGCCGAGCGTCTGGAAGCCGAATACAAGGGCGCGGCCCGTGCGATCCTCAAGCGCGGCCTGCTCGACCAGCTCGACGAGAAGGTCAAGTTCGACCTGCCGCCGAGCCTCGTCGAGGCCGAAGCCGGCCAGATCGCGCACCAGCTCTGGCACGAGGAAAACCCCGAGGTCCACGACCACAACCACGGCTCGATCGAGCCCACCGACGAGCACAAGAAGCTTGCCGAGCGCCGCGTGCGTCTGGGCCTGCTGCTCGCTGAACTGGGCCGCAAGAACGAGATCGAAGTGACCGACGCCGAGTTCACGCAAGCCGTGATGAACCAGGCGCGTCAGTACCCGGGTCAGGAACGTGCCTTCTTCGAATTCGTGCAGCAGAACGCCCAGATGCAACAGCAGCTGCGCGCGCCGATCTTCGAAGACAAGGTCGTCGATTTCATCACCCAAGGCGCCGAAGTGACCGACAAGGAAATCACCAAGGAAGACCTCGAGAAAGCCATCGAGGCCCTCGACCAGATCTGATCGCGCCCAGCCGCGTGATCGAAGGGCCGCGCCGCAAGGCGCGGCCCTTTTTCGTTCGGCTTTCAACTCAGGGCGTGAGCCGCCGCAGCCGCCCGCGCGCGTCATCCTCGATCACCCAGACCGCGCCATCGGGCGCCTCGGCGACATCCCGGATCCGCGCGCCCATGTCATAGCGCGCCTCTTCACGCGCGGGGTCACGCGTCACCACCACCAGCGCCTGGCTGCGCAGCCCGCCAATCAGCAACCTGCCCTGCCAGTCGGGAAACAGCGCGCCCTGATAGGCGATCATCCCCGAAGGCGCGATCACCGGCGTCCAGTAAAGCTGTGGGCGCTCGGCGGTGGGGTCGGTGTCATGATCCGGGATCGGCAGGAGCGAGTAGTGATCGCCCCAGGACACGCGCGGCCAGCCATAGTCGCGCCCCGCGCGGATCAGGTTCAGCTCATCGCCGCCGCGCGGGCCCATCTCATGCTCCCAAAGCTGACCCTCGGCGTCAAAGACCAGCCCATATTGGTTGCGATGCCCGGTCGAGACGACCTCCGGTGCGGCCAGCCCCTCCGGCGTCATCGCAAAGCGCAGGATCACCCCGCGCATCACGCCCGGCCCCATCGTCTCGGGGCGCATCCGGTCGCCGACGCTAAGGTAAAGCATGCCGTCCTGAAAGGCGATGATGCCGCCCGGCTGCCCGCCCCCGCCCGACGGCACCTGGCGCCACAGCTCGCGCAGATCCTCCAGCCCCGCCGCCCCCAGCCGCGCCGAGAACAGCGCGAGGTCCCCGCCTTTTCGGGCTCCCGGCACGACTGCCGTCAGGAAAAGCCGCCCATCCGGCGCGAAGGCCGTATCCAAGAGCCCGTTCTGCCCCGCCGCCTCGACCGCGGGCACGCCCGCAAGCCGCTGCTTCTCCCCCGCGTCGCTGACCCGATAGAGCGCACCGCCGCGCTCAGACACCAGCCAACCGCCCTCGGGGATGCGGGTCAGCGACCAGGGCGTGTCAAACCGCGCGATCGTCTCGCTGCGAAAGGTGGGATCGACGGCACGATTGCCGCCGGCATTCTCTTCGGCCAGCGCGGGCGCGGCGCAAAGAGCGAGGGAAAGGGAAAGGGAAAGGGAAAGGCGGGGCAGGAAATGGGGCATGGCAAGGTCCGGTCTGGCTATGACCTCCAAGCTAGGTCAGGCGGCGCGCCTGTCCAACCCCGTTGCGCCAATCAGCCGGCCAGAGGTGCCCCGCCCTGCCCTTTGATCTCGATCACGCGATGCGGATAGGGGATCTCGATGCCGTTGTCTTTCAGTGCGTTCCAGATCAGGAACAGCACGTCCGAGACATATTTGTTCGGACCGTCATCCAGCCCGCTGACCCAGAATTCCACCGCGAAATCAATGCCGCTCTCGCCAAAACCGCGCAGCTCGCAATCGGGCGGCGCGGGCGAGTCGAGCACCTTGGGATGCTTGGCCACCGCCGCCTCGATGATCGCGGGCACAAGGTTGATATCGGTGTCGTAGCTCACGGAAAACTCCGCCTCGAGCCGGTTCGCCGAGCCCTGATCCGAATAATTCACCACCCGGGTGGTGATGAAATGCTCGTTCGGAACCACGATCCACTTGCCGTCGAAGGTTTCGAGGATGATCGAGCGCATCGTCATCTTGACGATCGTGCCCTGTTCGCCGCCATCCAATTCGACGTAATCGCCAACCGTCGCCTGACCCTCCAGCAGCAGGATGATGCCCGAGATGAAGTTGGAGGCGATCTGTTGCAGGCCAAAGCCGATCCCGACGCCAAGCGCGCCCCCGATCACCGCCAGCGCCGTCAGGTTGATGCCCATCACGTTCATCAGGATCAGGAAGGCGACGCCGTAGATCGCCACCACCGAGGCCTTCAGCGCCAGCTGCCGCGTCGCCGGGCGCAGGTCGGTCTGGCCCTCGATATAGGCCTGCGAGCGATTGTCGGACCAGCGCCCGAGCCAGAAGATCAACCCGCCGAACAGCCCGAACTTGACCAGCCAAAGCAGGTCGAACGATAGATTGCCCAGCGGCACCTTGAGCTGCGACAGGTACTCGGAGACGACCGGCAGCAGCCCCAGCGCATAGACCGCCGCGATCGGCAGAATGAAAAACCGCCCATAGGTGCGTAGGAAATTGTCACGCAGCACGTCGCGCACGAAGCTACGCACCACGAGGAACAGCATGAACCGCTTGGCAAATCCAAGGATCCCGCCGGTGCCAAAAGCGCCCCGGATCACCTCTTCGGCGACCGCGACGAAGCCCGCGATCAGCAAGGGCGCCAGCAGCGGCATCAGCCGCGCGAGCTGGCGCTGGCCAAGCGCGATCACGCCGCGCGCCCCCTCAGCGGGCGTCAGCACGCGTAGCAGGATCGGGCGCAGCGCCCGCGTCGCCATGCGCGCGCCGAGCACCGCCACCACCAGCGCCACCGCCTGCCCCCAGGCTGCGGGCGTCACCGCCCAGTCGCGGGCCATCTCAAGATAGGGGCGAAGTTTTTCGAGCAGGTCGGTCATCTCGGTCTCCGGCGCTGGCTGTGCGCCACAGGTTTACGCAAAGGTCCAGGTTCCGGCAAGCGCCCTGCGCGGCAAGGTGCTGCCCCGGGAACGAAAAAACCGCGCCCCGAGGGGCGCGGTTCGATCAGACCGAAAGGTCGGTCCGATTATTCTTCGTCTTCGTCGCCAGCGGCGGCGCCGACTTCGTCGAACAGTTCGGCGATCTCGAACTCGGCCTGGGCGTCAGCCTCGGCGGCGAGTTCCTGGATCGACTTGCCCGAAGCCTGCAGTTCGGCTTCTTCGGCCGAGCGGGCCACGTTCAGAACGATGGTCACGTCGACTTCGGGGTGCAGACGCACGTGCATCTCGTGCAGGCCCAGATCCTTGATCGGGGCTTTCAGAGCGACTTGCTTCTTGTCGACGGTGAAACCAGCGGCGGTGGCGGCCTCGGCGGCGTCACGCGGGGTGACCGAGCCGTAGAGCGAGCCGGCGTCCGACGCCGAACGGATCACGACGAACTGCTGACCGTTGAGCTTCTCGCCCAGAGCCTCGGCCTCTTGCTTGGTCTCGAGGTTGCGGGCTTCGAGCTGGGCTTTCTGGGCTTCGAAGGCCTTGATGTTGGCTTCCGAGGCGCGCAGCGCCTTGCCCTGCGGCAGCAGGTAGTTGCGGCCGTAGCCGTCACGCACGTTGACGACTTCGCCCATCTGGCCAAGCTTGGCCACACGTTCCAGAAGGATGACTTGCATGGTCTCTCTCCTTACTTCACGGCGTAGGGCAGCAGGGCGAGGAAGCGGGCGCGCTTGATGGCGCGGGCCAGTTCACGCTGCTTCTTGGCCGAGACGGCGGTGATGCGGGCCGGGACGATCTTGCCGCGCTCCGAGATGTAGCGCTGCAGAAGACGAACGTCTTTGTAGTCGATTTTCGGCGCGTTCTCGCCCGAGAACGGGCAGACCTTGCGGCGACGGAAAAACGGTTTTGCCATGGTTCTTGCTCCTTACCCGATCAACGACGCTCGCGGCGTTCGCCGCGCGGTTCACGCTCGTCGCGCTTCTGCATCTGGACCGAGGGGCCCTCTTCGTGGGCTTCGACCTTGATGGTCAGAACGCGCATCACGTCGTCATGCAGACGGGCCAGACGCTCCATTTCCTGCACGGCCGACGACGGGGCGTCGGTTTTCAGGAAGGCGTAGTGACCCTTGCGGTTTTTGTTGATCTTGTAGGCCATGGTCTTCACGCCCCAGTATTCGGATTCGACGACTTTGCCGCCGTTGTCCGAGAGGACCGTGGAGAAATGTTCGACAAGGCCTTCGGCCTGCGCGTTGGACAGATCCTGACGCGCAATGAGGACATGCTCGTAAAGCGGCATGTAAGCTCCTGTTTTTCAAGGCGGCTTCAACGGTGGGACCAAGGCTTCCGCAGCCCACCACGAGAGGCATCGCCGGTTACAAGTCACGCGGAAGATGGGGCCTTATACGGGTTTGGCGCGCCGATGCAAGTGAAAAACCCCTGAATTTCCGGGTTTTACGCGGGGTTCAGCGGCTACGGCTTGCACGCCCGGCAACGAGAATTCCGGCGAGGATGGCGGCAAAGCCGACCGCGTGATAGGCTTGCAGATGCTCGCCCAGAAAGATCGAGGACAGCACCGCCCCGTAAACCGGCAAAAGATGGATCGCCATCCCCGCGCGGGCCGGCCCCGCCACGGCGACGCCCCGCATATAGAGCAGATAGGCGAGGATCGAGGGCACGATGCCCACATAGATCAGCGCACCCACCGCTTCGGCGCTCCAGCTGGGCGTGCGCCCCGAGGCGATCTCCCAGATCAGGAAGGGGAGCAACAGGACCAGCGTCACCGCGATCTGCACTTCGAGAAAGCCGATGCGGTTGACCTCGGCCGGGAAGAACCGCAGCCCCATCGTGTAGATCGCCCAGCACACCATCGCCGCGAAGATGATCAGGTCCCCCTGCGAGACTTCCAGCGCGACCAACCGCGACCATTCGCCATGCAGGATCACCACGCCCACCCCGAAAGTTGAGACCATCAACCCCGCGATCTGGCCCAGGTTCAGCGGCTGGCGCCAGAAGATCGCGCCCAGCACGAGGATCAACACCGGGATCGTCGAATTGAGCAGCATCCCGTTCGTCGCCGCCGTCTGCTGCAGCCCCAGATAGACCAGCGAGTTGAAGGCCAGAACGCCCGGCACCGCCAGCGCCACGACCCGCTTCCAATGCCGCCGATACACCGGCCAGTCCCGCCCGATCGCGCGCCAGGCAAAGGGCAAGAGCACCAGCCCCGCGATCAGCCAGCGCCCATACGACAGTGCGAACGGCGGCACCTCGGCGCGGGCGGCGCGGGCAACGATGAAATTCCCCGCCCAGAACAGGGGCGGCAAGGCCAGCGTCAGAAGCCCCAGGATCCCCAGCGCAGGCGCCACCTGCTCGGGCGCGCGCGGATCGGGATTGGTCTTGCTCATGGGACACTCCTCTTTGCGCCAAGCTCTGCGTCATTTTCCCGGCCGGGGCAAGGCCTTGGGCGGCGCGGCTCAGCGCCCGAGGATGCGCGCCATCAACCGGATCCGGCGCGCCTTCATCCCGCGATAGGGCGGCATGAAGCCCCCAAGCGGCGCAAAGCGGTTCTCCAGAACGGGCTTTTCATGGCTGAAGGCCCGGAACCCCCATTCGCCATGCGCCGCCCCGATCCCGGAATTGCCGATCCCGCCAAAGGGCAGATTCAGGTGCATATAATGCGCGAGCGTCACATTGATGCCGACCCCGCCCGACGAGGTCTGCGCGCAGATCGCCTCGATCCGCGCGCGGTCCTTGTCGAAAACATAAAGCGCCAGCGGCTTCGGCCCGGCATTGATCCGCGCGATCACGCCGTCAAGATCGTCAAACGGCACCAGCGGCAGGACCGGCCCGAAAATCTCTTCGCGCATCAGCGCGGCGCCCGGGTTCACATTGCGCAGCACCGTCGGCGCGAGGAACCGCGTCGCCCGGTCGCTCTCGCCGCCCGCGACCAGCTCGGCCCCCGCCGCGCAGGCCTCGTCGATCATCCCCGTCAGCCGCACGAAATGCCGCCCCGAGACGATCCGCGCATAGTCGCGCCCCGCCGCCTGCGCCTCGGGCGTGCGCCCATACATCTTCGCGATCGCGGCTTTCAGCTCGGCCACGAACCGCTTTTCCACCCCGCGCGCGACGTAGACATGGTCGGGTGCGATGCAGGTCTGCCCGGCATTGGCGAACTTGCCCCAGGCGATTGCCCGCGCCGCCGCCTTCAGGTCCGCCCCCTCGCCCACGATCACCGGCGACTTGCCGCCCAGCTCCAGCGTGACCGGCGTCAGATGCCGCGCCGCCGCCGCCATCACCTTGCGCCCGACCTCGGGCGAGCCGGTGAAGAACAGGTGATCGAACGGCAGATCCATCAGCGCCTGCGCCACCCCGACACCGCCTTCGGCCACCCAGACGAAATCGGGCGCGAAGGCCTCCGACACCAGCCGCGCCACCAGCGCCGATGTCGCCGGCGCCAGCTCGGAGGGCTTGATGATCGCCGCATTCCCCGCCGCCAGCGCCGAGACCAGCGGCCCCAGCGCCAGCCCGAACGGGTAGTTCCAGGGCGAGACGATCAGCGCCGTGCCCTTGGGCTCGGGCCGAATCCGCGCCCGCGTGCCAAAGGCGATCAGCGTGCCGCGCGCGCGTTTCGGGCGCATCCAGCGTTTCAGGTGCTTCAGCGTGTGGGCGATCTCGGCCTGAACCGGCATGATCTCGGTCAGGCGCACCTCGGGCTCGGGCTTGCCAAGGTCTTCGGCCAGCGCCGCGATGATCTCCGCCTCACTCTTGCGGATCGCCGCCGAGAGGGTCTTGAGCGCGGTCACCCGGCGCGCGTAATCGAGCCCGGCGCGGCGCGCGGGCGCACCGTCGGCCATCGCCTGAAACCGCGCGGTGATCGCGGCCAAGGGCACATCCGCGGGCGCGGCGGGCTCGGGGCGCGGATCGGCGGGTTTCGGCGCAGGCTTTGCGCCCGCCTCAGGCACAGGTTCGGCCGTGCTCCCGTCGAGCATCTCCGCCACCGCCGCCTCGATCGGATCATCCTGTTGTGCCATCTCTGCCTCCTCCACCCGTTTGCCCAAACTCTTGCCCGACCCGCGCGCGCAGGCAAGCCTGACGAGGCGGCATCGCGCAGCGCTATATCCTTGCGGAAATACCGCTTGCAAGGTCGCCACGCGCAAGCGATATTCCCACCCGAACACAACGAAAGCCTCCCGATGCGCGCAGCCCTCCTGCTTCTGGCCCTCGCCATGCCCCATCCCGCTCTGGCCGAGACCGTCACCGTCTTTGCCGCCGCCTCGCTCAAGACCGCGCTCGACCGCGTGGCCGACGGGTTCGAGGCCGCGACCGGCCATGAGGTGGTGATTTCCTACGCGGGCTCGGGCAAGCTGGCGCTGCAGATCCGCCAAGGTGCGCCCGCGCAGGTGTTCCTTTCGGCCAGCCCCAACTGGATGGAGGCCATCGCCGCCGAAGGGCTCCTGGAGCCCGGCACGCGGCGCGACCTCTTGGGCAACAGCCTCGTGCTGATCGCGCATGACGCGCAGGCCGCACCGATCACGCTGGAGCCGGGCGTGGATCTGGTCACGCCGCTGGATGGCGGCCACCTCGCCACCGCGTTGACCGAGGCTGTTCCGGTCGGTCAATACGCGAAAAGCGCCATGCAATCCCTTGAAATCTGGGACAAAACCGCGCCCCACCTTGCACAATCCGACAATGCGCGCACGGCGCTGGCGCTGGTCGCCAACGGCGAGGCGCCCTATGGCATCGTCTATGCCACCGACGCCCGCGCCGAGCCGCGCGTGCAGGTCGTCGGCACCTTTCCCGCGGGCAGCCACCCCGAGATCACCTATCCCGAGGCGCTGATCGCCCCCGCCTCCGACGCCGCCCGCGCCTTTCACGACTGGCTCGCGGGCCCCGAGGCCGCCGCCGAATTCCGCGCCGAGGGCTTCACCGTGAGGCCCGCGGCATGAGCCTGACCGAGGCGCTCGGCCTGCCGCCCGAGGCGGCGCAGGCGGTCCTGCTGTCGCTGCGCGTGGCGCTGGTGGCGGTGCTGGCCAGCCTGCCCGCCGGGCTGTTCACCGCCTATGCGCTCGCGCGTTGGGAGTTTCCGGGCAAGAGCCTTGTCAACGGGCTCGTGCACCTGCCGCTGATCCTGCCGCCCGTCGTCACCGGCTACCTGCTGTTGCTGACCTTCGGGCGGACCGGCTGGCTTGGCGCGCCGCTGGCCGACCTGGGCATCGTGCTGGCCTTTCGCTGGACGGGCGCGGCGCTGGCGGCGGCGATCATGGCCTTTCCGCTGATGGTGCGCGCGATCCGGCTGGCGATCGAGGCGGTCGATCCGGGGCTGGAAGAGGCCGCCGCCACGCTCGGCGCCTCGACCCCGCGCATCTTCGCCACAATCACCCTGCCCCTGATCCTGCCCGGCATCCTCGCCGGCGCGGTGCTGGCCTTCGCCAAGGCGATGGGCGAGTTCGGCGCGACGATCACCTTCGTCTCGAACATCCCCGGCCAGACCCAGACCCTGCCGACCGCGATCTACAGCTTCCTGCAGGTGCCCGGCGCCGAAGCGACGGTGGCGCGGCTGGTGCTGGTGGCGGTGGCGGTGGCGATGGTCGCGCTGGTGCTCTCGGAATGGGTGGCGCGCCGCGTCGCCGCCCGGATCAAGGGGGCGCGCTGATGTTGGAGATCGAGCTGCACCACCGCATTGAGGATTTCACCCTCGACCTCGCCTTTACCGCGCCCGCCGGGCTGACGGCGCTCTTCGGACGCTCGGGCGCGGGCAAGAGCACGATCGCGCAATCGGTCGCGGGGCTCCTGCGCCCCGAGCGCGGGCGGATCGTGCTGGGCGGCGAGGTATTGCTGGACAGCGCGCGCGGCATCTTCGTGCCGCCGCAACGCCGCCGCATCGGCTATGTGTTTCAGGATGCGCGGTTGTTTCCGCATCTGAGCGTTCGACAAAATCTGATTTATGGCCAAAAACTTGCGCCACGCTCCTTAACCGCACCGCAACTTGACGAGATCGCCGATCTGCTGGGCATCGCGCCGCTGCTGAACCGCCGTCCCGCGCATCTGTCGGGCGGCGAAGTGGCGCGGGTGGCGCTTGGCCGCGCGCTTCTGGCGAACCCGCGCGCGCTGATCCTCGACGAGCCGCTCTCGGCGCTCGACCCCGCCCGCAAGGCCGAGATCCTGCCCTATCTCGAGGGGCTGCGCGACCGCTTCGGCCTGCCGATCCTTTACATCAGCCACGCCCCCGAAGAGCTCGCGCGGCTGGCAACGACGCTGGTGCTGATCGAAGGCGGGCAGCTGCGCGCCGCGGGTCCGGTGGCCGAGGTCTTTGCCACCCCCGCCGCCGCCGCCGTGCTCGGCCCGCGCGAGATCGGCGCGATCCTTGCCGGCACCGTCGCGGGCGCCGAACCCGACGGGCTGATGCGGGTGGAAACCGCCGGCGGGCCGATCTTTCTGGACCAGCCGGGGCTCGTGCCCGGGCAACGGATCGGGCTGCATATCCACGCCTCCGACGTGACGCTGGCGCTCACGCGGCCCGAGGGGATCTCGGCCCTGAACCTGTTGCAGGCGCGGATTTCCGAGGTGATCGAGGCGCCCGGCGCCTCGGCCCATGTGCGCCTTGATCTGGGCGATCAGCGGCTGCTGGCCAAGGTCACGCGGCGCTCGGTCGCGGCGCTGGGGCTACGACCGGGCCTGCCGGTCTGGGCGCTGGTGAAATCGGTCTCGATGGCCGCCGAGGATGTGACCGCGCGCGGCACGCCGGGCTGATTAGCCCAGCGGGTCGGCGACGACCTCTTGGCGCTGGCGACCGAGCCCCTCGACCTCAAGTTCCAGCACATCGCCCGCCCGCAGGTAGCGCGGCGGTTTCATCCCCATGCCGACGCCCGGCGGCGTGCCGGTCGAGACGATATCACCCGGCTCCAGCGTCATGAACCGCGACAGGTAGGACACGAGGAACCCCACGCCGTAAACCATCGTGCGCGTCGAGCCCTGCTGCATCACCTGCCCTGAGACCGTGCAGCGCATCGCCAGATCCTGCGGGTCGGCAACCGCGTCGCGGGTCACGAGCCAGGGCCCGACCGGCCCGAAATGGTCATAGCTCTTGCCCTTGGTCCATTGCCCCGCATGCTCGATCTGGAAGCTGCGCTCCGAGACATCATTCGCGATCATGTAGCCCGCGACATGCTCCATCGCGCGCTCCTCGGGCACGTGACGGGCGCGCTTGCCGATGACAAAGGCCAGCTCCACCTCCCAGTCGGTTTTTTCCGAGCCGGGCGGGATCAGGACCGGGTCATCGGGGCCGCAGATCGCCGAGGTGGCCTTCATGAAGATCACCGGCTCGGGCGGCACCTCCATACCGGATTCAGCCGCGTGATCGGCATAATTCAGGCCGATGCAGATGAACTTGCCCACGCCCGCGACCGGAGGCCCCAGCCGCGCCCCCTCGGGCACTTGCGGCAGCACCAGCGGATCGAGCGCGCGCAACATCGCCAGCCCCTGATCCGACAGCACCGCGCCGCCGATATCGGGCACCAACCCGCTCAGGTCACGCAGCGTGCCATCCGACGCCAGAATCCCCGGACGCTCCGCCCCGGGCTGCCCAAAACGCACCAGTTTCATCGAATCCCCCTTTGACCCGGCTGCGCTCACTCCACGTCGGCGGTCAGATCGTGCAACTTCTGCGTGAGGTTGAGAAAATACCCGGCCTCTTGCGTCGAGAAGGGGCCGGAGCTGCGCGAGAAGCCCGAAATCGTCCGCGACGACGCCGGACCGACCGAACAGGTCACGCCATTGTGGATGCCAAAACTCTTGGCCTTGGTCAGAATCCCCTCGGGATCGGGGAGGTCATACCAATAGACAAAGCCCGAATTCTGCATGCCCCAGATCACCACGGGATCACGTATCATCATGCCCTGCCTGGAATATTCCTCCAGCCAGGCGTCATCATAGGTGCGCAGCAGGATCGCTGGCCGCGTGAACCGGATATGCAGCGCAAAGGCGTAGCCCGTATCGCAGAGATCCGCCAACTCCTCGCGGATCGCCTCCATGACTGTAAGATTTTCAGTTTTCATACACGAATTTCGCCTCTAAGGTGTATCGCGCCTTCAATGATGAACCGCAACACAACCAAAGACTAGTTTTGCAGCACCAGCTTCGCAACAAGTTTGAACCCATGGCATCCCTGAGCGATCAGCGGGATTTCTTCGCCGACCTTGCGCCGGCCGGGTTTTATGTTGCCCTGCGGGTCGGTTACGCCTTCCCCGAGGAAGACCTGAACGAATTGCCGCAGCGCTGGGTCGACACCTATACCGAGCGCGGGCTGGTCGTCTTCGATCCGGTGATGCGCTGGATCTATTCGACCGTCGGGGTCACCCGCTGGAGCGAGATTACCGAGCATGATCCCGCCGGCATCCTGCCGCTCGCGCGCACGCTGGGGCTGAAATATGCCGCCACCGCGTCTTACACGCGCCCGAACGACGCCGGGCTGCGCAGCTATGCCACGCTGTTTCGCACGGACCGGGAATTCACCGAAGCCGAGATGGAGGCGCTCTGCCGGATGGTGAGCCGCTTGCATTGCGCCGGCGCCGAGCAGCCCAAGCTGACAGCCGCCGAAATCGAGGCAATCCGGATGCAGGCGGATGGCCTGCGCATCAAGCAGATCGCCGGAGAACTTGGCATTTCCGACTCCGCGGTCAAGGCACGCCTCGCCGGCGCGAAACGCAAACTTGGCGCAAAAACACCGTCGGAACTCCTCAAAATTGCAACTCAAAAGAGATTGTTTTAAGAAAATTACTATCGTTATTGGTGTAAATTTAGGAAATACGTGCTTGGAATTGCCTATCCAGAATGGAGGGCAACATGCACAATATCACGTTCGATTTTTCCGATCTTCACCGCCACGGCTCGGCGTTTTACGACTTCCTTAAACTTCGCAAGAAGGTCTTTGTTGACCAGCTCGGGTGGGATGTTCCCCATGACGCGCAGGTCGAGATGGACCAGTACGACACCCCCGTCGCGCATTACTCGCTGGTGGTCGACGAGGATGGCGAGGTGGTCGGCGGCGCGCGCGCGATGGCCACGACCGCAATGTGGGGGGTGCATAGCTACATGCTGCGGGACGCCCATCTCGGCAAGCTCAAGTATATCCCGCCGGAAATCCTGCCCCATGACATCGCCACCCCCGAGGTCTGGGAATGCACGCGGCTGGTGATTGCCGACAAGCTGACCACCCACGAGGCCCGCGCGGCCTGTCTGCGGATGATCGTCGACGGTTTGGTCGAGCGCGCCCGTGCGCAGGGCGCCACCGAGATGATCTGTCTGTCGTCGATCGCGCTGATGCGCGCGTTGCGCCAGATCGGCTACGATGTCACCCGCGCCGGGCCGACCTATCGCAACGACGAAGACGGGCGGGTCTATGCCGCGCTGCGGATGCCGGCGGAGTTCGCGCATCGCGAAACCATGCCGCTGGTCGCCGCGCAGGCACATGCCACGATGGCCGAGGGATTCGGCTCGACCCGGCACGCGGCCTGAGTCGCGCCACCGCGCGACAAACTTACCTTGGGGCAGCCCGCGAAACCTTTGATTTGCGGGCGTCTCCGGGGTGTTGCAATTTATTTACCACTCGATCAAAGATGGTGCAGCCCGACCGACGCCCCGGCGCCGGCCGCTGGCTTTGCGACAGAAGGGGGCCCAAGCCCTCCGTTCAGGGGCAGAGATCGAACCGCCGACGGACACGCCACAGAAGCGCGCCGTCGCGGCAAGGCTGGAAACGACCGGTCGGGCTCAATCCAATCCAACAGGGAGTTTCCCATGCAGTTTCGCACATTCCTGACCACCACCAGCCTCTTGCTGGCGATGGCAGGCGCGGCCTCGGCCCAGACGCTGGTCTATTGCTCGGAAGGGTCGCCCGAAGGCTTCGACCCGGCGCTTTACACCTCGGGCACGACCTTCGACGCCTCGGGCCAGACGGTCTATTCGCGCCTCGTCGAATTCAAGACCGGCACCACCGAAGTGGTCCCCGGCCTCGCCGAAAGCTATGAAGCCTCCGCCGACGGGCTGGAATACACCTTCCACCTGCGTCCGGGCGTCAAGTTCCACTCGACCGAGTTCTTCACCCCCACCCGCGACCTCAACGCCGATGACGTGATCTTCTCCTTCGAGCGTCAGCTGAGCAAGGAGCACCCCTATAATGGCGTTTCGGGCGGCACCTGGGAATATTTCGAAGGCATGTCGATGGGCGACCTGATCAAGTCGATCGAGAAGGTCGACGATCTGACCGTCAAATTCGTGCTGAACCGCCCCGAAGCCCCCTTCATCGCCAATATGGCGATGGATTTCGCCTCGATCCTCTCGGCTGAATATGCCGATGCGATGGCGGCCGCTGGCACCCCCGAGATGCTGAACCAGCAGCCGATCGGCACCGGCCCGTTCCAGTTCGTCGCCTATCAGAAGGACGCGGTGATCCGTTACACCAAGAACCCGGACTTCTACCGCGAGGGCCTGCCGAAGCTCGACAACCTCGTCTTCGCGATCACGCCCGACGCCTCGGTGCGCTATCAGAAGCTGCAGGCGGGCGAATGCCATGTCATGCCCTACCCGAACCCCGCTGACATCGAAGGCATCAAGGCCAATCCCGATGTCGTGCTGATGGAGCAGGAAGGCCTGAACGTCGGCTACCTCGCCTATAACACCAAGGTTGCGCCCTTCGACAACCCGATGGTGCGCAAGGCGCTGAACATGGCGATCGACAAGCAGGCGATCATCGACGTGGTGTTCCAGGGCTCGGGCCAGGCTGCGAAAAACCCGATCCCGCCGACCATGTGGTCGTATAACGACGCGGTCGAGGACGACGCGTTCGACCCCGAAGCCGCCAAGGCGATGCTGGCCGAAGCCGGTGTCTCGGACCTGTCGATGAAGATCTGGGCGATGCCGGTTCAGCGCCCCTACAACCCGAACGCGCGCCGCATGGCCGAGCTGATCCAGGCCGATTTCGCCAAGATCGGCGTCAATGTCGAGATCGTCTCCTATGAATGGGGCGAATACCTCGACCGCTCGAAGGCCGAAGACCGCGATGGCGCGGTGCTGCTCGGCTGGACCGGCGACAATGGCGACCCGGACAACTTCCTCGCGGTGCTTCTGGGTTGTGACGGCGTGGGCGGTTCGAACCGCGCGCAATGGTGCTACCAGCCGTTCGAGGACGCGATCCAGAAGGCGAAAACCGTGACCAGCGCCGAAGAGCGCACCGCGCTTTACGAAGAGGCGCAGGTGATCTTCAAGGAGCAGGCGCCTTGGGCCACGATCGCGCATTCGGTCGTGTTCATGCCGATGCGTCCCGAAGTGGAGGGCTACAAGGTCCACCCGCTCGGCTCGCATATCTTCACCGAAGTCGGCCTGAAGTGATCCGACGCTGACGAAACCGGGCGGCGGCCGGGCAACCGGCCCCGCCCTTTCATATCCGCGAAAAGCCACATGTCCCCTGACCATCCAGCCCGTCGCGAGGCGCCCTGATGTTGCGCTATCTGCTCTCAAAGCTGCTGACCTTCGTGCCGACCTTCATCGGCGTCACGCTGATTTCCTTTGCCTTCATCCGCGCCCTACCCGGTGATCCGATCATCGTGATGGCGGGCGAGCGCGGCGTGACGCCCGAGCGCTACAAGGAGCTGGTCGAGCAATTCGGCTATGACCGCCCGATCCTGGTGCAATTCTGGGATTACCTGACGGGCGTGCTGCAGGGCGACCTTGGCACCTCTTTCGTGACGAAAAAACCGGTCTGGAACGAGTTCTTCGCGCTCTTTCCGGCCACGCTCGAACTGTCGATCTGCGCGATCATCATCGCGATTGCCCTGGGCATTCCGGCGGGCGTGATCGCGGCCACCCATCGCGGCAAGTTCTTTGACCGGGCGCTGATGTCGACGGCGCTGATCGGCTATTCGATGCCGATCTTCTGGTGGGCGTTGCTGCTGATCATCGTGTTCTCGGGCAACCTGCACTGGACGCCGGTCTCGGGGCGGATCGACCTGCTTTACTATTTCAAGGACGTCACCGGCTTCATGCTGATCGACAGCCTGCTGTCGGGACAGAAAGGCGCCTTCGCCTCGGCGGTCTCGCATCTGGTGCTGCCCTCGATCGTGCTGGCGACGATCCCCTTGGCGGTGATCGCGCGCCAGACCCGCTCGGCGATGCTTGAAGTGCTCTCCGAAGACTACATCCGCACCGCGCGCGCCAAGGGCCTCTCGCCCCTGCGCGTGAACGGGCTGCATGCGCTACGCAATGCGATGATCCCGGTGATTACCGTGATCGGCCTCTCGGTCGGCACGCTGCTGGCCGGCGCGATCCTGACCGAAACGATCTTCAGCTGGCCGGGCATCGGCAAGTGGATGGTCGACAGCATCTTCCGCCGCGACTACCCGGTGGTGCAGGGGGGATTGTTGCTGGTGGCGGTGGCCGTGATGGTCGTGAACCTCGTCGTGGACCTGCTCTACGGCCTCATCAACCCCAAGATCCGGAAGCGCTGAGATGGCCGAGACCACCACCAACACCCCCGCCCGCCCCGGCCGCCTGCGCGAATTCTGGCGCTATTTCCGCGAGAACCGCGGCGCGGTGATCGGACTTTACGTCTTTGCCGCCTTCGTCGCGTTGGCCTTGGGCGCGGATCTGATCGCGCCGCATGACCCGACCGTGCAGGACCGCACCGCCACCCTCCTGCCCCCGGCCTGGTCCGAGGGCGGCAGCTGGAGCTTCCCGCTCGGCACCGACCCTCTGGGCCGCGACATCCTCTCGCGGCTGCTGCATGGCGCGCGCTACTCGTTCTTTGTCGGCATTGTCGTCGTGGTGATCGCCGCGACCGGCGGCATCCTGCTGGGGCTGATCGCGGGCTTCGCGCCGAAATGGCTCGACACCATCATCATGCGGATCATGGACATCATCCTGTCCTTCCCCTCGCTCCTGCTGGCGCTGGTGCTGGTGGCCATTCTGGGCCCGTCGCTCCTGAACGCTATGATCGCCATCGCGATCGTGCTGCAGCCCCATTACGTGCGCCTCACCCGCGCCGCCGTGATGACCGAGCGCACCAAGGATTACGTCGTCTCGGCCCGCGTCGCGGGCGCGGGACGCGCGCGGCTGATGTTCATCACCGTGCTGCCGAACTGCCTTGCGCCGATCATCGTGCAGGCCGCGCTGAGCTTTTCGAACGCGATCCTTGATGTTGCCGCGCTCGGGTTTCTGGGCATGGGCGCGCAGCCGCCGACGCCAGAATGGGGCACGATGCTGGCCGAGGCGCGCGAGTTCATCCTGCGCGCCTGGTGGGTGGTGACCTTCCCGGGCCTCGCGATCCTGATCACGGTCCTGTCGATCAACCTGATGGGCGACGGTTTGCGCGACGCGCTCGATCCGAAGCTGAAGCGGAGCTGAGCCATGGCCCTTCTCTCCATCCGCAATCTCTCCGTCGAATTCGCCACCGCCGCCGGGCCCTTCCGCGCCGTCGACGGCGTCGATCTGACCGTGGACCAAGGCGATGTTCTGGCGATCGTGGGCGAATCCGGCTCGGGCAAATCGGTCTCGATGCTGGCGATGATGGGGCTTCTGCCCTGGACCGCCACGATCACCGCCGATGAAATGAGCTTCGACGGCCGCGACATCCGCAGGCTTTCGGCACGCGAACGGCGCAAGGTGATCGGCCGCGACATGGCGATGATCTTTCAAGAGCCGATGTCGTCGCTCAACCCCTGCTTCACCGTCGGCTTCCAGATCAAGGAAGCCCTGCGTCAGCACCTCAACCTCGATCGCGCGCAGCGCCACGCCCGCGCCATCGAGCTGATGGATCTGGTCGGCATTCCGGCCCCGGAAAAGCGGCTTTCCGCCTTTCCGCACCAGCTCTCGGGCGGCATGAGCCAGCGCGTGATGATCGCGATGGCGCTGGCCTGCAAGCCGCGCCTCCTGATCGCCGATGAACCGACCACGGCGCTCGATGTGACGATCCAGGCGCAGATCCTCGATTTGTTGAGCGACCTGCAAAAGGAAACCGGCATGGCGCTGATCCTGATCACCCATGACATGGGCGTGGTCGCGGAAACCGCGCAGCGTGTGCAGGTGCAATACGCAGGCCAGAAGGTCGAGGAGCAGCCGGTCGAAGGCCTCTTTGCCACGCCCCATCATCCCTACACGGCGGCGCTTCTGGCCGCCCTGCCCGAGCGCGCTACCACCCGCCGCCTGCCCACCATTCCGGGCGTCGTACCGGGCCAGTATGACCGCCCGGCAGGCTGCCTGTTCGCGCCGCGCTGCGCCAAGGCCACCGAGATCTGCCACAGCACCCGCGCGCCCGTGCAGGGCGCCGAGCTGGGCCTTGCGCGCTGCCACCACCCCGTCACCCAGCCCGAAGAGGCCACCCAATGACCGCCCCCGTCATCATCGCCGAAAACCTCGCGCGCCATTACGTCGTGGGCGGCGGGCTGTTCTCGAAACCGCAGGTCGTCAAGGCGTTGTCGGAGGCGAGCTTTTCGATCGAACCGGGCAAGACGCTTGCGGTCGTGGGCGAGTCCGGTTGCGGGAAATCGACGCTCGCGCGGCTTGTCACCCTGATCGAAGAGCCGACCGCCGGCACGCTGAGAATCGACGGCAAGGCGGCCACGCCCGACACCTGGGCGAGCCTGCGCGCCTCGGTGCAGATCGTGTTTCAGGACCCTTACGGCTCGCTCAACCTGCGCCACCGCATCGGCGCCATCCTTGAGGAACCGCTGAGAATCAACCGCCCGCAGATGCCCGCGGCCGAGCGGCAGGCGAAAGCGCGCGAGATGATGGCGCTGGTCGGCCTGCGCCCCGAGCATTACGACCGTTTCCCGCATATGTTCTCGGGCGGGCAGCGCCAGCGCATCGCCATTGCCCGTGCGCTGATGCTGGAGCCAAAACTGCTGGTGCTGGACGAACCCGTGTCGGCGCTGGACCTCTCGATCCAGTCGCAGGTGCTGAACCTGTTGATGGACCTGCAAGAGCGGCTCGATCTGGCCTATCTGTTCATCTCGCACGACCTCTCGGTGGTGCGCCACATGGCGGACGAAGTAATCGTGATGTATCTGGGCCGGCCGGTGGAATATGGCACGCGCGATCAGGTGTTCGAGGCGCCGCGCCACCCCTACACCAAGGCCCTTTTGTCCGCGACACCCACGACCGAGCCGCATCTGCGCCGCGAGCGGATCAAGCTGGAAGGCGAGCTGCCCTCGCCGCTCAATGTGCCCGAAGGTTGCCCCTTCGCGCCGCGCTGCTGGAAGGCGCAGGATCTCTGCCGCCAGACCCGGCCCGAGCTGGGCGACGGCGCGCATCCGGCGGCCTGTCACTTCCCCGAGGGGCATTAACCTTTTGCGGAAATCTGGTTAATCGCGCCCCTGCCCGAGCTTCGGCGCAGGGCGCGCGGGCGCCAGCGGGCTTTCGGAAAACTTGATCGGCAGGCGGATGCCGGGGATGGCCCCTTGCTCCGCTGCGGCCTCGATGCGCATGCCGCGCGCGATCACCTGCGGATCGGCAAAGACCTCATCCACCGCGTTGATCGGGCCGGCGGGCACGGTCGCGGCCTCAAGCGCCGACAGAATCTCGGCCTTCGAGAACCGCGCCAGCGCCGCGACAATCTGCGGACGCAATTCGGCACGGTTTGCGACCCGCGCCTCGTTGGTGGCGAACCGCGGATCGGCGCCCAACGCCTCCAGCCCCACGACCCCGCAGAACCGCCGGAATTGCCCGTCATTGCCGACCGCAAGGATGATCGAGCCATCCGCCACCGGCAGAACCTCGTAAGGCGCGATATTGGGATGCGCGTTGCCCAGCCGGTGCGGCGCGCGCCCGGTGGCCAGATAATTCATGCCCTGATTGGCCAGCACACCCACCGCACAGTCCAAGAGCGCCATGTCGACCAACTGGCCGCGCCCCGTGCGCGCCCGCGCCGCCAACGCCGCCTGAATGCCGATCACCGCGTAAAGCCCGGTGAAGATGTCGGCGAAAGCCACGCCGACCTTTTGCGGCTCGCCCGCCGGGTCGCCCGTCAGGTCCATCCAGCCCGCCATCCCCTGGATCAGGAAATCGTAGCCCGCCCGCTCGGCATAGGGTCCCTCCTGCCCGAACCCGGTGATCGAGCAATAGACCAGCCGCGGGTTCAGCGCGCTCAGGCTCTCGTAATCCAGCCCATATTTGCGCAGGCCGCCGAGCTTGAAATTCTCGATCACCACATCGGCATCCGCCACCAGATCGCGCACGGTCTGCTGGCCCTCTGGCGTGGTGAAATCCGCGATGACCGAGGCCTTGCTCCGGTTCGTCGCGTGGAAATAGGCCGCTGCCCGGTCGCCCTCGCGTTCGATGAAGGGCGGGCCCCAGCGGCGCGTGTCATCGCCCTCGGGGGCCTCGACCTTGATCACCTCGGCGCCCAGATCGGCCAGCACCTGACCGGCCCAGGGACCGGCCAGGATGCGGGCAAGCTCAACCACCTTCAGCCCGGCAAGGGGCGCCTCGGATGCCATCAGAAGAAGGCCTGAAGGCCGGTTTGCGCGCGCCCGAGGATCAGCGCATGGACGTCATGCGTGCCCTCGTAGGTGTTCACCGTTTCGAGGTTCTGCGCGTGGCGCATCACCTTGTAGCCGATCTGCGTGCCATTGCCGCCATGCATGTCGCGCGCGATCCGCGCGATATCCAGCGCCTTGCCGCAATTGTTGCGCTTGATCAGGCTGATCATCTCGGGGGCGGCACGGCCCTTGTCCATCAGCCGGCCCACGCGCAGCGCGGCCTGCAGGCCCAGCGTGATTTCGGTCTGCATGTCAGCGAGCTTCTTCTGGTAGAGTTGCGTGCCCGCCAGCGGCTTGCGGAACTGCTGCCGGTCAAGCCCGTATTGGCGCGACTGCAGCCAGCAATCCTCGGCCGCGCCCATCACACCCCAGGCGATGCCATAGCGCGCGCGGTTGAGGCAGCCGAACGGGCCCTTCAGCCCCTCGACATGCGGCAAGAGCGCGTCTTCGCCGACCTCAACACCCTCCATCACGATCTCGCCGGTGACCGAGGCGCGCAAGCTCAGCTTGCCCTCGATTTTCGGCGCCGACAGGCCCTTCATGCCCTTTTCCAGCACGAAACCCTTGATCTTGCCGCCATGCGCCTCGGACTTCGCCCAGACCACGAAGACATCGGCGAAGGGCGCGTTGGTGATCCACATTTTGGCGCCGGTCAGACGGTAGCCGCCGTCGATCTTCTCGGCGCGGGTCTTGAGGCTGCCCGGGTCCGAGCCCGCTTCGGGTTCGGTCAGGCCGAAGCAGCCGATCCACTCGCCCGACGCCAGTTTCGGCAGGTATTTCTTGCGCTGCTCCTCGGTGCCGTAGGCGTAGATCGGATACATCACCAGCGAGCTTTGCACCGACATCATCGAGCGATAGCCCGAATCCACCCGCTCGATTTCGCGCGCAACGAGTCCATAGCTCACATAGCCCGCGCCGAGCCCGCCGTATTCCTCGGGGATCGTCGCGCCCAAAAGCCCCTGCTCGCCCATCTCGGCGAAAATCGCGGGGTCGGTGTATTCGTCGAGATAGGCACGCTCGACCCGCGAGGCCAGCCGGTCCTCGGCAAAGGCGCGCGCCGCGTCCGAGAGCATCCGCTCTTCTTCGGTCAGCTGGTCGGCCAGGCGCAGCGCATCCTCCCAGTCGAAGGTGGACAGATCGGGGCGCTCTTTCGCCTTCATCTCGCGGGTGTCGCTCATCGGAAGTCCTTTCGGTGTTCGATTTGCGCCAGATTAGCGCCGCGCCGCGCAATTGCCTAACGATATAATTTGCGCAGTTCATGAGTTTTTCGCATAATTATGAAAACCAAGGACCGCCATGCGCAAACGCTACATCCCCACCATCACCGAGCTTGAGGCCTTCGCGGCCTGCGCGCGGCTGGGCACGACGACGCTGGCGGCAGCGCATCTGAACCTGACGCAAAGCGCGATTTCGCGCGCGCTCGCGAGCCTCGAAGACCGGCTGGGCGCGGCGCTGTTTCATCGTCAGCGTCAAAGGCTGGTGCTGTCGCAGGCGGGGCACGTCTTTCTGGAGCAGGCCGAAGAGGTGCTGGCGCGACTGAACAGTGCGGCGACCGGGATCATGGCCTTTGGCGGGCGCGACCGGGTGTTGCGGCTGGCGGCCCTGCCCTCCTTTGCGCGCTCCTGGTTGATCCCGCGCCTGCCCGATTTCACCGAGCGCCATCCCGAAATCAGCCTTGAAATCTCGTCCCGGCTGCTGCCGGTAGATTTCCTGCACGACCCGTTCGACTGCGCGATCATGCGTTCTCAGCATGAACCGCCCGGCGCCACGTCGCTCGAAATCCTGCCCGAGCGCCTCGTGGCGATCGCGCGGCCCGCACTCTTGCAGGACCGCGCCGCACTGAGCGACGAAGACCTGCTGAACCTGCCGCTGTTGCAACAATCGACTCGACCGACGCTCTGGCTCGACTGGTTCCGCGGCCGCGAGATCGACCCGCGCAGGATCCTGCGCGGCGCGCGGTTCGATCACTTCGACATGGTGCTTGATGCCGCGATCGCGGGGCTGGGCGTTGGGCTCGTGCCCGAGGTGCTGGCCGCGCGGGCGCTGGCGGCGGGCAGCCTGCGGCTGGCGACCGAGCGCGGCTTCAAGACCGGCGAATCCTACCGGCTTATCTTCCCCCCCGACACGGCTGACACCGCGCCGATCGCGCCGTTTCGCGACTGGATCGCAGGTCAGGCCCGCACCGCAGGGCCTCCTGCCACTCCCTGAACGACCGAAAGGCGCGAAAATTCGGCAAAAATACGCGGTATACAATGGCACACATTGACTTGTGGCCCTACCTCGGCTACCCGATTTCCGAGCCTGCCGGACGGGGGAGCGGCGCTCGGTCCAAAATCTCGGCCCAATGTTTCGTCCGGCTATGCCTGCAACCTGTCACGCGCCCGCGCGCGGGCGGCCTGATGCGAAAAGGACGGACCCCATGGCCAAGACCCCCGACATTATCTACACCATCGTGGACGAAGCGCCCGAGCTTGCCCGCGTCTCGCTGCTGCCGATGATCCGCGCCTTCGCGGGCCCGGCCGGCATCAATGTCGAAACCCGCGACATCTCGGTGGCTGGCCGTATCCTCGCCACCTTCGCCGATTACCTGACCGAAGATCAGCGCATCTCGGACGACCTGGCGGAACTGGGCGAGCTGGTGAAGACCCCCGAAGCCAACGTCATCAAGCTACCGAACGTCTCGGCTTCGGTGCCGCAGCTGACCGCCGCGATCAAGGAACTGCAGTCGCAGGGCTATGCGATCCCGGATTACCCGGCTGAGCCCGCGACCGACGAAGAGAAAAAGATCCAGGCGCGCTACGACGCGATCAAGGGTTCGGCCGTGAACCCGGTGCTGCGTGAAGGCAACTCGGACCGCCGCGCCGCCAAGGCCGTGAAGGCCTTTGCCCAGAAGAACCCCCACTCGATGGGCGAATGGGTGAAAACCTCGAAAACCACCGTTGCCTCGATGTCGGGCGATGACTTCTTCGCCAACGAAAAATCGGCGACCATCACCGCCGCGCAGGCCGGTGCCGCCAAGATCGTCTTCACCGGCGCCGACGGCAGCGAGAAGGTGCTGAAAGACGGGCTGAAATACGAAGAAGGCACCGTCGTCGACGCGACCTTCCTGTCGGCCAAGGCGCTGCGCGCCTTCATTAAGGCGGAAGTCGCCTCGATGGAGCCGGGCGTGCTGTTCTCGGTGCACCTGAAAGCGACGATGATGAAGGTCTCGGACCCGATCATCTTCGGCCATTTCGTCTCGGTCTACATCGAGGACTTCCTGGCCAAGCACGGCGAGACCGTGAAGGCGCTCGGCTTCAACCCGAACGCGGGCCTGGGCGACCTGGAAGCCAAGATCAAGGGCAATGCCGATCTGGAGGCCGACCTCAAGGCCGCGCTGGCCGCCAAGCCGCCGATGTACATGGTGAACTCGGACAAGGGCATCACCAACCTGCACGTGCCCTCGGACGTCATCATCGACGCCTCGATGCCGGCCGTGATCCGCGCTGGCGGCAAGGGCTGGGGCCCGGATGGCAAGGAAGCCGACACCAAGTGCTGCATCCCCGACAACTGCTATTCGGTCGTCTATGACGAGACGATCAACTACTTCAAGGAAAACGGCAAACTCGACGTCACCACCGCGGGCGCCGTGTCGAACGTGGGCCTGATGGCGCAGAAGGCCGAGGAATACGGCTCGCACCCGACCACCTTCGAGATCGCCGCGCCGGGCACCGTGCGCATCGTGCTCGCCTCGGGCGAAGTGCTGCACGAGCATGCCGTGGACACGGGCGACATCTGGCGCTCGGCCACCGCCAAGAAGGCGCCGATCCTCGACTGGATCCAGCTGGGCATCGCGCGCACCAAGGCGACCGGCGCCGCGGCCTTCTGGCTCGACGCGAACCGCGCCCATGACGCCGAGCTGATCAAATATGTCGAGCCCGCGCTGAAAGAGGCCGGCATCGAGATCCCGATCCTTGCGCCGCGCGAAGCGACCCGCTTCACGCTGGAAACCATGTGCGCGGGCAAGGATTGCGTCACCATCACCGGCAACGTGCTGCGCGACTACCTGACCGACCTGTTCCCGATCCTGGAACTGGGCACCTCGGCCAAGATGCTCTCGATCGTCAAACTGATGAACGGCGGCGGCATGTTCGAGACCGGCGCTGGCGGCACCGCACCCAAGCACGTGCAGCAGGTCGTGGGCGAAAACCACCTGCGTTGGGACAGCCTCGGCGAGTTCTGCGCGCTGGGCGAGAGCTTCAACTTCTTCGCCGAAGCCCGTGGCAATGCCAAGGCGGCGGTTCTGGGCGCTGCGGTCGATGCCGCGACCCAGAAGGTTCTGGACAATGGCGACAGCCCGCAGGGCCGCGTCGGCCAGAACGACAACCGCTCGTCGCATTACTGGTTCGCCCGCTACTGGGCCGAGGCCATGGCCGCGCAGGGTGACGATGCCGAGCTGGCCGCGCATTTCGCGCCGATGGCCAAGGCGCTGGCCGAGAACGAAGCCACGATCCTCGCCGAGCTGAAAGCCGAAGAAGGCAAGCCCGCGGATCTGGGCGGCTATTACCACGCCGACCCGGCGAAGGTCGAAGCGGTGATGCGCCCCTCGGCGACGCTGAACGCGATCTTCGGCTGATCGCAGCCACGAGAACGGGAAAAGGGGGCGAAATTCGCCCCCTTTTTCATTTTGCCCGAGGGCCTGAAAGGCTCAGGCCGGTTCGCGCAGACCCGACCAGTCAACGCCCCGCGCGCCGTCGATGAACCCGTCCGAAAGCCGCAGATCGGGATCGGAAGCGATCAGATCTGCCACCAGCGCCTCCGCGCTCATCGTGCCTTCAAGCACCGCGCGATAGCCCCGGCAGAGATCCGCGAACCCCTTCGATTGCGGCGAAAGCCGCAGCGCCGAAACGCCCGCGGCACGCAGCTTCTCGACCTGACGCGCCGCGCAGGCATGGCTGTCGGAAAGCGTCTGCACCCCGTTGATCGCAAGGAAACTCTGACCTTCCAGCGTCTCGACCGGGCGGCCATCGGGGTCTTCCTCGCAGGCATATTGGCAATTGTCCTTGGGCCGGTTGTAGAGCCGCGAGTGATAGCAGCGCCCCGAGATCGCCAGCGGCAACCGGCCATGGCCCCAGACCTCGATCGCCACGCCCCGCGCGGCGCCCGCCTTGGCCAACGCCTCGATCGAGGCCAGCGGCAGCTCGGGCGGCAGGCAGATCCGCCGCGCGCCCTTGTCGGCCAGCCAGTTCAGCGTGCCCTCGTTATAGACGTTCACAAGCGCCCCGACCGAAAACGCCGCGCCCTCGGGCAGATAGCTGAGCGCGGTGAGGTCGTTGATCTCGACCTCGCAGCCCATCCCGGCCAGCTCGGCCGTCAGCTTGCGCTCGCGCTTCAGGGTAATCAGCGCGAGGCTCGTCAGCACGACCTCCTTGCCCGCCGCCTGCAACCGCGCCACCGCATCCGGGATCAGATCCTGATAAAACGGCAACCGTTTTGAGCAGACCAGCTCGCCCAGCACCACCCGATCGACCGGCACATCGGCCAGTTCGGCATGAAATTCGGCCCATTGCTCGGGCTTCCAGAAAAATTGCACAGCGCCGACTGTCAGTTCCATCGCTTGCCCTCCTCAGCGCCAGGTTTTCTTGTAGGCGCCCGTAGTGCCCGCCTGCCCTTCCGACAGACGCGCGAGCATCCCCTCGGGCATCGGCAGCCCGGCCTCGAGCGCATCGACCGCGGCGCGGAAGTTGCGCACCACCTGCGAGACGTAAGACACCGAGCGCTGCCGACCCTCGATTTTCAGCGCGGTGACACCCGCCTTTTGCAGCGCAGGCATCAGCGCCTCGGCATTGAGGCTGACGGGGTCTTCGAACAGGTGCCCGGTCTTGTCGCCCGCCGTGAAACAGCCCTTGCAGAGCGTCGGATAGGGCGCGGGCTCGCCCGCCCCCACGCGGTGGATCGTATAGCCGCCGAGCCGCGCATCGAGCCGTCCGGCCTCTTCGCGATATTCCACATGGCTCGCGGGCGAGCAGACGCCGTTCATGTTGGGCGACTTGCCGGTGGCATAGGACGAGAGCGAACACCGCCCCTCGGCCATCACGCAGAGCCCGCCGAAGACGAAAACCTCGGTCTCGACATCGGTCTCGGCATTAATCGCGGCGATTTCCGGCACCGAGAGAACGCGCGGCAAGACCACCCGCTTCACCCCGAATTCGGCGGCGTAGAAATTGATGATATCGGCATTGGCGGCGGCCGCCTGCACCGAGAGGTGGCGGCGCAGATCGGGGAATTCGCGCGCCGCAAAGGCCAAGAGCCCCGGATCGGCAAGAATGATCGCATCGGCGCCGCAGCCCGCCGCATCGGCCACCGCGCGATGCCAAAGGGCCTCCGCCCCCGCGCGCGGGTAGGTATTGATCGCGATCAGCACCTTGGCGCCATGCTCATGGGCACGCGCGATGCTCTCGCGCATCTCGTCGCGCTCAAAGTTCAGCCCCGGGAAGTTGCGGGCATTGGTTTCATCCGCGAAACCGCAATAGACGGTATGCGCGCCGGCCTTGACGGCGGCGCGCAGGGCTGCCGGCGTGCCTGCCGGACAAACGATTTCCATTACCAAGCCTCTGCCTCCTCATGGCGGGTCAGCGCCACGCCGGTTCGTTTCTCGGCCAGCGCGACGATGCGCTCGACCATGCCGCGCGCGGGGCCCGCGAGCGCCTCGATTTCCGCAGCCAAATCCAGCTCGGCCGCGTCGATCGCATTGCGCAGCGCCAGAACCGCGGCTGTATCCCCCTCGATCACCAGATCGCGCGAGAAAAACAGCGCGTCGCCGTCATAGGCGCCATGCACCATCCCCAAAAGCGCCGCCAGCGGCCCCGCGATGCGCGCGTCATGCGGCTGCGTCGCGCGCGCAAGCGTAACCCTCGGCGCGCCTTCGCGCGGCTCCAGCAAGATCACCACGGGCAGATCGACGGGGTCGATTTCAAAGCGCTTGGCGCCATGCTCGCCCAAGCGGCGGAACATTTTCGGATGTTCGCGCGCGAGTCGCGCCACGAACCGATTGAGCCCCAGTTGCAACGGCCTGAGCGGCGCCAGCCGCAGCGCGCGGCCCGGCCAAAGGGGAAAGATCGGGATCTGATCGGGGGTTTCGGACATGGGCCCTCCTGCGCGGCTCCCCGGGGGGATGCCCGGTTGTAGCCAGCCCAGCCTCTGCCCGACTTGACGATTATCAAATGCGGCGGGGCGACGCAGTGTTAGGCCGGGAACAGCCCGAAACCGGAGCCTGCCATGCGCACCCTGCCCCCCTTCCCGAGCCTGCGCTCCTTTCTCGACCATTGCGCCGAGGCGGGCGAGTTGCGGCTGATCCCCGAGCCGGTCGCGATCCGTCACCAGATGTCGGCTGTGCATCGGGCGGTGCTGGGGCGCGGCGGACCGGTGCTGCGCTTTGACGCCCCGGTGTCCAAGACCGGCGCGCGCCTCTCCATGCCCGTCGTCACCAACCTCTTCGGCACCACCGCGCGCGTCGCCGCAGGGCTCGGCGTGACGTTGGACGAGGTGGGCGAGCTGGGCGCTTTTCTGGCTGCGCTGCGCGCGCCCCCGCCGCCCGAAGGGCTGCGCGACGCGCTCTCGCGCTGGCCGATGCTGAAAGCGGCACTGGCCACCCGGCCCAAGATCGGTGGCAAGGCCCCGGTGCAGGAGGTCGTGCTGGAGGGCGCGGCAGTGGACATGGGCGCGCTGCCGGTGCAGACGCTCTGGCCCGGAGATGCGGGGCCGCTGATTACCTGGCCCGTGGTGCTGACACGGCCTGCGGAAAGCGCGCCCGACGCGGTGCAGACCTATAACGCGGGCGTCTACCGCGCGCAGGTGATCGGGCGCGACCGGCTGATCCTGCGCTGGCTCGCGCATCGCGGCGGCGCGGCCCATCACCGCAGCTGGCAGCGCCGGGGCGAAAAGATGCCCGTCGCGATAGTGCTGGGCGGATCGCCGGGGCTGTTGCTTTCGGCCGCGCTGCCGCTGCCGGAAACCGTGTCGGAACTGAGCTTTTCAGGCGTTCTGTCGGGCACCCGCCCCCGGCTTGTGGCCGCGCGCACCGTGCCGATCCTCGTGCCCTCCGACGCCGAAATCGTGCTGGAAGGCTGGGTCGATCCGCAAGAAACCGCCCCCGAGGGCCCCTTCGGCGACCACACCGGCTATTACAACGCCGTCGAGCCCTTCCCGGTGATGCAGATCACCGCGATCACGCACCGCCGCGATCCGCTTTACCTGTCCACCTACACCGGCCGCCCGCCGGACGAGCCCGCGATCATCGGCGAGGTCTTCAACCGGCTCGCCCTGCCCACGATCCGCGCCCAGATCCCCGAGATCCGCGACCTCTGGCTGCCGCCTGCGGCCTGTTCCTACCGCATGGCGGTGGTGGCGATCGACAAGCGCTATCCCGGGCAGGCGCGGCGCGTGATGATGGCGCTGTGGGGGATGCTGCCGCAATTCAGCTATACCAAGACGATCATCGTCGTGGATGACGATATCGACCCGGCGAACTGGGACGATATCGCCTGGGCGCTGGCCACGCGGATGGACCCGTCGCGCGATGTGATGATCCTGCGCGACACGCCGATGGATTACCTCGATTTCGCCGCGCCCGAGCCGGGGCTGGCGGGCAAGATGGGGATAGACGCGACCAACAAGCTCGGCCCCGAGACCCGGCGCGACTGGGGCGAGGTGATGGCCATGGCGCCCGCCGACGAAGCCTTTGCCACCGAGCTGCTCGCGCGCCACCTTCCGGAGCTGATACGATGAGACAACCTTCTGTGATCCTTGGGATTTCCGGCGCATCCGGCGCGGCCCTCGGGCTCTGGGCCGCGCGTCATCTGGCGGCACTTGGTGTCGGCATCGAGCTGGTGATGAGCCCCGCCGCCGAGCGCACGCTGGCCGAGGAATGCCCGCCCGAGGCACGCGCCGAGCTGGAGGCGCTGGCCACCGCCCGCCATCCGGTCAACGACATCGGCGCGCGCATCGCCTCGGGCTCAGCCCCGGTCGCGGGGATGATCGTCGCGCCCTGTTCGATGCGCTCGCTCGCGGCAATCGCGCAGGGGCTGGATGACAACCTGCTGACCCGCGCGGCCTCGGTACAACTCAAGGAACGCCGCCCGCTGCTCCTGCTCGCGCGCGAGGCGCCGCTGACGCTGGCGCATCTACGCAACATGCTGGCCGCGACCGAGATGGGCGCGGTGATCGCGCCGCCCGTGCCCGCCTTCTACCTGAAGCCCCAGACGCTGGACGAAGCCTGCGCCCAGATCGCCGCGCGCGCCGTCGACATGCTGCGCCTCGGCCCGCCCCGCGCCGCCGCCTGGAGCGGCAAGCCCCTCTAGCCGCGAGGCATTGCGGTGGCCCCGCCATTTGCTATGTCTGGTCCTAAGGCTGGCGGAGGTTGCATGGCTCTGGTTCTCGGGATTGATGGCGGCGGCTCCGGTTGCCGCGCGGCTCTGGCCGATGCCACGGGTCGCGTGCTCGGGCGCGGCGAGGCCGGCCCCGCCAATATCCACAGCGATTTCGACGCCGCGCTGGCCAATATCCTGCGCGCAACCGAGGCCGCGCTGGCCGAGGCCGGCGCGGGGATCGACACCATCGTCACCGCCGTTCTGGGCCTTGCCGGGGCGAACCTGCCCGAGCTGGCCGAGGCGCTCGCCCGCCGCCTGCCCTTTCCCGCGCGTGTGATCTCGGACGCGCTGACGGCAGCGCATGGCGCACTGGGAC
Source organism: Pseudothioclava arenosa (assembly GCF_002358085.1). Classification (GTDB taxonomy): domain Bacteria; phylum Pseudomonadota; class Alphaproteobacteria; order Rhodobacterales; family Rhodobacteraceae; genus Pseudothioclava; species Pseudothioclava arenosa. Next base: position 142,109 of record NZ_NTJD01000009.1, read on the forward strand.
CGGATGACGGGATCGTCGCCGCGATCGGCACCGGCTCGGTCTTCGTGCGCCGACAAGGCCCCGAGACCCGGATGATCGGCGGCCACGGGTTTTTGCTGGGCGATGAGGGCAGCGGCGCGGTGCTGGGGCGCAGCCTCCTGCAGGCCGCGCTCCGCGCCGAGGAAGGTCGCGCGCCGCTCACGCCGCTCCTGTGTGCGGTGCTGGAGGAATTGGGCGGCCCCAACGGCCTGATGACTTTCGCCCGCGACGCCCGACCCGCCGATTTCGCGGCCCTCGCCCCCCGGCTGATCGACAGCGCCGACCCCGCCGCCGAGGCGATCCTGCGCGAGGCAACCGAGGAGGTCGCCGCGATCATCGCGCATCTGCAACCCGAAACCGCCCTGCCGGTGGTCTTCCTTGGAGGCCTCGGGCCCAGCTATGCCACACGGCTCGGCGCGCGCTGGCCCGCGCTGCCCCCCCGAGGCTCGGCACTGGATGGCGCGCTGGCACTGGCGCTTTCGGAGGCGGCACGGGGCTAACCCCCAAAGACGCCGAAATGCGCCTGCCCACTACAGTTTTCCGCCGCCAGAGGTTCCATCCCCCGCGCGCCGCGCCTAAGATCGGCCAGAGGCAACCGAAAGGAACGGCGTGCGACTTCTGGTTTTCAGCGATCTTGACGGCACTTTGCTGGACCATGAGAGCTATGACCACAGCCCCGCCCTGCCCGCATTGCAACAGCTTCAAGCCCTTGGCGCGCCAGTCATTCTGGCCTCGTCGAAGACGGCTGCCGAGATGCGGGTCTGGCAGGAACGGCTGGGCCTGACGCGCTGGCCCGCGATTGTCGAAAATGGAGCGGCGCTGGCCGAAGGCACCCCCGATGACCGCGACTACCGAGCGATCCGCGCGGCCCTTGCGGATCTGCCGCCCGAGCTGCGCGCGCCGTTTCGCGGCTTTGGCGACATGAGCGTGGCCGAAGTCGCCGGGATCACCGGGCTCTCACCCGAGGCCGCAGAATTGGCCTGCCGCCGCGCCCATTCCGAGCCGGGGCTCTGGGCAGGCGATGCGCTGGACCGGGCGGCGTTTTTGACGGCGCTGGCCGCGAAGGGGATCGAGGCGCGCTCGGGCGGGCGGTTTCTGACGCTGTCCTTCGGCGGCACCAAGGCGGGCCGCATGGCCGAGCTGATCGCACGGCTCCGCCCCGACATTACCATCGCGCTTGGCGATGCCCCGAATGACCGCGAGATGATCGAGGCCGCCGATTACGGCGTGATCATCCGCAACGATCACGGCCCCGGCCTGCCGCCCCTGCCCGGCGAGGCCGAAGGGCGCATCCGGCGCACAACGCGCGAAGGCCCTGCGGGCTGGCGCGAAGGGATCGAGACGATCCTGCACGAGATCGGGCTGGCCGAAGCCGCGCCCGCGACCAAAGGAAAGACCCATGGCTGACTTCCATCAGAACGGCAATATCGCGCAGTTCCATAACCTGCGCACCCGCCCGCTGGCCGAAATGGATTACGAGATTTCCACCTTCGCCCAGACCCGCAAGATCTCGTTGATCCTGCCCTCGCTTTACTCCGAGCTTGAGAGGCCGGCGCTGGATAACATCCTGAATGAACTGGCAAAAGTTCCCTATCTGCACCGCATCATCATCGGCCTCGACCGTGCCGACGAAGCGCAATACCGCCACGCGCGCAGCTTCTTTGCCCGCCTGCCGCAAAACCACGTCGTGATCTGGAACGACAGCCCGCGGATGAAAGCCCTGATGGCGCGGCTCGAGGCGCTGAACCTTGCCCCGCAGGAACCCGGCAAGGGCAAGAACGTCTGGGGCTGCATGGGCTACCTGATCGCCTGCGCAGACAGCGCCGTGATGGCGATCCACGATTGCGACATCACCACCTATTCGCGCGAGATGCTGTCGCGGCTGGTCTATCCGGTCGCGCATCCGGGGTTTTCCTATCAGCTTGCCAAGGGCTTCTACCCGCGCATCGGCAATAACAAGCTGGGCGGGCGGGTTACGCGCAACCTCGTCAGCCCGCTCCTGATCTCGCTGAAGAAGGTGATCGGGGACCGCGATTACATCGACTACCTGCGCGCCTTCCGCTACCCGCTCTCGGGCGAGTTCGCGCTGCGCACCGCCTCGCTGCCCGATCTGCGCATTCCCTCGGACTGGGGGCTGGAGATCGGCGTGCTGTCGGAGGCCTGGCGCAACCTCGGGCCGCGCGCGGTCTGTCAGGTCGAGATCGCCGACATCTACGATCACAAGCATCAGGACCTGTCGCCCGAGGATGCGCGCGCGGGGCTGAACCGGATGTCGATGGATATCTGCAAGGCGATCTATCGCAAGCTTGCCGCAGACGGCACGGTGTTCACGCCTAACGTTTTCCGCACGCTGAAGGCCACCTATTACCGGCGCGCGCTCGATATGCTTGACGTCTATTCGCATGACGCGGCGATGAACGGGCTCACCTTCGACCGCCATGCCGAGGAAATGTCGATCAACCTCTTCGCCGAGAATATCATGCGCGCGGGGCAGGTGTTCCTTGATAACCCGCAAGAGGCCCCCTTCATTCCGAACTGGAACCTCGTGCATTCGGCCGACCCGACGCTTCTGGCTGATTTCAAGGCGGCGGTCGCGGCCGATCAGGCGGAATTCGCACCGGCCTGATCAGCCGTGATTGGTGATCCAGCGGCACTGATAAGGCGCCAGCGTGATCGTCCCGTCCGGGTCGATCACCTCACCCGAGAGCAGATCCTGCCAATGCTCATCCGCGATCAGGTTGAGCGAAAAGGCTTCCATTTCAACGACTTCATCCGAGACATTATGCAGGGCAAAGATCGACTGGATGCGATCGAGCGATTGCCGCCAGACACCCAAAACCCGGTCGTCAAGTTGCAACGTGAGCTGCGTCGCATTCGGATGGAAGGCCGCCTGATGGCTGCGCAGCCGCAGACGCCGCGCCATTTCCGACAGCACCCGCGCCTGATCGCTCGACGGGTCATCGAGCCGCGACAGCAGGTCTGGGTAGTGCCAACGATGGCGGTTGATCGCCCGATTCATGCCGCGCCGGGTGACCGACTCGCTGTCATTCGGCGTCGCGGTCAGTGAATGGATGTAAAAGGCCGGGATGCCTTCGAGCGACATCACGATGGTCTGCGAACAGAGAAACCGCTCGACCTTGAGCGCCTCGACGCCCGCAAAGGTGCGGGTCAGCGCGTCGAAATAGCCGCAGTTGATTTCATAGGGCGCCTCGGTGCCATCGGTCAGCGAGCGCATCGAGACGAGCCCCCCCACCCCTCGGATAGTCGCGATCATCCGCGTGATCTCAGTCGGCGGCAAAAGCCCCTCGACCGGGCGCATCCCGATCCCGTCATGGCTGGCGGTAAAGTTGAAATAGGCGCATCCCAGCGGCGCGGGCGGCATCGAGCGCAACCAGCTGCGCAATGCACCCACCCGCCCCGACAGCATTGCATGCAGGATCAGGGGCGGCAGCGGGAAATTGTAAACCATATGCGCCTCGTCCCGGCGCCCGAAATACGACAGGTTCTCGGCCTTGGGGACGTTGGTTTCGGTGATCAGGATCAGCTTTTCGCTCGAAAAATCCGCGAGAAGCCGCATCAGTTTGACCACCGCATGGGTCTGCGGCAGGTGGATCGAGGGCGTCCCGGGCTGCTTCCACAAGAAAGCCACCGCATCGAGGCGCAGCGTGCGCACGCCCTGATCGACGTGAAACCGGATCACGCGCAGCATTTCCAGCAACACCTCGGGATTACGAAAATCGAGGTCGATCTGGTCATGGCTGAAGGTACACCAGACATGGCGCGGGCCCATCGCGGTCTGCACTTCGCGCAGCAGGGGCGTCGTGCGCGGGCGCACCACCATCGACAGATCCTCATTGGGCGAGGCCTCCATGAAGAACCCGTCATAGGGTTTCTGCCCCTGCCGATAGGCGTTGAACCACGCGCCCTGCGAAGACACATGGTTCAGCACGAGGTCCGACATCAACCCGAATTCCGCGACGATCCGGCGAATGTCGGGCCAGTCGCCCAGCGCCGGATCGACCTTGTAGAAATCGGTCACCGCAAAGCCATCGTCCGAGGTGTAGGGAAAATAGGGCAGGATATGCACGCTGTTGACCGCACCCGAGAGCCGCTCGGTCAGGAAATCCAGCAAAAGATCCAGCGGTTTGTGCTGCCCGTCCGTGACGCTGTTGCCATAGGTGATGACCAGCGCGTCAGACTCGCTCCACAGGTTGTTCGAGGGCCGCCGCTGCCGTTGGCGCCGCATCCGCCCCTCGGGCCAATAGGCCGCGATCACTGCACTCACCAACTCCTGGCTATCCCGCTCGGGATAAATCTCTTGCAGCAGCGCCTGAAGACGCCCTTCCAAAGCGGTCGAAAGTGTCGGTGTCGCGATCGCCCCATCCCCCAAGCTCTTGGCACGTCTATCAATTAACTATTAATGCCGCGCGGAGCTGGCGGTAAAGTCAGGATCGCTCCATTCCCGAGCTTCAAGGGATCGACTGCGACCAATGAAGCGGCACTGCCCGAAAAAGCGGCGAAGCATAGTTCGGACCGGGCGCTCGACGGTGGTTCCTCAGCCGCAATGGCGGTGTGGTCGCTCATTCCCCGGCATCGGGGACGTCCAAAGCGCGCAACAGTTGATCAAGCGCCGCGCGCTCCGCCTCGGACTTCCTCAACAGCCCCCGTGCGCGCGTCAGGGCTGCCGCGTCCTCCCCGTTGCCTGTCGCTTGTGACGTCATATCTGAGCCCGGCGGCGTGGCGCCCCCCGCAATCTCGAACGCGCGCAGAAACTCCTGTTCCTCTGCGCCCCCCGTTTCTTCGATCACACCCCAGTTTCCGGCAAGCCAGGCCGCTTGCACAGCCTCCGGGCGCGCACCGGTTTGTTCAAAATGCTCAAGCGCGGCGGAGTAATCGCCAAGGAGCATCAAAGCCTCTGCCCGCAACCTGTCTTCCGCCGCGCCATTGAGCCCCGAAAGATACGCGAGCGCGGCGGGCCCATCCTTTTCGGCCAAAGCCGTCTGAGCGAGCACGCGACGCCCCCGCCCCAAAGCGCGCGTTTCCGCATTCAGCGCATCACGCGCGGCCGCCGAAAAACCAAGTTCTACCAGCCGTTCCGCAATTTTCAGACGAGTATCCGCTTTCAGGGAAACCCGCAGAATCTTTTCTCGATGGCTGAAATAGGTCTTGAGGAACAGTGGATCGAGTTCGATCCGCGCAACCATCTCGAACAGCGTGGCAAGGGTCTGCGGGTACAAACTCTCTACGTCGGGAAACTCAGGCAAAACAGTAGCCGCCCCGAACGCCCCTTCGAAATCTCCGGCCGACCCCAGCCCCAAAGCATAAGCACGCTGCAAGGGCGCCCCGGACTGGTCCTTGCGCAGCTCGAAGGCAAGAGCCGCAGCCGTTTCTGTCAAATGCCGCTCGACCACATCATGACGTGCGACTATTTCCTCGACAAGAAGGAGAAGTGCCTGAGGAGATTCCACTTCAGCGGTCCTTGCGACATGTCCGAGCCGGTCGATCGCGCGGTCTTTCGCCCCGGTCGCAAGATCAATACGTGCGGTCATCATATCTGCAGCACCGCTTTCAGCAGGGGCGACCCGCTCGAACGCAGCCAGAATGGCCCTGGCCTCTTCTTTCGCGCCAAGGCCAATCAGCCTTTGCACCAACCGCTCCCCGATAAAGCCTCGGAAATGCGAAGGAAGCGCAGAATAGGTGCGCTTTATGGCCTCAAAGTTAATCACCGTCGCAATGTCTTCCGACGTCGCCAAAACCGCCCATAGGGCCACCGGCCCATCGCAACTCGACAGCTGTGCTAACCCCGTGAATTCATGCGTTGAACCTTCAGAGAGGACTGCCGCCATCAGGTGAATTGGCAATGCATCTTTCTCGGGCAGATCAAACGCCTCGACCAGCGCCCTCGCTTCATCTCCAAACCCGAAAGCGATGTGGATACGAGCCAATCGCACGACATCCTCGGGTGACGTCCGATCGAATTCACCATAGAGGTCCCTCCGCGCGGCTGCGATCTGCGCAGTCGCGGGTTCATCGTCAATCCAGCTTGCGACATCAAAGCTCCCCTCGGCGGGGCAACTGCCAGCTCCGACAAACTGGGGCATAGCTCTTGCCTCGACGCCGGCATCACGATCAATCGCGGTCAGGCTTTTCACGGCGAGGTGGCCAGCCGGAGCCTCGCCCGCCCCCTGTTCCTCATCGTTCATTCCGTCCTTCGGATCCGATGCAAACTCAGGGTCAGCCGACGCATCCTCGCCCGACGACAAAGGAAGATGTATCAAGCCCTGCGCGGCGGCCCGCCCCAACTGCTCCAGAAGGTTCGATTCCGCCTCAGCCAGTCGCGCGTCCGGGGCCTCCGAAAGCTTCGGCACAACCGAGGGCAAAGCTTCGGGAATGGTGACAACAGAAGGCGTTCCTGCCGCCTCCCAAACGCCTGGAAAAGAGTCCGCATGCACGGCAATGCTCGGATAAGATCGGGCGATTTCCTGGACGAGTTTGCCACCCTCTGACTCCGGCGCCAGCTTCGCATGCGTGTCCTCCGGTTCGGACCTGAAATCGAGTACAATACCGCCATCCGAAAGCTGAAAAGCTGCGGCGGAAACCGAGTCCGCAGTTCGAAACGTAAGCCCCGACGGACGGTTACTTCTGGAAACGTCCAGAACCCGGGTTCGGGGAATCAGATTAAACACCTGCTCCAGCAGAAACTCAGGGTTTTCAATATCCAGATCAAGCCGATACCCGTCGGCTTGCCGCTCAAGGGTCCAATCGGTTCCCGTAGGGGTCATGACGACGAGGCGCGAAAAATCGGCATGTTCCCCTGAGCGCACGAGGATCGGCTCCGCCGCAAGCTGCGTCGCGATCAGCATAAAAATCGCAAAGAGCCGCGCGATCATGCCGCCTCCGACTTCACCGATTTCAGTGCTTCTTCCAGATCGGAAAAGCTCGGGCGGATATGATGGGGCGTATTCTGCCGCCCGACTTCAATGCAGATATTCGTAGCGTGATTATGCAGGTTGGCGACCAGAACCTCGCGGATCAGTTTGTAAAAATGGCTGTCTTCGTCGATCACCGCCTTCATCCGTGTCGCGAATGGCGCGATGAAACCATAGGCCAGAAACACGCCCAGAAACGTTCCGACAAGGGCGCCGCCGATCATCTTGCCCAGAATTTCCGGAGGCTGGTCGATCGAGCCCATGGTCTTGATCACGCCAAGCACGGCGGCCACGATCCCCAGCGCGGGCATCGCATCCGCAACCGATTGCATCGCATGGCTGGAATGCAGCGCATGGTGATAGTTCGCTTCGAGTTGTTTCTCCAGAACCTCCTCGACCTGCATCGGATCGTCGTAGTTCATCGACGCCGAACGCATCGTGTCGCAGATCATTTCGATCGCTTCGTGATCATGCAGAATCTTGGGGTATTTCCCGAATATCGAGCTGCTGTCAGGGGTTTCGATATGTTCTTCGATCGCAACCGGATTCTGCCGCGCAAGACGGATCAGTTCGAACAAGAGACACAGCAGGTCGCGATAGTCACCGGGCTTCCATTTGGGCCCCTTGAACACTTTTCCTATGTCCTTGAGCGTATGTTTGATCGCGGGGACGTCATTCGACAGCACGAACGCACCCGCAGCGGCGCCTCCGATCATGATCATCTCGAACGGCAGGGATTTCAGGATAATCCCCATCTTGCCGCCCGCCGCGACATATCCGCCAAACACCATGGCGAAGATGATGACGATGCCGATGATCGCAATCATTGCAGGGTCTCCTCTGGTTCGGGGGCAGGATGGCAGAGACAGCTTAAGAAAGGCTGAGCGGCCTCAATTTCGGGGCGCATCGGCGTTGCGCCCGGCCAGCAGGACACTGATCGCGTAGCCCGTCTTGGGGTCGAGCGCGGCCAGCACCCCCGCCGCCGCATCCGGACGCATGCGCGCAAGGAACCCCGCCGCGAAATCAGGCGCCATTTCTTCGAACAATGGCGCCGCCTCCTTGGGCTTCATGCTTTCGTAAAGCGCGACCAGATGCGAGACGTCATCCTCGGCACCCCGATCTGCAATCGCGATGGTGCGCGCTAGTTCTGCCTCGGCCGCTTTCAGCTCCGCCAGTCGCGCCTCAAGGTGCCCTTCGGCGGTCCGCATGGCCTGATCGCGCGCGGCCTGGCTCGCTTCGCGCGCGTCGAGGCGGGTCTCGCGGAGCGTCAGTTCCGACATCATCGCCAGAACCGCTTCATCCGTCACGCACTCGCCCGCGCCTGTGGCCTCGGACGCGGTATGTCCGCTCTCGGCCAGCGCGCCCCAGGCCGCGTCGCCAAACCGCAGCACCCCGGACAGGATCAACAAAACGAACACCGCCTGCAGGCCAAAACGCCAAATGCGGCTGCGTTTGCGCTTGGCGGGCTTTGCACGCGGGCGGGTCATTCCGCGGCCTCCAGGTCACGGTCCCGGAGGCGGCGGCGCTGAACGCGATAACGCCGGGCCTCGGCATCGCCTTCGGGCAGGTCATGGAGCGAGGCCAGCAGAAGTTCGAGCTTGTCCGCCCCGACCTCGGCCCGCTCGGTGAGGGCGCGCAGTTGCTCCGCCGAGAGGCTCGCCGTCGCCTGCGCCCGCTCCAGCGCCTTGGTCATGTCATCGACCTGAGCGGACAGCACCGCAATGGCGCCGCCCATACCCGATTCAAGCTGGTTGAACCGTTTCAGCCGCCGTGACAGCACGAAACAGTAGCCCGCAGCGGCCAGGGCCCCGAATCCCAGAAGCACGTCGGAGATCAATTGCACCAGTTGCATCGCGCCCTCCTCAATTCAGGACAAATTCGATGATCAGAAGGTCGCGCACGCGCCCCTCACCCACCACGATCTGCACCCGGCGCAGCATCTGCGCGCGCAGGCGCATCAGGGCACTCGGGTCCTCAAGCAAGGTTATATCCACCGCGCGCAGATAGCCGTTGAGCACATCCATCACCCGCGGGCGCAACAGTTCGACATCGGGCTGATAGGCGGGCGGCACCTCAAGCTGGGCGTTGAAGCGCAAGTGCCGCGCGCCGCTGCTGCCCAGCGAAATCACCATCGGATCAAGCGCGACGAAGGCCACATCGCCAAGTGCCCCCGGCGCTTCATGGCCATCGCCATGCGCCTGCGCCTCGGGCGCGTGCGGCGCCAGGATCATCCCCGAATAGACCGCGTAAAACCCGCCGCCTCCAAGCGCCAGCATCAGCACCAGCCCGATCAGCAACGGGAGTTTCGACTTCTTTTTCGGAGGCTCTTCTGCGGCCGGATCAGTCTCTGCCATGGGATCACCGATTTCTTCGTTCCAAGGGCAGCATTACCGAAAACCCACTAACCGATTGTTAATCCAGATAGGGGAATCTCGGCGCTGACGAGGGACAGAATGTCCGCATTCAGGAGGTGCTCGTGCAACAGCTTCTCACCGTCTGGCAGGCGCTCGACGCGCGGCGCCGCGCGATCGTTCTGGGCGCGACGGCAGCGGTGTTTGCCGCCGTTCTGGCGCTTTCGGCCATCGCTTCGAAACCCTCGATGGCGCTGCTTTATGCGGGGCTGGCAGGGCCGGAATCGGGCGAGGTTGTTGGCGCGTTGGAACAACGCGGCGCGAAATTCGAGGTGCGCGGCGACTCGATCTATGTCGAGGCCGCCCAGCGCGACGCATTGCGCATGACCCTCGCCGCCGAGGGGCTGCCCGCCACCGGCAACGCGGGCTATGAGCTGCTTGATACGCTTTCGGGCTTTGGCACGACCTCGCAGATGTTCGATGCCGCCTATTGGCGCGCGAAAGAGGGGGAACTCGCGCGCACGATCCTGTCGAACCCGGCAATCCGGGCCGCGCGCGTGCATATCTCCGCCGCCCCCGCGCGCAGCTTCCGGACCGATCTGCGCCCGACCGCCTCGGTCAGCATTTCGACGGCGGCGGGCGGGCTTTCAGCGCCGCAGGCCAAGGCGCTGAAATTCCTCGTGGCCTCTGCCGTCGCGGGGATGCACCCCGACGACGTCTCGATCATCGACAGTGAAAAGGGCCTGATCGGCGCGCCCGAAGCCAACACGCTGCCCCAAGGCGAAGAGCGCGCCGAGGAACTGCGCCGCAATGTCGAACGCCTGCTGGAAGCGCGTGTGGGCTATGGCAACGCGATCGTGGAAGTCGCAGTTGAAACCGTTACCGATCGCGAGGCAATCACCGAACGCGTGATCGATCCGGCGGCGCGCGTGGCGATCTCGACCGACCTCGAAGAGCGCAGCAAGAACGCCGATGACGTGAAGCCCGGCGCGGTCACCATCGCCTCGAACCTGCCCGAGGGCGACGCAGGCGGCAGCGGCAAATCGCAAAGCAGCTCCAGCGAGACGCGCGAGCGCACGAATTACGAAGTCTCTGAGACGACACGGGAAATCCTGCGCACCCCCGGCGCGCTCAAACGCCTGAGCGTGGCCGTTCTGGTCGACGGAATGCGCGTCACTTCGGCCACTGGCGAGACGCAATGGCAGCCGCGTTCCGAACAGGAACTGGCGGATCTGCATGAACTGGTTGCCTCCGCCGTCGGCTTCAACGAGGCGCGCGGCGACGTGATCACGATCCGTTCGCTTGAATTCGAACCCGTCGCGATGCTGGGCAGCGAGGCTCAGGCGGGATTGCTGGCCGGGGTGCAGCTGGACCTGATGCAGATCATCCAGATCGCCCTTCTGGCTCTGGTCGCCGTGGTGCTGGGGCTGTTCGTGATGCGCCCGATCCTGACGCAAGCCCCCTACCCGGCAGCCCCGGCGCTTGCCGCGCCCAGCCCCGACACGCCCCCCGCGCTGGCAGGCGAAATCGCCGAGGGCAACCTGCCCGAGCAGGACATGCAGATCGTCTCCGATTTCGGCCTCGATCAGCTGCCGATGCCGATGGCCTCCGCATTCGACGATGATTTCAGCACCGAAGACCCCGTCGCGCGGATCAAGCGCCTGATCGACGAGCGACAGGCCGAAACGATCGAAATCCTGCGCAGCTGGATGGAAGATGAAGAGGAGACCGCCTGATGGCCCGCCCCTTGCAGCTTGAATCCTTCGACGACCCCGCCCCCCAAAGCGACCTCGTTTCCCTCGACAGCGCCGCCTTCGAAGAGGCGCGCCTCGCCTCCTTCGAAAAAGGTTTCTCCGCCGGTTGGGAGGATGCGGTCGCGGCGCAAAACACCGAGATGAAGCGCCTCAATGGCGAACTTGGGCGCTCCTTGCAGGAGCTGTCCTTCACCTATCACGAGGCGCGCGCAGCCATGCTGGGTGCGCTGCGCCCGCTGCTTCTGGACATGACGTCCAAGGTCCTGCCCGCGGTGTCGCGCGACACGCTGGGCGGGCTGATCACCGATGAAATCGTGGCGCTGGCCGACGAGGTCTGCGCCCTGCCGGTGACGGTCGTCACCCACCCGGATACGCTGGCGCAACTGCGCGACATCCTGACCGAAAAAAGCACCCTTCCGCTCGCATTTCGCGCCGAACCCTCTCTGACCGAGGGGCAGGTTTTCCTGCGCTTCGACGACAGCGAGCGGCAGATCGACATCGACGGGCTGATCGCGCGCATCGGCACCGCCGTGCGCACCTATTTCAACATCACCGAAGAGGACGCCGCCCATGACCATAGCTGACGAGACCGAGGCCGCTGGCACCAACCCGTTCACCCAGGTGCCGATCGAGATCACGATTTCGGTCGGCAAGGCGCGCCCCTTGGTGCGCGACCTGCTGCGGCTCAAGCGCGATGCGGTGCTGCCGCTTGACCGGCGCGTCGACGACCCGGTTGAGCTTTACGTCGGCGACCGGCTGATCGCCCGCGGCGAGTTGACCGAGCTTGAAGGCGAGCGCGCGGGCCAGTTGGCCGTGCGGCTGATCGAGGTGGCCGATGTTTCGAACGGGCTCTGACCTGCGATTTCTGCTGCTGGCCTTCCTGCTTCTCGCCGGACCTGCGGGCGCGCAGGAACTGACACTGAACCTTGGCGAGGGCGACAGCCTCGCCTCTCGCTCGATGCTCCTGATCGCGGGGATCACCCTGATCAGCCTCGCGCCCGGGATCGCGGTGATGGTCACCAGCTTTCCCTTCATCGTCACCGTACTTTCGATCCTGCGCCAAGGCCTGGGGCTGCAACAATCGCCGCCCAACATGCTGATCGTGAGCCTCGCGCTGTTCCTGACGTGGTTCATCATGGAGCCCACCCTGACCGAAGCCTGGGAGCAAGGCGCGCAGCCGCTGATGGAAGGGCAGATTGAAATGCACGAGGCGCTGACGCGCGGCCTCGCGCCGTTCCGGCAGTTCATGGCGACCCGCGCCGACCCCGAAACCTTCGCGCGTCTGAACGACCTGCGCCCCGATCGCGCCTTTCAGGGCGCCCTGCCCGACGCGCCGCTGGCGACCTTGGTGCCGAGCTTCCTGCTATCCGAAATCACCCGCGCCTTTGAAATCGGCTTTCTGGTGTTTCTGCCGTTCCTGATCATCGACCTCGTGGTTTCAGCGATCCTGATGTCGATGGGGATGATGATGGTGCCCCCGGCCGTGGTCGCCCTGCCCTTCAAGCTGGCCTTCTTCGTGGTGGCCGACGGCTGGACACTTCTGTCCGACGCGCTGGTGCGCAGCTATTTCTAGGCCCCCTCAGACGCCCAGCCAGCCTTCCAGCTTCGCGGCATCGGGCAGCCCGCCCGCGTGCACGAGCTTGCCATCAATCGAAATCCCCGGCGTCGACATCACCCCGGCCATCGCGATCGCACGCGGGTCCGTGACCTTTTCGACCTCGACCTCGACGCCCAGCTTCGCGGCCGCCGCGCGCACCATCTCGGCGGTGGTTTCGCAACGCTTGCAGCCCGGGCCAAAGACCTTGACGGATTTCATCGCATTCTCCTTCAGAACATCAGGTTGAACAGGTAGCCCACGGCCAGAATACCGCCCGCGACCACCGTGATGAACACGGCGATCAGGCGCAGCGTCAGAACCTGCCGCAGGATGATCATTTCGGGCAGGCTGAGCGCGATCACGCTCATCATGAAGGCCAGAACCGTGCCCAGCGCCGCGCCCTTGCCCAAAAGTGCCTCGACGATCGGGATGACCCCGGCGGCATTCGTGTACATCGGGATGCCCAGAAGCACCGCCGCCGGCACCGACCACCAGGCTTCGGCGCCCATGATCCGCTCCATCAGCGCCTGCGGCACATAGCCGTGGATCAGCGCGCCTAGCCCGATGCCCAGCAGGATCCAGACCCAGACCTTGGCAAAGATCTCGCGCACGGCGGCAATCCCGAGACGATAGCGATCGACCATCGTCAGATGCGCCTCATCGAGGCCCTCGGCGCCGTCGCCGGCATGGATCTCGCGCACCCAGTCCTGCAACCAGGCTTCAAGGCGCAGCCGCCCGATCACCCAGCCCGCGACGCCCGCGATGGCAAGGCCAAAGGCCAGATAGGTCAGCGCCACCTGCCAGCCGACCAGCCCGAACAGCAGCACCAGCGCCACCTCATTGACCATCGGCGCCGCGATCAGGAAGGAAAACGTCACCCCGAGCGGGATGCCCGCGGACACGAACCCGATGAACAACGGCACCGCCGAGCACGAACAGAATGGCGTCAGAACCCCGAGCCCCGCGGCCATCATGTTGCCCACGCCCTCGCGCTTGCCCGACAGGAACGCGCGTGTCTTTTCGGGCGAGAAGAAGCTGCGCACCACGCCCATCGCGAAGACGATCAGCGTCAGCAGCATCATCACCTTGGGCACATCATAGAGGAAAAACGCGACCGCCTCGCCAGCATGCGAATGTCGCTCAAGCGGAAGCTGCGCGGTCATCCATTCGGCGGCAGGCTGCAGGTTGCGATAGATATTCCACCACAAGATCGCAAACCCCAGCACCGCAAGATGCCAGTTCCAGCCGGCTCGTCCCGGCCCTGTTTCAAGAGGAACCCCGTCACTCATACGGCACCTCCGTCGTTCAACCGGGGCGCGGTCCAGCCTGACCCGCCCCGACGCCCATAAGCGCACGAAGCGCCCCCGCTCGCGTTGATCTGCGTCAAGGGTGTGACGCATGGGCGGGTGTGGGGGTCGAGAACCGGCAAGGCTTCGCTTGCGAGCGTATAAAACCTAGACATTTCCGTCATCAACCTGTTTATCTTCCGCAAACGGAAAGCAAGGTATTCTCATGAAACAGACCCCGCCCAAGGGCGATACCTACTACAACAAACGGGCCCGGAACTACGAGGCGCGCCGCCTCAAGCAAGAATGGTGGCATGTCGAACAGGACGAGATGAAATCCCTGCTCGAGACCCTGCCCCGCGGGCTGAAAGTCGTCGACATCCCGTTCGGCACCGGCCGTTTCGTTCCTTTCTACGACGAACTCGGATATCAGGTGCACGGGCTCGACGCCTCGGGCGACATGCTCGTTGCCGCGCGCGAGTCGCTCGGGGCGCTTTATGAGAAATGCAGCTGCACCATCGGCAGCGCCGCGGATCTTCCCTACGAGGACGGCGCCTTCGATCGGCATTGTTGCAGAACTCTGGCTGCGAAGGATTCACATCGCGAATCCATGCAGTTAGACGCGTGGTATGAGCAAGCCCAAGCCCGCCCGCTATCGCACGACGAACTGGTCCGACTACAACGCTGCGC